>NZ_CP079194.1:1807500-3007500 GCF_019297855.1 Gymnodinialimonas ceratoperidinii
AGCTGGACCCGCCGCCGGTATCGGTCGCTAGGCCGACGGGCATCCTGTCGGCCAGAGCCATGTCGAAGAGACCGGAGCCAATGAAGGTGTTGGACGTCGGGCAGTGGACCACGGCGGCGCCGACGTCGGCCAAGCGGTCGATTTCGCGCGGCTCCAGATGGATCGCGTGACCGTAGAGGCCGCGCTCTCCAAGCAGGCCGTGGCTCTCGTAGGTATCGAGGTAGTCGCGCGCGTCGGGGTAGAGGTCTCGGACCCATGTGATCTCGTCGGTCTGCTCGCTCAGGTGGGTCTGCATCAGGCAATCGGGATGCTCGGCCCAGAGCGCGCCAAGGGCACTGAGTTGTTCCGGCGAGGAGGTCGGCGAGAAACGCGGCGTGATCACGTAGCTCAGACGATCCGTGCCGTGCCATTTCCTCAGCAGCTCACGGCTGTCATCGTAGGCGGATTGCGCGGTGTCGCGTAAATTGTCCGGCGCGTTGCGATCCATGCAGGTCTTGCCCGCAAGCACGCGCATGTTGCGGCTTTGCGCGGCCTCGAAGAAAGCGTCGACGGAGGTGGGGTGGATCGTGCAATAGCTGGCAGCCGTCGTGGTGCCATTGGCGGTGAGAAGGTCCAGGTATCGGTTTGCGATTTCGGCCGCGTAGGCGGGGTCGTCGAAGCGGGCTTCCTCGGGGAAGGTATAGCTGTTGAGCCAGTCGATGAGACGCTTGCCCCAGGAGGCGATCATGGCCGTCTGGGGATAATGGACATGGGCGTCGATGAAGCCCGGCAGGATCAGGTCCGCGCCGTGGTCCGTCACCGGCACCTCGGGGTGGGCGGCACGCAGGGCGCGGGCCTCGCCCACCTCGGCGATGAGGCCGTCGCGGATCAGGACGGCGCCATGGGTCTCATGGCGCACGCTCTCCACGCCCAACTTGCGCGGGTCGCCCTCGAAGCACAGGACTTGCCCAAGAATCAATCGTTCAGCCACGGTCATCTCCGGTTTTTAGTGTTGGGGTAATAGCCCTTCGCGCGCCCCCATGTTAGGCGGAAAGTGAGCGATTGGCAGGGGGGCATCTGATGGCCGTAGACGCAGAAGACACCGTCGAAGACGCGCGCGACACCTACGCGTTGGACAAATCCCTGCGCGCCCGCCTGCGAGAGGCGCTGGACGCCGGTGACGTGGCCGCCATCGATGCGCTGATGGAGCCGCTTCACCCGGCCGACATCGCCGACTTGCTGGAGCAGGTCACGAGCGCCGAGCGGGAGGACTGGCTTACCCATTGGTCCAAGGGAATCGACGGTGAGGTTCTGTCGGAGCTGGAGGAAGGCCTTCGCGAAGAGGTTCTGGCCCTGCTGCCCGACGACCAGATCGCCGTGGCGGTGCGCGAGCTGGATTCCGATGATGTTGTCGACCTGCTGGAAGATGCGGGTGACGATCAGGCGGAGGTCATCCTCGACGCGCTGGAGCCTGCGGATCGGGCCGCGGTCGAGGCGGCGCTCAGCTATCCGGAGGACACGGCCGGCCGCCTGATGCAGCGCGAGATCGTCGCGGTGCCGGAGCATTGGTCGGTGGGCGAGGCCATCGATTACATCCGCAGCCAGGCCGGCAATTTGCCGGAGGAATTCTATCACGTCATTCTGACCGATCCGCGCATGAAACCAACGGGTTACGTCATGCTCGGGCGGCTTCTGGCCACGGTTCGTGGCGTCAAGCTGCACGATATCACCGAGGACAGCTTCCGCCCGATTCCGGCGAGCCAGCCGGAGGAAGAGGTCGCCTATGCCTTCAACCAGTATCACCTGATCACCGCGCCGGTGGTGGACGATGACGGGCGGCTTGTCGGCGTCATTACCATCGACGACGCGATGATCGTTCTGGATATGGAGGCGGAAGAGGACATCCTGCGTCTCGCCGGCGTGAACGAGGAATCGAGCCTCTCGGACGGCGTGATCGAGACCACGCGTCAGCGTTTTCCCTGGCTCTTCGTGAACCTCGTGACCTCGATCATCGCGTCACTGGTGATCGCGCAATTCGAGACGGCGCTGGCGACGATCGTGGCGCTTGCCGTGTTGATGCCGATCGTGGCGTCGATGGGGGGCAACGCGGGGACGCAATCGCTGACGGTGGCGGTCCGTGCCATCGCGACGAAGGACTTGACGGCCTCCAACCTGATGCGGGTCATCACCCGGGAAGCCGGGGTCGGACTGATCAATGGCGCGATCTTCGCCGTCGTGATGGGCATCGTCGGCGTCGTCTGGTTCGGCACGCCGCTTCTCGGCGTCGTCATCGGCGCTGCGATGGTGATCAACCTGTTGGTGGCGGGGCTGGCGGGCATCTTGGTGCCCGTGGTGTTGGACCGATTGCGGATCGATCCGGCCCTGGCATCGGGCGCATTCGTGACGACGGTCACGGATATTGTCGGATTTTTCTCGTTCCTCGGGCTTGCGGCGCTGGTCTTGCTTTAGGCCGCAGAGGGCTCACACGGGCTCGATCAGCCCGGGATTTCCAACGTCACGGTGCGACCGCTGCGGACATATTGCAGCGTGGTCTCTCCGATCGCGGCAACGCGCCCGCCGTCCAGTCGGTCGCCTACCGATACGCGCACGAAGCGGCCGGACGACAGTCGCACGAGGGCGCGGCGCGAGGAGGACGTGCCCGTCACACCGATCAGGTTCACGTTCCTCAATCGGATCGCGTTCCTCTCTGTCGCGGCGCGGCTGACGTCTGCATTGGACGGGATCGACGGCCCGGGTGCGACGGCCGAGGCGGCGACGGCGGTTGGCGCTTCCGTGGGGGTGCGCTCCGCACTGGCGACGATCTGCGCAATGTTGGCGGGTCGCGTGCGCGGCATCAGGGAGCGGGCGACAGCCAGATCGGTGCCGGCCAGTGCCTGTTCGACCGCGGCATCGACCGCGTCCGGATCAGCGCCAGCGCCCTCGGGAAAGAGAGAGGCCTCTGCGGCGGCTTCCTGGGGGGAGGCGGGGCGTGTCGACGGGCGGCGTTCGCTCAACTCGACCGAAGTCAAACCGCCCAAGACCTGACGCTCGCGGGTTTCAGACAGGTCGCCCGGACGCTCGGACGGGCGCAGGGCCGACAGGACCGCCGCGTCGGTATCCACCACGGCAGGCGCGGCCTCCGCGATCTCTCGGGGTCGTTGCACGGCGAGTGTCGGCGGTGTGCCGAGAATGACAAAAGCGCCCTCGGGCGTCAGGACGCCTTCAGGCGTGGCGGCGATCAGGCCTTCGTCGGTCACATCGAACTCGGTCCCGAAGGCGGGGGGTGGTGGGAAGCGGGCGAGTGTCTCGGCGGGGTTGATCCCCGGATCCGGCAGCGCGACCGCGTCGAGGACATTGACCTCTGGATCGATGGCGGCGGTGTAGACGCGGTCCAGAAGGTCGAAGGACCTCAGGTCCGGCCGCTCGGGCGAGCGTGCCCAGATCCCGTCTTCCGCGTAGAGAGCCTCGGCCTCTTCCACCGACGGGTTGCGCCCCTGATCGATCTCCGGCAGCGGCGGCAGGTCCAGATCCGCGTCGATATCCGGCAGGGCCGCGACGTCTTCTTCTTCGGGCGCGGGGGTCGGTTCCTCCGCCACTTCGACGGGCGTGTCGATCACAACGGTCGGGTCATTCTCGGCGAGCTCGATGCCATCGGCCGCCGCCTCGTCAATGAGGGTTGGCTGTGCGATCTCGGTGCCGAAAGCCGGCGTCGAGGTGGTGACCTCCGGCGCGAAGCCGTCGCTCAAACCGGCCGAGGCTTCCACCTCACCCCCCGTCCCGAAGAAGCGCGCAACCGCGCCATTGGGGATGAATAGCGCCGACCAGATCGCGACGAGGGCGAGAAGCAGGAGGAGGATGACGGTGAGGATCACGCCGGTCCGGAACGAGCCGCCGGTCGGCTTGAGGTATTTCCGAGCCAGAAGACCGGAGGAGAACCGTTCATCACCGCTCGCCACATCGGGTGTCGTCGAGGCCGCGGCCTTCTTGCGGCGTCCAAGCGGCAGGCTTTGCACAGCTTTCGTGATGCCAGAGGCCCCGGTTTCGGCACCCGAGGCTTGCGGACTTCCGCTTGCCGCCGACGCGGCGACGGGGGCGGAAGCCATGGCGGCAGAGGTGGCGCCTTTAGCAGGCGCCGCCTTGAATGATTTCTTGCTCCCACGGTTCAAGAGGCCCGACAGGCGATCTTTGGCGGAAGAAGATTTAGGCTCACCGGCGGGCGGCTCGTCGAACGGAGACGGGCGCCGCGATGCCGTCGCGCCGGTGACGCCAGCCGCAGGGCCGGGCTCGATTTCCACGCGCGGCCGGGGCGGGGCTTTCTTGCTTGGCGTAATCGGTCGCGATTTGCTGGCGTTGCGCACCCGCTGCAATTGTTCGGCCAAGCGCGGCATCGGGGACGCGGTGGCGTCCTCATCCGGCGTGGGGGCAGTTGGCGTGGTGGACGCGGCGCCGGCGCTCTCGGCAGATTTCCCCGGCTCATCGGGATGCGTCAGCCCAATGCGTGAGCTGCGTTGACCGACCAGCGAGCCGCGGGAGCTATCGGGCGCGGAAATCGCGCCGCTGCCCGCCGATGGCGCTGTGATGGAACGCCCGCCTGCGCCGGGCGCGGCTGACGGCCCGCGACGCGCGATGAACTGACCGGCGCCGGAATCTTCGGGCGGCGTTTCATTGCCCGAGACACCTTCAGCCGACGATTGCCCATCTCGCAGCGCGCGCGCCCGCTGCCGCGCTTCACGGGACGCCGGTGACGGCGCGGGTGGCAGCACATCATCATCGTCACCCGCATCGCCGACCACTTCCTGAGGCGGCGTGGAATCAGCGACGAAAGCAGTCGGCTGATCGGGCTGGTCATCCTCGGCTATCGACGTGATGGGGCCAGAAACGCTTGGGTCTTCAATCGCTTGCAGGGGCGCGTCCGAACCGTCATCCGTCGATCCCGCACCCAGAAGCGCTTCCGCCAAGGCAGGATGCTCTTCCGCAGATGGCGTGTCCTCAAGCGGCGCGATTGCTTCGGGCACCAGCGTATCGGCACCGGCTTCAGAGCTGTCTGTATCCGTGGCGGCGTCAGGCGAGGCGGCCTCGTCTGACCCTTTGGCATCAGGCGCCGCGCTATCTTCGGCCTTCGCTTCATCGGAGGGCGCAGACGCCTCTTCCGGGTCGGCGGCCGGCTCCGGCTGGCCATGGGTATCCGGCCCGAAAGCAATACCCTCGGCGCTGAAACCCATGCTCTTGGCCTCTGCGCCGAGATCGAAGGTCGGCACGCCGGGGAACCGCTCCATCGGCGGCATGGCGGCGAAACCCTTGCAGGTGAAGCCGTGCTCCTTGGCAAAACCGCGCGCCTCGTCCAGCGTTTCGCGGGCGACCACGGCGATTTTCACGCGGTCTTCTTCCAGCACCTGCCAGTCGTATTCCAGCTCGGTCACGGCATAGGGCGTCAGCCCTTCCAGACCTTCCTCGATCCGGTAAGCGGTGAGATCCGCATCCGCGGTCGGCGCGGTGAGCGAGGTGTAGAGGATCTGGTCATCCGGCAGCACCAAGAGCGTCTCGAAATCGTCGCCCTCCCGCTCCACGGCAAGGTCGCGCAGGCCCGATAGGGTGGCGCCCAGATCCGGCACGTCCAATGCCGTCTCTCCGATCATCGCCCAGTGGCCCGCCGCTTGTCGATGGGCAAGGGCAATGCCGTCGGACGATAGGAAGAGTGCGATATTCACCGTCAAGTCAGACCTCAATATTTCGTCTCAGCCGTGGCTCACGTGCCACAATCGCCCCCTCTTACAGGGGATTCCCGGCGGGGCAAAGCACCCACCGCGCCCAGGGGTGCCGATCGGCAAGATTCAGACTAACCCGTTTGGGGGCTTGGCAAAAGGGGGCGCCTCCGGAGGCAAGAAAGAGGGCGGCGCAGAAAAGATCCACGCCGCCCCCCATTGTAGGTTTGATTTGGTTAATAACGCCTTAGGCCGTTGCCGCCGAAAGCGCGCGGTCCAGATCAGCGATGAGGTCGTTCACATCCTCGGTACCGATCGAGACACGTACCACGTTGGGCGCCGCACCGGCGGCTTCCTGCTGCTCGGGCGTCAATTGGCGGTGCGTGGTGGAGGCCGAATGGATGATCAGCGACCGCGTATCGCCCAAGTTGGCGACATGGCTGAAGATCTCCAGCGAATCGACAAGCTTCAGGCAGGCCTCGTAGCCTCCCTTCACCGCGAAGGTGAAAAGCGCGCCCGCCCCTTTCGGGCAGACCTCCTTGACCCGGTGATAATAGGGCGAGGATTCCAGGCCCGCGTAGGTGACGAAATCGACGCGCGGGTCGTCCTCCAGCCACTTGGCGATCTTCTGGGCGTTCTCCACGTGCCGCTCCATCCGCAGCGACAGCGTCTCTATCCCCATCAGCGTGTAATGCGCCGCCTGCGGGTTCATCGTCATGCCAAGATCACGCAGGCCGATGGCGATGCTGTGGAACGTATAGGCCAGCGGCCCGAAGGTCTCCGCGAACTTCAAGCCGTGATAGGCGGGCTCGGGCTGCGAGAGCGAGGGGAACTTGTCCGAGGCGCTCCAGTCGAATTTGCCGGAATCCACCACGCAGCCGCCGGTCACGGTGCCATTGCCGGTCAGGTACTTGGTCGTGGAGTGGACCACCAGCGTCGCACCGTGCTCGATCGGGCGATGCAGGTAAGGCGTGGCCGAGGTGTTGTCGATGATCAGTGGAAGGCCTGCGGCATCGGCAATGTCCGCGATCGCGCGAACGTCCATGATGTAGCCGCCGGGGTTGGCGATCGCCTCGCCGAAGATCGCGCGGGTGTCGTCATCGATCGCCGCCTTGACCGCATCGAGATCGTCGAAGTCCACGAACTTGGCTTCCCACCCGAAGCGCTTGATCGTCTGGCTGAACTGCGTGACCGTGCCACCGTAAAGCCGCGTCGAGACCACGACGTTGCGACCCGGTGCCATCAGCGGAAACAGAGCCATCAACTGCGCCGCGTGCCCGGAGGAGCAGCACACCGCCCCCGCGCCACCTTCCAGTGTCGCGATCCGCTCCTGGAGAACCGCCACCGTGGGGTTGGTCAGACGCGAGTAGATGTACCCCACTTCCTGCAAGTTGAACAAAGCCGCCGCATGGTCGGCGTCGCGGAAAACGTAGGCGGTGGTCTGGTAGATCGGCGTCTGCCGTGCGCCTGTCGCTGGGTCGGGCCGTGCGCCCGCATGGATCTGAAGCGTGTCGAAACCGTAGCTTGGGCCGTCTGTCATGGTATCCCTCCAAGTAAATTTGCCCGGTTGTAGGCCATGCGGCCCAAGGCCTGCAACAACCGTGCCAGATCCAAGGCCGCGTGTTCTGCAAATCGGGCGAAAGCAAAACGCACGGCCTCCCTTCATCTTGGCCAATACAACTCAATCCCCCCCCTCGCACCGCGCGCTGCCGGCCGTTATTCGCACGACCGACACGCCGCCCGCAGAAGGCGCGACGCAAAGCCCACTGGACGTCGCGCGTGCAACAAGGCAAAACCCCCCTCAAACGACCCAAACTGCGGATCACAGCCCATGGCCAGCATCTTTAATCGCCTGTTCACCTGGTGGAACGGCCAGACGATCGGAACGCAATTGTTCACCGCCCGTCGGGGCGTGAAAGTGGGCGAGGACACCCAGGGCAACGTCTTCTATCGCAACGGCGATGACAGCAAACGGTGGGTGATCTTCGACGGTCTGGTCGAAGCCTCGCGCATCGATCCCGAATGGCACGGCTGGCTGCACCACACCTGGGATGAGCCGCCGACCGATCGCCCCGTGGTCCACAAGGCTTGGGAGGCGCCGCATCTGCCGAACCTCACCGGGACACCGCTGGCCTATGCGCCCGCGGGCTCGATCCGCCGTGAGCAGCCCGCGTCCCGCAGCGATTACGAGGCCTGGACGCCCGAGTAACCGGCGCCCTCGATGCCGCGAAGCGAAATACAGCCCCCCGGTCAGGCGGGCTGAAATCCCCCTTGGCGGCAGCCAATTGGCACGTTAGCTACATCCCATGGCCGAGACTGACTATTCCCTTGCAGAAATTGCGACCGGCGGCGCCGTTTTGGCGGCTGCCGTGGGCTTTTTCCTCTATGCGTCGGGGACGGGGGTCGCTTCCAGCGCTGGCAGCTACGAGTTGCAGGCCGCCTTCCGCTCGGCCGAGGGCATCTCGGTCGGCACCGAGGTTCGCCTCGGCGGGGTCCGCATCGGGACCGTGACCGGCATGACCCTGAACCCCCAGTCGTTCCTGGCCGAGACCACGTTCACCGTCGATGAGGACATCGTGCTGCCCGACGACAGTGCCATCGCGATTTCCTCCGAGAGCCTTCTGGGTGGCTCCTTCGTGGAGATCATTCCCGGCGGTTCTCCCTTCAACCTTGAACCGGGGGGCGAGGTGCTCGACACGCAATCCTCGGTCAGCCTGATCACCCTGCTTCTGCGCTTTGTCGGCGGCGATGGATAAACGATGAAACCGATTGCTTTCCTAGTCGCTGCAACACTCAGCCTGACCTCCTTCGCCACCGCGCAGCAATTCGACGTGACCGATGGCGAAGTGCCCTTCGTGGAGTTCGGCCAGCCCGAGGGTGAAGCGGGCGAGGGCGGGGAAGATTTCGACGACTTCGAGTTGGACGGCGGGGATGGCACCGGCCTCACCCTGTCGGAAGGCGCTGAGGACGGGGATATCCAGTTGAACCTCGGCACCGGGTCTCCCGGTGTGTTCACGACATTTCCCGGTGTAACCGGTCCGGTCACCTCGGTCAGCCAACCCGAGACCGAGCAGGGCACGACGATGTCGCTGCGCGCGCTCGACAAGATGTTGGGTCAGCCGATGGATATCGAGCTCTCGATCGGCCAGACCGTCGTCTTCGGGCGCATCGCGATCCGTGCCGTGGAATGCCGCTTTCCCACCGCCGATCCGGGCGGTGACGCCTTTGCTCTGATCGAGATCCTCGACCTCGATGGGCGGGACCTGTTCACCGGTTGGATGATCGCCTCCAGCCCGGCGCTGAACGCGCTGGAACATGCCCGCTATGATGTCTGGGCGCTTGGCTGCTCGGCCTAGGACAGGCTGTCCAGCGGCGCGTCTTCGGGAAGCGCCAGAAAATCAGCTTCGTTCTCAAGAGCTTCGGCCAATTGTTTGCGATAGGCCGCGCGCGAGATTTCGACCGCGCCGAGGCTGATCAAGTGGTCCGTCACGAATTGCGTATCGAAAAGAGTGAAGTCGCCGAACCGCAGACGGTGGATCAGATGCACGAGCGCGAGTTTCGAGCCGCCGGTGCGTGCGGAGAACATGCTTTCGCCGAAGAACGCCGCGCCGAGCGTGAGGCCAAAGACCGCGCCAGCGAGCCCTTCCTGATCCCAGATCTCGACCGAATGGGCGAGGCCTTGTGCATTGAGCGCGAGGTAGCAACCGAACAGCTCGCCATTGATCCAGGTCTGATCGCGGGCCGCACAGCCCTCCACCACGCCCGCGAAATCACGGTCAACGTGGACGCGGTAACCGCCGCGATTGATCTGCCGCCTCAGCGAGCGGGAGATATGGAAACCATCGAGCGGAAAAACGCCGCGCTCCTGCGGGTCGACCCAGAAGACGTCCGAGACTTCGGCCCCTTCGGACATCGGGAAAATCCCCGCCGCATAGGCGCGCACCATGAGATCTGGCGTCAGCCGAGGCTGTGAGTGGGACGTCATATCGTGGGCCATGGCGATATTTCTAACGGGTTGCTGGCCAAAAGCCTATGAAGTTTTCAGCGTAAATGGGCGGCGTCAGAGGCGCTTCAAGCGCGCCGCAAATTTTTTTGATGCGCTTTAACCCGGCATTAAGACGGTCGTGGTTTTTTATCTGCCATGGAAGTTCGGCGCAGGCTCCGACACGGGACTGGCACGGACTGACACGGGTTCAGGGGGTTTGACTGTTAAAGTGGCACCCTGTTCTAAACCCGGGTTTTGGATGGTCTTGGATCAAGCGGATGTGACGGCAGAATGTCGTGGAACCCGCCTCGTCTCCCTTACCCGGCAAAGACAGGACCAATCGCGTTGTGCTGCTGGTGGGCCTCACCCCCCTCGGCGCCACGACGTTCAAATGTGTTCGTGAACACGCGCCCAGTCGGTGCCCTTCCAGTCAGGGCGCCGGCTGGACGTTCGTGTTTGAGTAACACGGCGCAAATGGCGGTGCGGTAGGTCTCAGTGCCGGGTGTTGAGCGCCGATTATCGATGGGTGTTTGTACTTTGCAGGCTCGCCGCCGTGCCGTCAGCGAGGCGCGATCCGCCTGCGTCGACTACCAACCTGAACCGCTCGCCTTAGGCGCGGCCATTGCGAGGGATCAGCTCCCTCGCAATGGTGGTGATGTCGTCAGCCCTGAAGGTTCTCTTCCAGCCACTTTTCAAGCCAGTGGATCGTGTAATCCCCGGTCTGCACGGCCTCGGCCTGCAGCAACTCGTGGAACAGGGGCACCGTGGTGTCGATGCCGTCCACGATAAGCTCTCCAAGCGCGCGGTTCAGACGCGCCAGTGCCTCGGGACGGTCACGGCCGTGCACGATCAGCTTGGCGATCAGCGAATCGTAGTAGGGCGGGATGCGGTAGCCATCGTAGAGCGCGCTATCCATCCGCACGCCGAGCCCGCCGGGCGCGTGATACTGGGTGATCGTGCCGGGGCAGGGGGCGAAGTTCGGCAATTTCTCGGCGTTGATCCGCACCTCGATCGCGTGGCCCTGCACGTTCAGGTCCTCCTGGCGGAAGGACATCGGCTCCCCGGCGGCGACGCGGATCTGCTCGCGCACGAGGTCCACGCCCATGATCGCCTCGGTCACCGGATGCTCCACCTGCAGGCGGGTATTCATCTCGATGAAGTAGAACTCGCCGTTCTCGTAGAGGAACTCGATTGTGCCTGCGCCCTCATAGCCGAGTTCAGCCACGGCGTTGGCACAGATCATGCCGATCTCGTCGCGCATCTCGGGCGTGATGGAGGGGCCGGGGGCTTCCTCGAACACCTTCTGGTGGCGCCGCTGGAGCGAGCAATCGCGCTCGCCCAGGTGGACCGCGTTGCCCTTGCCGTCGCCAAAGACCTGCACCTCGATGTGGCGGGGCGTGCCGAGATACTTCTCGATATAGACTTCGTCGTTGCCGAAAGCCGCCTTGGCCTCCTGCCGCGCCGACTGAAAAGCGGTGTCGATCTCGGCCGCGGATTTCGCCAGCTTCATGCCGCGCCCGCCGCCGCCGGCGGTGGCCTTGACGATGACCGGGTAGCCGAAATCCTCGCCAATCTGGCGCGCGGCTTCGACGTTCGGCACGCCGCCGTCCGAGCCGGGCACGCAGGGGATGCCCAGGCGCTTGGCGGTTTCCTTGGCAGTGATCTTGTCACCCATCATGGAGATATGCGCCGCGGACGGGCCGATGAACTTGATGCCGTGATCCTCGACCGCCTGCACGAAGGCGGCGTTCTCGGACAGGAAGCCATAGCCGGGGTGGATCGCCTCGGCGCCCGAGATCTCGCAGGCCGACAGGACCGCGGACATCGAGAGGTAGCTGTCGGTACCCGGCGGCGGGCCGATGCACACGCTTTCATCCGCCATGCGCACATGCATCGCGTCGGCGTCCGCGGTGGAATGCACCGCGACGGTTTCAACACCCATTTCACGGGCCGCGCGGATGACGCGCAGGGCGATCTCACCCCGGTTGGCGATCAGGATCTTGCGGAACATGGGCCAGGACCCTTTCAGTTATTCGATGATCATCAACGGCGCGCCGAATTCGACGGGCGAGCCATCGCCCACGACGATGCGCTTCACGGTGCCCGCATGGGGGGCGGGGATCTGGTTCATCGTCTTCATCGCTTCGATGATCAGCAGCGTCTGACCCTCGGAGACCTTGTCTCCGACGCTGACGAACGGGGGCGATCCGGGCTCGGCCTGCAGATAGACGGTGCCGACCATGGGCGAGGTCACGGCGCCGGGTGCTTGCGAGGGATCATCGGAGGCGGGCGCCGGAGCCGCGGAAGGCGCAGCCGCCGGGGCAGGCGCGGGCGCTGCTGCGGCGGGCGCGGGGGCTGCTGCGGGCGCTTGCACCATCATCGGGGCGGCAGGCGCTGCCTGTTTGGCGACACGCACGTTCAGCCAGTCGTTCTCGCCGTATTCACGTTTGACGTGCAGCTCGGTGAGCTCGTTCTCTCGCAATACATCTGCGAGCGCCTTGATGAAGGCGACGTCGTTATCGTGCGTTTTTTCTGCCATGTTGCTCTCACCGTCTGTCGTTGGCCCAGGTCCGTGGGTCTTCGTGTCCTATCGGCTATAACGCAGCGTCGGCGTGGGGAAAACCCGCTCTGTGCGCTTGGTGGAACGCCCGACACAGCCCGCGCGCGCCTAAAATAGCAGCAAATCGGTGAGCGAGCGCCTGGGGGCGCAGAATCTGCACATTATAAAATTTTACCATTTGATAAATTTTTGAACCCGTGCCAGCGTGATTCCTGACCAAGCCATGACTTTCAAGCGAGGCCCAATGCGAAACACTCCTTTCACTCCCGGTATCGCGCCTGCGCGTCTTGATGCGACCGAGCTGGCGCAGAATTTCTCGGATCTGCACGAACCCTTCGACGCCCACGAGGCGCTGGTGGCCGCAGACCGCTGCTACTTCTGTCACGATGCGCCGTGCATCACGGCCTGCCCGACCTCCATCGATATCCCGCTGTTCATCCGGCAGATCGCCACCGGCACCGAAGAGGCCGCGGCCAAGACGATTTTCGATCAGAACATCCTCGGCGGCATGTGCGCGCGGGTCTGCCCCACGGAGACGCTCTGCGAAGAGGCCTGCGTGCGAGAGGCGGCAGAGGGGCGTCCGGTGCTGATCGGGCAGTTGCAGCGCTTCGCGACGGATACGGTGATGGCGCAAGGTATCCACCCCTTTGAGCGTGCGGCGCCGACGGGCAAGACCATCGCGGTCGTGGGCGCCGGCCCGGCCGGCCTTGCCTGCGCGCACCGTCTGGCGATGAAAGGCCATGACGTGGTGATCTTCGAGGCCCGCCCGAAGCCCGGCGGTCTGAACGAATACGGGATCGCGAGCTACAAGAGCACCGAGGATTTCGCCGCGCGCGAAGTCGATTGGCTCCTGCAGATCGGTGGCATTACCCTGGCGAACGGCAAGGCGCTCGGGGTGGATTTCACGCTCGACAAGCTGCAGTCCGAATTCGACGCGGTGTTCCTCGGGATGGGCCTTGGCGGTGTGAACGCCCTGCGTGCCGCGGGCGAAGACCGCGCCGGGGTGGCCGATGCCGTCGAATTCATCGCTGATCTGAGGCAGGCGGATGATCTGGGTGTGCTGCCCGTCGGACGCAATGTCGTGGTGATCGGCGGCGGCATGACGGCGATCGACGCAGCGGTTCAGTCCAAGCTTCTGGGCGCGGAAAGCGTCACCCTGGTTTATCGGCGCGGTCGCGATGCGATGCCCGCAAGCCGCTTTGAACAGGACCTCGCCGCGTCCAAGGGCGTGCGGTTCATCTTCAACGCGATGCCGATCGAGGTGCTTGGCAACGGCGCCGCGACCTCTCTGCGTTGCGAATATACCAGCGTCGAAGGGCAGAGCCTGATCGGAACCGGAGAGACCTTCGACATTCCCGCCGATCAGATCCTCAAGGCCATCGGTCAGACCCTCGCGAACGCACCAGAGACGGTTGCGATCGAAGGCGGCAAGATCGCGGTGTCGGGGCCGGGCCGCACCTCGCTCGACGGGGTCTGGGCCGGTGGCGACTGCGCGGCCGGGGGCGATGACCTGACGGTGACCGCCGTGGCCGAAGGGCGCGACGCGGCCGAAGATATTCACGCGAGGCTGACGCAATGATCAGCCAAACCCTCTCCTCCTCATCCATCCAGCCACAGCCGACGACCCGCCCGGTCGCTGCGCCGTGCCAGACCGACTAACCGGAGACCGAACCCATGGCTGACCTCACCTCCAACTTCATCGGCATCTCATCGCCCAACCCCTTCTGGCTCGCCTCCGCGCCGCCGACGGACAAGGAATACAACGTGCGCCGCGCCTTCGAGGCCGGTTGGGGCGGCGTCGTCTGGAAAACGCTCGGCTCCGAGGGGCCGCCCGTGGTCAACGTCAACGGCCCGCGCTACGGGGCGATCCACGGGGCCGACCGGCGGCTGCTGGCGCTTAACAACATCGAGCTGATCACCGACCGGGACCTCTACACCAACCTCGAGGAAATCAAACGCGTGAAGGCCGACTACCCGGACCGCGCGATCATCGTCTCGATCATGGTGCCTTGCGAGGAGGAGGCGTGGAAAGCGATCCTGCCGCTGGTGGAAGAGACCGGGGCCGATGGGATCGAGCTGAACTTCGGCTGCCCCCATGGCATGTCCGAGCGCGGCATGGGCGCGGCGGTGGGGCAGGTGCCGGAATACATCGAGATGGTGACCCGCTGGTGCAAGCAATACTACTCCAAGCCTGTCATCGTGAAGCTGACCCCCAACATCACCGACATCCGTAAGCCCGCCGAGGCCGCGCATCGGGGCGGGGCGGACGCGGTTTCGCTGATCAACACGATCAACTCCATCACCTCGGTCAACCTCGACACGATGTCGCCCGAGCCGTCGATTGACGGAAAGGGCTCCCACGGCGGGCTCTGCGGCCCGGCGGTCAAGCCCATTGCCATGTCGATGGTGTCCGAAATCGCGCGCAATGCCGAGACCCGCAACCTGCCGATCTCGGGCATTGGCGGTGTCACCACGTGGCGCGACGCGGCAGAGTTCATGTCGCTCGGCGCTGGGAACGTGCAGGTCTGCACCGCCGCGATGACTTACGGCTTCAAGATCGTGCAGGAGATGATCTCGGGCCTGTCGCAATACCTCGACGAAAAGGAAATGTCGCTCGATGACCTCGTCGGCCGCGCCGTGCCGAACGTGACCGATTGGCAGTACCTGAACCTCAATTACGTCGCCAAGGCGCGGATCGACCAGGACCTCTGCATCGCGTGCGGCCGCTGCTATGCCGCTTGCGAAGACACGTCGCACCAAGCCATCGGTATGTCCGCGGACCGGGTGTTCGAGGTGCTGGATGACGAATGCGTCGCCTGCAACCTCTGCGTCAACGTCTGCCCGGTCGAGGACTGCATCACGATGGTGGAGTTGGCACCCGGAACGCTGGACGAGCGCACGGGCCAGCCTGTCCGGCCGGAATACGCCAATTGGACGACGCACCCCAACAATCCCGGACGGGTAGAGGCGGCTGAATGATCGACCGGCTCGACCACGTGAACCTGCGCACGGCGCAGCTTGATGCGATGATCGCGTGGTACGAGCATATCTTGCAGCTGAGAAGCGGCCCCCGTCCGGGGTTCCCGTTTCCCGGCGCATGGATGTATGCGGGCGAGATGCCGGTCGTGCATCTGGTCGGCGTCGAACAGGCGCCGCCCACGGCCGATAACCTGGCGCTGGAACACGCCGCCTTCAGCGCCAAGGGGCTGCGGGAATTCGTGGCGCGCTTGCAAGAGGCGGGCGAGGCCATGCGTCTGGTGCGGGTGCCGGACATGCCCTTGGTTCAGGTTAACGTCTGGGATCCGGACGGGAACCACCTGCATATCGATTTTCACGCTTCCGAGGCTGACGGCCTCGACTTCGAAGAGTTCAACACGTCGCAGATCAAGGCGTAAGCAGTCGCGAGAACAGCGTGCCGAGGAAGATCTCGGCCTCGTCCAGCGGATCGCGCGCCTCTCCCAAAACCGCCCTGATCTGGGCATCGAAATCGGCATAATGCTGGGTCAGCGACCAGATCGAAAAGATCAGATGATGCGGGTCCGAGGGCGCGATCTTGCCCGCCTCCATCCAGCCGCGGATAACTTCGGCTTTCTCATCCACCAGAGGGCGCAGATCGGACCGCAGGCCGTCAGACATGCGCGGCGCGCCTTGCACGATTTCTTGCGCGAACAATCTGGATTCGCGCGGAAAATCGCGGCTCATCTGCAATTTGCGGCGCACGTAGGCGAGCAACTCCTCCTGCGGATCGCCGTCCGCACGCAAGGCCCGCAGAGGCGCGAGCCACTTGTCCACGAGGCCCGCCAGTAGCGTTACGTGGATCTCTTCCTTCGAGGCAAAGTAATAGAGCAGGTTCGGCTTCGAGAGCCCCGCCTCCTTGGCGATGGCGTCCAGCGTCGACCCGCGGAAACCATGGGCAGAGAAAACCTCCAGCGCCGCGCCGAGCACGAGGGCGCGGTTTTTTTCCTGGATGCGGGTGCGGGGTCTGGGAGCGTTCATCGGTCTGCCTGTATTTTTGGTGCCCAATAGCGCGGCAGATGCCCCGTTGAAATGGTTAAACCGTCCAACTTGGAGGGGCGAGGCGCCGCGACGCGAATGTTTGTGACTGCAAATGGATCGTTAACGTTGACTGGCACGATTCATTTGCTAGCGTGCTCTTGACCATTTGGTCAAAAGATTTCGCGCAACACGCGTGTGACTTAAAAATCATGCCGCCTCGATCAGGGGCAGGGGGAATAGCCATGGCTCTCGACCGCAGCAACCCGGTCCCCAACGACCTCAGCGCCTTCTGGATGCCGTTTTCGTCCAATCGCCAGTTCAAGAAGCAGCCGCGGATGTTCGTGGGCGCGGACAAGATGCATTACACCACCGCCGACGGGCGGCAGGTGCTGGACGGTACCGCCGGCCTTTGGTGCTGCAACGCGGGCCACAACCAGCCGCGCATTGTCGAGGCGATCCAGAAGCAGGCCGCCGAGATGGATTACGCGCCGGCCTTCCAGATGGGTCACCCCAAGGCGTTTGAGCTCGCCAACCGCCTGCGCGACATGGCGCCCAAGCCTTTCGAGCATGTTTTCTACACCAACTCCGGCTCGGAAAGCGTTGAGACCGCTCTGAAAATCGCCATCGCCTACCAGCGCGCCATCGGCCAAGGCTCCCGTACCCGGCTGATCGGGCGCGAGCGGGGCTATCATGGTGTGAACTTCGGCGGCATCAGCGTGGGCGGCATCGTCAACAACCGCAAGGTGTTCGGCTCACTCCTGACCGGCGTGGACCACCTGCCGCATACGCATCTGCCGGACCAGAACCGCTTCGTGAAGGGTCAGCCCGAACATGGCGCGCATCTGGCCGAAGAACTCGAGCGGATCGTGGCGCTCCACGGCGCCGAGACCATCGCGGCCTGCATCGTCGAACCGATGGCAGGCTCCACCGGCGTGCTGATGCCGCCCAAGGGCTACCTCGAGAAGCTGCGCGAGATCTGCACGAAGCACGGCATCATCCTTATCTTCGACGAGGTGATCACCGGCTTTGGGCGTCTGGGCTCCAGCTTCGCGGCTGAGCATTACAACGTGATGCCGGACCTCATCACCACCGCCAAGGGCCTGACGAATGGTGTCATTCCCATGGGCGCGGTGCTGGCGACTAAAGAGATCCACGACGCCTTCATGACCGGGCCGGAGCACCTGATCGAGCTCTTCCACGGGTACACCTATTCCGGCAATCCCGTCGCCTCGGCCGCCGGACTCGCGACGCTGGAGACGTACAAGGAGGATGGCCTGTTTGAGCGCGCGGCCGAACTGGCACCCTATTGGGCCGACGGGGTCCACTCCCTGCGCGATTGCCCCCATGTGATCGACATCCGGTCCGAGGGTCTGATCGGCGCGATCGAGCTGGAGCCCATCGCGAGCGAGCCGACCAAGCGCGCCTTCCAGGCGTTCCTCGACTGCTATGACAAGGGCGTTTTGATCCGGACTACGGGTGACATCATCGCCATGTCCCCGCCGCTCATCATCTCGAAAAGCGAAATAGATCAACTGTTTGGCACCCTGCGCGACGTGTTGCAAAACTTGCAGTAGAACGTCGAGCGCCTCTCCGACCAAAGCCAGCATCCGAAGGACCACCACCATGCCAGCCCCCGCAGAAAACATGAAAATCAACGGCGAGCGTCTTTGGGACAGCCTGATGGAGATGGCCAAGATCGGGCCGGGCATCGCGGGTGGCAACAATCGTCAGACCCTGACCGACGAGGACAGCGAGGGGCGGCACCTGTTCAAGAAATGGTGTGACGACGCGGGCTGCACCATGGGCGTCGACCAGATGGGCAATATGTTTGCGCGCCGCGAGGGCACCGACCCCGACGCGCTGCCGGTCTACGTGGGCAGCCACCTCGACACGCAGCCCACGGGCGGAAAATACGATGGCGTTTTGGGCGTGCTCGGCGGGTTGGAGATCATCCGCACGATGAATGATCTCGGTATCAAGACAAAGCACCCGATCGTGGTGACCAACTGGACCAACGAGGAGGGCACCCGCTACGCCCCCGCCATGTTGGCCTCGGGCGTTTTCGCCGGCAAGCACACGCAGGAATGGGCCTATGACAAGGTCGACGCGCAGGGCAAACGCTTCGGCGACGAGTTGGAGCGGATCGGCTGGAAGGGCGAGGAGAAAGTGGGCGACCGCAAGATGCACGCCTTCTTCGAGTTGCATATCGAACAGGGCCCGATCCTTGAGGCCGAGGGCAAGGACGTGGGCGTCGTGACCCACGGGCAGGGCCTGCGCTGGATCGAATGCACGATCACCGGCAAGGAAAGCCACACCGGCTCCACCCCGATGCACATGCGCAAGAACGCGGGCCGGGGCCTCGCGCTGGTGACCGAGCTGGTGCACGAGATCGCGATGAAGAACCAGCCCAACGCCGTGGGCGCCATCGGCCATATCGACGTCTACCCGAACTCCCGCAACATCATTCCGGGCAAGGTTGTCTTCACCATCGACATGCGCACGCACATTCTCGACAAGCTCGAAGGCATGGTCGCGGAGCTGATGGAACGCGCGCCGAAGCTCTGCGAAGACATCGAGGTGAGCTTCGAGGCCGAGATCGTCGGCCAGTTCAATCCGCCGGCCTTCGACGAGGGCTGCGTGCAGGCGATCCGACAAGCGGCTGAAAGGCTTGGCTATTCTCACATGGATATCGTATCCGGGGCAGGGCACGATGCGTGCTGGATAAACGACGTGGCCCCGACGGCGATGGTGATGTGTCCCTGTGTGGACGGTCTGAGCCATAACGAGGCCGAGGAAATCAGCCCGGAATGGGCGGCGGCTGGCGCAAACGTCTTGTTTCACGCGGTCGTAGAGACGGCGGAGATAACGACATGAATTCAAAGATTTGGCTGGCCATTGCGGCAACATCGATCCTTTCGGGCTGCGTCACGCCGACCCCGGTGGGCGAGACCGAGGCGCTGCCGCCCGAGGTCCTGGCGCTTGTCGCGCCGGGGCAGGACACCTCGACGGTGCGCCTGCAGGACGATGGCTGCTACTGGTACCTGCACAATAACGTGGTCGAAAGCGTCTACATCCCGCTTCTGACCCGCGACCAGCGGATGATCTGCGTGGTGGCACAAAGGTAAACGACGTTAACCAAGGGGGTTTCATGAGCAAGGTTATCAAGGGCGGCACGATCGTAACCGCGGACCGGCAATGGACGGCGGACGTGTTGATCGAGGGCGAGAAGATCGCCGAGATCGGAGAGAACCTGCGCGGCGATGAAGTGATCGACGCCGAGGGCGCTTACGTGATTCCCGGCGGGATCGACCCCCACACCCACTTGGAAATGCCTTTCATGGGCACCACGGCGGCGGAGACATTCGAGACCGGCACCTTCGCCGCCGCCGCCGGGGGCACCACCATGCTGGTGGACTTCTGCCTGCCCGGCGAGGATGGCTCGCTTCTGAACGCCATCGACGCGTGGGATCGCAAATCGAAGGACCAGATCTGCGTCGACATCTCCTACCACATGGCAATCACTGGCTGGTCCGAGAAGATCTTCGAAGAGATGGCCTCGGTCGTGAACGAGCGTGGCATCAACACCTTCAAGCATTTCATGGCCTACAAGGGCGCGCTGATGATTGAGGACGACGAGATGTTCGCCTCCTTCAAGCGCTGCGCCGAGTTGGGCGCGCTGCCGCTGGTCCATGCCGAGAACGGCGACATCGTGGCCGAGCTGCAGCAGAAATATATGGAAATGGGCATCACCGGGCCCGAGGGCCACGCCTATTCCCGCCCGCCCGAGGTGGAAGGCGAGGCCGCCAACCGCGCGATCATGATCGCGGACGCCGCCGGCACGCCGCTCTACATCGTTCATGTCTCTTGCGAGCAGGCCCACGAGGCGATCCGCCGCGCGCGCCAGAAGGGGATGCGTGTTTTCGGTGAGCCGTTGATCCAGCACCTGACGCTGGACGAGAGCGAGTATTTCAACAAGGACTGGCAATATGCCGCGCGCCGGGTGATGTCGCCGCCGTTCCGCTCGAAGGAGCACCAGGACGGGCTCTGGGCTGGCCTCGCAGCCGGCTCGCTGCAGGTGGTGGCCA
Source organism: Gymnodinialimonas ceratoperidinii (assembly GCF_019297855.1). Classification (NCBI taxonomy): domain Bacteria; kingdom Pseudomonadati; phylum Pseudomonadota; class Alphaproteobacteria; order Rhodobacterales; family Paracoccaceae; genus Gymnodinialimonas; species Gymnodinialimonas ceratoperidinii. Next base: position 1,827,808 of record NZ_CP079194.1, read on the forward strand.
CGGACCACGCCGCCTTCACCGACGAGCAGAAGCGCATGGGCGTCGACAACTTCGGGATGATCCCCAATGGAACCGGCGGGCTTGAGGAGCGGATGGCGATGCTCTGGACCCAAGGGGTCGAGACCGGCCGTTTGACACCGGAGGAATTCGTCGCGGTGACGTCATCGAACATCGCCAAGATCCTCAACATTTACCCGATGAAGGGCGGCATCAACGTCGGTGGCGACGCCGATATCGTGGTCTGGGACCCGAAACTGGGCCGCACGATCTCTACGGCGACGGCGAAATCCATCCTTGATTACAACGTCTTCGAGGGCATGGAAGTAAGCGCCTCACCCCGCTACACGCTCTCGCGCGGGGATGTGGTCTGGGCGGCGGGGCAAAACAGCCAGCCGCAGCCGGGCCGGGGCCGCTTCGTCAAGCGCCCGCCAGCGGCCAGCGCGTCGAAGGCTCTGTCGAAGTGGAAGTCGCTCAACACGCCCCGCAAGATCGAGCGTGATCCGATGAACATTCCGGCGGGGGTGTAAGCGCGTGCGGTCAGCCTTTGCCGATCAGACGCGTCGCGGCCCTTTCGCCATAGCGGGGGCCGCACGATGAACCAGGTTTCGACCACGCAGTTTACCGGAGAGGGCGCTTTGGACACCACTTCCCCCGTCATCCAGGCCAAGTCGCTCGACCTGACGTTCCCCACCAACGATGGGCCGGTCCACGCGCTCTCGGACGTGTCGCTGGACATCAACAAGGGTGATTTCGTCTCCTTCATCGGGCCCTCGGGCTGCGGCAAGACCACCTTCCTGCGCACCATCGCGGCGCTGGAGCAGCCCACGGGCGGCACGGTCACGGTCAACGGCATGACCCCTGACGAGGCGCGTCGCGCGCGGGCCTATGGCTATGTTTTCCAGGCCGCGGGGCTCTACCCCTGGCGGACGATCGAGAAGAACATCAAGCTGCCCTTGGAGATCATGGGATATTCCGCCAGCGACCAGCAGGAGAGGGCCGACCGTGTCCTGCAACTGGTTGATCTGGAAGGCTTCGGCAAGAAATTTCCGTGGCAGCTCTCGGGCGGGATGCAGCAGCGCGCCTCCATCGCGCGGGCGCTGGCCTTCGATGCCGACATCCTGCTGATGGACGAGCCCTTCGGCGCGCTGGACGAGATCGTGCGCGACCGGCTGAACGAGGAGTTGCTGAAACTCTGGGCGCGGACCGAGAAGACCATCGGCTTCGTCACCCACTCGATCCCCGAGGCGGTCTACCTCTCCACCAAGATCGTCGTCATGTCGCCGCGCCCCGGCCGGATCACCGACGTGATCGAAAGCGATCTGCCCCGCGAGCGGCCTCTCGAGATCCGCGACACGCCCGAGTTCCTGGCGCTGGCGCACCGGGTGCGCGAAGGCCTGCGCGAGGGCCATGCCTATGAGTGACGCGGCATCGGCATCGGCGGTCGAGGCCGCCCCCTGCGCCTTCTGCCTCGCCATGCGCCGCGCAGCCGGTGCGGTGCTGCCGATCCTCGTCGTCGTCGGGGTCATCATCGCGATCTGGTACGCCGCAGCCTGGAACATGAACCGGCATTGGACGCTGGATCAGGCCGAGCGTCGCGGAGTGGAGATTACCGCCACCGAGTTGTTCACCGACACCATGTGGCAGGAACGCCCCCGACTTCCCGCGCCGCATCAGGTGGCGATCGAGCTGTGGAATACCACCGCCGGCGAGGCGATGTTCCGCGAGCGGCGTGGAGAGCTTCGGCCCAACCCGCGCAGCCTGTTCTTCCATGCGTTTCAAACCCTTGCACCAACGATGCTCGGCTTCGTCATCGGCACGCTGGCGGGCATGGCGCTTGCCATTGCCATCGTCCACAATCGCGCGATGGACATGAGCGTGATGCCCTGGGCCATCGCCTCGCAGACCATTCCGATCCTCGCCATCGCGCCCATCGTCATCGTGGTGCTGAACGCGGTGGGGCTGGTTGGACTGGTGCCGAAATCCCTGATCTCGGCCTATCTTTCTTTCTTCCCGGTGGTCGTGGGCATGGTGAAGGGCCTGCGCAGTCCCGGCGCGATGGATCTCGACCTGCTGCGGACCTATTCGGCCAGCCGTGCGCAGACCTTCTGGAAGCTGCGTCTACCGGCCTCGGTGCCCTTCCTCTTCGCCTCGCTGAAGGTGGGCATTGCCGCCGCACTGGTCGGCACCATCGTGGCGGAGCTGCCGACGGGCGCCCGCTTCGGCCTTGGCGCGCGGCTCTTGACCGGGAGCTACTACGGCCAGACGATCCAGATCTGGAGCGCGCTTTTCATGGCCGCGATCTGCGCCGCCATACTGGTGAGCCTCCTCGGCTTGGCCGAGCGGAGCACGCTCAAGCGGATGGGGCTGGATCGATGACGCAGATGCTGAACCTCCCTCGCATGATTGCCTGGCTCGGACTGGCGGCGATCCTTCTGTTTCCGCTCCTGCTGCCGAACGCCGAGGCCGGGCGCAATCTGCAGGTCATCCTTGCGGTCTGGGTGATGTTCTGGGGCGTCAACGTCTTGCTCGCGTCGCGGTCATGGCCCTTCGCACGCCTGTTGGTCCCGGTGATCTTTGGCGCCACGCTGTTGATTTTGTGGCAAATGATCGTGGTGCGGTTCGAGATCTCGCCGGTCATTCTGCCGGCACCCACGGACATCGCCGCGGCCTTCATGTCGAACCTCCCCACGCTCTGGGTCGATTTCGTCCAGACCATCGTGCGCGGCGCATTGGTGGGCTACGTTCTGGGCTGCGGCATCGCGATCCTCGCCGCATTGGCGATTGATCGCAGCCCGTTCCTGCAGAAAGGCCTTCTGCCGGTCGGCAACTTCATCGCCGCGCTGCCGATCGTGGGCACCGCGCCCATCCTCGTGATGTGGTATGGCTTCGGGCCCTCGTCAAAAGTCGCCGTGGTTGTGGCGATGGTCTTCTTCCCGATGCTCGTCAACGCGGTGCAGGGCCTGAAGGAAAGCGACGCGATCCAGCGCGATCTGATGCACACCTACGCGGCGAGCTATTGGCAGACGCTGTTGAAACTCCGGCTGCCGACCGCGCTCCCCTTCCTGTTCAACGGGTTGAAAATCTGCACGACCCTTGCGCTTATCGGGGCGATTGTGGCTGAATTTTTTGGCTCACCCACGGTTGGGATGGGTTTTCGGATCAAGATCGAGGTCGGACGTCTGGCCATGGACATGGTCTGGGCCGAGATTGCGGTCGCGGCCCTCGCGGGCTCTGGCCTCTACGGGCTGATGGCGCTGTTGGAGCGCAAACTGACATTCTGGCACCCGTCACAAAGGCGGGGCTGAACATAATAACAAGACCTACGCAACCTGGAGGGAAAACTATGAAACATCTGACACTTGGCGCCGCGGCGCTGCTGGCAAGCGGAAGCATGGCGCTGGCTGACGGCCACGAGGCGGAAGTGAACCTGCAGCTTCAGTGGGTCACGCAATCCCAGTTCGCCGGCTACTACGTGGCGCTCGAGAACGGCTATTATGAGGAAGAGGGGTTGAGCGTGAACATCATCCCCGGCGGCCCCGACATCGCCCCGCCGCAAGTGCTTGCCGGCGGCGGCGCGGACGTGATGCTGAACTGGATGCCCTCGGCCCTCGCAGCGCGCGAAAACGGTCTGCCCGTGGTCAACATCGCGCAGCCTTTCGTGCGCTCCGGTCTGATGCTCACCTGTTGGGCGGACAGCGGTATCACGGAGCCGGAAGACCTCGCCGGGCACACCGTCGCCCATTGGTTCTTCGGGAACGAGTATCCGTTCCTGTCCTGGATGTCGCAGCTCGGCATCGGCGTCGAAGGCGGCGACGATGGCGTGACGCTGCTTCAGGCAGGCTTCAACGTCGATCCGCTTCTGCAGCGTCAGGCTGACTGCATGTCGACCATGACCTACAACGAGTACTGGCAGGTGATCGACGCGGGCGTCTCGCCGGACGAGCTGGTGACCTTCCGTTACGAGGATTACGGCGTTTCGACCCTCGAAGATGGCATCTGGGCTCTGGAAGAGAACCTCGAAGACCCCGAGTTCGTCGACCGCATGGCGCGTTTCGTGCGGGCCTCCATGCGCGGTTGGGCTTGGGCGGCCGAGAACCCCGATGAAGCCGCGATGATCGTGCTCGACTACGACGAGACCGGCGCGCAGACCGAAGAGCACCAGCTTCGCATGATGGGCGAGGTCGCCCTGCTTGTCGAAGGGGGTGACGGCCGACTGGATGAGGAAGCCTATCAGCGCACGGTCGATACCCTGCTGGCGGGCGGCTCGGATCCCGTCATCTCGGAAGCACCCGAAGGGGCCTTCACCCATGTGGTGACCGACGCGGCACTCGCAGAGTAACCCAAGGCAGCAGGCAGTAGCTTGCTTGGACCCCGTGCGCCTTGGCGTGCGGGGTCTTTTGGTTCTTCGACCGGGGACTGGAGCGGCGCAGGTGTCGTGCGATGCGTTGCCTTGTTGTCCGGATCAAAGGGGAAGCCTTTGCTGGTCGTCAACGCCCGTGCGTTCTTCGACCTTTACCTGCCCTCGGCCCGTGTCGCCGCTGACAGGATCACTTCTGTCGCCGTTCAGCTGCGCACATCAACCGTGGGGGTTTTACTGTCCGCTTCCATGTCACGCAGGGTGGCCGCGATCGGGTCTTCGGGATCGGCGGGCTCTTCCACCTCCTCAATTTCGGGCGCGTCGGCGATGATCGCTCGAACCGTCGCCTCACGCGGAGGTTCCGGCGGGACCGGGACGTGATCGTTGTCACCCACCTCGAAGGTATCGAGAGGTTGAAACTCCTCTCCGGTCTTGGCATCCGCCGCATCCGTCTTGGCGACAGCCAGCACGGGCCGCGCCGTTTCGGCGGCTGTGCTGAGCGCGCTTGGCGCAAAGTTCTGACTTGTGCTGGCCGGCAGGCCCGCAGGTTCTGTTCGTGGCACTAAACTCGAATATTCCATTTCTCACTCCTCACACGAATTTCGTTCAGAGACACCCGCCAGCGATGGTTCAGCATTCAGGTTTCAAAAGCGTTAACGCGCCGGGCCATTTGCCAAAGGGTTGAGTTAAATTGCGTGACCCGTTCGTCGGCAGATCCGGGGCGCACGTTGCGCCGGCCTTCGATCCGTGTAAATTAGCTGAAAATGTTGTAAATTTTGGACCCTAAGCGATGCTCCAAGGCCCCGACCACCTGACCGGCAGCCGTATCCGCGAGCGGCGTCTGGCCCTGGGCGTGAAGCAGGGGGCGCTCGCTGCGGACGTCGGGGTCTCGCCGTCCTATCTCAACCTGATCGAGCACAATCACCGGCGGATCGGGGGCAAGCTGCTGTTGGAACTAGCCCGCGCGCTGGAGGTCGATGCCTCGACCCTCACCGAGGGCGTCGACGCGGGCATCAGCGAGTTGCTCGACGCGGCAGCCCGCGCCATGGGCGATGTGCCGGCAGAGACCTCGCGGATTGACGAGCTGGTGGCGCGGTTTCCCGGCTGGACCGCCCTGATCGCGGCGCAGGAGGCGCGCGCGCGGCATCTGGAAGGCCAGATCGACGCGCTGCGCGACCGGTTGGCCCATGACCCCGCGCTGGCAGAGGCGATGCATGAGGTTCTGTCCTCGGTCGCCGCGATCCGCACGACGGCGGATATCCTCGTGAAAGAAGCCGATCTGGATCCCGCGTGGCGCGGACGCTTTCACCGCAACTTGCACGAGGATGCCGAACGCCTCTCGGCCCGCGCCACGGGGTTGCTCGCGCAGTTCGAAGCACCGGGTGCGGGCGCTGAAGTTTCGGCGCCGGAAGAAACCGTTGAGGCCATGTTCGAGGCCGAAGACCATTATTTCGCCGAGATCGAAACCGCCGGTGAGGCGGGCTACGAAAACGCTATTTCAACGGTCCTTGCGCGCCATGCGGGCATGGTGGAAGGGCCAGCGCGAGGCCGCGCCGAGGCGCGGTTGCGGGCCATGGCGCGGGACGCCAAGCGTCTGCCTATGGCGGAATTTGCGCCTTTGGCCAAAGGCTTGGACTATGATCCGGCGCGCATTCTCGATGCGATCGGCGGAGATGTCGCCTTGATCCTGCGCCGCATGGCAAGCCTGCCGTCAGACGAAACCGTGCCGCCGCGCGGCTTGGCGATTTGCGATGCCTCGGGCGCGATGCTGCATCGACGCCGCGTGCAGGGTTTTGCGCTGCCTCGGGTGGCGGCGGGATGTCCGCTTTGGCCGCTCTACCGCGTCATGGGACGGGTCGGTCAGCCCGACATGGCCGTGATCGAGACACCGAGAGGCGCGCGCTTCAAGGCCTGGACCGTGGCGCAACCGGTCGCCGATCAATCCGGCGCACGCTCCGGCGGCGGCGCACGCTTCGGCTCGTTGCCTCGGATCGAGGCGACCATGCTGGTCATGCCGACGACAGCAGCGAAGGAGTCGGTCGAAGTAATTCCAGCGGGCCCCGGATGCGGCACATGCCCGCGAGAGGGCTGCCCTGCGCGGCGCTAGGGGCCGAGTTGCCGAACGCAGGAGACCATTGCACGGGCGGTGCGTAGGATGCACACTCGCGCCATCAGGCTTGGCGGCGCGAGGGACGGGAGGGTCCAGCGCCCCACAGAGGAGGGCCGATGACGGGAGAACATGATAACAGGGCCGGAGCTGCGATGGGCAGTGGGGCCAGCGAGTTGGCGGTTGCCAATGAGCCCATGTCGAGAAATCCGGTGGAGATAATCGCCACAGAGCGCCGCGAGACCGGTGAGGCGCCGACCACGACGGATGAGGGCGCGACATCCACCGGACCCATCGGCCGCATCCTGATCGTCGAGGATGAGGGCAATATCCTGGAGGCCCTCAGCTTCATTCTCAGTCGTGCGGGGTGGGACGTGCGCGGCCACGGCAAGGGCAGCGATGCGCTGGAAGAGATCGCGCGGCTGACGCCCGATATACTCGTGCTCGACGTGATGCTGCCCGGCCGTACGGGGTTCGAGATCCTCGCCGACCTGCGCGCGCGTCCTGAGACGCGGAACCTGCCGGTGTTGATGCTGACCGCGAAGGGGCAGACGAAGGACCGCGATCAGGCCATGTCACTGGGGGCGAACGGTTTTCTCACCAAACCTTTCGCCAATACCGAGTTGCTGGACGTGATCTCTTCCCTGCGGGAGAGCGCTGCGGCCAGCGGGGATTGACCCGTGCCGCGCCGCATGTTCCTCGAGCGTCGGACCTATCGACAGAACCGGCTGCAAGACGCCGCGCGCCTTTTGCCCTTCCTCGGTGCGATAATGATCTTTGGGCCTGTCTTCATCCGTGACGAGGAAGGCGGTGCGCCGACGCTTGCCGGCGAACTGGTGTACTACTTTGCCATATGGCTCGGGCTGATCGTTCTGACCGCCGTGATCAGCCGCGCCCTCGTGCGGTCTGTCGGAGGCGAGGGCGAGACATCCGCCCCGCCATCGCCCGCCTTGCCACCGACAGACAAGACGGCCGATCAAACGCCCGCCGCGACGTCCGAGCGTAGCTGAGATGCGGGATCTGGACGCCCTCGTCGCGGTCTGCGTCCTCTACGTCTTGGGGCTTTTTGCCATCGCGTTCTGGGCCGAGAAAAGCGCCCGGCGGGGCGGGGCAAAATGGCTGAACTCGCCGATCACCTATACGCTGAGCCTGTCGATCTACGCGACCGCGTGGACGTTCTACGGCGCGGTCGGCTCCGCCGCGCGGTCGGGGCTGGAATTCCTGACGATCTACCTCGGCCCGCTACTGGTTTTCGTCGGATGGTACTGGCTCCTGCGAAAGGTGGTGCGGATCGGGCGCGCGCAGCGGATCACGTCAATTGCCGACATGATTTCAAGCCGCTACGGCAAGTCTGGCGGTTTGGCTGCATTGGTCACGGTCCTCTCGGTCATCGGCGCGACGCCCTACATTGCCTTGCAGTTGCAATCCGTCACGCTGTCGTTTGCCGTCTTTGCGCAGCCGGGCTCTTTCGGGCCGGACGGGGCAGGGGCGACGGCGGTCTGGCTGGCTGCGGGCCTCGCCTTGTTCACCATTATCTTCGGCACCCGCTCGCTTGATCTGAACGAGCGTCACCCCGGCCTCGTCAGCGCCATTGCTTTCGAGGCCATCGTCAAGCTCGCCGCCATCCTGAGCGTGGGCATCTTCGTGGTCTGGGGTGTCGCCGATGGCCCCGGCGACATGCTGGCACGGATCGAGGCCTCGCCCATCGCTGCAGAGCCTTTGAATGGCGCGCGGTGGTTGGGGCTCACCGTGCTGGCCGGGGCCGCGATCCTGTGCCTGCCGAGGATGTTTCAGGTGCTGGTGGTCGAGAACTCCGACGAACGTCACCTCGCCGTCGCCGGATGGGCGTTTCCGCTCTACCTGATGCTGATCTCGCTCTTCGTGGTGCCCTTGGCCGTGGCGGGGATGAGCCTGCCCGGCACCGGTGACAATCCGGACCTCTACGTTCTCACCGTGCCGCTCTCGCTCGATCAGGACATGCTGGCGCTGCTGGTGTTCCTCGGCGGGTTTTCGGCGGCAACCTCGATGGTGATGGTGGCAGCGCTTGCCCTGTCGACGATGGTGTCGAACCATATCATCGTGCCGCTCTGGCTGCGGATCAGCCACCGGGGCGAGGCGCGGGACGGCGACATGCGGAGCATGGCCCTGATGGCGCGCCGCTTCTCCATTGCGGGCGTGCTGTTGCTGGGACTTCTCTATTACCGTCAATCCGGCGGGACAGAGGCGCTTGCCTCCATCGGTTTGATCTCGTTCCTTGGTGTGGCGCAGGTGCTGCCGGCGCTGGTCGGCGGCATCCTCTGGCGCGGGGCCACGCGGCCCGGGGCGGCCTTGGGGATCGGGTCGGGCTTCCTGATCTGGGGTTGGCTGCTCCTCTTGCCGAATGTGTTCGAGACCGGCGGCCTGATCGCCCCGATCCTGTCGGAAGGACCTTTCGGCATCGCTTGGCTCTCTCCCGCGACGCCGCTCGGGCTGCAAGCCACGGACCCGCTGCTCACCGCCATGGTGCTGTCGCTGGGCGTTAATACGGCTTTGTTCATCATGGGCTCTCTCTTCAGCTTTCCCTCACCGCTGGAACGGCTGCAAGGCGCGCAATTCGTCAACGTCTTCGATCATTCGCGCGCGCTCAAAGGCTGGCGCGGCGCGGTTGGCACGGCGGATGATCTGTTGATCATGGCGCAGCGGATCCTCGGAACCGGACGTGCGGGCAGGCTCTTTGCCGAGGTCGCCGCCGATCAGGGCCGCGAGGGCGACTTGCCGGAACCGACCCCCGATTTCCTCCAACGACTGGAACGCGAGCTTGCGGGCTCCGTCGGGGCGGCCACGGCGCACGCCATGGTGGCCCAGATCGCCGGAGCTGCCAGCGTGTCGGTCCGTGACCTGCTTGCCGTGGCGGACGAGACGGCCCAGATCATGGAATATTCCAGTCAGCTGGAGGCGAAATCCGAAGAGCTGGCCCAGGCCGCCCGCAGCCTGCGCGAGGCAAATGCCAAGTTGACGGAGCTGTCGCTGCAGAAAGACGCCTTCCTGTCGCAGATCAGTCACGAGCTGCGCACGCCCATGACGTCGATCCGGGCGTTTTCCGAAATCCTGATGCAGTCAGACCTTGTTGACGAGGCCGCGCGCACGCGCTTCAGCAGGATCATCCACGACGAATCCATGCGCCTGACGCGGCTTCTGGACGATCTGCTGGACCTCAGCGTGTTGGAGAACGGACGCGTGACGCTGAACATGGACAAGGCTGTGCTGTCGGACGTGATGGACCGCGCGATTTCGGCGGCGGTCGCGGAATCGCAGTCCCGCCTGATCATCAACCGCGACCGCGCGGCGGAAGAGATCACCCTGTGGACCGACGCCGACCGGCTGTCTCAGGTGTTCATCAACCTGATCTCGAACGCGCAGAAATATTGCGACGCCGAGGCGCCGGAACTCACCATCTCGGTCGAGCGTCTGGGGCAGGGGATCGCCGTAGATTTCTGTGACAATGGGTCTGGCATCCCGTCTCGGCAGGAGGCGCTGATTTTCGAGAAGTTCTCGCGCCTTGATACCGCGCGAGGGGCGCCGGGCGCAGGCCTGGGGCTGGCGATCAGTCTTGAGGTGATGAGCCGTCTCGATGGTCGGCTGAGTTTCCTGCCCGGACCGGGCGGCGCGCGGTTCCGCGTGCAACTGCCAAGCGCCGCATTGCGCGCGGCTTAAGGGGTTTATTAACGGGTTTTGTGCGATGGCTTGTCTCATGTGACTTGCCAGAAGGCCCCGCACCGCAATGCCCGATTCCGACACGCCATCCGTTATCTCCCGCATCATTGCGGCGCATCGAGGCCGCGGGACGGGCAAAAGCGATCTGATCCCCGCGTTGCAGTCGGGACTGACCCGCGCCATCCGTCGCGCGGCGCTGCCCTATGGCACCCTGACGCCTTCGGTGGCCGAAGTCAGCGTCACACCGGACGCGACCCTGTCGGAATCGGTCCCCGGCCTCCCTGAACACGGCTTGCTCGCGGCGATCGAGGATGAAGACGGCAGAAGGGGGCTTTTCGCCCTCGATCATCCGCTGGTCGATTCGCTGATCGAGGTGCAGGCAACCGGCCACGTCGAAGAGGCAGAGCAACCGCCCCGCGCGATCACCCGCATCGACGAGGCGCTGTGCCGCGATTTCGTGGAGCTTGTGCTCGGTGCCTTCGCGCTGGAAACCGCCCGGCAGCCCGACCGCGACTGGCCGGACCGGATGAGCTACGGCAGCTCCATCACCGACCGCGCCCAACTCAACCTGTTGATGCCGGAACGGGGCTATCACCTGTTGCAGGTCCCGGTCACCATGGGCGGGCACAAGACCGGCACGCTTGCCGTTCTGCTGCCCAGTGACCCCGCCATTGCCCGCAAACACGCCTCTGCCGCCCCGCAAGACGCGGCGGCAGAGGATTGGAGCGAGCGGATGCTCGACGTGCTCGGGGCTGCGCCGATGGCACTGGATGCGGTCCTGCTGCGGGTCGTGATGCCTCTCGGCAAGGTGGAGGCGCTGGTTGAGGGAGATCTCATTCCGTTCGAGCATGCAGACCTCGGCGCCGTTTCCCTTGAGGATGAGGGCGGACATGTCTTCGCGCGCGGAGGATTGGGGCAATTGTCCGGCCGCCGGGCTGTACGTCTAGGCGGTGCAAAAGCGGCCAGCGCGCCGGAGCCGCCGCCGGCTGACAATGCCTCTTCTGATCCCTTGAGTGCACCGCCGCCCACGGCCGCGCTTGCGCCCGTGGCTGCGCCGGAAGCCACCGCGCCAATGGCGATGGCTGCGATGTCCGAGATCGCGACCAACCCGGCGGGCCTCGGAGTTGGAGAGGGCGGCTACGACCCGAACGCCAGCTTGAGCGGCTTGGGTGCCACCACGTCCGTTGGCAGTTTCGATCCGAACGCACCTGTGAGCTGAGCGCAGGCTGAAGGCTCATCCGCGTGGTCGAGCCAACAGACCCGTGCTGCCCCGACACGGTGCGGTGACGTCCGACACGCGCCGTCTGCGATACGCCGCTGTTCTCCGGTTGCATTCGGCCGAATGCCTCGGCAAGTTCGCCGCGACCGTCTCTGCCCTTCGGGGCCCGCCAACCGGAGCTTGCCCCATGTCCATCGCCGCGTTTCGTGCCACCGTCGCCTCGAACCGACCCCTTGCGGGCACCTTCATGAAGACGCCTTCGGTCGATATTCTCGAAATCCTGATCCTCGCGGGTCTCGATTTCGTCTGTATCGATCTCGAACATGCGCCCTTCGATCGCCAGACCCTCAACGCCTGCCTTGCAGTCGCCCGGGCCGCTGACTTCCCCGTGCTGATCCGCGTGCCTTCGGGCAGCGCCGAGAACATCGGAGCGGCGCTTGATATCGGCGCCGTGGGCGTCGTCGTACCCCATGTCACCAGCGCGGAGGTGGCCGAGAAAGTCGCCAAGGCGGCGCGTTATGGGCACGGAGGCCGTGGGTACGCCGGCTCGAGCCGTTGGGCAGGCTACGCGACACGCACGATGCCGCAGATCCTCGAACAAAGCCGTGATGAAACTATCGTCGTCGCGCAGATCGAGGATCCGGAAGCGGTGGAGGCCTGCGACGCCATCGCCGCGACGCCCGGTATCGATGCGCTGTTTCTTGGGCCGGCCGATCTCACGGTGGCTTATGGTCAGACCGATCAGGATTGCGACGAGCTGCACGACGCCATGGCGCGCGTCGGACAGGCCGCAAACGCGAACGGCAAGGCCTACATGACCTTCGTGGCCAATGCCGACCGGGCGAAGACCTTGCGCAAATACGGCTTCGGCGCCGTCTTCATCGCATCCGAACACGCCTGGATCCTGAGCGGAGCGCGCGCGCAAATCGCCGGTATCCGCGAGATCGAATAGGCAGTCTCACGGCTCGCCCGCCTTCAAACGGCCTCAATCCCGGCAGACTTTTTCCTGCATATGACCTTGGAAAGGGCGCGCGCCGCGCCTCATTTCGCCGCGCTTGCCTGCGAGAAATCTTCCGTTCCACCACCGCATGAGTGGAGCAAATGAAGGTTTAACAAGTTCGGCAAGCCGGGTCTCAAGACGGCCCTTGCAGGAGAAGTTTCATGATGACGACCCGTTTCATTCCCGCCCTGGTACTCGGCGCCGCCCTTGCTGTTTCCGGCTGCGTCGGCACCACCGATGTGTCGCGCGATATCGGTCCGGACACCATTCCGGTGATCGAAAACATCGAGATTCAGGATTGGGACGTGGCCGGTGTCGAGGTCATCGTGCCCTCTGACCTGACCTCCTCGGAAGCCAACACGATCAAGCCGCGCGCCGACATAGTCTGGCGCGAAGATCCCATCGGCGACCGCCATGCACAGGTCGCAGCCCTGATGAGCGCGGCGCTCGAGCCGGCATTCGAGGCTGTCGACGGCGCCACCCCCGTGATCGTGACGCTCAACGTCAGTCGCTTCCACGCCCAGACCCAACGGGTGCGCTACTCCAACATCCCGAGCGAGCAGGAAATCGAATTCGTGATGACCATTCGCCATGCCGAGACGGGCGCACTTCTCTCGGGTCCGACCGATGTGGACCTCACGTTCCCGGCGCTCGGCGGCAACGACGCGGTGGCGGCTGACGCGCAAGGCATCACGCAACGCATCCGCATCAATGAGCGTCTTCAGGCCTGGGTGGCCGAGGAATTCATCGGCCCCGTCAACACCCCGCTTCTGGTGGCTTCGAACTGAGCCGTCTCGCAATTTCGACCTTACGGATCGTTCAATAACCCGCTAGAGGGGGCGCTATGACAGCGCCCTCTTTTCCCGTTCTCCGCCTTAAACCCAAGGCTGACGCCCGCCGCATCCGCCATGGCCACCCCTGGGCCTGGGCGGACGACCTCGTTCTCGATCGCCGGTCCAAGGCTGTACCCGCGGGGGCCTTGGCTCTTTTGGAAGATGCCGAAAGGCAGCCAATCGGCATCGGGGTCGCGACCGTCAATGCACGGATCGGCCTGCGGATCCTCGACCGCGCGCCGGATACGGTGATCGACAAGGACTGGCTGCGCGCCAAGATCAATCGGGCCGCTCGGCTGCGCGATGCGCTCTATGACGCGCCCTACTATCGCCTGATCCACGCCGAGGGCGACGGCCTGCCGGGCCTGATCGTCGACCGCTTCGGCGACACGCTGGTGATGCAGCCCAACGCGATCTGGCTGGAAGAGCGCCTCGATGACCTGCGCGATCTGCTGCTGGAGGCAACCGGCGCCACGACGCTCATCAAGAACGGCACATCGCGCGCCCGCGCGTTGGAGGATTTGCCCGAAGAGATACTGACGCTCGCAGGCACGGCCCCTGACGGTCCGATCGAAGTGCCGATGAACGGGGCGACCTACATGGCTGACGTCATGGGGGGGCAGAAAACCGGCCTTTTCTACGACCAGCGGCCGAACCACGCCCTCATGGCGCGCTTGGCCGAAGGCGCGCGCGTTCTGGATGTCTTCACCCACGTGGGCGGTTTTGCCTTGGCCACGCTGGCCGCCGGCGCGCAGAGCGCCCTTGCTGTCGATGCCTCCGAGCCCGCGCTGACGCTGGCGGGGCAGGGCGCCCAGGCGATGGGCTGCGACGCGCGCTTTGATACGCGTCAGGGCGATGCCTTCACGGTGATGGAAGCGCTCGCGGCCGAGGGCGCGACGTTTGACCTCGTCATTGCCGATCCCCCGGCCTTCGCGCCGTCGAAACCGGCCCTCGACAAGGGGCTGCGCGCCTATGAACGCGTGGCGCGCTTGGCCGCGTCCCTCGTGGCAGAGGGCGGCACCTTGATGCTTTGCTCGTGTTCCCACGCGGCGGACCTCGGCAAATTCCGCGCCTCCTGCATCCGTGGCATCGGCCGAGCGGGGCGCGAGCCGCGTCTGATCTACACCGGCTTCGCCGGGCCCGATCACCCGGTCCACCCGAGCCTGAGCGACACAGGCTACCTGAAAGCGCTCGCGTTCTCCCTATGATCGCGGTCATCGACGCCTGCGTGCTCTACCCCACGGTGTTGCGCCAGATCGTCTTCGGCTGCGCAGAACGCGGCCTGATCGCGCCGCGCTGGTCGGACCGCTTGTTGGAGGAATGGACCCGCGCCGCCGCCCGGAACGGCGGGGCGCTCGATGCGGAGCTTGCTCAGGCGGAGGTCACCCGTGCCAACCTGCAGTTCCCCGAGGCTCTGACGCCGCCGGGGGATGAGGCGCCGCTCTGGCTCCCCGATCCCGCTGACGTCCACGTCCTCGCCACCGCGATTCAAGGCGGCGCCGAGGTGATCCTGACCCAGAACCTCAAGGATTTTCCCGCGCGCGAGCTGTCAGGCTACGGCATCCGCGCGGTGGCACCAGACGCGCTCTTGATGGACCTGTGGCTTGAGCAGCCGGACGCCGTGGCCCAGGCCGTCGCCGAGACTCACGCCGAGGCCGAGCGCCTCTCAGGCCAGAACCTGCCCCTGCGCGGGCTCCTCAAGCGCGTCCGGCTGCCCCGTCTCGGCAAAGCGCTGAGCGCCTGACTTCATCTTTTCATAAATACGGGAAATACACGCAGCCTTTGAAGGTAACCGTTCCAGTTCGCTTGAGCCCTTAGTTTGCAGGCCCTTCAGAGCGCCACCGCGCCTCCATCGCTTCGATCGCCGCGATCCGCTCGGACGTCTTCGGATGGCTCATCAACCACGCCGGCGTGCCGCCGCCTTTCAGACCCGCCAAGCGCTCCAACTTCTCGAACATCGTCTTCTGGGGACCCGCGCCGAGGCCGGCGGAGACCATCAGGGACGTCGCGTAGGCGTCGGCCTCGTATTCATCCTGCCGGCTCAACCGCGCCGCAAGGAGCGCCCCGACCGCGTTCGCGATTGCCGCACCGATGCCGGGGATGAACCGCCCCAAGACGCTGGCGAGCACCACGCGCACCGCATTTTGACCGGAAAAGTCGACCATCCGCCGCCGGGTATGGCCCATGGCGACGTGACCCAACTCATGGGCGATGACGCTGGCCAACTCCTCGGCCGTCACCTCGCCCGAGAGGTAGCGATTATAGAATCCGCGCGTCAGGTAGATTTGCCCGTTCGGGGCAGCGAGCCCGTTGACCGCGTCCACCTCGTAGACGTTGACGCGGATCTTCTCGACATCGAGGACCTTGGCGAACTTCTCGGTAATGGCCCGCAGACGTGCATCCGCCAACTCCGTAGAGCGCGCCTTCAGGTCGCGGTTCGTGCGCCAGGCCGAGAACAGGTACATCACGAGGCCGTAGCCCACGGCGAGCAGGATGGGGGTCAGCTTCAACATGGCTTAGATATGGGGTGCGCTATCCGCGGCGGCAATGGAAATCGGCGCGCGGCTAATTCGCCTGCCTGATCCGGGTCAGAAGCGCGGCACCGAGGCCGACCGTGTCCAAGTCTGCCACAAGGAAATCGGAGGCATTGCCGAGCAGAATGGCCCGCGCGTCGATCCGGTCACCGAAGGGGTCGCTCAACCCGAGATAGAAGGTGACCCAGATCACCTCTCTCGCCGCACCCCACAGCAGAACTCGCGGCCATCCCATCCGGGCAGAGCCCGCTACGATGTTCACTTAGAGCCGAAGCCCGGCGCAGTTGCGCGATCAGCGGCCCAACTCACGCATGCCGCGGTCGATGCCTTCCAGTGTCATCGGCACCATCCGCCCCTCGAAGATCTCGTTGATCATCTGGGTCGACTGCGTGTAGCGCCAATGCTTTTCGGGCGTCGGGTTGATCCACATGTGGTCCGGCCACTGGGCGCGGGCGCGTTGCAACCACGTGCTCCCCGGCTCCTCGTTCCAATGTTCGTTCGCCCCGCCAGCGAAGGCAATCTCGTAGGGGGACATCGCCGCGTCGCCCACGAAAATGCACTTATAATCAGGCCCGTAGGTGTTCATCACCTCGAAGGTCGGGATCGTCTCGGACCAGCGGCGCCGGTTGTCGCGCCAGACGCTTTCGTAGAGGCAATTGTGGAAGTAGTAGTATTCCAGATGCTTGAATTCAGCCTTCGCGGCGCTGAACAGCTCCTCCACCACCTTCACGTGATCGTCCATCGAGCCGCCGACGTCGAGAAACAGGATCACCTTCACGGCGTTGCGACGTTCCGGCCGGGTCTTCACGTCCAGATAGCCATGTTCGGCCGTCGCGCGGATGGTCCCGTCGAGGTCCAATTCCTCCGCCGCGCCGTTGCGCGCCCACTGTCGTAGACGTTTGAGCGCGACCTTAATGTTACGGGTCCCGAGTTCGACGTCGCCGTCGAGGTTCTTGAAGTCCCGCTTGTCCCAGACCTTCACGGCGCGTCGGTGCCGGCTCTCGTGCTGACCGATCCGCACGCCTTCGGGGTTGTACCCATAGGCCCCGAAGGGCGAGGTGCCGGCGGTGCCGATCCACTTCGAGCCGCCCTGATGGCGCTTTTCCTGTTCCTTCAGGCGCTCGCGCAGGGTCTCCATCAGTTTGTCGAAGCCACCCAGAGCCTCGATCTCGGCCCGCTCTTCCTCGGAGAGGTGTTTTTCCGCCAGCTTTTCCAGCCATTCGCGGGGAATTTCGGCCGCTTCCAGCACGTCGTCGGCGGTGATCGCCTCCAGCCCGCCGAAGGTATGGGCAAAGGCCTGATCGAACCGGTCGAGGTGACGCTCATCCTTCACCATGGCAGCGCGGGCGAGATAGTAGAACCCGTCGACGTCATAGGTCACCAGACCCGCAGAGACCCCTTCGAGAAAGGCGAGATACTCGCGGAGGGAAACCGGGATGCGGGCCGAGCGGAGGGTCTGAAAAAAGGGTAAGAACATGGACGCAGCCTAGCTACTGCGGGGCCGGGACCACAAGCATGACGAGCGTGCCAAGCAGAAACCCGATCAGCGCGAAGACCGCCCCGTATTGGGCGATGTCTGCCCAGTTGCCGCCGCGCTTGCGCGCCAGAAGAGCGCCAATGACAAGGCCCAATACAGCACCCATGAAATTCAGCATGATCGTCCCGCCTCTGGCCTGTTACCTGCCGGGCGAGAGCGCCGCGACTTCGGTCAACCGTGCGCTGACGGCTGCGTTGGAGCCAAAGCCATAACGGCCCCATGCGAGGCTATCAAGCCGAACGCTGCGGGCCTCGGAGGCGCGTCCGACATCGTCCAGAGCTTCGGCGCGGATCATCAGAAGCGTCGAGAGGAGCGAGGCGTTTTGCGCGCGGGTGGCCGCGGGCAGGGCGCGCTCGGTCAGGCGCAGCGCCTCTTCCGTGCGCCCTGCCGAAAGGGCGAAGGCGGCGAGTTGCATGTCCACATGGGCCGACTGGATCCCGTTGGGGGCGACACGCTCGAAGATGGTGGAGGCCGATTGGAATGCCTGGATCGAGGTCTCCACATCGCGTGACAGGGTCAGGCGGCCAAGCGCGAAATAGCTGAAGGCGAGGCGCGTATCGGTCCATTGACGCTGCTGTGCCAGACGCACCGCACGCTCGGCGGCGGAAACACGCGCCTCGTCCGATTGGCCCGGTCCGAGCGCGGCTTCGATCGCGGTGATCCAGGCGCGGGGCGTCTGGGATCCGCTCTCGCGAATGGTCACGCCACCGCCCGGATTGATCCGCGAAAGAATGCCGGGCAGGGCGCTCGCCACCTGCGCGCGGGTCATGCCCGAACGCAGCGCATCGTCGTAATAGGTCCGCAGGATGAGCATGTCGAACCCGGTCAGGACCGCGTTGAAGTTGTCGTCGTTGAAGACGGAATCGGGCAAGCGGTAGAGATCGTTGAGGGGCCCGAGGGCCTGCGCGATCTCTTCATGGAGGCAATCGCGCACTTCCTGCGGCGACACGTCGGAGGGAATGAAGACGGCAACCCGCTCGCGGGTGTCGAGCGTCGTCCAATCCAGTGACCGCCCCGAGCGCGCCCGGCGGAACTCGGACCAAGAGCTGACGCGGGGCACGACGAAACACGCCGCTTGCGGCACGACCCGCTGCATGCGCGAGCGCGGCATGGTCTCGATGGTGATCGAGGCCTCGGACGAGGACGTCCGGGAGATGTCGATGCCGGCCTCGGACCGCAGTCGCCGCAGCAACTGATCAAGATCGCTGTTGAGAGACGCGGGCGCGCCGGACGCGACGGCGACGGTGATCGGTCCCTCGAACCGGCTGATCCGGTCAATCGTGCGCCCCGATTCCATCTGGAAGCTCAGATCGAGAAAATCGGCTGCAATCGTCGAGTTCGAGCGGGTCGGCGAACTGATCCGAGGCGCGCCGAATGTATTCATCGCCGGCAAGGTGCCGGGCGCTGCAGCCGCCGCCCGGTCAGGCACATCCGTGCTGTTCGAAGGCGCGCAAGCCGCGAGGAGCATGGCGAAGACGGGCGCCGTGAGGGTCAGGAAACGGGACAAATACTGGGCCTTCAGGTTCGAGAATACTTCATAAAGTCAGTCGGTTGCGCGATCCGGTCGTAGAGCTTTCGCGCCGTCGTGTTCGAGGTTTTCGTCATCCAGTACACCGTATCACGCCCCTGCGCGTCAGCGTCCGCGTAAACGGTTTCGATCAGGGCCCGACCAAGCCCGGTGCCACGGACCTCGGGTGCCGTGAACAGATCCTGTAGATAGGTAACGCGTTCCGCGCGCCAAGTATGCGCATGTGTGACAATATGAACGAGCCCCACCAGATCCTCGCTGCGCTGCGCGACCCAAGCCTGCAGGTTGTCGATAGAGGGATCAATCAGCCGCTGGAAAAGCAGGTCGTCATGGTCCGGTGCGATTTCGGCCTCGTAGAATCCCAGATAGCCACGCCAAAGCGTGCCCCATTGTTTCCGATCCTCTGCGCCCAAGGGGCGAATGGTGTGCGACGGGGTCAAGTTCTTGCCTGTCTTGAGCTTCTGTTGGCGCGCCAGCGCAATGTGCAGACCAATTATGGCAGGAATCGGGCAGGCTTAAACCTTCCCGTCGCACTGTGGGCGAATGCTTGCCTACCGTTGCCCGCGTGCCATGAAGGCAAGGCGTTCGAAAAGGGCTACGTCCTGCTCGTTTTTCAACAACGCACCATGCAGTTTCGGCAGGGCCGACGCCCCGTCGCGGCGCAGATCCTCGGGCTGCAGGTCTTCCGCGAGCAACAGTTTCAGCCAATCCAGAA
Organism: Gymnodinialimonas ceratoperidinii; assembly: GCF_019297855.1. Taxonomy (NCBI): domain Bacteria; kingdom Pseudomonadati; phylum Pseudomonadota; class Alphaproteobacteria; order Rhodobacterales; family Paracoccaceae; genus Gymnodinialimonas; species Gymnodinialimonas ceratoperidinii. Next base: position 1,847,331 of record NZ_CP079194.1, read on the forward strand.
CTTCGGAGGTGGAGGGCTTTTTCTTCAGACCCTGTTGCTCCCGGATCTCGTAGAATTGCGTGAGCGCGGTCGTCAGAAGGGCCGGTTTGATGCCCGGATGATGGACCTCCACGATCTTTTTCATGACCTCGATGTCGGGGAAGCGGATGTAGTGGAAGAAGCAGCGGCGCAGGAAGGCGTCGGGCAGCTCTTTTTCGTTGTTCGAGGTGATGATGACGATCGGACGAACCTGTGCTTTCACCGTCTCGCCGGTCTCGTAGACGAAGAATTCCATCCGGTCGAGTTCCTGCAGAAGATCGTTCGGAAACTCGATGTCCGCCTTGTCGATCTCGTCGATCAGCAGCACGCATTTCTCTTGCCGTTCAAAGGCTTGCCACAGCTTGCCCTTGCGAATGTAGTTGCGCACATCATGTACGCGTTCCTCGCCCAACTGGCTGTCGCGCAGGCGTGAGACGGCATCGTATTCATAAAGCCCCTGCTGCGCGCGGGTGGTCGATTTGATGTGCCATTCGATGATCGGCAGCTCGAGCGCCCCGGCCACCTGGCGGGCCAGTTCCGTCTTGCCGGTGCCGGGCTCACCCTTGACCAGAAGCGGCCGTTCCAGGGTCACGGCGGCATTGACCGCAACGGTCAGATCCTGGGTCGCAACATAATCGGCGGTGCCGTCAAATCTTAACAAGTCGGGTTCCTCTCGGAGAGCGTGTCCAATTACAAATTGGCTACCGCACTCACTATCTTGGTGACAACCCGCCTTCGCAGGTGTAATCGACCGCCACGGGGGGACGCATGGACTGGCGGAGGTTAGACACCATGAGCAATATGAGCCCCACTGAGGGGAGCACGATGAAAGCAGAAGTTTTTTTGCCAGATGATTATCGTCCCGCTGAGGACGAACCATTCATGAACGAGCGTCAGGTGGAGTATTTTCGCCGCAAGCTGCTGACATGGCGCGATGAGTTGTTGGACGAGAGCCGCTCGACGGTCACCACGCTTCAGGACGGAACCCGCAATATTCCCGACGTTGCGGATCGCGCCTCGGAAGAGACGGACCGCGCGCTGGAATTGCGCACGAGGGATCGCCAGCGCAAGCTAATCGCCAAGATCGATCAGGCGCTTCGGCGTGTGGAAGACGGCGAGTTCGGGTACTGCGAGAAGACCGGAGAGCCGATTTCGCTCAAGCGTCTGGACGCCCGCCCGATCGCCACGATGACGCTGGAAGCGCAGGAGCGTCACGAGCGTCGCGAGAAGGTCCACCGCGACGACTGAGCCGCGATCAGGCCGCGCTTGGCACGAAGATCAGGAAAAGGGCACCCGACGGGTGCCCTTTTGCATGGAGACGCAGGATGCTCATAGGCAAACAGATTACCGTCATCGGCGGGGGAATCGGCGGGTTGGCGGCGGCGCTGGCCTGTGCGCGGCGGGGCGCCTCCGTCACGGTGTTGGAGCGGTCTGACACGATTGCAGAGGTCGGCGCGGGCCTGCAGGTCTCGCCAAACGGATGGGTCGTTTTGAAAGCGCTCGGCGTGGCCGATGCTGTGGCTCGCGCGGCCACGCGCGGGGAGGCGGTGTGCCTGCGCGATTTCCGGCGCGGCGCGGAGGTTTTCCGGATGTCTCTGCGAGAGCCGTTCCATTTCGTGCACCGCGCGGACCTGATTGGTGCGCTCCATCAGGCCGCGGTGGAAGCCGGCGTGAAAATCCGCCTCGGAGTTCATGTGAGAGGCGTCGAGGCCGAGGAACATGCCGTGCGCCTCATGCTTGCGGATGGCGCGACAGAGACCCACGGCCTCACCATCGCGGCGGACGGGCTGCACTCTGCAGGGCGCGCGCACCTCAATCCGCGCTCGAAGGCATTCTTTACGGGGCAGGTCGCGTGGCGCGCGTTGGTTCCGACAGAGGCGGCAGAGCGGCTCGCGCCCGAGGCGCAGGTTTTCATGGGGCCGGGGCGGCATCTGGTGCGCTACCCGCTGCGGGGCGGCACGTTAACCAACATCGTCGCCGTTGAAGAGCGCGATGCCTGGGCCGTGGAAGACTGGATGCTGACCGACGATCCGCGCAACCTTCGCGCCGCCTTCACCGATTTCTGCCCTGAAATCCGCGCGTTGCTGGCGCGGGTCGAAGAGCCGAACCTTTGGGGGCTGTATCGCCACCCGGTCGCGGCGCAGTGGTTCAACGGGCCGCTCGTGCTGCTCGGCGATGCTGCGCACCCGACGCTGCCATTCCTCGCACAAGGTGCCAACATGGCGTTGGAAGACGCATGGGTGCTGGCCGATTGTCTGGGCGTCGAAGCGGACGTGGGCCGTGCCCTGCATCGCTATCAAGCCCTGCGCAAGCCGCGGACGGCACGGATCGTGGAGGCGGCGAACGACAACGCCACGAACTATCACCTGCGGCCGGGGCCGTTTCGGTTCGCCGCACATACCGCGCTACGGGCCGCGGCGCGCTTCGCCCCGCATGCCGTCACCAACCGGTTCAACTGGCTCTATAACCACGACGTGACGCGCTCGGCCTGAGGTTAATCAGCCGTGTCGATCCAGATCGTCACCGGGCCGTCGTTAACCAGATGCACGTCCATATCCGCCCCGAACTCTCCGGTCTGGGTCTCGACCCCGAGGGCGCGGAGATGGGCGGCTGCGTGGCGGTAAAGCGCCTCCCCCTCCTGCGGCGGCGCGGCCGCAGAGAAACCGGGGCGGTTGCCGCGCGCGGTGTCAGCGGCCAGCGTGAATTGGCTCACCACGAGGGCGCTGCCGCCGCTGTCGAGCAGCGAGCGGTTCATCTTGCCCGCGTCGTCCTTGAAAATCCGCAGCTTGCTGATCTTGGCCATCAGCTTTTCTGCCTCGGTCTCGGTGTCACCCTGCATGGCGCACAACAGGATCAGCAGGCCCGGTCCTGTCTCACCGACCGGCGCGCCATCGACCTCCACGCGCGCATGGCTGACCCGTTGGAGCAGCGCCCTCACGTCAGCTCGTCACGGCGCGGCGGGTTGGCACCGGCCCGCGTCACCGTCACCGCCGAGGCGCGGACGCCAAGCGTCATGGCCGCGCGCAGGGTCTCCCCATCAAGACCCTTGCCGATCATGTCCTTGTCGAGCGCGCCCGCGTCCTCAAGACCCGCCAGAACGCCAGCATTGAACGTATCGCCCGCACCGACGGTATCGACGACCTTCACGGCCTGCGCGTCGACGTGGATCTCGAGATCGCCATGGAACCCCGTGACGCCCGCAGCCCCTTGGGTGACAAGCACGACCGACGGCCCTTTTTCCGAGAGCTTTTCAGCCAGCACCGGCAGCGGGTGATCGCCCAAGAGCCACCGCAGATCCTCGTCCGAGGCCTTGATGATGTCGGTATGCGCCAGCATTTGGTCGAGCCGCGCACGGAAACGCGCCTCGTCGGCGATGAAGCCGGGGCGGATGTTCGGGTCGATCATCACGACACGGTTCAGCTTGTCCGCCTGCGCGATCAGCGCGGCATAGGCATCGGCGCAGGGCTCTACGGCAAGGGAGATTCCCCCGAAGAAACACGCCTTCGCGCTGTCGGGGATCGTGGGGAGATCGGCCTCGGTCAGCATCCTTCCGGCGGTGTTCTCATCATAGAAGGCGTAGCTCGCATGGCCATCGTTCAGCGTCACGAAGGCCAGCGTCGTCGGGCGATCGCCGCGGTGCGCCAAGGTGCTGCCGACGCCATTTGCCATCAGGACACCGTCCAGCCGCTCACCGAAGAGGTCGGTGGACAGGCCCGAGAAGAATTCTGTCTCGGTCCCAAGGCGCGACAGGGCCACGGCCGTGTTGAAGACCGATCCGCCGGGGTAGGGGGCGAAGGCCGCTTCATGGGCCTCGGTCCGGCGGGGCAGCATGTCGATCAGGGCTTCACCGGCGCACAGGATCATGGGGTCTCTCCATCTCAATTTCGGGAGTGTGTTAGCGGTAACAGGCGCCTTGGGGAAGCCTATTTCGCGCAACGCGGGCACGACGCCACGGCGCTGAGACGCGCGACGTCAGTGCTTAGGCTACACGAAGAGGCGTGAAAATCCTAGATGGCCGACGCAGCGGACAGCGACCAGCCCCACCGCCCTCGCTCAGCGATCCATGACCTCCAACCCGTAGAAGACCGCCGCCGCCACGATGAGCGCAGCGATGACCGCCAGCGCGATCTTGCCCCAACTGTAGGGCCGCTCGCCCTGCACCTTGCCGCTTTGCGCGTTCACCACGAAGCGGAAACTCTTGCCGCGGTATTTGTAGGCAGCGATCCAGACCGGCAGCAGGATATGCTTGAAGGTCACCTTGTCCACATGGGTGTCCATCGCGTCGATCCGCTGCGCATCGCCGCCGATATCCCGGCGAATGTCGCGCTGGATCTGGGCGTCCATGATGGCGCGGGCCTCGAGCATGCCTTCGTCCAACTCGACGGTGTAGCCCTCTGCGCGGAAGCCCGAGAGAAACTCCGGCCGATATTCCGCCAAACCGCTGAGATCCCACGGCGCCAGCGCGTCCGTGTATCGCTTCGGCAAGGATTTGGACGCCAGCACGAGGATGTCATCGAAGAACCGGCTGACACGGCCCGACGCGCGGGTCCAGCGGATGCGGCGCTCCTGTCTCGGTTTGCCGTCCGGACCCTTCACGGTGACGTAATAGGCCGTGCCCCTCTGGCCGCGATAGCGGGTCGCGGTATCGGCATCGTAGGTCCAGAACGGCACGTAGATGCCATCCAGAGAGCTGTCCTTCCGGGCGTATTCCTTCAAGCCGTTGGGCGCGAACCAGAGCCCGTGGAGCCAATCGTTCATCGCCTTGTGGGCTTCGCGTTCGGTCAGCTGAAAGGGGATCAGCCCCTTGGGCTTGATGTGCCGGTGGGTGCCGGTGTCGGCGACCACGGGGGTGGCGCAGAACGGGCATTCCTGACTGTGATCGGCGCCGTCGAACTGGACCTGCGCGCCACAATTGGGACAGGTCGAGACGCGGGTCTCCTCCATCTCGGATGCCGCAACCTCGCCCCGGACAGCGGCCTCGAAATCGTTCTCGACCATCGCAACGCCGCCGCCCCAGGGGCCGTCGGTGACCTCGATCGGCTCCTCGTTGCCACAATGGTCGCAGATCATTTTTCCCTCGGCCGGCGCATAGCGCATGTCCGATCCGCAGTTGGGGCAGGGGAAGCGATGCTCGTCTTCCGGGCGGGCGCTTTCGGGTTCGCGATCGAAGGTGTCGGTCATGGCGAGAGGTTTTCCGAGGCAATGGGTGTCGGGGGCAGTCTCTTGCGAGACGATGCCGGGATCAAGCAGGGAAAACCGCAACTTGGCAGGAGAAGGGCTACGGGGACGGCCCGAGGGTCAGAGAAAGCGGTGCAGAAACTTCGGCGCCATGATGCGGAGCGCGTTGTCACGCAGGCGCAGGTGACGCCACGTGTGAAAGGCCCCATGGGCGACCGCGATCGCCGCCAGCGCGTAGAATTGATAGACGTGGATCCAAGAAACCACGGCGTGGGCCTGTGGCATGTCCAGAGGCGGTGCGATCGGCAAGATCCCACCGGCACGCATCAACACAGCAGAAGTCAGACCAAGGCCGAACCCGGTCAGCGCCACGAAAAACAGCCCCCAGATCAAGCTCTTGTGCAAAATTGGATGGATGGCCCGTGCCTTTGGGGGAAGTTTCGGGCCGGGGCGGGAGGCCAGACCTTTGCGCAGATGCCAGATCGTCCAGATCAGGGCGAGGGTCACGAAGATCAGCCCGTTGATGGAATGCAGTTGAAACCATCCCGGACCCATCCGGCGTAGCACTTCCGGATCGGCAAAGACGAACCAGATGAAGAACGGCACAATGCTCCAATGAAGGATCTTGAGCCGAGTGCGCCGTGACGGCAGGCGAAGGGACGGAAGTGGCATTTGTGACCTCTGGTAGAGGCTAAAGCATAGCGCGCGCGGGCGTTCCGTGAAATGACGCCTGCGTGAACCCGTGCCAGTTGTGCGGTCGTGCAACGGCTCTGCGCGAGCAAGCGCCTTTTCCTTTGACCCTCCGCCCGCTACAAAACGGCCATGATCACAATGATGGACGCAGTATGACCCGCCCCCTGATCGGCATTATCGGCAACCACCACCTCATCAACGAGTCATACGAGACCCACGCCGGGGGCACGATGAACTCCGAGGCCGTGGCCGAGGTGTCGCGCGGTCTGCCGATGATCGTGCCGCCAAATCCATCCTTCGTGGATATGGAGAGCTTGCTGGAGACCTGCGCCGGTTTCGTCTTCACCGGCGGGCGTCCCAATGTGCATCCCGAGGAATATGGCGAGGATTACACCGACGCCCACGGCACCATGGACCGTCACCGCGACGCGCTGACCCTGCCGCTGATCCGCGCCTGCGTCGCGCGCGGTCTGCCGATCCTTGGGCTGTGCCGCGGATTTCAGGAGGTCAACGTCGCGATGGGAGGCTCCCTCTACCCCGAGATCCGCGATCTGCCGGGGCGGATGAACCACCGGATGCCACCCGATGGGACGCTTGAAGAGAAGTTCGAGTTGCGCCACGTCGTGACCTTCACCGAGGGCGGCCCGTTCCACAAATTGATGGGCGCGACCGAAGTGATGACCAACACGCTGCACGGCCAGGGGATCAAGAAACCCGGCCCCCGTGTGGTGATCGACGGCCATGCGCCTGACGGTACGCCCGAGGCGATCTACATTGCCGACGCGCCCGGGTTTACCTTGTCCGTTCAATGGCATCCGGAATATCGCGCCGCCCACGATCCGGTGTCGCGCCCGCTTTTCGAAGCCTTTGGTGAGGCGGCTGCCGCTTGGGCTGCGGGCAAGCGCCCGGTGACAGTCAGCGACGTGGCCTGAGCGCTTCCTCGGTTCGGCGATTCAAGAATTTCGTTGCGAGCGCGACAAGGGCTCGGGCATGCTTCCCTAGGGTCAACGCTTTTGCGGTGTGCCGGGATGGAGCCCGTGTGCCGCCAAGGCTGCATTCACGACCCGGAGATGATTGCTTACAGTCCATTTACCGGAAGGATCGCTGATGTTTCTCAAGGTTTTCAAAGCGGCTACGGCTGCAATTTTCTGTCTCGCCAGTCCGGCCTTGGCTGACTGGAGCGCTAATCTGATCACGCTCGGTGTGAATAACCCGGGCGCCGCGGGACAAGTCGAATGCGCGCCGAATGGTTCATTCCATACGGTCTGGGGAACGGGAACCTATACCTCCGACAGCTCGATTTGCACCGCTGCCGTCCACTTCGGCTGGATCGCCCACGATCGCGGCGGTGTCGTGGGCTTCCAACAGGTGCCGGGGATGAGTTTCTATAGCGGCTCCAGTCAGAACGGGGTGACCACTTCCGACTATGGCTCGTGGGATTCCAGCTTCCAGATCACCGGTGCCCGTCCCCTGACAGGCGGAATTCGTCGCATCACTTGGGGCGACTCGGCAGACTCGCTCGGCGTAGGCGGCGCAGTCGGACAGGTTTTCGCCTTCGAGTGTCCCACCAACAACAATGCGGGCGGAACGGTCTGGGGGACTGACGTCTACACGTCAGACAGCTCGATCTGCGGGGCGGCCACACATCGGGGGCTGGTGACACCCTCAAGAGGCGGCACCGTCACGGTCCGAGTGCTCGGCCCGCAAGCCGCCTATGCCGGTACGATGCGCAATGGTGTGGCAACTTCAGACTATCCGTCTTGGCCTCGAAGCTTCATTTTTAACAACTAGATCAGGTATTTGCATTGCATTATTAAAGTTATGCCTTAACGGCGAGATCAACCGTATTGTTCCAGCATCTGCTTGAGGTCATCCAACGTGTTGGCTTCCTCCATTGGCTTGTCCTTGCGCCAGCGCAGCATGCGCGGGAAGCGCAGGGCGACGCCTGACTTGTGCCGCGCAGAGGCCTGAATGCCCTCGAAGGCGATCTCGAACACATGGTGGGGTTTGACCTGTCGAACCGGGCCATAGCGCTCGAGCGTGTTCTTCCGCACCCAAGCGGTGATCGAGGCGAATTCCTTGTCCGTCAGGCCGGAGTAAGCCTTGGTGAACGGCACGAGGTCGGGCCCGTCCCAGACGGCGAAGGTGAAATCCGTATAGAGCGTGGCGCGCCGTCCGGAGCCGGCCTGAGCGTAGATCATCACGGCGTCGATGGTTAAGGGATCGACTTTCCATTTCCACCAGTCCCCCTTCTTTCGACCCGCCAGATATGGAGCGGAAAGGCGCTTCAGCATCAGGCCTTCGGCGCCGAGATCGCGGCTGATGGCCCGAGCCTCCCGCAGATCGTCCCAGGTCTCGGCATCGACCTTCTGTGAAATCCGGATCGGCGCTTCTTTCGGCAAGCCGCTGATCGCGCTCTCCAGAATCGCACGACGCTCGGACAGCGGATGCTGGCGCATGTCTTCGCCTTGCCACTCCAACAGATCATAGGCCATGAGGATGCAGGGCGCTTCCGCCAGAAGCTTCTTCGGGACCGTCTTTCGGCCAATGCGCGGCTGCAATGCGTTGAACGAGAGGGGCGCTTCCTGCTCCTTGTCGTAGGCCAAAACCTCGCCGTCGATGACCGTGCCGTCGGGCAGATAATCCAGCAGCGCGGCGAACTCGGGGAACCGCTCTGTCATGAGCTCTTCTCCGCGCGACCAAAGATACCGCTCGCCGCCGCGCAGGATCAGCTGGCCGCGGATCCCATCCCATTTCCGCTCGGCAAGCCAGTCCTTGACCGGCCCCTGATCCTCCGGCTCTCCGTCCAACTGATAGGCGAGGTAGAAGGGGTAGGGGCGGCTGAGGCCCGCGGTCGGATCAGGAGCCTCGATGAGGCTCTGCCAGGTGACGCTGTCGGGCGTCCATTCCCCCATCAGGCGGTGGGTCAGCTCGGCCTCTTCAATGTCCGTCGCCTGCGCCAAGGCGCGTGTCATCAGTTTCTGGCTGACCCCCATACGCCAGCCGCCAGTAATCAACTTGTTGAAAACAAACCGTTCTATCGGCGGGAGCGCGTCCCATGCGGCAAGGATCGCGGCCTTGCGCGCGTCCTCATCAACGGCCTCGAGCCCGCGCAGCATGGCGATCCATTCGCTGAGGCTCTTGTCGGATTGCTTCTCCGGGGCCGGCAGGACCAGTGCGATGGTTTCCGAGAGGTCACCGACAACGGGGTAGCAAGCTTCGAACAGCCAGAGTGGAATGCCCGCGCGCTCTGCCGCCCACTCGCGCAGCTTCGTGCTGTTGACCGCCCGGCGCGGTCGTCGCCCCGAGAGGAGAGCGATCGTCCAAAGACGGTCATTCTCGGGCGCGGTGCGGAAATACTCGGCCAAGGCGGCTGTTTTCAGACCGGTCTTGGTGGTCTGATCCAGCGTCGTGAACAGGGCGGCGAAGGCCTTCACGGCTGTTTCGACGCGATGAACGCGCCCATCTCGGCCAGTGCTGCATTCGCCGTGGGTGTGCGTCCCGCATGGAGTTGCCAAACGTGGGGAAGGCCCGGCCAGAGGTCCAGTGTGACATCGTCCATGGCTGCCTCCAGCCGCCGCGCATCTTGCGCCAGCGCCTCTCCGCGCGCGGCTTGGATCAGCGTCGGCGGCAGTCCGGAGAGGTCCGCGAAGAGCGGTGAGACCTCGGCGGTGTCGCGCGCGAACCCGGGCAGATACGCATCCTTGATCCGCTCAGGCCAGGACGGCGGGATGAGGATCTCGTCCTCGGCGTCGGCAAAGCGTGCCTCGACCTCGCCGGAGAGGTCGGCGATCGGGGCGAGCAGCCCGAGCGCGTGTGGCATCGGTGCGCCGCTGTCACGGGCGTGACAGGCGACTTGCAACGCGAGGCAGCCGCCAGCGCTGTCACCGCAGATCGCGGCCGGCGGGGTCCCGGCAGAGACCAGCGCGTCGAAGGCTGCGATGGCGTCGTCCTTGGCGGCGGGGAAGGGATGCTCGGGCGCCAGTCGGTACTTCGGGAGGACCGCCCGCAGGCCGGACGCCGCCGCCAGATGCGCGCCAAGCGCCGCATGGGTGCGGGGGCTGCCGATGGTGAAGCCACCACCGTGCAGGTACATCAGGATGGGCGCGTCAGGCGCGAACCCGGCAGGCGTTATGTGGATGTCGCCATTGGATTTCTGGCTGACCTCGGCGTCGGCGGGCATCGCGCAGCCCAGAGGCGCACTGATCGAGAAGAGGAGGCGGAGGAGCCGTTGCGATCGGACCAGACGCAGCGTCGGACGATCCACATAGCGTGCCACGCCGCGCCAGATGCGGTCTGTCGTGGTCAACTCTTTCATGCCGTGCCCTCTTCGATGACTTGCGCGTCATCGCCATCTTCACCGCCAAACTCCGTCTCCACAACGCCCGCGTCATAGCCTTGTTCGGACAGCCACCGAGAGAATTGGGCCGTGTAGCCGTGCGTGACAAAGACACGCTCCGCCCCGGTCGCGGCCACTGCCTCGTTGAGCCCATTCCAGTCCGCGTGATCGCTGACGACGAAGCCCCGGTCCATCGCCCGCCTGCGCCGCACGCCCCTCAGGCGCATCCAGCCGGAGGCGAACGCCGTCGAGACCGCGCCGAAGCGCTTGATCCATGGGGTGCCGAATGCTGACGGCGGCGCGAGGACGATGGCATTGGGGTGGCTCTTGGCATCGACGCCTTCCGCGACTTGGATCGTGTCGGGCAGGCTGATGCCTTGGGCGCGCAGGATCCGGTTGGACGCCTCCACCGCGCCGTGGGTCAGGATCGGACCGATCGACGGGTCCAGCAGGCGCATGATCCTCTGCGCTTTGCCGAGGGCATAAACGCCCAGAACGGCGCGCTTGCCCTCTGCCACGCAGGTCGCCCACCATGTGTTCAGGTCACGGGCGAGGGAGTCCTGCGAGGGCCATTCATAAATGGGCAGGCCGAAGGTGGATTCCGTGATGAAGGCGTCGCAGCGCACCGGCTCGAAGGGCTCCGACAGGCCGTCGTCGACGGTCTTGTAATCACCGGAGGCGACCCAGACCTCTCCTCCGACCTCGACCCGGATCTGCGCTGAACCCGGTACGTGGCCGGCAGGGTGAAAGCTGATACGGGCGTCGCCAATCGTGTGGGTTTCGCCGTAGGGGGTCGACTGGAGTTTGATGTCCCCCAAACGGTGGCGCATGATCGGGGCGGAGGCCTCCGTCGCCAGATAGGAGCCATGGCCGTAGCGGGCGTGATCCGAATGGCCATGGGTGATCAGCGCACGCGGCACGGGCTGCCACGGGTCGATATAGGCATCGGCGGCGGGGCAATAGATGCCCTTCTCGGTGAATTCCAGAACCATATCCGGAATATAGGTCGCCCCCCGGGTCCCGGCGAGGGCGCGTTGGATTATTCTGGGGGTGGCAGGAGTGTGATCTCCCCCTGATCGGCGAGTTCGCGGATGGTCGCGACGAGATCGGACATGGCGGCTTCGCCCTCCTCCGGCTTTGGCGTGCCAAGGCCTTCCGCCTCATCCCGCATCTGCTCTGCAAGGCGTTTTGACATGTTCTCCAGCAGGAATTCGACCGAGAGCGGCGCGGCGGTGAGGCCGGCTGCGAAGGCCACGATGATCGTCTGCGCATCGGCCTTGCGCACGATGATCGGGACGTCGGGCGGATCGACCCGCTCGGGGATGTGGTTGAACGAAAAGATCGACTTGCGCACCTCCTTGGCGAAGGGCGCATCGCGTGTGTTGAGGCCTTCCAGCATCTTGTCGCGAGAGGATTGCGGCGTGGAATTCAGGATCGCGCCGACGCGCTCCGCCGCCGTTTTCGTGAAGGCCTGCGGCGGCACCGCATCGAGGATCTGTGCAATATGAACGCCGATCCGGTCCACGAGATCGGGTGAGATCGTCTCGGTCAGGGCGACCGTGTGGGCGAGGATCTGTGCCCGGTCTTCGGGCACCTCGCCCAGAAGCGCTGCTGCCTTGGCGACCGTCAGTTTCGAGAGGAGCACCGCGCAAACCTCGGCGCTTTCGCTTTCCATCAGGGGGGCGAGCCGTTCGACCGTCTGTTTGGAGACCCGCGCCCAGGGATCATTGCCTTCGCTGCTCGCGGCGGCCAGGCGCAGGGCATTCAGCGCATCTTCGCCAAGATGCGGCTCCAGCAGTTCCAAGGTCTCGCTCAACCCGTCGGGGAAGCTCAGTGCCAGGTTGTCGATCTGGTCGGTGAATTCGCGGACCACGGCTGCGAGCGTCTTGCGGTCGATATTGCCAAGTTCCGAGATGATATGCGCCAACCGGGTCTGGTGGTGCGGCGCAAGCCGTTGCACGCCGGGCGAGACGCCTTGCCCTAGCAGAAGCCGCACGATGACCGCCGCCTTCTGCTGCTGACCCATGCGCCGCGGCGTGACATCTATCATGCCAGCCGCACCCTGCACGCCGGCACGCTGAGCGCCGGCATTCAGCGTCACCGAGGGACCATTGCCCTGAACGTCGCGCAGCATCGCCATGTCGGCCCTTTCTCGTCCCCGCAGATGATCCCTAGGGCAAAAGCCTTAAGGTTCCGTTATTGGCGGGGGCGATCCGGGGCGATGCGGCGTTATTCTCCGAAGACGCGTGCGAAAATCGTGTCGACGTGTTTGGTGTGGTAGCCGAGGTCGAATTTCTCTTCGATGCCGTCCACGCCAAGCGCCTCGACAACCGCTTCATCGGCCAGCAGTTCTTCGCGGAAATCGGTGCGTTCTTCCCAAACTTTCAGAGCGTTACGCTGCACCATGGCATAAGCATCCTCGCGCGAGACGCCTGCTTGCGTCAGCGCCAGAAGCACGCGCTGCGACATGACCAGACCGGGGTACTTGTTCATGTTGTCCAGCATGTTGTCGGGGAAGATCAGCATCTTGTCGATGACACCGGTCAGACGGGCGAGCGCGAAATCCAGCGTCACTGTCGTATCCGGCCCGATGGCGCGCTCGACGGAAGAGTGGGAGATGTCGCGCTCGTGCCAGAGCGCCACGTTCTCCATCGCCGGCACGACCGCCATGCGCACCAGCCGCGCGAGGCCGGTGAGGTTCTCGGTCAGCACCGGGTTCTTCTTGTGCGGCATGGCAGAGGAACCCTTCTGCCCGATCGAGAAAAACTCCGCCCCTTCAAGCACTTCCGTGCGCTGCATGTGGCGAATTTCGGTCGCGACGTTCTCGATCGACGAGGCGATGACGCCCAGGGTCGCGAAGAACATCGCGTGGCGGTCGCGCGGGATCACCTGGGTGGAGATCGGCTCGGGCGAGAGGCCAAGCTTCGCGCAGACATGTTCCTCCACCGCCGGGTCGATATTGGCGAAGGTGCCCACGGCGCCGGAAATCGCGCCGGTGGCGATCTCCTCGCGCGCCTGCACGAGACGGGCGCGGTTGCGGTCCATCTCGGCGTAGAAGCGCGCGAAGGTCAGGCCCATGGTGGTGGGCTCGGCGTGGATCCCGTGGGAGCGGCCGACGCGCACGGTCATCTTGTGCTCCATGGCGCGTTTCTTCAACGCGGCCAGCAGCTTGTCCATGTCGTCGAGCAGGATGTCTGCGGCGCGCACGAGTTGGACGTTGAAGCAGGTGTCGAGCACGTCCGAGGAGGTCATCCCCTGGTGCACGAAACGCGCCTCCTCGCTGCCCACGTGCTCGGCCAGGTGCGTGAGGAAGGCGATGACGTCATGCTTGGTGACGGCCTCGATCTCGTCGATGCGGGCGACGTCGAATTCCACGTCGCGCGCCTTCCAGACTGCCTCGGCATTCTCGCGCGGGATCACCCCCAAATCGGCCTGAGCATCGCAGGCGTGGGCCTCGATCTCGTACCAGATGCGGAACTTCGTGGCGGGCTCCCAGATGGCGACCATTTCGGGGCGGGAATAGCGGGGGATCATGGGCTTGCCTTTCAGGGTGGTTTTCGGCTGTCTGACGTTACGCAGGCTGATACGGCCACGGCGCGAAGGGAGCAACCCGGTGGGGCGATTGGCAGCAGGAACGGTGGCAGGATGATCGCGCTCGACTGGTTTGCGGGGCGCTGGGTTTTGACTCGAGAGATCACCGATTATCGCGCCGATCTCGTGGGGCGGTTTACCGGCAGCGCCGTCTGGACGCCGCAGGGAGACGGGCTGTTGCAGGTGGAGGACGGCACCCTTCGCTACGGGAGCGCGCCGCCGATGCAGGCCTCGCGTCGCTATCTCTGGCAGGGGCAGGGGCAGGGCGCTGAGATTGACGTCTTCTTCGACGATGGCCGGCCCTTTCACCGGGTCCCCGCGCCGGGTCAGGAGGCGCTCCACGACTGCCCGCCCGATACCTACCGGGTGCGCTACGCCTTCGATGGCCCCGATCGCTTCACAACCCGCTGGCGCGTGACGGGGCCGCGCAAGGACATGCTGCTGGAAACGCTTTTCGAACGGGATTGAGGGGCATCAAAGCCTGCGGGATATCCGCCGCTTGCAATGCAATGCGCTCTCGCCCACGCTTGCTGCATTGTTCGCCACCCCTTTTTTGCGGAGCCTTTCCATGCGCCATTTTCTTGCTGCCGCCGCCCTTGCGGCCCTCAACCTGCCCCTTGCGGTTTCCGCGCAACAGGGCGGTCTGACGCCCGATGTCGGACCCGCGATCAGCGGCCATGATTGGGCGCGTTACACCGAGGTGAGCGACAACGTTTTCGAGACCAATGTCAGCCTCATGTATGCGGTGCCCGAAACCGATGACGTGATCATCGCCGGCCAATGTTTCATCGGCGCGCAGGGTCCTCTGATTTCCCTTTCCGTCTCGGCCGACATCAGCGGCATGTCCGACGGGGACGCCGCGACGATGCTGATCCGCAGCGCCGACGGGCGCGAGGCGCAGGTTGAGGGCAGTGTCGTTGGGACCATGGCGGAGGTCGGCATTTCCGGCGTTGATCTGACGCTTCGCGCCTCGGACCCGGCGTGGTTGGTTATCGCGGGCAGCGAGACGGTGAGCTTCGAGCGGGTCGGCTCCAGCGGCGGCTATACGATCACCGGCAATGGCCCCGACACGATCGGGCCGTTTCTGGCCGATTGCGACGGGATCGGCGACCTGACGCCTGAAAGCGGCTCCCGCCCCACCGCGCCGAGCGTGACGCAATCGGCCTACCTCTCCTGCGACAACTTCGGGCGGGTTGCCTCGCAGAATACCAACCAGTCGACGGTGATTACTTTCCACAACCAGAGCGGCGCATACCGCGCGCTCCTGTGGATCGACGGCAATGGCAATCCGGTCGAAATGGGCGGGATGAATGCGGGGGAGCAGATTTCCTTCGACACCGACCTCGGCCATGTCTGGATGGCGACTGACGGTCCGGGCAATTGCTTCGAGCTGATCCAGCCTGTGGCAGGCGAAGCGGGCTATGTGCTGACGGCCCAGTAGACCGGGACGCCGGGCGGGAGCGGTGGCAGCGCTGCCGCCTCAGCCCTTCTCGGCTTCCTGCGCGGCCATGATCCGGTCCGCCTTCTTGCGCACCAGCACGCTGCGCAGATCGTGCATGGCCAGCAATAGCCGGTCGGTCACGTCTTCCAGATCCTCGTCATCGGCGCGGCTGTTGGCCCAGTGGGTGGTGAGGTTGAGGTAATCGATCGCGCGGTGGATATCGTCGATATCGCGGTCTTTCAGAACCGCGCGACGCTCGTCGATCCACTCGGCGATGACGGCGTTTTCCTCGTCGGTGAGCACATGCTCGCCATGGGGTTTGACGTTGCCGTTGCGGATGTTGACGACGGCGATTTCGTCCATCTCGATCCGGCG
This sequence comes from Gymnodinialimonas ceratoperidinii, assembly GCF_019297855.1. NCBI lineage: Bacteria > Pseudomonadati > Pseudomonadota > Alphaproteobacteria > Rhodobacterales > Paracoccaceae > Gymnodinialimonas > Gymnodinialimonas ceratoperidinii. The sequence goes on from NZ_CP079194.1 coordinate 1,862,966, forward strand.
CTGACGGTTCTCCGTCGAAACGCGGAACACGGCGGCACCGTTCTCACGGATGCGAAAATAATACTCGGGAAGGTCGGTCATCGGAGCCCTGTACCGGGAAATCTGCTGCAGCGACTGTCCCGGCAATCGGCCGAGGCGTCAAGGCGCAGGGCTAAACGCGCCGGGCAACCAAGTAAAGGCGCGGGGCGGCGCCGGATTGAATGAGTTCTTCAACCGGCTCGAACCCGGCCGCGAGGATCGCGGCGCGCAGCTCATCAACCCTTTGGTGGGTGACGAATGGCGCTTTCCCGAAGAGCGCCATGACGCCGATCAGCGGTCTGAAATACCACTTCTCCGCAAGGCAGATCGTTTTGGAGATGAAGAGCCCGTCCGGCTTCAGGCTGGCGTGAACACGCGCCAAGGTCTCTGCCTGATTTGGCAACAGATGCAACAGGTTGAAGGCGAGGATGGCATCGAACGGCCCCTCCGGCACGTCAGAGGCTTCCCGCACGAAGAGAGAGATGTTCTCGACACCCGCCGCGCGGGTTTTCTCGCGTCCGATATCGATCATGGCAGAGGAGATATCCGTCGCCGTGAAATGTGCGACCGAGGGGGCAAGTTCGATCGCGGTGGAGGCGGTGCCGCAGCCGATTTCCAGGACATGATCCTGCGGTTGGAGATGCGCGCGGGTGCGCTCCAGCGTGGCGCGATAGCCCTCGGGATCTGACATCTTGCTCGCCGCGTATTTTGTGGCGGCCTTGTCCCAGAATGTGCTGGCTGTGGTCATGGCAATGCTCCCGTTCACCGGCACCCTAAGGCGCGCTCTGCCGCCCGGTTAAGGGGAAACCGCGCCTCGCGTGTCCCCGTCAGGCCCGGATCGGCGCCAGTCCCTTGGCAATCCAGCGTTGCGCGATCACGAAGACGATGAGGGGCGGCACCAAGGCTATGGCCGCAAGGGTGATCGACGCCGGTGAGCCGATCCGCAGAAGGGCGATCCCGCTCACCAATGTGGCACGGTCCGGCGCGGACGGGGTGGCAATCAGTGGCCAGAGATACTGGTTCCAGCCGAGCACGAAGAAGAACGCCAGCAAGGCCGCGACGATCGGCAGGCTCAGCGGGACGATGATGTCGAAAAAGACCCGCAGCGGCCCCGCCCCATCGAGTTGTGCGGCTTCGATCACCTCCGGCGGAAGCTGCATCAACTGCTGTCGCAGGATCAGGGTGCCGAGGCCCGTGGCCGTGATCGGCAGGATCAGCCCGGTATAGGTGTTGAGCAGGCCCAGGGCGTCGGTGACAAGCACCGTGGGCATGATCCGGGACTCGATCGGCAGGAACAACGGCAGCAGGAGCAGCGGAAAGATCACCCGCGCACCGGGCACACGGAAGAAGACCAGTGCGAAGGCGGCCAGCAGGGAAGTGACGGTTTTCAACAGCGCGACTCCCGTGGCGATGATCAGCGAGGTGCCGAGCATCTGCATCAGATCGGGGCGCGGGGATGAAGGTGTCATCAGGTCCGCGAGCGCGGAAATCGAGAAGCCACGGACCAACAAAAGCGCCGGCGGCCCCAGAAGCAGCAGGCATCCGAGGATCAGGATCAAATGGTCGGATAATCTCGCGCGCTGCATGGCAACGGCGTAGCGCCCGCCGGGGCGGGTGACAAGCGACAGCCGGTTAAACGCCCGGACGGATTGAGGAAATCGGTCCATTCAAACGCGGAAGGGCGCCCCATTGGGACGCCCTCGCAAGTGGAACATTCGCGGCGCGATCAGCTTACGTGAGCGCGGCGCAGAAGCTCTGGATGCGCGAGCAGGCCTCGGTCAGGTTCTCGTCCGAGGTGGCATAGCTGACGCGGAAGGCGGGCGAGAGGCCGAAGGCCCCGCCGAATACCACGGCCACGCCGGTCTCTTCCAGCAGTGCCTTGGCGAACGCCTCGTCGGTGTCGATCTTGGTGCCCGCGGCAGAGGTCTTGCCGATGCAGCCGTTGATCGAGGGGTAGACATAGAAAGCGCCCTCGGGCGTCGGGCAGTCGATGCCTTCCGCCTCGTTCAGCATCTTGACCACCAGATCCCGACGGCGCGCGAAAGTCTCGTTGTTGGGGGCGAGGAAATCCTGCGGGCCGTTCAGCGCCTCGACCGCCGCCCATTGGCTGATGGAGCAGGGGTTCGACGTGGATTGCGACTGCACCTTGCGCATCGCCTTGATCAGCTCTTCCGGGCCTGCCGCGTAGCCGATGCGCCAGCCGGTCATGGCATAGGCCTTGGACACGCCGTTGCAGGTCAGCGTGCGGTCGATGAGCTGAGGCTCCACCTGCGCGGGGGTGGCGAATTCGAAATCGTCGTAGACGAGGTGCTCGTACATGTCGTCGGTCATCACCCAGACATGGGGATGCTTGAGCAGCACATCGGTCAGCGCCTTCAATTCCTCGGCCGTGTAGCCCGCCCCGGTGGGGTTGGAGGGCGAGTTGAAGATGAACCACTTGGTCTTCGGCGTGATCGCGGCTTCCAACTGCTCGGCCGTGATCTTGTAGCCGGTCTGCGAGGGGCCCTCGACGAAGACGGGCTCACCGCCCGCCAGCAGCACCATGTCGGGGTAGGAGACCCAGTAAGGCGCGGGGATGATGACCTCGTCGCCTGCGTTCAGCGTCGCCATCAGCGCGTTGTACAGGATCTGCTTGCCGCCGGTGCCGACCGTGACCTGCGCGGTGGTGTAATCGAGGTCGTTATCGCGCTTGAGCTTGGCGACGATCGCCTCTTTCAGCTCCTTAATGCCATCAACCGCCGTGTACTTCGTCTTGCCCGCATCGATCGCTACCTTGGCCGCGTCCTTGATGTTCTGGGGCGTGTCGAAGTCAGGCTCACCCGCGCCCAGACCGATCACATCCTTGCCCTGTGCCTTCAGTTCGGCGGCGAGGTTGGAGACGGCAATCGTGGGAGAGGGTTTCACCCGGGCGAGCGTGTCGGAAAGGAAGGGCATCGTGTCGCGTCCTTTGGGGATGGAGCCCGGGAAGGTCGGGCTATATTGCGTATGGATAGGTGCATAGAGCGGCCTATCGGTGCGATCAACCTCTAGGAGAGACATTCCCATGGACGACCAGTCACACGACGGAGCCACCTGGTTCGACGCGGAAACGACGACCTTCGGCGACCGGGTCACGGGCGCACGGGAAGCGGCCGGTCTGACGCAACCGGAACTGGCGAAACGACTGGGGGTGAAGGTCAAGACGATCCGCGCGTGGGAACAGGACCAATCCGAGCCGCGGGCCAACAAACTTGGCACGCTGGCGGGTATTCTGGGCGTGTCGATGATGTGGCTGCTGGCCGGTCAGGGCGAGGGGCTCGACAGCCCCGAGTTGACCCAACCGGTCGATGCCGACATCGAAAAGATCCTGATTGATCTCAGACAGATGCGGCAGGAACAGGTGTCTCTGGCAGAGCGGATGGGGCGCATCGAGAAACGTCTGCGCGCGGCCTTGGGCAACCAATGAGCGAGACACGCGAAATCCGGGTGAAGCGGCTGCGCCTTCGGGCGTGGCATCGCGGGATCAAGGAGATGGACCTGATTCTTGGCGGTTGGGCCGATCGCAACCTTGAGGCGGCCGACGATGCCACTCTGGACGCGTTCGAGGCCGTGATGGCCGAGTCCGATCATGACCTCTACCAGTGGATATCCGGCCAATCCGACGCGCCGGCTGAGCTCGCGCCGATGGTGGAGCGGATCGGCGCCGACATGCGGCCGACTGTCGGGCGGGGCGCTTGAGCCGCGTAAGTGGCTGAAAGCTGGGCCAGATTTCTGTCTTAACGGAATGTTGGTGTTTTTCTCCGAATCTACAGCGACAGCAGTGATCGCGGAGCCAAATAATGAGTATGCATGCGCCCCTTGCCTCACCAGCCCAAGCCGGGTTTCTGGCGGGCTATCTGGAATCTCTCGCGATGGTGGAGCGCCTGCATCGTCTGCTCCTCGACGTGATCAAGGACGAATTCGAACGTCTCGGCGTGCTCGACATCAACGCCGTCCAAGCGCTGCTTCTGTTCAATATCGGCGACAACGAGGTGACTGCGGGTGAGCTGAAGTCGCGCGGCTATTACCAAGGCTCCAATGTCAGCTACAACCTGAAGAAGCTGGTCGACATGGGCTACATGCACCACCAGAAATGCGAGATCGACCGACGCTCGGTTCGCGTGCGCCTGACCGAGAAAGGCCGCCATGTCCGCAATACCGTGGACGGCCTGTTCGAGCGGCATTCTGAGGGGCTGGAAAAGCAGGGCGTGCTCAGTGCGGACGGTGTCGATCGCCTGAACCACTCCCTGAAACGGATCGAAAGGTTCTGGTCCGATCAGATTCGTTACATCTATTGAGAGGAAAGGGCATCGCCTGCGCGGGCGGTGGGCCTTACCATGGCGCTCAATTGGTTTCGGCTGTTTCCAACGGCTCGAGATCCGGCAAGCTGTAGCCCGCCTCCTGCAGGGCGGGGCGAACCTGCGCGTCGAGGGAACGGCGCACGATGGGCCCTCGGAAATGCAGGACGATGACTCCCTCCTCGTTGATGAAGAAGGTCTCGGGCATCGCCACCACGCCCCAGTCACGCCCGTTACGCGCCGCCGGGTCCGTGCCGATCAGGTCATAGGGGTTACCCAGTTCCTCAAGGAACGACAGGGCCTGTGCCTCTCGGTCGCGGTAGTTGACCCCGTAAAGCGGCACGCCTGCCTCGGCCAGCGCCGTCAGGGTCGGATGCTCCGCGCGGCAGGGCGGGCACCATGAGGCGAAGAAATTGAGGATCACGAGGCCCTCTCCCTCAAGGGCGTCGCGCGTCAGGAGGTCGGAGCCCGGCAGAACCTGCAGATCCAGCGGCGGCGCGGCACGTCCTTGCTGCGCGGACGGAAGCGCTTGCGTATCCACGCCCGTGCTCTGAGCATTCTGGTTGTTCGTCAGCTTCCAGCCGGCAAGCCCGAAGAACGTCGCGGTTAGTGCCAGCGGCAAGATCATGAGCCAATTGAGCTTCACGTCAGAGATCCTTCCGCAGGAGATTTGCCGGCACCTTTGCCGCGCCGCGCCTCAACCTCGGTCAAACGCCGCGCGACACGGCGAGACCGGGCGACGGAGGCGAAGATCAATGCCAGAAGGCAGACGATCGTGCCCGCATAGGCGGACAGGACCACCGCCGTGTATTGTCCAAGATCCACCATCAGGCCATCCGCTCCTGCACGATCAGCGCGTTGAGGCGCCGCGCCCGGATCTCGGTCCGGGTCCGGTAAAGGACGAGCGTTACGAACAGGAAAAAGAACCCGCCAATGCAGGTCCACAGCGGATAGGCGAAGACGTCGGCCACGTTCTCCTCCGCGTCCATGCTGAGCGAGGCACCCTGATGCAGGCTCTGGTTCCAGAACAGGATCGCGTAGCGCGAGATCACCGCGAAGACGGTGCCCACGAGGCAGAGGACCGACGTCAGATCGGCGGCCGCATCGGGGTTCTCGATCGCCTCCCACAGGGCCATGTAGCCGAGGTAGAAGAGGAACAGGATCAGGAAGGCGGTCAGCCGTGGGTCCCATTCCCACCACGACCCCCACATCGGCTGCCCCCAGACCGCACCGGTGAAGAGCCCGATCAAGGTGAACACCATGCCCACCGGGGCCGCCGCCTTGGCCGCCAGCGCGCTCACATGATGGCGGCGGATCAGCCAGATCAGCGAGGCCGCCAGCATCATGAACCAGGCCGAGGTCGCCATGATCGCCGCAGGCACGTGGATGTAGATGATCTTGACCGTCGATCCCTGACGGAAGTCATTGGGAGTAAAGAAGAAACCCCAGATCAGACCGCCGATCAGGAACAGCGCGGCCAAGGCTGTCACCCACGGCAGAACAGCGCCGGAGGTTGCCATGAACCGTCGCGGGTTCGCGTATTCCCAGAAGGAGGACATGGGCCGGAACATAGGCGGGTGATCTGCCCGTCACAATGGGGCGTTCGGACGCAAAGCTAGCGCAGATTGACGCGGAGGGCGCTGGCGGCGGCGAAGGGCAAAATGGCGCTCGAGCCCAGGGTGATACCGGCGGTCAGGAGCAGGGGCGTGAGGGCATCGAGCCCCGCCGCGCCACGCGACACGGACAATGCGCCGAAGATCAGCGTCGGCACGTAGAGCGGCAGCACCAGCAGCGACAGCAGCAGCCCGCCGCGCTTGATCCCGACGGTGATCGCAGCGCCGAAGGTGCCGATGGCCGAAAGCGCCGGCGTGCCCACGGCGAGAGACGCGATCAGCCACGGGTAGGCGGCTGCCGGCAAGTTCAGCAAAAGGCCAAGGATGGGAGCCGCGGCGACCAGCGGCAGCCCGGTGGTGAGCCAGTGCGCCAGGGCTTTCAGCGCGGCGGCGGCCTCCAGCGGTAGTGGCGAGGTGGCAATCAGGTCCAGCGTTCCGTCCTCCCAATCCAGCTGGAAGATGCGGTCGAGAGACAGCAGGCAGGCCAGAAGCGCCCCGAGCCAGAGCACGCCTCCGGCGATCTCGGCCAACCGTCCGGTCTCGGGCCCGATCCCGAGCGGCACGAGGGAGGTGAACACGAGGAAGAAGGCAAGGCTCAGGCCGAAGCCGCCGCCGGCGCGGAAGGCGAGCGTCAGGTCTCGTTTCAGCAGGCCGATCATAGAGCCGCCCCCAGAAACGGATCGTCGGCGAGCGTGTCGGCGGCGGGAATGCCCTTGGCGACATAGGGCGTGATGTCGAGGGTCCGCGCAGACGGTAGCCCGAGGTCGATATGCGTGGCAATGATGGCGGAGCCGCCACGTGCCAGATGGGTCTCCACCACGGCCGCAAACCGCGCGGTATTCTCCGTGTCGAGAGAGACCGTCGGCTCGTCCAGCGCCCAGATCGGGCGTCCTGTTACCAAGAGCCGCGCCAGCGACAGGCGGCGCTTTTGGCCTGCCGAAAGCTCTCCTGCCGTGCGTTCTGCCAGCGGGTGAAGCGCGAAGGCCAAGAGCGCCGGCTCGATGTCGTGCTGTCCGAAGATATCGGCCCAGAAACGCAGGTTCTCCGTGACGGTGAGCTGCGCCTTCAGCCCGTCGGCATGGGCGGCGTAGGCGATGGCATCCTCGGCGTGAGACAGGCGGCCCCGGATCGGGGGCGTCAGGCCTGCGAGGGTGCGCAGCAGCGTGGTTTTGCCGGCGCCATTGGGGCCGCGCAAGATCAATGCCTCGCCTCGATCAAGGGAAAAGGTCACGCCTGCAAGGACTTGCGCGGGCCCACGGGCGCAGGCGAGATCGGAGACAGACAGAACCATGACCATTCGGTAACGGGTTTGGCACGGGCGGGGAAGAGGGGAAGAGGGCGCGTCACGCGGCGCAAGCGGTGCAGGTCAGCCTCCCGCTACGTCAGTGTCGCCGAGTTTTCGCGGTGGACCTCTCCGCCCCTTGACTGTATGCAATTGCATACCAAATTTGTCGCAGGGACCTTTTGACCGCTTGTTTGCGAGGGAAAGAGGTGGCACATGCACCCACAGATATCGACATTCGCAGCACTCACCGGACAGGAGCCGCTTTATGCCCATCACCGTTGGCCACGATAAATCCAAAACCCGCAAGACGTTGACCGTGGGTGACCAGTCGGTCGCTTACTACTCGATCGCCGCCGCAGAGGCCGCGGGTCTCGGCGATTTCTCCAAGTTGCCTGCCGCCCTGAAGGTGGTGCTGGAAAACATGCTGCGCTTCGAGGACGACAAGACTGTCTCTGTCGACGATATCAAGGCGTTCAGCGAATGGGCTGACAAGGGCGGCAAGAACCCCCGCGAAATCGCATACCGTCCGGCGCGCGTGCTGATGCAGGACTTCACCGGCGTGCCCGCCGTGGTCGACCTCGCCGCCATGCGTGACGGCATCAAGGCCCTTGGCGGTGATCCGCAGAAGATCAACCCGCTCAACCCCGTTGATCTGGTCATCGACCACTCGGTCATGATCGACGAGTTCGGCAACCCGCGCGCGTTCCAGATGAACGTCGACCGCGAATACGAGCGCAACATCGAGCGTTACACCTTCCTCAAGTGGGGCCAGTCGGCCTTCAACAACTTCCGCGTCGTGCCGCCCGGCACCGGCATCTGCCACCAGGTCAACCTCGAATACCTGGCGCAGACGGTCTGGACCGACACGGACCAGAACGGCGAGGAAGTGGCCTACCCCGACACCCTCGTGGGCACCGACAGCCACACCACCATGGTTAACGGCGCGGCCGTCCTTGGTTGGGGCGTGGGCGGCATCGAGGCCGAGGCGGCGATGCTTGGCCAGCCGATCTCCATGCTGATTCCCGAGGTCGTGGGCTTCGAGCTGACCGGCGAGATGATGGAAGGCACCACCGGTACCGATCTCGTCCTGCGCGTCGTGGAAATGCTGCGCGAGCACGGCGTTGTCGGCAAATTCGTGGAATTCTATGGCGCAGGCCTCGACAACCTGCCGCTGGCTGACCGCGCGACGATCGCCAACATGGCGCCTGAATATGGCGCCACCTGCGGCTTCTTCCCGATCGACGCCGAGACGATCCGCTACTTGGAAAACACCGGCCGCGACAAGGATCGCATCGCGCTGGTCGAAGCCTACGCCAAGGAAAACGGCTTCTGGCGCGGCGCCGATTACGCGCCGGTCTATTCCTCGACGCTGAGCCTCGACATGGGCACCGTCGTGCCGGCGATCTCCGGTCCCAAGCGTCCGCAGGACCACATCCCGCTGACCTCCGCGCATACGGAGTTCGCGAAATACGTGAAGGGTGTGCGCGAAGGCAAGGACGCCTCCGCCAATGCCGAGATCCGTTGGGAAGGTGAGGGCGGCCAGCCCGAGCCGCAGGATATCCCCGGCGACGAGGGGCACCACAACCGCGGCTACGTGCAGACCGACGACGGCCACTACCAGCTGCATGACGGCTCCATCGTGATCGCCTCGATCACGTCCTGCACCAACACGTCGAACCCCTACGTGATGATCGGCGCGGGCCTCGTGGCGCGCAAGGCGCGCGAGTTGGGCCTGAACCGCAAGCCATGGGTGAAAACCTCGCTGGCACCGGGCTCTCAGGTGGTGTCGCACTACCTCGAGGCCGCCGGCCTGCAGGAAGACCTCGACGCCATCGGCTTCAACCTCGTGGGCTACGGCTGCACGACCTGCATCGGCAACTCCGGTCCGCTGGAAGCGCCGATCAGCAAGGCGATCAACGACTATGACCTGATCGGCACCTCGATCCTGTCGGGCAACCGCAACTTCGAGGGCCGGATCAGCCCCGATGTGCGCGCCAACTACCTCGCCTCGCCGCCGCTCGTGGTGGCCTATGCGCTGGTGGGTGACATGAACCATGACCTCGCCAACAGCCCGCTTGGTCAGGACAAGGACGGGAACGACGTCTACCTCAAGGACATCTGGCCGACCTCCAAGGAGATCGCGGATCTGGTCGAGAAGACCGTTACCCGCGAAGCCTTCCAGGACAAATACGCGGACGTCTTCAAGGGCGACGAAAAGTGGCAGGCGGTGGAGACCACCAACGCCGAAACTTACGACTGGCCACCGCAGTCCACCTACATCCAGAACCCGCCCTACTTCCAGGGCATGACCATGGACACCAAGAAGATCGAGAACATCGAAGGCGCGAAAGTGCTGGCGCTTCTGGGTGACATGATCACGACCGACCACATCAGCCCGGCCGGCTCCTTCAAGGAAAGCCACCCCGCCGGTCAGTACCTCGTGGAGCGTCAGGTGCCGGTGCGGGAGTTCAACTCGTACGGCTCCCGTCGTGGTAACCACGAAGTCATGATGCGCGGCACCTTCGCCAACATCCGTATCAAGAACGAGATGCTGGACGGCGTCGAAGGGGGCTATACCCTCGGGCCGGACGGTCAGCAGACCTCTATCTTCGACGCGGCCATGGCTTATCAGGAGCAGGGCACCCCGCTGGTGATCTTCGGCGGTGAACAGTACGGCGCGGGTTCCTCCCGTGACTGGGCGGCCAAAGGCACGAACCTTCTGGGCGTCAAGGCCGTGATCGCCGAGAGCTTCGAGCGTATCCACCGCTCCAACCTCGTCGGCATGGGCGTGATCCCCTTCGAGTTCACCGGCGGCGATACCCGCAAGACACTCGGCCTCAAAGGCGACGAGACGGTGTCGATCCATGGGCTCGACACGGTGACGCCGCTGGCGGAAGTCCCCGCGACCATCACCATGGGTGACGGCAGCACCAAGGAGATCACGCTGAAGTGCCGGATCGATACCGGTGTCGAGATCGAGTACATCGAGAACGGCGGCGTGCTGCACTACGTGCTGCGCAACCTCGCGCGCGATCCGATCGCGGCGGAGTAAGCCACTGCGCGAAAGCATTGCAGCGGGGCTCCTTCGGGGGCCCCGTTTGCGTTTGGGTTTAGGTGGTCAGCGCATCAGGGTCGTAAACGGTCCGGACCCATTCCTCGAACCCGATGCCGGTCGTCTCATGGGCGGCAGCATAGGCGTCCAACAGGACATTCACGATCCGCGCACGTCCATAGGGGTTGTGGATGAACCGCATCCCCAATTGTTCCCGTGCTTCGGCCAGCGGCACGTTCTTGAAGACGTGAAGGTAGATCACCGAGGCAAGGCCGGTACGGTCCGCGCCTGATTTACAGTGAATAACCAAAGGTTTGGGCATGTCACGCAGGGCTGCGATCAATTCCAGCAGCGCCTTGCGTTGCGGCAGGCGCACCGCGCGCAGACTCAATCCGCGAAAGTTCAGGCCAAGCTCGGCACAGATGGCTGCCTCACGCTGGCTATGGTCCGAGGAGGAGCCCCGCAGGCTCAGCACCGAGACCGCGCCCTTTTCCTTCAGGCGTGCCAGGCGTTTCGGGCTTGGGTGGTTGTGGCGCCAGACGTCGTCATCGAGTTTGTGAAAGTTGCGCCAGAGCGCGCGCAGGGCCCCGTGATCCTTCAGCCAATACTGGAACCACGCGAGTGCGGCGGAAGGGGGCGGTGGCTGTGACATGGCGGTTTCGGTAGCACGGGCGCGCTTGCGGCGTCTACCCGGCTTGCGTCTGACCAGACGCAGGGTCAAACTGCCGGGATGATTGCAATTCCCGATGATGCAGCGCGCCATGTGGCGGCGGTTGCCGCCTGTCCGCTTGCATCGGCTCCTCAAAGGTCTGTCACAACCTCTCGCGAACGCTTGATTGGCCTTCGGCCCCTTCATGCCATAGCTATCAGGATACACGCTTCAGGACGGATGAACGCCAGATGACCCATCGCTTCGGACTACTTTGCGCGGCAACGCTCGCTGCGTCCTCAACGGCTGCCTTGGCCGAGGAGACGGTGGTCGTGGAATTGTTCACGTCTCAGGGCTGTTCATCCTGCCCGCCCGCAGACTCGTTTCTCGCCGAATTGGCGGAGCGTGACGACATCATCGCCCTGGCGCTGCACGTCGACTACTGGGACTACATCGGGTGGGCCGATACCTTCGCTCAGCCGGCCTTCACGCAGCGCCAGCACGCCTACAGCTACGCTGCAGGATCAACGGTGGTCTACACGCCGCAGATGGTCATCGACGGAATCGATCATGTCGTCGGCAACCGCGTGATGGAGGCGGCCGAGGCGATTGCCGCGCGGCGCAGCGCGCCCAACCCGGTGAGCTTCGAGATCGAGGACAACGCCGAAGGCTGGCATGTCAGCGCATCATGGATCGGGCAGGGCCAAGCGCCCGCGATGGTGGTGCAGGTGGTGACCTATTCGCCCCACGAACAGGTCGAGATCACCCGCGGCGAGAACGCGGGGCTGACCACGACCTACCACAATGTCGTGCGATCCTGGCAGGTGGTGGCGAATTGGTCCGGCGCGACCTCCTTCGAGGCGCAGGTCGTGCCGCAAGAGGACATGCCCCATGTCGTGATCGTCCAGGCCGACGGGTACGGGCAGATTCTCGGCGCCTACCGGCTCGACTGACGCGCGGCGCGGCGGCGTGCCTTCTCGGCGCGTTCTGGCTTCCATCGATTATGCACCCAGAACCATTGCTCCGGCGCCGCGTGAACCCGCGCCGAGAGGCTGTCGTTCAACGCTTGCGTCATCGCGATCGGCTCTGAATGGGGGATGGGTTCTTCCAATTCGATGGAGAAATCGAGCCCATTGTCCAGCCGTGTCGAGTAGATGGGCACCAGGAGCGCGTCATACTTCAAGGCCATCTCCGCCGCGGCGGTCGAGGTCGGCGCGGGGTGACCCATGAAGTCGAGGATTTCTCCGTCGTAGAGGTATTGATCGATCAGGATCGCCCCCTGCGCGCCCGAGCGGATGTGCTTCACAAACCCGGCGAGCCCGCGTCGGTCTCGGGTAAAGGCACCGCCGCCGACATCCTCGATCGTCGCGATGTAATGGGCGTTCAAGTAATCGTTGTTGAGCGGACGGTAGAGCCCGCCCATGCGGTAGCCCCGCACGTTCAAGGCCGCCCGTCCTGCCTGATAGTTCCCGTAGTGGCCTGAGACAAACAGGATCGGACGGCCCTCGGCCCGCGCCTCCTCGCAGGCACGCCAACCGGGGCCCGAGGGTTGCCACAGCAACGCCCGCTTCATCTGATGGGCGGTGGCGTAGTTCTCCATCACGACGCGGCCTACGGTTTCAAGGACCGCCTTGGTCAGCCGGCGACGCTCGGGCTTTGGCATCTCGGGATAGACCATTTGAAGGTTGGCGTTGGCTTGCGACGCGCGGCCGGTCAGTGGACCTACGATATTGCGAAACAGCCAACCCATCGCCGCGACACGCGTGCCGTGGGGCAGGCGCAGCGCGCCCCACATCAGCCCGCGCCACAGGCGGTCGACGATCCAGTCAGACAATCTGCGCCTGGGGGTGGACATGGGATCAGGCTCCAACAGCGACGGCGCGCTTTTCGCGATGCCAGACATAGACACCGGCCCCGACGATCACAAGCGCACCGACAATCGTGGCGGCGTCGGGGACCTCTGCGAAGATGACGAGGCCCCAGAAGGTCGAGTAGACGACGCCCGCATAGCCGAAGGGCGCCACGGCGCCGGCCTCGGCAATGCTCAGAGACTGGATCAGCAGGAACTGCCCCGCCGCACCGACGATGCCGAGAAACAGGAAGATGCCCCAATCTGATGCGGCAGGAGGCTCCCACACCGGGATCACGAGGGCGGTGGCGGCCATGGTGCCGATCAATGCGGTATAGAGGAACGACGTCAGGATCGGCTCGTCGCGCCCGAGAAACCGGGTGGTCAGCGCGTAGGAGGCATAGCAGATGCCCGCGCCGAGGGGCAGCAGGGACGACCATGACATCACATCGCCGCCCGGACGGATGATGATCAACGCGCCGGTCAGTGCCAATGCAATGCCCACGATCCGCCGAGGTCCAAGCCGCTCGCGCAGCAGAAGCGCCGCGCCGAGGGTCAGCAAAACCGGATGAATGTTCATCACCGCCGTGGCCGAGGCGATTTCCATGAAGGACAGGGAGGTGAAAAAGCACCATGTCGCGCCGAACAGAAACGCGGAGCGCAGGAGTTGCAGGCCCAGATGGTGCGTCCGGATCAGCGACGGCAGGCGCGGCAGCAGGATCAGCGCCACGACGAACATCTGCCCCGCATAGCGCGCCCAGACGACTTCCAGCACGTCGAAACGCGCCATCAGGACTTTCGCGGTCGCATCCATGGCCGAGAACAGGAAGATCGCAGCGAGCATCAGGATGATGCCCTGTGACGTGTCGGAGAGCTTGCTCACCCCTTGTTACGCGCCGCAGCGGCTTCCAAAGCAGGGCGCAGCTGCTCGAACGGATAGCCGAACGAGGTGGCACGGGCGATGATATCATCGACCGGCACGTGGCCCGCAGCGCCGAAGGCCCAGACCACCGTCGACCGATTGCCCGAGGCACAATAGGCCACGACGGGGCCTTCTGCATCGGCAACCGCGTCGTGCTGCTCGTCCACGTGATCCTGAGTCATCGTGTGGCCCTGAAACGGGTTGAAGACGAAATCGATGCCATGGGCCTCGGCTTCGGCCTGGATGGCGGCCGCCTGCAGGGCAGGCGGGTTCTCCATGTCAGGGCGATTGCAGATCAGCGTCTTCACTCCCATCTGGGCCAGCGTCGCGACATCCTCGGGCGCGATCTGGGGGGTGACGGAATAGGTCTTAGTGATCTGGCGAAGGTCCATGGGTTTTCCGAGGCTTGAGTTTGTTGCGCGCAACCTGCCTCAAACGCCGCGAAAGGGCCAGACCTCACCCACCATCTTGCGGCAGCAAGTTGACCCCCATCTGGTTGGCCGTTCTTAGAACATCGAAGGGCAACCAGTTTTCGCAAATCAGACCGTCCGCGTCGAAATGGTAGAAGTCCATCACGTCGATATGAACCTGCCTGCCGGTCGCGGGCATCCCGAGATAGGGGCCGGTGTGAGTGGCGTAGAGCCGCCCGCCGGTCAGCGCGAAGGGTCCGTCGGCGATGCGCACGAAATGGCCGCGGGAGTGACGGTCCGGCACCGCTTCGCGGAACGGGATCTGATGATTGCGTCGGAAACCTTCGACGCCACGGCAGATGCCGATGCCCGCCGCGGCATAATACATGAAGTTGGGGTCCCAATGGGCCATGGTCAACCCGCTGACGTCCGGCCCCACATGGGTGTTGAGCGCGTTGTGCATGTCGAGCACCTGCGCCATCGAGGCCGCGCCGCCTATTTCATCGACGCTTCCCATCCGCACGCCGCCCCCGCCGCGGGGGCCGGGCCACATGCCCCGCGCACCGTTCATCGGCGGGAGCGGAAATTGACCGGCCTGATCCATCAGGTCGAGGAAGTCGGGCAGGATCCACGCGCGACTAATTTTGCCCGCGCTGTCGAGGTGATGCACCTCGCACATCCGCAAATGCACAACGCCGCCCGTGGGTTGAATGCCGAGAAGCGGTTCAGTGAACGTCCCCTGCCAATGCCCGAAAGAGCCCACGAGAGGTGAGAATCGTCTGTCCGTCGTCCGCGTGTCAGGGTGGTTGTCGCCAGCGATGAAAATCTCGGGGCGCCACTCGGCGTCGGGCAGGGCGCGGGTCAGGTCAGCGTAAAAGCCCGCGATCTGCGCGCCCGTGGCGGTGTCATAGGGAAAGGCGATCTCTGCCATGGCGTCGGGCGCGTAGGCCCGGGCCACATCTCCGCCCTGCGCGAGACGGGTCAGATGCTCCCATACCCGGGCCTTGTCTTGCAGCAGGTCTCGCATCACTCTCTCCTCTATTTTTGCAAACCTATGCAAAATCCTTGCGCCAATCGGTTCGGACTGTCTAGATGGCCGGGAGAAAAAGCGCGCGGAAGGATGAATCATGGCACGGATCCGGCTGAACCACGTATCGAAACGGTGGGGAAACTTCATTGGTGTGGATGATTTCCACCTAGAGATCGAGGATCAGGAATTCCTCGTGCTCCTTGGTCCGTCGGGCTGTGGCAAGACCACGACCATGCGGATGATCGCGGGTCTGGAAGACCCCACGGAAGGCGAAATCTGGATCGGTGACCGCGAGGTCACGGGACTGGACCCGAAGGATCGCGACGTGGCGATGGTGTTCCAGAGCTACGGGCTCTACCCCAACATGACGGTCTGGGAGAACATCCGTTTCCCCCTGAAGGTGCGCAAGGTGCCGGAGGCCGAGCACGAGGCCCGCGTGGCCCGCGCCGCCGCGATGGTGGAGCTGGAAGATTTCATGCACCGCAAGCCTGCCGCATTGTCGGGTGGCCAACGCCAGCGTGTGGCACTCGCCCGCGCGATCGTGCGCGAGCCGCAGGTGTTCCTGATGGACGAGCCTCTCTCGAACCTCGACGCCAAGCTGCGGGTCTCGACCCGGGCGCAGATCAAGAACCTGTCCCATGAGTTGAAGGTGACCACGATCTACGTGACCCATGACCAGATCGAGGCGATGACGCTCGCTGACCGTGTCGTGGTGATGAAGGCAGGGGTGGTCCAGCAGGTCGGCACGCCGACGGATATCTATGACAATCCGGCCAATACCTTCGTGGCAGGCTTCATCGGCTCGCCCGCGATGAACCTGATGCAGGGCGAGATCGTGGACGGGACATTCCAGGGCGAAAACGTCTCGGTTCCCGGACTGGTCGGGGCCTCGGGCGAGGTGACCCTCGGGTTCCGGGCAGAAGACGCCGAAGTGACCGAACCGGGGCAGGGCCAGATCAACGCGCAGGTCTATTCGATGGAATTGTTGGGCGATGCCACGATGGTGACGGTCCGGGCCGGCGGGACGCTGGTGGCGGTGAAGGCCGCGAAGGATTACCGCGCGGAGATCGGCGCACCGGTGGGCATCGCACTGCCCGAAGGGATCACGCATCTCTTCGATGCGCAGACCGGGCAGCGACTGTAACACCACGATCAGGAGAGTGAGATGAAGGGAAGCCGCCCCGAGCAGGCCGTGCTGACGCGCGACACCGACATGGACAAGACCGACGCCACCCGCGCCGTCATCGAAGGGATGGTCGACGGGTTGAACGATCACCGGATCGCCGACATCGGCGAGTTTTTCGCCGAGGGTTTCCGCTGGATGGGCAACCGCGGGTGCGGCACCAAGGAGGGTCTGCGGGAGTTTCAGGAAAACTGGCAAAAACCGTTCCAGGCCGCGTTCTCGGACAAGGTCTGCGTCGACGAAGCCCGGCTTTACATGGGCGAATGGGCCGCGGCTTTCGGTCGACAGGAGGCCACGCACTCGGGCCGGTTCATGGGGGTCGAGCCCACCGGGCGCCGGGTGACCATCCGCTACATGGATTTCTGGAAGGTCGTGGACGGCAAGATCGTCGACAACTACGTGATGGTCGACTTCCCGGATGTGCTCGCGCAGTTGGGCGTCGACGTATTCGGGGGCGAGGGGTGGGAAGCTTTCGACGCTGGAACGAAAGAGCCGCCCGCGCCGGGTTGATGAAACGTTGCAGATAGCGCGCCCTTAAGGGCGCAGGTCGTTCATGGCCCGTCGAGCGGCGGGCGGGGGGCGCTGCCCCCAAGAGGCTCTTCCCTTCGGCAAGAGCCTCTCTCCCCCGGAGTTGTTCTGGCCAAGATGAAGGGGAGCGGGGGAGCGTGTTCAGCCGAGGAAGACGCCTAGAACCACGGACATGAGGCCCAGGACGGACAGCAGAAGCGCGCCCATGTTTATCGCCACGATCTTCTGCAATCGCAGGCGCATCGCGGCGTCGTCCAGTCCGGAGCGCTTGGCCTTGATGGCTTGATAGATGCAATAACCGAGCAGACACAGGCCGATTACCGCCAGCGCGCTGCCTATCAAGACCAACCAACCCATCTTCGACCCCTTTTCGTTTCGCCAGACACTAGTGAAACTGGCGTGGGCTGCAAGTCTTGCGGGCGCGGGTCGGCGCGGCTACGGAAGGGGATCGAGAGGCCCATTGAGTCAAGAAGGATCAAATCCCAATGGATGACATGCAAGAGACCGACGCCCGCCCTGACAGCTACCGCGTGACCGCGGACGAATTGCGCCAGTTCATCGAGCGCTTCGAGCGGCTGGAAGCGGAGAAGAAGGACATCGCCGAGCAGCAGAAAGAGGTGATGGCCGAGGCGAAGTCGCGCGGCTACGACACCAAGGTGATCCGCAAGGTCGTTGCTCTGCGCAAGCGCGAGCCTGACGATATTGCCGAGGAAGAAGCCGTTCTCGAGATGTACAAGGAAGCGCTCGGCATGAGCTAAGCCGAGGTGCGGGGCAGGGGAAGCCAGCGCCCCATTTGGAGCGTTGGCATGCTTGCGCGGATGTGTTGGTGAAGGTGGTGTGAGACCGCGCCGTTATGGGCGCGGGCGTGTGCCGTCAGCCAAGGGGCAAGCTCCACCTCGGGTGTGTAGAGGACGCGGCGCAAGATCTCGCGCAGCTGGTCCGGCGCGCCGTGTTGTCCGGCTTGGGCATGGGTGTGCAGGACGGCGTAGGCGATGGCCGCACGATCTGGCGAAGCGCGCAGGGCGTTAAGATCTGACGCGTAGATCTCGATCCTCAAGTTCGCGCGGTGCCCAAGGCGCGTATCCAGAGACGGCTTTCCGCACCGCCGAGTGCGACGGTACCGGCCTCGGTGAAGCATGCCTTTTCCAGCACACGGGCCGAAGCCGGGTTGGCCGGGCGCACCAGTCCGTGGAGGTAAGCCTCTTTCGTATGGGTTTCGGCCAGTGCGACCATGGCCCGCGCCATCAGCCCCGCCCATCCCTTTCCCCAGTGTTCGGGATGCAGGTGATAGGAGAGGTTCCACCCGGGGTATCCGGGGCGTCGGGTCAGGCCGCAGAGGCCCACGGGTTTCGCTTCGTGGCAGACGACGTAGCGGCCGATACCATGGTGCGCCCAATGATCGAGATCCTTGGCGAGGCTGTCGTCCAGCTGGTCCTTCGAGGGCGCACTCGGATCGGGTCGGTGCGCGCGCATCTCTGGCAAGCTCATGAGATCGCTAATGAATTCTGCATCTCCGTGCGTGATGCGATGGGCCTCCAGCGCGCCGATCCGGAGCCGCGCCGGGACGGTCACGGTGTCAGCAGGGTCACACCGGGAATGCGGCTGATCACCTCCATGTCCTCGTCGTAGCTTTGGGACAGCGTATCCATCAGGTCTTCGGTCCAGCCCGGCAGGTTCAGCGTCTCTTCAATCTCTTCTTCCTTCGCGTAACGCTCGAGGAACGCGGCGAGGACGCGACGGCGTTGGGTCTCGGTTTCAGGCGGGTTCTGGTCCAGCCATCCCCGCATGCGCCGATAGCCCTCTTCCTCCATGATCGTGGCCGCAAGGTCATCGACCCCGACGAGTTTGGCAGTAGGGCCCACACCTGCCATCGCGCGCAGGATCTCGCCCCACAGGAGCGGCGTGTCCTCGTTGCACCAAGTCGTGATCCGGCAGTCGGGATGCGCCATCTGCAAGCGCCGCATCGTCTCGGACCAGGTCACAGCATGGGGCTGCATGTTCTCGGTAAATTCTTCGAATTCGGTGAAGCGAGAGGCCTTGAACAGCGCCGGGATCAGGGTTGCGGGATCACGCATGCCGATGAAGAATTCGATCTCGGCCTCGGGGAACAAGGCCCGCAAACCGGTGGCGGAGCGATCCACCATGGGCCAGATCTGGGCACCCTGGACCACCAGGCGATTGATGCAGACGAAACGCGGGTCCGAGAGGATTAGGCGATCGACTTCCGCGTCATCAACGATCGCGTCGAGCAGCGCATCCTGGACATCTTCGCCGGCGGGTCGCCCCTTCAGCGCCCGCGCCGTATCCCGGATGACCGAACGATACCGCCCCGGCGGCGGCACGGATATCCCCGCCTGCGCCAACCGCAAACGGTTCTTGAGAAGAGAGACGAGGAGCTGGTCTGCATCGGTGCAGGGTGCGCCGAGATGATAGACAACCTGCATGGTCTGATTTCTGCCCTGATCAGAGTTTTGCGAGACTGTAACCGTAACCGGCAACGCGACGCAATTCCCGTTCCAACGCACCGCGCCTCGCTGGGCGAATTGCCTATGATGGAGCATCGGAAGAGGCGGGGCTGACGCTCGCGAGCACCCCCTCAATTTCGCCGTTGCCCGCCGGGCCAAAACCTTGCTATAGCGCGTCGCGTAGCCACGATGCTGCACGTGCCCCTATAGCTCAGCTGGTAGAGCAACTGATTTGTAATCAGTAGGTCCGCGGTTCGAGTCCGTGTGGGGGCACCATTTTCCAATTTGAGATCATCCAATGGCCTTCACCAAGGCTTTATGCGTAAGGGATATGCGATGGGTGGTTGTCCGGTCTTGTCCAGCCACATCCCATGGAATGCCCCCGCATTGGGGGCGCTTTTGGAGGCGTCGCGGAAACGCGAAAAACAGGATGCCCCCAGATGCCCCTTAGCGACGCGAAGATTCGTATCCTGAAACCCAAGGCGAAACCCTACAAGGTCGGCGACCAAGACGGTCTCTACATAACAGTGACCCCGTCGGTGTCGCGACTGTGGCATCTGAAGTACAGGATTGATGGCCGGGAAAAGCGCCTGTCGTTTGGAGCCTATCCCAGTGTCGGCCTCGCGACCGCCCGGAAGCTGAAGGATCAGGCCCGTTCCACTTTGGCCGATGGCAGTGATCCGGGAGCGGTCAAACAAGAACAGAAGCGGGTGGATAGAGAAATACGAGGCAATACCTTCGCGGCGCAAGCCAAAGCCTTCATCGACAAGGGCCGACGCGAAGGGAAAGCGGACGCGACGAAGGCGAAAATAGAATGGTTGCTGGGCATGGCCTGCGCGGACTTCGGCGCTCTGCCAATCACTGCAATCACCTCGCCAACCGTTTTGGCCTGTTTGCGCAAGGTGGAGGCCAAGGGGAATTATGAGACCGCCAAGCGCCTCCGCGCCAAAATTGGCGGCGTGTCCCTTTTGGTGCGGTCAGTTGGATCGACTGGCTGGGGCTTAGGCACGGGCTGGGTCGATGTAGTTGAGTCAGTGAGGAATTCGAAGGACGGCGATGGGACAATGTCAGAGCGGGTCCGGTCCAACAGAAGCTCTCGCCGCCTGTCGCAACATCCATCCCGATCATAGCGGTCCATCGTGTCGCCCCGTTCTTCTCGAAGGTCGGTGCGGCGAGCTATAGCGCCTCGATAGTAATTAGAAACCGCATGGTGGTGCCGCCCAGTTTATCAAGCCACAGAACACGACTGTCCGGGGAAGGGGTAACCTCGCCGTTCACCCGATTTGTGCAGCAAACCCATGTCGCATGTCCAGATTCTTACCAAACGAATCACATGTTGGGTTAAGAATGGTTACCAAGCTGTAACTAATGGGACGCAATGT
Organism: Gymnodinialimonas ceratoperidinii; assembly: GCF_019297855.1. Classification (NCBI taxonomy): domain Bacteria; kingdom Pseudomonadati; phylum Pseudomonadota; class Alphaproteobacteria; order Rhodobacterales; family Paracoccaceae; genus Gymnodinialimonas; species Gymnodinialimonas ceratoperidinii. The sequence continues at coordinate 1,883,668 of NZ_CP079194.1, forward strand.
GTTGATAGTATAGAGTATTTTTTGGTGGGGGGTGTTGAGATGTTGTGTGCAACGCAACAGCACCAGTCGGCTTGGGCTTGTGAGTTTAGGTCGGCTGCAATCTTTATTGGTGTAACGACATTTATCTGGCATTTGGCATTGTCGAGCGCGCGACCAGAGGCGGCGGTGCCGTTTTTCCTTACGATCGGGTTCATCGCGTTCTGGAGATATTCCTGGTGGTTGTGTCACCAACTCCGAGCGCGGATCTATCTAAAGCGTGTATTTCCACGCATGCGGCGAGAAGCCGAGGCGTCGCAGCAACTCGTCCGTCGCGTTTATGCTGTCGTTTTGTCCTACAAGATCCCCGACGATTATTTCATTCGTTGTTACGAGTCGGTGATCGACGCTGCGGTCGAAAGCAGGGTGCCAACGACCATCGTTGCCTCCATCACTTCCGACCGCGATCGTCGCTTGCTGAACCGTGTTTATTTTTCTGCCGGCTGTCCGGAGAATGTCGAGATCGTCGCCCAGTTCCAATTGGGCGCAGGGAAACGAGCGGCCATCGGTGAGGCGCTGCGTGTAGTTGCGCGCGACCTTCCGCCATCAAGGTCAGTGACAATCTTGATGGACGGCGATGTCGTGCTCGAGCGCGACGCAATATCCCGCGTTTTGCCGTTCTTTTCTGCTGACCCCGACTTGGCTGCTGTGACGACAAACAATGATGCGTATGTCCACGGAAGCTTTCTGACGCGGAACTGGTATGCGCTACGGTTGGCACAGCGGCATACAATCATGGCATCGATGGCGCTTTCTCGGAAGCTGCTTGTACTTACCGGGCGCTACTCTCTTTTTCGCACCGACATCGCCACGTCGTCGGATCTCATTGCCCAGGTCGAGGACGATAGCACCGACCATTGGCGCCTTGGAGAGATCAAGTTTCTGACTGGGGATGACAAGAGCACATGGTTTAATGTTCTGCGGCGCGGCGGGAAGATGCTCTACGTGCCGGACGTCGCGAGTTTCGGGCAGGAGGAGCTTCCCTCTCCAGGCCGTTTCATTCCATCTACAACACAACTGATGCGCAGATGGTTCGGGAACATGTTGCGCACCAACGGCCGGGCGATTGCATTGGGACCGAGCTCGATCGGACTATTCGTCTGGTGGTCCCTGATTGATCAAAGACTGTCGATCTGGACCTCCCTTGCGGGTCCATTTGCAACCCTCTTGCTCGCAATTTTCATCTCGCCAGTCTTCATATTTTACTATTTGGCGTGGGCGATCCTGACCCGCACCGTGATGAGCATCGGCGCAGCCATGAACTACGGACGGTTCTCCGCAAGTTGGCCATTCCTGATGTACTACAACCAAATCTGGGGCGCGTTCATGAAGAGTTGGATCCTGTTTCATCCGGATCGCCAGAGTTGGACCCGCCAGGCCATATCAAACAAAAGAAAGCCAATACGAGTACAGGAATGGAGCGGGTTTCTGTTGTATGCCGCGTCCATCGGCACTTTTCTTGTCGGCATCGGCTTGTTCACCGGCCAACTCGGGTCTGTAAGCAGCGGGACAAGTTCTCAGGCCATGCGTGCGTTTACCTCTGCCGTCAGCGCCGCTGAATTCTTGGGAGGTGGCCGATGACGCGCACGGATTTCGATCAGGCATCGGGCGCCACGAAAAATTTTTTACGAAATAGAGGACATGACGGCGTTCGCATGATCCACCGGAATACCAACCTGATCGAGCCCGTGCAATTGCCGTTTCTCGTGACGGTGGGGTCGAACCATTACAAAGGTCATGCACTGACACTCGACGAATTCGAGGTTTACACCAAGCCCATCAGTCAGCGGCAATCGGCTAATGACCCACTTGCTAGCGGCGCAACGGTCGAAGTCAGTTTGCACGTCGATCTTTACGGCGTGGTTGCTGTGTTCGTTGGGACTGCGGAAGTAAACGAAGAGCAGAAAGATGTGTCGGACAATCTAACGCGTTTTACGTTCAGAAAGATGAACGGACGCAGTCGCGAAGCTCTACGAAGGCTCGTGCGCAGCTACCATGCGGGACATGTGCCGACGACGAGCGATTTGATCGAAGACCATGATCCCGAGACGCAGACAGCTGTGACGTCGAGCCCGGCTACGCCGGTTCCCCCTGCGCGGCGGTTGAAAAACATCGCGGGCATCGCTTTGTCGGCGGTCGTGATCTTGGGCGCAATCGGCTTCGTCGGTGCGTCCGCGTTCGAGCGCTTCTTTCTGATTAAGGCGCAATTCGCCACTGTCACGGCGCCTGCGGTGGAGATGATGAGCGCCGAGATGGGGCAAATCAGGACACCCATTGAGACGTTGGGTCAGTCGGTCAGCCGAGATGATCTGCTGTATACGGTACATTCAGCATCACTGGTGGCCGACGCGGACGAGCTGCGGGCGCGTGTAGAATTCCTGACGCAGATGCTACAAGACGCTGAGTCGGCATCGGCTGAAAGCGCATCGGTGGCGATCGGCGAACCTCAGAGCGACGGTCTGACCGCTGCTGAGGGCACGCCGCAGGCCGTGACGCATGAAGGTGTGCCACTTGGAGATGCAAACGCGACGGATTTGCTTTCGATGGTGGGAGGGCGCGCGTCGGTGCAGGACATCCGGCGCACACTTTCATTAACTGAAGGCGAACTCAGTGCGCTGGAAGTTCGCCTGTCGAGCTTGGTCGGATATTCCCCTTGCGAGTGCATTGTGACCTGGCATCAGGAAGATGCCGCATGGGTAGTTCCCGGCGACACGGTGGCCGTTCTGGCGCGCACGGTCGAGGATGCGCTGCGAGTAGAAGCCTTGGTGCATGTTCTGGATATCGGCTCAATGTTCGTGGGACAAACTGCATTGGTCACCAATGTCGCGACCGGAGAAACGATCCACGGACTGGTTGAGCGCATTACCCTTGATCCAAGGCAGCAGCCTCGCGTCGGTTTCCCACAATGGCTTAGACAGGAGCCGACGTTGGCGTCGGTCATATTAACTGTCGGCGAAGCGCTGAATTCCTCTTTGATAGGTCAACCCGTCGAGGTTTCGATCCGGCGCCGTAACCTATCACTTTGGGATCGATTATCCCAAATATGGGACGTTGAAGATGTGGCTGACGGACTGGAGAGCGGTTGAATGTTCTATCGCTGGATGTTGCCGGGCATCGGGAAGTTTTGGCATGGGGCCGAGGTCCTTACCCTGTCGCTGGCGTTTGGTCTCGGCTTTGGGTCCGACGCGTCGATTGCCCAGGAAGCCGAGGATGCCTACGAGATCCTCACCTCGATTGACGTCTCGGGATACCATGTCGAAGATCCCTTGGCAGGCTACTTCGACGCTCCTGCCAGGCGTGCCTACCTCGCGCGGGCGGAGTCACCGGAACTCCAGAACTGGATTGATGTGCATATGCTTGGGAAGAGCTGCCAGGCCGTCATGGCGTTACCGGTTCCCGATCATGAGATCGTTCTGCCGGGATTCTACGTCGACAACACTGCCTGGCGCGAAATGGTTCAGGTCTTCCTTGAGTTTGAAGATGCAATGAGCGCGCTGTCGGCCGCTGAAACCGTGTTAAATGACGGCTACCATGCCGATTGTATCGTCGATGTCTTGCTGCAGTGGGCACGGGCGGGAGCGCTGGAGGAGTTCGTCTATTCCGAGTTTTCGCCGCAAGCTTGGTACACCACTGAAAGCACCCTTTTCAGCATTGCGTTCGCACTCATGTCCGTGCGGGATATCGTTGTTGAGAGTCGGTCCGACGATCTGGCTGAAATTGACGCATGGCTGGTGGCAGTGGCTCTACGCCACAGCAGCATCAGTGGGCTGCCAAGCCGGGCGTGCTGCAACAACCACCTCTATCGGCGCGGCGTCTATGCGATGGCGATCGGCATCATGGCGCGTCACGATCAACTGTACCAGTTCGGCGTAAGATCTTTCATGCTTGCGTTGCACGAGGCGGAGGAAGACGGACACCTACCGATGGAAATGCTTCGGGGTCGGCGTGCGGTTCACTATCAGAACTTTGCCACCATGTACCTGGTGATGCTGGCCGAGATGATGGAGCGACAGGGCATAAGGGCGTATTCAATCGAAATTGACGGGGTCAGCATTCACGACATCGCGGGGATGGCATTGGATCTTACCCATAACCCCGAATTGGTCCGCGCACTTGGGGTCGACGATGAGCAGGTACTTCTCCAGATGACGGACAGCCAGTATTTATCGTGGTTGGAACCTTATTTTGCAAGGACAGCCGATCCGCGCGCGCGCACACTGATGGAGGGGCGACGTCCATTGTATAATCGCAGTCTCGGGGGCGCCACGAGCTTGTTGTTTTACAGGCCGGAGATCGCCACGAACTGAACCACATCATGCCGCCTGCCACATTGCATACATGAAAAAGGCATTCTGTCGTGGAAGGCAGCAATCACCAATATGCCGCTGCCGGCATCATTCGGCGCAGTAAAGGATTAGTGGCCGTGGAAATGAAACCTACCTTTATCCGCGCCATTTTCGTCTCGATTTCCTTGAGCGCTGGTTCGCTCGCGCATGCAGAAATAATCAATCACCAGATACTGATCGGCGCTCGGGATTTGCCGATCCTTGCAGTTGATGGCAGCGCGCGGGTTGTTGAGGGACCGTTCCACGGTGATGTCCGCTTGACGGGCGACGTCGCGCTCTACACCCCCGATCTGGAACAGCCCGGAACGGATTGGGTTGAGATTGAATCGGACGGGATCCGGCACAGGATTGCGATCCGTGTGCGGCAGACCTTTCCGGAGGTTCACACCTCGGAAGACATAGGGCGAGGTCCGATCGTGGCTGCCGGTGACCTGGTTCTCAGCGTCCGGCGCCTTGCGGACTTGCCGTCCAGCTCGTCCTCGGGGCGGGCGCCCCATGCGCAATCCGCCGTCGCCATCGGCAGCCAGGTCGTGATCGCGTCGGTCGGCGTGCGCGATGACGCGGCGTTGTTCCTGATTGGGGATGATGGAGACATGCGCGACCGCCTTTCGATCTCCGCGCTGTTGGCGGACCGCCTCGACCTGGAGGTAGACGTGAGCAGCTCGATGCACGGGGGGCTGCGCGGTGTGGCGGCGCATCCCGCGTTTGCATCGAACGGCCGTCTCTACCTCAGCGTGAACACGACCGCAGAGTCCGATTTGCCGGGGCCGTTCTTGTCGCCAATGGCGCCCGATGCCGCCCATGTGGCGTCACTGGTCGAATTGACCGTGTCGCCTGCCGCATTTCTCGAAGGGCGTTTCGAGGTGTCCGGCGCGCGAGTAGTGTTCCAGTTCGGGATGGGAACTCAAAACCACGGCATTCGGCAAATCGCTTTCAATCCGTATCTTGGTGTCGGAGATGAAGGATATGGCGACCTTTTCGTTTCCGTTGGCGACAACAGGTTCAACGACGGGTCGCAGGATGAACTGCCAGTGCGGGCCCCTTTCGGCAGCGTCCTGAGGCTGGACCCGATTGAAAGCATACGCGCTGGTCGGGAAGCCGACGACTTGGTGTTTGTGCGGGGATTGCGAAACCCGCACAACCTGTTCTTCCTTCCCGATGGGCGCCTCGTGATCGTCGATATCGGCGATGATGATTTCGACGAGGTGAACATTGCGCGTGGGGGTGAGGATTTTGGCTGGCCCGAGCGTGAGGGTCCTGCGCAGCACATAGCGGGCGGTGGCGTCCGTTTCACGGGAGAGGATCATGACTTCGTCGAACCGGCCGCATTCCTTTCGCAACCAGCCGATGAGCCCGACGAACGTCGTCTACTAGCATTGAGCGGAGGCGGGGCAATACAACTGCCCGACAGCGACTTCGGCATTCTACTGGCCAACTTCACCCATGGCGGCGAGGTGTTCCTAGTGCGCGGCAGCGACCTTGCGCAGACGGATGCTGATGGTCGCACCGGCCGCGTCGAGCAATTGACCGTAGGATACGATCACGACTCAAGACCTGATACGACCCCGTGGTTAACGACTTCACTGACAGACTTGGGCGATTATCTTCGGTCTGATGCACGGATACACAGATTAGATGATCGCCGCGTGCTTATTACGATGAAATCCACGACTTCGGTATATGTGGGGGAGCTGGTGACATACGGTGACTAAGCGCGATCCTCAATGCTCAGAGTTCGCCGAATTTTGGCACTATCTTAGGCGGTTTTCGAACACGACTGAGAAACTTGATTGAGGGCATCTTGCTACAAACGATGTTTATTAGTTTGCGCTTATAGACCGTTATGAACCTCAGATATCCTTAACCAGTCGCAGCGCATCATAGATTGCTGCGTGGGTATTCCTCGCGGAGACGGCATCACCTATGCGAAAGAGCTGGAACTGCCCGTTTTCGTTACGGATGACATGCTGTTCAGCCCCATCGATCAGGCTGTCGTAGTCAACTGCACCACCGTTGTAGCTCAACGGTTTGAGATCGAAGTACAGATCATCCAGCGGCAGGGTGCCATAGTTGACGACAATCTGGTCGTAGGTGCCGATGCTCACGTAATCGGAGTAGTCCGTCCCGATACTGGCATTCAGCTTGTTGCCCGCTTTGGCCACTCCAAGAAGGCGGCGGGCCACGGTGAAGGTCACGTCCTTGTCCTGTAGGCTTCGCATGTAAGGCACCAGGTTCATCGCCATGACGTCTGGGGCGAAGGTGCGATCGGGGGTCATGATTTCCACTTTCGAACCAGCTTTGGCGGCCACTTCGGCGGCCTGCAGTGCGGCGTGGTCTCCGCTTTCATCGTAGATCAGAACATGTTCCGCAGGCTTCACGTCGCCGGCGATGATGTCCCAAGACGTGACGACATGCTCGGCCTCTTTGCCGGTTTCGAACAGCTCGGTGTTGGGAAGGCCCCCCGTCGCTATGATCACGACATCGGGGGACAGGGCCGTCACATCCTCTGGCTCCGCCCACGTGTTGAAGTGAAACACGACATCCTTGGCGGCGCATTGTGCCATGCGCCAATCGATGATGCCGATCATTTCCTTGCGACGCGCGTTGCGGGCTGTCAGGCGCACTTGGCCGCCGGGTTCGGGTTGCGCTTCGAAGACGATAACCTCATGCCCACGTTCCGCCGCGACCCGTGCGGCTTCCAACCCGGCCGGGCCCGCGCCGACGATGACAACCTTCCGCTTCTGATCTGCGGGTGTGATGTCATGCGGCATCGCGAGCTCGCGTCCCGTAGCCGCGTTGTGGATGCAGAGCGCATCTCCGGCCTGATAAATACGGTCGAGGCAATAGGTTGCGCCGACGCAGGGGCGGATATCCTCCTCGCGCCCCTCGACGATTTTCCTGACGATATGGGGGTCCGCCATATGGGCGCGGGTCATGCCCACCATATCCAGAAGCCCGGCTTGCACCGCATGACGCGCCGTTGCGACATCGGGAATGCGCGACGCGTGAAACGTCGGCATGCCGGTTGCAGCCTTCACGCGGCCTGCAAAATCCAGGTGCGGCGCGCTCTTCATGCCTTGAACCGGGATGATATCGGTCATTGCGGGGTCGGTGTGTATGCGTCCTCGGATCACGTTCAGGAAGTCCACCTGACCGGTCGCCGCCAGTCGTTTGGAGATTTCCAACCCTTCCTCTTCGGTGATGCCGCCTTTCTGGACCTCATCCGCCGTGTAGCGGAGACCGACAATGAACGCGTCTCCGACACGCTTGCGGATCGCGGCCAAGACATCCATCGGGAACCGCATCCGGTTCTCCAGCGTGTCCGCCCCGTAGGGACCGGTCAGATCATTGGTGAGCGGCGACCACAGCTGGTCGAGCAGATGTCCGTAGACCTGCAGCTCGATCCCGTCCATGCCACCCGCCTGCATCCGCTCGGCTGCATCTGCGAAGTCGGTGATGATGCGCTCAATGTCCCAGTCTTCCAGCAGCTTCGGAAAGGCGCGGTGCGCTGGTTCGCGGTGCTTGGACGACGATACCGAGGGCAGCCAATCACCCTTGTTCCACGTGGTGCGGCGGCCCAGATGCGTGAGTTGGATCATGACCGCGCAGCCATGCTCATGGCATCCATCGGTCAATCGCTGGATCCAGGGCACAACCTCGTCCTTGTAGGCCAGCACATTGTTGAACACCGGAGGGCTGTCCTTCGACACCGCCGCCGAGCCTGCCGTCATCGCAAGCGCGACGCCCGCCTTGGCGCGTTCTTCGTGATAGGCGCGGTAGCGATCCGTGGGCATGCCGTCCTCGGGGTAGGCGGGTTCATGGCTTGTCGTCATGATCCGATTGCGAAGCGTCAGGTGTTTCAACTGGTAGGGCTGCAAGAGGGGATCATGGGACATGGTTGGCCTCATCGAAAGACGCGTTCTCGTGGAAGGAAGCTCGCGGTAGCGCGTCGTTGGCTTGGTGTCGACAACACGCGCGGTCGACGGGAAATGTCGGCTTTTGTCGTCGGCAAGGTTTCAGAAATTCCCATTGGCCGCAGCCGGATAAGGCCTAGGCTTGATTGCATATCTCTGGGAGACGCTCAGCCGAGATGGCTCACCTGTCAAGAGACTCGGTGGCAATCGAGAAGATGGTTCCTCAAGGGACAACGCGCCGAGTGTGATTGGTCCCGAGGCTGGCGCTTACAGCACGTCCTGCCATTCGGCACGTTTGGCAATCTGCGCTTTTGCGAAGGGGCAGAGCGGCACGATCTTTCGACCCTCGGCGCGGGCGTCCTCGACGCTGCGCTGTACCAATGCCTGACCGACGCCACGCCCACGGAGCGCGTCGGGAACGCCGGTGTGATTGATGATGATCGAGGCGTTGCCGAGCCGGGAGTATGTCAGCTCGGCCTCGTGGCCGTCCACGACGGCCCTGTACCGCCCCTTGGTCTCGCCTTCCTCGCGGGTGATCTCGATATCGTCGCTCATGTTCGCCTCCGTCACGCGTCGCTGTTCAAGTGTTTGCGCAGCCAGGCTGCTTCCTGCTCGATGATGCCATGACCGGCACCGGGGATGATGATCGTATCGACTTCCGCCCCCATCTCTTGCAGCACATGCGCGCTCTCCCGCACGCGGGCGAGGGGGATATGGGGGTCACGCTCGTGGCAGCCGATCAGGATTGGCACCCCGTCGAGGCGCCCCTCGTAGTCGAAGCGCTTCGGGCGATGACCGTAGAGCGCCTCGGAGCCGGGCTCTGTCGTGTCATCCGTGCCGACCAGCCCGCCCGACAACGCGGCGACGGCGCGGAACGGACGCGCCAGACGCGCGGCGGCCTCCAGCGCGAGGCACGCGCCCTGCGAGAAGCCTGCAAGAACGACCCTGTCGGCCGCGACACTCTCGGCGCTCAGCGCCTCAAGCAAGGCCTCGACGACGCTCAAACCGCTGCTGAGGCCCGGCTCATTGGCCTCCAACGGTGCCAGGAACGAGTCCGGCCACCAGGAATGGCCCGCCGCGGCGGGGGCCACGACGGCGAGATCGGGAAGGCCCAAATGCTCGGCCAACCCGATCATATCATCGGGCTGACCACCGCGTCCGTGCAGCATCACCGCCACGGCCGAGGCCCGCGCCAGCGGAGCACCGGCGCTCACCAGCCGCTGACCCGCATGTGGACCGTGCCCGCCTGTTTCCGGAACGATCCCGGCGCTCACTTCGGCACCTTGATCGGTGGCAGGATCCGCTCGAGCCGCGCGCGGTCGCCCTCGTATTGCTCAGGCAGCTTCAGGGCTTCTCCCAAATGCTCGAAGTCCTCATCGACGGCGAAGCCCGGTGGATCGGTCGCGATCTCGAACAGGACGCCACCGGGCGTGCGGAAGTAGATCGCGTCGAAGTATTGGCGGTCGATCACCGGCGTCACCTCCTGCCCGATGGCCGAGAGCCGCTCGCGCCAGGCGCGCTGCTCCTCTCCATCTCGGGCGCGGAAGGCCACGTGGTGGATCGTGCCGGCGCCCGGCCGCGCGATGGAGGCTGCATCCGAGGTCAACAGGTCCACCGCCGAGCCGCGCTCGGGCTCGGTGGAGCGGTAGCGTCGGCGTGTCTCGGTGCCGCCCGTGCCGCCGGTGACGATCTCCTCGTCGGCCTCGTGCTCGTAGCCCATGGCCTCCAGCACCGAGGCGGTCGCGGCGATGTCCTTCAGCCAAAGGGTGACGGAGTGGAAGCCCTCGTCCCGCGCGCCGCCCTCGATCAGTTCGACCCGCAGGCCGTCGGGGTCTTTCAGCGCGATGGCGCGTTCTCCAAATCGCTCGAAAGGACCCTCGAAATCGACGGCAGCGTCCGCCAGTTCGCCCATCCGCTTGTCCAGATCCGCCACGGCATAGGCCACGGCCGAGGCCATGCCCGCGCCCGCGCGGCCGGGGCCCGCATCGACGAAGGGAAAGAAGGTCATGATCGAGCCCGGCGCGGCCTGAGCGTCGCCGTAGTAGAGGTGATAGGTGCCGGGATCGTCGAAGTTCACCGTGCGCTTGACGAACCGCTGGCCGAGCGTGCCGACCCAGAAATCGAGGTTCTCCTGCGGCGGGCCGGAAATGGCCGTGACGTGGTGCAGGCCGGGGATGGCTCTCGCATCGGAACTGGACATGGAATGCTCCTCTCTCGCCGGCACCTGAGGCTTTCATCCTGCGCTGTGCCGTTGTGTTTCGCTACTGCCATCCTATGTAGATCCGCAGGCACCTATTGAAAGTCGTTACCGAATGGAAACCACCCTGAAATCGGCGCAAGCCATTGAGAACGCGATGAGTTGTCCGTCCGACGCTCTGCTTCGAAAGCTCTGGGGCCAGTGGAAAACCCATGTGATCTACGTTCTTGGCACGCAACAATCCTGCCGGTTCGGCGTTCTGAAACGCACCATCGCGGGCATCTCGCCCAAGGTGCTGACCCAACGGCTGCGCGAGTTGGAGGCCGACGGTCTGGTCTGGCGCGAGCAGGAAAACACGATCCCACCCAAGGTGACCTACGGGCTTACCGAGGCGGGCCATGCGATCCACGAGGTGCTCAAGCAGTTTGACCCGATTGCGGAAGCTATGCAGTCGGAGTGAATGGAAGTGCGGCTCGCGCCGACGTCCTAACGTTGCATAAGGCACGGAGTTCTCGCAGGCTGGCGATATGACAATCCGGATCGCGACCGAGGCAGATATTGCAGATTGGGTTGAGTTGCGTGTGCTACTTTGGCCCGGCGACACTCTGGATGTGCATCGCGCCGAGGTGACGGACATGCTGCAACGGTCTGACGCCGTGGCCTTTTTGAGCGTCGACGAAACGGCGGGCCTCCAAGGCTTTGCAGAAGCCGCGCTGCGCCGGGACCACGTGAACGGCTGCGAGACATCGCCGGTGGGTTATCTCGAAGGTCTCTTCGTGCGCTCCGATCTGCGCGGTGCCGGCATCGGCATGGCCCTGACCGACAGGGTCCGGGACTGGGCCGTGGGGCAGGGGTGTTCCGAGTTGGCGTCCGACGTCGACCTCGACAATCGCGTCAGCCAGTCGTTCCATGAAGCCGCGGGGTTCGAAGAGACGGAGAGGGTGGTCTATTACCGTCTGCGACTTTGAGCCGACCACGCGTGCGGGGCCGCGTTAACTCAGTTCTTCTTTCAGCATGGACACGATGCCGTGGCGATGGAAGAAGTTTCGGATCTGACGCGTCATGATGGTGTCGGGCACGAAGCAAGGCTTGTCGTCCGTCCATTCCGCGTTGAAGTTGCGGGACGCGGCGATCAGGTGCTTGGCGTGGCCGTCCGCGGCGGCGACGATGATCTCCATCTCCTGCACCTCGTGGAACAGCCCGTCGGTACCGACACGGGCGTCGGCGCGGTGGAGGATGTCGAGGAAGCTGCCGATGTCGACGAACTCGCCGCTCTTGAGCGGGCCCTGGTTGGTCCGCGCCAGCGGGTCGTCCATATCCTCAAGCGGGATCTCCTCGCGCTCCGTCACCTTGACGACGTAGGTCTTGTCGTCGGTTTTCACCCGCGCCATGACCTCCATCAGGTAGATCGGTTCGGCGCCCATGTTGGTCACGAAGCAATGGGCGTTCTCATCCTGCGCGATGGACCGGTTGATCAGGATCACAGCCTGCCGCTGCCTGCGGAAATTGAGCCACAGGATGTGCAGGTAAGCCATCCAGATCACCGCCGTCGCAAGGCTGATCGCCAATTGCAGGGATGATGAATTCGCAGCGATCCAATCGAGCATGTTGCCTGCGTCCTTCCGAGAGGCGTTACGTATCGAATGACAACGCGTTTGGGACCGAATTCGTTGCGATGAGCCGTCAAAGCAACCCGTTTTGCCGGCAAAACCGCTGACACGCAGTCCCTTTTCCCTTCGCCAACTGCTTTCGATCTGTAATCATGGCTGTTACACGCGCGTCACCGTGGCCGCATTTGCTCGAACGGGCCGGCACGCGTGGTACAGTGACGAAGGGGACGCGTGACACGCGCGAAAACCCCGGGACGCGCTGAGACGGCAGCGAAGCATGTTCACGCTCTCGCCTCGGCTTTTGACCCCAAGAAGGAGATTCGTAGTGACAGACGAAACGAACAATCAAGGCATACCCTTACCGGAGGGGGAGGCCGACATCATTGATACTGAATACGAAATCGGACAGGACAACGTCGACGGCACGGTTGGCCCCTTCGGTTTCGACATCCACAACCCGGTCTTCGCCATCTCTGGCGCGGCGATCGTGGCCTTCGTGTTCTTCACCCTCGCGCTGCCAGATCAGGCCGGCGCGATCTTCCAGAGCATGTTCAACTTCACCACCAAGAACTTCGACTGGTTCCTGATCGGTTCGGCAGATCTCGTCGTGCTCTTCGCGCTGCTGCTGATCGTGACCCCCTACGGCGGCGTGCGTCTGGGCGGCTCGACGGCCGAGCCCGATTACACCTACCTTGGCTGGTTCTCGATGCTCTTTGCCGCGGGCATGGGCATCGGCCTGATGTTCTACGGCGTGTCCGAGCCGCTGTCGCATTTCTCGTCCTCGGTCGGAGGCCCCGTATCGGAAGACGGGCTGCGCTCGGACTGGGCACCTCTCACCGGGGCGCTCGACGATCAGGAAGGCGCGATCCGTCTTGGCATGGCCGCGACCATCTATCATTGGGGCCTGCATCCCTGGGGGATTTACGCAATCGTCGGCCTGGCGCTGGCGCTTTTCACCTACAACAAGGGTCTGCCGCTCACCATTCGCTCGGCCTTCTACCCGCTGTTCGGAGACCGCATCTGGGGCTGGCCGGGCCACGTCATCGACGTTCTGGCCGTCTTCGCGACGCTCTTCGGCCTCGCGACATCCCTGGGCTTCGGTGCAACGCAGGCCAATGCCGGCCTGAACGAATTGTTCGGTGTGCCGATTGGCAATACGACCGAGGTCATCCTCATTTCGGCGATTACGGCAGTGGCGCTTGTGTCGGTCCTTCGAGGGCTCGACGGCGGCGTGAAGGTCCTGTCGGAAGTGAACATGGGTCTTGCCGGATTGCTGGCGCTCTTCACTCTGATCGTCGGCCCCACGGCGTTCCTTTTCGCGTTCTTCTGGGACAGCCTGAAGGCCTACGTGGAGTTCCTGCCGGCGCTCGCCAATCCGTTTGGCCGTGAAGACGTGAACTTCAGCCAAGGCTGGACGGCGTTCTACTGGGCGTGGTGGATCAGCTGGTCACCCTTCGTGGGCATGTTCATCGCCCGCGTGAGCCGCGGCCGGTCGGTGCGCGAGTTCATCGTCTGCGTGCTGCTGATCCCCTCGTTGGTCTGCGTGGCATGGATGTCAATCTTCGGCGGTACCGCGATCCATCAGGTGATTGCGGACAACTTCACCGGTGCCCAGAGCGCCGAGTTGCCGCGCCAGTTGTTCCAGATGCTCGGACAGCTGCCCCTTGCGTCGATCACCTCGTTCATCGGCATCGTTCTGGTGATTGTCTTCTTCGTCACCTCCTCCGACTCCGGGTCGCTCGTGATCGATACGATCACGGCGGGCGGCAAGGTTGACGCGCCGGTGCCGCAGCGCGTGTTCTGGTGCGTGTTCGAAGGCGCCGTGGCCATTGCCCTGCTTATCGGCGGTGGATTGGCGGCCTTGCAGTCCATGGTGATTTCCACCGGGCTGCTCTTCACGGTGATCCTGCTGGTGATGTGCTACTGCATCTTCCGTGGCTTGCAGAGCGAGCGGGCCGAGCTGAAGTAGCTCCAACGACCATAGCAAACGAAAACGGGCGCAGATTTCTCTGCGCCCGTTTTTCTTTGTCAAAGATGTTCAGCGCGAACGCGGACCAACCGCGCGCGCCGTCCAGCCTCAGTCTTGGGCGACGCGGATCACCCGCTTGCCGAAATTCTCGCCGCGCAGCAGGCCGACGAAAGCCTCCGGCGCATTCTCGAGCCCGTCGATCACCTCTTCGCGGTACTTGATCTTGCCCGCTTCGATCCAGCCTGACATTTCCTTCGCAAACTCGGGGTAGAGGTGCCCGAAATCGTCGAAGATGATGAAGCCCTGCACCTTGATCTTCTTGCGCAGGATCTGACCCATCAGCCAGTTCATCCGGTCCGGACCTTCGGGCAGCGCGGTGGCGTTATATTGCGAGACGAGGCCGCAGACGGGCATCCGGGCGTTTGCATTGAGCTGCGGGATCACGGCGTCGAGTACCTTGCCACCGACGTTCTCGAAATAGACGTCGATGCCGTCGGGCGTGGCGGCGGTCAGTTGCTCCGCGAAGTCATCGGCCTTGTGATCGAGGCAGGCGTCAAAGCCCAATTCGTTCACGGCGTAATCGCACTTCTCCGCACCCCCCGCGACGCCCACGACGCGGCACCCCAGAAGCTTGCCGATCTGTCCCACGGTCGCGCCGACGGGGCCGGTTGCTGCCGCGACCACGATGGTTTCACCCGCCTTCGGCTCTCCGATGCGGGTCAGGCCGGCCCAGGCGGTGAAGCCGGGCATGCCGAGGATGCCAAGCGCCCAGGAAGGATGCTCGGGCGAGGTGCCGAGGTTGGTGACGCCCGTGCCATCGGACAGGGCGTAGTCCTGCCATCCGTTGAAGCTGAGGACGTAATCACCCTCCGAGAAGCCCTCGACGTTGGATGTCACGACCTGCGCGACGGTGCCGCCGACCATGGTGCCGCCGATCTCGACCGGCGCCGCGTAGGAGGGCGCATCGCTCATCCGACCGCGCATGTAGGGGTCGAGCGAAAGATAGGTGGTGCGCAGCAGCATCTGTCCGTCGCCTGCGGTCGGAATTTCCGTCTCGATCAGGTTCAGGGTGTCGTTGGTAGGCTCGCCTTTCGGGCGCTCCGCGAGGACCAATTGTCGGTTCGTTGTGTTTGTCTGAGGCATGTTTGTCTTTCTTGTTTCAGGATTGGTTTTCGTTGTGTCTGGTCCTGCGCGCGGCAGAGGTGGCTGGTGCGAATAGACCAGTCGTCTAGGGGTAAGGCTTGAGTATTGCTCGCACTTTTCGAGGGTCAGAGATCAGGCGGAGAGATCGCCTGTCTCGTGGCTTCCATCGCCGATCGCAGCGGAGCATCGTCGTGCGATAATCCGGCGATCAGGCTCGCGCCCAACCATTGATGGTAGATTGATTGGGCAAGTTGATCGGCGTCCTGCATCGGTGCAATCGATCCATCCGCTGCCCCATCTTCCAGCGTCTTCGTAAGGCTCGCGATGATGCCCGTCACGCCGTTCTGAAGGATCCGGCTCATGTCCGGAGACAGATCGGCAATCTCTGCCGAAAGCTTGACCACAAGGCAGCGTTGCTGGACATCTGGGCTCGTTTGCCGTGCCAGCCACTCCTCGAAATAGGCGAGGAGCCGCGTCCGCGCCGGCTGATCCTGACGGCTGAGCGTCGAGCCGAGACTCTCGCGGTACTGCGCCACGAAATCCTCGAGCAGGGCGCAGCCGTAGGCCTCTTTCGATGCGAAGTAGTGATAGAATGAGCCCTTGGGGACGCATGCGGCTTTCAGCAGTTCATTCAACCCGACGCCGGTAAATCCCTGTCGCGCCGTCAGGCTGCGCCCGACTGCCAGAATGTGGCTGCGCGTATCTTTGCTTTGCTCTGTCATGGGGGTCATCTAGCCTCTACTAGACCGGTCGTCTAGTGGCTGACTGTCCACCTCACATAATGGTGTTGGTCGCCGGGAAAATGCTGGGAAGGGGTCTGATCCGGATGCGACGCGAAAAAGGTCTGCTCTTTGGCGGGTTCATCTGCCAAGAAGACATTCCGCAGCCTTGGATGTCGCATCATCTCAGGCGAAGGCGGTGGCGAGAACAGGATGGACGACGCAATGACCGACGCCGAGGGCGCTTTCGACTATATCGTGATCGGTGGCGGCTCCGCCGGGTGCCTCATGGCGAACCGGCTCAGCGCCGATCCCGCCAACCGCGTGTTGCTGCTGGAGGCGGGCAAGGCTGACACCTATCTGTGGATCCATATCCCTGTCGGCTACCTCTATTGCATCGGCAACCCGCGCGCCGATTGGATGTATAAGACCGAACCCGACCGCGGCCTGAACGGGCGCAGTTTGCTCTATCCGCGGGGCAAAACCCTCGGCGGCTGCTCTTCGATCAACGGCATGATCTACATGCGCGGGCAGGCGCGCGACTATGATAATTGGGCGGCACTGACCGGGGAGCCGGAGTGGAATTGGGAGAATTCCCTGAACGATTTCAAGGCGCACGAGGATCATTACAAGCTTGACGATGGCGCCGATCCCGCGACCGGCGACAATGGACGGTTCTCGGACATGCACGGCCACGGCGGTGAGTGGCGGATCGAGAAGCAGCGGCTGCGGTGGGACGTGCTGGACAGCTTCGCAGAGGCCGCCGAGGCACAGGGCATCGCGCGGACCGATGATTTCAACAGCGGCGATAATGCGGGCGTTGGCTATTTCGACGTGAACCAGCGCTCGGGCTGGCGCTGGAATACGTCGAAGGCGTTCTTGCGTCCGGTGAAGGACCGCCCGAACCTCACGATCTGGACCGAGGCCCATGTGGAGAAGCTGACCTTGAGCAAGGGTGACGATGGCGCGCTGCTCTGCACCGGCGCGCGCGTCCATCGCGCGGGCGAGGCTCGCCACGTGACGGCGCGCAAGGAGGTCATCCTCTCGGCAGGCGCGGTCAACTCGCCCCAGGTGCTGCAGTTGTCGGGCATCGGTCCGGCGCAGCTCTTGCAGGAGCACGGCATCGAGGTCGCGCTGGACCAGCCTTTCGTGGGCGAGAACCTGCAGGACCATTTGCAGATCCGTGCCGTGTTCAAGGTCAAGGGCACCCAGACCATGAATACGCTAGCCAATACCTTGGTTGGAAAGGCGAAAATCGGGCTGGAGTATCTGTTCAAGCGCAGCGGACCGATGAGCATGTCACCGAGCCAATTGGGGGCTTTCACCCGGTCGGACCCATCCCGCAGCCATGCCAACCTTGAATATCACGTCCAGCCGCTCAGCCTCGAAGCGTTTGGCGAGGATCTGCACGACTTCCCGGCCATGACCGTGAGCGTCTGCAACCTGAACCCCACGAGCCGCGGCCACGTGCGTATTGCCTCCGGCAATTTCCGCGATGCGCCGAAGATCACGCCGAACTACCTCGATACGGCGGACGATCGCAAAGTCGCCGCCGACAGCCTGCGGCAGGTGCGCGAGATCATGGCGCAACCCGCGATGGCGGCCTACGCGCCGGAAGAGTTCAAACCCGGCGTGCAATATCAGAGCGACGATGATCTCGCCCGGCTGGCCGGAGACATCGCCAGCACGATCTTCCATCCCGTAGGTACGGTGAAGATGGGTCGCGCCGATGATCCGACAGCGGTGCTCGACCCTCATCTGCGGGTGAAAGGCGTGGCGGGGCTGCGGGTTGTGGACGCGTCAGTGATGCCCGAGATTACCAGCGGCAACACGAATTCGCCGACCATCATGATCGCCGAGAAGGCCGCGGGCTGGATCCTCTCCGATCAGTGACCGCGTCGCCTCACGAACTGCGCTCTCCCACGAGGTTTTGGCCGAGGAAGGCGCATTGCGCCGCGTAATCGCTGTGCAGTGACAAGGCGAAGTGCATCTTCACCAGCGCCATCTCGGGCGTCGTGTCGCGGCCGTCGATCACGCCGGTTTCACGCATCGCCTGACCCGCGGCATAGGTGCCCAACTTCATGCCGCCCTCGGGGCATTGACTGACCGCGATGACCGGCACGCCCCGGTCGCGCGCCTTGGCAAGGGCCGCGCAGATCTCGGGCGTGTCTGGCGCGGTGCCAGAGCCGTAGCAGCGCAGGACCAAGCCGTCACAATGGCTGACGATATAGGCCAGAACGTCCCAACACGCGCCCGGCGTGACGGTAAAAACACCGACCTTCTGCGCCGAGAGGGTGTTCAGGCCGGGCGCGTCAGCTTGCAGGATCGGGGGCAGGGGGCTTTCGTCCGCCTCGAAGGCGTCAAACGCGCTGGAATGGGATTTCCGCACCCGTCCACCATGGAGAAGCTTGCCCGCGAATTGCACCCAGACACCCGCCGGGCCTTGCTCTGCGATCTGCAGGGCATCGCGGAGGTTTCGTTCGCCATCGCTGCCGGGCTCGGTCAGGGGCAGCATCGCGCCGGTGACGACGACCGGTCGCGCAAGCCCCGGCAAGGCGAGGCACAGGGCCGCGGCGGTATGGGCGAGCGTGTCCGTGCCGTGGGTCACGACCACGGCGTCGAATTCCTCACCCTCCTCCACGATGCAGGCGGCGATCCGCATCCAGTCAGCCGGCGTGGCTTGCGCACTGTCGATGCCGGGCTCCAGCGTCCGGATGGTGATGTCTGTGGGGACCTCTCCTGCCGTGATCAGCCGGGCGAGTGCGTCTTCCACGACGCCCGCGCCGGGGGCGAAGCCGGCATCGGTCTTCACCATGCCGATCGTGCCGCCGGTGTGGATCAGGAGAAGTCGCAAGGCATATCCTCAAGTGTTGCGCGCGACAGGCCGTCCCTACGGGCCAGCCTTCTGCCGCTACTTGGGTAACATCAGATCGACGACCAACCCCTCGGGGTCCCAGTCGAAACTCAGCTTGCCCGACGAGGTCGTGATCAGCGTCTCGACGATGCCCAAGCCGCTTTTGCGCGTGGGCTTGACCACGGTCGGACCGAACCGCTCGCGCCATTTCAGGTGCAGGTGCTCATCGTCCGTCTCGGCCCATTCCAGCTCGACCACGCCGCCGACCGCCCCAAGGCTGCCGTGCTTGACCGCGTTGGTGGCAAGCTCGTGCAACAGCAGGGTGAGGGTTGTCACCGTGTCGTGGGGCAGCTCGAGATCGGGGCCCTTGAACTTGAACTGCTGCTCGCCCAAGGGCGCATAGGCCAGCAAGAGCGCATGGGCGAGATCCCTGATCTTGAGGAACTTCGGCTGTTCATCGGTCAGCGTGTCCAGATGCGCTTGGCCAAGGGCCACCAGACGGTTGGCGATCTTCTCGCCGTAGGCCTTGATGTCGGTCTCGGAGCGGCCCGATATCTTGATCACCACGTGCATGACATTCACGATGTTGCGCAGGCGGTGCACCAGCTCGGACGTGCGCAGCGCCGCCTCGCGCCGCTCGCGTTCGCGGGCTTCGGTCACATCGAGTTGCGAGCCGAAGAAGTATATCAATTTGCCGTCGTCATCGAAGACGGGCCCAAGCTGCAGAGCGTTGATGAATTTCTCGCCATTCTTGCGGTAGTTGACCAGCTCGACCATCGTGACTTCGTGCGAGGCCAACGCGTCTCGGATCTCCTGCACGCTCTCGGGCGTGGTTTCCGGACCCTGCAGGAACCGACAATTGCGGCCGAGGATGTCGTCCACCGAATAGCCGGTCAGGTTGCAGAAGGCCTCGTTCGCAAACACGATCGGCATGTCCGGCAGGCTCGGGTCCGAGATGCACAGGGGCAGGCGGCTATGGCGGATGGCATGCTCGAAGACGTTGTTGCGACGCATGGTGAGCGCGCTCAAATCTTCGAGTTCTTGTAGCTTCAGGGACATAGGCCAACCAATTTTACGTTTCGACTCGAAGTGATTTGCCCACGCGGTGGATGCCCACGTCGATACGACTGCCGTCGAGTATGAGTTCAGCGTTTGTAAAGGCTACGCACGCCTTGGACCACCAGAAACTACGAAACTGCTTTGCGAAGCAAAGTTAATTCGCCGATAGCTTCGGTTTGACCCGGAGAAATCGACTTATTGGAGGAAAACGGCCGCCAAGAACGAACGGGCGCCCCGGGATGATCCCGAGGCGCCCGCGTTAACTGTCATGCGGTGATCAGGTCAGGGGCGCACGGCCACGACCTCGATTTCCACCAACCATGAGGGGTTGGCCAGACCGGCGACCTCGAACACGGAGCGTGTCGGCAGGTTGGGCTGATCGTCGGTGCCGAAGTACTGCACGTAGCCTTCCATGAAACCGCTGAAGTCCATGCCGTCAGCCCCCTCGGGCGCCACCAGATAAACCTGCATCGAGATCACGTCGCCCATCGTGAGATCCAGCGAGGCCAGACGCTCCTCGATCGCCGAAAGCGTGCTCACGGTTTGTGCCGTGGTGTCACCGTAGCGCTCGGGCGCGCCCTGCTCGGCGGTGTCGTCGACCACCTGAGGAACGGTCCCGCTGACGAAGACCATCGTGGCATCGGCAGGCACTTCGACCGCCAAGGCGATGGGGAAATCCGATCCGGGGATCGGGTGACGCGTCACACCAGCCGTGCCTTCGGCCGCGGCTTCCCGCACCTCGTGCTCGGCCAGCTCTTCCTCGGGCGCCACGGGCCGCGTGTCCGCCACCATTTCGACGGTCGCATCCGGCTCGTAATCATTACCGAGGTTGGTCTGCAGATAGGTCATCAGGTTGACGATCTGCTCGTTGTCGAGGTGTTGCCCAAGCGCCGGCATGGCGCCCTGGCCGTTGATCACCAGGTAGGTCGCGTAAGACGAGAACTCCAGGTTCGGGTTGTTGGCCAGCGCGGGATAAACGCCCGCGCCTTCCGCGCCCTCGCCATTGGGCATGTGACACCCGGCGCAGAACGTCTGGTAGATCTGCTCGCCGTCCGTGGTGACGTAACCGCCGGCATTGAAGGCCTCGGTTGCCGGGGTGGAGGTTTGGGCATGGGCGCCGAACGCCGTCATCGCGCCGATGGAGAGTGCTGTCAGGAACTTGGTTTTCATATCATTCACCATTCATCACGACTTCATGGAGACGCGAAACCGCGTCCAGCGAGGACAGGATCGCCCCTTCCATCCAGGCGGACAGGTAGGACAGATGCTCGCCCGCGCAGACCACGCGGTTGTCGATCTGGATGGCGGTCTCGTAGTCCCGCTCCCGGTCTTGCCATATGCCCGAGCAGCCGAGCACCCACGGCACCTTGTGCCATGTCACGGCAACGCCGGTCTTGAACTCCTCGCGGTACTGCGGGTGGATCTTCTCGCCCATCTGCAGCGCCATCTCGATGCGCTCTTCCGGTTGCATCGCGTTGAACTGGAAGGTGTTCGGCCCGCGCCATGTATAGGCGCCAAGCAGCACGGCAGGGCCGTCCGACAGGTAGCCCGTCGAGGGATAGCTGATCTGGGTAATCGCCTGATCGGTATAGGTAATACCGCCGTAGATATCCTCGTCCTGCTCCCAGAAGCGCCGGTTGAATTCCAGCCCGACCTTGGTCGCGCCGTTGTAGGGCATCTCGCTGATGATCTGCGACAGCCCGCCCGAGAGGTTGTGATCGATCTGGCCGAGGATCGAGAAGGGGATCGTGCAGACGCAGTAATCAGCGGTGCTGGTATTGGTGCCGCCGTTGACCTTGTCTTCCCATTGCACCGTGACGCCGTTTTCGTCCTGCTGGAGCGAGACGACCTTGGCATTGTAGGTGATCAGGTCGCCCACCTCGCGCTCGAAGCCGCGCGCGATGCCGTCCATGCCGCCGACCGGCTGGAACATGGGCGAATGGTGGTTCATCGTCTCGTGGGTCGCGAGGTAGGTCCAGAGCCGCGACTGGATGACCTCGGAGGGGTCGAGCAGTTCCGACGGGATCGGGGCCGCGCCTTCACCGCCACCGGGCTGCTTCTCGTAGCCGCGATACCGGCTGGTCGACAGGCTTTCGACATATTCATGCTCATCGTTGAGCACGCCAAAGCGCCGGAGACTGTCGAGCAACAGCTCCTTGTCCTCTTCGGTCACCATGTCGTCGAGCCGGTCCTGGTCGACCGCCTTGGCCAGCAGTTCAGAGATGTGTCCGCGGTAATCGGTCAACACCTCTTTCATCCGCATCGGACGGCCGCCATAGGCGTCGGAGCGGTGGACGTAGGCGTTGTAGTTGGTCTGGATGAAGGGCTCCAACTCGACGCCAAGACGACGGCAGTAATCCATCACGGCGTAATGGTTGTGCGGAATGCGCCACGGGCCGGGGTTGATGTAGTTGCCTTCGGCGAAGTCCACGGTCTGGGTGGCGCCGCCAAGCTCGGTGTAGGTATCGCCCGAGCGCAGGGTCCAGCAGCGGCCGCCGGCTTTCTCGCGGAATTCCAGCACTTCAACCTGATAGCCTGCGGCCCGCATTTCCAAGGCCGCGGTCATGCCCGCAAGGCCCGCGCCGAGGATCAGAACCTTGGTGCCGTTGGGGTTGCCCTCCAACTGGATCGGCCCAGAATAATCCGACGGCATGGCGTGTCCCATCGCCGTCATCGCGTAATACATTGCGCTGCTCCCCGCAGCGGTGCCGATCATCGTAAGAAGACTTCGGCGCGTCATCCCTGTCATGGTGAATCTCCCGTTTCCATTTTTGGCGGGGGTGCCCTCCCGATGCGTGCCATCGTAAGCCCTGCCAATCCGACAACTTCAGACACCGAGCCGCGACGCTGAAAACAGCGCCTGCGCGACCCGCGCGTCAGCGGCAAAGATTGTCGTGTGTCTACAGTTAACCAGAGTAAATTTTTGGTTTCAAAGCAGTAGAATCCCGTCGGCGAAACTTTGCCTATGGTTTCGGTCGTAGCGTCAGAACGCGCTGTGGCAAGGGAGATCGCGCCGGTTTTTGGCCTTCCGGCCCATGCGCCTCAGATACGCATCGGCGGCACGTCCATCGGGTCGAGGCGCAGGTCGATCAGGAAAGGCCCCTTGCGATCACGCAGCGCGGTCAGCGCCGTTTCCAGCTCTGCGTCCGAGCGCACTTCCACCCCGTCGCCGCCAAGCGACTTCGCGATCTGCGCGAAAGACGGCCAGTGGAACTGCGTCAGGCTCGGGTCCATCTGCCGGTCCACGAACTGGATATGCTCCGCCCCATAGGCGCTGTCGTTGGCGATGATCACGATCAGGTCGAGCCCAAGCCGCACGGCGGTGTTGAACTCGTTGATCCCGCCCATCATGAAGCCGCCGTCGCCGCTGAACAGCACCACGGGGCGATCCGGCGCCGCGAGGCCCGCGCCGATGGCCTCCTGCAGCCCGAGACCGATGGCACCGAAATTGACCGTGCTCACGAAACTGCGCGGGTCGGGCGCCGAGACGCGGCACCAGACCTCGGTCATGAACCGCCCGCCGTCGGTGACCAGCACCCGGTCCTTTGGCAGAGCCTCCTCCAGCCGCTCCAACGCGTGCACGTAATTCACGAAGCCTTCCTCGGCGCGCGCCGTGCCCGCCGGATGCGCGGTCAATGTCTCGGTATCGAGCTCCCGCGTGAAGCCGCTCGCGGGTATTTCCGCCTCGTCGAGCCAATAGGTAATCGTCTCGGCTGCCAGACCGGCATCGGCGATCAGCGCCGCATCGGGGTGCATCCCGCCGCCGATCGCCGTGGGGTCCGCATCGATCTGCACCACGCGCTTGTCCTTCATCAGCTTGCCGCGATCGGTGGTGAAATCGTGCAACCCGGTGCCGAAGCAGACGATGCAGTCGGACTGCGCGATCAGGTCATAGGCGGCAGGGGTCGAAAGGGTGCCGAAAATATCGATGTTGTAGGGATGGTCGTTGAACAGACTCTTGGCCTGCAAGGTCGTCGCCAAAGGTGCTTCCAGCCGGTCGGCCAGTTTCACCAATTGCGCCCGCGCCGCCACTGCGCCGCCCCCCGCGAGGATCAGGGGCCGCCGCGCCGAGGCGATCATCCCGATGGCGTTGTCGAGCACCTCGCCCTCGGCCACGCCGCCCGGTGTCGTGAACACGTCGAGCACCTGCATCTCGTAGGCCGCGGTCTCCCACATGAATTCGACGGGCATATTCAACACAATGGGTCGCCGCTCCACCTGCGCGCGGTAGAAGGCCCGCGCCACGTCCTTGCCGACCGTGGCGGGAGAGCGGAGCTGGACAAACCCTGCGCCCGTGGTCTGAACCAGCTCACGCTGATCGATGCCCTGCAGATGCCGGGGATTGTCGACGGGCGTATCACCCGCCAGAAGGACCAGAGGCACATGGGCGCGCGCCGCCTCGGTCAGCGCCGTGATGCAGTTGGTCAGCGCCGGACCGTGGGTCACCGTCGCCACGCCCACCCGGCTCGACACACGCGCATAGGCCGCCGCCATCAGAACCGCGCTGCCTTCGAACGCGGCCGGCACGAAGCGCCCGCCGAAATCGCGGACGAAGCTGTCGACCATGAAGAGGTTGGCGTCACCCATCAGTCCGAACATCGTCTCGACGCCATGATCCTTGACGCCGTGGGCGATGGATTTGAACACATGGGGCTGGCTCATCTGGGGACCTCTTGTTGTCTGGCACGCTTTACCTGACATGATATCACCGAAATCGAGGCAAATCCTTTCCTTCAGGCGACGGTTGCAGCTATTCTCCGCAAGATTTTGCCTGCTCTAGCCCAGATTGAGACACGATATGCTCGACACATTCGAAAAACTGATCCTGAGGGTGCTTCAACGCAACGGCCGCGCCAGCACGCAGGAGCTTTCCGATGCCGTCGGCCTCTCTCCCTCGCCCTGTTGGCGGCGTGTGAAGCGGTTGGAGGAGGAGGGTTTCATCACCCGCTACGCCGCCATTCTCGACGGCAAGAAGCTGGGCCTGAACGCGCTGGCCCATGTGCAGGTCTCGCTGCTCGATCATACCGAGGCGTCGATCAAGACCTTCCACGCCTTCGTGGACCAAAGCGATCAGGTGCTTGAATGCGCCTCGATCACGGGCGACTTCGATTTCATCCTGAAGGTCGCGGCCAATGACCCCGAGGCGCTGGAGCAATTCATCATGCAAAAGCTCCGCCGACTGGGTGTCGTGCGCACCACGACGACGATCTTCATCCTCCGCCAGATCAAGGTCTCGGGCGCGCTGCCGGTGGAGGTCTGAGGGCTCTGAAGCGGCCCGTGTCCGCCTTGTCTGCCGCGCTGAAAACGGCCGGTTTTACATCCCCCCGACCGTCAGACATAAAGCGCGGGCACACTTCAAGTAACGGGCCTCAGATGACGAAAGTAGCGATTATTGCCGGCGGATTGTCGGGCATGGGATTGGCCAGCGCCAAGCGGCTTCTGGCGGACGGCGTCACCGTTTGCATCGGCGCGCGTCGCGGCGCAGACGCGGCCGTGGTGGCCGAACTGCACGAGAAGCTCGGCACCCCGGTTTTCGTCGACAAGCTCGACGTCCGCGATACCGCCAGCGTCGAGGCTTTCGTCGCCCGCGTGGCCGAGAAATACGGCCGCGTCGATATCCTGCTCAACACCGCCGGCGTCTACGAGGAGGCCCCCGTGATCGGCCATCCGGACGAGATGTGGGACGCCCATATCGACACCAACCTGACCGGCTCTTTCAAGATGATCCGCGCCGTGATGCCGCTGATGAAGGCGCAGGGATGGGGGCGGATCATCAACCTCGCCTCCACGGCCGCTCACGAAGGGCTGGAGAACAACGTCGCCTATTGCACCTCCAAGGCCGGCCTTCTGGGGCTTGGCCGCTGCGTCAGTCTCGAAGGCGCGGCCCATGGCATCACCTGCGTCTCGATCAGCCCGACGTGGGTCGAGACCGAGATGCTGAAATCCTTCGTCGATGCCGAGACCGCCGAAACCGGCCTGCCGCGTGCCGAGGTTCAGGCCAAATACGAGGCGTCCAATCCGCAGAACAAGCTGGTGCAACCCGAGGAGATCGCGGACCTCGTGGCCTTCCTGACCAGCGATGCGG
The DNA here is from genome assembly GCF_019297855.1 of Gymnodinialimonas ceratoperidinii. Taxonomy (NCBI): domain Bacteria; kingdom Pseudomonadati; phylum Pseudomonadota; class Alphaproteobacteria; order Rhodobacterales; family Paracoccaceae; genus Gymnodinialimonas; species Gymnodinialimonas ceratoperidinii. Next base: position 1,909,600 of record NZ_CP079194.1, read on the forward strand.
CCCGCGCTATCACCATGGAAGACATCAAGGTTAACGCGGCAACGAACTGGTAAACCGCGCGGCGGCGAGGGCAGGGGCGTCGGAGATGGCGGATAGCGGCTCTCCACTCATCGCCTGCCACGCCGCATCTGCGCCAGCGTGTTCGAAGCGGGAATCGGCGTGCAACACGGTGGGGTCCGCCGCGATCAGGTTGCGCTCTGCCGGGCTCAGGGGCGCGGCTTCCAGCCATTCATCTTGCGGCAGGGCATCGTATCCTTTCGGCAGATCGCTCAAGCGCAACCATGTGTCCGGCGCGAAGTTGTAGTAATGCACGCCCTCGCGCGACGGCAGTCCTGTCAGAAACCGCGCCACGGCGTTTGCGTCGACCATTCGGAACATCAATCCTTCGGGCACCGCGCCGCAGCGCTGGCAGGCTGCCATGATGATTTCGTAGATGTCCTTCGCATTCGGCTCGGCCAGATCATAGAGCGAGGGCAGCCGCACGATTGCGGCGGCGATGCCGGCATCGGCAATCTGGGCCTCGGCGTCGATCTTCGCGGCGCCGTAGCCAGAGCACCCGTCGAAAAGCACCGCCGGCGCCTCGGCAAAGGGTCCGCCGGTGTCGGGAAAGACCGCAGAGGAGGACGTGAAGCGCAGCTCTGCGCCCGCGTCCTGACACAGCCTTATGACGTTGGAAATACCTGCCTGCGACCAAGCCTCGCTATGGCTGCGGTCCACGGCGAGGTTCACCATCGCCGCGCAATGGATCACGCGGGTCACGCAATCGGTCAACGCGCCGTAGCTCTCTGCGTCGAGCCCGAATTGCGCATCCTCGATCGAGGCCGAAATCAGCACCAGCCTGTCGGGATCGACCCCCTGCGCCTCGGCCACGCGCTGCATCCGATCTGTCGGGGCGTTTCGCTTCTCGCGGATCACGCAATAGACGACGTGATCCTCCGGCAAATCCCGCGCGGCGGCGGCAAGCAGGCGGCTGCCCAGAAAGCCCGTGGCCCCGGTCAACAACACGCCCTTGCGGGTGAAATCCGCGCGCGTCACACCGGTTTGCGCCGTGTCTGACAGCAGTTCGTGCAAGCGCCCGAGCGCGACGTTCAATGCGAAGTCGAAGTCCACCGGCCGGGCGTAGATCTCCTCCAGCGCCAACAAATACGTCACCGCCATCAGGGAGTCGCCACCCTGCGCGTGGAACGACAGCGCCGCATCCAGCTCCCCCACGGCGCATCCCATGACCCGCGCCGCTTCCACCACGGTCGGGACCGCCGAGACGTCGCTCTGCTCTGCCTCCTGTGGCGTGATGTCGGGCAGGCGCTTGTAATCTGTCTTGCCCGAGACCGCATTGATCGGCATCTCGTCGAGCCGCACCAGATAGGCCGGCACGCAATAGGCCGGCAGCACGGCGCGCATGGCCTTGGAGAGCGCTGCGGGCATCCGCATCTGGCCCGTGTCCAGACCCCAATCGGCCCGGTTCTGCGCCTGCTGCGCCGCGTCGCTGGTGTAGTAGAGGACAAGCACCTTGCCCTGACCCTCCACCTCTTTGATCCAAGGCACCGCCTGTCCGAAGCCGATGTAGCCGCGCAGGGACTCGGTCAATTCGCGGGTCTGGATGCTGTGGCCGCGCAGCTTCAGCATATGCGCGATGCGCCCAATCACGTAGACCGCGCCATCCGCGCCGACATAGCCCTGATCGCCGGTGTCATAGAGCCGCCGCTCGCGGCCCTCCAGCGTCAGGTTGCGAAACCGCAGGGCTGTCTCCTCTGGCCGGTTCACATAGCCCGGGCCCAACATCTCCGTCCCCTCGAAATGCAGCAATCCGGGCTGGCCGGGGCCGCAGACCGCGTCCGCATCGTCCAGCACCACGGCGCGCAGATGCGGCATCGGCACACCGACCGAGACCGCCCCGTCCACCGCGCCGCGCGCCGTCACGTCGGTGATCGAGATGTCATGGGTCTCGCAGATACTGTAGAGGTTCCAGAGGCTTACGCCCGGCAACTTCTCGGCCACCGCTGCGATCAGATCATCGTTCACAACCTCACCGTTGAGGATGATCCGTTGCAGGGCCACCCCCGGTATCGGCCCCGCGGGCAGGGCGCGCAGGGCTTTCTCCAACGCCGAGGGGGTGAAGAGCATCTCGGTCACGCCAGTCCGCTGCCAGAAGCGAACCAGATCGGCGGGGTTCATGAGTTCGTTGAACCGCGCGAAGGTCACCCGCGCGCCGCGGCGAAGGGGGCGGAACATCTCCCAGATGGCGAAGATATAGGCGCCGACGCGATCCTCCGGCCCATAGGGCGTGTAGGCATCGCGCCACTCGTAGGACAGAAACGCCGAGCGCTGCGTGACGGGGATGCACTTCGGCTTGCCAGTCGTCCCCGAGGTGGCGACGATGTAGATCGCCGCGTCATCGGCCACGTCTGGCGCTTCGATCGGGGTGGCATCGTCGGGCAAATCGGCGGCCAGTGCGCTGACCTCTACCGGCGTGATGCCCTCCGGCAATTGCCCCTCCGCTGGCGGCTCCGCCACGAAAACCGTGGCAATCGCCAGTTCCTCAAGGATATTGCGCAACACCTCCCGCGGCATCGCCGGGTCGAGGTGCACGAAGGGCCGCCCCGATATCACGCAGGCCGCCGCGGCCGCCCCGAAGAGCGTTGAGGGCTTGCCGAACACCGCCACGGGGGCATCGGTTGGCATATGCGGCTGAAGCCGGACCGTAAGCGCCGCCAATTGGCCATAGGTCAGGCTGAGCGCATGGTCCGTCAGGGCGAGCCGGGGCGCGTGTTCGTGCAAGGCCTGCGTCAGTTGTGCGGGGACGTTCGAGCGTGCGGACAATGGGGAGCACCTTCCGGGCGGGGCAATTGCGACGCTATTGCCAGCAGTTACGACACGGTGGCTTTCTTCGACCCATCGCAGAGGAAGTTCAAGGCGCAATTGGCCCGGGTAGTCCAACCGGCGGCCGACGCACCTCAGGCAGGGGAGGAAAGCTGCATCACTTCGTGCGCCATATCGTCGGCCAGCATCGCGACCTGATCAGGCTCGGTGCCGCGCAGAAGCTCCACCCGGAGGGCCGAGATATTGGCCTGATACCGCCGCGCCAGCCGCTTTGGGTCCGCCTCGGCCGGCAGGTCGCCGCGGGCCTGTGCGGCCTCGAATACCCGCGCGAACGCGGCGCACATCTCGTCCAAATGGCGTTGGGAGGCCTCGGCAATCTGCGGATCGGTGGCCGAGGTGTCGATGATGGTTTTCATCAACATGCAGGCCTTGCGCGAGGCGCCGTCACCCGCCAGCGCGGCGTAGCTCCGGAACTGCGCGGCCAACCCTGCGAGCGGCGTGTCGGCCTTTTCCACCTGCGCTTCAAACGCGGCGCGAGACATCTCGAAATAGCGCTCCATCGCCAACAGGTAGAGCGCTTCCTTGCTGTCGAAGGCGGCGTATATGCTGCCCGGCTTCATCGCCAGCGCGGCCTCCAGATCCTTGAGGGAGGTCGCGTGGTAGCCCTTGCGCCAGAACACGTCCATCGCCGCGTCCAGCGCAGCCTCCCGGTCGTAATTCGCGGCGCGGGGCATCAGGCGCGCATCTCGGCCAGTTGCTTGAGGATGCTGCGGTAATTGTCGACCCCCTGCGCCCCGGTCACGAGGTGCTTGCGGTCGAACACCATGGCAGGAACGCCGGTGATGCCCTGCTGCTGCCAGAACTGCTCCTCGCGGCGTACCTCTTCGGCGTAGCGCTGATCTTCTAGCACCGCCTCGGCCTCGGCCCGGTCCAGACCGATCCCGGCCGCCACATCGGCCAGCACGGCATTGTCCGAGAGGTTGCGCTGCTCGGTGAAATGAGCCGTGAAAAGCGCCTGTTTCAGATCATGCATCCGGCCTTGGGTGTTGGCCCAATGCAGCAACTGATGGGTGTTGAACGTGTTGTGCATCCGCGAATTCTCGTCCCAGGCGAAATCGAAGCCGAGGCTTTCGCCCAGTTCCTTCATCTGCCGGCGCGACTGCTCGGATTGCTCGGCGGTGGAGCCATATTTCTCCATGATGTGCTCGCGGGTGTTCTGCCCCTCGGGCGGCATCTGCGGGTTCAACTCGAAGGGATGCCACTGGATTTCATGGGGGGTGCCCGTCTCCTCCAGCGCCGCGGCAAGCTGACGGTATCCGATGATGCACCAAGGGCACATGACGTCGGAGATGATGTCGATTTTCAACGGGTCGGACATGGTATTTCCTTTCGGACGGGCGTTCACGGGCGTCATGTGGTCGGCGATACGGATCGGGCAGGCCATGCCGTCACGGCCTGCCTCTCTGGCTGACATATGGGGGTCCTGCGGCAAGCACCACCCCCCGGCTGTCCTGTTCACTCCGCGGCGACGGCGGATTTCTTCTCCCAGGCAAACTTCTGGAACACCTGGTCGACCGGCGTGCCGGCAAAGTGGTTAACGTAGTTCGACATCAGCTTCTGCGCCGCCCCGAGGATGATCTCGAGGATATTCACTTCCGTGTAGCCCGCGTCGAGGAAGGCCTGCGTTTCGGCCTCGGACACGAAGCCGCGGTCCCGGATCACCGCCAGCGTGAAGCTGCGCAACGCCTCGAGCTTGGCCGTGGGCAGGGGCGTCTCGTCGCGCAGCGCCTCGGTGATGGCATCATCCACCTTCATCATCTTCGCGATCCCGGTATGGGCGGGCACGCAGTAGTGGCAGTTGTTCTCGACGTTGATCGTCTGCCAGACGACGGTCTTTTCCTCGTCGGTCAGGGTCGTGGCCATGAATTGCTGATGGGCGAAATTGTAGGCCGCCAGCAGCGGCGGGGCCGCCGCCATCGTGCCGTGCAGACCGGGGATGCGGCCGTTGTTCTTGTAGGAGGTCTCGAGCAACGGTTTGGCCGCTTCGGGAGCGTCTTCGACGGTGTGGATGGGGAATTCAGCCATGGTCTGTCCTTTCAGAGGGCGCGTCGTTGCACCGGATGAAGGGGACCTAAGGGTGTTTGAGTGATTGCTCAAGAACGTAATTGAGCAATCACTCAAATGTGAGGGTGTGGGCCGTTCAGCTTCGCCAGTCCAGCACCACCTTGCCGGAGTTGCCAGACAGCATGGCGTCGAAACCCTGCTCGAAGTCATCGACCGCAAAGCGGTGGGTGATCACCTTCCCGATGTCGAGGTCATCCTCGAGCATGGCGATCATCTTGTACCAGGTCTCGAAAATCTCGCGCCCGTAGACGCCCTTGATGGTCAGCGCCTTGAAGACGATGCGGCTCCAGTCCACCTGCGCCTTGCCCGGCGGGATACCGAGCATGGCGATGCGCCCGCCCATCACCATTGCCTCCACCATCTGATCGAAGGCCGCCGCATTGCCCGACATCTCGAGGCCCACGTCGAAGCCCTGCTTCATGCCGAGCCCGTCGATGACGCCCTTCAGGTCCTGCTCCGCGACGTTCACCGCCACGACTTCGGTAACGGCCGAGGCAAGGTCCAGTCGCGCCTGGTTCACATCCGTGATCACTACGTGCCGCGCGCCCACGTGCTGCGCCACGGCGGCGGCCATGATGCCGATCGGCCCCGCGCCGGTAATCAGCACATCCTCACCGATCAGATCGAAGCTCAGCGCCGTGTGCACCGCGTTGCCAAGCGGATCGAGGATCGCGCCGATCTCGTCGGGGATCGCGTCGGGCAGGGGGACCACGTTGAAGGCGGGCAGGGCGAGGTATTCCGCGAAGGCGCCGTCGACGTTGACGCCGATCCCCTTGGTGGCCGGGTCGAGGTGAAACTTGCCCGACCGGCTCTGCCGCGAATGCTTGCTGATCAGGTGCCCCTCGCCCGAGCAGCGCTGGCCCACCTGCAGATCATCGACATTGCGGCCGAGCTCCACGATCTCTCCGGCAAACTCATGGCCGGTGATGAGCCCCACAGGCACGGTTTTCGAGGACCACTCGTCCCAGTTCCAGATGTGAACGTCGGTGCCGCAGATGCCGGTCTTGTTGACGCGGATCAGCACCTCGTCCGCGCCGATCTTGGGGATCGGGCGCGTCTCCATCCACAGGCCTTTCTCGGCGCGGGCCTTTACCAGACACTTCATTTCGCCCTTCATCGTATCACTCCCATTTCACGTCCCGCTGTCGCGAAAGCCTCCAGCGCGCGGTCCAGGTCGTCCCGGCTCAACGCCGCGTTCATTTGCGTGCGGATGCGCGCCTGTCCCTTGGGCACGACCGGAAAGAAAAACCCCGCCACGTAGACCCCGAGTTCGAACAACCGCGACGCCATCTGCTGGCTCAACTGCGCGTCACCCAACATCACCGGGATGATCGGATGCTCCCCCTCCAGCAGCTCGAAGCCCAGATTCTGCAGCCCGGACCGCCAATAGGCCGCGTTCTCGAACAGCGTTTTGCGCAGGTCATCGCCTTCAGTGACCAGCCGCAGCGCCTCGATCCCGGCGGCGACCACGGCGGGCGGCAGGGAGTTTGAGAACAGGTAGGGCCGCGCGCGCTGGCGCAGCAGGTCGATCACCGGCTGCGGCCCGGCGATATAGCCACCGATCGCCCCGCCGAGCGCCTTGCCGAGGGTGCCGGTCAGGATGTCCACATCCACCCCGTGATGGGCGGGCGTGCCTTCGCCTTTCGGCCCCATGAAGCCCGTGGCATGGCAATCGTCCACCATCACCAGAGCGTCGTATTTCTGGGCCAATTCAGTGATTTCCGGCAGTTTCGCCAGGTAGCCGTCCATCGAGAAGACGCCGTCCGTCGCGATCATCACGAAACGCGCGCCGCCGTCTCGCGCCTCCTTCAGCTTGGCTTCCAGATCCGCCATGTCGGAATTCGCGTAACGATAGCGCTGCGCCTTGCAGAGGCGAATGCCGTCGATGATCGAGGCATGGTTCAGACTGTCGGAGATGATCGCGTCGTCCGGGCCCAGAAGCGGCTCGAACAGGCCGCCGTTGGCGTCGAAACAGGCGGCGAAGAGGATCGAATCGTCCTTGCCAAGGAATGCGGCAAGCTTGCGCTCCAACTCCCGGTGCAGGTCCTGCGTGCCACAAATGAACCTGACCGAAGCCATGCCGTAGCCATGGGCATCCATCGCGTCCTTGGCTGCCGCGATCAGGCGCGGATGATCCGCCAACCCGAGGTAATTGTTGGCGCAAAGGTTGATCACCTCGCGTTCTGACCCTCTCGCCGGGTCCACTGTGATGCGCCCCGCTTGAGGGGAGGTGATCAGCCGCTCGCGCTTATAGAGGCCATAGGCCTCGATGCCTTCGAGCGTAGACGCGATGTGGTCGAGGAATTGCGTGGACATGTAAGACCCTCCGATTGGGGAGGCTGCCGAGCCTCCGATTTAACGGAGGTCTATCCGTCACTCCGTCATGCGTCAATATATGGGAATACCGCCGTTAAGTTGGATGGGGCCGTCAGTACGCGAGAAAATCCAACGTCGCGAGGAACTTAACCAGACGCTGCCGAGTTGGCCTTTTTTACGTTAATTCGACAGGACTTACGATGGCGCGTGGCCGCACTGCTGACAAACCCACCGAAATTCCGGCCAAGGGCTGGAAAGACATTGCCTTCCGACTCAAGGATGAGATCTCCGAAGACCATATCAGCCTGATCGCAGCGGGCGTGGCCTTCTACGGCCTGTTGGCCTTGTTTCCCGCCATTACGGCTCTGATCGCGATCAGCGGCCTGCTGGTCGAGCCCAATACGGTCATCGAGCAGTTGAGCGGCCTGCGCGGTGTCGTGCCTGAAGAGGTCATCACCATCGTCACCGATCAGGCCACCGCTGTTGCCGGTTCGCGAGAGGGCGGCCTTGGCCTCGCCGCGATCTTCGGCCTGTTGCTCGCGCTGTATTCGGCCTCAAAAGGCATGGCGAGCCTGATGGAGGGCATCAATGTCGCCTATGACGAAGAAGAAGAGCGCGGTTTCATCCGCCTCAAGCTGGTGACCTTCGGCCTGACGCTTTTCCTGATGTTCGGCCTGGTTGTGGCACTTCTGATGATGCTCGGTCTGCCCGCCGCGCTGGCGGTTTTCAACTTCGGTGACGTGGCCGAAGTGCTCACGTCCCTCGTCTCATTCGCAGTTCTACTGGTGCTGACCATGATCGGCCTCGCGGTGCTCTATCGCTATGGCCCGTCACGCGACGAACCCGAATGGAACTGGGCCTCCGCCGGCGCGGTCATCGGCTGCATCCTTTGGCTGATCGCCTCGGCGGGTTTCGCCTTTTACGTCAGCAATTTCGGCTCCTACAACGAGAGCTTCGGCACCCTCGCCGGTGTGATCGTGCTGCTCATGTGGTTCTGGATCTCCGCCTTCATCATCCTGTTGGGCGCTGAGTTGAACGCGGAGATGGAAGCCCAAACCCGCAAGGATACCACCGAGGGGCAAGACCTGCCCATGGGGCAGCGCGATGCGGAAAAGGCGGATAACCTGGGCGAAGCGGCCGGTAAGTGAGGCTGCTCGGGTGTAGATCTGCGCTACCGACCGTGGCGAGAAACTGCGGCCGATTGTCCGAACCCTCGTCTCGTGTCGTGTCCGCGATCGCCGAACGCACCGAGGTGCACGGCGTCAGGCGTTCTTGACGATCAACAGCGCCCGCGCCGCAGCCTCGGCGCGGATGGCATGTTCGACGTCGGCCGCGTAGCGCACTGTATCTCCGGTTTGAACCGAGGCTCGCGCCTCGTCGGACACCACGAGGAGAGCGCCCTCCAGAACCGTCAGATGCTCGACACATCCAGCCTTGTGCGGCGCGCTTTCCAGCGCCGCGCCGGCGTCGAAGCGGATATCGTAGACCTCGGTCGCGCCAACATCTTCAGGGGCGCTCAGGATCCGGATCTCGCAGCCAGCCTCCCGATTGCGGATGACCGGCGTGTTGTCGGCGTGGACGACCTCGCGGATCGGTGTGCGGGGCTCTGCCTCGTCATCGAGCAATGAGGCGAAGTCCACTGCCAAGGCGCGCGTCAGGTTCCACAGGCTCGCGACCGTGGGGCTGCTTTCGCCTCGTTCGATCTGGCTCAGCATGGAGCGGGAGACACCCGAGAGCTTCGCCAGTGCATCGAGGCTCAATCCCTTGGCGGCACGTTCTTCCTTCAGGCGCGAGGCCAGTCGCGCCGTGATTTCTGCCCTGTCCGTCATGCCGAAGCCGCCTCCTGTGGTGCGGCGTCCAATATATCGGACAGGTGCGGCCTGTCCACGGACGTGCTTCATTTACATGCTGGCTGATTTCCCTTCGCTATTCGCCAAAACGGTCACGTCACTGGGTCTGTTCCTGCAGAGGGAATCGGCGACGTAGTGGGCTCATGCTAGCGGCCTGCCGTTGCGTAATCGTTAAATCGCCATGAAATTTGTGGACGCGATCAGGTCTCGATCGGTCACACTGACGCGCAAGTACCCGAGGCGCCGCGACCTGTCTTTGCGCGCAAGACCATGCATCTCAAGTCGCCTTGCGTCATTGGCACTTCAGCCCGCTTTATCGGCCCGTAACCTCCCCCAACATCGCACCGATCCAAGCACTGGAACCGCAGCGACAACCCGCACGTGCGCCGCCAATCCCCCTCAAACCAGCCTTCTCCTCTACGCAAGCGCCACCAAATTTCGCCACATTCCGAGCCTAGCTTCGATCGGAACGGGTATAAGGAAGTTAAGAATGACAAAAGTGATCGTCACGTTGGCTATCGGAGTTGGGCTGGTGGGGGCACTCAAAACCGGTCTGGCACTGGAGTTCCTGGTGCCTCAGGCGCAACAAAGCCCCACATTGATCGTCGGTCTCTTCATTTCGCTATGCGGCGTGACAGCCAGCGTCGCGGCCGGAACACTCTATTGTTTTCGCGCGCATTTCGAAGATCAAAGCCCGGTCCGTCCGGAGCCTGTCACGGCACATGGCATCACAAAAGAAGCGGTCATCCAGCGCCACGCGCGTCAATGGGGTCTGTCCCAGGCCGAGAGCGACGTGGCTCTTTTCGTGGCCAAGGGTTTTTCCAACGCCGAGGTTGCCGACATGCGTGGTTGCGCCATTGCGACGGTGAAATCTCAGCTTGGCAGCATTTACCAGAAATCCGGTCTTGAGACGCGTTATCAGTTGATGGCTTTCGTCACCGACGAGGTCTGCACCCTCGCTCAGACGACCGACACGCCGATGGCGGATGTGTCGAACGTCACCGAGCTTCCCGTCGAGAAGAAGCGCCGCCGGTCCGCCGTGGATCGCGCCGCGGATGCCTCCTCGGCCATTGATTCGCCCTTGCCGCGCGCCGCCGCTCAGGCCTAACGCCTCATTCGCAAACGTCGTAATACCCGTTGAGGCCAGCACGGACCCCTGTGCTGGCTTTCGCATGTCGGGTGAGAAGGCGTGTTCACTGGACAAGTTGCACCCGCTCGCAATGGTAGCCGGTCAGGGTCAGCTCGCCCTCGCCAAGGCTGAGGCCGGCGGCGTCCAGCGCGCCGTCCAGCGCCGCGTCGAGAGGTGTCGCAAGGGTCGTCAGGAGGCGGTCGGGAAGCAAGGCCAGCAGTGTGTTGACCAGACCGCTGAGCGCCGAGGTCACGAGCCCCTGGTCCGCGGGGTTGACCCGGATGTCGACCGTGCCCGGTGACAGGAGGGTGCTGATCGCGGTGCCCAGAAGATTGCCGGTGCCGAACCGGCGGGTCACGTTGCCTGTCTCCCAATCTTGGGACGTGTAGGCGACTTCCTCCACCCGCGATTCTCCGACGGAGGCGCTGGAGCGGATCTGGATCGTGAGATCGACGCTCGTCAGCAGCAGGCTCAATGACACGTCGAGGAAATCCGCGTAGTCGAGATCCGCCTCGTCGAGGGCGCTGCCTGTGGTCAGGGCGCTCGTGTCGAACTCGCCAAGGTGCAGCGTCGCGAGGGATACGCCGTCGGTGGGCGACAGGGGGCGGTGCGAGGTGGAGAACCGCGCGATGCTATCGGAGGGCGCGGAGACGGCGCAATTCAGCTCGGTCAGCGTGGCGGTCGCGCCTGCCAATTCCAGATAAAGCGGGATCTCGAGGCGCGTCGCGGTCACGCCGACGCCGAGATTGCCGAGGATGCTGGGCGATATCTCGACATCCGTGGTCACGCGCGCGGCGGCGCTGTGCAGGGTCGTGCCTTCCTCTCCGATGGCCACCCAACCGGACTCCGCCGGGCGCTCCTGCAGGTCGAGACTGGCATCAATCGAGAGCAGCGCGGGGTTCGAGGCACTGACGCTCAAATCGGAGGTCGAGGTGCTGTCGGCGGCGTCGGCTGCGGCAAGCAACACGTCGAGCGCAGTGACTTCGGTTTCCGACAGGAATTCGGTCAGCGTAAGGCCAAGCTCGCGGTCGTCGGCGGCGAAAATGTCGCTGATCTCGACCTGAATGGAAGCGGGCAGGGTGGTGAACTGCGCCAGTTGCGCCGACAGGCCGGAGGGCAGGACGTCGATCATCGACCGCACCAGATCCGACAGGCTGGGGCGCAGGGTCAGGACGTCCGCGGGATTGAGCGGGTCATAGGCCAGCCGGGAGGCCAGCGTCTCCATGAGCTCGGTCGTGTCGATCCGAGCGCTGGCGAGCACGTTTTGATCCGCGAGCGAGAGCGAGATGGCCGCGTTCAACTGTTGTGACAGCAGCGCCGAGAGGGCGGCCGGATCCATCGACAGGAAGCGGGAGCCGAGGGTGAAGCTCGCCGCCCCGGTCCGCGCGGCGGTGGCGGTGGTCCAAAGCGGTACGCTATCGTCTTCGCTGATCAGCTGGCCGAAGGTAAGCGGCGCTTCCGAGCGCAAGCGCAGGGCCACGGCGTTGACGCCCGGTGCGCCCTGCTCCAGCGGCTGAAACCGCGCCTCTCGCGCGATGGCGGGGTTGCGCAGGTAGCGGCCGAACTGAACCTCCTCAACGGCCGCGGGGTCCAACCCGTTGCCATCGAGCATCTCGGCAATCCGGGCGTCGGCGTCGTCCAGATCGGCGGCGGTGCCAAGGGCGGTGAGGTCGTTGTAGGTCTGTAGCTGCGCGCGGTCGCGGTAGATCACGGCAATGTCGGTGCCGAAGGCTACGAAGATCAGCAACACGGTCAGCAAGAGCGCGACAAGCACGGCGGCCGCGCCCTCTTCCGAGCGGCCATAGGCGCGCATCAGCCGGGCGATGGTGGGGGAGGGGTTAATAGGCAAGATAGGCGCTCCCCTCCAGATGGGTCATCTCGATGCCGAGGATGCCGCTCGCCAGATCGACGATCGACCCGTCGATGGCATAGCGGACGTCCACCCGGATGTTGGCGGACGGAGATGAGGCCACGGCGACGGTGGGTGCGATGGAGGACTGGACCAGCAGCGGGTAATTGGCGGAGGCATTGTCGAGATAGGCCTGTGCCAGCTCGCGCCTCTCATCCGTCGTGATGCCTGCGACACTGGCGCGTGCCGAGGAGCCGGCCAATTGCTGCACCGAATGGCTGAGCGCCATGGCATAGCCGATCACGACGATCCCGAAGAGCAGACCGAAAAGCAGCGGCGCGAGCAGCACGAATTCAATCGCGACGGCACCGTTTTCACGGCGGGTGAAGTGCCGGAGGGGGGTGATCAGCTTGGTCATCATGCCTCCACTCAGCCCGCGCCGAAGATGTTGTCGATGATGCTGATGGCGGCGGGGCCGATCAGCACGACGAAGACGGCGGGCATGATGCAGAAGATCAGCGGCACGGTCATGATGACGGGCAGGCGGGCGGCCTTTTCCTCGACCCGCAACAGCCGATCGCTGCGCATCTCGGCCATCAGGGTCTTCATCGCCTTGGAAAACGGCGTGCCGTAGCGGTCTGATTGATCAAGGGTCTGGGTAAAGACGCCGATCTCGGGCAGGGGGACGCGGTCCGACAGGCTCTCATAGGCGCTGCGACGGTCGTTGGTCATGCGCATTTCGGCAACCATCTGAAGCACTTCCGCGGATAGCTCAGGATGTGCGACGGCGATTTCTCGCGCCACCCGTTGCAGGGCGGGCTGTGGGCCGAGGCCGGCTTCGCTGGTGATGACCAGAAGCTCCAGCAAGTCCGGCACCCCGGCACGTATGCGGTTGAGGCGGTTCTTGCGCATCGTGTCGAGCGCGATGTCGACACCTTTGGAGATCGCCAGCGCCGCGGCGACCTTGGTGGCGAGGGGGATCATCAACGCCTCGTGCGGCGCGCGTGTGAGCATCACCCAGGCGATGCCGATGGCGGCCGTCGCGAGGGGCAGGAGCGTCTTGGCGAAGGCGTAGATCATCAACGCGTCGCGGTCCTTGAACCCGGCGGAGCGCAGATCGGCCGCGGACTTTGAGGCTTCGCCGCCCAGAAGCACGGACAGGCGCTCTCCCATCCGGGCGATGATCGTCAAAAGCGCGGACCGCGCGCGGGTCAGAAGCGGCGCGTCAGGCTCGCCTGTCAGGGCGTCGCGGCCCTTCGCGCGACCGGCGGCACACATCAAACGCGCCTCGGTCACCGATTTCGTCCGGGCATCGGCAATCAGCGCCGCGCAGGCCAGAAGACCGAGGCTCAGGCCACCGAACGCCAGCCAGAAAATGCTGCTGTCGCCGTTCAGCATCCTGCGCCCTCCGCGCTATGGTGCTCGCGATCAAACATCGAGCCGCCCCATGCGGATCATCATCAGGACGCCGATGATGATGCCGACCAATCCGGCAACCAGCAGCTTCACCCCGCGAGGGTCAAAGAACAGCGGCGAGAGGTAATCGGCGTTGAGGACGAAGATGACCCCGGTGATGCCGAAGGGCAGGGAGGCGAGGATCACGGCAGAGGCGCGGGCTTCCGAGGACAGCGCGCGGGCCTTCTGCTTCAGGCGCCGCCGGTCGCGCAGCTGCTGCGCGAGGTTCTCGATGGTGTCGACAAGATTGCCGCCGGTCTCGGTCTGCAAGGAGGTCGCGACCCCGAAGAAATTTGCCTCGGGCGTCGGCATCCGGTGGGCGAGGTCGGTGAAGGTGTCGGCCAAACCCGTGCCGAGGGTCAATTGACCGTGACAGATCGCGAACTCGGAGCGCAGCGGCTCGGGCGCGTTCTCGACCACGATGGCGAGGGAATCCGCAACGGGACGCCCGGCCTTCAGGCCACGCGCGAAGACGTCCAGCGCTTCGGGGAGCAACAGGGTGAAGGCAGCGATGCGGCGCGCGTAGGACAGCCTGAGGATCAGGACGAGCACGATGGCAGGAATGATCGCGGCCAGAAGCGCTGCGAGAAACGGGGGCTGGCGCAGGCCGAGCGTGAGGCCGGCGAAAAGGATCAGCACCGCGATCCCCACCTGCGCGAGGCATTCGGTGACGGACAGGCGCAGGCCAGCCCGGCGCAGGGCCGCCTCGAGTTGCCCCAGAAGCCGCGCAACACCAGTGGCATTCGCAGCGGAAGAGGCACTGGATTTCCGGCGCGAGGGGGCGCTGGTATGGGCAATCTGGCGGGCGGGCAGGGCACGCTCGATCCGCTCCAGATGCGCACGACGACGGCGGTCGAGCGCGATCAACGCGCCCAGAACCATCGCTGCCAGCATGACGCCGCCGAGGATCAGAAAGAGAATATCAAGCCCCATGGTTCACCGCGCTCCGAGGATCCGATCGAGATCGTCCCCAAGGCCGTATTCAGCCGCACGGGTCGCAAAGTTCGGGCGATAGCCGGAATGCACGAACTGCCCCTGAACCGCGGCGCGGGTGCTGTCGGGCGACACGTCGAAACGGAAGATTTCCTGCAGCGTGATCGCATCCTCGGCCAGTCCCGCGATCTCCGAGATCGAGGTGATGCGGCGGTGTCCGTCGCGCATCCGGCTGACCTGAACGACAAGGTGCACGGCATCTGCCAGCTGTTTGCGCACGACGCCCGCGCCCGGAGCATAACCGGCGAGCGCCGCCATGCTCTCCACCCGGGTCAGCGCCTCGCGCGGGGAATTGGCGTGGAGCGTCGACATGGAGCCGTCGTGGCCGGTGTTCATCGCTTGCAGGAGGTCCAATACCTCGTCGCCACGGATCTCGCCGATGATGATCCGGTCCGGCCGCATCCGCAGGGCGTTGCGCACCAGCGTGCGGGTCGTGACCTCGCCACTGCCCTCGATCGAGGGGGGACGGGTCTCGAAGCGAACGACGTGAGGCTGTTGCAGACGCAGTTCGGCGGCGTCCTCGATGGTGACGATTCGCTCATCGCGGGGAATGAACTCGGACAGCGCGTTCATCAACGTCGTCTTGCCCGAGCCGGTGCCGCCGGAGATGAGGATATTGAGCCGCAGAAGCGAGGCGAGACCAAGAAAGCCCGCCATCTGCGCAGAGAGCGAGCCGCCCTGCACCAGCGTGTCGAACTTGACGGCGCGGTTGGGGAATTTCCGGATCGTGATGGTGGGACCGTCAATGGCCAGCGGCGGAATGGCGACGTTGACGCGGCTGCCGTCGGGCAGACGGGCGTCGACCATCGGCTGCGCCTCGTCGATCCGGCGGCCCACGTCGGCCACGATACGCGTTGCCACGCCCAGAACATGGGCGTTGTCACGGAACCGCACCGGGGTCAGCGTCAGCTTGCCACCGCGTTCCACGTAAACCTGATCGGGTCCGTTCACCATGATGTCCGAGATCGTGTCATCGGCAAGCAGCGCTTCCAGCGGGCCCAGACCCAACATGTCGGCAAGGATCGTGCCGACCAGATCGGCAATCTCGGTGCCGTTGAGCTGCAGCTTCCGCTCGCTGGACAGGTCCGAGATGGCGGCGCGGATGTTCTCTTCCTGCTCGCGGCGGCTTTGCCCGGCAACCGCGGCGAAATCCATGCGCTTGGACAGCGCCAGGGTGATCTCGTTGGCCATGCGCAGGCGCGACATGGTCTCGTCCATTCCGCCGTTCACCGAGGCGGTCGATGCGGGCTGGTTCTTGTAAGCCGATAGATCGGGGCCGGAGGGCGTGTCGGCTTCCGGGGAGCTTGCGGCGGGCGCGTTGGATTTCGCGAATTTCGGGGTGATCACCTGCGACGCCTCGGACGGGCGGACAGGCGCGGTGAAGTCTCCGGCGCTGTCATCAGCAGCCAGGATGGCGGCGGCCTGGGTCAGGATCTGTCGTTGCAGCGCAAGCGGCCAGGGGTGGCCGCTGTCCTCGACCACGAGCGTGATCGCCGCGTTGGCGCGGTCCGTGGGCGAAAGGCCATGGGCGTCGATGCGCCGGGCGAGGTCTACGACGTGCTCCAGCGCCTCGCGCAGGGAGGGCTGTTCAATATGAAGGGTCATCCTGCCACCCGCTTGAGCAGACCGCGGCGCGGCGCCGATTTTGGCGCGGGCTCAGCCACGGGCTTGGCGAGCTCGGCGCAGAGCGCCTTCACCGTTTTGCCGTAGGGTGCCCGCGGCTGCCGGGCCACCAGAGGCGCACCGGCGCGGTGGGCCCGCAGGATCGCGGCGTCACTGCGCGGCAGGGTGTAGCGCAGCTCCATGCTCAGCGCCTTCGACATGTCCTTCACGGACAGCCCGGCATCCCGGCGCAGCTCGGTCAGGACCGGGATCACGGTCAGCTCCGGCGCGGCCTCTTTCAACGCGTCGAGCATGCGCACCGCCGCGTGGACGCCGGAGTAGCCGCCCGGCACCACCAGAACGAGGCGGTGGAGCGTCTCGAGCAGCGCCGGCTTGCGCAGCAGCAGATCGCGCGGCGCATCAAGCACGGTGGCGTCGAAGTGGTCCGAGAGCGTGGGGATCAACCGCGTCATGCCTTCACAGGCACGGGTATCATCGCCGCCGTGGTGGAGATGGGCGGAATAGATCGAGAGCGTGTCGCTCATCTGGTCCATCGAAGCGTTGAGAAACGTCTCGTCAACCCGGTCGGGCGCCGAGAGCGCTTCCAACATGCCGGGCGTGGGATTGCGGTTCAGGTCACAAGCGATCGAGCCGAAATGCAGATCGCCGTCGATCAGGGCGGTGCGCTTGGCACCCTTTTTCTGCGTGGCGAGCGTATAGGCGAGGTTCTGGGCCAGAACGCTGGCCCCCACGCCGCCGTTGGAGCCGGTCACGCCGATGCGCAGCGCAGGCTCTGCTGCCAGGGCGGCCACGGCCTCGGGGGCGGTCGCGGGGTCGTTGGCGGGCGTCCGGGTCAGCGACTCGACGATATCGGCCGAGCGCACGGGGAAGGGAAAGTAATCAACCGCCCCTGCCGCCACGATGGCGCGGTAGGTAGTGATGTCGTTCTGCTGACCGAAGACCACGACGCGGGCGCCGGTCCGGTGGATTTCGGCAACGCTCTCGCAGGCGGTGGAGAGGGGCAGATTGCCGATCTCCGTCAACAGGATGTGGGAGGCTTTCTCGGCGTCCGCCACGCGGGCCGCGCCGCTGACACCGCCACCGAAGAGGGCGGGCTCGTCACTGCCGATGTTCGCCGCAAGCTCCCGCGCTACCGCAGCACCCTGCTCGGTGCAGACATAAGCGGTGATGGGGCTTTGCAGAGGGGCGACTGCGGCAGGTTTGACGAGCGACGGCATGGGAGCCTCCTGAAGAACGCTGAAAAAGAATGGAGGTGCCCGCGGAACGTCCGGGTACAAGTGTCGTTCCGCGGGACTTTGTAAGACTTACTGCGGGACCACGGTGGTCTCTTCTTCCGTCGTGGTGCTTTCGCCATTTGCGTTCTGCATGGCGGTGGAGACAGTCTGGAAGCCGCTGTTCGTATCCGTGCCGAGGGTAGCTACCGAACCGACGATGACGGCAGCGATCAGAGCGGCGAAGAGGCCGTATTCGATGGCGGTGGCGCCGCTCTCATCCTTGGCGAAAGCGGAGAGGGGCGAGATGTTGAAAAGACGTGTCATTGGGGTAGCTCCATAGGTGGGTGTATGATGGCAGGACCTTGTGGCCGCCGATGTCCCATTGATCGCGGAGCGCGCCTCGGAAACCTATCCGTCAAGGGGGGCAAACCACTACCACCCGACCGAGGGATTAAGCCCGTAAGACCATGGTATGAGATCTATAATTTGATCTAAAATTCAATAGCTTACAGAGCGGCTTTGCGCCTCTCCACAGCAATGACACAATTGAAAATGAAGGGCACAGAATAGCCATTTTTCGGGCCGGATTACTTCGCAATCCGAAGGTGCCGAATGGCCTCATCCGCCAAGGGCGACTCGCCCTTTCAGAGCGCAGCTAGGGAGCCTTGAGCGCGAAGGCTCAGGCTCCCCATTTCGTATCCAAGACTACCGAGGTCAGCGCCAGCAGCAGCCGGACGCCTCGCCGGCCGGCGAAGCGACGGACAGCGCCTCTCAGTTACCCATGATCCGCCTGCGCCGCTCTTTCATCCGCTCGTTCGCGCTGTTGGTCCCATCGTGGAAGGAGCCGAAGAACTTGTCCCAGGGGATCTCGAGCGAGCCGTAGTTACATTCGAAATAGCGGTGGTGCATCTGGTGGTGGAACGTCCCCAGGGCGAGCCGGTTCTTGTCCTTCACCAGAACCCCCTCGAAGCCCGTATGGGTCGTGGCGGCGGTCAGGGCGTAATACTGCAGGTGAAAGAGGATATGGACGGGATGGGCGGCGACGACCCAGTGGATCAGGACCGAGCCCAGAAAGATCACGTGTTCAACCGGGTGCATCGACAGGCCGGACCATGGACCCACGTTGATATTGCGATGATGCAGGGAATGGACGTGCTTGTAGAGGAACGGCACGTGCAGCAGGCGGTGGATCCAGTAGAAATAGAAGCTCTCCCACACCGGGATGGCGAGGAACATTACGACAAACCAGACCGGATGCGCGGCCCAGGTCAGCATTGGCGCGTAGCCGTTGGCCAGCGCCCAGAACATCAGCACCTCGTAGGCGGTCCAGATCGTCACGCCGCTGGCAAGCGTCCAGAACATGTTGTCGCGGATCTGCCCGCCCAACGTGAACTGGCGTCCGTTCTTCATCAGGGGGCGGGGGTCGAAGCGAAGCTTTTTGCCCTGCTTGGTGAAGGTATAGAAATATAGGTGCAGACCGCCGGCCACGATGGTCATCAACAGCAGGTTCCGCAGGTACATCTGCGCGATCCAGCCGAAGGCCAGCGTGCGCGATTCCTCCAACGGCGGCTGGAACCAGTAGAACGAGGCGAAGGCGATGGCGACGATGATCAGTTTCTCGCTGATCAGGAACCACGCGTTCCAGACCCAGGACACCATCTCCCTCGGGCGCGGCGGCCAACTGAACAGGGGCGAGACCTTGATCGGCACGTCCGGTACGTAGTTCCAACCCTTCAATGGTGTGTCGTCCATGCCCCCGGCTCCTCTGCTGCGTGGTCTTGGACAGACTGCCCGAATTCCATTGATCCGAAAAACAGTATATATGTTTCATCAAGCGCTGATTTTCCGGGGTAGGCATGGCGATCACACTCAAGGCAATGACTTACTTCACGACAGCCGTGCGGCTGGGCAACATCGCGCAGGCCGCCGAGACGCTGCACATCGCGCCCTCTGCCGTGGCGACGGCAATCGATCAGGTGGAGGCCGAGTTCGACCTGACGCTGGTCACGCGGCAACGGTCTCGGGGCATCCAGGCCAATGCCAGCGGGCGGCTCGTGGCGCGGAAGCTGGAACGTCTGCTGGAGGACTACCGCACCACCCTCGCCGAGGGCGCGGACCTGAAACATGCGCTGAGCGGCGCGTTGCGGATTGGCTATTACGCGCCCATTGCCCCTGCCTTCCTGCCGCCGATCCTCGCGTCATTTCTGCCGGATGATGCCGACGTGACCCTGCATCTCGAGGAATGCGACAACGACAGTGCTCAAGCGGGGCTGCTGGACGGCACTTACGACGTGATCCTCTTTGTGAGCGAAGGGGCGCGGCCTGCGGTGTCTTTCGATGTGTTGGCCGAAGCGCCCGCCTATTGTCTCGTCCCTGAAGGCCATCGCTTCGCGCGGCAGGATCGGGTCACCATGGCGGAACTGGCGAGAGAGCCGCTGGTCGTGCTCAACCGCCCCGTCGCCGCGGCCTATTACCAACGGCTCTACGAGTCCCATGCCCAGGGCGCGAAGATCGTCGCCTATGCCAGTTCGACTGAGATGGTGCGCAGCCTCGTGGGGGCCGGGCACGGATGCGCGATCCTCAACATGCAACCGCAGACGCGGGTCACCTATAGCGGCGCGGGGGTCGTGGGCGTGCCGATTGCCGATCCGCTGCCGCCGCTCACCCTGTCGATCGGCTATGACAGGACCCGGCCCCGGCGGCTGGTCGCGCATTTTGTCGAGAAGTGTCGGGCGCATTTCGCCGAGGAGGGCGCGCACCGGTGCCTCGTTATCGGTGATTGAGCTAGGGTGCGCTGACGTGCAGCGCCACGCCCCAATCCTCGCACCGCGCCGCGAGGCCTGTGTCGAGAGGCGCGTTTGTGAAGAACCCGTCGATATCGCGTAACGAACAAATTCGAGCAGGAGCTGTCCGGTCGAATTTCGAGGCGTCGGCCACGAGAAACGTCTTGCGCGAACGGGCCACGATGGCTTGGCTCACGCCGACTTCCTGCACGTCGAAATCCAGCACATCGCCATCGAGATCCAGCGCCGAGCAACCGATGACGGCGAAATCCAGCTTGAAGTTGCTGATCGTGTCCACAGCCTGGGGGCCGATCAAGCCACCGTCGGTGCGGCGCAGGGTGCCGCCGGTCACGACGACTTCGATGCCGGGACTTTGCGACAGGATGTTGGCGATGTTGAGGTTGTTGGTCACGACCAGAAGGTTCTCGTGCCGGCGCAGGTGTTCGGCGACCGCTTCGGTGCTGGTGCCGATGTTGAGAAAGACGGAGCAGTCGTTGGGGATCTCTGCCGCGCAGGCGCGCGCGATCCTTTCTTTCGCCTCGGCTTGCAGGCCCCGGCGTTCCTCGTAGGCGAAGTTGTGCGTGCCCGATGCCGGCATCGCGCCGCCGTGGACGCGGTTGAGAAGGCCCGCCTGATCCAGCTCGGTCAGGTCGCGGCGGATGGTCTGCACGGTGACGTTGAAATGCGCGGCGAGGCCGTCGACGGTCACCTTGCCGTCCCGCTCGGTGATCTCCAGTATTTCGGCCTGTCGAAATCCAAGCGGCATGGCGGGCTTCCTGATAGCTGACACGCGTCGGCGCGGCGTGTGGGGTAGGGGCACTTTACCCAGTTGGCGACAGGGGACAAAGCCGTTTATCGCAATGACTTGCCCGGAGAGTGCCGGCTACAGGTAACGGGCTCATGACGCGGGGCGCGTGACGCCGTGCCGTCCGTAGGCTATGGCATCAGGGCGCAACCGGAGAACGCCCATGACGACCATCGCCCTCGTGGCCCATGACCAGAAGAAGGACGCGCTTGTCGCCTGGGCAAAGTCCCACGAGGACGCCTTGGCCGGGCACAAGCTCTACGCCACCGGGACGACTGGCGGGCGCTTGCAGGCGGAGACGAGCCTCGACGTGACACCGCTGAAGTCCGGCCCTCTGGGTGGCGACGCGCAACTGGGCGCGATGATTGCGGAGGGCAAGCTCAAGGTTCTGGTGTTCTTCATCGATCCCTTGTCCGCCATGCCCCACGACGTGGACGTGAAGTCCCTGATCCGTCTGGCGATTCTCTACGACACACTTCTGGCGGTGAACGAAGAGACGGCAACCGCTGTCATGAAGGGACTTCCCGCAACGTAACCCTCGGCACGTGCCGGAGAGGCGCGTGCATCGCGCCGCTGTTTCGCGGGCTTTCGCGCAATGGTTACTGAGCTTTCGCGGAGAAACAGCTATAGTGACGGCACATGGGAGGTGCGGCGTCGATGTCATACGGCTGTCACGTGAAAGCCCTAGGCAGCGCGTGCCAAGGGGGCGGACAAAACGAACCGAAAAACTGGTTCGCAAATGTTTGCACTCTTTCGTTCTGCGTGTAGTCTGACGCTCGCGCGAAGATCCGGGGAGTGCGCTTCTTCGCGCTCCGGCAATGAGATCAACCGCCCCGCCGTCCACGGTCAGGGGAAAGTAACGCGATCAATGCGGCCGCAGACAGGCCGCGTCACGATGGGAGAGACCAATGAAGCTCAAGTATACCGTAGGCGCGAGCCTTGCATTCGGCCTGATGGCTGGCGCCGCTCAGGCGCAGACCGAAATCGAATGGTGGCACGCCATGGGCGGCCAGTTGGGCGAAACGGTCAACCAGATGGCCGAGAACTTCAACGCAAGCCAGGACGAATACGTCATCACCCCGGTCTTCAAGGGTACCTATGAAGAAACGCTGACCTCGGCGATTGCCGCGTTCCGCGCGGGCGAGCAGCCCAATATCGTTCAGGTCTTCGATGCAGGCGCCGCCACGGTGATTGCAGCGCAGGGCGCGACGATCCCGGTCGAGACCCTCATGGCCGACAATGGCTATGAATTCGACCGTGAAGAATTCATCTCGGGCGTGCGCAACTTCTACGCGGATTCCGACGGCATGATGATCGGTATGCCGTTCAACTCCTCCACGCCGGTACTCTACTACAATGCCGACGCGCTGGCCGAAGCCGGTGTCGAGCCGCCGCAGACCTACGAGGACTTCGAAGAGATCGCGCCCGCGCTGCTGGAAGCCGGTTATGCCGGGATGAGCGCGTCGCTTCTGCAGTGGACCATGACCGAGAACTTCTTCTCGCGTCACAACCTGCCCTTCGCCACCAATGACAACGGCTACGGCGGCACCGACGTCGAGCTGCTGGTGAACCATCCTGCCATCGTGGATCACTTCACCTCCCTCGCGGAGTGGGAAGAGGCCGGCTACTACAACTGGTACGGCGCGGGCTGGGGTGACAACCAGAACCCCTTCGAGGCGGGTGAAGTCGCGATGTGGATCGGCTCCTCCGGTTCCTTCGGCGGCATCGCCGACCGTGTGGACTTCAACTTCGGTGCAACCTTCCTGCCGTATTGGGAGAGCGTGACCTCCGAGCCGACACAGACGTTCATCGGCGGCGCGGCCCTCTTCGCCATGTCCGGTCAGAGCGAGGAAGAGAACGCCGCCACGGCTGCCTTCTTCGACTACCTCGCCTCTGCCGAGAACCAGGTCTTCTGGCACGTTGAAACCGGCTATGTTCCGATCACCACGGAAGCCTATGAGCTGGCCGCCGAGCAGGGCCACTACGAGGAATTCCCGGCCGCCGAAGTCGGCATCCAGCAGCTGCAGCTGCCGTCCGGTGAGAATACCCGCGGCTACCGTTTGGGCTTCTACGTCCAGATCCGCGACGTGATGATCCGCGAATATTCCCGCATCATCGCCGGTGAAACCACCGCCGAGGATGCCTTCGCCACGATCGAGGAAGAAGCCAACGAGTTGCTGGCACGGTTCGCCCAGACCCAGGGTTGATCGAACCTCTCGGCTGACACCAGCCCTCACGACTGCACTGGCCGGGCCTCGCGCCCGGCCAGTTGCCAACCAAAAAGACAAAAGACCTAAGGGGGTTACCTTCCGTGAAACGCGCCGCATTCGGGCATATCGGCTTCCCGATCCTGCTCCTGATACCGCAACTCGCGATCATCGCGATCTTCTTCTACTGGCCTGCGGGCTACGCGATCCAATCCTCGTTCTACCTCGAAGATCCCTTCGGTTTCGGTTCCACCTTCGTGGGGCTGGAGAACTACACGCGGCTGACGCGCTCCTCCAACTACATGGAAAGCGCCTGGTTCACGCTGATCTTCACCTCCGTCGTCACCTTCTTCGCGCTCGCCATCGCGCTGCTGCTGGCGGTCAAGGCCGACAAGGTGATCCGGGGCGCCAAGACCTATCGGACGCTTCTGATGTGGGTCTACGCCATCGCGCCGCCCGTCGCCGGGCTGATCGGCGTCATGCTCTTCGATCAGTCACGCGGGAACCTCACGCAACTTTTCGGCATGATGGGGATCGAGTATCGCCTCGGCGTGAATTACTGGGACACCGCCATCGCGATGATCACCGTGTCGATCTGGAAGCAGATCCCGGTGAACTTCATCTTCTTCCTCTCGGGGCTTCAGGCGATCCCGCGCTCGGTGCGCGAGGCGGCAATGATCGACAATCCCTCGGGCACGCGGCGCTTCTGGGACATCACCTTCCCGCTGCTGGCGCCGACAGGCTTCTTCCTGCTGATCATCAACATCACCTACTCGCTGTTCGAGACCTTCGGCATCGTCGACACCATCGTGAAGGGCGAGCCCGGCAACAACCCGATGACACTGGTCTACCGGGTCTTCGTCGACGGCTTCCGCGGCCAGGACCTCGGCGGTTCCTCGGCGCAATCGGTCGTCCTGATGATCCTCGTGCTCATTCTCACCATCGTGCAGTTCCGCTTTCTGGAACGCCGCATCCACTACACGTAAGGGGGCTCGGACATGGCTGATATCTCTGACACCCGAACCACCCCCGCGACAGCGACGCGGCCGGCAAAGCGGTTCCGGTGGGACACCATCGGCGATCACGCGGTGCTGATCGCCGGCGCGCTCTTGATGCTGGTGCCGGTCTACATGGTCTTCGCGACGTCAAGTTGGGACGCGATCACGGTGCATCGCAACGGCATGCAGTTCGGCTTCGGCGATCGCTTCGTGGAGAACTACAACGCCGCGCTTTTCGAATACGGCGGTTTCACCGACAGCGTGAACGGCATGACGATGCTGGCCAATTCGATGATCCTTGGTCTGGGCTTTGCCATCGGCAAGATCGTCGTCGGCATGATGGCCGCCTATGCCATCGTCTACTTCCGCCTGAAGTTCGCGACGCTGGCCTTCTGGATGATCTTCACCACGCTGCTCTTGCCGCTGGAGGTGCGCATCCTGCCGTCCTACGAGGTCATCACCGCGATGAACCTCGGCAACACCTACACCGGCCTGATCGTGCCGCTGATCGCCAGCGCCACGGCGACCTTCTTCTTCCGGCAGTTCTTCCGCTCGGTCCCCGAGGAGTTGATCGAGGCGGCACGGATCGACGGGGCAGGGCCAGTGAAATTCTTCATCGACATCCTCGTGCCCCTGTCGCGAACCATGATCGCGGCGATGTTCATCATCATGTTCGTCTTCGGCTGGAACCAGTATCTCTGGCCCACGCTGATCACCACGGACGAGAGCCTCTTCACCCTCGTGCGTGGCATCCGGCAGATCATCCAGTCCTATGCCGACGGCTCCGAGACGCCCGATTACGGCCAGGCGGCGGCACTGGCGATCATCGCCATGACGCCCCCGGTGCTGATCGTCGTCTTCTTCCAGAATTGGTTCGTCAAGGGCCTCACCGAGTCAGACAAGTAGAGAGAACCATCAAAATGGCACAAGTTACGCTGGACGCCGTCCGCAAGATCTACCCCAACGGCGCCGAGGCGCTGGAGCCCTCCACCTTCACCATCCCCGATGGCGAGCTGACCGTGCTCGTCGGGCCTTCGGGCTGCGGCAAGTCCACGCTCCTGCGCATGGTGGCGGGGCTGGAGGACATCACCGAGGGCGAGCTCTCCATCGGCGAACGCATCGTCAACGACATCGATCCCGCCAACCGCAACATCGCCATGGTGTTCCAGAACTACGCGCTCTACCCGCACATGAGCGTCTCGCAGAACATGGGCTACGGCCTGAAGAACCGGGGCATGGACAAGGCCACGATCGCCGCCAAGGTGCGCGAAGCGGCCGAGATGCTGAACCTCACCGAGTTCCTCGACCGGCGGCCTTCGCAGCTTTCCGGCGGCCAGCGCCAGCGCGTCGCCATGGGCCGCGCCATCGTGCGCGAGCCGGACCTGTTCCTCTTCGACGAGCCGCTATCGAACCTCGATGCCAAGCTGCGCAACCAGATGCGGATCGAGATTCGCGCCCTGCAGCGCCGCCTCGGCACCACCGCAATGTATGTGACCCACGATCAGGTGGAAGCCATGACCATGGCCGACCGGATCATCGTGCTGAACGCGGGCGTGATCGAGCAGATCGGCACGCCGAACGAGATCTACGAGCACCCGGCCTCCACCTTCGTGGCCTCCTTCATGGGCGCGCCGCCGATGAACCTTCTGCGCGGCGAAGCGCGCGGCGGGGCGGTGACGCTGGAAGGCGGGGTGGATGTGCCCCACGCCAACGCCCACGGCCATGACGGTGCGATCACCGTGGGCATTCGTCCCGAAGATACATGGCCTGACCCGAATGGCGATCTCGCCTTTGACGTCGATATCATCGAGGAATTGGGCGCGCAGCGTCTGTTGCACGGGCATGTGGGTGGTCAGGCCTTCTCGGTGGCTGTGCCGAAAGACAAGGAAGCCGCTCTCGGCCCGATGAAGCTGAGCGTGAAGCCCGGCGCGGTGCATCTCTTTGCGGCGCAGACCGGACGCCGCCTCTGACAAGGTGCAAGGTAAAACCTTCGAGAACCTCTGAAAGGGCGGCGCTTCGTGCGCCGCCTTTTTCGTGAGCTTGCCGCACGAATTCCGAGCGTTGCGCGCAAGTTTGTCGACAGTTTTTGCAAGTCGTTCGCAGCTGCCTTGACGTTGTTGCGATTAACTCTCATATTCATTCCAAACCTGCTTTTGGAGACACGCCCAACATGCGCTTCGCGTTTACCGCCCTCGCTCTCACGCTGTCCGCGGCAGCCCCGGCTCAGGCTGAATTGTCCATCGTGGCTACGACCGGCATGATCGCCGACACCGCCCGGCAGGTGGGCGGCGACCTCGTTTCCGTGCAGGCTCTGATGGGGCCGGGCGTGGACCCGCACGCCTATCGGCAGACGCGCTCGGACATCGTATCAACTGCGCGGGCGGATATCGTGCTCTGGCATGGGCTCTACCTTGAAGCGCAGATGGAAGAGTTCCTGCTGGAACTGGCCGAGACCAACACGGTCATCCCCGTCGCGGAATCCCTTCCGCGCGAAAACCTGCTGTCTTCCGCCGACTACCCCGATCGCTTCGATCCCCACGTCTGGATGGACCCTTCGATCTGGGCCGACGTCGTGCAAACCATCGAGGGCGTCCTGACCGACGCGCTGCCCGACTCCGCAGAGGTCATTGCCGCCAATACCGATGCGCTCGAGGCCGAGATCGAAGCACTCACCGCCTATAGCGCGGAGGTTCTGGGCTCGGTTCCCGAAGCTTCCCGCGTGTTGCTGACCGCCCATGACGCCTTCAATTACTTCGGCGAGGCCTACGGGTTTGAGGTGATCGGCATTCAGGGCATCTCCACCGAGTCCGAGGCGGGCTTGCAGCGGGTGGGCGAACTCGTTGATATGCTCGTGACCCGCAACATCGGTGCGGTCTTCGTGGAATCCTCGGTCTCGGATCGCAATATCCGCGCCCTGATCGAAGGCGCCGCCGCGCGCGGCCATGAGGTCACCATCGGCGGCGAGTTGTACTCGGACGCCATGGGCGAGGACGGCACCTATGAAGGAACATGGATCGGCATGATCGACCACAACGTCACGACAATCGCCCGCGCGCTTGGCGGCGACGCGCCGGAAGGCGGGATGCAGGGGTTGCTGGAATGAAGGATTTCACAGCCCCGACGCAGGCCAACGTGCTGGACCCCGCAAGCCCGCTTGCGGTGCGGGGCATGACCGTCTCCTACGGCGAAAAACCGGCGCTCTTCTCGCTGGATGCCACGTTTCCGGCAGGAGCGATGTCGGCCATCGTTGGCCCGAACGGCGCCGGTAAATCGACCTTCCTAAAGGCCGCGCTCGGTCTGATCCCCCGCGTCTCGGGTGAGGTCAGCATCTTCGGGCAGGAGGTTGCCGCCACGCGCGACCGGATCTCCTACGTCCCGCAACGCGCCTCGGTCGATTGGGACTTTCCGACCACGGCAATCGACGTCGTCCTGATGGGGCTGTACGGACAGGTCGGCCTCTGGCGGCGGATCAGCGGCGCGCACAGGGAGCGCGCCCGCGCCTGTCTCGACCGTGTCGGCATGGCGGATTTTGCCGATCGCCAGATCGGTCAGCTGTCGGGCGGCCAGCAGCAACGCGTGTTCCTCGCCCGCGCGCTGGCGCAGGAGGCGGACCTGTTCCTGCTGGATGAGCCTTTCGCCGGCGTCGATGCGGCCACGGAATCCGCGATCATCGACGTGTTGAAATCCCTCAAGGCCGAGGGACGCAGCGTCGTCGCCGTGCACCATGACCTCTCGACCGTGACCGCCTACTTCGACCATGTAATGCTGATCAACCTGACCCGGATCGCCGAAGGACCGGTCGCGGAAGCCTTCACGGAAGAGACCCTGTCCGAGACTTACGGCGGGCGCCTCGGCGCGGTGCAGATCGACAGCCTCGCGCTGTCGAAGACGGGGCCGAAACCGCATCCGCAAGCAGAACTCCGGACGCTGCCACGATGAGCTCTTTCTTCAGCGCGCTTTTGTTGCAAGGTGGCTACAACGCCGCGCTGGTGGCCATCGGTGCCTCGCTTCTGGGGTTCGCGGCGGGCGCGGGGGGCAGCTTCCTGTTCCTGCGCAAACGCGCGCTGGTCTCGGACGCCGTGGCCCATGCGACCCTGCCGGGCGTCGGGCTGGCCTTCATCGTGATGGTCCTGCTTGGGGGCGACGGACGCAGCCTTCCGGGCCTGCTGGCAGGATCCGCCATATCCGCCTGGCTCGGGCTTCTGGCCGTGGAATGGATCGTGCGCCGGACACGCCTGTCGGAAGACGCGGCGATCGGCGCCATCCTCTCGGTCTTCTTCGGCTTGGGCGTGGTCCTGCTGACGGTGATCCAGAGCATGAGCCAGGGCCGGCAAGCCGGGTTGGAGAGCTTCTTGCTCGGCTCGACCGCCGGGATGCTGTTCCAAGACGCGGTCCTGATCGCGGGAGGCGGGGCTGCCGTGGTGGCGCTGATCTGGATATTGCGCCGCCCGATGACGCTGGTGGCCTTCGACCCCGGCTTCGCCGCCGCGCGGGGGGTGGACGTGCGCCGGGTCGATCTTGCGATGATGGGGCTGGTGCTGGCCGTGACGGTGATCGGCTTGAAGCTCGTCGGCCTGATCCTGATCGTGGCGCTTCTGATCATCCCGCCGGTCACCGCGCGTTTCTGGTCGGAACGCGCCGAGGCGGTGGTCTGGTCCGCCGGCGCCCTCGGCGCAGTGTCGGGCTATGTCGGCGCGGCTGTGTCGGCCTCCGCCCCGGCTTTGCCGACCGGCCCGATCATCGTGCTGATCTCGGCCGCGCTGTTCGTCCTCTCCCTGCTCTTCGCCCCGGCCCGCGGCGTTCTGGCCTCGGTCCTCGCGCGCCGCGCCTTTCAGGCCCGCGTGCATCGGCGGCAGGGGCTTCTGGCTCTTAGCCGGTCCGAGCCCATCCATGATCCGCTCACGGTCAAGATCCTGCGCCGCGAGAACCTGATGCGCGCCGACGGGGTTGCGACGGCGGAAGGGCGCGCGGCGGGCGAGAAAATCTCCCGTGACGAGCGGCGTTGGTCCATCGCCCGCAAGCAGCACCTCGATACCGCCCTGACGGGGCGCTATGACGGTCTCACCCCGATCGAGAGCGTCTTCACCGCCGACGAGATCGCCCATTTCGATGCCGCCATGGAGAGGAACGCCTGAATGGGAGCCGAATTCGTCCAGTTTTCCTTGACCCCGATCCTGATCGGCATGTTCGCCGCCATGGCCTGTGCGCTGCCCGGCAACTTCCTGATCCTGCGCCGTCAGGCCCTGATCGGCGATGCGATCAGCCATGTTGTGCTGCCCGGCATCGTCGTGGCGTTCCTGATCACCGGCACCGTCACGACCTGGCCGATGCTTCTAGGCGCGGCCGGTGCAGCGCTCCTCGCCGTGGTGTTGATCGAGGCCGTGCGCCGCCTTGGCCGGATCGAGCCCGGCGCGGCGATGGGCGTCGTCTTCACCTCGCTCTTCGCGGCGGGCGTTTTGCTGCTGGAACAATCCGATACCTCGTCCGTCCACCTCGACGTGGAACACGCGCTGATGGGCAACCTCGAGCAATTGATCTGGCTGCGCGCTGACGGGTGGGGCTCGCTGCTGGACCCCGAGGCACTGGCGCATCTGCCGCCGGAGCTGCCGCGCATGGCGGTGGTCGCGGCGATCATCGGCCTGCTGACGCTGGTGTTCTGGCGGCCCCTCAAGCTCGCCTCCTTCGATGAAGGCTTCGCGCGCGCGCTCGGCCTGCCCGTCACGCTGATCGGACTGGGGTTGGTCACCGCCGCCGCCGCGGCCGCCGTCGCGGCATTCGATGCGGTCGGCTCGATCATCGTGATCGCCATGTTCATCTGCCCGCCCGCCGCCGCGCGGCTGATGACCAATCGGCTCGGCAAGCAGGTGGCGTGGAGCATGCTGTTTGCCTGTATCTCGGCCATCGCGGGCTACGTGCTTGCAGGCTACGGCCCGCTCTGGATCGGCGCGGCCTCCTCCGTCTCTGCGGCTGGCATGGTGGCGGTCGTCTCCGGCGTGATCCTGGCGCTCGCCTGTCTCTTCGGACCCGCCCGGAGCCGGGTGGGCGTGGCAGCGGGAGGCTAGGGCGGTGAACGCGGACGCGTGGAAAACCTTCCCGAATGCGCCACTGCCCGGCACGCGCATCTGCGCCACTGCCGATGCGCCGACCACTGGCGTGAAAAGCTTCGATATCGACGGCTTTCCCCTGATCCTCGTGGCCTCAGCCGAGGGGCTTCGCGCCTATGTGAACGCTTGCCCGCACCAGTTCCTGCCGTTGGACTGGCGCAGCAGCGCGATCCTTTCGGGCGATGGAGACTTGCTGCGATGCTCCAATCACGACGCCGGCTTCGATGCTTGCACCGGCGCAGGCATCGACGGTTTCGCGCAGGGCTGTGCTCTGGACCCCGTGCCGATATCGGTCCATGAAGACGCGCTGCTGATCGGCGGCCCATCTGAAAATTAACCATACAAGAGGCCAAAAGACCCCATGGCGGAGAACCCCGAAGACGACGGCGCGAGAATGTCCTTCAAGGATGCAATGAGCTACGGCGATTACCTGTCGCTAGACCCGATCCTCGGGGCATCCAAACCCCTCAGCAACGCCCATGACGAGATGCTGTTCATCATCCAGCACCAGACGTCGGAGCTGTGGATGCGTCTGGCATTGCATGAGTTGGACGCCGCCCGGGCGGCGCTCGCGCAGGGCGAGGATCAGCCGGTCTTCAAGATGCTCACCCGCGTGGCGCGCATCTTCGAACAGCTCAACAACGCCTGGGACGTTCTGCGCACGATGACGCCCTCGGAATACACCGATTTCCGCGAGGATTTGGGCCAGTCGAGCGGTTTCCAGTCTCACCAATACCGCCTGATCGAATACATCCTCGGCAACCGCAACACCGCGATGATGCGCGTGCACGAGCACCGCAAGGACCTGCACCAGATGCTGACGCAGGAGCTCTCTCAGCCCTCCCTCTACGATGTTGCAGTCACGCGCTTGGGAGAGACGCTCGGACGCGAGTTGCCAAGCGGCCCGCTTGATGCGCCGCACACGGCCCACAAGGAGATCGAGGACGCATGGGCGCAGGTCTACCGCGATCCGAAAGCCCATTGGAGCCTCTACGAGTTGGCCGAGAAACTGGTCGATCTGGAAGATTACTTCCGGCGCTGGCGCTTCAACCACGTCACCACCGTGGAGCGGGTCATCGGCTTCAAACGCGGCACTGGCGGCACCTCGGGGGTGAGCTATTTACGCCGTATGCTGGACGTGGAATTGTTCCCCGAACTCTGGAACGTGAGGGGTCAGCTATGACACTGCCAAAAAAAGAAAAATTCGTCATTCCCGAGGGCACGATCTACCTCGACGGCAACTCTCTGGGGCCGCTGCCCGCCGATGTGCCGGCCCATGTCGCGACGGTGGTCGCCGATCAATGGGGTGCCAACCTGATCAAGGGCTGGAACGTCGACAAATGGATGGCGCAGCCGACGCGGGTCGGGGACCGGATCGGCCGTCTGATCGGCGCGCCCGAAGGCACCGTCGTCATGGGCGAGACCTTGTCGCTCAAGGTCTATCAGGCTCTTTCCGCCGCCCTTCAGATGCGACCCGACCGCAAGGTCGTCCTGTCGGACAGCGGCAACTTTCCGACCGATCTCTACATGGCGGACGGGTTGATCAAGCAACTCGACAAGGGGCACGAGCTGCGGGTCGTGGCGCCCGAAGACGTCGCCGGTGCCATCGATGAGACCGTCGCGGCCGTGATGATCACGCAAGTCGACTATCGCACCGGCCGCACCCACGACATGCGCGCATTGACCGAGGCCGCCCACGAGGCGGGCGCTGTGATGATCTGGGATCTGGCCCATTCGGCGGGGGCACTGCCCGTCGACATGGAAGCGTCGGGCGCGGAATTCGCGGTGGGCTGCACCTACAAATACCTCAACGGCGGGCCGGGCGCGCCGGCCTTCATCTACGTGCGCCCCGACATCGTCAACGACATCAAACCGGCGCTTGCGGGCTGGTTGGGCCATGAAGCGCCCTTCGCCTTCGACATGGATTACCGCCCCGGCACCGGGATCGAGCGGATGCGCGTCGGCACCCCGCCGGTGCTCCAACTGTCCGCGCTGGAGAAGGCGTTGGAGGTCTGGGACGACGTGGACATGGAGGAGCTTCGCGCCGCCTCGATCGCGCTCTCCGAGCAGTTCATCAAGGAGGTCGAGGCGTCCTGTCCCGATCTGACGCTTGCCAGCCCGCGAGACCCTGCGCTGCGCGGCTCTCAGGTCTCGTTCCATTTCGAGAACGGCTATGCCGCGATGCAGGCCTTGATTGCCCGAGGGGTCATCGGTGATTTCCGCGCGCCCGATATCATGCGCTTCGGGTTCACACCGCTCTATCTCGATGCTGGTGACGTGACGCAAGCTGTTGAAATTTTGTCTGAAATCCTGCGCGACAGGCTTTGGGACACACCGGAATACACCACTCGAAAGCGGGTGACGTAGGGGCGCTACCGGAGGATCGAACGCTGTGTCGAATTAGCGCTTGATCCTCCAGTAACTGGAAGGTGTAGGAGAGGTTAACGCTCTTAAGGATCACCGCCATGAAACACGCCACCGCCAACCTCTCCGTCCAAGGCCTGAACTGCGCGTCCTGCGTCGGGCGGGTGGAACGGGCTCTCGCCGCGGTGCCCGGTGTCGATGAGGTCGCCGTCAACCTCGCGACCGAGACGGCGCGGGTCCGCTACGCCTCCGACGCGGTCAATGTCGAGGCATTGGCCAGCGCCTCGACCGAGGCGGGCTATCCCGCGGAAGTGGTTGAAGACGGTACGGTTTCTGCGCCCGACAGCACGGATGAGACCCGCAATGCTTTCCGACGCATGTGGATCGCGCTGGCCCTGGGGCTGCCGGTCTTCCTGCTGGAAATGGGGGCGCACACCATTCCCGCAATCCACCGCGCAATTGCAGGCAGCATCGGAATGCAGGGATCGTGGTTGATCCAATTCACCTTAACCGCGTTAATCCTTTTGGGGCCGGGCCGGGTTTTCTTCCGCCTCGGCGTGCCTGCCTTGCTCAAAGGCGCGCCCGAGATGAACAGCCTTGTGGCGCTCGGCACGGCGGCGGCGTTCAGCTACTCGACCGTGGCGACCTTTGCGCCGCAACTTCTGCCCGCCGCCTCCCGCACTGTCTACTTCGAGGCCGCCGCCGTGATCGTCGTCCTCATCCTTCTGGGCCGCGCATTGGAAGCCGGCGCGAAGGGGCGGACCGGCGCGGCGATCCGCGCTCTGGTGGGGCTGCAAGTGCGCCAGGCCCGCGTATTGCGCAACGGCGCGACGACGGACATTGAAATCGACGACCTCATGGTGGGCGACGTCGTCGTCCTGCGCCCCGGTGAGAGAGTGCCCGTCGACGGCGAAGTGATCGAGGGCACCTCGTACCTTGATGAGGCGATGATCACCGGAGAGCCAATTCCTGTCGAGAAATCAGTTGGTTCGACTGTCACCGGCGGCACGGTCAACGGCTCCGGCGCGCTGCAGGTCCGCGTCACGCGGGTGGGGGCGGACACGACCCTGTCACAGATCATCCGCATGGTGCAGGATGCTCAAGGCGCGAAGCTCCCGATCCAGTCTCTTGTCGACCGCGTGACGATGTATTTCGTGCCGGTCGTGATGGCGGTGGCCGCCTTGACCGTCCTGATCTGGCTGCTGTTCGGTCCGGAACCGACGCTCACCTACGCGTTGGTTGCCGGGGTCAGCGTGCTGATCATCGCCTGCCCCTGTGCCATGGGTCTGGCCACGCCGACTTCGATCATGGTGGGCACCGGACGCGCGGCGGAGCTTGGGGTGCTGTTCCGAAAAGGCGATGCGCTTCAGCAACTTAGCGGGATCGACACGGTTGCCTTGGACAAGACCGGAACGATCACCGAGGGCCGGCCCGAGGTGACAGAGGTCATCCTCGCAGAGGGCTTTGCACGCGAAACCGTCCTGTCGCTCGCGGCCGCCGTCGAAGGCGCCTCCGAGCATCCCATCGCCAGCGCAATCATCCGCGCCGCGAAGAATGTCTTCACGGCAAGTGAGGTTGAAGTCGTGACCGGACAGGGCATCCGAGCGCAGGTCGAGGGACGTCACGTCGCCGTAGGCTCCGGTCGTTTCATGGCGGAAACGGGCGTCGAGGTGCAAGCTCTCTCGGAGGCGGAAGAGGCCCACATGGGGCGCGGTGAGACAACCATATTCGTGGCGGTGGACGGCGCATTGGCGGCGATGATCGCCGTGGCCGACGCAGTGAAGCCGTCCAGCAAGCAGGCTATCGAGGCCCTGCACGCGCGCGGTCTGCGTGTGGCAATGATCACGGGCGACAAGCGGGCGACCGCAGAGGCCATCGCGGCGCAGATCGGCATCGACGACGTGATCGCGGAGGTCATGCCAGACGGCAAGGTTAACGCTCTTAACGAATTGCGCGGTGAGGGCGCCGTGGCGTTCGTGGGCGACGGCATCAACGACGCGCCGGCGCTGGCGCAGGCCGATGTTGGCATCGCGATTGGCACCGGCACGGACGTGGCCATCGAAAGTGCCGATGTCGTCCTGATGTCCGGTGACCTGACCGGCGTCGTGACCGCCATCGATGCGTCCCGGCATACCATGCGCAACATTCGCCAGAACCTCGGATGGGCCTTCGTCTACAATACCGCGCTCATCCCCGTGGCGGCAGGTCTGCTCTATCCGTTTACGGGCATGTTGCTGTCTCCGGCCTTCGCAGCGGGGGCGATGGCTCTGTCCAGCGTTTCGGTGATCGGCAATGCGCTGAGGCTCCGCGGGATGGAGCGGGGATAGGTCTCAGCGCACATAGCCCGCGAGCCAAAGGTTAACGCCGCTAACGATCGAAGAGGCGCGACGCGATGGGCGCGCCGATGATGACGGTCACGATGCGGAACAGGTGGTGGGACACCACGAAGGCCACGTCCGCGCCTGCGATCAGCGCGAGCACCGTCATCTCGGCCTGTCCGCCGGGGGCGAAGGCCAGAAGCGCCTCCATGTGGGGCGCGAGGCCAAGGGCGACCGCGGCCTCGGCAAAGGCGCCCGCGATGATCAGGATCACCACGCAATACCCTAAGGCCGCCACCACATCGCGGCGCACTTCCACGCCGGTGATGCCCGCGTATTTCGCTCCGACTGTCATCCCAATGAAGAATTGTGCCACGAAAATCGCTTCGGCCGGCGGGCGGTAGTCAAGGATGCCGCTGACCGCGAGGATCGCCGCCGCAATCAAAGGCCCGAGGATCGAGGCCCCGAAGAGCCCGACCGCCTTCGCAACGCGCCATCCGACCAATCCCGCGGCGACCATCCACGCCATCTGCGCCAAGGGCAGCGTCGCTGCGGGCGCGCCGGGGGGATTGCTGAGGTCGACCTCCCAAGCTCCGGCGAGGATGAAAGGCAGGATCGTGACGATCACCAAGACACGGGTCGCGTGAACCAGCGACAACGTGCGAATGTTGCCGCCCGCGTCCTCGCCAAAGGCCAGCATATCCTGCAAGCCGCCGGGCATCGCGGAGTAGTAACTGGTCGGAAAGTCGAAGCCCCAGAGCTTCTGGAAATAGGGGATGCCGACCACGCCGATGATCGCGATCATGATGGGCATCATCAGAAGCGTGGGCCACATCGCGCCCATGCTGACGACCACGCTCATGCTCAACGTCGCCCCGACCGCCACGCCCAGGATCGCGCGCATCGCGTCGTTGATCGTCGCGTTGCCGCGCATGGAAACGCCGAAAAGCGCGGCCACGAGGCAGGCGAATATCGGCCCGAGGAGGAATGGCAGAGGCAGGTTGAGGAGGTAGAAGGCGACGACGCCTACCGCCGCGATGACATAGGTGCGCAGCAGGATCAGCACGGGCGCTGCAGCCAGCTGGCCAAGGCGGCGTTGGTGCGGTCTGGTTGCTCCAACGTCGGCAGGTGACCGGCGCCTTCGATGATGTCGAGGTGGGCGCCGGGGATCGTGTCCCGCATCAGCCGATGCCGCTCTGGCGGGCAGAGCCCGTCTTCAGACCCGCAGAGCACGAGGGTCGGCACGGCGATCTGCGCAAGGGTCTCCATCTGGTCGGGTCGCGTGGCAAGGGCGCAGGATTGCTGGACAAATGCTTCGGCGCCCAGGGCTTCCGCCATCTCCATGCAAAGATCGAGGATCTCCCCCACACGCGGCCCATCCGCGAGGTAGTTCGGCTTCATCTCGTCGCGCATGATCCGGCGCAGGCCTCCGGCTTGAACCGCCTCGATCTGAGGCAGCCGGGCACGGGCCCGCTCGAGCGGCTCGGCCAAGGGGTTGGTGTCGAGAAGGGCGAGATGGCTGACCCGTTCCGGCGCGCGGGCCATGATCTCCATGGCGACGATCCCGCCCATGGAAAGGCCCGCCAGCGCGAACCGGGGCGGGGCGTTCTCAAGGATGTCCTCTGCAAAGCCCGCGATGGTCTCCTGCCCGGTCAGATTGGCGACCATGACAGATCGATGGCTCGAGAAGGCGGCGATCTGGGGCGCGAAAAGCCGCGCGTCGCACATCATGCCGGGGATCAGCAGCAGGGGCAGGGCAGGGGCGGTGTTCATTGACGACCTCGGATGGCACATGCGGCCCGAAACGCCGATCTGCGCACGGGTCGTGGCAAAGTCGCAGGGCCAGCCCGCAGCAAAAGCTCCGCTACGCGCGCAGACTTCTGGATGTCACCCAAGGTCATCGAGCTTCCTACGGCGCCCCCCGCTCAGGCGAAGGCCTGCAGGCCGGTGATGCCGCGGCCCATGATCAGGGCGTGGACGTCGTGGGTGCCCTCGTAGGTGTTGACCGCTTCGAGGTTCATCACGTGGCGGATGACGCCGTATTCGTCGCTGACGCCGTTGCCGCCGTGCATGTCGCGGGCCTCGCGGGCGATGGCGAGGGCCTTGCCGCAGTTGTTGCGTTTCATCAGCGAGATCAGCTCGGCGGGCGCCGTGTGATCGTCGAACATGCGGCCCAGTTGCAGCGCGCCCTGCAGGCCAAGGGCGATCTCTGCCTGCATGTCAGCGAGCTTCTTCTGGATCAGCTGCGTCTGCGCCAGCGGGCGTCCGAACTGCTTGCGGTCCATCGTGTACTCGCGGGCCGCGTGGAAGCAGGCCTCGGCCGCGCCCATGGCGCCCCAGGCGATGCCGAAGCGGGCGCGGTTGAGGCAGCCGAAGGGGCCGGCGAGGCCGCTGACTTCGGGCAGCAAGTTGTCTTCCGGCACGAAGACCTCGTCCATCTGGATCATCCCGGTGATCGAGGCGCGGAGCGAGAACTTGCCCTCGATCTTGGGCGCGTTCAGGCCCTTCATGCCCTTCTCGAGGATGAAGCCCTTGATCTTGCCGTCATGGGCGTCGGACTTGGCCCAGATGATGAAGACATCGGCGATGGGCGAGTTGGTGATCCAGTTCTTGGCACCCGAGATCGAATAGCCGCCGTCGACCGGCTTGGCGCGCGTCACCATCGATCCGGGGTCCGAGCCGTGGTCGGGCTCGGTCAGGCCGAAGCAGCCGACCATGCGGCCCGAGGCCAGCTCGGGCAGGTACTTCTGGCGCTGCGCCTCGGTGCCATAGGCGAAGATCGGATGCATGACGAGGGAGCTCTGCACCGACATCGCCGAGCGGTAGCCGCTGTCGACCCGCTCCACTTCGCGGGCGACGAGGCCGTAGGAGACGTAATTGGCCCCGATGCCACCGTATTCCTCGGGGATGGTCGCGCCAAGCAAACCCATGTCGCCCATCTCGGTCATGATTTCGCGGTCAAACGTCTCGTGCCGGTTGGCCATCACCACCCGCGCGCCGAGCGCCTCCTGGCAATAGGCCCGCGCCGAGTCGCGGATCATCCGCTCTTCTTCCGACAGTTGGTTCTCCAGCAGGAAGGGGTCGTCCCAGACCAACGCCGCAGGTTTCGCGCGGGCGGCTTCGGGGGTGGCGGTCATCGCGGCGGCGGCGTCCATGGGGCACTCTCCGGTTGTTGAGGGGTCGCGATTGTCTAGGCCCTCTCCGGTGGGACTTCAAGCGAGCCGAATGTCTCAGTACGGGGTGCCGGAGGGCCCTGGACGCGAGGCGCCGCGCGCCTCTCACAGGTCAATTCGCCAGCAGAGCTTCTACGATCCGGTCAATGACCTCATCCTGCCCGCGCGGCTTGCCAAGGCGCAGGCAAAGGTTCTGGCTCAACGGCACGCGTTTGCCTAAGGGGGCGACCAAGGCGCCGCTTGCCAGTTGTTCTTCCACCAGAAAGCCATGTCCCATGAGCACGCCCGCGCCGTGTTTCGCTTCCTCCAAAGCCAGCCCGTAGAGCGAGAAGACAGGCCCCGATGGCTGCAACTCCAGCCCCGCGCCGGTGCGGGTGTTCCACCACATCCAGTCCTCGTGCCAACTGTCATCGCGCAGCAATGTCTCCCGGTTCAGATCCGACGGCGAGGTCAGGCGGGCGGCGATTTCGGGCGTGCAGACGGGGAAGATCTCGTCCGGGGCCACGGTCAAGGTGCCTTCGCCGGCGATCGGGTCGAGGACGAACAGGCTCAGGTCGAACGGCTCGCGCATCAGGTTCGGCGGCGTCTCGCGCGTGGTGACGGAAATGCGCAGGTCCGGCACGGCGGCCCGCAGAGCGCCAAGGCGCGGGGCGAGCCAGAGGTGCGCGACGCTCGGCAAGGTGGCGATGCGGATGGTGAGCGGGCTGGCCTTGCGGAGCAACGTGCCGACGGCGCCACCCATCAAATCGAACGCCCGCGTCAGATCGGGCACCGCGTTCCGACCGGCATCTGTCAGGGTGACACCCTGCGCGTGACGATCGAAGAGGGTTAATCCCAACCAGCCCTCAAGGGCCTTGATCTGCTGCGAAATCGCGGCGGGCGTGACGTATAGCTCATCAGCGGCTGCCACGAAGCTGCCGAGTCGGGCCACAGCCTCAAAGGCGCGCAACCCGTTGAGGGGTGGCAATTTTTGCCGTTGCGCGGGCTTTGGGGTCGGAGGTGGCTTGGTCATGCTAGGCTTAGCTAGCCTACGCCTAAGGGGAAGTAAAACTCGTTTGCGCAGAAAGGGGCGAGAGTGCTCAATAAACCTCTGCCGCACATGCCGTGCGTTGAGAGAAAGCATTCCCCATGTCCCATCACATGACCCGAGCCATCGACCAATCCGACCCCGTGGTAGCCAAGGCGCTGAGGGATGAAAGCCGCCGCCAGCAGGATCAGATCGAGTTGATTGCTTCCGAGAATATCGTGAGCCGCGCGGTGCTCGATGCCCTTGGCCACGAGATCACGAACAAGACGCTCGAAGGCTATCCCGGCGCGCGGTTTCACGGCGGCGGGCAGCATGTCGACGTGGTGGAACAGGCCGCCATCGACCGCGCCTGCGCGCTTTTCGATTGTGGCTACGCCAACGTGCAACCCCATTCCGGCAGCCAGGCCAACCTCGCGGTTTTCTTCGCGCTGCTCACCCCCGGCGACAAGGTCCTGAGCCTCGATCTGGCGGCGGGCGGACACCTGAGCCACGGCTTGGGGGCAAACCTCTCGGGGCGCTGGTTCGAGGCGCATCATTACGGCGTGACCCGTGACACTGGCGTGATCGAATACGACGCGGTGGAGGCGCGTGCACGCGAGGTGCGTCCGAAGCTGCTGATCGCCGGCGGCTCGGCCTATCCGCGCTGGATCGACTTCGCGCGGATGGCTCAGATTGCACAAAGCGTGGGGGCCTATTTCATGGTCGATATGGCGCATTTCGCCGGATTGGTGGCGGGCGGGGCGCATCCCTCGCCGCTGCCGCACGCCGATATCGTGACCTGCACGACCACGAAAACCCTGCGAGGGCCGCGGGGCGGGATGATCCTTGCGAAGGACGCGGGTTGGAGCAAAAAGCTGCAATCTTCGGTTTTTCCGGGGGTTCAGAGCAGCTTGCACACGCAGGTTCTCGCGGCAAAGGCGGTGTGCCTGAAGGAGGCGTCGGAGCCCGCCTTCAAGACCTACGCAAGCCAAATCGTGGAGAATGCAAGGGCGCTGGCAGAGGCACTGAGCGCGGGCGGCGTCGATATCGTCTCGGGCGGCACGGACACGCATATCGTACTGTTGGACCTCTCTCGCCTCAACTTGCTTGGACGGGAGGCGGAAGCTTTGCTCGACCGCGCCAATATCACGAGCAACAAGAACCCGGTGCCCTTCGATGTCTCCAACCCTGCCAAGTGGTCGGGCCTGCGCCTCGGCGTTGCCGCCGCCACCACGCGCGGTTTCTCGACCGATGATTTCAGATCGCTCGGGGCGATGATCGCAGGCCTTCTGACGGCAGAGGAGGGCGCGCGCGAGCATCAGGTGGCAACGGCTCGGGAAGAGGTGGCGCGGCTCTGCGCTGCTTATCCAATTCATGAAGATCAGTAGCAACCGCGCCTAATTGGTTGACCAATGTGAAACCATGTGGCGCGAAATGTCTCTTGATTTATTGTGATGGATGCGGGATCACAAGGGCATGGTGTTTACCTTAGTATTATTGGTAAACCAATTTGCCAAGAGGGTGGTCAGATGAGCGAAGTGATGGCGCAGAACCGAGGTATCGGAAGTGATCTGCCGGACAAGATGCGCGCTTGGGTGCTCGGTGACCCTGAAGAGCTGAGCCTGATCGAGAAGCCCATGCCGACGCCCGGCCGTGCCGAGGTCCTCGTCCGCATCGATGCTGTGGCGATCTGTGCCACGGATCTGGAGATCCTGACCTATGGCACACCAGCGCTGATCGAGGGTGGGCCGCCGTTCAACAAGAACTACACACCCGGTCATGAGTACATGGGCACTGTTGCGGCGCTTGGACCGGGCGTCGATGAATTCGTGGTCGGGGATCGCGTCACGGTCGAGATCCACGCGGGCTGTGGCCAATGCAAACGCTGCCGCATGGGCATGTACACCTCGTGCCATAACTACGGCTTGAACTACGGCGACCAAGACAAGGGCCACCGCGCCAATGGGTTCACCACCGATGGCGGCTTCGCGGAGTACGCGGTTAACAACATTAACACCTTGATCCGGGTGCCCGACGAGATGACCGACGAGGAAGCCACCTTGGTGGTCACCGCCGGCACCTCCATGTACGGGCTAACCGAGTTGGGCGGGCTCGTTGCGGGCGAAAGCGTGGTGGTAATCGGGCCCGGTCCGATCGGCCTGCTGGCGGTCGCCGTCGCCAAGGCCCTCGGTGCGGCGCCGGTCATTCTGGTGGGCACCCGCGAAAGCCGGAACGAGATTGGGCGCAAGTTGGGGGCGGATCACGTGATCGATGCGCGGTCAGAGGATGTCGTGGCGCGGGTGAAGGAACTGACCGGCAAGGGTGCCGATTACGTCGTCGATTGCGCTGGCAACGAGACGACGGTGAACCAGGCCGTGGCGATGACCAATCGCGGCGGCAAGATCTGCCTCGCGGCCTTCCCGAAGAACGCGGTGGAGTTCAACCTCGGCGCACTGGCTGTTAACAATATCTACCTCTACGGCATCCGCGGGGAAGGGCGCTCGGCCACCCATCGCGCGATGGCCTTCATGGAGGCAGGCACCTTCGACGCGAGCCTGATCCATACCCATACGTTTCCGATGGACGACCTGCCCACCGCGCTGAAATACGCCCGCGAGCGCATCGATGACGCGATCAAGGTTGTCGTCTCGAACCGGCCCGGCGTCGTGGGCGGCCCGAAACCTGCAAAGGACAAGACATGACCAAGGCAAGACGCGGCATCTACGCCGCCGCAATCACCCCCTTCGACGAAAATGGCCGTGTCATGACGGACAAACTTGTCAGCTATTGCAAGCACTTGCTCTCCGACGGCGGTTGCGACGGCGTGGCACCCACCGGCACGACGGGTGAGGGGACCTCCATCGCCAAGGCCGATCGTCTGGCGCTGCCCGAAGCCTTCGCAGATGCCGGGATCGAGATGGACCGGGTGATCTTCGGCACCGGCGCGCCCTCTCTGCCCGATTGCGTGGCGATCACCTCCGCGGCCTGCGAGGCGGGCTACGTCAATGCGCTCGTCCTGCCGCCCTATTACTACAAGTCGCCCTCGGATGACGGCCTCTTTGCCTATTACGCCAAGCTCATCGAGCAGGTAGGCCGCGACGATTTGCGGATATTTCTTTACCATTTCCCCCAGATGTCACAGGTCCCGATCTCGACCGATCTGGTCCTGCGTCTGCGACAGGCCTTCGGCCCCATCATCGCCGGTCTGAAGGACAGCTCGGGTGATTTCGACCAGTCCCGCGCTTTTATCGAGGCGACCGGCGGCGTGGCGCAGGATTTCGACGTCTATCCGTCTTCCGAGGCTTTCCTGTGGGACGGCCTCTCGATCGGCTCTGCCGGCATCATCTCGGGCTCCACGAACCTCACCGCGCGCGCGGTCCAAGAGGCGAAAAAGGCGCCTGAGGGTACTGCCCGTGACGCGGCGATGGAGAAAGTGCGCGCGGCCCGCACGACGGCGGCGAAATACCCGCTGATGGCCGCGATGAAAACGGCAGAGTGTTGGCGCAGCGGCGATGACAGCTGGTTGACAATGCAACCGCCCCTCACGCCATTGACCGAGGAGCTGAAGGCGCAGCTGAAAGACGATCTTTCCACGATTACAGCGACTTGACCCGGAGGATACCATGACCACTTCTCAGACCCACGGCCCCGACCACGTCGTGATCAATCGCGATCTCAATGCTTTCGCTCACTGGCCGGATGGTCTCTACCAGGAGATGCTGTCCGACCTGGACAATGGCTGCGTGGGGTCCGTTCTGGTGTCCGAGACTGACACCATGCGCATCTGGCACCTGCATATCCCCGCCGGCGGGCGGTGCCGGTTTCACCGCCATGTGAACCGCTATTTCTGGTCCGCTCTCGTCGGCGGCAAGGCGCGGGGATACTTCTCTTCAGGTGAGATCCGGGATGTCGTCCACTACGCCGGAGAGACCAAGCACTTCGACTATGGCGAAGGTGACCACATGGTCCATTCCGTTGAAAACATTGGCGAAACGGACCTTCTCTTCACGACAGTAGAATTCATCGACGGGCCCAACGCGCCGCTAGATGTGCCGGACAGCGTCCGCCTGAAGAAACCCGATTAACCTTCCGGCACGGCCCGCGAAATGGGGAGAAGGACGGCTGCGTTGTCGAGGTCGCCTTCCCCCGCAGCCAACGCGTCCCGCATCATGTCGAGATAGGTCCCGGTGAAGGGCAAGCCTTGTCCGGCCGCCTTGGCCTGATCGCGGATCAGCTCGAAATCCTTGGCCGATTGCGCGATGCGCCCAAGCGGCGTGAAGTCGCGATGGACCAAGGCGTCGCCCTTGGCATCCATGACCGCCGAATAGGCCGCCGACGCCTTGGCCATTTCGAGGAAATCCGCAGCGTCCAACCCGATGGCTTCGGCAAAGACCATCCCCTCGGCCAACGCCGCGCGATGCAGACCGAGCACGAGGTTGATGGCAAGCTTGGCGCGGTTACCATTGCCGATCTCGCCCACGTGGAGGAACTGACGGGCCAGCGCGTCAAGCAGCGGTGCCGCACGGGCGACCGCAGCTTCTGCCCCCGCGACAAGAAGCAGAACGTCACCCGCCGCCAGCGCCTTGCTGGTGCCGGAAATCGGCGCCTCGATCAGCGTGATTCCGCGGGCTTGTGCCTTTGTCGCCAGCGGTGCCATCTGATCCGGGTCACATGTGCTCATCGACACCAGAACCGCTTCCGTTCCAGGGGCTTGCGCGATGAGGTCCGCCAATTGTGCGGTGTCGAAGACGCAAGAGAAAACGACGTCCGAAGACCAGATATCCGCGCTATCCGCGAGCGTGCCGCCGAGCGCTTTGAACGCCTTGCATCGCTCGGCACTCGGGTCAGTGCCCGCAACGGCATAGCCTGCCGCAAGCAGACGACCCGCCAGCGCCGTGCCGATCAGGCCGAGGCCGAAAACGCCTACCTTCAGCGCTTTATCATTCACCTCGGGCCTCTTTCGCGAGCCCTTCGAACATCGGGAAAAGGTAGGAGAAATCGGTGCCGCCGTCGCCGCCATCCGTGGCGGTGCGCAAAACGTCGTGGGTGAGGTCGGTGTAGACCGAGGGGCCGCCGAGCGCGTCTGCGAAGCGGCGTGCAAGTCCAAGGTCCTTCTCGAGGTTGGAAATCACCGAACGGCCGTTCATCACGCCGCCGAGGATGTCGCGCGGGAACCGAACCTCGGTCACAAAGCTGCGTGCGTTGCCCGCGTTCAGCACGTCCACGGCACGTGCCACGTCAAGCCCGGCCTTTTCGGCCAGTGTCAGCCCCTCGCAGGTGGCGAGGAATGCGGAATGGAGGATCAGGTTGTGCACGAGCTTCATGGCATGGCCTGCGCCAACCTCGCCCAGGTGGAACCGCTGCGCCGAAATGATGTCGAGCACCGGCGCGATCTGTGCGATCACCTCTGCATCGCCGCCCATCATCAGCGTCAGCTTGCCCGCGTCAGCGCCCGCCGCGCCGCCGGTCATGGCCGCGTCGACATAGGCCAAGCCGCGCGGGCGCAACGTCTCGGCAAGTGCTTTGCTCTGATCGGGGTGGGAGGTTGTCAGATCGACGATGATTTGCCCGTCGTGGGTATCAATTTCCGCCATGACGTCAGCCACTTGCGTGGTGCTTGGCA
Source organism: Gymnodinialimonas ceratoperidinii (assembly GCF_019297855.1). Taxonomy (NCBI): domain Bacteria; kingdom Pseudomonadati; phylum Pseudomonadota; class Alphaproteobacteria; order Rhodobacterales; family Paracoccaceae; genus Gymnodinialimonas; species Gymnodinialimonas ceratoperidinii. Next base: position 1,954,354 of record NZ_CP079194.1, read on the forward strand.
CGACGAACAGCAACACGTCGCAGGCGTCGATGTCATCGCTCACACCCTCGGACAATCCCGCGACCCGGCGCTGGTCGGGCTTGCTGTCGCGCGCGGCATGGAGCTGGCCCGCGCGGTCGAGACAGCGGGCGATGCCGCCTCCCATCTGGCCAAGTCCGACAACGCCGACGCGCATCACGCGTCGTCACCGTTTTGCGCCGCGAGCATGTCCGCAAGGGTCGCCATGGCGTGGTTGGACAGCGGCAGTTCCACCGGATCGCCGGTCGCCGCCGAGATATCCGCCGCGAGGTAGCTCTCCATCACCATGCGGGCATGGCTCGGCGAGACGAGGGGATCGCGGTCCAGCAAGACGGACTCGAGGAAATGGATCGTCTCGGGTCCCATTTGGCCCGCGTACATGTGGTCCACGTGCTCACCGGGCATGGTCGAGAGGGGAAATTGCGTGTGGTTGTCGACGGTGGAGTACCAGTTGTCGCGCGATGTATCGTCGAGGATCAAGGCGCCTTCGGTGCCGGTGATCTCGATCCACGTGCCGCAGTAATTGGGGTAGGCAGGGGGCAGGTTCCAGCCGCCGCCGATGACCACAAGCGTGCCGTTATCCATGTTTACCGTGTTCCACATGCAGTCGTAGGACCCGTTGAGCTCCTCCATGTAGCCATAGGCGCCCTGGCTGTAGACCTTGGTGGGCTTGGCATCGAGCAGCCAGTAGACGAAGTCCAGATCGTGTGTCGATTCCATCGCCGCCGGAGAGAGCTTCACCCGTCCCGCGATCCGCGAGCCGAGGCTCCGCGACAGGTGGCGGCTGACCATGACGTTGACGATCTTGCCAAGCTTGCCTTCAGAGATGGTTTTCTTCGCCCAGGCGATCTTGGGATTGAATCGCTGCGAATAGCCGATGGTGAACTTCACGCCCTTTTCGTTCGCGATATTGATCAGGTCGTCGGCCTCGGCCAGCTCCATGGCGATGGGCTTTTCCAGCAGCACATGCTTACCGGCTTTCAGGCAGTCGCGCGCGATGGGGTAGTGGGTCGGCTCCGGCGTGGTGGAGATATAGACGACCTCGATATTGGGGTTCTTGACGATATCCTGATAATCATCGGTCGCCGTCGCCGGATTGGTCAGCTCGCGGACTTCGGCGAGGCGTTCCGGCTTGATCTCGCAGATATGCAGCTTGTCGACGAGCGCGGATTTCGCGAGCGATTCCGCACGCATACCTCCGCACCAGCCGGTTCCGATGACCGCGACTTCTACCTGTCTCATGCCCACATCCATCCTGTCCAAGTGTTTGATAGTTTGTAGGGAAATGGGCAGGGCGCGGGCAAGCAAGCATTCCTGATAGGGGCTATGCGAACTTCTGAACCCGCCTCAGTCCTCCGAGGTTTCCATCAGCGCATTCCGGGTGGATTTCAGGTGCCGGGTCATGGCCTTAGCTGCGGCAACCCCATCGCGGGATTCCAGCGCCGCGACGATCTCATCGTGCTCATCGAAGGAGTGATACTCCGGCTCGGGGCGTTGTTGAGACGGCGCAAGCCGGCGCCAGACGACGACCTGCCGCACACCGTTGAGGATCTCGGAGAGGGTTTGCAGCAGCGCATTGCCGGAGCCCGCCGCAATCGCGGCGTGGAAGTCGTGATCCAGCGTCTCGTAGGCGGCCCAGGTGGGCGCCGCGCGCATGTCGTCGGACAGCCTGCGCAGGTCGCGAAGCTGTTTCGGACTGGCGTTCACGGCGGCAAGCCGGGTGAGCTCGGGCTCCAGCGCAAGGCGCGCGTCCATGGCGTCGATAGGGGCGGTCGTCTCGGACAGGGTGGCGATGGTCGCCTCCATCCCCCGACCGTTGCGCGCCGCATTGGGCGATTTCGCAAGGAACGTCCCGCGTCCGACGTGCCTTTCCAGCACGCCCTCGGCCTCCAGCACCAGCAGCGCGTTGCGCAGTTCGGCGCGGCTCAGCCCGAGCGTGCTGCTCAACGCCCGCTCCGCGGGCAGGCGCGCGCCCCGTGTCATGTCCGATGTGGCTATCCAGCGGCGCAGTCGGATCAGGTTCTTGTCTTGCAATGGTCGTCCAATCGTTAAAGTCGGCCCCGGAGTGACCTTCGTGCTACCGCGCCAGAAAATTAGCCTCTAAGCTGACTTCCGTGAGGAAAAGGTGTCACGTATGACAGCGATTGGTCAACCAAATCATTGCATGACCGCGCGAAGGTCAGACCTGATCGCGGGGCGACATATGCGCGACCGTCTCTCCGGTCTCGACAAAGGTGCGCGTCACGTCACGCGCGGCGTAGATCCAGAGGATGGTGAGGGGGCCGTCGCCGATGTTGCGGAAGTAGTGCGGCACCTCGGCCGGCACGAAGCTGGTATCCATCGGCCCCAACTGCCGCACCTCTCCGCCGACCATGGCTTCAGCCTCGCCCGAAAGGATCGTGACCTGTTCGGCGCAATTATGCGTGTGCAACGGCGCCGCGGCGCCTGCCGGGAAGACCGTCGTGCCGGTCGTAAACGGCGCGGCATCCGCGACGGATTTGCCGATCATCAACCGTGTCTCGACCCCGTCCCCCCGCGCGAAGGGCTTGATCTCGCCATAGCTGACGATCGTGCCGGTCTCTTGTCCATTTCCCATGATTTTCCCTTTATTCCTGATGAGGTATCCAATGTCTGAACGTGTCGCGCAGAGCGCTTTGCAGGCTTTCATCTCCCGCAGCCTGAGCGCTGTCGGCATGCCCGAGAGTGACGCCGCAAAGGTTGCGGCCCTGATGGCGCAGGCCGATGTGAACGGGCAGGACGGGCACGGCGTTTTCCGCCTGCCCATGTACATCAAACGCATCCGCGCGGGGGGTATGAACATGACCCCGACGTTCAAGCGTCTGTCCGAGCGTCCCGCCACGGCGCTGATCGATGGGGACAACGCGATGGGTCATCTGGTGATGCACCATGCGACCGAACTGGCGATGGAGAAGGCGCGCACCACCGGCGTCGCCTGGGTTGGGGCGCGGATGTCGAACCACGCGGGCCCCGCCGCGCTCTACGCGACGATGCCCGCGCGCGAGAACATGATCGGGCTCTATCTTGCCGTCGGTTCCGCCAACCACATGCCGCCCTGGGGCGGGACGGACATGCTGCTTTCGACCAACCCGATCGCGGTCGCGCTGCCCTCGAAGGATTACCCGCCGATCGTGCTCGACATGGCCACGACCGTCGCCGCCTACGGCAAGGTCAAGACCGCCGCGCAGCGGGGCGAGGAGATGCCGGAGGGCTGGATGATCGACCGCACGGGCGCGCCGCTCACCGATCCCACCCGCGCCTCGGAAGGGTTCCTGCTGCCCATCGGGGGGCCGAAAGGCTACGGGCTGTCGCTGATTTTCGGCATCCTCGCAGGCGTGCTGAACGGCGCGGCGTTCGGGCGCGACGTGGTAGATTTCAACGCCGATGCCACGACGGTGACGAACACCGGGCAGATGATCCTCGCCCTCGATATCGCGGCTTTCGCGGACCCGGACGCCTTCCGTGCGGACATCGACGAGGTCTGGCGGCAGATGAAATCCTCGGCGCGGATGCCGGGCGTGGACGAGATCCGTTTGCCCGGCGAGCGGATGGACCGTGTCAGGCAGGAGCGTGCCAGCAAGGGCATCCCGCTCTCTGACGCGCTGCGCGCGCAGTTGGATGAACTGGCCGGAGAGCTTGGCGTCGCGCCGCTTTAAGCGGCCCGCGCGGGCGTCACGCCACAAGCCGGGTCGGATCACGGAAGTCATCGGGCAGGGGCTTGCGGGTGATCTGGCCGCCTAACGTCAAAGGCATATCCAGCCCCATCTGGCGCAGCGCATACCAATAGCCGACCGCGGTGGACGAGATCACCGGCTTGCCGAGCCGCGCCTCGAGGTCGTCGATCATATCGGCAATCCCGAGCGCGCCGCCCACGTGGAGGATCGTGTCCACCGCGTCGGTATTCACCTTGTCGAATGCGTCATGGATCGCATCAAGCGGCACGTCGATGATCTTGTCAGAGGTCTTGACGTGCAGCCAAGCGGTCTCGGGCACGTCAAAGCCATGGGCACGGTAAAAGCCGCGCGCGCTTTCGGAATATTCCTCGGACATCGGGGAAATGAGGCCAATCCGCTTGGCGCCCATGAGCTTGAGGGCGGCGACGCAGGCGTCTCCGGCGGTGACGATCGGAACGCCGGGCAGGGCGGCGGCAAGGTCGGCACGGTAGGCGATCTGGCGGTCCAGAGACCAATTCCGCATCTCGACCGAATTTGCGCAGAGCACCATGTCGGGCCAGCACCCCCGCGCCTGCCCCATGATCGAGACCATCGCCTCCGGCACCTTGTCCTGCACCGAGATATCAAACCGGTAGGTCTGGTTGCTCACACCCTCGGGGCGCAGCATCTCGTGCTCGGGCTGCATGTTGGAATTCTGTTGCGGGATCATCAGCGCCAGGACGCCCTTGGGTCCGTATCTGTCAGGCACGGGCAATCTCCACACATGTTAGGGAAGGGGGGTGCAGGGGCCGCGTGGGCGCGGCCCCCGCGAGTATCGCTTATTGCGACGTCAGCTCATTCACGAGCGCTTCGTAGGCGACGCTTTGCTCGGCGCGCATGGCCTCGTATTCATCGCCGGTGATGATGTCGATGTTCTCACCCAGACGACCCATCATGCGGTTGAAGGTGGTGTCCTCGCCCAGGGCCTCGAAGGCCTCGCGCAGGGTGGTCAAAGCCTCCTCAGGGGTGTCGGCCGGGGCCAGAACCACGCGGTGCATGAAGCCCACGTCGCCTTCCACGCCCACCTCGGAGAAGGTCGGAACGTCGTCGTAGATCCGCTCGGGCCCGGCGGTCGCCAAGATGCGGATGGTGCCCGCATCAAGATGGGAGCCGAGCGACGAGGGGAAGCCCATCGTTACATCTGCGTCGCCTGCCAAAAGCGCCTGCAGAGCCGGTCCGCCGCCCTGATAAGGCACGAGGTTCCACGACATATCAAGGGCTTGCATGAACTGAGCCGCGGGCACAAACAGCGCGCCCCAGTTGCCCGAATGGGCCATCTGGATGCTGCCGGGGTTCTCGCGCGAGGCCTCGATCAGGTCGTCCATGGTCTCGTAGGGGCTGTCCGCGCGCACGGCGATCGCGATGGGCGCGTAGTTGACCCGGGCCACGGTCACGAAATCCTCGGAGGGATTGTAGGGCAGGTTCTCGACGTGCTGCTGCAGCATGTCGATATAGTTGTGGGTGAAGAGCAGCGTGTAGCCATCGGCGGGCGCGTTCGCCACTTCCTGCGTCCCGAGCTGACCGCCGGCACCGGGGGAAAGGCGCACAATGACGGCCTGCTCCAGGTAGCTCGGAATGATCGAAGTGATGACCCGTGCGTTCAAATCATGGGAGCCTCCCGCTCCCAGTGGAATGACCATGGTGATCGGGCGTTCAGGATAGTCCGATTGGGCCGTGGCGCCGGAAGCTGTCAGGGCCGCGCCCGTGACCGCCAATGCGGCTGCGAGTTTCTTCATCATGTCTTGTCTCCCTTTGGTTAAATGTGGAAGGCGCCGCATCGCTGCGCCGCCCTCCTTCTCATGCGATTGTCTTGGGTCTGCCGTAGAGCCGCTTCCACAGCACGTAGCCGAGGACCGGGGTCGCGAGCAGGATCATCAGAGCGCCGATGCGCTGTGTGGCGAAGAAGCCTACCGGATCGCCGTTCGACATCGCGACGGTCTGACCGAAGGCGTATTCCATCGATGGCCCGAGGATGAAGCCCATCACCATGGGCATCACGTCGAACTTCGCGGCCTTCGCGATGATCCCGAAAAGGCCGAAGGCCACGAGGATCAGCAGGTCGGTGGCGTCGGAGCGGAACACATAGGTTCCCGCGAAGGCGAACATGATCACGATGGGGATCAGGATCGAGGTCTTGATCGTGACCAGCCGCGAGAAGAACGGGATCGCGAGGTAACCGATCACCACGAAGAGCAGGTTTGCCAGCACCATCGCGACGAGGATCGCGAAAACGGTCGCGCCCTGGGTCTCGAAAAGCTCCGGCCCCGGCCGCAGACCCTGCGCCACGAAGGCGCCCAGAAGGATCGCGGTGACGTTGTCGCCGGGAATGCCGAGGGTCAGCAGCGGCACCAGCGTCGGTCCGTTCACCGCGTTGTTGGCGGCCTCTGCGGCGGCGACGCCCTCCAGCTCACCCTCCCCGAAGGTCTCGGGGTGGGATGAGGCGTTCTTGGCCGCCGAATAGCCCATCAGCGCCGCCACGATCTGTCCGAGGCCGGGGATGATGCCGATGCCGGTGCCGATCAATGTCGAGCGGCCGATGGTGCGGACGCAGCGGCGGAACTCGTGGAACTTCAGGCGCTCGCCCATCAGGGCAGCCAGTTTGCGGCCCTTCTCGTTGCGGATCACGACCGAGGCGACCTCGGGGATGGCGAAGACACCGATCAGCATCGGCAGCAGCGGAATGCCGGAACGCAGATCGAACAGCCCGAAGGTGAAGCGTTCCACGCCGCCGAGCGGGTCGGTGCCGATGAAGGACAGCCAGAGGCCGAACATCATCATGATCAGGCCCTTCACCGGGTTCGCGGCCGAGGTCGCGGCGATGATCACGAGGCTCATGAGCAGGACCGCGAAAAGCTCTGGCGGGCCGAACTGCATCACCAGGAAGGCGATCGGGAAGATCATCAGGATTGTGAAGATGTCCGAAAAGGTATCTCCCGAGGCGGACGAGAACAGCGCCATGTCCAGCGCTTTGCGCGATTGGCCCTTTTGGGTAAGCTTGTAGCCATCCCTCGAGGTCGCCACCGCGGCACCCGTCCCGGGCATCGACAGCAGGATCGCCGGAACGCTGCCGCCGAAGATGCCGCCCTTGTAGATGCCGAGAAGGAAGGGGATGCCGACGAGCGGATCCATGAAGAACGAGATCGGCAGCAGGATTGCCATGGCCATCAGCGTGGTGAAGCCCGGCAGTGACCCGACCAGCATGCCGGCGAAAAGGCCGATGGCAACCATGGTGACTGTGTCCAGTCGCATGGCCATCCCGAAACCTTCGATAAATTGATCTAGCATTGAAGCCTCTTCGGTAGGGGTCAGGTGTCAGGGTTCAGGTCAGAACGGCAGCAGACGCGCGTAGAACAGATCGATCGCGATGAGTTCCGGAAGTGACACGGCCAGAAGCCGCGTTGTGCCGAGATAGAGGGCGACGGGGCCGATCAGGGCGACGAGAACAATCTGGATCGGGTTGCGCGCGTCCATCATCAGCGACAGCAGCACGACCGTCAGAGCGGAGGAGATCAGGAAGCCGAAGGGCACCATGATCAGCGCGTAGAAGGTGAGGATGCCGAACAGAAGTGCGGAGCGACCCCATTCCGTCCGGCTCATCCGGGCGCTCTGCTCGGCCACCGTGCCCTTCGCGATCAGCACCAGCGCGGTGGCGCAGAGGATTGCCAGAAGGCCAATGGTGATCGTCGGAAACAGGCTTGGCGGGATCGCGGAGAGCGCACGGCCGAACAAGGCGCGAGGTGCCGCGATGAGCGCGCTCATGAACACCAACGACAGGAGCGAGGCCACCAGCAGGGCGAGGGTCGTCATCGTCTCTGGCGTGCGTGGAAGGGCTTTAAGGTTCACATCTCACCTCTTGTATTCAGGAGCGCAGTGGCTGGTTCAGGGGTGGGGTCCGGGGCTTTGTCATCGGTGCCGGTCTCGGCATCGAAGAGAGCCAGCAGCTCGGGGTCATGTTGCGCGCGCGCGCGTTCGGTGTGGGGCGCGGCGGCCTCCCGCCATGCGGCGCGTTGTGCGTCGGTCAGCACCACCAGCGTCGCCCCGTCGTCGCGCAGGGCGCGGGCGCAATGTTCATCTTCGCTCTCGGCCAGCGCGCGCTGTGCCCGGGTCGCCTCCGCCGCCGCCGCAGAGATCGCCTGCCGCAGATCTTCGGGCAGGGCGGCAAACCGGTCCTTGTTGAACACGAAGAGGGCGATCCCCATCAGGTGGCCGGTCAGGGTGATGACCGGCAGACGCCCATGCAGGTTGAAATTATAGGTGTTGGTCAGCGGGTTTTCCTGCGCGTCGACCTCGCCGTCGCAGACCGCTTGGGTCAGATCCTTGGCGTCGATCACCAGCGGGCGGAACCCGAGCGCGCGAAACGCGGCTTGGTGATCGTCGTTGGGCAGCGTGCGCAGCACCATGCCGTCGCATTCCGACGGATCATGGAGCGGCTGCCGCGCCGTTGCCATGTGCCGCAACCCGTTGTCCCAGACGCCGAGCAGCGTCAGTCCCGTCGCGGCAGCAAGCGCGCTGCCAAACCGCGCGCCGAGAGGTCCGTCCACCAGCGCCAAGGCCCGGTGCCGGTCCGGCGCGCTGAACGGCATGTCGAACAGCGAGAGCTCGCGGACCCGGCCTGCAAGATAGCTCGACGCAATATAGCAGGCGTCAAGCTCTCCGGCCTCGACCAGGCCGGGCAGGGCCTCGGTCTTGATGCCATCGGGGCCGACGTTGGGGCGCAGGATCACCTCGACGCGGTCGCCCACAGCGGCCGTCAGCGCGTCGCGAAAGGCCTCCAGCCCCCGGGTGTGCACCGAATCCGGGCCTTGGTAGCCCGCCAGCGTGATCCGCACGGGCCCGCTCATCGTGCCAACCTCCGGCTCATTGCGGCCCCGCAATCGCGAGGGCCACCCAGACGATGCCCGGCAGGCACAGGAAGGTCAGCACGGTCGAGACCACGATGGAGCCCGCCACCTGACGCGGATGATGCTGGTAGCGCTCTGCGTAGATGTAATTGACGATTGCCGTCGGCATGGAGGCCAGCAGGAACACCGTGCCCGCCATCACGCCGCTGAAATCGAGCAGGTAGATCGCCAGCAGCGCCGAGGAGATCCCGATGATCAGCCGCCCGAAGGCGATCGCAAGGGCCGGGCGCAGATCGGTGATCTGCAGCCGCGACAGGGACGCGCCGAGCAGGATCAGCATGGTGGGGATCATCATGCCGCCCAACATTTCCGTCGTGGTCAGCACGATCGTCGGCACGGTGACATCCAGCCATGTCACCGCCATCACGGCGGCTACGGCATAGAACAGCGGTTGCCGGGCCAGAACGCCGAGTTTCAGGGTCCCGGCATAGATCGACATCCCGAAAGAGTGCTGCACCAGCGCCACCACGAAGAAATAGGCGATGCCCAGTTCCAGCCCCTCCTGCCCGAAGGCGAGAAACACCAGCGGCAAGCCGAGGTTGCCCGAGTTGGGCAACATCAGGGGCGGCAGGTAGCTGCGTACCGCGCCCTTGAAGATCAGCAGGGCCGCCAAACCCAATCCGCCCGCCACGGCAAGGCACAACAGCGCCGCGCCCGACATGATCTGGATGGTCTCGGTCGGCACTTGCAGCGAGGCCAGCGTATGAAAGATCAACGCGGGCGTCGCCACCAGCAGCACCAGCGAGCTGAGCGCCCGTGTCTCCAGCCCTGCCTTCGAGCGTCCCATGAGGAACCCGATCAACACGATGATGCAGATCGGTGCCAGGACCTCGATCATCTGGCTCAACATGGCATCGCACTCCGGTCAGGGGGGAGAGGGGCCGTTGGGGGCGTCGCTCGCAGGTCATGGGTCAGACCGCGACCCCGTTCAGCATCCAGTTCTCGGTCACGATGGTGCCGGATTCCTGAAGCATCTTCGACACGGCGCAATGGTCGCGCAGCTGCTCGGTCACTTTCATCGCACCTTCGCGCGGGCCGTCGAATTCGGCGGTGATATGCAGGGTGCAGGACGGGAACGGCACGTCGATCGGGTGGATCAGGCGCGTGCCGTGGCTGTCCATGGTCACGTCGATCTTGATGTCCATCGACGTGAAGGTGATGCCGTTGGCCGCCGCGAGCTTGTTGGCGATCACATGGGTGCAGCCCACCAGCCCCATGAAGACGTATTCCACCGGCATCGGGCCTTCATCGGTGCCGCCGCGCGGGACCGGCTCGTCGATCACGACGCTTTTGCCGCGCGCTTCCGCCACGGACTGCGTGTTGGTGTTCTGGCGGCCGTTAACCGTGAACTTCCAGATAGGTTTCTCTTTGACGGTCGACATCTGCTACTCCCTCGATGGCTGTCAGCAAGTTCTGAGGGGGGTGGCAGGTGCGGGGAACGGGCTCTTCCGAGCCATCCGTCCTCCCACTCTTGCGCCGCTCCTCCCAAAGCCTGGCACGTTGTCCAAAAAATCTTGCACAACCGGTCGTAGCAAAGGAAATTGTGTTTTCACCTATCTGGCTTCAGGAAAGTTGATACCCTTAACCGCATGGTTTTCATGGATTTTTCGGTATCAGCGAAAGTGTCAGGCGGCATCAGCTTACATGATTTGGCGCGGGGATTTTCCTGCCGATACTGTCGCTTACGCGCGCCCTGCGGGCAGGCCATCCGGGCCCTCACCGAGCACGCGACAGAATTTCCGAGGGAGGACGTCATGACCCAAGCGCCGCAGAGCTTCACCGTCGCCATTGCCGGTTTCGGCTGGTGGGGAAAACACATCGCGACCCGGCTGCAAGGGCATCCGTGGCTGAACGTGGCGGGTGTGATCGAGCCGGCAACCCAGAACCACGGCGCGATCACCGAGATGGGGTTGGAGGCCTGGGACGATTTCGACGCCCCCCTCGCGCGGGACGATATCGACGCGGTGATCCTGACGACGCCCAACCCGCTGCACGAAGCGCAGGTCTGTCAGGTTGCCGCCGCCGGCAAGCATGTGTTCTGCGAGAAACCTCTGGGCCTCACCGCCGACAGTGCGCGTCGCTCGGTGCAGGCCTGTCTCGACGCGGGTGTGCAACTGGGCATCGGGCACGAGCGCCGGTTCGAACCGGCGATGATCGCCCTGCGCAAGGCGCTCGATGCGGGCAAACTGGGCACGATCATGCACGCCGAGGCCGCCTTCAGCCACGACAAGCTGATCGGTATTCAGCCCGGCGATTGGCGGACCCGCAAGGACGTGGCGCCCGCAGCCGGCATGACGGGAATGGGCATCCACCTCAGCGATCTTCTGATCTCGTTTTTCGGCCCGGTCGAGTCGCTCCATGCCTTCACCGCCGACCGCTCGCTCGGGTGGGAAACCGGCGATGTGGTCACCGTGCAGATGAAGTTCGAGGCCGGAATGACAGCGACGTTCAGCGCCATCCTGCACACGCCGCATTTCATCCGCATGCATGTCTTTGGCTCGACCGAATGGGTGGAGGTCATCAACGACAGCCACCCCGACACGCCCGACGGCATCGTGCGGGTCCTGACCGGGCGCTCGGACCAGCCCGTCACGCAGCAGGATTACGCCTGGGAAGACGCCGTGACGTTCAACCTCGAAGCCTTCGCCGAAGCGGCCTTGGGAGGGGCCGAGTATCCGTTCTCACCGCAGGAAATGATCCACAACATTCAGGTTCTGGAGGCCATCGAGCGGTCCTCCGAGACGGGCAAGGTCGTTAGTCTCTCCGACGTCTGAGCCCCTGACGCGCGTGCAGCGGGACCCTGCGCGCGCGTCACACGATCGCGCCGCGGCGCCGCCGTGTCAGTGCAGGTCCATTTCCAGCGCCGAATTCAGCTCTTCCTGCAGGATGTCCGCGAAGGCTTGCGCCGCGGTGCTAAGGGGCTGTTTGGCGGGCTCGATCCTTGCGTAGTCCACGGTCAGGGGCGGATCGGCAAGGGGCACGACCTTGCGGCGGTCTCCCCCCAGATCGGGGAGGCAAAGGATGCCGGGCAGGATCGTCACCCACTCGGAATTCGCCACGATGCCCAAGGTGCCGTGCATGGTGTCCAGCTCGAGGATTTCCGCGACCTCGATATTGTTGATCATCAGGTAGTGCTCGATGCTCTGACGCCGCGCGTTGCTTCTGCCGGGTACGACGAGCTTCAGCGGCCCCAGATCGCGCAACTTCACCTTGTTGTCCGTGATCGGCAGCTCCCGGTCCGGGCGACAGACCAGGCACTCGCGGTCTTGCCCCATCGGCTTGGTGAGCAGAACGTCGCTGGCCTCCAGCAGGGTCGGGACCACGGCGAAATCCAGATTTCCCTCGGCCACGTCCTGGCTCAACACGCTGGAATAGGCTTCGGTGATCGACAGGCGGACGTTGGGATATTCCTCGGCAAAGCGCAGCACGACCGAGGGCATCACCGCACGGGTGAAGGTGGGCATCAGGCCAACCTGAACGTGGCCCACAACCGATTTCGACAGCGTTCTGAGCCGATCTTCCGCCAGCCGCGCGGCGGCGAGGACCTTGACCGCATCCTCGTAGAACGCGCGCCCGGCTTCCGTGGGCGTCACGCCCGAGGAGGTGCGCGTGAACAAGGTGATGTCGTAGCGCTTCTCGATCTGGCTGACGTGCATCGACAGCCCCGATTGCGTGGCATTCACCTTGTCGGCGGCGGCGGAGAACGAACCGTTTTCGAACACCGCCGCGAAATATTTCAGTTGTTGAAGCTTCATCACTCTATCCGCTTTTTTGATGCAGGGTAGCTGTCATCATCATCGGATGTGAAGGGCCAATCGAAGCCGCGCCCCCGGTGCACCGGACCTGCCTAAGGCGCGATCAGCTGGCGCAGCACCTTGTCGAAGGTCGCCAGCTCCTCGGCGCTCACGCCGTCGAAGGCTTCCTTCGCATGCGCCTTGGCGACGTTCCAGCATTCTTCGGCCTTCTCTTGTCCGGCGGGCGTCAGGAAGTAGCCGCCGTCCTCCAGCACCACGAGATCGCGGTCGGCGAGGTTGACCAGGGCCACGCGGGTCTCATTGATCGGCGCGTGGACGTGGGGGACGACATCCTCGGGCGTGAGCCCCGGCATGTCGTTGAGCGCCAGCAGGCTGCGCGACTCGATCAGGCTCAATTCCAGCGTTTCCAGTTTGGGCTGGTAGCGGGCCTGATAGGTGCGGCAGGCGCGCATCATCATGAAGAAGGTGTGGTTGCCCATGCGCCCGCCGTCGGTGTCGGGCAAGGGCATGTCGCCGGTCTGGGGGAAGGCGCTCGGGTGATCGAACACCATGGCATAGGAGCCGCGGTGAAAGCAGAGCGGCGGGCGGCCGAAATCGTCGAACGCCATCACACGCCCCACGAAGATCCAGTGATCGCCCCCGTCTAATTTGGCATAGGTCTCGCATTGGAAACGGCCTGCGCAATCGGGAAAGATCGGCGCCCCGCCAAGGCCCGGCTCCCATTCGACGCCGGCGAACTTGTCCTCTTGCTGGCGCGCGAAGTGGTTCGACATCTCCATCTGGTCCGATGCGAGGATGTTGACGGCGAAATGCTCGGCCTGCTCGAAGATCGCACAGCTCGGCGTGCCCTTGATGCTGCTCCACAGGATCAGCGGCGGGTCCATCGACAACGAGTTGAAGCTGCTCGCCGTCACGCCCACGGTGGTCCCGTCCGGCGCGCGGGCGGTGATGATGGTGACACCGGTGGCGAAGTTGCCAAGAGCCCGGCGAAAGGCCTTGGGGTTGATCTCGGGGGCGTCTGTCTCGGCGTCCATGGTGTCTCTCCGTTTGGCGGGGCTCGAGGAGGGAAACCGCGGCGCGCTCGGGCGCTGCTCAAAGGGCCTCGGGCCGTCTTGCATTGACCCAAAGGTGGACCCGGAGGCGCATCAGGAAAACCGAATATTTCTGATGTTAGGCATCGGCTTTTCAGATAAGCGCCGCCCGGGCGTCGCCGATCCGAGGTGCGATCCCTTAGCCTGCCGTCAGACGCTCGCCGGTCGTCACATCGAACGGATGCACGGTGTCGGTGCGGAAGCCGAGGTGGATCACATCGCCCGCGCGGGGCGGGTTGCGACCCGAGGCGGTAGCCGTCATCTCGACGCCATCCACGTCCACATAGACCAGCGTTTCCGAGCCCAGAGGCTCCGCCACGGAGACGGTGCCGGTCAGGAAGGTCTCGCCGTCAGCCGTGAGATCTTCGGGCCGGATGCCCAGATGCACCGGTTGGCCGGCGGGGACCGAAAGGCCCGGCAAATCCACGTTGTGGCCATTCACCAGCGTCGCTCCGCTGCCGGTGCTCGTGGCGGTCAGAAGGTTCATCGCCGGCGCACCGATGAATTGCGCGACGAAGGTATTCGCGGGCGCGTGGTAGACCTCGGCCGGGGTGCCGATCTGCTGGATGTGCCCGTCCTTCATGATCACGATCCGGTCGGCCATGGTCATCGCCTCGACCTGATCATGGGTCACGAAAACCATCATCCGCCCCATCTGCGCGTGGAGCTTCTTGATCTCCAGCCGCATCTGGGTGCGCAGCTGCGCGTCGAGGTTGGAGAGCGGCTCGTCGAAGAGGAACACCGCCGGGTCGCGCACCATGGCACGTCCGATGGCCACCCGCTGCCGCTGACCGCCCGAAAGCTGCGAGGGTTTGCGCTCCAGCAGGTCCGTCATCCCGAGGATGCCCGCAACTTCCTCAATACGCTTGTCTTTATCCGCCTTCGACAGCTTCGATGTCTTCAGGCCGAAGCCGATGTTCCGCCGCACCGACATATGGGGGTAGATCGCGTAGTTCTGGAAAACCATCGCGATATTGCGCTCTTTCGGCTCCAGATTGTTCACCACCCGGCCGCCGATCTCGATGGTGCCCGAAGAGACCTCCTCCAGTCCCGCGATCATGCGCAGGGTCGTGGATTTGCCGCAGCCGGACGGACCCACGAGGACAAGGAATTCGCCCGGTTCCACCGTGAGATTGATCGCGTGCAGGACTTCGGTCTCCCCGTATTTCTTCACGAGGTCGGTGAGGATCAGTTCGGTCATTGCGCGTCTTTCAGGAGGGCTTCAAAGGCGGTGGAAAGGGAGGCTGAAGCACGGGACCGGCGGGTCACACGCGCTTCAAGATCATCGCGCAAGGCGTTGATTTTTGACTGGTAAATGTCGAAGGCGGCATCAAGCGCGGCAGGGGCCGGGCCACCGGTCCGGTCGCGCCGGCTCACGAAACTGCGTGCGTCGACGGCTTCCTTGAAGGCGGCCTCGTCCAGCGACGAGGTCTTGCCGATGCACGCTTCAAAGGCCTGCGAGAAGGCTTTGAACCCGCCGCCGAGTGGTTGGTCCGCAGCGATCACCGCGCGGGCCGTTTCGGCGGCCACGTCATGGGCTTGGCGGAAGCTCAACCCATCCTCGCGCACAAGGGTGTCAGCCAGTTCGGTGATGGTGATGCAGGCCGCGTCGGTGGTGCGCGCCACGCGCTCGGCGTTGATCGAGCACGCAGGCAGGAAGGCGGTCAGCAGATCCAGCACCCGGCCCGCGTGATCGAAGGCGCCGTAGCCCGCTTGCTGCACCTCGCCCTCGCTGTCGTTCATGTCGGTGAACGGCGTGTTGTGCATCGTGTTCACCACGGCGTCGCAGCGCCCGGCGGCGACGGAGGCAAGGTGGCGCATGTGCTCAATCGGGACCGGGTTGCGCTTCTGCGGCATGATCGAGGAGATCTGCACGAGGCTGCGCGGGACGTGGAGTTGCCCGACCTCGAATGCCGACCAGAAGGCCATGTCCTGCACCACACGACCCAGGTGGATCATTGGCAGCTTCAGGGCAGAGTAGAGCCCGGTGACATAGTCGACGCCCGCGATGCAGCCATAGGCATTCACCCGCACGCCGTCGAAACCCAAGAGCTCTGCCATCCGCTCACGGTCAATCGGGAAGCCCGAGGTGGTGATTGCCGCCGCACCCATCGGGCTATGGTCGACGTGCAGAATGGCCGCCTCCAGCCGTTTGGCATCGGCCAGCAGAACCTCGAGAACGGCTGAAAGGTAATGGCCAAAGGTCGAGGGCTGCGCGGGCTGCCCGTGGGTATAGGCCACGATCAGCGTATCACGCTCGGATTTCGCTTTTTCCAGAAGGGCTTGCGCGAGGACGTTCATGCGCCGCAAGGCATCCTCCGCCCGGGCGCGCAGCGCCATCTTGAACATGGTGTGGTCCATGTCGTTGCGCGAGCGCGCGGTGTGCAGTGCGCCACCGAGATCGCCCAGACGTTCCCGCAATTTGGCCTCGACAAGGAAGAACCAATCCTCGTGTTCTCCGGTATATTCAAGGGCTTGCCGGTCGACGTTCACCTCGATATCCGCCAAGGCTCTGGCGATGGCCGCGCCATCTTGGCGGCTCAGGATGCCGGTCTCCACCAACATCACGAGATGCGCGCGATTGATCGCATCCATATGATCGGCGAAGTGGGTCTTTACCCCCTCGAACAGCGGCGCGAGGACCGTGTCGCGGTAGGTCGGATCGGGGAAGGTCGTGGTATCCGTCGGCGCCTCCGATGCCGTGACAGTCTCTCCGCTCATCCCTTCAGCCCCGCCATGACGACACCTCGGATGATGAAGCGCTGGAAGATCAGGAAGAAGATCAGCGTCGGCAGGGTCGAGATCGCCGCGCCGGTCATGATCAGCTCCCACGCCACATCGGCCTCGTCGCCGAAGGACGAGAGCCCCACCGGCAACGTGTAGAGCTCGGGCGAGGTGGTGACGATCAGCGGCCAGAGGAAGGCCGTCCAGTTGCCGAGGAAGATGAAGATCGCTAGCGCCGCGAGGGCCGGGCGGACCATCGGCATCGCGACCTGCCACCAGATCTGCAGCTCGTTCAGCCCGTCGATCCGCGCCGCTTCGAGGAAGTCGTCAGGCACCGTCTCGAAGAACTGCTTCATCAGGAAGACGCCGAAGGCCGTCATCAGGCCGGGGAACATGATGCCCCAGTAGGTGTCCAGCCAGCCAAGCGATTGGCTCATCATGTACCAGGGGATCACCAGCATCTCGGTCGGGATCATCAGGGTCGAGAGGATCGCGATGAAGACGATATAGCGCCCGCGGAAGCGGAACTTGCACAGCGTGTAGCCCACGAGGCTGTCGAAGAAGAGCGCCGAGATGGTTGTGATCGCGGCAATGACGGTCGAGTTGATAAACCAGCTGAAAAAGCGCCCGTCTTCAAGCACGTAGGTATAGTTTTCGATCGTCGGCTCTTCCGGGATCAGGCCGATCTCGTAGACCTCCCAGGGCCATTTCAGCGAGGTGGAGATCATGTAGGCCAGCGGCATCACCATCAGGATGCCGCCCGCGAACAGCAGGATCCAGCGGATCAACTGGCCCATGTTGCGGCGCTTGGGCGGCGCGGGCGCCTTGAGAAGAGCCTCGGAGGAAGGGCGGATTGTCAGGTCATCAGCAGTGGTCATGGCTCAACGATCTCTCAGCAGGCGCAGTTGGATCAGGCTGACGACCAGCAGGATCAGGAACAGGATGACGGTTTGCGCCGCGGCATAGCCCATGTCGTAGCTGTCGAAGGCGGTCTGGTAGATCATCAGCACCAGCGGTTTGGTGGTGTTCAAAGGCCCGCCGGGGTTGGCGGAGGTCATGTTGAAGACGTGATCGAAGATCCGCAGGAAACCGATGGAGGACAGAACGACCACGAAAACGATCGTGGGGCGCAGAAGCGGCAGGGTGATCTCCCACAGCACGGTCCAGGTGGAAACGCCGTCGATCTTGGCCGCCTCGTAGAACGAGCGCGGAATGGCGCGCAGCCCGGCCATGAAGATGATGATCTGGAAGCCCAGACCCGCCCAGATTGCGGGCGCAAGGATCGAGGGCAGGGCGTTGGTGGTGCTGTCGAGAAAATCGATCTGCGGTATGCCGATGGAAGCCAGCGCATTGTTGAAAAGGCCGATGGGCACGTCCTGGTAAAACCAGCGCCAGACCCATGCCATGGCCACGGCAGAGGTCATGAAGGGCACGAAGTAGAGCGCCCGGATGGTCCCGTGCATGAAGCGCACCTGATCGAGGTGATAGGCCACGAAGAAAGCCAGCACGAGGCTGATTGGCGTGCCCAGAAGCAGATACATGAAGGTGTTGCGGAACACCTGCCAGAAGACCGGATCCCAGAGCAGGACGCGGTAGTTCTCCAGCCCGGCCCATGTCCGCTCGCCCAGGAGGTTCCATTCCTGGAACGACAGCACCATGGCGTTGCCGGTCGGGTAGAAGCGGATCACCACGTAGAAGAGGATCGGCACGGAGAGGAAGCCCCACGCCCAGAGCGTGCGCTTCTGCATGATCGTCAGCCCGCCCGCCGCCGGCGCCGGTGTGCTCACCGGGGCAGTGCTTGGGGCAGGGGATGGAGAGTGCGCCATGGAGAGCCTCTGGGTGGAAATCGGAAGGGGAAAGAAAGACACCGGGCGACAGCATCGCCCGGCGTCAGGGAAGTGTCACGGAGATTTATTCGCCGTGGAAGTCGTCAAGCAGCGCCTGTTCGGCCTCGGCTGCCATGGTCAGGCTCTCGCCCGGGTCCATGTCCTGCAGCTGCACCCGCTCCACCATGTCGACCAGAACCTGGCGCTGTGCGGATTCGTCGGCGAAGATCGTGGTGTGGGCGTATTCCAGCCCGCGGATGAAGGGCCCGAAGACCGGGTCGTTGGCGTTCTCTTCGGTCATGCCCACGGCCGAGCGGGCGGGCAGCTCGCCCACCGTCTCCAGCCAGATTTCCATCGCCTCGGGCGAGGTGATGTACTCCATGAAGGCCACGGAGGCTTCGTATTCCGGACCCTCTGCCGAGGAGGTGATCGCGTTCACCCAGTAGGAGGAATAGTTGGAGCGCTCGCCATCGTTGTTGGCGGGCAGTTCCGTCACGCCCCACCGCAAGCCGCGCTCGCCTTCAAGCGCGCCGATGCGGAACGAGCCGTCGATGTGGAAGGCCGCGCGGCCCGAGCGGAAGGCGGCCTGGGGCTCGTCCATGAAGCCCGACTGCGTGACGCCCTGTTCCTCCAGCCCGAGGTAGAAGTCGAGCGCGGCGCGTCCGGCTTCGGTGTCGTAGTTCACGTTGCGGTAGCCATCGGTATAGGGTTCTCCGCCAAACTGGCGCACCAGCACTTCGCGGAACCAATGGTGGTCCTGCGCCGTCATGCCGGAGGTGAAACCCACCTGCGTGATGTTGCCCGCACCGTCACGCTCGGTCGTGGCCTCGGCGGCGGCGACAAGCTCATCCAGCGTGGTGGGCACCTCGACGCCCGCCTCTTCAAGCAGGCGCTCGTTGTAGAACAGCGCCAGCGAGCGCACGGCAGTGGGCAGGGCGTAATACTGACCATCGCGCTCCATCGCCTGCACCATCGGGAAGAACTCGGCCTCCACCATCTCGGGCGAGAACGGGTCGGTCGGCAGCGGCTGGATCAGGCCCGCGTCGATGTAGTCGTTCAGCCAGCCGTAGAAGAGCTGCACGACGTCAGGGCCTTCGCCCGAGGGCACCGCCACGGCGGTCCGCGTGCGGTAGTCGGCGTAGGGGAAATGGGTCATCTCGACGTTGATGTTCGGGTTGGCCGCCTCGAAATTCTCGATCAGCTGCTCCATCGCGTCGACGCGCGCTTCAAAGAAGTACTGCCAATATTCGATCGTGACTTGTTCCTGCGCCGATGCGCCCCCCGCGGCCGTCAGAGCGGCGGCGGAGGTGGCGAGCACGGCAAGCGTGTTCCGGGTTCTGCGAAGCATTGGAAACTCTCCCTGAGTTGCTGATCTGGTCGGAGGCCCGAATTCTCTGGACGGTGCCCTTGAGAGTGACGCTAGCGCAGGGCCGTTGAGTTATCAAGTGAGTTGAGTTATTCGATTGGTCATGGTTTCCAAACCTCTCCCTCCCGGCTCTAACGCCGAACGTAGCAGGACCTATAACATCGGTCTGGTCCTCGGGCATTTGCACCGCGAGGGAGAGGCCGGACGCGCCGAAATCGCGCGCGCATCAGGGCTTAGCACCCAGGCCGTCAGCAATATCATCGCGCATTTGCTGGATGAAGGTTGGGTGGAAGAGACCGGACGCCGCGCGGGTCAGCGCGGGCTTCCGGCAGTCACCTACGCGATCCGCTGCGGCGCTCACACCGCGCTTGGGGTCGAGATCCGGCCCGACGCCGTGCTCGCGGCATGGATCGATCTGGGCGGGCCGATTCTCCACAAGGAGCGCATCGCGCTGCCCTCCGCGCGGCCCGAGGATGTGCTGCCGATCATCGCGCAATTGCCGGAACTTGGCGCGCGCGCCGGTGTAGACCATGCCACGGTGATCGGCGCGGGCGTGGTGATGCCCGGCCCGGTGGGGCAGACGGGCCTCTCGGATCGGGCGACGCAACTGCCGGGATGGGGCGATGTCGCCCCTGAAGCGGCGCTGGCCGATGCGCTTGGCGTGGCAATCAAGCTGGAAAACGACGCCAACGCCGCCGCCATGGCCGAGCGTATCCTAGGGGCCGCGCAGGGGCTCGGCACCTTCGCCTGCCTCTATTTCGGCGCCGGCGTGGGCCTTGGGCTTGTCCACGAGGGCGTGGTTTTCTCGGGCGCGTTCGGCAATGCCGGAGAGATCGGGCACATCCCCGTCGTGACGGCAGCGGGCCAACGCTCGCTGGAATCGCAGGCCAGCCGCGTGACGCTTGTGCGGGCACTTGCCGCCGACGGCATCGACGCGCGCACCGTCGCCGACCTCACCACGCAATATCACGGTCGCCCCGCTGCGCTTTCAACGTGGCTGGACACAGCCGCCGAGGCGCTTGGCCAAGCGGTGCAGGTGATCGAGAACATGCTCGACCCAGAGACCATCGTGATGACCGGCGCGCTCCCCGCGCCGCTGCTGGCCGAGCTGGTGGACCGTGTCCCGCTGCCCGAGCTTTCCGTTTCCAACCGTGCCGACCGGGCCCGCCCGCGCCTTGTCGTGGGTCAAGCGGGGCCGCGCGCCGCGACCCTCGGGGCGGCGGCACTGGTGGTCAATTCCGCAATTTCTCCGCGTCTCGTCGACGCCCAATAGGATCAAGCACCCATGTCCAATGCCGTCCAATCCCGCATTCTGTCCGAAGCTGGCGATCCGCTCATCGCGCGGGTCTGGCGGGCGATGGCGGGCCTGCGCTCTGTCGTGGGGTTCATGAACACCGGCGCCCATCCCGATGATGAGACCAGCGCCATGCTCGCCGCTCTCTGGCTGCGCGACGGGGTGAACCTCTCCTACGCCTGCTCGACCCGGGGCGAGGGCGGGCAGAATGACATCGGCACCGAGGCGGGCCCGGCCTTGGGAGCGCTGCGCACCGCCGAGATGGAGCGCGCCTGCGACGTGCTCGACATGGTGATGTATTGGCACGGCCAGTCGCCCGACGACACGATCACCGATTTCCGCTTCTCCAAATCCGGCAAGGAAACCATGGGAATCTGGGGCCGCGAGCGGCTTCTGCAGCGATTCGTGGAGATCGTGCGGACCGAGCGCCCTGACATCCTCTGCCCGACCTTCCTCGATATTCCCGGCCAGCACGGCCACCACCGCGCGATGACCGAGGCGGCCCATGCCGTCATCGACCTCGCCGCCGATCCGGACTTCCCCTGCGATCTGCCGGTCTGGCAGGTCTCCAAGCTCTATCTGCCCGCCTTCTCCGGCGCGGGCGGCGCCTATGACGACGAGGTGCCTCCGCCGCCCGCGACGCTGACGGTCGCGGCAAAGGGCGGCGACGAGATGCTCGGGATGAGCTATGAGCGCATCGGCCAATGGTCGCGGCAGTTCCACCGCACCCAAGGCATGGGCCGGTGGTTCGCGCCCGGCGATGAGCGCGACTGGCCACTGCATCTGGCGTGGAGCCGCGTGGGCGAGGATGCTGGTGCGGTGACCGACAACCTGCCGCAGACGCTGGCCGATATCGGCTTGCCGGATGCGCAGTCGAAGATTGACGAGATGCTGGCCGCCTTCCCGAACTTCGCCGCCATGGCCCGATTGGGGGCGGAGGCTTTCCAGCTTCTGACGAATGGGAAGGTGGCCGAGGAGCACAGCCACCGCGTCACCCGTAAGCGCCAGCAGCTTGCGCGGCTCGTGCAGCTTGTCGCGGGCGTCAGCGTCCGTGCGAGGCCGGAGCAGATCGCCGTTTCGCCGGGAGCTTCGGTGCCGATCAGCTTTGAGGTCCGTGAAGGGATTTCGGAGAGCGTCGATGTCTCCCTCGAGGTGCCGGATGGCATGACCGCCACGGGCGACTCCATCAAGGTCAGCGCCGATGCCGCGCCGACCGATCCGTACCCTGACACCTATGCCCCGCTCAGCCCGCGCGCGCCGGCTGTCCGCGTCGTGGCCCGCCTCCACGACACGGAGATTTCAGCCGCCGTCCCGATGGAGGAGCCGCTCCTCGTGTTACCTGAGCCGCGCGCCACGCTGTCGCGCAAGCGCGCGTTCCTGAACCTCTCCCAACCCGCTCGCGACGTATCGCTGTCGGTGCATGCAAAGGGTGGCGCGTTCGATCTGCCCGAAGGGTTTGAACAGCGGTGGGAGGGCGATGAGGTCACATTGACGGTGCCTGATAACCCATTGGAAGGAATGTATGATCTCCCGTTGAAGGCGGACGGCAAGCAGGCTTTCGAGGCGCAGGTCCTCACCCATGAGCACATCCGCCCAACCATCACCCACAGCCCCGCGACGCTTTCGCTCCGGCTCGCCGAGGTGGCGCTTCCGCGAGGACGGATCGCCTACATCGGCGCCGGCAACGACCGGATCGCGCCTGCGCTGCAGGCGGCGGGAATCGAGGTCACGGACCTCTCCGACGCCGACCTCGCCCGCGCCGAGCCTTTCGCGGGCTTCGACACGATCCTCGTCGGTGTTTTCGCCCACCGTTTCCGCCCCGCGTTGCAGCCCGTGGTGGCCACGCTGAACGCCTGGGTGAAGGATGGCGGCACGCTGGTGACCCTCTACCACCGCCCGTGGGACAACTGGCGGCCCGACACGACGCCGCCCGCGATGATCGAGATCGGCCAGCCCTCGCTGCGCTGGCGGATCACCGATGCGGAGGCGGAGGTCACCGTGCTCGCACCAGAGCATCGGGTGTTCAGCGGTCCGAACCCGATCGGGCCGGAGGATTGGAACGGCTGGAAGAAGGAGCGTGGGCTCTATTTCGCGAAGGCGTGGGACGCGGCCTATACGCCGCTTTTACGGATGGCGGACCCCGATGAGCAACCGCTCGACGGTGGGCTTCTCGTGGGCGAGATCGGGCAGGGGTGCCACGCCCACGTGGCCCTGAACCTGCATCACCAGCTGGAGCACCTCGTGCCCGGCGCCTACCGGTTGATGGCCAATATCCTGGATCTGCGCGGCGGCGAATAGCGTCGCCGCGCCAGAGCCTCAGCGCGACCCCGAGAACTTCGGGGCGCGCTTGTCGAGGAAGGCCGAGACGCCCTCGGCATAATCCGGATGCTCGCCGCAGAGCTTCATCAACTCGGCCTCGTAATCGAGGTGTGCGTCGAGGGTGTTTGTCGCCGCCGCGGTGATCGCATCCTTGGTGCGGGCGTAGCCGAAGGTCGGGCCGTGGGAGAGCTTCTCGGCCAGCGCGCGGGCCTCCTCCATCAGCGCGTCGTCGGGCAGAGCCTTCCAGATCAGGCCCCAATCAGCGGCCTGCGCGGCGCTCAGCGGCTCGGCGGTCAGCGCAAGACCCATGGCGCGGGCGCGGCCCAACATCGCGGTGAGGTGCCAACTGCCGCCCGTGTCCGGGATCAGGCCAACCTTCGAGAATGACTGGATAAACTTGGCGCTTTCGGCGGCCAGAACCATGTCGCAGGCCAGCGCCACGCTGGAACCCGCGCCCGCCGCCACGCCGTTCACGGCGCAGATCACCGGCATCTCCAACGCCTGGATCTGGCGCACCAGCGGCGCCCAGTAGGTTCGCACCGTCTCGCCCAGATCAGGCGGGCCGTCCATCTTGCGCGGATCGCGGTCGCCCAGGTCCTGGCCTGCACAAAAGCCGCGCCCGGCGCCGGTCAGCAGCACGGCGCGTTTGTCGCGCGCACCGTTCAAGGCGTCTCGCAGGGCGAGGTGCATCTCGGGCGTGAAGGAGTTCAGCCGGTCCGGCCGGTTCAGGGTGATCTCACACCAGGTGTCGTGGTCCTCGACCAGAATGGGGTCTGCCATGGCGCGGCCTCCTGTCAGATGATTTGTATGCTCATCATTTGCACGCTGCCTGCGCGAGAGCAATCCCGCGGCGGCGTCAGACCTGCGAGACCTCTTTCTTCTTGCGTATGACAAGAGGCGCGCGGCTTCGGTCGTTGTGCAGCAGGGTGATCTTCTCGGCGAGAGAGATGAACTTCTCCTTCTCGGCCTCGCTGAGCCCATCGAGAACCCTGGATTGCGTCTCCACCACGACGGGCCGCATCCGCTGCACCATCTCGGCGCCAGCCGGGGTCAGCGCAAGGGATTTCGCGCGTCGGTCAGTCGGGCTCGTCTTGCGTTCGACCAGACCCTTGGCGGCAAGGCGTTCGATCACGCCGCCGATGGTCGGCCGGTCCAGCGCGATCATCCCCGCGAGCGTGGCCTGATCAATGCCGGGGTTTTCCTCAAGGATCGCGAGGGCCGCAAACTGCGGCGAGGTCATGTCGATCCCGGCGGATTTCATGCCCTCGGAAAACAGCGACACCGAGATCTGGTGCAGGCGTCGGATCAGGTGGCCGGGCATGGAGTAAATGTCGCTCATGGCAAAAACATACGGAGGGGGCGGCATTTGGCAAGCGTGCATTATTTTGCACATTGTTGCGCGGGCAAGGTGGCTGACGCAATAAATTGCATGAGGTCGATTTAGAATGTACGCTTACTAAAAGCTGATTCTTGCCGAGGGAGGGCGCAGATGTCGCAACAGGAATTTCACGAGCTGATGACGAAGGTCGCGTCGGGCCTCGAGGGCAGGGCGCTCGACGCCGCGATGGCCGCTGATCTGAACCAGAAGTTTCCCGCCGAGGGAGAGACTTTTCAGCGCTTGGCCGCGCTCTGTGCCGAAGGAGAGGCCGAGGGCTGGCTGATGGCGCGTGAGCACGGTGGCATCAAGTACGGCCGAGCGATCAAGCCGGGAGAGGCGGCGGGCAGCTACAGTGTCGACGTGGTCCGCATGAAGGACGTCGCGGGCCCGCATCACATTCATACCAAAGGTGAAATCGGCGCGATCATGCCCATTGAGGGCGCGCCGAAGTTCGATGGCATCGCGCCGGGGTGGTACGTCTACCCGCCCGGCTCGGACCACCATCCGACGGTCACGGAAGGGGACGCCTATGTGCTATACCTGCTTCCGGACGGGGCGATCGAGTTCACCGGAAAATAACACCACATAAGCGGCAGGGAGGAAGCCACATTATGACGGGAAATGCAGCAAACTGGTTTGTTGATCGGCATCTGGAGGAGGGGCGCGGCGACAAGCCCGCGTTTCGCGAGGCATGGGACGGCGGGCGCGAGCTGACCTACGGCGCCTTGGCCGACAGCGCATCCCGCGTGGCGGGCGCATTGGCCCGCGCGGGGATCATGCGCGAGGAGCGCGCGGCGATGTTCGTGCTCGATCAGATCGAATTTCCGCAGGTGTTCTGGGGCGCGATCAAGGCGGGCGTGCTGCCGGTGCCGCTCAACACCTTGCTGGCGACAGATATCTACCGCTCGATCCTCGAAGACAGCCGCGCCGCAATTGCCTTCGTGTCGGCCGAGTTGCTGGACGTGGTCCTGCCCGCCGTCCGGGCGTCGGACCATCTGCGCCAGATCGTGGTGATCGGCGGCGAGGCGCCCGACGGCACGATTTCCTGGGATGACTTCCTGCAAGGCGCGGAGCCGCGCGAGGCGGTCGTTGCCTCCGCCGACGAGGTCGCCTTCTGGCTCTATTCGTCCGGTTCCACCGGCGCGCCCAAGGGGGTGCGTCATGTCCATGGCGCGCTGCAGGTCACCTGCGACACCTTCGGCCGCGACGTGCTGGCGATCCGCGAGGATGACGTCGTGTTCTCGGCCGCCAAGCTTTTCTTCGCCTATGGTCTGGGCAACGGCATGTCCTTCCCCATGTCGGTTGGCGCCACCAGCCTGCTGTTCAAGGGGCGGCCGACGCCCGACAGCGTGTCCGAGATCCTCGCCACCTATCAGCCAACGATCTACTACGGCGTGCCGACGCTTTTCGCCGCCATGCTGCACAAGTGGGAGGCCGATGGCGCAGCCCCGAAGGCGCCGCTGCGGGTCTGCACCTCCGCCGGTGAGGCGTTGCCGGCCGAGATCGGACGCAAGTGGAAGGCGCTCTGGGGTGTCGATATCCTCGACGGCGTGGGCTCGACCGAAATGCTGCATATCTTCCTGTCGAACCGCCCCGGAGAGGTCGAATACGGCACCTCGGGCACGGCCGTACCGGGCTACGAGGTCCGTCTGGTCGATGAGGACGGCCACGATGTGCCTGCGGGCGGTGTGGGCGAATTGCTGGTGCGCGGCGGCTCCTCTGCGGCGGATTACTGGAACCAGCGGCAGAAGACGCGGACCACCTTCGAGGGAGAGTGGACGCGGACCGGCGACAAGTACGAGCTGACCGAGGCCGGGCGCTACATCTACTGCGGCCGCACCGACGACATGTTCAAGGTCTCGGGTATCTGGGTCAGCCCCTTCGAGATCGAGCAGGCGCTGGTGGAATATCCCTGCGTGCTGGAAGCCGCCGTTGTCGCGCACCGCGACAGTGATGATCTGGAGAAGCCCAAAGCCTTCATCGTGCTGAAAAACACCGATGAGCCGTTCGAGCTGGACGGTCTCAAGAGCTTCATCAAGGACAAGATCGGCAAATGGAAATATCCCCGGTGGGTGGAGGTCGTGGAGGACCTGCCGAAGACCGCCACGGGCAAGATCCAGCGCTTCAAGCTGCGCGAGCTGGCATGAGCGCGGCTTGGGTTCCGAACGGGCAGTTGCTGGCCGGCGGCAAGGCGTTGGAATACGCCTGTTGGGGGCCTGCGCCCGCTGACGCGCCGACGCTGGTGCTGCTTCACGAAGGGCTCGGCTGCACGGCGCTTTGGCGGGACTTCCCGGCGCGGCTGGCCGAGGCCACCGGCTTCGGCGTCGTGGCCTATTCGCGCGCCGGGTACGGGCAATCGGACCCGGCCGACTTGCCGCGCCCGCTCGACTACATGACCCGCGAGGCAGTTGATGTCTTGCCCGAGGTGCTCGACGCGCTCGGCGTGGTGCGCGCGGTCCTTCTGGGGCACAGCGACGGCGCCACGATCGCGGCGATCTATGCCGGGAGCGTGCAGGATCACCGGGTGCGCGGCGTCATCACCATGGCGCCGCATTTCTTCACCGAGGACATGGGCCTGACCGAGATTGCGGCCGCGAAGACAGCCTTCGAGACGACCGATCTGCGGGCGAAGATGGCGAAATACCACGCCGATCCCGACAACGCGTTTCGCGGCTGGAACGACGCCTGGCTGCATCCCGATTTCAAGAAGTGGAACGTCGAGGAAGTGCTGGATTACATCCGGGTGCCGGTGCTGGCGATCCAGGGGCGTGAGGACCAATACGGTACGCTGGCCCAGATCGAGGTGATGGAGCGCCGCAGCTACGCGCCGGTGGAGGTACTGGTGCTCGATGATTGCCGCCACGCGCCGTTTCTGGAACAGTCCGACGCCGTGCTCGGCGCCGTGGCCGACTATTGCCTGCGTCTGACCGAGATCGAAGCCGCGGGCGCAGCCCCCGTGCAATGACGCGCGCGGTGTTCACCCCCACGCACGCCTATGTGCCGGGCAAGACGCCGCGCCATCCCGAGGGCTGTTTCGACGCGATCCGCGACACTGCGCAACCGGGAATGGATGCGCGGGCGCTGGCTGAAACGGACGCCTTCCAGACCGGGCTCGCTTACCTCGAGCAGGGGTATTTCTGGGAGGCGCACGAGGTTCTGGAACCGGTCTGGATGATCCTTCCGGAAGAATGCGACGCGCGATTGTTCGTGCAGGCGCTGATCCAGTTGGCGAATGCCCGGCTCAAACATCGCATGGAAAGACCGAAGGCCGCGCTGCGGCTTTGTGCTATCGTGCGCGGGCTGCTGGAGGAGACGTCCGGCGGCGTGATCATGGGTATCGAGACGGCTGACATCGTGGCGCAGATCGATTCCCTTGAGGGCGAATTGAGTGATGATCTATAGTGCATAAAGTGACCTGATCCTACCGGGTCAAATGCTAATGAGCTGAAAAACATCACATTTAACTCTGCTCTATCGTGCCATAATGAGTTTACTTACCAATCCGCCCACCCTAAGATGTGGGCAACAGTTTCCAGGGAGGACACCCACATGGGCAAGGTGATCGATTTTCAAACAAATCCATCCAGCTACCGTCATTGGCGCGTGGAATACGAGGGGCCGGTGGCGAACCTCTACATGGATGTCGATGAGGATGGCGGCCTGTTCGATGGGTACCAGCTGAAACTGAACTCCTACGACCTGGGCGTCGATATCGAGCTTAACGACATCGTCCAGCGGATGCGGTTCGAGCATCCGGAAGTGAAGGTCGTGGTGATGCAGTCGGGCAAGGACAAGGTCTTCTGCGCCGGCGCCAACATCCGCATGTTGGGCGGCGCCGCGCACAGCCACAAGGTCAACTTCTGCAAGTTCACCAACGAGACCCGCAACGCTTTCGAGGCGGCGGAAGAAGAGAGCGGCCAGAAATACGTCGCGGCCGTGAAGGGCGCCTGCGCGGGCGGCGGCTATGAGCTGGCGCTGGCCTGCAACCACATCATGCTGACCGACGACAGCACCTCTTCCGTGGGTCTGCCCGAGGTGCCGCTGCTGGCGGTTCTGCCCGGCACCGGCGGCCTGACGCGCGTGACCGACAAGCGCAAGGTGCGCCGTGACCTCGCCGACATCTTCTGTTCGATCGAAGAGGGCGTGAAGGGCAAGCGCGCGAAGGACTGGCGGCTGGTCGACGAGGTCATCGCCAACTCCAAGTTCGACGAGACGGTGCAGGAGCGCGCCCGCGAATTCGCCACCGCTTCCGATAAGCCGGAAGCCTCCGAGGGTGTCACTTTCGGTCCGCTCAACCGCACCATTGGCGAGAACTCGGTGACGTACGATCTGGTCGAAGTCGAGCTGGACCGTGACGCGCGCCGCGCCACGATCACCCTCAAGGGCCCCGAGGAAGACGCCCCCGCCGACATGGAGGCCTTCCACGCCCAGGGCGATCAGGCCTACCTGCTGAAGCTCTGCCGCGAGCTGGAGGACGCGATCCTGCACCTGCGGTTGAACGAGATGGAAACCGGCCTCTGGATCTTCAAGACGGTGGGTGATGCCGATGCCTTCCTCGCCCACGAGGCGGTGATCGCCGACAGCGACCACTGGCTCGCCAACGAGGTGCGCCAGTACTGGAAGCGCACGCTCAAGCGCGTCGACGTGACCTCGCGCTCGCTGGCGGCGTTTGTCGAGAACGGCTCCTGCTTCGCGGGCCTGCTGGCCGAGCTGCTCTTCGCCGTCGACCGGAGCTACATGATGGAAGGCGAATTCGAGGGCGACAACCGCCCCGAGGCGGCGATCAAGCTGTCGTCCTCCAACTTCGGCCCCTATCCGATGGGCAACGACCTGACCCGCCTGCAGACCCGTTTCCTCGGCACCCCCGAGATGGTCGAAAAGGCGCAGGAAAACATCGGTGAAAGCCTCGACGCCGAAGCGGCGGACGCGCTTGGCCTCGTGACGATGATCCTCGACGACATCGACTGGGAAGACGAAGTTCGCATCTTCATGGAAGAGCGCGCCAGCTTCTCGCCCGACGCGATGACCGGCATGGAAGCCAACCTGCGCTTCGCGGGCCCCGAGACGATGGAGACGCGGATCTTCGGGCGACTCACCGCCTGGCAGAACTGGATCTTCAACCGCCCCAACGCGGTCGGCGAGGACGGCGCGTTGCAGCGCTACGGCACCGGTGTGCGCGGCGATTACAACATGGAGCGGGTGTAACCCGCCGGGACAGGACGGCGGGAACTGACCCGCAGCGCGTCCGGGCTTTCGGCCCGGGCCGCGACCAGACCGACAGACATTGGCCGGGCCGAGGCTCGCGCTCAGGAGGAGAAGCAAGATGACTGCAATCGACGTATCCTACGACACGATGATCCCCAACAACGTGGGCCTCAGCGAAGACCGCAAGGTTCTGAAGGCGTTGGAGAAATGGCACCCCGGTTACATCAACTGGTGGAATGACCTGATCCCGCAGAACTTTCAGGAAAGCATGGTCTACCTGCGCACCGCCGTCAGCGTGGACCCCAAGGGTTGGGCCAAGTTCGACTACGTGAAGATGCCGGAATACCGGTGGGGCGTTCTGTTGGCGCCGCAGGTCGAGGGCCGCACCATTCCCATGGGTGAGCACGCCGGCAAGCCCGCGTGGCAGGAAGTGCCCGGTGAATACCGCAACATGCTCAAGCGCCTGATCGTGATCCAGGGCGACACCGAGCCGGGCTCGGTCGAGCAGCAGAAGTTCCTCGGCCTCACGGCGCCCTCGCTCTACGACATGCGCAACCTGTTTCAGGTCAACGTGGAGGAGGGCCGTCACCTCTGGGCGATGGTCTACCTGCTGCAGAAATACTTCGGCAAGGATGGCCGCGAAGAGGCAGATGACCTGCTGCGCCGCTCCTCCGGTTCCGACGAGGCGCCCCGCATGCTCGGCGCCTTCAACGAGGAAACGCCGGATTGGCTGTCGTTCTTCATGTTCACCTATTTCACCGACCGTGACGGCAAGATGCAGCTGGAAAGCCTCGCGCAATCGGGCTTCGACCCGCTCTCGCGCACCTGCCGCTTCATGCTGACCGAGGAAGCGCACCACATGTTCGTGGGTGAAACCGGCGTGGGCCGCGTTTTGCAGGCGACCTGCGATGCGATGAACAAGGCCGGCATCACCGATCCCTACGACATCGGCCGGGTCCGCGACCTCGGCGTGATCGACCTGCCGACGATCCAGAAGAAGCTGAACCTGCACTACTCGCTGTCTCTCGACCTCTTCGGTCAGGAGGTCTCCACCAACGCGGCCAACGCCTTCAACTCGGGCATCAAGGGCCGCTACATGGAGCAGCGCATCGACGACGACCACAAGTTGCAGAACGACACCTACATCGTGCGCAACGTCGTCGACGGCAAGATCGTGGCCGAGGAGGTCCCGGCACTGACGGCGATCAACATGCGCCTGCGCGACGACTACATTCGCGACGCCTCGGGCGGCGTGGGGCGCTGGAACAAGCTGCTGCAGAAAGCCGGGATCGATTTCCAGCTGGAGATGCCGCACGAGGCCTTCCACCGTCAGATCGGCGTGTTCGCCGCGATCAAGGCAAACCCGCAGGGCGACATCATCTCGGAAGAGGAATGGGCCGCGAACGAGCACAAGTGGATCCCCACCAAGGAAGACGGGGCCTTCATCCAGTCGCTCATGGTGCCCTGCTACGAGCCCGGCAAATACGCCAGCTGGATCTCGGCGCCGAAGATCGGCATCGACAACAAGCCGGGCGACTTCGAATACGTCAAACTGCACATGGCGTGATGCCATTGCGGGAGGGCCGGTCCACCGGCCTTCCCATCTGCGTCAGGGAGGACAGACATGGTTATCAGCCGCCAAGCGACCGCACCCATCTCCGCGCCGGCCATTGCCCGGCTCCGCGAAAGCTGCATGGGTTGCACCGATTGCAAGGGAACCTGTACCGAGCTGATGCAGATGTTCCTGCTACCTGAAATTCTGCTCCGTCGCCGCCGGGAGGGCCAGTCGTGAACAAACCCCTGAAACAGCACCTGATCGACCCGGAAATCTGCATCCGCTGCTACACTTGCGAGATGACATGCCCGGTGGGCGCGATCGAGCATGACGACAACAACGTCGTCGTGAACCCCGACACCTGCAACTTCTGCATGGATTGCATCCCGGTCTGCCCGACCGGCTCCATCGACGAATGGCGCGTGGTCAACGAGCCCTATTCGCTGGAAGAACAATACGAATTCGACGAACTCCCCGAGCAGGGCGAGATCGCTCAGGCCGCGGCGGCGCCGGAAGGCACCGAAGATGGCGATGCCGAGGTCGATCCCGTCGCCGCCCTGCTGGCCGAGGCCCATGCGGGCGCGGGCGGCAAGGCCAAGGCGCCCGCCAGCGCCGCGAAGCCCTCGGTCAACCTCTACAACCTCGGCCATCCGGTCGAGGCCGTGGTGCAGGGCAACTACCGCCTCACTGCCGAGAGCTCCGACGCCGACGTGCGCCACATCATCCTCGATTTCCAAGGCAAGCCGTTCCCCGTGCTCGAGGGCCAGTCCCTCGGCATCATCGCGCCGGGTGCTGACGCCGAGGGCAAGGCCCATCTGCCGCGGCTCTACTCCGTTTCCAGCCCCCGTGATGGCGAGCGGGCGGGCTATCACAACGTCTCGCTCACCGTGAAGCGCGAGGAGGGGGGGCTCTGCTCCAACTATGTCTGCGACCTGAAGAAGGGCGACAAGGTGCGCGTCACCGGGCCGTTCGGCGCGACCTTCCTGATGCCCTCGGACCCCGACGCGCGGCTGCTGATGATCTGCACCGGCACCGGCTCCGCGCCGATGCGCGCGTTTACCATGGCGCGCCAGCGCAGCGTCGGCGTGAAGCCGGGCGGCATGATGATGTTCTTCGGCGCCCGCACCCCCGACAGCCTGCCGTACTTCGGGCCGCTGAAGAAAATCCCCTCGGACCTGCTGGAGCAGCACCTCGTTTTCAGCCGGATGCCCGAGCAGCAGAAGGAATATGTGCAGGACCGGATGCTGGCGGAAGAAGACCGTGTGGCCGAGTATCTCAACGATCCCAAGACCCACATCTACATCTGCGGCCTGAAGGGCATGGAGGAGGGCGTGGAGCGCGCCTTCACCACCATCGCCGAGTCGATCGGCGAGCAGTGGATCAACCTGCGCGACGGCATGCGCGAGGATGGCCGCTATCACGTGGAGACCTACTGACATGACGCCAAAGCCCGACAGCGCCCATTGCCACGAGATCAACGTGACGTGGGGCGATTGCGACCCCGCCATGATCGCCTATACCGCGCGGCTGCCGTGGTTTGCGCTCGATGCGATCAACGGCTGGTGGGAGGCGCATCTGGACGGTGATGGCTGGTTCCAGATGGAGCTCGACCGCAATGTCGGTACGCCCTTCGTGCGGCTGGAGATGGATTTCACCTCTCCGGTGACCCCGCGCCACAAGCTGCTGTGCTACGTCTGGCCCGAGAAGCTCGGCACCTCGTCGATCACCTTCCGCGTCGACGCGGAGCAGGACGGCAAGTTGTGCTTCTCCAGCCGGTCGGTCAGCGTCTTCACCGTGGCTGACAAGTTCCAGAAACAACCGGCACCCGCCGAGATCCGCGCCATTGTTGAGCCGTTGATCCCGCCGCAGCCCGTAACCGCCGATGCCTGACGACGCGCGTCATATCCCCTTCGAGGAAGACGTGGCAGAGCTGATCCACCACGTCGGCGAGAAGGTCCTGTCGCTGCGCAAGGCGCGGCGCATGTCGCGGCGCGAATTGTCCGAGACCTCGGGCGTGTCGCCGCGTTATCTGGCGAAGCTGGAAGGCGGCGACGGCAATATCTCCATCGGCCTGCTCAAGCGGGTCGCGCTGGCGCTGGATACACCGGTGGAACAAATCCTCGTGCGCGATGATCCCCAGGCCGCCGAAACCCTGCACATGATGCAGATGTATCGCCGCGCCGACGCCGGAACACGCGCGCGGGTGCTGCAGGTTCTCGACCCCGAACGAACCCGCGCCCAAAAGGCCGAACGGCTTTGTCTCGTGGGGCTTCGTGGCGCGGGGAAATCGACCCTCGGCGCACGCATCTCTGCTGCGTTCGACGCGCCGTTCATCGAGTTGAACGACGAGATCGAGCAGAACGCCGGCATGCCCGTGGCCGAGATCATCGCGCTCTACGGCCAAGAGGGCTATCGCCAGCTCGAGGCCGACACCCTTGGCGCCATCGTGAAAAGCCACGAGCGCGCCATCGTTGCCGTGGCCGGTGGCATCGTCTCGGAAGAGACCACCTTTCAGCAGTTGCTGTCGCGCTTCCACTCCGTCTGGGTCCGCACGTCTCCCGGTGAACACATGGAGCGCGTCCGCGCCCAAGGCGACGTGCGCCCGATGGAGGGCAACCCCCAGGCCATGATCCAATTGCGCCAGATCCTGAAGGCGCGAGAGGTCTATTACGCGCAGGCCGACCACCTGTTAGACACCAGCGGAAAGTCGGTGGATGTCAGCGAGGCGGAGCTTTCGGACCTGATCCAAACCTATCAAATTCTGGGCGCTGATCGCCGCTGATCCGGCCATTCGCCCTAGCACATAAAAGGAGATCGCCATGAGCGTGACCACGCGCCGCGAAGAAAACGTAGGCTTCGTCGAGATCGACAACCCACCCGTTAACGCCATTAACCAGGCCGTCCGCCAAGGGCTTCTGGACGCCGTGCGGTGGGCCGAGAAAGAGATGCTGGACCGGGTCATCGTCACTGGCGCCGGCCGTGCCTTTGCCGCGGGAGCGGACGCGAAGGAATTCGACAAGGCCCCGGTGGAGCCGCATCTGCCCGACGTGATGAACGCCATCGACGAGAGCTTCGTGCCCTGGGTCGCGGCAATCAACGGCGTGGCGCTTGGCGGCGGCGCCGAGATCGCCATGGCCTGCCGGATGCGCATCATGGCGCCGGGCGCTCAGATCGGCCTGCCCGAAGTCACCCTCGGCGTGATCCCGGGCGCTGGCGGCACCGCGCGGCTGCCGCGCCTTGTCGGTCTGGAGAAAGCGCTCGACATGATCACCGGCGGCAAACCGCTCCGCGCGGAAGCAGCGCTGGCGGCTGGCCTGGTCCACATGGTCGATGAGAACCCCGTCGACGCGGCCTTCATGGTCAACACCGAGGAATTGGGCTGCATCGTCCCCACCTGGGAGTTCAACCCGCCCGAGGCCGATGCAGATGTCCTCGCAGCGGCCCGTGAGCGTGTGGCCGCAAAGATGTCGGATCAGATCGCCCCGCAGCGCGCCATCGACGTGATCGAGCATGGCCTGTCGGTCCCGTTCCACGAGGCGCTGAAGACCGAGCGCGCCGCCTTCATCGAGCTGAAGGGCGGTGAACAGGCCCGCGCGCTGCGCCACATCTTCTTTGCCGAACGTGCCGCCAAGGCGCCCGACTGGCTCGATGCTGCACCGGTGCCGCTGGAACAGGTCGCCGTCGTGGGCGGTGGCACCATGGGCGCGGGCATCGCCTATGCGCTGTTGAACGCGGGCCTTTCCGTCACGCTGCTGGAGACTGACGCCGATGGGGTCGAGCGGGCCAAGGCAAACGTCGAGAAGATCGTCGAGGCGAGCCTGAAACGCGGCATGATCGATGCGGCCCGCGCCGAGGATCACCGCGCCCGGCTGACGGTGACCGACGACTACGGGCAGGCGAACAAGGCGACCCTCGCGATCGAGGCCGCCTTCGAGTCGATGGAGGTCAAGCGCGACGTCTTCGCCAAGCTGGAAGCGGTGCTGCCGGCCGACGCGATCCTTGCCTCCAACACCTCCTACCTCGACGTCAATGAAATCGCCTCCTGCGTCGCGGACCCGTCGCGCGTCGTGGGGCTGCACTTCTTCGCGCCCGCCCACATCATGAAGCTCCTCGAGATCGTGAACGCGGACGCGACAGGCGACGTGGCACTGGCAACAGGCTTCGCGCTCGCCAAGAAGCTGCGCAAGGTGCCGGTGCTGGCGGGCGTCTGCGACGGCTTCATCGGCAACCGCATCCTTGCGCGGTACCGCGAGGCGGCGGACACGGTCCTGATGGACGGTTCCACCCCGTGGGAGATCGACGATGCCATGGTCGATTTCGGCTATGCGATGGGCCTCTACGAGACGCAGGACCTTTCGGGCCTCGACATTTCCCACGCCAACCGTCGCCGCCAGGACGCCACCCGCGATCCGAACCGACGCTACATCCCCATTGCTGACCGTCTGGTGGAGATGGGCAAACTGGGCCGCAAGACCGGGGCAGGGTGGTATCGCTATCCCGGCGGCGGCGGCAAGGTCGCGGACCCCATCGTGGCTGACCTCGCGCTGGAAGAGGCGCATTTCGCCGGGATCACCCGCGTGGATTACTCCGAGGGCGAGATCCGCTCGCGTTTGCTGCATGCGATGATCAACGAGGCCGCCGACCTGCTCGACGAGGGCATCGCACAATCGGCGCGTGACATCGATCTGGTGACGGTCTTCGGCTATGGCTTCCCCCGGTGGCGGGGCGGGTTGATGCATTACGCCGACACCCTTGGGGCCAAGGCAATCGTCGCGCAGCTCGAGGAATACGAGAAGGAAGACCCGCTGGTCTGGAAGGTCTCGCCGCTGCTGCGCCGCTGCGCGGAAACCGACACGCCTCTTGCCGACGCGAAGCCCTCGGCATGAAGTACCGGCTGCTTGGGAACTCGGGCCTTCGGGTCTCGGAAATCGCGCTCGGCTCGCTGAATTTCGGCGAGCAGAAGGCCTGGGGTGTCGACCGGGAAGAGGCGCTGCGGGTCCTCTCGACCTTTGCCGAGGCAGGGGGCACGCTGATCGACAGCGCGCCGAACTACGCCAAGGGTGCAGCCGAGGAGATCATCGGCGCCTTCATCGCGGACCGGCGGCACGAGGTCGTGGTTTCGACGAAATACACGGCTTCTAGTGACCCTCACGTGCTGGCCGGCGGCAACAGTGCCCGCACAATGGTGGCCTCGGTCGAGGCCAGCCTGAAACGCCTCGGGACCGATCACATTGATCTTCTGTGGCTGCATTTCTGGGACGGCACGACACCGCTGGACGAGATCCTGAAAGGGTTCGATGCGCTCCTGAGCGCGGGCAAGATCCGCTACACCGGCTTTTCGGACGTCCCTGCCTGGCTGGTGAGCCGCGCGGCGACCATGTCGGAGTTCCGCGGATGGGCGCGGCCCGCGGCGGTTCAGGTAGAATATTCGCTCGCCGCGCGCGAGGCGGAGCGGGAATTCATACCGATGGCCGCGGCTCTGGATCTCGGCATCGTGGGGTGGGGTGCCATGGCGGCAGGCGCGCTCAGCGGCGGCGCAAATCCGCAGCGGCGCCCGGCGGACAAGGTGCCCGGCGCGGTGCGCGCCAACGTCGACGCGGCGCGCGAGATCGCGGAGGAGGCCGGGCTGTCACTGCCCGAGGCGGCCTT
This sequence comes from Gymnodinialimonas ceratoperidinii, assembly GCF_019297855.1. NCBI lineage: Bacteria > Pseudomonadati > Pseudomonadota > Alphaproteobacteria > Rhodobacterales > Paracoccaceae > Gymnodinialimonas > Gymnodinialimonas ceratoperidinii. Next base: position 1,991,166 of record NZ_CP079194.1, read on the forward strand.
GCGCTGGCTGCTGCGGGACGGGCAGGCAGCCCCCGTCGTGCCCCTGATCGGCGCGCGCGATGCCGCGCAGCTCTCGGAGACTCTGGCTTCGGCCGATGGGCCGTTGGACCCGGAGGTAGCCGCGCGCCTGACGAAGGCCACGGCGCCGCGTTTGGGATTTCCCCATGACCTGATCGGCTCGCCCTACCTGCAGCGCTTCGCCTTCGGCAAGGATAACGAGATGCACCCGTTCCGGCCCCGCGCCTGAGCGGCGGTTACCAGTTGCGACAATAGGAGGGCGCGGCGTCGAGCGTCGGGTTCTCCGCCTGCAGACGCGCGCAAGCCGCGTGCTCCTTGCAAGCCGCACAGCGCAGGATCGCGGACCGGTAGGCGGCCGCATCGGCCTCCGTTGGCGATGTGGTTGTGCCGGGGACGCGCGTGCCAAGGCGGTCGGCCATCCCCGCGGTGAGGCTGCAACTCTCGTCAATTTTCCTGTAGAACATGGGTCACCTCTTTCCTTCTGACCCGACCGAGGATGGCTTGGAATTGACAAGTGCGCCTTGATTTGGATCAACGTCCTCCGCTCGATTGGGGTGCCTTCCAAAGTTGTTGCATTTAGTAAGTAGGCATACTATATTCGCGACAACGTGACGGGAGGATTAGATGCAATACCACCTCGAAGGGTTTCGTCCCGGCGATCCCCATGTGTCTCCCGCCGTCGATCAGCCCGCCACGCCGCATGATAAGGTGGATGTCATCATCGTCGGCTGCGGACCTGCCGGGCTGACGTTGGCCGCGCAACTCGCCGTCATCGGTGGGCTCAGCGTGCGCATCTTCGATCGCAAGGAGGGCCCGCTGGAGGTCGGGCAGGCCGACGGCATCGCCTGCCGCTCGATGGAGATGTTCGAGGCCTTCGGCTTTGTCGAGAAGGTCCGCCGCGAGGCCTATTGGGTGAACGAGACGACCTTCTGGCGCCCCAGGCCCGGCGGCTCGGGCCTGCGCCGGGCCGACCGCATTCAGGACGTGGAGGATGATCTTTCGCACCAGCCCCACGTGATCCTCAACCAGGCGCGTATTCATGATTTCTTCCTCGAGGTGATGGCGAACGCGCCCGCGCGTCTGACGCCGGACTACCGGCGGGATCTGGTTTCGCTGACACGGGACGATACCGCCGAGTATCCGGTCACTGCCACCTTTGACCGCCTCGACGCGCCCGGTGAGCAAGAGGTCGTGCGAGCGAAATACATCGTGGGCTGCGACGGCGCCCGCAGCGCAGTGCGCAAGTCGCTCGGGCTGGCGTTGAAGGGGGACGCAGCGCGGCAACTCTGGGGCGTGATGGACGTGTTGGCCGACACAGATTTCCCCGACATCCGCCTGAAATGCGCGATCCAGTCGGCGGAGGCGGGCAGCATCCTGCTGATCCCGCGCGAGGGCGGCTACATGGTCCGCCTCTATATCGAGCTGGATGCCCTCCACGGCGACGAGCGCGCGGCGGACCGCAACGTGACCGCCGCGATGCTGGAGCAAAAGGCGCAGGCGATCCTCGCGCCCTACCGCTTCGAGGTGCGCGAAGTCGCATGGTGGTCGGCCTACGAGATTGGCCAGCGGGTCTGTGATGCCTTCGATGACGCCAATGAGGCCCGCGATCCGCGTATTTTCATCGCGGGTGACGCCTGCCACACCCACAGCCCTAAGGCGGGGCAGGGGATGAATGTCTCCATGGCCGATACCTTCAACCTCGGCTGGAAGCTGGCCTCGGTCTTGAAGGGGCAGGCGGGCCCTTCGCTTCTGGCAACCTATTCGGCGGAGCGTCAGGCCAAGGCGCAGGAATTGATCGACTTCGACCGCGACATGGCGCGGCTGTTCAGCGAGAAGCCGAGAAACGCCGAGGAAGAGGCAAGGTTCCAGACCTACTTCCAGACCCACGGCCGCTACACCGCCGGGGTGGAGACGACCTATGACAGCTCCCCCATCGTCGGCCCGGACAGCCATCAGCATCTTGCGACGGGTCAGGTCATCGGCAAGCGGTTCCACTCCGCACCGGTGATCCGGCTCGCTGACGCCAAGCCTTTGGAATTCGCGCAGGAGCTTCTGGCGGACGGACGGTGGCGCATCGTGGCTTTTGCCGGAGAGGACGACGACGGCACGGAAGGCGGCGCGGTGGCGCGGCTATGCGACTACCTGTCGGATGATCCGGCCTCGCCGCTGCAACGCTACACGCCGAGGGGCGCCGATCCCGATGCCGTGATCGATTTGCGCGCGGTGTTCCAGCAATCGCACCGCGACCTCGACCTTTCAGCCATGCCGGGGCTGCTGCTGCCGCGCAAGGGACGGCTTGATTTGATCGATTACGAGAAGATTTTCACCGTCGACACGCGCGGCCCGGTTGATATCTTCAAGCAGCGCGGCATCGACCGCAGAGCCGGTGCGCTAGTGGTGATCCGCCCGGATCAGTTCGTGGCCCATGTGCTGCCACTCGACAGCCACGCCGCGCTTTCGGACTTCTTCGCGGGGTTCATGCAACCGGCGGAATAAACCCCGCGTCTCGGTCACTTCCGGCGTGACGCAGGGCCCGCCGGGGTCAGGGAGGCGAAGGGCTTGCCAGCGACCTCTTCATATTCCTCCTCGTCCCAGAAGCCGATCAGGATGCCGACGTCTGACGCGCTTTTTTGTCCTGCAAGAACCTGCGGCGTTGCGGTGATCCGCGTGTGGTGGCGGCTGGCCCATTCAAGCAACGCCGCTTCCATCCGGGCGCGCACCTCGACATGTTCCGGCTCTGGCGAGGCGCCGAGATCCACCAGCTCCTGCGGGTCGGTTTCCAGGTCAAAGAGGACCGGGCGAAACCCTTCGCAGCGAATGAATTTCCAGCGGCCGTCGAAAATCATCTTGGTATGGGCGTCAAACTGCGGCTGCTTCAGGGCGGCGGCCATCTCAGACCAGTTGTAGTCGTGCTCACTGATCGCGTAGCGGCGCGAGAAGCCTTCGGTGCCGTGCAGGATCGGGGTCAGGTCGCGGCCCTCGATGATGTGCGGCTTCGCCTCGCACCCCACGGCATTCATGAAGGTCGGGGCGAGGTCGATCATCTCCACCAACTCGTCGCAGACATGGCCGCGCGTCGCGTCAGCCTCGGGACGCGGATCGGCGATGATCAGCGGCACCTTCACCGCCATCTCGTGATAGAAATCCTTGTCGCCCAACCAGTGATCGCCCATGTAATCGCCGTGATCGGAGGTGAATGCCACGATGGTGTTCTCGCTCAACCCCTCGTCATCCATCCACGCGAACAGCCGCCCGAGGTTGTCGTCGAGCTGCTTGATCAGGCCCATGTAGGCGGGGATGACATGTTCGCGCACGTGATCGCGCGAGAAGCTGCGGCTGACCCGCGCCTCGCGGTACGCGGCCATCAGCGGATGGTCATTGTCGAACTCGGCCTGCGAGCGGATCGGCTCGACGATATGCCGCTCGTTGTACATGTCGTGGTAGGGCGCCGGCACGATATAGGGCCAGTGCGGCTTGATGTAGGAGAGGTGGCAGACCCAGGGGCGGTCGTCGTCCTTCGCCTCGCGCATGAAATCCATCGCCCGGTTGGTCATATAGGCGGTTTCGGAATGCTCTTCGGGCACGTTGGCGGCGAGGCGTGAGTTCTTCAGGAGCCAGGCCGAAAGCAGTTCTCCATCCGGATCGATGCCGGAATTGGCGAATTCTTCCCAAGGGTTATCGGACTCGAAGCCATGGGCCACGAGGTAATCATCGTAGGCGGACCAGTTCTGCTTGGCGCTGTCGGGATGCAAGCCGTCGTCGCGCTCGAACGCTTCGAACCCGCATTCGCGTACTCGCACGCCGATCTCGCTCTCTGGCGGAATGCCGAGCCATGCCATCCCCTCGGCGTCGGCGACCATGTGGGTCTTGCCGACGAGCACCGCCCGCGCCCCCGCACCGCGCAGGTGATCGCCGAGCGTCGGCTCGCCGATGCGCAGCGGCATGCCGTTCCAGGTGGAGCCGTGGCTGCGTACGTAGCGCCCGGTATAGGCAGACATCCGCGAGGGGCCGCAGACCGGCGACTGCACGTAGGCCTTGTCGAAACGCACCCCCCGCGCGGCCAGCGCATCGATGTGCGGCGTGTGCAGATGAGGATGTCCGTAGCAGCTGAGATAATCGAAGCGAAGCTGATCGGCCATGATCCACAAGACATTGGGGGGAGTGCTCATCAGCCTGTATCCTCATTCTCGCGTGATGACCGCAGCTTGCGCAGGGCACAGCGGGTCAGGCACCGCGCAAGGCGGTGTATTCATTGAGCGATTGATGAAGGTCAATGCGGGCGAGGTCTAGACCTTTCGTGGGCTTCAGCGCCCTTGTTACCGGTCCTTTTCGCCGCGCGCGAAGGCGGTGAAACCTGCGAGATAGGCGGCCAGACGGTCTCGCATCTTCTCGTCCGTCAGCGCGCCGGTCTCGTCGAACAGGTCACCCGCGCGGGCGACCATCAGGCGACCCTCGTGCCACGGCCGCGTCCGGAGTGTGCGAAAGACGCTCAGCCACGCATCCTGCGCAAGGATCGTGCCGAACCCGCCCGGCGTCGCGCCGACGACCGCGATGGGCTTGGCGCCAAATACCTTCGCCATGTCGCTCGACGGTCTGCTCGCCCAATCCATCGCGTTCTTCAGCACGCCCGGGACCGAATTGTTGTACTCGGGCGAGAAGAGGAGAAGCCCGTCAGCGTCGATGATCTGCTGTTTCAATGTTTCGACTGGCGCGGGGATGCCGTGGACCGTCTCGTCATCGCCGTTGTAAAGCGGAATGCCTGCGATGGTCCCCTCGATCAGAGTGCTGCCCTCGGGCATCAATGCCTGCGCCGCGCGCAACAGGGCCGTGTTGTAGGAGCCACGCCGGAGGCTGCCGGAGATGCCGAGGATGCGTGTCATTTGCCTGTCCTTCCATTGATCGAAGGAACGCGCCCTCCCGAGGCGATGGTAATGCGGGCGCGGCGGTAATCAACAACGCGCGCTTACGCGGCACGCGCGGCCTTTCTCGCGGCACGCGAGAGGCAGGGCGCAAGTTTCCGTCAGCACGCTCAAGCTGGCAGTTCCGGCTCCCGGAGAAACAGGATAAAGCATTGTAATGGACATCGTTTTGATAACTGCGACCATCGCATCGCTGTTCGTCATCATCGGCGTGGCGGAGCCGCTCTCGGAACGGGCGCGGCTGCCCTATACCGTGATCCTTGCGCTGCTCGGTATCCTGATCGCGGTCGCAGCGAGCTTCTTTTTGCGCACCGAATTGACCGATGCGCTGAACCCGGTGGCCGAGACGATTCTGGCGTTGCCGATCCGGTCCAACGTCTTCCTCTACGTGTTCCTGCCGACGCTGCTGTTTCAGGCCACCCTTGGCATGAACCTGCGGCGGATGATGGACGACTGGGTGCCGATCCTCGTGCTGGCGGTCGTCGCGGTCTTCGTGGCGACGCTCTCGGTGGGCTACGCGTTGTCCTGGGTCAGCACCTTGCCGCTGGCGGCCTGCCTGTTGATTGGCGCGATTGTCTCGACAACCGACCCCTCGGCCGTGGTCTCGATCTTCCGCTCAATCTCGGCGCCGCGGCGCCTGTCGCGGATCATCGAGGGCGAGAGCCTGCTGAACGATGCCGCCGCCATCGCGCTTTTCGGCCTGTTCATGGGCTTCGTCATGATCGGCGTGCCCAACCCCGAGCTCGGCACCGCCGCGCGGCAGTTTCCGATCCTGATCGCCGGAGGCGCGTTGACCGGCTGGCTCGCGGCCCGGGTGGGGCTGTGGATCATGGCGTCGTTCAGCGTCCACGAGTTGGCCGTCATCTCCATCTCCATCGCGCTGCCCTACCTCGCCTATATCGGGGCCGAGCAACTGGTCGGCGCCTCGGGCGTCATCGCGGTGGTGGCGGCGGGGCTGACGCTGAACCTCGCCGGGCCGGGCCGCTTGCCGCCGCAGGCCTGGATCAATCTGCGCGAGGTCTGGGACCTGCTGGCCCATTGGGCGGGCGCGTTGATCTTTATCCTCGCGGCCCTGCTGATCCCCCGTCTTCTGGAAGGGGCGCGGCCCGGCGATTTCATCTTGATCGGTGTCGTCGTGATCGCCGCAATCGCGGCGCGCGCCGTCATCCTTTTCGGGCTGCTGCCGCTCCTGAGCTTCCTGCGCCTCTCACCCGTGGTCGAGCGTCCCTACCGCACCGCGATCCTTTGGGGCGGCTTGCGCGGCGCGGTGACGCTCGCATTGGCCCTTGCCGTGACTGAAAGCATCCGGGTGCCCATCGAGGTCAAACGGCTTGTCGGTATCCTCGCCACCGGCTTCACGCTGTTCACGCTGATGGCGCAGGGCTCTACGCTGCGCTGGATCATCGCGCGGCTCGGGCTCGACCGCCTGTCGCCCATCGACGAGGCCATGGCGCGGCAGGTCGTCGCCGTGGCGCTGCAGACGGTGCGCGAGGACGTGGCGCGCACGACCGAAGCCTATGACCTGACCCACGATGTCGTGCGGACCGAGGCGAAGAGTTTCGGTGAGCGGCTGGAGAGGGCGGTCAAGGCGGCGGAGGAAAGCGACGACATCCTCGACCGCGACCGCATCACCCTGGGGCTGATCGCGCTGGCGGGGTTCGAGAGGGACCGGATTCTGCAGAAGGTTCGCGAGGGGACGATCTCGGCCAGCATGGCCGAGCAGATCCTATTGGAGGCCGACCGCCTGCTGGAGGCCGCGCGAAGCGGGGGGCGCAGCGGCTATCAGCGCGTCGCGCGCCGTTCGGTGGCATATGGCCGTGCGATGCGGCTCGCCGTTGCGATCCACACGCGGTTCGGCATCTCGGCGCCCTTGGTGCGGATGACGGCGGACCGCTTCGAGAAGCTGCTGTCACAGCAACTCATCCTGCGTGACCTCGATGTTTTCATCGACAATCGCATTCGCCGCATCCACGGCCGCCGCGTGGCGGAACTGCTCCACGACATGACCGCGCGCCGGATCGAGATGGTGGAAACCGGCCTCGACGGGTTGCGCCTGCAATATCCGGGCTACGCGGAAGAGTTGGAACGCCGCTTCATCCGCCGCACCGCGTGGCGGATGGAGGAGCGCGAATATATTTCCATGCGCGAGGATGGGTTGATCGGGGCCGAGGTCTTCACGACGCTGACCCAGGACATCGCCCGCCGCCGCGCCGAGGCCAAGGAGCGCCCCTCGCTCGACATCAGCCTCAAGCGGTTGGAACTGGTGCGCCAGTTTCCGCTTTTCGCCGACCTCGACGATCGCGCGCTCCGGCGGCTCAACCGGGCGCTGAAGTTTCGCTATGTCAGCCCTGACGACATCATCGTGCGCAAGGAAAACACGATGAAGAACGTCTATTTCATCGCGTCCGGCGCGGTGGAACTGGAAAGCGCTGGCCAGACGTGGCGGCTCGGGCGGGGTGAGATGTTCGGGCAGGTGGCGATCTTGATCAAGAACGCCCGCCGCGCGCAGGTCCGCGCGATTGCGCCGACGACGCTTCTGGTCCTTGATATCGTCCGCTTCCGCGCGCTGCTCGACCGCAGCCGCGCCCTGCAGAACGCGGTGCGCGAAAGCGCCGAGAAGCGCGGTATCGATCCGGATCGCTTGCTGGATGATGTGCAAGTGCCGGCACAGGCGTAAGCGCGGCGGTCAGGGGGCTGTCCGCACTGCTTCAAAGCTGACCTAGATCAGACGCCCCTCTGCAAACGGAACGGGCGCAAGGGTTTCCCCTCGCGCCCGCTCTATTAAAAAATTTCGTGATGCCACAGCGCTAGCTCATGCCGCCGCTTCAAGCTCTTCCGTGATCTCGCGCATCGCCTGCAGGAACTGCGCCACTTCCGCTTCCGTGTTGTAGTGGCACATCGAGACGCGGATCGCGTCGGTGCGGCCAAGCGGATCGAGGATGTTGCCCGAGTAATGATCCGCCTTGCGCGTGTGGGTGCGGATGCCCCGTTCCCGAAGCGCCGTCACCACGTCCGGTGAGGCGATGCCATCGACACAGATGCAGACGAGCCCCTCGCGCCGCGGGTTGTCCTCGCCGCCGATGATCGTGACTGCCGCCATGTCAGCCAGACCCTTCTGGTTGCCGGTGCCATGGATCATCGCCTCGCAAAGCTGACGCTCATGGGCGTGGATCGCCTTGCCCGCGGCGACGATACGCGCGCGGCGGTCGTCGCTGTCAGTGAAGTTGCTGCCCAACCAGTCGAAATAATCCACCACGTCCGAGAAGGTCGCGTAAGAGCCAGTGTCGCGGGTGCCGAACTCCCACGGATCACCCGGCGCGCCGACAAGGTGCTCGTGCGGCAGGTTGGAGAGCCGGTCGGAGATCCAGGCAATGCCGTAGCCGTGGCGCGAGAACATCTTGTAGGGCGAGATCACGTAGCCATCGATGTCATAGCTGGCGATGTCGAGCTGCCCGTGGGCCGCGTGCTGGATGCCGTCGACGATGATGAAACACTCCGGCGCGATGGCCCGGACCGCCTTGGAAATCGCGGCGACGTCCATGCCCATCCCGGTCACCGGCGAGGTGTGCAGGATCGTCACAACCTGTGCATCCGGCGTCACCTGCGCGGCATAGGCCTCGGCGTCGACGGCGCCGGTGGCGTCGTCATGGGCGATGTAGACGTGTTCCTTGCCCATCGTCTCGGCCCATTTGGCCGCCGCCGAGCGGCTCGCGGGATGCTCGACCGTGCTGGAGAAGACCTTGCCCTCGGGCGTGCCAACAATTGCCGTGCGGATCAGGCGGAACAGCAGCTCGGTGCCGCTCTCGCCGACGAAGAACTGACCCTCCGGCGCGTTGAACATCACCGCCATATCGGCCTTGGCCTTGTCGATGGTCGCCACCAGCGCCTTGGCTGCGGGGTTGTCGCGGCCCTGATTGTCCGGGATCGCGGCGAATTTGCCCGAGGTCTCGACCACCGAATTCAACGTCAGCGCGCCGCCTGCGTTCTCGAAGAATACGCGCGGCCCGACGAAGGGACACTCGGAAACATGGGCGAAGCGGGCGCGAACCTCGTCGAGGAGGCCGGGCTTGGTCGTGAGCATATCTGTACTCCAGAAAAATAAGGTTGAGGGCAATGTTCATGGCCGCGGATGCGGGGGCGGCCGGTTTTCCGATGGCATCCGTAAGGCGACTTTCCGGGAACGACAAGCAGCCGCCCCCTTTGGTGGGCCGCCCTGCGACGCGGTGTGGAGGGTCAGGACCTCGTCTGCCACTGGGTTGTTCCATGATCGGAATGCGATAAACCGACCCGAGAGACGAGACACCCGAGACTATCCGGAGGCACGACACACCATGGCCAACCCCCTCTACGACGCCCTGCTGGCCCGCCACGTCGGGCAGGACACGCCGTTCCTTCACCTGCCGGACGGCAGCACCGTCAGCCACGGCGCCTTCATGGAGAAGGTGGCGCAGACCGTCTGTGCGTTGCGCGAGTTGGATGTGCAGGCGGGAGACCGGGTCGCCGTCCATGTGGCCAAGTCGCCGGAGGCTCTCGCGCTCTATGCCGCGTGCCTCCAGAGCGGCGCTGTCTTCCTGCCGCTCAACACCGCCTACACGCCGTTCGAGCTTGAATATTTCGTCGGCGACAGCGGGGCCTCGCTCTTTGTCTGCGACCCCTCTGAAGCCGAGGCTCTTGCGGGGATCGCGGCGGAGAATGGCTGCACGCTCCATACCCTCGCCGCAGATGGCAGCGGGTCTTTCGCCGATCTGGTCGAGAGCCAGCCGGTTACCGCCCCGGTGGCCGATCGCGGCCCCGATGACCTTGCCGCGCTGCTCTATACCTCGGGGACGACCGGACGCTCGAAGGGGGCGATGTTGACGCAGAATAACCTGCTGTCGAACGCGCAATCGCTGGTGGAGGAATGGCGCGTCACCTCTGACGACGTGTTGCTGCACGCGCTGCCCATTTTCCACGTCCACGGCCTGTTCGTCGCCTGCAACACGATGCTTCTGGCGGGCGGGTCGATGATCTTCCAGCCGAAATTCGACGTCGCGCGCGTGATCGAGCGTCTCCCGGACGCAACCACCATGATGGGCGTGCCGACCTTCTACACCCGCCTCTTGAGCGAGCCTGCCTTCGACCGTGCCCTTACACAGCACATGCGGCTCTTCATCTCGGGTTCCGCGCCGCTGCTGGCCGAGACCCATGAGCGCTTCGAGGAACGCACCGGTCACCGCATCCTTGAGCGCTACGGCATGACCGAGACCTCGATGAGCACCTCCAACCCCTATGACGGTGCGCGGCGCGCGGGCACCGTGGGCTTCCCGCTGCCCGGGGTGGAGGCAAAGGTCTGCGATCCCGAAACCGGCGCCGAGCTGCCCCGGGGCGAGATCGGCGTGTTGGAAGTGCGCGGACCCAATGTCTTCAACGGATATTGGCAGATGCCCGAGAAAACCGCCGAGGAATTGCGCGCCGATGGTTTCTTCATTACCGGCGATCTCGCCCGGATCGACGCGGATGGCTACATCACCATCGTCGGGCGCGGGAAAGATCTGATCATTTCGGGCGGCTACAACATCTATCCCTCCGAGATCGAGATGTTCCTCAACGCTCTGCCCGGCGTCTCTGAAAGCGCCGTCGTGGGGGCCCCGCATCCCGATCTCGGCGAAAGCGTCGTGGCGGTGCTGGTCGCGGAGGCGGACGTGCCGCTTGATCTCGACGCGGTCGATGCAGCCGTGCGCCGCGATCTGGCCGGCTTCAAACGGCCGCGCCACATCGCCGTGATGGACGCGCTGCCGCGCAACACGATGGGGAAGGTTCAGAAGAAGAACCTTCGGGATCAGTTCGCCGAAGTCTTCACGGCATAGACGGGCAGGGCGGCTTCGCGGCGCATGAGCTGCTGAGACCGCCGCGTATCCTCGCGGGGAAACTTGGTATCGTGGTTGCCAGAGGTTCACGCACACCGCTCGCCCCGCTGCCGACGCTCCCTGACAGGCCGCAACCCGTGCCTTGACAGGCACCCCCTTGCCGCTGCAATATATTTTGAACGCAAAGTTCACAATTGAACAATCGCAGATTTGCCAGTCGCTAAGGATGCGCCAATGAGCCGACGTTCGCAGGTTAACAGGTTCCGCCATGACTGAGGTCAGCCGTCAGTCCACCGGCGAGGTGTCCTACCTCACGCGCTCCGGCTCAGGACCCGTGGTGGTGTTCCTGCACGGCATTGGCTCGAACGCGGCCTCCTTCGCGCCGGTCTTCGACAGGCTGCCCGCGGACCTGAACCTCGTCGCCTGGAACGCGCCGGGCTATCTCGACTCGGCGCCTCAGGCGGAGCCTTGGCCCGTTGCGGACGACTATGCCTGCGCGCTGGAGCGGTTTCTCGACGCCCTCGGCCATCGCCGCGTGCATCTGGTCGGCCATTCCCTCGGCACCCTGATCGCCACCGCCTTCGCCCGCCGCGCCCCCGACCGGCTCGACAGCCTGACCCTCGCGGCCGCTGCCAATGGCTACGGTGTGACGCCGGGGGGCGCGCTCTCCGACAAGACGGCCAAGCGGCTCGAGGATCTCGCAGCGCTCGGCCCCGCCGCGTTCGCCAAGGCGCGCGCCGCCAACCTCGTCCACGACCCCGAGGCCAACCCCGAGATCGTGGCACAGGTGGAAGCCGCCATGGCCCAGGTGAACCCGGAAGGCTACGAACAGGCGGTGCGCATGCTCGCTTCCGGCAACCTCGCTGGCGACATCGGCGCCGTGAAGATGCGCCCCGCCTTCATCATCGGCGCGCAGGACAATGTCACGCCCGAGGCGCAGACCCGGGCCGCCGCCGATGCGTGGCAAGCGGCCCATGGCGCCGCCCCGCGCGTCACCGAAATCGACCAGGCGGGCCACGCGGTCTACCTGCAACAGCCCGATGCCTTCTGCGATGCCCTGATGGCGCAGATCGCCCCCGCCTCATCCCGCAACCCCGAGGGAGTTTGACATGACCCAAGAGCTCAGATTGCACCACCTGCGCGGCATCGTGATGCGCGCGCCGGGCATCACCGCCACCACCCCGTTCTACACCGAGCAATGGGGCCTCCACCTCGCCCATGAAGAGAAAGGCATCACCTACCTGCGCGGCACCGGTGAGCAGCCGTTCATCTACGGCCTCAAGGATGATTCCACCTACGGGATCGAATACATCCACTTCGGCATGCCCGACCGCGAGGGCGTCGACGCGCTCTACCGCCAGCTCGAGGGCAAGGGCGCCGACCTGCGCGGCGCCCCCGGCACGTTCGACGGACCCTTCGGCGGCTACGGCTTCGAGGTCGCGGACCCCGACAACCGCCGCCTGCGCATCACCGCCGACATCGAGCTGCGCGAGGCTGACGACACCCACGCCTACCCGCGCAAGATCAGCCATGTGGTGCTGAACTCTCCCGACATGGACGGCGTGCAGAAGTGGTACGAGGACATGCTCGGCTTCCGCACCTCGGACTATTCCGCCGACCAGATGGTGTTCCTGCGCTGCGGCAGCGACCACCACGCCATCGCGCTCGTGCGCGCACAATACCCCTCGGTCAACCACGTGGCCTTCGAGATGCCCGGCATCGACAGCTTCATGCGCGGCATCGGCCGGATGAAGCAGAAGGGTCAGGTGCCCAGTTGGGGGCCGGGCCGCCACGGGCCGGGCAACAACCCCTTCGCCTATTTCGTCTCGCCTTCGGGCTTCGTGATCGAGTTCACCTCCGAGGTGCAGCAGATCGACGAGGAGACCCATGAGCCCAAGGTCTGGTCGCGCAGCGATCCCGAGGCGATGGACCAGTGGATGACGGCGGGCCCGCCCACGCCGGCGCAACGCGCGGTCATGGCCGGGCGCCCCGATCCCGGCTTCCCGAAGGAGGGCTGAGCATGGACCTCGGGTTGAAAGACCGTCGCGTCGTCGTGACCGGCGGCACCTCCGGCATCGGCCTGGCGGCGGTGCGGATCTTCCTGGCTGACGGCGCGAAGGTCGCCTTCTGCGCCCGCGGTGCAGAGCGGCTGGAGAAGGTCGTGACCGAGCTCTCGTCGGAGTTCGGCGCTGACCGGGTGATGGGGCGCGCCTTCTCGGTGCTGGACGCCGAGGCCGTCACGGGCTTCGCCGAGGAGGTCCGCACGGCCTTCGGCGGCTGTGACGCGCTGGTAACCAACGCGGGACAGGGGCGTGTTTCGACCTTCGCCGACACCAGCGACAACGACTGGCGTGACGAGCTGGAGCTGAAGTTCTTCAGCCAGCTGCACCCGATCCGCGCTTTCGAGGGGATGCTGCGCGACAGCGGCGGCGGCGCGATCGTTGCGGTGAATTCCCTGCTGGCGCTCCAGCCCGAGCCGCACATGGTCTGCACCTCCGCTGCCCGTGCCGGGGTCCAGAACCTGCTCAAGTCCCTCGCCACGGAACTCGCGCCTGCGATCCGGGTGAACTCGATCCTCCTCGGCCTCGTGGACAGCGCCCAGTGGCAACGCCGCTTCGAGGCGCGCGAGGATCCATCGCAGTCCCGCGAAGAATGGTTCGCCGCGCTCGCGCGCAGCAAGAAGATCCCGATGGGCCGCCTCGGCGATCCGCAGGAGCCTGCCCGCGCCATCGCCTTCCTCGCCTCTCCCGCAGCCAGCTACATCACCGGCGCCAAGCTTGAAATCTCCGGCGGCGTGTCGCGCTTTGCCTGACCAATGAAAGACCAGACCATGTCCCAGACCGTAGGCCACCAGATTGCCGAGGCCCTCGCCGATGCCGGCGTCACCACCATGTTCGGGGTGATCTCGATCCACAACATGCCGATCCTCGACGCGATAGCCGAGCAGGGGCGCATCCGCTTCATTCCCGCGCGCGGCGAGGCCGGCGCGATGAACATGGCCGACGCCTTCAGCCGCGTCTCGGGCCAGTTGGGCGTGGCGCTGACCTCTACCGGCACCGCGGCAGGCAATGCCGCCGGCGCACAGGCCGAGGCGCTGACCGCCGGCAGCCGCGTGCTGCACCTGACCACCCAGATCGACCGGCCCTTCATGGACCGCGACCGCGCCGCCATCCACGACGTGCCCAAACAGCCCGAGATGCTGCGCGGCGTCTCCAAGGCGGTCTACCGCATCTGGGACGAGACCGGCGCGCTGAGTACCGTGGCCGCCGCCGTCCGCGCCGCGATGACACCGCCGACCGGCCCCGTCAGCCTCGAGGTGCCGGTGGACGTGCAGCGCGTGCCCGCCGTGCCGGGCATGCGCCTGACACCGCCGCGCCCGGCATTGCCGCCGGTCGAGGAAGCCGCGCTCGACGCGTTGGCCGAGAAGGTGAAGAGCGCCAAGCGCCCGATGATCTGGCTCGGCGGCGGGGCGCGTGGGGCAGGGGCCGAGGCCCTGGAACTGGTGGAACGCGGTTTCGGCGCTGTCAGCTCGACGCAAGGCCGCGCCATCGTGCCCGAAAGCCACAAGGGCACGCTCGGGGCCTTCAACATGACGCCCGAGGCCGAGGAGATCTACAAGAGCAGCGACCTGATGATCGTCGTCGGCTCGCGCCTGCGCGGCAACGAGACGCGCAACAACAAGATGCCACTGCCGAAGCCGCTCTACCAGATCGACATGGAGCCCACCCAGGGCGGCCGCAACTACTCGGTCGACGGTTTCATCTGCGGTGACGCGGCCCAGACGCTGCGGGCGCTCCTCGACCGTCTGCCCGAGACGCTGGAGACCGATCCGCAGCTGCACTACGACATCTCCGTGGCGCGGGCGAAATCCGAGGGCGCCCTGCGCAGCCGCCTCGGGCCTTACCAGGTCGTCGCCGATCACCTGCTCTCCGTGGTGCCCGAGGGCGGCCACCCCTGGGTGCGCGACGTGACGATCTCCAACTCCACCTTCGGCAACCGCTACGTGCAGTTCGCCAAGCCGAACCTTGGCGTCCACGCCCTCGGCGGCGGCATCGGCCAGGGCATCGCCATGGCGGTGGGTGCGGCGGCGGGTGCTGAGGCGCGCACCATCGCGCTGGTGGGCGACGGCGGCGCGCAACTCGGCATCGCCGAGTTGATCACGGCGGTCGACGCGGAGCTGCCGATCACCTTCGTGCTGATGAACGACGCCGCCTACGGCGTGATCGAGAACATTCAGGACGCGCAATACGACGGGCGGCGCCACTACTCGGCCCTGAAGACCCCGGACTTCGCCAAGCTCTGCGACGCCATCGACATGCCCCACGTCCGGGTCTCCGACATCGAGGCCTTCGCCGAGACCTTCGACGCCACGCTCGACCGCAAGGGTCCGATGGTCGTCGAGGTCGACATGATCGCCATCGGCCCCTTCGCGGAATCCTTCGCGGGTCCCCCGGCTGGTGCTGCGGGCAGCGCGAAATGAGCCTGGGTCACGTCGTCATCATCGGGTTCGGCGCCATCGCGCAGGACCTTGTCGAAATCCTCCGCGCCCAGGACGAGGCGCCGGGCAAGCTCTCCGTGCTGGTCCGGCCCGAGCGGGTGGAGGAGGTCAGCCAAGCGCTTGGCGACCGCGCTTTGGTGAGCGCCGACCTCGCGGCGCTGCTGGCCGCGCAGCCCGATGTGGTCGTGGAATGCGCGGGTCACGGCGCCGTGACCGCCTACGGCCCCGAGGTGCTGCAGAGCGGCACCGATCTTGTCGTGGCCTCGGTCGGTGCGCTCGCCGACGCCAAACTTGCCGCGCGGCTGGCCGAGACGGCCCGCCAGTCCGGGGCGCAATGCGTTGTGCCTTCGGGCGCCATCGGCGGCATCGATGCTCTGGGCGCCGCGCGACTCTCGGGCCTCACCTCGGTGCGCTACACCGGGACGAAGCCCCCCTCGGCGTGGTCCGGCACTCCGGCGGAGGAGGCCTGCGACCTCGCCGCCCTGAGCGAGCCCTTCACCTTCTTCGAGGGCACGGCGCGGGAGGCGGCGCAGGCCTATCCCAAGAACGCCAACGTCGCCGCAACGCTGGCCCTGGCCGGGCTTGGCATGGATGAGACCACTGTCAGCCTCGTCGCCGATCCGGGCGCGACCGAGAACGTGCACAGCTTCAGCGTCGCCTCGCAAGCCATTGAATTCTCGATGAGGTTGGTGGGTAAGCCGTCGCCGCTTAACCCCAAGACCTCCCGATCCACCGTTTACAGCATCGCCCGCGCCGTCCTGAGCCGGCGCGCCGCGATCGTCATCTGAGGGACCCATGGAACAGACTTTTCGCGACGACCTGATTTTCGTCGGCGGCACCTGGCAGCAAGGCCGCGGTGCGCAGATCACCTCCCGCTTCGCCGCCGAGGGCAGCGTCAACACCACGCTGACCGGCGCCTCGGCCGAAGACGTGGAGACCGCCATCGCGCGGGCCCGCGACGCGCAGCCCGCCTGGGCCGCGCTGAAGCCCCACGAGCGCGCCACCGTGCTGCACAAGATCCCCGAGGGAATCACCGCCAATATCGAGCGGATTGCCTGGGTGCAGAGCCGCGACACCTCCAAGACCCTCGGCGAGACCCGCGCGCTGGCCACCTCGGCCGCGGCCACCTTCCGCTACTTCGCCGCCGTGGCGGAGACGGCGGACGAGCTGCTGACCGTGCCGCGCGGTGATTACACAACGGCCTCGATCCACGAGCCGCTCGGCCTCGTCGCCGCGATCACGCCGTGGAACTCGCCCATCGCGTCCGACGCCCAGAAGGTCGCCCCGGCGCTGGCCGCAGGCAACGCCGTGCTGCTGAAGCCCGCAAGCTGGTCGCCGCTGGTGGCATTGGAACTCGCGCGCATCGCCGAGGAGGCGGGGCTGCCTGCGGGGCTTCTCTCTGTCCTTCCGGGATCGGGGCGCGAGGTCGGCAACCTGCTGGTCGAGCACCGCGATATCGCCAAGGTCTCCTTCACCGGCGGCACCTCCACCGGGCGGCGTCTGGCCCATTCGGCGGCGGACAAGCTGATGCCGGTCTCGCTCGAACTTGGGGGTAAATCCCCGACCATCGTCTTTGACGATTGCGACACCGACCTCGCCATCGCAGGTATCCTCTTCGGCATCTTCTCGTCGTCGGGGCAAAGCTGCATCGCGGGCTCGCGCCTTTTCGTGCAGCGCAGCATCTACGATGAGTTCGTCGCCCGTCTCGTGGAGGCCACGAAGGCGCTGAAAGTCGGCCATCCCTTCGATCCGGCCACCCAGGTCTCCTCGCTGGTCCATGCCGAGCACCGCGACAGCGTGGCGCGCTACGTGGAGATTGCCCGCGAAGAGGGGGGCGAGATCCTCTGCGGCGGCGCAGCACCAGAGGGCGCAGAATACGCGGACGGGGCCTACTACCTGCCGACGATCATCGCCGGGCTGGAAAACACGGCGCAGACCTGCCGCGAGGAAATCTTCGGCCCGGTGCTGGTGGTCATGCCCTTCGACGACGAGGCCGACGTGATCGCCCAGGGCAATGACAACGACTACGGTCTGGCCTGCGGCATCTGGTCGAGCGATCACCGCCGCTGCCAGCGCATCGCCCGCGCCATTCGCGCCGGTACGGTCTGGATCAACACCTACAAGCAGTTCTCGATCTCGACGCCCTTCGGCGGCGACGGCAACAGCGGCATGGGTCGTGAGAAGGGCCGCGACGGCCTGCGCGCCTACCAGCGGCAGAAGTCGATCTACGAGGACATGTCCGGCCAGCCCCATCCGTGGGCGCGATGGCCCTAGCGCGGGGTATATCCCATCGCGCGCGAGGCTTCGTGCGCGGCCGAGGTGACGGCGTCGATCAGCGCCGGGTCACGATCCGAGAAACGTGCCTCGGGGCCCGAGACGTTGATCCCGCCCACGACCTGCCCGGTATGGTCGAAGACCGCCGCCGCGCAGGAGCCGATCCCGGCCTCGAAATTGCCTTCGCTCCAGGCAAACCCCTCGGCCTTGTCATGGTGCGCCTGGCCGAGGATCGCCTCGACGGTCTGGGGGGTCTTGTCGGTGGCCTGAGACAGCGCGTCGTCCGAGAAGATCTGCCGCAGTTGCGTCTCGGTGTATTCCGCCAGAATCGCGCGCCCGATCGACGAGGCATGGGCCGGCAGACGAGAGCCGGTGCGCACGTTGCTGACAAGATGCGAGTTCGGCGCTTCACGGCCGAGGTAGATGACGTCGCGCCCGTCCAGAACACCCAGATGCGCCGACATCCCGGTCTCTTCGCAGAGCTTGCGCAGGATCGGCTGGCAGACCTGCGCGATATCGCGCCCCTGGATCGCTTGCGCCCCGAGGCTGACCAGCCCGGCGCCAAGACGGTACCCCGCGCCGTCGTCGATCTCTTCGATCATGCGATGCGCCACGAGGGTATGAATCAGGCGGATCAGCGTCGTGCGGTTGATCCCCAGATCACGCGACACGGTCGAGAGGTTCCGCGCCCTTTGGCCTTCGCCGATGTAATGAAGCAGCTTCAAGGCACGTTCAACCGGGGGAACGGAATACGTCGTCTGCGCGGGCGTTTCGGCCATTGGGGTGCGTCCTGTCGTTCAAATCCGAACCGGTCCAAGGGAAGCCCCGTGATGAGGCTGAAAGCTATTGACCGTCACGGACATGTAATATTATCTTTGAACATATAGTTCACAATAGAACATCTGACAAGATTGAAAGGGATGATGTGACACTTTCTATCGGCATATGCGGCGGCGGCGTCGGCGGGTTGGCAGCGGCGATCGCTCTGCACCGCGCGGGTCACTCGGTTCAGGTGTTTGAAAAGGCGCGCGCGATCAACCGCGTTGGCGCTGACGTGAACCTGACGCCGAACGCGGTCTTCGCGCTCGATAAGCTCGGCGTCGGCGCGTTCCTGCGCGAACGCGCGGCGCGGCCGACATTCCGCATCAGTCGGGATGGTGTCACCGGAGAGGAAACCTCGCGGCTGCCGATGAGCTCGGCGGCGGAAGAGAAGTACGGCGCGCCACAGCTCACCATCCACCGCGCCGATCTGCTGGAAGCCCTGCGCTCGCAGCTCCCCGAGGGCGCGTTGCACCTGGGTCGGGCGGCGGCCTCGGTCGAGCTTGCCGCGGACAAGGCCACGGTGGCCTTCGCCGACGGAACCAGCGAGGCCTTCGATCTGGTGATCGGCGCCGACGGCATCCATTCGGCCGTGCGGGAAGCGCTCTGGGGCGAGGATCACCCGCGCTACACCGGCATGGTCTCCTACCGCGGCACCTTCCCGCGCGAGGCGGCCGGTGACATTGCCGACGCCGAGGCCTTCACCAAGTGGTGGGGCGAGATCCCCGAGAAGCAGATTGTCACCTTCCCGCTCACGGAAGGCACGGAGATCTTCGTCTTCGCGACCCTGCCGCAGGAGGATTGGTCGGAGGAGGGCTGGACACTGCCCGGAGACGTGGAAGACCTGCGCACGGCCTACGCCAATTTCCATGGCGATGCCCGCAAGCTGCTGAACGCGCTGGATGATGTGACGCGTTCCGCGCTGCATGTGCGCGATCCCATGCCGCAATGGGCCAAGGGGCGCGCGACGCTTCTGGGCGATGCGGCGCATCCGATGGTGCCCTTCATGGCACAGGGCGCCTGCATGGCGATCGAGGACGGCGTCGTGCTGGCCCGCGCCTTGGACAGCAGCCCCGACGATATCGACACCGCGCTTGCGCGGTACGAGACGGAACGCAAGCCCCGCACCGCGCGGGTCCAGGAAAGTTCGCTTGCCAACGACTGGCTGAAAAAGGCCGGCAATGCCGATTGGGTCTATGGCTACAACGCCTGGACCACACCGCTCAACGACATCAAACTCGAAGGGAGTTCCCATGAAACATGTGTATAGCACAGCCTTGCTGGCAGCCGGTATTGCCGCTGCCGTTGGCACCGCCCCCGCCTACGCCGACCCGGTTGAAATCAACGCCGTCACGCTGGCGCCGCGCTCCGTCTACATCACGCAGCCCTTCGCGCAGTTCGTCGAAGAGGTGAACGAGCGGTTCGAGGGCGAGATCGAGATCACCTGGCGCGGTGGCCCGGAAGTCATGCCGCCCTTCGGTCAGGCCGAGGGTGTGCGCAACGGCGCCATGGGGATGACCTACACCAGCCCGAGCTACTACCAGGGCCTGGTGCCGACCTCCGGCACGATGAACCTCTCGTTCATGAACTACGCGGAAATCGCCGAGACCGATTACCACGAGCGCATGACGGAGCTCCACGCCGAGCAGAACCTCGCGTTCATCGGCGAGATCCCGGCCACCGAGCTCGATTTCCGCATCTACATGGGTGAGGAGGTCACGAGCCTTGCCGACCTCGAAGGCAAGCGCATCCGCGTGTTCCCGACCCTGCTGCCGCTGGTGCAGGCTCTGGGCGCCGAGCCGATCGTCCTGCCGATGCAGGAAATTTACACCGCGCTGGAGCGCGGCACCATCGACGGCTTCATGCAGGGCCCTCTGGGCCAGGCAGCGCAGTTCGAAGGCCTCGTCTCCACCGTGATCGAGCCGGGCGTCTACCGCGCAGGCTTCCCCGTCCTGATGAACATGGACCTCTTCAACGAGATGTCGCCGGACCTGCAGGAGCGTTTCACCACCTTCCTTCGTGAAGATTTCGCCCCGCGCATCGACGACATCTGGACCGAGGACATCGCGACAGAGCGTGCCGCACAGGAAGCGGCAGGTTTCGAATACCTGACGCTTTCCGAGGAAGAGGCCGCGCGTTACGAGACCATGGCGATGGACGCCGCCTGGGAGATGACCGCAGAGAACGCCGGCGCCGAAGTCGCCGCAGAACTGCGCGAGATGCTCGACCGCCAGTAAGCGGCGCGGTCCAAGTGATAACGGTGAAGCCGGGTGCCCTCGGCTTCGCCATCCGACACGAACGAAAGGCGGCAGGTAGAGATGTTTTTGGTTAAGCTACGACGCCTGTTGAGCGCCGTGAACCTGTGTTGCGCCATCATCGGCGCGGGCCTTCTGCTCATGATCGCGGTGATCATCTGCTTCGAGGTAACGGTCCGCTCGCTCGGGTTTGCCTCGCAGCTCTGGGTCATCGAGGTCAGCGAATACGCGCTGTTGTTCATCACCTTCCTCGGCGCGCCTTACCTGCTTGAGAAGAACATGCATGTGGTTCTCGACCTGGTCTACGACAGCCTCTCGCATCGCCCCCGCATCGTTCTGCAGATCATCAACGCGACCATCGGGCTTGCGCTTTGCGGGATCCTGACCGTGATCGGGATCAGCGTGGTGGTGGAGCAGTTCCAGCTTGGCGTCCGGCAAGTCACCGTGATGCGCCCGCTG
The DNA here is from genome assembly GCF_019297855.1 of Gymnodinialimonas ceratoperidinii. NCBI lineage: Bacteria > Pseudomonadati > Pseudomonadota > Alphaproteobacteria > Rhodobacterales > Paracoccaceae > Gymnodinialimonas > Gymnodinialimonas ceratoperidinii. The sequence continues at coordinate 2,012,254 of NZ_CP079194.1, forward strand.
AGCTGGTGGATCACACTGGCGATGCCCGTCGGCATGGCCCTCATGACCCTGGAGTTTCTCTTGCAGATGATCCGTTCCTTCCGCGGCGAGAGGGTCTGAACCATGGAATGGTATGTCACGCTCGCGGTAATCCTGTTGCCGCTCTTCGTCCTGATGATGATGGGCCTGCCCGTCGCCTTCTCCTTCCTCGCGGTCAATCTGGTGGGTGCCTACCTTCTGATGGGGGGCTTTGCGGGGTTGGAGCAACTTGTCCTCAACACCGTGGGTTCGATCACCAGTTTCACGCTGATCCCCATCGCGCTGTTCATGATCATGGGCGAGGCGATGTTCCGATCGGGCATCGCGATCGAGTTGATGGACACGCTCGACAAATGGTTCGGCAAGCTGCGCGGGCGGCTCGCGCTGATGGCTGTGGGCGGCGGCGTGCTGTTCTCCACGCTGACCGGCAACTCCATGGGCTCCATCGCACTTCTGGGCTCCTCGCTGACGCCCGAGATGGAGAAGCGCGGCTACGCCAAATCCATGTCCCTCGGTCCGATCCTCGGCTCCTCCGGCCTCGCGATCATGATCCCGCCCTCGTCGCTGGCGGTGGTTCTGGGCGTGATCGGTGACATCTCCATCGGGCGCATCCTGATCGGCATCATCGTGCCGGGCCTCGTCATGGCGCTGCTCTACATCGCCTACATCCTCGGCCGCTGCCACCTGCAGCCGCACCTCGCCCCTTCCTTCGACGTGCCGCCCGTGACCCTCGGTGAGAAGATGCGCGCGACGGTGGTCAACATCCTGCCGCTTTCGGTCATCGTCTTCTCGGTGGTGGGCGTGATCTTCCTCGGCATCGCCACCCCGAGCGAGGCCGCCGCCACCGGCGCCTTCGCGACGCTGGCACTGGCCGCCTTGCGCGGCCGCCTGACGGGCAAGGTCTTCGGCGACACGATGTTCTCCAGCGCCAACATCTCGGTCATGGTGCTGCTGATCGTCTCGGGCGCGGTCACCTTCTCGCAGCTTCTGGCCTATACCGGCGCGACCTACGGCATGGTCGACGCGGTCCTCTCGCTCGACATCTCGAACGAGGCCATCGTCTTCATGATGATCATGCTGGTGGTCTTCATGGGCATGTTCATGGGCCCGCTGCCGATCATGCTGATCACCCTGCCGATCTTCATCCCGGTGGTGCAGCAGTTCAACATGGACCTGATCTGGTTCGCGGCGCTGTTCCTCGTGGCGATCGAGACCGGCGCGACCTCTCCACCCTTCGGCGCGGCGCTCTTCGTGATGAAGGCCGTGGCCCCGAAAGGGACGACCATGGGCGAGATCTACCGCGCGGCGGTGCCGTTCATCATCCTCGACCTCGCGGCGATCCTGCTGATCTTCTTCATCCCCGAGCTGGTGACCTTCCCGGTCGACCTGATGTTCCGATGACCCGGCCAAACTTTCTGGTGATCATGACCGATCAGCAGCGCGCGGATCACCTGGGCTGCTACGGCAACGACATCGTCCGGACGCCCCATATCGACGCGCTGGCCGCGCGGGGCACGCGGTTCGATCGCTTCTACGTCGCCAACCCGATCTGCCAGCCCAACCGCGCGGCGCTGGCTACGGGGCAGCTGACCTCGGTCAACGGGTGCCGGCAGAACGGCATCCCCCTCGGGCTGGATGCCACGACCTACGCCGACGTGCTGCGCGCATCGGGCTATCGCACCGGGCTGGTGGGCAAGGCGCACTTCCAGAACGTCTCGCCCATTCCCGCGCCGGTCCCGCCCGCCAAGGGGCAGGGGGAGGCACCGCCCGATCCCTACGACCTCGCCCGGCGGAGCCAGCGGCGCGGCCCGGAATATGCCCACGAGATCCGCAAGAACTGGGTCGAGAACCCCGACCGCGAGGTGCCGCGCCCCTACTACGGCTTCGACCACCTGCGCCTGTGCATCGGCCACGGCGACCAGGTTGAGGGTCATTACTCGCGCTGGCTGAAAGATCGCCTCGACGGCGCGCCCGATCCCCGGGGCCGGGCCGCTGCGCTCGACAACACGCCCGGCGACGCGCCGCAGGTCTGGCGCACGGCCGTCCCGGAGGAGCTCTACCCGACCAGCTACGTCGGGCAGGAGGCCTGCGATTTCATTGCCGCCGCCGATGAGGATCCCTTCCTGCTGCTGGTGTCCTTCCCGGACCCCCACCATCCCTTCACGCCGCCGGGCCACTACTTCGACATGTACGACCCCGACGACATGCCGCTGCCCGAAAGCTTCGATCATCCCACGCGCGCGCGCCGCGATCTGCCGCGCCACATCCAGCGCGTCTACGAGATCGGCGCCGAGAAGCCCGACGCCTATTGGCCCTTCCACACCGATGCCGAGGCCACGCGCCGGATGATCGCGCTCAACTACGGCGCGATCACCATGGTCGACGATTGGGTGGGTCGCATCATGGCCGCGCTGGAACAAAGCGGGCAGGCCGAGGACACCGTGGTCATCTTCATGTCCGACCACGGCGATTACATGGGCGATCACGGCACCGTTCTGAAGCACGGGCTGCACACCCACGGGCTGATCCGTGTGCCGCTGATCTGGGCCGACCCCCGGCGCGGGGCAGAGGTCTCGGCCTTGCAGGGCAGCGCCATCGACTTCGCGCCGACGCTGTTGCAAAGCGCCGGGCTGAAGTGCCCCGTCGGCATGCAGGGCCGCGACCTGCTGGCCGAGGATGCCGCCGACCTGCCGGTGCTGATCGAGGACTCGGGTCTCGCCTTTGCCAGCGATGATGGCCGCACGGCGAGCCGCACGCTGGTGCACGAGGGCTGGCGGTTGAGCCTTTTCGAGGGCACGGACCTGGGCGAGCTCTACGATCTCGAGGCCGACCCCCACGAGCTGTCGAACCTCTGGGCCGACCCGGCCCATGCCACGCGCCGCGCCGAGATGATCAAGCACCTCGCCCAACGCATGCTCGCGCTGCGTGACACCTCGCTGCTCTCCACCCATCAGGCGTGATGCAAATGCAGGGCCGCGCGCTGAACATCTTGATCATCGGCGGCGGCATCGCCGGATGCTGCGCGGCGATTGCTCTCGGGCAGGCTGGCCACCGGGTGCGGATCGTCGAGAAGCAGAGCGAATGGCGCTTCCAGAGCTCAGGCATCTTCGTCTATGCCAACGGATTGGAAAGCCTCGGGAAACTCGGCCTGCTGGACGACATCCTCGCCGCCGGCTTCGCGGTGCCCGACGGGCGCAACGCCTATTACGATCACCGCGGCCGCCCCATCGTGGAGACCTTCTATCCCACCGCTGATGGTGGGACGATCCCCGCCATCCTCGGGATCAAACGCGCCGAGATGCACCGGGTCATGGCGGCCCGTGTCGCGGCCCTGGGGGTGCCGATCTCTCTTGGGACCACCGTGACGAACCTGCAGGAACAGACCGACGGCATCACGGCGGTGCTGTCGGACGGCAGTAACGAAATGGTCGACCTCGTGGTCGGCGCGGACGGGTTGCGCTCGGCCACCCGCGCGATGATCGGCATCGACGTCGCGCCGCGCTACACCGGGGTCGGCGTCTGGCGCTCGGTCCACCGGAGGCCGCCGGAGCTGACCGACAAGATCATGATGATGGGGCCAGCCAAGCGTTTCGGCATCATGCCGATCAGCGACGACCGGCTCTACACCTTCGGCACCATGGCAGAGCCGGCGGGCAGCTACTACGCCCCCGCCGATTGGCCGCAGCTGATGCGCGCGCGCTTCGCCGAGTTCGAAGGCCCCGCCGCACCCTTCCTCGCCGAGTTGAACGCCGAGAGCGAGGTGCTCTACACCGCCGTCGAGGAGGTCGCCCTGCCGTTGCACTGGCACCGGGGCCGGGTGCAGCTGATCGGCGACGCGGCCCATGCCTCGACGCCTTTCATGGGGCAGGGCGGGGCGATGGCGATGGAGGACGCGGTGGTGCTGGCCGAGGCGCTGGCAGCCGTGCCCGATCTCGAGGCCGCGCTCACTGCCTTTGGGCAGGCGCGGTTCCCGGTCTGCGAATTCGTGCAGAACGTCTCGCGCGCCGTGGGCGAAGACGGCGCGCGGGAGACGTCTGGCGATGAAGAGGCGCGCCACGCTGCCTTGCGAGAGACCGCGCAAGCCAAGGTGGATGGCTTCTATATGAGGCTCGCTGAGTTGCGTGCCTCGGCGCGGTTCTGACGACGCGTCTATCCCGGCAGGCGCAGCCGCCCGAAGATATCTGCCTCGCCATGATCCAGCGCGCCGATGCCGGCCTCGGCGGACCACAGGCCGCCCATGATCTCCGCACCGTCGAGCACGACCTCACCGTCGATCCGCGCGCCTTCCAGCGTCACGTTCGCCATCATCAGCGCATTCCGCAACGAGAGGGAGCGGAGCGTGGCACCGGCAAGCGACAACACGCCCTGCAACTCGCAATCGTCCAGAAGGACGTCCTCGGCCTCCAGCTGATCCGCTCGCAGATCGGTGCGAAAGGAGGCCTCGCGGAGGTCACAGGTGCCCTTGATGGTGGCTTTGCGCAGCCACGCGAGGCCGCGAAACCGCGTGCCCCGCGCGCTCAACCCGCCGTTGAGTTGCGCGCCCGAAAGGTCGAAGCCGCGCACCTCCATGCCGTCGAGCACCAAGGGCTCGTCCAGCACGAGGCCGCGGGCATCGACATGCTCGCCGTGGTGCCAGGGACGCTGGAGGTCGGCAATAAGCTCATCCACTGTCATGTGAACACGAAGCCCCTGTTTACCGGCAACACCTGCCCGGTGAGGGTCAGCGCCGCCTCGCTCAGCAGGAAGGCGACCGTTCCGGCCACGTCCTCGGGCGGTTGCGGGCCGGGCACGGCGCGGCCGGTGCCGTATTGGTCGTGGCGTGCCTGCGGGACGTAATCGGTGCTCTCGGTGGTGAGGATGCCCGGCGCGATGGCGGTGACGCCGATCCCGTCAGGCCCCAACTCGCGCGCGAGCGAGCGGGTCATCGACATGACCGCGCCCTTCGAGGCGACATAGCTCATCAGGTTGGGCGCGCCCCAAAGCGCGGTGTCCGAGGCGACGTTGACGATCCGCCCCGTGCCCGCGGCGCGCAGGGCAGGGGTGGCGGCCTTGGTCATCAGCCATGTGCCGCGAACGTTGACCTCCATCACCCGGTCCCAGGTGTCGATGTCGACCTCCTCGAAGCCGATGCCGCCGATCCCGGTGGCAATGGCGCCGTTGTTGAAGAGCCCGTGGAGCGGACCCTCCAACTTTGCGCCAAGCGCCTCGATGCTGGCGGGGTCGCGCAGGTCGACGCGGTGGAAGTCGGCATCCAGCTCTCCGGCCACCGCGCGGCCTTCATCCTCGAGGATGTCGGCAAGGGTCAGCTGCGCGCCGGCTTCTGCCAGATGCCGGGCGATGACCGCGCCCAATCCGCGCGCGGCCCCGGTGAGCAGGATGTGCCGGCCGGCAAGGTCGCAGGCCAGGCTCATTGCGCGGCCACGCCGTCGGCTGCCGCATCTTCCGCTTCAATCTGCGTGCGGGCGAGGCGATTGAGCGCCCGGCGCAGGTGCGCAAGACCGATGTCATGCTGGTAGAGCATCTCGCGGCGACGGGCGTCGTCGGGCATGCCTTCCAGCATCACGCGGTCCTGTTCCAGCACGTTCCAGTGCCGCTCTTCCAGCCGCGCCCGGAACAGGAAGCGCCAGCTGTCACGCTCGAAACCCTGCACCTTGCGCATGCGCCAGAAGAAGACCTTGCAGCGCTGCGGGCCCATGGGCAGCACGTAGCCCACGATGCGCATGTTGCCGCCGGGGCCGGCCGAGGGCGGGTAGGGGATGTCGAGGTGGCAATACATGCCGCCTTCGGGGGTCTCGAACTCGACCCAGTCGAAGTTCTCGCCGGTCTGTCCCACGCGGGCGACGCGGAAGCCGTCCTCGCGGTTGTCCAGTTCCAGCAGGTCCTGCTTGGAGCCGAAGGCGAGGGTGAAGCTCTCGGCGTGCAGGTAGCAGCCGTGCATCGGATCGGCGAGGTTGTCGAGCGCATAGCGGTAGTTCACGTCCCAGACCGCGGTGCACAGGAAGCCTTCCCACTCCGGGTCCGTCAGCTCGGGCGAGAGCGGCAGCTCGGGCGGCTCGGTCGCCTCGTCGGAGGACATGAAGACGAAGACCGCGTCGCTGTGCTCGGCCACGTGGAAGGAGCGCAGCGCCTTGCGGCCCTCCATCGGGCAATCGGGCATGGCGGGCACTTGCTGCACGGTGCCGGTGCCGTCCACCACGACGCCGTGGTAGCGGCAACCGATGTGCTCGCCGTGGATCTCGCCGTAGCTCAGCGGCGCGCCGCGGTGCGGGCAGAAATCCTCGATGCATTTGATCGAGCCGTCCGAGGTGCGCCACATGACCAGCTTCTGCCCGAGCGCCACGACGCCCACGGGGCGGTCGCTGCGGACCTCGACAGATTTGGCGACCGGATACCATTGATCCCGGACACCTTCGTTCACGCGCGCTTCGATCCGCGCTCTCTTCTCTGGTGATAATGCCATGATATCCTCCCTTCAGGCTCCGAAGCCGTGTTCCTGATAGGCCGCGTCCAGATCGGCGTTGATCGCCTTCAGTTCCGCGGCCAGAGTCTCTGCCGTCCAGTCGGGCTTGCCGGTGGAGGGCCGGGCGACCTTGCGCGCGGCCAGAGCCTCGGCCAGATCGGCCTCTCCCGTTTTCCCTTCGTCATAGATCGCCATCAGCGCGTCGGCCAAGGCGTCCTCTGCCTCGGTCAGGGGGCGCCCCCGACCCTGATGGGCCAGCTCGGGCCGTCCGGCGGCGCGGGCGGCCTGCATCATTTCCTTGAACGCATCGGGGCGGTTGTTGCTGCTCATCACGTTCATCCTTTCTTGTAGACCGCGCCATCGTCGCCGGAGGTGCCGATCACGGTCCAGACCGTCGCGGCGCCCGCACCGGGATTGCGCAGGTAATGTGCCTGACCTGCCGGTGTCTTGACCAGATCGCGCGGGCCAAGCTCGACACTGGCTTCTTCGCCGTCTTCGCCGACCCAGACAACCTCCACGCTGCCCTCGAGGCACAGATAGGCGTCTTCCACGGTGCGCGTGAAGGGTGCCAGTTTCGCGCCCATGGGCAGGCCCCACATCTCCTTGCGGGTGCTGTCGTGGTGAACCGCGCCGGGCGCATCGCCCACGTAGACCTTGCGGGTGAAGCCCGCGTCTTCCCAGATCGTCGGCAGCTCTGCGAAGCGCACGACGTAATCGGACATCAGTTTCTGGATCTCGTGCTCGCCATTGCGGTCGAAGGGCATGGTGTTGCCCGGCTCTGCGCCGAAGGTCCGCGCCAGCTCGGCCGGATGCTCCTTGGGGTGGTAGTGGTAGACCGGGGGCAGGGGTTTGCCCACGTCGACCGAGATCGACATCATTACCGGCTCCACGCCGTCGACGCGGAAGCCGTGGCCGATTTCGCGGGCGTTGAGGATCATGTCCTTGGGACCGAGGTTCACCTCGACGACCTCGCCGTGCTTCTCCCACCCGACGATCAGCGCGCCGGAGATGATCAGGAAGCTCTCCTCGATCTCGTGGCTGTGGCAGGCGGCGTAGCGACCCGGCTCCTTGTAGATCATGCTGAGGGTGAAGTTGTCGGCCTTCAGGGTAGAGGGGTCACCCACCTTGGGCGAGCCGCCGGCACCGATGTAGCGCATCTGGGCGCGGGCGAGGTCCTCGAAACCGTCGTTGGACGGAAAGGCGTTCCAATCGAATTTCTTGTCGACGAAGCGCCCGGTGTGCGCCTCCATCTTTTCGGCAAGGGTCGTGGTGGGAGTGGCTGCGACGTTCATGGTGATCCTCCGCTTGAATTGTGCTTGACCCGAACGTACCGCAGACGCTCAAGTTGGGAAGCTCGCGTTTTACCGGTGAAACGCATTGGAGGCCTGATGAGCGAGAATGACCCCTACGCCGTCCCCGCCCTTGTGCGCGGGCTGAAGCTGCTGCAGGCCTTCACGCCGCAGCAGCCCGAACAGACGATGGCGCAACTGGCGCAGAAGCTCGGCATCACCCGGTCCGCTGTGTTCCGCACCGTGCACACGCTGGTGCAGGAAGGGTTCCTCCTCGCGGTGCCCGACGGCAAACACTTCCGCCTCGGCCCCGCCGTGCTGCGCGTCAGCTACGGCTATCTTGCCAGCCGCGAGCTTCTGGAAGTGGCGCAGAAACCGCTGGAAGCAATGCGCGATCAGCTCGATTGGTCCGGTCATCTCGGGGTGCTCGACGGGCGGCAGATCCTCTACCTGATGCGCCTGCCGGCCTCCGATGGCCTCTCGTCGCTGGTGCACGTGGGAAGCCGCCTGCCGGTGACCATGACCGCGATGGGGCGGGTGCTGCTGACCCAGAAGACCGAGCCGCAGATCCGCCGCCTGCTGGACGGACAGCCGAAACTGGCGATCGAGCGCGCTCTTGCGGCCTGGCAGACCGACCGCGCCAGCCCCTCGGTCATTCACAACGGCAGTTTCGAGACCGGGCTCTGCAGCGTCGCCGCGCCGATCTACGACATGTCTGGCGACGTCGTGGCCGCCATCAGCGCCACGAAACAGACCGAAGAAGTCCCGCCCCACGTGGAGCGCGAGGTTCTGAAATCCGCCTACGCCATCAGCCGCGCCATGGGGTTCGAGCCGGCCTGATCCCGCAGCCCACGCGCGTCCCGCGCCGTGCCCTCTTGGAAGATTCGCCCGCAGCCTTCATATGGGGGAAGAATTATCCTAGACAGACAGCCCCCGCGAAGCCGCGCCCGCAAGCGCCCTGAGCAACCGCCCGAGAAGACGCAGATGCACCTGAACCGACACGCCAGATTGTCCGTCGCCCCGATGATGGACTGGACCGATCGCCATTGCCGCTACTTCCATCGGCTGATGTCGCGCGAGGCGTTGCTCTATACCGAGATGGTCACCGCCCCCGCCGTGATCAACGGCGACCGCGCGCGACTGCTGGATTACGACGCGGCCGAGCATCCTGTCGCCCTGCAGCTTGGCGGCTCCGTGCCCGAGGAACTCGCTCAGGCCACCCGGATCGCCAATGATTGGGGCTATGACGAGGTGAACCTCAACGTCGGCTGTCCCTCGGACCGGGTGCAATCGGGCTGCTTCGGCGCGGTGCTGATGAAGAGCCCTGCGCTGGTCGCCGACTGCGTCAGGGCCATGCAGGAGGCCAGCGCCGTGGAGGTCACGGTGAAATGCCGCATCGGTGTCGACGAGCAGGACCCGCAGGAGGCGCTGCCCGCGTTTCTCGATGCGATGGTCGCGGCAGGGGTGCAGCGGGTCACGATCCATGCCCGCAAGGCTTGGCTGCAAGGGCTCAGCCCGAAGCAGAACCGTGACGTGCCGCCGCTCGACTACGATCTCGTGCACGTGATGAAGCGCGAATATCCGCAGCTGCATCTCTCGATCAACGGCGGCGTCACGACACTGGACGAGGCCCGCACGCATCTCGATGCCGGAATGGACGGCGTGATGTTCGGCCGCGCCGCCTACCACACGCCCGCCGAGGTTCTTTTGCAGGCCGACCAGCTGATCTTCGGCGCCGCGCATCCTGCCCGGACCGCCGAGCAGGTGGCGCTCGACATGATCCCCTATATCGACGCGCATCTGGCCGCCGGAGGGCGTTTGAACCAGATCACCCGCCACATCCTCGGCCTCTTCGCCGGCCGCCCCGGCGCGCGCGGCTGGAAGCGCGTCCTCTCCGAGGGCGCCCACCTCGACGGCGCCGGGCCGGAGCTGATCGAACGCGCCCTGCAGGAAGTCACCGCCCGCGCCGCATGACCCCCGAAATCGCTGCGCAAGATGCCGGATTTGAGATTGCGGGGCCGGGACGGTGCGGATATACCGCCCGACAGCGGACCCTTAGCTCAGCTGGATAGAGCGCTGCCCTCCGAAGGCAGAGGCCAGAGGTTCGAATCCTCTAGGGTCCGCCATTTTCGTAAATACTTCGCAAACATCGCCGTCATCGGCATGGTTCCGGCGGCGATCGCCCATCGTTCCGTCTGGCCCCTCGCGTCAAATCTCTTGCGTCGTCAGGTGCATTCCTGTTCCGTCAGCCGAGACGTATCCGCTTGAAGGGGCCACCCATGCACATCGCCATCGCTGACATTCGCGCCGCCTCTGAAGCCGCGTTGCTTGCCCATGGGGCCGGGGCCTTTCAGGCGGCAGAGGTGGCCAAGGCCGTCGCGCGGGCGGAGGAGACCGGGAATATTATCTGCGGGCTCTACTACTTGGAGAGCTATTGCACGCAGCTGGCCTCCGGGCGGGTGGAGGGCACCGTCGAGCCTGAAATCTCAAAGCCCAAACAAGGTGTTGTGCGGGCCGACGCCCGCTTTGGCTTCGCGCAGCCGGCCTTTGCCCGCGCCTTGTCCCAGGCCGTTGCGGCGGCCCGTGACGTGGGTGTCGCGACCCTTACGGTGGCCCATGCCCATACCTGCACGTCGCTTGGCTATTTCACCGAGCAGATCGCGGCGGAGGGGTTGATCGCTATCGGTTTCACCAACGCCTCGGCCATCGTCGCCGCGCCGGGCGGCACGGCGCCGGTCCTGGGCACCAATCCGATTGCCATGACGATACCCGGCGACGACGGGCCCTTGATGCACGCTGATTTCTCGACCTCGGCGGTGGCTCTGGGCAAAATCACCATGGCGAAGGCTGCGGGCGAGAAGATCCCCCTCGGATGGGCGGTGGACGCGGAAGGACAGCCCACGACGGACCCGGAAGCGGCGATCAAGGGCGCCCTGGTGAGCGCGGCGGGGCCAAAAGGATGGGCCTTCGGCCTGCTTGTCGAGGTGATGGCGGCGGGGCTGACCGGCTCGGTCAATTCGCTGGACGTGAAAGGCCTGAAGTTGCCGGACGGCAAGCCGCATGATCTGGGGCAGACCTACCTGTTCATCGACCCAGACGCCCATGCGGGGCGCGACACGATGACGGCGCGTCTGCGCCGGGTGGCGGAGGTTTTGGAGAATGACGGCGGATCAGGGCGCATTCCGGGCGTGCCGCGGCGGCATCTCGATCCGGTGGATGTGCCCGACGCACTCTGGGCGTCGGTGCAGGCCCTGGCAGGGCAGAAAACGGCGGGGGCCTGAACCCCCGCCGCGCATTCATTCAGCAGCAGTTGAGCGCTTGGGAAGGACCCAGTCCGGCCGCACGAAGTGGCAGGTGTAGCCATTGGGAATACGCTCGAGGTAATCCTGATGCTCGGGCTCGGCCTCCCAGAACGGCCCCGCGGGTTCCAGCTCCGTCACGACTTCACCGGGCCAGAGACCTGACGCGTTCACATCGGCAATCGTATCCTCTGCGATCTCCTTCTGAGCATCGTCGACGTAGTAGATCGCGCTGCGATAGCTCATCCCGCGGTCGTTGCCTTGGCGGTTCAGCGTGGTGGGATCGTGGATCTGGAAGAAGAATTCCAGCAGCTTGCGATAGCTGATGCGGTCCGGATCGAAGATGATCTCGATCCCCTCCGCGTGGGTCCCGTGATTGCGGTAGGTCGCATTCTCGACGTCACCGCCGGTGTAGCCTACGCGGGTGGAGATCACCCCATCCATCTTGCGGATCAGGTCCTGCATCCCCCAGAAGCATCCGCCTGCCAGTACTGCCCGCTCGCTCATGCCACGTCCTCCACCTGGTCGATATATGCGCCGTAGCCTTCGGCTTCCATGTCGTCGCGGTGAATGAAGCGCAGCGACGCGGAGTTGATGCAATAGCGCAGGCCACCGCGGTCCGCGGGGCCGTCGGGGAAGACGTGTCCCAAGTGGCTGTCTCCATGGGTCGAGCGCACCTCGGTGCGGATCATGCCGAGGGAGGTGTCGCGCAACTCGTTGACCATCGAGGTATCGATTGCCTTAGTGAAGCTCGGCCAGCCGCAGCCGGATTCGTACTTGTCGGACGAGGCAAAAAGCGGCTCGCCAGAGACGACGTCGACGTAAATTCCCGGCTCCTTGTTGTCGAGGTACTCGCCCGTGCCGGGGCGCTCGGTGCCGTCCTGCTGCGTCACGCGGTATTGCTCCGGCGTGAGATTGGCGATCGCGTCGGGATTCTTTGTGTAATTGCTCATGGGGCCTCCGCTTGGATGTCTGCGCAGGATATGGGGGCGCGGCGGGAAATGTCCAACCCGCCGGACGTTCACGAAGCTGCGTTACCGCGCCACGATGCGGCGCAAAAGCAAAGCGCCCCGGCGGGCAGCACGGGACGCTTTGAAAAATAATTGCAGAACTTCACGGAGGGTAGGGAACCGGACAGGGCCGGGCGCGTTAATCGAGCATGACACCCGCACTGCGCCCTCAATCTGTCTTAGCTGCCCCAGCTGCGAACGGGGCCGCAGTCCATGTGTACGAAGTTGCTGCTGGAGTAGCGACCGACACCGCCGGCGTTGCAGGCACGCGCGGCCTGGAACATCTGGTTGATCGACCGCGACTGGAGTTGCACGTCCGCCGCTTCGCCCACCATGTGGCGGGAGCGGCTTGCAACGCCGGAAGAGCGCCGACGCAGCATCGCGTTGGTCTCGGGAGAGCGGTAGCCCGACAGAAGCGTGTAGGGCTCCGTCGTGTCCATCAGGTTGTGCGCAGCGGCCAGGATGTCGACTGTGCGAGCGTTGATTTCGATCACACCATCCGTGCGCCAATCGCGCATGAAGTAGTTAACCTCTTCCAAAGCGGGAGCGATGTATTCGCCCTCGATCCAGTAGATCATGTTCAGGCTCTCGCCCGAGCGACCGTTGTACATGTTGAGCCGGCGAATATCGCCCGCGCCGCGCAACAAGCCGGTCGCGTTGGCCATCACCGGCGCTGCGGCAACAGTTGTGGCTGCGAACGCCCGGAGAAGCGAGCGTCGTGAGAATTGTGTCGTCATGGGAATCTGCCCCTTTTAGCTGCCCGTTCCGTATCAGCAGGATCAAGTCGTTCGTCCAAAACGACCCTTACGATCCATGCGCTGTCCCCACAGGCTTAGTGTGTGTTGAATGACACAATCGAAACTTTTCTGGAAGAGCCATTGCACTTCGCGACCAGCATGCCTTCGATTCTAGGCAAGTTTCTGCCGGTTTAGCGGGTCTGTGGTGGCGAACTCGAGCCAACCCGGAGATCACGTGATCTCGTACCATTCTCTGTCGAACCATCCTCTCAATACGGAAATCCACCGTTGCCCGATTGAAACTACACATAAAAACTTACAGAAACGTGAATAGACAGTCATTGCCTGTCACGCGACTGTAGAACAAAGCCGCGCCGATCCAATTCTTTACCGCCCCGGGGAAACCTAACATGTTGAAATTCGCTAAATTTTCGCTTCTTTCGTTGGCCCTTGCCGGCGTGCCGATGGCGACGACCATGCTGACCCCGGTTCAAGCCGAAGCGCAGGCTTTTTCCTCGCTGCGTCAAGCCATTGCGGAGGCTTCCTCCACCGAAGAGCAGCTGGCAGCCTTCTATCGCGAGCGCGATTTTCAGCCGATCTGGACGACCGCGGACGCCGCCGACCGCCGGAATGCGCTGTTCAGCGCCTTGGCGGAGGCCTCGAACCACGGTTTGCCGACTCAGCGCTATGACACGACGGACCTCGTGGCGGCTTTCGAGTCGGCGACGAATCCCTACGAGATGGGCCGCGCCGACGTTCAGGCGTCGCTCCTTTTCCTGCGTTACGCGCAAGACATCCACTCCGGCTTCCTGGAGCCCGGCGAAATCGTGGGCGACATCGTCCACACCCTGCCGCGTCGCGATCCGCTGGAATTGTTTACCGAGTTCGTGAGCGCCAATCCCTACGAGTACATTTCGACGCTCGCCCCGCAGCACCCCGAATACACACGCCTGATGCGCGCCAAGCTGCGTCTTGAGCGTCTGATCGACGAGGGAGGCTACGGGCCGACCGTCGCCGCGGGCTCTCTCGCGCCCGGTGCGACCGGCGCGCCTGTCGTGCAGCTTCGCAACCGCCTGATGGCGATGGGCTACCTCGACCGCTCGGCCACCGCGACTTATGACGTGAACCTGCAGCAGGCCGTGCTCGAGTTTCAGGTCGACAACGGCATCACCGCGGACGGCATCGCCGGGGGCGAGACGATCCGTGCGGTCAACCGTTCCGCCACCGAGCATCTGTCCGAGGTCATCCTCGCAATGGAGCGGCAGCGCTGGCTCAACTTCGACCGCGGCGAGCGCCATGTCTTCGTGAACCTTCCCGATTTCCACGTCCGCGTGATCGATGACGGCGAGATCACCTTCATCACCCGCTCCGTCATCGGCTCGCGCGACAGCGACCGTCGCACGCCGGAGTTCTCCGACACAATGGAGCACATGGTCATCAACCCGAGCTGGTACGTGCCGCGCTCCATCGCGCGCGACTACATCCCGCGTATCCTTGCGGGCGGGGCCAACCATCTGGAGTTGATGGCCAACGGCCGTCCGGTAAGCCGGCGCAACGTGGATTGGAGCCGCGTTTCGGCGAACAACTTCCCCTTCGACCTGCGCCAGCCCCCCGGTCCGCGTAACGCGCTCGGTCTGGTGAAGTTCATGTTCCCGAACCGCTGGAACATCTACCTGCATGACAGCCCGGACCAGTACCTGATGACCCACGAGGTCCGCGCTTACTCCGCTGGTTGCGTGCGCCTCGATGACCCCTACGAGTTCGCCTACCACCTGCTCGCCGCCCAGGAGGAGGATCCGCAAGGCTTCTTCGACCGCATCCTGAACTCGGGCCGCGAGACCCAGGTGAACCTCGACGTGCCGCTGCCCGTGCACCTCGTCTACTGGACCGCTTGGGTCGACACCGACGGCCGCCTGAACTTCCGCAACGACATCTACGGGCGCAACGCCCAGTTGCGGCAGGCGATCGAGAACCTTGGGGTGGAGATCAGAGGCGTGAACAGCTAAATCTCGACCCGTGTCGGACGCGGGGAAGAGCATGGCTGAATTCAGCATCAGGGAAATCGCAGCGGCGCTTGGGGCAGAGGCCCTGGGCGCCGCTGATCTTTTGGTAAGCGGTGTCGCCGAACCCGCCACAGCCGGGCCTGAGCATCTGGCCCTCGCCATGCGGCCCGAATACGCGGAAGGCTTGCGGACGGGCCAGGCGCGCGCAGCCGTCATCGGGGCCGGCATGGATTGGCAAGATCTTGGGCTGGAAGCCGCCATCGTGGCGCCGCGTCCGCGCTACGCCATGGCAGGTGTCACCGCCGCGATGGACCCGGGTCCGGATATTGCGCCCGGCGTGCATCCCTCGGCCGTCATCGACGAGAGCGCGCAGATCGGCGCGCATGCTGCCATCGGCCCGTTCGTCGTCGTCGGCGCAGGCGCGCAGATCGGCGCACGGGCGCGCATCGCCTCCCACGTCTCCATCGGCGCGGGCGCCCAGATCGGTGACGATGCGCTGATCCACGAGGGCGTGCGCATCTGTCACCACGTCCGCATCGGCGATCGCTTCATTGCACAGCCCGGCGCGGTTCTGGGGGGCGATGGCTTCAGCTTCGTCACCCCGCAAAAGTCGCAAGTGGAAGCCGCGCGCGAAAGCCTCGGCACCGCCACCGACGCCGCGATCGAGCAATCCTGGACCCGTATCCACTCCCTCGGCAGCCTCGTCATCGGCGATGATGTGGAGATCGGCGCCAATGCAGCCATCGACCGGGGCACCATCGCCAATTCCGAGATCGGCGACGGCACCAAGGTCGATAACCTCGTCCATATCGGCCACAACTGCGTCATCGGGCGCGATTGCCTGATTTGCGGTCAGACGGGCTTTGCTGGCTCCGTCCAGATGGGCGACCGCGTGGTTCTGGGCGGCAAATGCGGGGTCAGCGACAACATCACCATCGGCTCCGACGTGGTGGCCGCGGGCGCCTCGAAGCTCTTCACCAATGTGCCCTCGGGGCGCATGGTCATGGGCCATCCGGCGGTGAAAATGGACACCCATGTGGAGATGTACAAAGCCCTGCGCCGCTTGCCGCGCACGTCCCGCATCGTCCAGGCGCTGCAGAAAGCCGTTTCCAACCCCGACAAGACATCTTAAATCCCCACCTGAACAGCGGGGAGAGAGCCATGGCCCAGACCGTCCGAGAGAAGATCATCGCCATCATCGCCGAGCAGGCCATGCTGGAGCCCTCCGACGTGACCGAAACCGCGACGTTGGAAGACCTCGGGATCGACAGCCTAGGGCTGGTGGAATCGATCTTCGCCATCGAAGAGGCCTTCGATATCCAGGTGCCCTTCAATGCCAACGAGCCCGAGGCCTCGGAGTTCGACATCTCTTCTGTTGCCGCCATCATCCGCGCGGTCGAAGGGCTCTTGGCCGAGCAGAAGGTCTAGCCCTTGCGCCGCGTCGTCATCACCGGGCAGGGCACGATCAACGCCCTCGGCACCGATGTGCCCACGACGTTGGAGGCCTTCCGCGAGGGACGCTGCGGCATCTCGGATCTGGAGCTGCGCGACGTCGAGAGGCTGAGCGTGAAGATCGGCGGGCAGGTGAAGGGCTATGACCCCGAGAGCCTGTTCAACCGCCAGCAGATCGCCCTCTACGACCGGTTCACCCAGTTCACGATGATCGCTGCGCGACAGGCGCTCGAGGGGATGAGCTTCTCGGGCGAGGACGCGATCCGCGCGGGCGTCGTTCTGGGCACCGCAGGCGGCGGCGTGAACACCTGGGACGAGAATTACCGCACGGTCTACGAGGAGGGAAAGAACCGCGTGCATCCCTTCGTCGTGCCCAAGCTGATGAACAACGCGGCCGCCTCTCACGTCTCGATGGAATGGAACCTGAAGGGGCCGTCGTTCTCGGTGGCGACCGCCTGCGCCTCGTCGAACCACGCCATGGGGCAGGCCTTCAACCTGATCCGCTATGGCGGCGCCGACGTGATGGTCACCGGCGGCTCCGAGGCGATGCTCTCGTTTGGCGGCGTCAAGGCGTGGGAAGGGCTGCGCGTGATGTCAAAGGACGCCTGCCGCCCGTTCTCGGCCAACCGCAACGGTATGGTTCAGGGCGAGGGCGCGGCGGTCTTCGTTTTCGAGGAATATGAGCGTGCCCGCGCGCGCGGTGCCGACATCCTCGCAGAAGTGGTGGGCTTCGCCATGACCTCCGACGCCGCCGACATCGTCATGCCGTCGCAGCAGGGCGCCGCCCGCACCATCAGCGCGGCGCTCAGGGACAGCGGATTGAACGCGGGCGACGTGGGCTACATCAACGCCCATGGCACCGGCACGGCCGCCAATGACAAGGTCGAATGCGCCGCCGTGGCCCATGCCTTCGGCCCCCATGCCGACGATCTGATGATCTCCTCCACCAAGTCGATGCATGGCCACCTGATCGGCGGCACCGGCGCGGTCGAGCTTCTGGCCTGCATCATGGCGCTCAAGGACGGCATCATCGCGCCGACCATCGGCTACGAGGAGCCGGACCCGGAATGCGCCCTCGACGTGGTCCCCAACGAGGCGCGCGAGGCGAAGGTCACGGCCTGCCTGACGAATGCCTTCGCTTTCGGCGGCTTCAACGCGGTGCTGGCGCTGCGCGCCGCGCCCTGAGTGACGGCCAAGAAAAAGGCCCGCGCGGATCGCTCTGGCGGGCCTGTTTGACAGAGCGGCGCGAGTCTTATTCGCTGGCCGCCTCACCTTCGCCTTCGGCCTCTTCCGCGCCTTCTTCAGCCGCGCCCTGCTGTGCGGCGGCCTGCTGTTCGGCGAGGAATTCCCGCACGCCCACGATCCGCTCTTCCAGCGAGTCGAAGGCCGCAGTGAAGCCGCGCAGGGACGCCGTCGTCGGCACCGGCGCGCCGCCCATCTGGCCAAGCTCGTCACGGACCAGCGCGAAAAGCACCACCTGCGTGTCGGCGCCATTCTCGAACTGCGCCACGTTCTCTGCGGTCAGCGAAAGCTGCACGAAGCAGCCGATATTGCGGCAGAAGGCAAAGGGCACCACGGCCGGCTCGGTATCATCCACGCGGATCTGCAGGCCGGGGCTCAGCAGCGTGTCGAGAGGCGTCAGGATCGTCGCGTTGGCGACCGTCTCACCATCATCGATCAGCGCGGCGGCGATCCGGAACTCGGCAACCGGGTTGCCGTTTTCCTCTTCCAGAAGTTGGAACATCTCGCAGCGGTCGGGCATCTCGTCGGTCTCGGCCCGGATGCAGCGCACCTGCCAGTCGCGGAAGATCTCGGCGACATAGGGCTCCCCCGCCTCGACTTCCGAGCGGTCCGGCAGAACCAGAGGCTCGGCCTGGGCCAGAGCCAGTCCGGGCAGGGTGAGTGCGGCCAGAAGGCCAGCGGCGAGCGGCTTCAAGAAAGTCATGCGATGCGCGTCCTTTTAAACTTAAGTCAGATGCAACCCGGCGTGCGGGCTTTCAATGACGGTGGCTACCACGGCGAAGGCGGGTCTGTCAGGCGCAAAATGCGGCATCGGCAAAGGCTTGCGGATGACGAGGCGGCAGAAGGAGAGGGGGCAAAGACGGTGCAGTGGCTCTCTCACCGGGCGTCCGCCGCGGGTCAGACACACCCCTCGAAAAAGGCGAAAGGGTCCGCAGTACGGACCCTTTTCTTTTGTCTCTCCCTGTCGGACTGGCCGACTTGTGTACCGGAACGTAAGCGACGCTTTGCAAGCCGTCAACAGTGCATTTCGAGGAAAGTTACGGTACGGAATTTGCAGTGGATTTGAGGCGGTTCCAGCGAGGATCACGACCGAAAAAAGCCGCGCCAGTGTGGCGCGGCCAGTTGACAGGGAGGAAGTCATCACCAGCCATCTGGCCGGGTGATGAACTCACTCTGGCGTACAAATGTTAAAAATGTATTGTCTCGAGCAGAAAAAACGAAATCGGGGGCGATGAGTGATGTCAGATCAGGGCGAAAGCGGGATTTTCGTGGGCGGCGGGGGCCGCGATTACTCGGAAGCGCAATACCTCCGCCCTGACTACGCGAACCGCCACGGGTTAATCGCGGGTGCCACCGGCACCGGCAAGACGGTGACGCTGCAGATCCTCGCCGAAAGCTTCTCGGCCCTCGGCGTCCCGGTGGTGCTCTCCGACGTGAAGGGCGACCTCTCGGGCCTCGGGCAGGCGGGCTCCGACAGCTTCAAGCTCCACGATGCCTTCATCGCCCGCGCCGAGACGATCAACTTCACCGATTACGCCTACCGCGCCTTCCCCGTCACCTTCTGGGACCTCTTCGGCGAACAGGGCCACCCGATCCGCACCACCGTGGCCGAAATGGGCCCGCTGCTGTTGTCGCGCCTCCTGGACCTGACCGACGCGCAGGAGGGCGTGCTCAACATCGCCTTCCGCGTCGCCGATGAGGAGAGCTGGCCGATCCTCGATCTCAAGGACCTGCAGGCGCTGCTGGTCTGGGTCGGCGAGAACCGCAAGACGCTCTCGCTGCGCTACGGCAATGTCTCCTCGGCCTCCGTCGGCGCGATCCAGCGCCGCCTGCTGGTGCTGGAGACCGAGGGCGGCGCAAAGTTCTTCGGCGAACCGGCGCTCGAACTCGATGATCTGTTCCTGACAGACGAGACGGGGGCAGGGCGCATCAACATCCTTGCCGCCGACAAGCTGATGCAGTCGCCGCGCCTCTACGCGACCTTCCTGCTCTGGCTCCTCTCCGAACTCTTCGAGACGCTGCCCGAGGTGGGCGACCCCGACAAACCAAAGCTGGTCTTCTTCTTCGACGAGGCGCATCTCCTGTTCGAGGATGCCCCCAAGGCGCTCGTCGACAAGGTCGAACAGGTGGCCCGCCTGATCCGCTCCAAGGGCGTCGGCGTCTACTTCATCACCCAGAACCCGGCCGATGTCCCCGAAGATATCCTCGGTCAACTCGGCAACCGCATCCAGCACGCCTTGCGCGCCTTCACCGCCAAGGACCGCCGCGCCCTGCAGCAGGCGGCGCAGAACTACCGCGACAATCCCGATTTCGACATCGAGGACGCGATCCGCGAGGTGGGCGTCGGCGAGGCCGTGACCTCACTTCTGGAACGCAAGGGAATCCCCGGCGTCGCGCAACGCACGCTGATCCGCCCCCCGTCCTCGCAACTCGGCCCGATCACCAAGGCCACCCGTGCCGCGCTGATCGGCCAGTCGCCTATCGCGGGCAAATACGAGACCATCGAGGACCGCGAGAGCGCCTACGAAATCCTCCAGAAACGCGCCGCCGAGGCCGCGCGCGAGGCCGAGGAAGCCGAGGCGAAGGAAGAGCAAGCCGCCCCCGCCGAGCGTGAATACCGCGCCGGACGCCGCTATTCCGCCCCCAACGTCAGCCGCTCCACCTCGAAACCGCGCCGCCGCTCCAGCCGCTCCGACAGCGTCGGCACCGCCTTCGCCAAGAGCTTCGCCCGCCAGATGGGGACGCAATCGGGCCGCGCCGTGGTCCGGGGCATCCTCGGCGGCCTGTTCCGCGGCCGCTAACCCCCGGCGGCACTGCACGAACCGCTCCCGCTTCATCTTGGCCCATACAACTCCCCCCGGAGGGTCGATCCGCCCCACACGCCCTGACCACGGCTGATCTCGGCGCTCACATCCCCGTCAACGGGCCGCCAATGCGTCGCACCGAGCCGCTTGCTCTCTGGCGCCCCCTGCGCGCGCAGCCTACAAAGGACCCATGATAGTAGAACTCGGACATTTCGCCCTGATCCTCGCCTTCGCGGTCGCGATCTTCCAGACGATCGTGCCCATGGTGGGGGCCGCGCGGGGCAATCGCGCGTGGATGGCGACGGCGGAGCCCGCCGCAAGCGCCCAGTTCCTTCTCACCGGCCTTGCCTTCGCGGCACTGACCTACGCCTTCGTGACCTCGGATTTCTCCCTCAGCCTCGTTGTCGCCAACTCCCATACCGCCAAGCCGATGCTCTACAAGATCTCCGGCGTCTGGGGGAATCACGAGGGCTCGCTCCTGCTCTGGGTCCTCATCCTCACGCTCTTCGGCGCCTGCGCGGCGTGGTTCGGCAAGGGCCTGCCGCCAAGCCTGCGCGCCCGCGTGCTGGCGGTGCAATCGGCCATCGCCACGGCCTTCTTCGCCTTCATCCTCTTCACCTCCAACCCCTTCCTGCGGCTCGCGACCCCGCCCTTCGACGGGCAGGACCTCAACCCGTTGCTGCAGGACCCGGGCCTCGCCTTCCACCCGCCGTTTCTCTACCTCGGCTACGTTGGCCTCTCGATGTCCTTCTCCTTTGCCGTCGCCGCCCTGATCGAGGGGCGCGTCGACGCCGCCTGGGGCCGGTGGGTGCGCCCCTGGACGCTGGCGGCCTGGATCTTCCTGACCATCGGCATCGGCCTGGGTTCCTGGTGGGCCTATTACGAGCTTGGTTGGGGCGGCTTCTGGTTCTGGGACCCGGTGGAAAACGCCTCCTTCATGCCCTGGCTGATCTCGGCGGCGCTGCTGCATTCGGCCATTGTGGTGGAGAAGCGCGAGAGCCTGAAAAGCTGGACGATCCTGCTGGCGATCCTCGCCTTCGGCTTCTCGCTCATCGGCACCTTCATCGTGCGCTCGGGCGTGCTGACCTCGGTCCATGCCTTCGCCAATGACCCCGAGCGCGGGATCTTCATCCTCGCGATCCTCGCGATCTTCATGGGCGGCGCGCTCCTCCTCTTCGCCTTCCGCGCGGGCGCGATGGAGGCCAAGGGCGTCTTCGCCACCGTCAGCCGCGAGAGCGGGTTGGTGCTCAACAACCTGCTGCTGGCCGTCTCCTGCTTCGTGGTCTTCATCGGCACGATCTGGCCGCTGGTGGCCGAGCTCTTCTTTGAGCGCACCCTCTCCGTCGGCCCGCCCTTCTTCGACGCGGCCTTCACGCCCTTCGTCTTCGGCCTCGCCATCGCCATGCCCATCGCCGCGATGCTGCCGTGGAAACGCGCCCGGCTGCCCAAGCCCGCGCGCGCGTTGATGCCGGCGGCAGTTCTCGCGCTCTCGGTGGGGCTACTGGCCTGGGCGATGTACTCCGGCAAAACCGCCATCGCGCCTCTCGGCATCGGCCTCTCCGTCTGGCTTCTGGCCGGCGCCGTGACAGATCTCTGGACCCGGACCGGCCGGGGCGATCTGCGCGGACGCCTGCGCCGCCTTGCGCGCCTTCCCCGCGCCGATTGGGGCAAGTCCATCGCCCATGCAGGCCTCGGCGTCACCATGTTCGGGGTCGTCGCACTGACCGGCTACCAGATCGAAGACATCCGCGTGGCCCAGGAGGGCACGCCCTATGTCGTCGGCGCCTACGAGGTCGAGCTCTTGGGCGTCGAGGAGAACGTCCGCGGGCCAAATTATATCTCCACGATCGCTTCGGTTCTCGTCCGGGACGCCGAGACCCGAGAAGAAATCGCCACGCTCACCCCTGAGCGCCGCATCTACCCGGTCGCCGGGATGCCCACGACCGAGGCCGGGATCGACGGCGGCATCACGCGCGACGTCTACATCACCCTCGGCGATCCCCAGGACGGCGGCGGATGGGCGCTGCGGGTCTGGGTCAAACCCTTCGCGAACTGGATCTGGGGCGGCACCATCATCATGGCCTTGGGCGGGTTCCTGAGCCTCTCCGACCGCCGCTACCGCATGGCCGCAGGCGCCGCCCGCTCGCGCCCCGCCGTGCGCGAGGTGCCGGCGGAATGAGACGTCTCCTCTGCGCCCTGCTTCTTGTGACCGCCAGCCTGGCCACGCCGGCCACGGCGGTGCAGCCGGACGAGGTCCTCTCCGACCCCGTCCTCGAAGAGCGAGCGCGCGACATCTCGGCGGGTCTGCGATGCCTTGTCTGCCGCAACGAGAGCATCGACGAGAGCAATGCCGACCTCGCCCGCGACCTGCGGCTCCTCGTGAGGGAGCGTCTGGTCGCAGGCGACACCGATGCCGAGACCGTGGCCTATATCGTCGACCGCTACGGCGAATACGTCCTCCTTCGCCCGACCTTCGACGGCTCCTCTATCCTGCTCTGGCTGGCCGGGCCACTGCTGCTGCTCGCCGGCCTCGGCCTCTCGGTTAGCTACCTGCGCACGCGCGCGACGGCAGAGCCCGCAGGCGCCGACCAACTGACCCCCGAGGAGGAAGCGCGCCTGCAGGCCATCCTCTCGGACAGCGCCGAGCGCGACAGCACGCCCCCTGAGAACTGACGCCGCGTTTAGGCTGGTCCGGCCGGGCCCGTTTGCTATGGTTCCCGCAACCTTAGGGAGGCCTACCCATGAATTACGAGACAATCACCACCGAGACCCGCGAGGGGATGGCTGTCATCACGATGAACCGCCCCGACGTGATGAACGCGCTCAACACGCAGATGCGCGCAGAGATCACCCACGCGGTCAGCGCGGCGGGACAGGAGGCGCGGGTGGTCGTGCTGACGGGCACGGGCGCGGCCTTCTGCTCGGGTCAGGACCTCGGTGACCGGGCCAACATGGGCAACATCAACCTCGAGCGGACCTTGCGCGACGAGTATATCCCGATGCTCAACGCCATCGTCGATTGCCCGGTCCCGGTCATCGCGGCGGTCAACGGCACGGCGGCGGGTGCAGGCGCCAACCTCGCGCTGATCTGCGACGTGACAATCGCGACCGAGAGCGCGTCGTTCATCCAGGCCTTTTCGAAGATCGGCCTGATCCCCGACGCGGGCGGCACCTGGGCGCTGCCGCGGACCATCGGCCTGCAGCGCGCAATGGGAGCGGCCCTGTTTGCGGAGAAGATCACGGCAACGCAGGCCGCGGACTGGGGAATGATCTGGGAAGTGGCGGCGGACGAGGCCTTCGAGGAGGTCTGGAAAGCCCGCGCCACGCACCTGGCGACGGGGCCGAGCGAGGCCTTCAAGCGTATCAAGCAGGTGATGCGGGCCAGCTCGGGCAACAGCCTGGAAGAGCAGCTCCTTCTGGAGGGGCAGCTGCAGGGACAATGCGGAAAATCGCGCGATTTCATGGAGGGGGTCATGGCCTTCCTCCAGAAGCGCCCGGCGCAGTTCGAGGGGCGCTGAAACCACCCGCGTTCAAGCGTGCGCACATTGGCTAAGCCTCTGTAAACGCACCCCTTCACCTCGCGCGTTAACCTATCGGTAACCATATCCAACCCCCTCGCATGCCCCGGCGCGCGAGGGGTTTTTCTTGCGGTCAGAGCAAGGCCACGGCGCGACGAGCGTGCATCTCCCCACCGCTCCCCCTTCATCTTGGTAAATACAACTCCCGCCGGAGGCTTCCGCACCCTCGGCCCGCGCCAAAGCTCGAGGTCCAGTCCACCCGGACCCGCCAACACTCCCGCATGGACCCGCTAATGCCGGGTCTCAAACCGCTGCAGGACCTGCATTCCGGTGGCGATCGCCGGTCCGATGCCGAGCGCGAAGAGCACTGTGCCGAGGCCGAGGGTGCCGCCAAGTGCCCATCCGATGGCGACCACGGTCAGCTCCAATGCCGTGCGGACCAGCGCGATGGGCAGGCCGGTGACGGCTTGCAGGCCGGTCATCAGCCCGTCACGGGGGCCGGGGCCGAGGTTGGCGACAAGGTAGATCGCCGCGCCGAAGCCGGTCACCATGACGCCGACGAGGGCCAGCAGGGCGTTGGCGGCGTAGCTTTCGAAAGCAGGCAGGTAAGGCAGGAGGTATTCCAGCACCAGCGCGATGATGATCGCGTTCAGGATCGTCCCTAGGCCGGGCGTCTGCTTCAGCGGCACCCAGAGCGCCAGCAGCGACGCGCTGATCACGAAGGTCGCAAAGCCGAGGCTCCAGCCGGTCACCTGCGTCACGCCCTCGGCGAACAGCGTCCAGGGGCTGACGCCAACACCTGCCGTGACCAGAAGCGCCTCGCCGGTGCCGAAGACGACGAGGCCGATGACGAGGAACACCAGCGAGGCCGCGGGCGGCCGCAGGGTGAAGGCCCGGGGCGCGCTCCAGCGGAGTCTCGGGACCGAGGTGACCGAAAGAAAGCTCAAGGCGCGGATCCATGCATGAGAAGCGTATGCGACACTCGTGCACATTTATGCCGGGAACGGCAAGGCAGCGCCATCGGGCCTCAGCCCGCGGCCCGATGGTCGGCCAGCGCGGCAATCACCCTTTCGCGGCTTTGGACCGCCCCGGTCTGCAAATATTCCATCGCGCGCAAGGCGGCCTCATGCGCCTCGAGCGAGGAGCCGCCGACGCAATCCTCCACCACGCGGCAGAAGTAGTCGGACTGGTGCGCGTCGACGAAGGTGTAATGGACGCAGACATCGGTCAACCCGCCGCAGAGGATCAGCGTGTCGATCTTCAGGCCACGCAGCAGGATCTCGAAATCGGTGCCGAAGAAGGCCGAGTAGCGGCGTTTGGGGATCACGTAGTCGCCGCGGCGGAAGCCCATCTCCTCCTTCGCCACTTCGGTGCGGGGGTCGCCTTCGAGGCAGTGGATATCCTCGTCGCCGTCCAGCTCGCGGCCGAAATCCACGAGGTCGGGGCGGTGCACCTCCTGGATGAAGATCACCGGAACGCCCGCGTCATGGGCGGCGTCCACGAGGCCTCGGGCGGCCTCCATCCGCGCGCGGTAGCCGGGCATGTTGTCGATCGAACGCTCGGCGCTGTCGTCGATGAAGGTGCTCTTCTGAATGTCGATCACGATCAGCGCCGGGCGCCCCTCGATCAAGGCACGGGCCGTTTTGGTTTTCGTCGTCATGTCTTGCGTCCTTTCGGGTCAATGGGCGTCGGCGCCGAGCAGGACCATGCCTGCCACGAGCAGGAGGACTCCTGCCACGGTACTCGCGCCGATTGTCTGGTTGAAGAAGAGCACGCCCACGGCGACCGAGCCGACGGAGCCGATGCCGGTCCAGATCGGGTAGGCAATGCCGAGGGGCAACCGCGCCATGGCGGCGTAGAGCGCCAGCAGGCTCGCGGCCATGGTGATGAGGGTGAGGATGCCGAGCATCCAGCCGCCGCCAAGCCCGAGGCGTTTGAGCCCTGCGGCCCAGGCCACTTCCAGAGCGCCGGCGATGAAGAGATAAATCCAGGCCACGTCGACCTCCCCCAATTGCAGGTCGTCCTGGCACATGCCCAATCTGCGGCCGGGTCGTCCCGGCGGGCGGTATCGGTCTAGTCTAGTATTGGCGGGCGCGCGGTTCAAGTCCGGCCCGGATGCGCAAAGGCCGCCCCGGATGGGACGGCCTTCGGGCTAAAGTGATTGTGCCGCCTACTTCTCGGGGATCAGGCCCCGTGGGCTGAAGCGCAGCACGAGGAGCAGGATCAGCCCCATGGTCAGCAGGCGCATATGGGCGGCGCTGTCGAGCAGGTGCTCGCGCAGCCAGTAGCCGTCCTCCATGCCGTAGGTCAGCGTCTGCATCAGCAGGAGGCCGAGGGGTTCGACCTGCACCCAGAGCCACCAGATCAGGAAGCCGCCGAGCACCGCGCCCCAGTTGTTGCCGGAGCCGCCGACGATGACCATCACCCAGATCAGGAAGGTGAAGCGCAAAGGCTGGTAGGTGCCGGGCACAAGCTGGCTGTCGAGCGTCGTCATCATCGCACCGGCGATGCCGCAGACGGCGGAGCCGAGGATGAAGATCTGCATGTGGCGTTTCTTGACGTTCTTGCCCATGGCCGAGGCCGAGACCTCGTTGTCTCGGATCGCCCGCATCATCCGGCCCCAGGGCGAGTTCCACGCCTTCTCAGACAGCCAGATCAGCAGGCCGAGCACGACGATGAACAGGAGCGAATAGAGCAGCTTCACGGTGATCGTGGAGGCGGTCACCGGGTCCGCGCCGTAGGTGGTGACCATGTCGACGAAGCCTTGGTTCGCCTGCAGCTCGACCTCGTAGGGAACGGGACGGTCGATGCCGATGACGTTCTTCACGCCGCGCGCCAGCCAGTCCTCGTTCTTGAGCACGGCGATGATGATCTCGGCGATGCCGAGGGTCGCGATGGCGAGGTAGTCCGAGCGCAGGCCGAGGGCGGTCTTGCCGATGATCCATGCTGCACCGGCGGCCAGCAGCCCGCCCACGGGCCAGGCAAAGAGCACCGGCAGGCCAAGGCCGCCGAGGAAGCCAGACACCGCCGGGTCGATGGATTCGACGGCCTGGGTGCCGCCGTCGAAGACCTGCCGGAAGACGACGAAGCCCGCCAGCAGGACGACCAGCATCACCAGCCCTCGGAGCCGGCCTCTGGGCATGGCGTTCCAGAGCAGGATCGCGCCCACGATGGTCAGCGCGCCGAGGATGAGGCCCATGATCACCTGCAAGCCGCCGGCCGACCACGCCTCGGGGACGGGATCGACGGAGACCAGCACGGTGGCCAGCCCGCCGAGCGCCACGAAGCCCATGACGCCGACGTTGAACAGGCCCGCGTAGCCCCACTGCATGTTGACGCCGAGCGCCATGATGCAGCTGATCAGCCCCATGTTGAAGATCGTCAGCGCAGTGTTCCACGACTGCACGAAGCCGGTGCCGAGGAACAGGACGGCGACCAGCGCGAAAAGGGCCACGTTCTTGGCGTTGAAGCCCGAGGGCGCAGGCGCGGTGGCGGTGGGTGAGGTCACGTCGCTCATACCGATTTCCCCTTCATGATGCCCGTAGGCTTGAACAGAAGCACGATCAGCAAGATCCCGAAGGAGACCGCGAACTTGTAGTCGGTGGAGAGAAGCTGCAGCAGCCCCTCGGGTTGCCAGTCCTCAGGCCCGAGATAGCCCACCACCTTGCGGAAGGCATAGGTCACGCCGACCTCGGAGAAGGCGATGAGGAAGCCGCCGAGGATCGCGCCGAGCGGGTTGCCCAGACCGCCAACGATGGCGGAGGCGAAGATTGGCAGCAGCAGCTGGAAATAGGTGAAGGGTTTGAAGGACTTGTCGAGGCCATAGAGCACCCCCGCCGTGGTCGCCAGCGCCGCCACGATGATCCATGTCACCAGCACCACGCGGTCGGGGTTGATGCCCGACAGAAGCGCCAGATCCTCGTTGTCGGAGAAGGCGCGCATCGATTTGCCGGTGCGCGTGCGGTTGAGGAACCAGAACAGCGCCACCACCGCGATCACCGCCACGACGATGGTGATGCCTTGGGTGGTGCGGAAGGCCAGACCTTCGTCGAGGCCGGTCATCTCGCGGAAGTCGCGTGCGCGGATGATGAAGCGCTCGCCATCGGAAAAGCGCTGGTCGTCGACGCCGATCAGGAAGCGGACGATGCCGTTCATGATGAACATGACCCCGAGCGAGGCGATCACGAAAATCACCGGCTTGGCCTTCTTCTCGCGGTAGAAGCGATAGACGACGCGGTCGGTGCCGATCATCAGCGCCGCGGTCACCGCGATGCCGAGTGGCAGTGCCAGCAGCGCCGTGGGCAGTGGCCCGAGCGTGACGCCTGCGGCCTGCAGGCCCCATGTGCCGAAGATCGTGACCATGGTCCCGAAGGCCATCGTGTCGCCATGGGCGAAGTTCGAGAATCGCAGGATGCCGTAGATCAGCGTGACGCCGAGCGCGCCGAGCGCGAGTTGCGCGCCATATGCCGTTGCGGGCACAAGGACGAAATTCGCCAGTGCCACGAGTGCGTTGAGAAAGTCCACGCAATGTCTCCCCTAGTGTCGCCGCAGCTTATGGCGCTGCGTGCATCGGTGTTTGGTAGCGCGCATGGGCGCCGTTTTCCAGTAAAAGCGGGGCTAAAACGCCTCGCAGGTGCCGAAAAATGTGGTTGTGCGGGTCGGACCGTCGGTCCGGTGGAATGTCACCGTCGCAAGCAGGTCCGGGGTGATCGTCATCAGCTCTCCCATCGCGTGGATGCCGGCGCTGGCGTAGGCCGCGGGCAGGGCGTCGGGTGCGCTGAGGCGGGTCGCCGGTCGGTCCCCGGAGGGCGAGGAGAGAAACAGCTCTCCGGCGTGATCGGCGGGCAGGATCTGGTAGAGGTCATCGATCGCGAAGCAGTCCTGACCGTCGCATTGCACGGTCATCTGGCAGGCCCAGGGCTCGGCGCGCGCGGGCAGGGCCAGCGACACGGCGAGCAGGACCGCCGGAAGGCAGGAGGCTGCGGCGGCGCGGTTCATTCGGCAGGCTCGCAGGTGCCGATGCCGGTCACGACGCGGGTGCCGGCCTGCGGCTGGTGGCCGGTGACGACCACGCGGCCGGTGCTGTCGAAGGTCACCATCTGGCTCGATTGCGCGCGGGTGTTGCGGAACATCAGGGTGCGGACGCGCACCGGCTCGACGGAATCGGCGGGCGGCAGGTAATCGGCGATCAGCTCGTAATCAGACGGCAGATCGGCGTTCCAGTTCACCTGCCAGCCGTCCGAGCCCTCGACGATTGTGATCGTCTGATCCCAGTCCCGGCAGGCACCGGCATCGGGGCAGAGGATCGCCAGATCGCAGGCGAGGTTCACGGGCGCATCCTGTGCCTGCGCGGCCAGCGGGGTGATCAGAAGGAGGGCGAGGGCAGAAAGGCGCATGGGCGGTATCTTTCGAAGAGCGGCAGGGCGGCGCGAAGCGGAGGCGGCAACAGGGGCGAGGGCGGTCATGCGGCAGGCTCGCAGATGCCGAAGTAGGAGACGGATTGCACCCGGCCCGCGCTGTCGATGTCCTGTTGTGTCATCACCGCTTCGCCGGTGCCCGATACGCTGAGCAGGATCGTGCCGCCGGGCCCGGTCTCGAACAGGCCCGCGAAGGCGGGGGCGTCAATATGGGGCAGGGGCGTGCCGATGACCTCCTGCTCGGGCGTGGTAAAGCGCAGGCTGTCTTCGGTCACGTCGAAGCGGAAGGGCACGCCGTCGTGGGTCTGGCAATCGGTGAGCGGGCTGCAGATCGTCGTGAAGGTGCACGCCAGCCCGGCCGCCGTGGCGGGCGCGGGCAGCAGGAGCGCGGCGGCGGAGAGGATGAGCGGCTTCATGGCGCGACCTCGGTGCAGGAGAGCACGAAGGATTGCGGCCGCAGACGGGGCGCGCCGGTTTCGGGGTCGGCGGTCTGGACGTGGAGCGCAAAGCGGCGCGCCGTGCCGTCGGACGGAAGATCGACGAGGAAATTGCGCCGCGCCTCGGAAATCGCGGGCAGGGGCAGGGCCGCGTCGAGGCTCGGGTAGCGATCGACCTCGGAGAGATCGGACCAGTCCGGCCCCATGCGGGTGCCGCGGGCGTCGATCTGCAAGGCGGTGTCGCCAAGGGCAGGCATCGCGCCGCAGTGGCCGGCGGGGGTGCAGACCTCGTTCATCTGGCACAGCCCGCGATAGGGCGCGGGGCTGGTTTCCAGCTCCAGCTCGGCCAGCGCGGGAGAGGCCACGCAAAGCGCGGTGAGCGCGGTGCGAAGCCCCGCCATTAGCATCAGCCTCCGAGGAAGGATTTGCGCACTTCCGGGTCGGCCAGAAGCTCTTTCCCGGTCCCGGTATAGGCGTTGCGCCCCTGCACGAGGACATATCCTTTGTCCGCGATTTCAAGGGCTTGGCGCGCGTTCTGTTCCACCATCAGGATCGGGATGCCGGTGCGCGACACCTCGATGATGCGGTCGAAAAGCTCATCCATCACGATGGGCGAGACGCCCGCCGTCGGCTCATCGAGCATCAGCACCTTGGGCTTGGTCATCAGCGCGCGGCCCACGGCCACCTGCTGACGCTGGCCGCCCGACAACTCGCCCGCCGCCTGCGCGCGTTTCTCGCGCAGGATCGGGAAGAGGTCGAAGACCTGCTCCATCGTCTGGCGGAAATCGTCCTTGCGGATGAAGGCCCCCATCTCGAGGTTCTCCTGCACCGTCATCGAGGTGAAGATGTTCGAGGTCTGCGGCACGAACCCCATGCCCGCGCCGACCCGATCCTGGGGGCTGAGCGAGGAGATATCCTGCCCGTCCAGCAGCACCCGGCCTTGGCGCAGGTTCAGCATCCCGAAGACGGCCTTCATGGCGGTGGATTTGCCCGCGCCGTTGGGGCCGACGATCACGGCGATTTCGCCGGGGTTCACCGCGATCGTGCAATCGTGGAGGATGTCGGGCCCGTTACCATAGCCGCCGGTCATCGCCTCGCCGATCAGGAAGGGATGATCCCCCGCCACCGCCTGCGCCTTGCCGCTCTTGCGGATCGGATCGCCCATCGAGGGCGGCGCCGCCTTGGTGATCGAGCGGTCCTTGTTGCCGCGGTCGTTCTGATAGGGATCGCTCATGCGCTGGCCCCTTCCAACTGGTCCTTGTTCTTCAATCCGGTGCCGAGATAGGCCTCGATCACCGCGTCGTTGGCCTTGATCTCGGCCAGCGAGCCTTCGGCCAGCACGTGACCCTCGGCCATGCAGATGACCGGGTCACAGAGGCGGCCGATGAAATCCATGTCGTGCTCGATGACGCAGAAGGTGTAGCCGCGCTCCTTGTTGAGGCGGATGATCGCGTCACCGATGGTGTTGAGAAGCGTGCGGTTCACGCCCGCGCCGACCTCATCGAGGAAGACGATCTTGGCGTCCACCATCATCGTGCGGCCCAGTTCCAGCAGCTTCTTCTGCCCGCCCGAGATCTGTCCCGCCGGTTGCTCGGCCAGATGTTCGACGGTGAGGAATTCCAACACTTCGTCGGCCTTGGCGCGCAGCGCGCGTTCCTCGTCGGCGATGCGTTTGCGGCCGAACCAGGTGTTCCAGAGCGCCTCGCCCGATTGGCCCTCGGGCACCATCATCAGGTTCTCGCGGCAGGTCATGGAGGAAAATTCATGGGCGATCTGGAAGGTCCGCAGAAGGCCCTTGCCGAAGAGCTCATGGGGCGGCAGGCCGGTGATGTCCTCGCCATCCATCACGACGCGCCCCGAGGTGGGGGGCAACACGCCCGCGATGACGTTGAACAGCGTCGTCTTGCCAGCGCCGTTGGGGCCGATCAGCCCGGTGATGGAGCCGGTCTCGATCCGCAGGCTCGCGCCGTCGACGGCATGGAAACCACCGAAATGTTTGTGAAGGTCGTGGACTTCGATCATGTGCGTCCCCCTGGTCTGCCGTGCGCGGGCAGGCCTGTAGCAGAAAAAGAGCAGCCCGGTTGAAGAACCGGGCCGCCCCTAGATCAATGGTCGATCAATCAACGGTAGCCAGCAACCGTCAGCTCACCACCCGAGATCTCGATCTCGCGGTAGTTGCCGGCGCTCTCGCCGCCACCGATCAGGTCAACGGCGGAGGCACCGACGTAGTCGATCTCTTCACCATTGGCGATCATCTCCAGCGCCATGCCAAGCTGACCCGGCAGGATCTCGGTGCCCGGCGCGTTGGCGACGTTCATGATCTCGCCCATGTAGTCGGCGGGGTTGCGCGAATCCGCGGCAGCCATGGCCAGCATCAGCAGCGCAGCCGCGTCATAGCTTTCGGCAGAGAACGGCGAGGTGCCGTCGAAGCCGGCTTCCTCGGCCATGGACTGGTAGATGCCCGCGCCTTCGCTGTCGGTGCCGGGGTTCTGGCCGAAGGAGCCGTCGATGTCGGAACCGAAGTTGTCGACCAGCGCCTGGGAGACCATGCCGTCGGGGAAGACGAAGGTATCGAACGCGCCGGTGTCGAGCGCGGCCTGGATCACGCCGGAGCCGCCCTGGTCCACGTAGCCTGCCACGACGAGAGCGTCACCACCGGCGGAGGCCAGTGCGCCGACTTCAGCAGAGTAATCCGCGCGGCCATCTTCATGGGCAGCGGACAGCGTGACCGTGCCGCCGGCCTCTTCAAAGGCTGCGGTGAAGGCATCGGCGAGGCCCTGACCGTAGTCGTTGTTGGTGTAGGTCACGGCGACGGTGTCGATGCCGCGCTCCATGATGATCTCGGCCATCACAACACCCTGACGCGCGTCGGAAGGCGCGGTGCGGAAGAACAGGCCGTTGTCCTCGGCGGTCGAGAGACCGGGGGAGGTGGCGGAGGGCGAGACCATGACCATGCCGTTCGGGACGGCCACGTTGGCGAGGATCGAGCCGGTCACGCCGGAGCAGTCGGCGCCGACGATGCCATGCACGCCGTCGGAGGTGATCAGACGCTCGGCTGCGGCCTGGGCCGCGGAGCTGTCGACGCAGGTGCTGTCCGCACGCACGGAGGTGACGGAGGCACCGCCGAACAGCATGCCGGATTCGGTGACTTCGGACATCGCCAGCTCGGCGCCGTCGCCCATCGCAGGCGTGATCGATTCAATCGGGCCGGTGAAGCCGAGGATCACGCCGAGCGTGACGTCGCCCTGGTGGCCATCGGCGATGGCGACACCGGTCAGTGCCATGGATGCGGCGGATGCCAGCAAAAACTTCTTCATAACGTATCTCCCTGGTGTGGACATTACTTGCCCTTGGTGAGGCGAAGACTAGCTGCGGTCGTTTCAAAGGGGAAGGGGTCAAAAAATAGGCTGACGTAGGGGCGCGCCTGCAAGGTTTCGATACATTTCGAGGAGGGCCGGGGGGGCGCAATCGCGGCGATGACGGTCCATGCCACCTTGCGCCCGCAACGCGGATTTGATCGAC
This sequence comes from Gymnodinialimonas ceratoperidinii, assembly GCF_019297855.1. Classification (NCBI taxonomy): domain Bacteria; kingdom Pseudomonadati; phylum Pseudomonadota; class Alphaproteobacteria; order Rhodobacterales; family Paracoccaceae; genus Gymnodinialimonas; species Gymnodinialimonas ceratoperidinii. Next base: position 2,045,462 of record NZ_CP079194.1, read on the forward strand.
TGCGCACAGGTTTACCCCGTTCACGTCACCTCGAGAAGGAACCCGCCATGGCCGCGCCCACCAACACCCTCAAGGCAGCGCTCGCGCGCGGCGAGATGCAGCGCGGCCTCTGGCTGAACCTGCCCGGCATGGTCACCGCCGAGATGGCCGGGCGCGCGGGCTTCGACTGGTGCCTGATCGATGGCGAGCACGGCCCCTGGGACCCCACCGCGATCCGCGCGCAGCTGACCGCGCTGGCCGCCACGCCCACGCCCGCCGTGGTGCGGGTGCCGGTGGGCGAGGATTGGGTGCTGAAACAGGCGCTGGACCTCGGCGTGCAGACCGTGCTGGTGCCGATGGTCAACTCCGCCGAAGAGGCCGCCGCGGTCGTGCGTGCCTGCCGCTATCCACCCGAAGGCATCCGCGGCATGGGCGCGATGGTCGCGCGCGCGGGCGCCTATGGTGCCACCGAGGATTATGCGGCGACCGCCAATGACGAGATCTGCATCCTCGTGCAGGCTGAAAGCCGCGCCGCCCTCAAGGATATCGTGGCAATTACCGCCGTGGAGGGCGTCGACGGGGTGTTCATCGGTCCCGCCGATCTGGGCGCAGACATGGGGTTCCGCGACGACCTCGGCAACGAGGAACTGTGGCGCGAGATCGTCGAGGCCATCGCCATTGTGCGGCGCGGCGGCAAGGCCGCGGGCATCATCGTGAGCGGGCCGGAGATGGAGGCGCGGGTGACCGAGGCCGGCGTCAACTTCCTCGGCTGCGGCGGCGACGCGGGCATCCTGCAGGCGGGTCTCGCGGCGCTGGCACGTCCATGACCGACCCCGCGATGATCCGCATCGCCCATGGCGACGCCGAGGCGCTGATCGACGCCTCCGTCGGGAATATCCCCCATTGGCAGGTTTCGGGGCGAGAGCCTCTGCACGCCGCGCCATGGCGCGACGAGGCGGAGGTGCAGGACGATCCCGACGTGGCGCTGGTGGACAAGCGGCTGGCGGGCGATTTCCTGTGCATGCCCTTCGGACGCGACGATGTCCATGACGGGCCGATCCACGGCCCCCCGGCGAATGACCCGTGGAACCTCGTCGCCCATGATGCTGCGAGCGCGCGCTTCGCGCTCTCGACCGACGTGCTCGGCGCCCATGTCACCAAGGAAATCCGCCTTGTGGGCTCGGCGCTTCTCAGCACCCACGTGGTGGAGGGCGGCGCGGGCGAGGTGACCTTCGCCCACCATCCGATGACCCGCATGGCCGAGGGCGGGCGGCTGTCGTTCAGCCCCAAGCGCGCGGCGCTGACCGACCCGGTGGCGCAGCACGAGGGCGCGAACCTCTGGGCGCTCAACCAGCTGCGCGGCGATCTGGAACTGGATTGTGAAGACGGCAGCCAGTGGCATCTGGGCACCTATCCGGCGGGTCACGTGGTCGAGGATTTCTGCACGCTGGTCGAGGCGCGGGGCGCGACGCTCGGCTGGACCTGCGTGATGCGCAACGCCGAGGACGACATGGTGATCGTCCTGAAGGACGCGCAGATGCTGCCGATCACGATGCTCTGGATCTCCAACGGCGCAAGGGACTTCCCGCCCTGGAACAGCCGGCACAAGGGCGTTTTGGGGATCGAGGACGGCCGCGCCATGGGCGGCGAGGGGCTGGCCGCGGCGCTGGCCGACAACCGCCTGACGGCCATGGGCGTGCCCACCGCGCTGACGCTCGGCGCGCGCCACGTGATCCGTCACGCCATGGTCTCCCTGCCGCGCCCGCCCGGATGGTCCGAGCTGTCGGACATCACGCTGAAGGACGGACATTTGCAGCTGACCGAGGCCTCGGGCCACGGGCTGGCCATCCCCTTCCCGGAGGATCACTTTGACTGAAACACCCCGCGATGCCCGCACGATCTGGATCGACGGCGACGCCTGCCCGGTGAAGGAGGAGGTCTATACCTGCGCCTACCGCCACAAGATCCCGGTGAAGCTCGTCGCCGCCAGCTACCTGCGCCACCCCGATCATCCGCTGATCACCATGGTCATGGCGGGCGAGGCCTTCGACGCCGCTGATGACGTGATCGCCGAGGGTGCCGGTCTGGGCAGCCTCGTGATCACCGCCGACATCCTGCTGGCCGAGCGGTGCCTCGAGAACGGCGCGGTGGTGCTGAACCACAAGGGCCAGCCCTTCACCGCCAACTCCATCGGCGCGCAGGTGGCGACCCGCGCGATCATGGCCGATCTGCGCGCCAGTCTGGAGGGGCAGGGGATCGGCGGGCAGAAGCCCTTCTCCAAGGCCGATCGCTCCGCCTTTTCCAATGCGCTGGAAACCGCGCTGCGCCGGCTCTGAGCCGCCGCCCCGCCCCCGAGGGCGCTTGAAATACCGGCAAAAGCAGCGTAGGTGCGCCTCTTCAATTCAAGGTTGTTCCCATGTCCTTCACTCTCGCCATCGTCGGCCGCCCCAATGTCGGCAAATCGACGCTGTTCAACCGCCTGGTCGGGCGCAAGCTGGCGCTGGTCGATGACCAGCCCGGCGTGACCCGTGACCTGCGCGAGGGCGCGGCGAAGCTCGCGGACCTGCGCTTCACGGTGATCGACACGGCCGGACTCGAAGATGCCACCGACGACAGCCTCGAAGGCCGCATGCGCCGCCTGACCGAGCGCGCGGTGGCGATGGCGGACGCGACGCTGTTCCTGATGGACGCGCGCGCAGGCGTGACCGCCAACGACGAGGTCTTCGCCGACATCCTGCGCAAGTCCGGCCGCCCGGTCCTGCTGGCCGCCAACAAGGCCGAGGGCAACGCGGGCCAGTCCGGCCTGCTCGATGCCTTCTCGCTCGGCCTGGGCGAGCCGCTGGCGCTCTCGGCGGAACACGGCGAGGGCATGGCCGATCTCGCCGCCGTCCTCCGCCCCCTGATCGAGGCGCAGGAGGACACCGAAGAGGCCGAGACCGATGTGGACGTGGACAGCGACGACCGCGTCATCACCGCCACCAAGCCGCTGCAGATCGCGGTCGTGGGCCGCCCCAACGCGGGCAAATCCACCCTGATCAACCAGATCATCGGCGAGGACCGCCTGCTCACCGGGCCCGAGGCCGGGATCACCCGCGACGCCATCGGCCTGACCTTCGAGTGGGACGAGGTGCCGATGCGCATCTTCGACACCGCCGGCATGCGTAAACGCGCCAAGGTGCAGGAAAAGCTGGAGAAACTATCGGTCTCCGACGGCTTGCGCGCGGTGAAATTCGCCGAGGTCGTCGTCGTGCTGCTGGACGCCGCCATCCCCTTCGAGAGCCAGGACCTGCGCATCGCCGACCTCGCCGAGCGCGAGGGCCGCGCCGTGGTCGTCGCCGTCAACAAATGGGACCTCGAGCCTGAAAAGCAGCAGAAACTCAAAGACCTGCGCGTGGGCTTCGAACGCCTCCTGCCGCAACTGCGCGGCGCGCCGCTGGTCACCGTTTCGGCAAAGACCGGCAAGGGGCTCGACAAGCTCCACGCCGCGATCATGAAGATCCACGAGACCTGGAACACCCGCATCTCCACCGCGCGCCTGAACCAATGGCTCTCGGCGATGATCGAGGCGCACCCGCCCCCCGCGCCGGGCGGCCGCCGCATCAAGCTGCGCTACATGACCCAGGTGAAAACCCGCCCGCCGGGCTTCGTGGTCATGTGCTCGCACCCGCAACTCCTGCCCGAGGCCTATTCGCGCTACCTGATCAACGGCCTGCGCGAGGATTTCAACATGCCCGGCACCCCGATCCGGCTCTACATGCGCAGCCAGGCCGAGGATAACCCCTACAAGAACCGCAAGAAATCCATCCCCTCGCGGCTCAACAAACACGTGAAAAAGGGCTTGACCAAGAAGAAGGACTAAGCGGCAGACCACCCCGCCGCTCCTTCATCTTGGCCGTACAACTCCGGGGGCCCGGGGGCAGAGCCCCCGAATAGTATTAATGGGCAGAGCCCCGAATAAAGGTCATGGGCAGAGCCCCCCCGGCCGCCCCACGTACTGGCCCCCGCCGGTTACATCCCCCAACCAATCACCAGAAAAAAAGGGCCCGCCAAAGGCGGACCCTCCCGTACCTTATCCGGCCCGGTGCACCCCCCGGACCGCACCCTCAGGCGTTCGCTTCGCGGATCTTGTCGGCGGCGTCCTTGTCGTAGGCGACGCCGTTTTCCGAGAACAGCGTGTCCAGCTCGCCCGACAACGTCATCTCGGTGATGATATCGCAGCCGCCGACGAATTCGCCCTTCACGTAGAGCTGCGGGATCGTCGGCCAGTCGGAGAAATCCTTGATGCCCTGGCGCAGGCCCTCGTCGGCCAGCACGTTCACATCGGCGAAATCCACGCCCATGTAGTTCAGCACGCCCGCCACGCGGGAGGAAAATCCGCACTGCGGCATTTCCTTGGTGCCCTTCATGAACAGCACGACGTCATTGGCGGTGATGGTGTCTTTGATCTGGGTCTCAGCGGTCATTCATTGGGTCCTTTGGTCATCCGCACGCGGGGCGCGCGGGGAAAAGTTGGGTCCGCAGGGCGCGGGCGGCGCATCAATCCGGTGCCTTGGTGGTCAGGGCCAGCGCGTGCAATTCGCCCGCAGAGCCGTCCATCTTGCCTTTCAGCGCGGCATAGACGGCGCGCTGTTGTTGCACCCGGTTCATGCCGCGGAAGCTTTCGTCCACGACCATCGCGGCCATGTGGACACCGTCATCGCCCGAGACTTCGATCTTGGCGTCGGGAAAAGTCTGGCGCAGGAGCGCTTCGATCTCGGAGGCTTGCATCGGCATGGGTCGGATCCTTGGGTTGGTCTTGTCCTAGATGTAGGACGCGGCGTTGCGGGTCGCAAGCGGGCGGTGGCGCGCGCTCATGCGAAGGTCGCCGCGAAGGTGCCCATGTAGGCCTCCGACAGCTCCGCGAGCGACGCTTCCGAGCCGCCGATCCGCACCATTTCGCCGCCGACCTTGCCCACGGTGCCGAGGGTCACGCCCGCCTGACCGGCCGCCACCATCAGCGCCTCGGCCTTGTCGAAGGAGGTCGAGATCAGGTAGCGCGCCTGGTCCTCGCCGAAGAGCGTCGCGGTGTCCGCTAGGTCGAGCGTCACCCCGGTGCCGGCGGCATGGGCGATCTCGAAGGCGGCAAGGGCCAGCCCGCCGTCGGAGAGGTCGGTGCAGGCGCCGATCCATTCGCGGTTGTCGCGGATGAAGTCGCCGTTGCGCTTCTCGGCCTCCAGATCGACACGGGGCGCGTCGCCATCTTCGCGGTTGAAGACCTCGGCCAGCAGCGCGGATTGGCCGAGGTGACCCTCGGTCTCGCCGACCAGCAAAAGCACATGGCCCTCGCGCGCGACGCCCGCGATCAACTCGTCGATATGGTCGAGCAGACCCACGGCGCCAATGGTCGGCGTGGGGAGGATGCCGGTGCCGTCGGTCTCGTTGTAGAGCGAGACATTGCCCGAGACGATCGGCGTGTCGAGCGCGAGGCAGGCCTCGCCGATGCCTTGAATGGCGCCCACGAACTGGCCCATGATCTCGGGCTTCTCGGGGTTGCCGAAGTTCATGTTGTCGGTGGTGGCCAGCGGCTTTGCCCCCACCGCCGTGAGGTTGCGATAGGCTTCCGCCACCGCCTGCTTGCCGCCCTCCACGGGGTTCGCCTTCACGTAGCGCGGCGTCACGTCCGAGGTGAAGGCCAGCGCCTTGTCGGTGCCATGCACGCGGACGACGCCCGCGCCAAGCCCCGGCGAGACGACCGTGTCGCCCATCACCTGGTGGTCGTATTGCTGGTAGACCCACTGGCGCGAGCAGTAGTTGGGCGAGGAGACGAGGGCGCGCAGCGCGTCGATCGGGTCGATCTCGGGCACCGCGTCCAGCGCCTCGGCCGGTTCCGTCGGCACCCAGGGACGGTCGTATTCCGGCGCGGTGGAGGCCAGTTTCGACAGCGGCAGGTCGGCCTTGGTCTCACCGTTATGGATGATGATGAAGCGATCCTCGGGGATCGTCTCGCCCACCACGGCGAAATCGAGGTCCCATTTCACGAAAATCTCTCGAGCCACGTCTTCCAGCTCGGGCTTGAGCACCATGAGCATCCGCTCCTGGCTCTCGGACAGCATCATCTCGTAGGCGGTCATTTCCTCTTCTCGGATCGGCACGGCGTCGAGGTTCAGCTTGATGCCGAGCCCGCCCTTGTCGCCCATCTCCACCGCCGAGCAGGTGAGGCCCGCCGCGCCCATGTCCTGAATCGAGATCACCGCGCCCGAGGCCATCAGCTCCAGCGTCGCCTCCAGCAGGCGCTTCTCGGTGAAGGGGTCGCCGACTTGCACCGTCGGGCGCTTCTCTTCGATGGTGTCGTCGAACTCGGCCGAAGCCATGGTCGCGCCGCCGACGCCGTCGCGGCCGGTCTTGGCGCCGAGGTAGACGACAGGCATGCCGACGCCCGAGGCGGCAGAGTAGAAAATCTTGTCGGTATCCGCGAGGCCCGCGGCGAAGGCGTTGACGAGGCAGTTGCCGTTATAGGCCGGGTGGAACCGCACCTCGCCACCGATGGTCGGCACGCCGAAGCAGTTGCCGTAGCCGCCGACGCCTTCCACGACGCCATGGACCAGCTGCCGCGTCTTGGGGTGGGCGACCTCGCCGAAGCTCAGCGAGTTCATCGCCGCGATGGGCCGCGCGCCCATGGTGAAGACGTCGCGCAGGATGCCGCCCACGCCCGTCGCGGCCCCCTGATAGGGCTCGATGTAGGAGGGGTGGTTGTGGCTCTCCATCTTGAAGACGACGCATTGCCCGTCGCCGATGTCCACGATGCCCGCGTTTTCGCCGGGGCCGCAGATGACCTGGGGGCCTTCCGTGGGTAGGGTGCGCAGCCATTTCTTGGAGGATTTGTAGGAACAATGCTCGTTCCACATGGCCGAGAAGATGCCCATTTCGGTGTAGTTCGGCGCGCGTCCGAGGATCGAGTTGACTTCGGCATATTCGGCGTCGGTAAAGCCATGGGCGGCGATCACATCGGGTGTGATGGCTGGATCGGTCATTCAGAATCCCCAGATTTGCGCATGTCAGACCCCGAGGGGTCATGATCTTGGAGGCTCTATAAGGGGCCGGGGCGCGGGTGGGAACCCTCACACCATGTCGCACGGAACGCCGGGGCCGCGCTGTGACTTTCGCGCCCGGTCACAGCGGGCGCTGGAACACATGGGCGGTGGGGGCGGCAAAGCCCGGATGGGTGAAGCTGCCCGAGCGGGTGAAGCCGAGCGCCTCGTAGACGGCATGGTTCTCGGTGAGCTCCACCCGGGCGAAGAGCTGCAGCGTCGCGAAGCCTCGCGCGCGGGCGTGATCGGCGGCGGTATCGATCAGGGCGCGGGCGATGCCGCGGCGCTGGTGGCTTCCGGCCACGGCAAGCTTGCCGAGTTCGTAGAGGCCGGGCGCGCCCTCGACCCCGTGACCGAAGCCGCAGGCAACGGGGCGGGGGCCGTCCTGCACGAGGAAGAAATCCTCGGACGCCATTTTCCGGGCCACATCCTGCGTCGTCATGCCGACCAGAAACGAGGGCGGATCGATGCGCCCGTTCATATAGGCGTAGGTCGTATCAAGAAGTTTGTGGATATCCGCCGGACGCGGGCTAACTGGGGGATTAACCTGAACATTGATCTGCGTCATGGCGCTGTCATCCTCTGTTTCTAGGCTCTGGCCATAGGCCAAAAAAAAGGCCGAGACGAATCTCGGCCGAAGTCCAACAGGGAGGTATTGGAGTGCCGCTAAGCGGCGGTTCCAATAACTGACGTTTATTAATCAAAACGCCTGCGATCAAGGCAAACCGGCCTTCGTGAGCGCAAACCCGTTATGTCTGTGGCGCATAGCACACAGCCTTGGATGCCTGTTGCTCAAGGATTGAGCACCGGCGAAGCCTCGGCCTCGCGCTGGCGTCTGCGGTAGGCAATGACCTCTTCCGAGACGAAATCGCGAAACACTTCGATCCGGCGCGAGTGGCGCAATTCTTCGGGGTAGGCGAGAAACACCGGGACTTCCGCCGATTCGATCTCGGGCAGGACGCGGACGAGGTCCGGGAAATCCTGGGTCAGGTAATCGGGCAATACGCCGACACCCAGATCGTTGATCACCGCCTGCAATACGCCGAAATAGTTATTCACCGACAGCGTTGAGCCAACGTCATAGCTCATCAATTCGCGCACCAATATGGCGCCTGCGGAAACCTGCGCGGCGGAGGCGTTCTGCGAGATCAGGCGATGGGTGCCGAGATCGCGGATGCTGGCGGGCATCCCGTTCTTCTCGATGTAGGAGGGCGTCGCGTAGAGGCGCATGTTGATCGTCATCAGGCGACGGCGGATCAGGTCGGCCTGCGACGGCTCTTTCATGCGGATTGCCACGTCGGCCTCGCGCATCGGCAGGTCGAGCAGGCGTTCCTCCAGCATCAGGTCGATCTTGAGGTCGGGATATTTCTCGTAGAGCGCGGGCAGGCGGGGTGCGAGCCAGAGCGAGCCGAACCCGATGGTCGTGGTCACGCGCAGCTCGCCGAAGACTTCTTCCTCGCTGTCGCGAATCCGCGCCGAGGCCGCGTCGAGCCGCTTGGTCATGTGCCGCGTGGCGTCGTAGAGAAGTTCTCCCTGCTCGGTCAGGATCAGACCGCGGGCGTGGCGGTGGAACAGCGTGGTGTCTAACCCTTCCTCCAGCGCGCGGATCTGACGGGAGACGGCGGATTGCGACAGGTGCAAGATATCGCCCGCATGGGTCAGTGACCCCGCAGAAGCGACCGCATGAAATATGCGCAGTTTATCCCAGTCCATTCCGAGCCCTTCCTCGAGTTAGCGTTAACGTAGTGTGCAATGCTGCAGGTGCAAAGCTTTTTAGGGGAACGGTGTAGATCAAGGGTTAACACGGCACGCGCAAGAGCTAACCCGCCGCGGGGCGCTGAAAATCCCGGCAATGCGCAGAAGAGTGGACAGGTCAGCAATTATGACCTATAAGGGAGGCAGACATTTCATCGGGCGCGATCGGGCCCGTTTGACGCACGGGAGGTCCCTATGGGAGTGCAGCAAGTCTCGCTAAAAGATAAATTCGACCTGACGAAATCCCCGGTTCTGCTCAACGGCACACAGGCCTTGGTGCGGCTGATGCTGATGCAGAAGGCCCGCGACGAGGCAGCCGGGTTGAACACGGCAGGTTTTGTCAGCGGCTATCGCGGCTCGCCCCTTGGCGGGCTCGACCTGCAGATGTCGCGTTCCGAAAAGGTGCTGGCGGAGGCGGATGTGACGTTCAAGCCGGGCCTGAACGAGGACCTTGCGGCGACGGCGCATTGGGGCACGCAGACCGCGGAACTGCGCGGCGAGGGCAAGTTCGATGGCGTCTTCGGCCTCTGGTACGGCAAGGGGCCGGGCGTCGACCGCACCGGCGACGTGATGCGCCACGCCAACATGGCGGGCACCTCGAAGCATGGCGGCGTGATCATGGCGATGGGCGATGACCACACCGGCGAAAGCTCGACCGTGTGCCACCAGTCCGACTGGGCGATGGTCGACGTGCATATGCCCGTTCTCAGCCCCGCCGGCGTGCAGGAAATCCTCGATTACGGCATCTATGGCTATGCGCTCAGCCGCTATGCGGGCGTCTGGGTGGGCCTGAAGTGCGTGAAGGACAATGTGGAGGCCACGGCGGTGGTCGACGCGCGGCCCGAGCGGATGGAGCTGGTCGAGCCCGAGTTCGACATGCCCGAGGGCGGGTTGAACATCCGTCTGGGCGATCACTGGATCCCGCAGGAGGAGCGCCTGCTGGAATACAAGCGCCATGCGGCGGAGGCCTTCGCCCATGCCAACAAGATCGACAAGCGCGTGCTTGGCCAAGCGGGGGCCAAGATCGGCCTCGTGGCGGCGGGCAAGAACTGGCTCGATCTGGTCTCGGCGCTCGATGCGCTCGGGATCGACGAGGAAACCGCCCGGTCGATGGGGATCACGACCTACAAGGTCGGGCAGGTCTGGCCGCTGGACATGCGCGGCTTCCATGATTGGGCCGACGGGCTGGACCTGATCGTGGTGGTCGAGGAGAAGCGCAAGCTGATCGAGGTGCAGGTCAAGGAGGCAATTTTCGACGACCGCCGGGGCCGCCGCGTCTATGGCTACAAGGACGGCCATGGCAACACGCTGTTCCCGCAGAAATTCGCGCTCGATCCCGCTGATATCGCGGTGAAACTGGGCAATATCCTGATCGAGGAAGGCTGCGCCACCGAGCGTACCCGCCAAGGCATCGCGACGGTGAAAGAGGCGCGCCGCGCCTCCAACGCGCCGGATCTGGCCAAGCGGGTGCCGTGGTTCTGCTCGGGCTGTCCGCACAATACCTCCACGCGGGTGCCGGAAGGCTCGCGCTCGGGGGCGGGGATCGGCTGCCACTTCATGGCGAAATGGATGGACCGCGAGACCGAGGCCTATACCCACATGGGCGGCGAAGGGGTGAACTGGGTCGGCGAGAGCCTGTTCTCCAAGCGCGACCACATGTTCCAGAACCTGGGCGAGGGGACCTATAACCACTCGGGCATCCTCGCGATCCGGGCCGCCTTGGCCGCGGGCACCAACATCACCTACAAGATCCTGTTCAACGATGCCGTGGCGATGACCGGCGGGCAGGATAACGAGGGCGATCTGGACCCTGCGCGCATTGCCCGCGAGATCCGCGCCATGGGCGTGAAGAACATCGCGCTGGTCTATGATCCGAAGGAAGAAGTCGATTTCGCGGCCTTCCCGAAAGACTGCGAGCGGTTCGAGCGCGACGACCTGATGCAGGTGCAGGAGAAATACCGCAAGCTTGAGGGCGTGAGCGCGATCATCTACGTGCAGACCTGTGCCGCCGAGAAGCGCCGCCGCCGCAAGCGCGGCACTTTCCCCGACATTGACAAGCGCGTCTTCATCAACACCGACGTCTGCGAGGGCTGTGGCGATTGCGGCGTGCAGTCGAACTGCGTCTCCATCGTGCCGGTCGAGACCGAGTTGGGCCGCAAGCGGGCGATCGACCAGTCGACCTGCAACAAGGATTTCTCCTGCCTGCAGGGCTTCTGCCCTTCGTTCGTGACACTTGAAGGCGCCGCGATCCGCAAGGAGGCCTCGGCCTCGGTCGACCTGAAGGGCCTGCCGGACCCGGTGCTGCCCGAGATCGATGGCACCCACAACATGCTGGTGACCGGCGTGGGCGGCACCGGCGTGGTGACCATCGGCGCGGTGATGGCGCAGGCGGCACAGCTCGACGGCAAGGGCGTCGGCATGATCGAGATGGCAGGACTGGCCCAGAAGGGCGGCGCCGTGGCGATCCATTTGAGGCTGGCGAACCGGCCTGAGGACATCTCGGCGATCCGCGTGGGCGCGGGCGAGGCGGATGCGGTGATTGGCGGCGACCTCGTCGTGACCGGCGGCGCAAAGACGCTGGCGCAGATGACCACCGGGCGCACCGGTGCGGCGGTCAACAGCCACGAGATCACCACGGGGGATTTCACCCTCGACACCGAATTCACCATTCCGGGCAAGGATCTGGAAGTGGCGCTGCAGGCGCGGCTGCGCGACAAGCTGGTGCTGTTCGATGCCACCGAACTGGCGCGGGTGCTGTTGGGCGACTCGATCTATTCCAACATGATGACCTTCGGCGCGGCCTGGCAGATGGGGCTCGTGCCGCTCAGCCGCAAGGCGATCATGGAAGCGATCAAGATGAACGGCGCGGCAGTGGAGGCCAACAAGGAGGCCTTCGAGATGGGCCGTTGGGCGGTGGAGAACCCCGAGCGCGTGAAGGGGCTGACCGAGCCCAACGTCGTGGCCCTGCCGAAATCGCTGGACGAGAAGATCGCCTTCCGCGAGGCGCACCTCGTGGCCTACCAGGGCAAGCGGCTGGCGAAACGCTACCGCAAGATGGTCGACAGCGTGCGCGACCCGCGCCTGAAGGAGGCCGTGGCCAAGGGCTACCACAAGCTCCTGTCCTACAAGGACGAATACGAGGTCGCACGGCTGCATCTGGATACCGAGGCCAAGGCCCGCGAGACCCTGACCGGCGATTTCAAGATGACCTATCATCTGGCCCCGCCGCTGCTGCCCGGACGCGACAGCAACGGCCGCCCGAAAAAGCGTGCCTTTGGCGCCTGGGTGGGCGGTGTCTACAAGGTGCTGGCGAAGATGAAGGTCCTGCGCGGCACGCCCTTCGATGTCTTCGGCTACAGCGCCGACCGCCGCATGGAGCGTGACCTGATCCGTCAGTATCAGGACGACATGCTGGTCTGGCTGCCCAAGGCAAATGCGGCGCGGATGGAAGCGCTGGTGGCGCTGGCGGAGCTGCCCCTGTCGATCCGGGGGTACGGTCCGATCAAGGAGGCCAATGCCGCCAAAGCCGAGGCGCGTCGCCAGGAGTTGCTATTGGCGCTGGAAGGCGCAGGGAGCACCCTGCGCGCCGCCGAATAGGCGCCTTGCGCGGGCAGTCTTGTCCGTATTTTTGAAAAGATGAAGGGCGGAGGGGGGTTTCCTACCCTCCGCCCTTGCGGTAGGCGCGACGGGTGGAAATCTGGAGGGCCGATGCCGGAACTGTCTGAATTCTTGCCGATGTTGGCCCTGATCCTGATGATCGGCGCGCTTGCGGGTGTGATCGCGGGGCTTTTGGGCGTGGGCGGCGGCATCGTACTGGTCCCCGCTTTTTTCTTTGCATTCGAAGGGCTCGGCTACGGGCCGGAGGGGTTGATGCAGATCTGCCTCGCGACCTCGCTGGCGACCATCGTGGTGACCTCCCTGCGCTCGGTTCTGGGCCATCATCGGCGCGGCGCGGTGGAATGGGAGATCCTGCGGCGATGGGGGCCGGGCATCGTCATCGGTGCCTGCCTCGGCGTCGTGGCGGCCAGCGGGTTGCGCAACGAGGTGCTGATGGCGATTTTCGGCGTGCTTGGTCTGGGCGTCGGCCTCTACATGGCGTTCGGGCGGCCGGAGTGGCGGTTGGGCACGCAGATGCCGGGCACGGCCGGCACTGTCGTGACGTCTCCGATCATCGGGTTTCTCTCGGTTCTCATGGGCATCGGGGGCGGTTCTTTCGGGGTGCCGATGATGACGCTTTACGGCGTGCCGATCCACCGCGCGGTGGCGACGGCGGCGGGCTTTGGCGTGATCATCGCGGTGCCCGCGGTCGTGGGGTTCCTGCTGACGCCGGGCGAGGCGGCAAACCGGCCGCCCTTTACCGTCGGGCAGGTCAACCTCGTCGCTTTCGCAGTCGTCGTCGCGATGACGCTGGTCACCACACCGCTCGGGGTGAAGCTGGCGCATGCGATGGACCCCAAGCCGCTCAAGCGTGTCTTCGCGCTGTTCATCATGGTGATGGCGCTGAACATGCTGCGAAAGGCCTTGGGGTATTGAGCTGGCTCTGCCGCGGCTGGCAGGTTTTCGACAGCGAACCTGCGGTGGCGGCCTGGGTCGAGGCGGCGCGGGTGCCGGCACTGGCGGCGGCGGCGCGGGAGCCGCGGCGCCATGGCGGGACATGGTGCGTCGGCGTCGACATTCTGGACAATGACGCCGAGGGGCGGGTCACGGGCGGGCCTCCGTTGCGCGGGGCCGCCTTCGCGGAAGCCGCCTTGCAGACCGGCGTGCGGCAATTGCACCGGGCGCAGGTCTCGGTCACGCATCCAGGCTATCCGGGGCGCGATCCGGAGGAAAGCGCGGCGAACCACCGGTTTCGCCGTGACCGCGACGCCGCGCATCTGGATGGTCTGTTGCCCGTGGGGCCCGAAAAGCGCCGTCAGCTGCGCGAGCCCCATGCCTGGATCCTCGGCATCGCGCTCAACGCGGCTTCGGCGCAGGCCGCGCCGCTGGTGGTCTGGGACGGGAGCCACGAGATCATCCGCCGCGCCTTCGCGCAGGGTTTTGACGGCATCGCGCCGCACGATTGGGCGACGCGGGACGTGACCGAGACCTACCGTGCCGCGCGGGCGGACGTGTTCGAGCGCTGCGAGAGGATCGAGGTGCCTTTGCGGCCGGGTCAATCGGTCCTGTTGCACAGGATGACGATCCATGGCGTGGCCCCTTGGAAGGCGGGCGCCGACGCGCCGCCGGAGGGGCGCGCGACCGCTTATTTCCGGCCCCTCGTAGCGCGGCCCGAGGACTGGCTGGCGCTGTCCTAGCGGCTCAGGGCTTGCGGGCCAGCCGGGCCGCGCGACCGCCGCGGCGCATGGCCAATTGCGGTTTGCGGGCGGGCAGGGCTTCAATCACCTCGGTCCGGGCCGCGTCCGAGAGGCTGTGCCACTGGGTGATTTCCTCGATCGTGCGCAGGCAGCCAGTGCAAAGTCGGGCATCGGGATGGATGACGCAGATGTTCACGCAGGGCGATTGCACCTCGTCGCGTTGCCAGATGTCCTTGCTCATGTACCAGCCCTCAGATGGCGCAATCGGTCGAGCGCCCCTTGCAGGATATAACTGGCGGCCACGGCGTCGATCACCTCGGAGCGACGTTTGCGTGTCGTATCCGCCTCGATCAGGGCGCGTTCGGCGGCGACGGTGGAGAGGCGCTCGTCCCAGAAGGCGATGGGAAGCTCGGCGAAATCGGGCCGGCGCGAGAGGTTGAGGGCGAAGGCGCGGGTGGCCTGGGCTCGGGGGCCTTCGGAGCCGTCCATGTTGCGCGGCAGGCCGAGGATCAGGCCTGCGACCTCGTGCCGGGCCACCAGCGCCGCGAGAGCATCGGCATCGACGCCGAACTTCCGGCGCTTCACCGTCTCGACCGCGCTGGCCGAGGTCAGGAGCCGGTCGGAGACCGCGACGCCAATGGTCTTGGTGCCGAGGTCCAGCCCCATCAGCCCGCGCAGGGGGGGCAGGAGGGGGACGATCTCTTCCAGCTCTGCGTGGATCATTCGGCGCCCGCCCGTGCCATCGCAGCGCGAAAGGCGTTCTCGATCAGGGCCAGGGCGTCCGGGGCATCGGCGAAGACGGAGAGCGCGTCGTCGTGGACGATCTGCGCGGCATTCACACGGCCGAGGACTCCGTAGGCGGTGATCAGGCGGGCCCAATCCTCGGGCGGGCCGCCCTCACGCGCGAGCCGGTCCGCGAGGCCCTCCACCATCGAGGTGATCATGGCTTGCCGGTCTTCGGGGGCGATATCCTCCATCGCGGCGATATCCTCGGGCGAAGGGCCGCGCCCACCTGCCGCCGCCGCACCGGGGGCGGGGGCGAGCAGGGCGGGGTCGAGGTCCACCCCGGCGGCGGAGGCCACGGCTTCGATCTGTTGCTGGATCGGGAGGACCCAGGGCGCCTCAGGCCGCGAGTCGGCGAGCAGGCGCGTCCAGATCGGCAGCGCGAGGTCGGGGCGGCCCTGCTGTGCGTACATCTCTCCGGCGTAATACCGTCCGGTACCGTCGCGGGGCTCCAGCGCCAGACCGGCGCGCAGGGCTTGCTCGGCCTCGGGGGAGATATAGCCGCCGGCGGCGAAGATCATCATCTCGGCGAGGTCGATGTAGTGCCGGCCGCTGGCCTCGCTGCCGAGAAGGTCGATCAGATGCGCCTGCGCGGTATGGGCGGCGGTGAAATTGCCCAACATCGCCTCGTTCGCGGCCAGAAGGGTGAGGCCCTGCGTGTCGTCGGGGCGCTCGGCCATGACCTCGCGGAGTTGCGCCACCAGCGCCTCGCGCTCGGGGTCGGTGGCGGTCTCGGGACGCGCCGGTGCCTGCGCCTCGGCCGTGGCCTGCGCGGGGCGGTTGGCGCGGGCCTCTTCGATGGTGGCGATGCGCGCCTGCAGGGGCATGTCGGGATAGCCGGGGGCGCCCACTTGCGTGTAGAGCCAGCCGGCCCCGACGATCGTGGCAATGAGGCCCGCGCCGATGGCTGCCGTGCCAAGGGCGTTGCCGCGGGCGCGGTCACCGGCGGCCTGCAACGCGCGGTCGGCGTCGAGGATGCGGCGGCTGACCTCGGTCCGGGCGCGGCTCGCTTCCTCGTCAGAGAGGGTGCCGCGGGCCACGTCGCGGTCCAGTTCGGCCAGTTGATCGCGGTAGACTTGCAGATCATAGGCGGCGGCCGGGGCCTGCGCCGGGGCAGGGCGGCGGGCCGCCAGAAAGACGATGCCTGCGACCACGATGCTGATGAAGCCCGCTGCCAACCAAAACGCCATGGGTCGCCGTCCTCCTACAAGTGGTCCCCACATAGAACGCATGGCGCGGGAGCGAAAGACACGTGAGCGTCAATGGACTGAAAATGGGCCGGTTGCCGACAAGATGGCGGGGCGTCGCAAACCGTTCCATAAATGTCGCGCCGGGTATCCTCTTTTTCCGGAATCAGCGGAAAAGCAAGGTATCAGATCCGGAGCCCGTCCATGCGCAAATATTCCGCCTTCGCCATCGCCCGAGAAGCCTTCCGCCACCACGAGGGATGGGAGCGCGCGTGGCGTTCGCCCACGCCGAAAGCCTCCTACGACGTGGTCATCGTAGGCGCCGGGGGACACGGGCTCGCCACGGCCTATTACCTCGGCAAGAACCACGGCATCACCAATGTCGCGGTGATCGAGAAGGGCTGGCTTGGCGGCGGCAACACGGGCCGCAACACGACGATCATCCGGTCGAACTACCTGCAGGACCCTTCGGCGGCGATCTACGAGAAGGCGCGGTCGCTTTACGAGACCTTGAGCCAGGACCTGAACTACAACATCATGTTCAGCCCCCGCGGCGTGATCATGCTAGCGCAGACACACCACGAGGTGCGCGGCTACCTGCGCACGGCCCAGGCCAATGCGCTGCAGGGGGTCGAGACCCGCTTCATCGACAAGCACGAGGTCAAGAAGCTTGTGCCGATCATGAATATCGAGGGGCCGCGCTATCCGGTTCTGGGCGGGCTCTGGCAGCCGCGCGGTGGCACCGCGCGCCATGACGCGGTGGCCTGGGGCTACGCGCGCGCCTGTTCCGACATGGGCATGGACATCATCCAGCAGACCGAGGTGACGGGCGTGCGGGTCGAGGGCGGCGCGGTCCAAGGGGTGGAGACCACGAAGGGTTTCATCGGCTGCAAGAAGCTTGGCGGCGTCGTGGCGGGCCATTCCTCGGTGCTGGCCGAGATGGCGGGCTTCCGTCTGCCGATGGAATCGGTGGCGCTGCAGGCGCTGGTCTCCGAGCCGATCAAGCCCTGCATGGACGTGGTCGTCATGGCCAACACGGTGCACGGCTACCTGAGCCAGTCCGACAAGGGCGAGATGGTGATCGGCGGCGGCACCGACGGGCACAACAACTACACGCAGCGCGGCTCCTTCCACCATGTGGAGGAGACCGTCCGCGCCCTGATCGAGACCTTCCCGATGCTCTCGCGCCTGAAGATGCTGCGCCAATGGGGCGGGATCGTGGACGTCACCGGCGACCGCTCTCCGATCATCTCGAAAACGCCCGTGGAGGGCATGTTCATGAACTGCGGTTGGGGCACGGGCGGCTTCAAGGCGATCCCCGGCTCCGGTTGGGGCTTTGCCGAATTGATGGCCAAGGGGCATTCCCCCCTGACCGAGGAATTCGGCATGGAGCGCTTCCGCGAGGGCCGTTTCATCGACGAATCCGTCGCCGCGGGTGTGGCGCACTGATGAAGGCCGTCCAATGTCATAGCAGGCGGGCAGGGAACCAAAGGGGCGTGCGCGGTGTTCTATCACCGAGTACGCAAACTTTGAGAGGTGCATTATGGCCGATCCCAACCACAGAGAGACCCATACCCGGACCGAATACCGCGAAGTCGATCGCGGGGGCGGCAGCGGGATGGCGTTCATCCTGGGTGCCGTTGTCGTCGTTCTGGCGATCCTGGCATTCCTCATGTTCGGCATGGACAATGACGGCGGCACGGCCGACGTCGGTGACGGCGCCTCGACCAGCGTCGATGTCACGGTCGGCAGCGACGGTGACGGCGATGCCGCGGCAGCCGCTGATGCAGACGCCGGTGGCGCCGAAGCCGGTGCAGAAGCGGTCGTCGAGAGCGAATGACCTCGCGGGCAATCGCCCCTTACGACACGGTTTGAAAACGCGCAGAGAGGCCTTCTTTGAGGGCCTCTCTCGTGCTGTGTCCGGCATCCAGACGGGCGCGGTGCAAAAACCGACACTGCTGATGGAACCGGCGGTCTTTGGCCCATGTTTCAAGGGCCGCGCGGCCCTTTTTGGCCCAAATCTCACCCCTCGGAACAGCGCCTTTGCGCGGCTCCCCTCCTGCCCCCCATCATTGGGATGCGCACAAAAGGAGGACGCACAATGTCAAACTATGACCAACATCGCGACCACGCCTTTGACACGCCGCCACCCACGCGGCGCGGCACCGGTGCGGGCGCGCTTATCTTCATCGCCGGTATCGTCGTTTTGTTCATCCTTGCCCTGCTGTTCATGGGTGGAACCGACGACACCGTTCCGGAAGAGCGTGTCCTTGTCCCGACGGAGCCTGCCGTCGAGACCACGACACCCGCTGTGGCGGACGAATGACACCACCAAGGCCCGGACGGGGCAGGTCTCGTCCGGGCCAGGCGCGCGCCGATGAGCGCGGTCGCCATCCCCAAGCACCTCGGCCATATCTGGATCGGGGATCGCCCGGCGCCTCGGCGCTGGATGGATACGTGGCGCAACCTGCACCCCGATTGGACCTACACCCTTTATGACAACATCTACCTGACCGGCCGCCGGTGGCGAAACCAGCGGCTGATGGCGCATTATTTTCGCAAACGTCATTTTGAGGGCGTGGCCGATCTGATGCGCTACGAGATCCTGTTCGAGCGCGGTGGCTTCCTACCCGGCGCGGATTTCGAGGCGTTGCAGCCCTGCGACGCGCTCTTCAACGAGCCTTGCACCTACACCTGTTACGAGACGCACCCCAAGCGCCGCTCGAAGCTGACGCCTTTCCTCGCCTCTGCCCCCGAGACCCGGACGTTGGCGCTGACGATCGACGAGATCCACGCGCAATTCTCGCAAGCGCCAGAGACCGCGCGCCAGCCGTGGATCAGCGTCGGCAATCTCTTCCTGCGCGGATTGGTCGAGAAGTACCGCGACCAGATCACCGATCTGCGCATCTGGCCCGCCTATTTCTTCGTGCCGCGCCACAAGAAAGGCCCGCGCTACGATGGGCCGGGACCGATCTATGCCGAACACCACTGGGGCACGACGCTCGACACATACGAGGGCACCCCGAACCCGCAATTGTTCGATGACGTGGCCTACGTCCTTGAGGCCACCGAGCCTCTGCCCCTGACCGAACCGACCTCTGAGGAGCGCTGACCCATGTTGACCGTCACCTGTCCCGTCTGCGGCGTGGCCGCCTGCGAAACCGAGCTTGCCCCCGGCGGCGAGGCGCATCTCAAGCGCTACGGCCCCGGCTCCACGGATGACCAGTTCGAGGAATACCTCTTCATGCGCCCCAACACCAAGGGCGTGCATTTCGAGCGCTGGCGCCATGCGGCGGGCTGCGGCAAGTGGTTCCTCGCCGCGCGCGACACCGCCACGTTGGAGGTCTTCGGGACCTATTCGGCGCAAACCCTTCAGCCGCCCGCCGAGCTGATCGAGAAAATTAAAAGCAAACGCCCCGGCTGGAGCTACGCACAATGAGCACTCGTCTTGACTCCCACGGTCGCCTGATCGACCGCACCTCTCGGGTTTCCTTCACCTTCAATGGCAAGACCATGCAGGGCCATGGCGGCGATACGCTGGCCTCGGCTCTCTTGGCCAACGGCCAGACGCTGGTGGGGCGCTCGTTCAAGTACCACCGCCCGCGCGGCATCATGACCAGCGGCGCGGAGGAGCCCAACGCGCTCGTCAACCTCGGCGAGGGCAACCGCCATGAGCCGAACCAGCGCGCCACCACGACGGAGCTTTTCGACGATCTGACGGCGACGTCCCAGAACCACTGGCCCTCGCTGGAGTTCGATGTGGGCGAGATCAACGGCCTCGTCTCGCGCTTCCTGCCGGCGGGCTTCTACTACAAGACGTTCCTGTTCCCCCGCGCCGCGTGGAAGCATGTGTTCGAGCCGGTGATCCGCAAATCCGCGGGCTTGGGCCGCGCGCCCGATCCCGA
Organism: Gymnodinialimonas ceratoperidinii; assembly: GCF_019297855.1. Lineage (NCBI taxonomy): Bacteria > Pseudomonadati > Pseudomonadota > Alphaproteobacteria > Rhodobacterales > Paracoccaceae > Gymnodinialimonas > Gymnodinialimonas ceratoperidinii. Next base: position 2,065,432 of record NZ_CP079194.1, read on the forward strand.
GACGCGCGACCCCGACAAATACGAGCATTTCTACGCCCACACCGATCTGGTCATCGCGGGCGGCGGCATCGCGGGCCTGCAGGCCGCGCTGCTGGCAGGCCGCGCCGGGGCGAAGGTTCTGCTGATGGAGCAGAGCGCCCATTGGGGCGGCCGCGCGCCTGTCGATGGCGTCGAGGTCGACGGCCTGCCGGCGGAGGAATGGGTCAGCGGCGCGCTGCTGGAGCTGGAGTCGATGGAGAACGTCGAGCTGCGCACCCGTTGCATGGTCGCGGGCGTCTACGATCACGGCTATGTCCTGGGCTACGAGCGTCTGACCGATCACGCGCCCGAGGCCGATGGCCCGCGCCACCGTCTGTGGCGCATCCGGGCAGAGCATATCCTCTCGGCCACCGGCGCGCTGGAACGGCCGCTGAGCTTTGCGGGCAACGACAAGCCCGGCGTGATGCTGGCCTCGGCCGTGCGCGATTACCTGGTGAATTACGGCGTGGCCGTGGGCGAGAACATCGTCGTCGTCACCAACCACGACGACGGCTACCGCACGGCGATTGCCCAGGTCGAGGCCGGGCTGAAGGTTGCCTGCGTGGTCGACGCGCGTCGCACCGCCGATGGTGAATTGCCGCGTAAAGCCAGAGAGTTGGGGATCGACGTTAAGGTAAATTCCGCCGTGGGTATGGTCAAAGGCCTGCGCCAAGTCACCGGGGTGACGCTCTGCGCGCAGGACGGCGACGGCGCGGTGCTGGACGAGATCTCCTGCGACGCCGTCGCGATGTCGGGCGGCTGGTCGCCGGTGGTCCACCTCTGGTCCCATTGCGGCGGCAAGCTGACATGGGACGAGACCAACGCCTTCTTCCGCCCCGACGAGAGCCGTCCGCCCCTGAACCAGAACGGCGAGGGGTTCGTGACCTGCGTCGGCAGCGCCGATGGCGCGATGCAGGCGTCTCAGACGCTGGAGAACGCTTTAACGAACACCGCCAACCTGTTGCAGGCGATGGGTAAATCAGCCGGGGAGGGCAGCTCGGCCAGCAGCGCCGCCGAGGATCCGCTGGCCCCGGTCTGGGTCATGCCCCACGGTGCGGGCTACAAGAAACGCTCGAAGATGTGGCTGGATTTCCAGAACGACGTGAAGGTCTCGGACGTGCAACTGGCCGCGCGCGAGGGCTACGAGAGCGTCGAGCACACCAAGCGCTACACCACTCTCGGCATGGCGACGGATCAGGGGAAGTTGAGCAACATCAACGGTTTGGCTGTCCTAGCTGACGCGCTGAACGAGGCCATCCCCCGGGTCGGCACGACCACGTTCCGCCCGCCTTATACGCCGATCTCCATGGGGGCGATCGCCGGCGAGGCCAGCCGCGAAATCTTCCAGCCGCTGCGCCGCACGCCGATGCACGACTGGCACGAGGCGAAGGGCGCCTACATGGAGCCCGTCGGCGGCTGGCGGCGGCCCTATTGCTTCCCCAAGGCGGGTGAAAGCCACGCCGACGCTGTGATCCGCGAGATCAACGCCACGCGCGGCTCGCTCGGGCTGCTCGACGCCTCGACCCTTGGCAAGATCATCGTCAAGGGGCCGGACGCGGGCAAGCTGATGGACATGATGTACACCAACATGATGAGCAATCTGAAACCGGGCAAATGCCGCTACGGGCTGATGTGCTCGGAGAACGGCTTCCTGATGGATGACGGCGTGGTTGTGCGTCTGGATGAGGATACCTTCCTCGCCCACACCACCTCGGGCGGGGCCGATCACGTCCATGCCCACATGGAGGACTGGCTGCAGTGCGAATGGTGGGACTGGAAGGTTCACACCGTCAACGTGACCGAGCAATGGGCGCAGGTGGCCGTGGTCGGTCCCAACGCGCGCAAGCTGCTGGAGAAGATGGGCGCGGACTTCGACCTCTCGGCCGAGGCGCTGCCCTTCATGGGCATGGCCGAAGGCCGGATCGGCGGCTTTGACACCCGCGTCTTCCGCATCTCCTTCTCGGGTGAGCTCAGCTACGAAATCGCCGTGCCCGCCAGCCAGGGAATGGCGTTCTGGGAGGCGCTGCACGAGGCCGGCGCGGAATGGGACGCCACGCCCTACGGCACCGAGGCGTTGCACGTCATGCGGGCCGAGAAGGGCTTCATCATGATCGGTGACGAGACCGACGGCACCGTGATCCCGCAGGATCTGGGGCTGAACTGGGCGATCTCCAAGAAGAAGGAGGATTTCCTTGGCAAGCGCGGCCAGCAGCGGACCTATATGACCGATCCGAAGCGCTGGAAACTGGTCGGTCTGGAGACCCTCGACAAATCGGTGCTACCCGACGGCGCCTATGCGGTGGCCGAGGGCACCAACGCCAACGGGCAGGCGAATGTGGAGGGGCGCGTGACCTCGACCTATTACTCGCCCACCGTGGAGCGTGGCATCGCCATGGGGCTGGTCCTCGACGGGCCGGACCGTATGGGCGAGGTGGTGAAGTTCAACAAGGTCGACGGCTCGACCGTGGCCGCGAAAATCGTGAACCCCGTGTTCTTTGATCCCAAGGGGGAGAAGCAAAATGTCTAAGGCTGTCAGTGCATTGCAAGGGGCGAGCTTCCACGGCTTCGCTGAAGTCACGGAGCAGGGGCTTGTCGGGATGGTGACCCTCAAGGCCGATCTGGAGGCGCCCGAGACCATGTCCGCACTCCAATCGGTCACCGGCGCCACGGTGCCCGCGCGCCGGGCCATGACGGGAGAGGAAGGCGGCACACAGGTCGCATGGATGGCGCCCGACGAGGTGCTGATCCTCTGCGATCACGCGAAGGCCGACCAGATTGTCGCCGACCTCTCGGCGGAACTGGGCGCGGCGCATCATCTTGCGGTCAACGTCTCGGACGCGCGTGCAGTGTTCTGCGTCAAGGGTGCGGGCGCGCGCGAGGTTCTGGGCAAGCTGACACCCGCCGATCTGGGCGGGTTGCCCGCGCGGGAGATGCGCCGCTCGCGGCTCGCGCAGGTGCCCGGCGCGTTCTGGTTCAACGAGGCGGGGGATGCGACGATCATCTGTTTCCGCTCGGTCGCGCAATATGCCTTCGACCTGCTGGCCAATGCCGCCACGCCGGGCAGCGAAGTGGGCTATCACTGACGCGCAGCGGGACGCCGCGAAGCGGCCTCTCCAAGCCCGTGACCCGCGCCGGAAACGCCCGTGCGACGGGGGCGGATTTTGCTGCCGCCCCTTGACGACGGGGGGCTGCACGCTCCATCTGTGCCGTAACGTACTGCAACCAAACAGGGGGACCACAACATGGCCTTTGAACTTCCAGACCTTCCCTATGCGCACGACGCCCTTGCCGCCCACGGCATGTCCGCCGAGACGCTGGAATATCACCACGACCTGCACCACAAGGCCTATGTCGACAACGGCAACAAGGCGATTGCGGGTACGGAGTGGGAAGGCAAGTCCCTCGAAGAGATCATCAAGGGCACCTACGATTCCAATGCCGTCGCGCAGTCCGGCATCTTCAACAACATCAGCCAGTTGTGGAACCACAATCAGTTCTGGGAAATGATGAGCCCCGACGCGTCCTCCATGCCCTCCGAGCTGGAGAACGCCCTGAACGAGAGCTTCGGCTCCGTCGACGAGTTCAAGTCGCAGTTCTCTGCCGCAGGTGCGGGCCAGTTCGGGTCCGGCTGGTGCTGGCTGGTCAAGAACGCCGACGGCTCGCTGGCCGTCACCAAGACCGAGAACGGCGTGAACCCGCTGTGCTTCAACCAGACCGCGCTGCTTGGCTGCGACGTGTGGGAGCATTCCTACTACATTGACTTCCGCAACAAGCGCCCGGCCTACCTGTCGAACTTCCTCGACAACCTGGTGAACTGGGAAAACGTCGCCTCGCGCATGTAAGCTGCGGGCCCCGTCAAGCCTTCAGGCCCGCCCGTCAAACGGCGGGCCTTTTCGTGTCTGGCCGGAACTGGCAGCCGTTGCAGGCGTTGACTCCCCAGGTGAAACCAATCGAGGAGGATACCCCCATGGCAGAGCGTCACAGATCGAAAGACGGTCGGAGCGAGACGAAAGAGCTTCTGGGCGATAACCCCGACGCGCCCGATTTCGCAGGCCGCAGCGGCGGTGACCTAGCGCGCAAGACCGGCACGAAGGATGAGTTGCGACACTTCACCAATTCCTCCGCCGGGGCCACGCGCGTCACCAAGTCCGACGAGGACCGTGCCGGAACCGACAACCTTGGCGAAAGGAACAAGTAAGATGGCTCAACCTTCCATGAAGCAGACTGACGTCGACCAGGTAACCAAGAACCGCTCGCCCCTGACCCATGGCACTTGGGTGCTGGTGGCTGACGGCGAGAAGGCCTTGTTCCTGCGCAACGTGACCGACGCCGATGATCCGAACCTCGAGGTTTTCCGCGAGGAAGAGCAGGAAAATCCGCCGACCCACGAGCAGGGCACCCACGAGCCGGGACGGTTCAACGATGGCCCTTCGGTGCATCGGTCCGCGGTGGAGGACACCGATTGGCATTGGCTGGAGAAAGAGCGTTTCGCCAGTGACTTGGCCAATATCCTCTACAAGAAGGCGCATCAGAACAAGTTCGAGCGCCTGATCATCTGCGCCTCTCCGAAGATCTTGGGTGAATTGCGCAAGGAGCTTCATCAGGTCGTGACCGACAAGGTCGTGGCGGAAGCGGACCTGACGCTGACGAACCATCCGGTGGACGAGATCGCCAAACGTGTTGCGGACGCCACGACGCCTGACGCCTGACAGCGGTTGGCCGAGACAGAAACAAGGCCCGCCCGTCCCACGGCGGGCCTTGTGCTGCGCGCAGGCTAGACCGTCGCCAACAACGCCCGCGCCTTGAAGCGGGTCTGGCTAGAGACCCTCTCGGACGCCGCGATCAGCTCCAACGCATCCGTGACGCGACCTGCCTCGATCACGCTGCGGGCCCGGCTCACGCGGGTATGACAGGCGGAGGCGGCCCAACCGGTCCTTTCCTGCAATTCCGCCACCGCATTCACCCCTGACATCCCCGAGTCGAAGACCGTGATGTGATCGACGAACGCGGCATAGCCCACAGAGCGCAGCGCGCGGGTCATTTCCTCGTCCGTCATCGCATGTCCCATTCGCCCCCAAGGTCAATGCGCCGAGCGTGCCTCAAAGGGGTTAAGAATGAGTTAATGCGTCCGCTTCGGCCTCAAATTCAGCGCGTCGTCGCGGGCAGTCGTCTTCGGGATCAGGCGGGACCGTCGAGCGCGGACATCAGCGCCGCCACGTCCGGCACGGTCTCCACCAGCGATAGAAGGCTTTCATCCGCGAAGCCTTGTGCAACCACGTGGTCGACAAGGTTGCGCAGTGGGTCCCAGTAGCCGTTGGTGTTCATCAGGAAGATCTTCTTGTCGTGCAGCCCCAATTGGCGCCACGTCAGAACCTCGAAGAACTCGTCCAGCGAGCCCGCGCCGCCGGGCAGCACCACGACCGCGTCGGCGTTCATGAACATGACCTTCTTGCGCTCGTGCATCGTCTCGGTGACAACGAAGCTGGTCAGATCCACCTTGCCGACTTCGAGGTTCATCAGGTGGGTGGGGATCACGCCGAAGGTTTCGGCCCCGCCGGCCTGCGCCGCCCGGGCCACCGTGCCCATGAGGCCGACGTCGCCCGCGCCGTAAACCAGCCGGATATCGCGGCGCGCCATCTCGGCTCCCAAAGCGGCAGCCATCTCGCCGTACGCGGGGTCTGCGCCCATGCGAGAGCCACAATAGACACACAAAGACAGTCGTCTCATCACAATACCTTGCGCTTTTGGATATGTTCGGCCCTAATACTGCGCGTGAGTGGCGTCCACGTGCAAGGGGTATCCCCTTGAGGATGCCACGGAATTCGCAGGGTTTTAGAGGGGGAAACCGTGCCTGAGGTCATTCGATGAAACTTGCGACGATGTTCGGAAGCAGCTCCAGCGCGATCGGGGCAACGGCCATTGGTGCCGTGGTGCTGATCGCGGGGGCGGTAGGTGTCTCTGTCTATAATGCAGAGCGCGAGGGCGAGGGGCCGGAAACGGTCGCGGAAGTCGCGGTTGAAGGCAGCGCGCCCGAGGTCGCCCCCGATGTCGCCAATGGCGGGTCCGAGGCCGAGGCGGGCGCCGGACCGGCTGACAACGACGCGCCTGATGCAACGGTCGATGCGGCGGAGGCAACGTCCGAGGCGGCAGAGCCGGCTCAGGAACCCGAGACGGTACCGGTATTGCCGCTGGAAGCACCGCGCCTTGACGTGGTGCGCGTGGACGCTGCGGGCAACGCTGTGATTGCCGGACAGACATCTCCTGACCTTTCGGTTGCGATCGTTCTGGACGGCGAAGAGATTGCCGTGGCGCGCGCCGATGGCACCGGGGCCTTCGTGGCCCTCCTTTCGCTCGACCCGTCCGACGCGCCGCGGATGCTTGCCGTCGAAGCGCGCCCCGAGAACGGCCCGGTTCTGGCCGGGGTAGAGACCGTGCTGATCGCGCCGTTCTCGTCGCCCGAGACGACCATCGACATTGCCGCCGCTTCCGACGCAGAGGCTGAGGCAGACGGCCCGGAGATGGCCGACGCACTAGACGCGGAGGCCGTGCCGGAAACGAGCGCGGCGGCGGAGGATGTCGCAATGGAGGGCACGGCAGAGGAAGCTGCGCCGGATGCGACCGTGACGGAGGGCGGAACGGAGGTTGCAGCGGCCGAGACGCCGGAGCCGACACCGGCCCCAGAGCTGGCCTCTGCCCCCGAGGTCGACGAACTCGCGCTGGCGGACACCGAAAGCGCGGAGTTGCCGACGGTCGGCACCGAGGTGGACGCGCCATCGGTAGGTGCAGAGGCTGAAGGTGCGGAGCCGCCCGTTCCAGGCGATGGTGCAGAGGTCGCTGAGACCGGCGCGGAAGCTGAGGCTGAATTGACCGAGACTTTGGCCACGGCGGATGCCTCGCCAGAGACGGGCGAGAGTGCTGAGATTGCGGTGACGGAGGAGACTCCGTCCGTTGGCAGCGAGACCGAAATCGCGGCGGGTGACCCGGAAGAGGGCAGCGCCGCAGAGGTTGCCAGCGCAGATGCCGCGACTACCGATGTTGCGAGTGAGGAAACCTCCGTGGAGGTCGCGAGTGCAACGCCTGAAACGCCGGTCGAGCCAACGCAGCGGCCTCGGGAGATCGGAGCGGATGCGCAAGGCGTGGACGCGCAGCCCGAGGCGCAGGTTGCCCTTGGTGACGATGCGGCCGCGGTGGACCCGGAGCCCGAAGAAATCGCGGCGGCACAAACGGACGCCGATACGCCGAGCGCGACTAACGCGCCAGACGCAGCCGATACGCCAGATGCATCTGGCACGCCGGAAGCAGCCGATACGCCAGACACAGCCGAACCCGCTTCTACGCCCCGCCCATCGGGTGCGCCTGCGGTGGTCATCGCGGGGCCAGAGGGCGTGCGCGTGGTGCAGGGTGCCGCGTCAAGTCCGACGGTGCAGACCTCGGTGCAACTCGACGCGATCTCCTACAATACCCAAGGCGCGGTGATCCTCGCCGGGCGCGGTCCGGTGGCCTCGGATATCCAGGTCTACCTCAACAACCAGCCGATCCAATTGGGCGAAGTCAGCGCCGGGGGCGATTGGTCCCTGCAACTACCCGACGTCGATCCGGGCACCTACACGCTGACGGTCGCCGGGCTGGCTGAGGATGGCACCACCACCAGCAGCGTCGAGACGCCTTTCCTGCGCGAAGACCCCGACCGGGTGGCCGATGCGCCACGGGTGGCGGACGGCGGCATCGACGTGATCACCGTGCAGCCGGGCTTCACCCTTTGGGGGATCGCCGAGGACACCTTCGGTGAAGGCATTCTCTACGTGCAGATCTTCGAGGAAAATCAGGATCAGATCCGCGACCCGGACTGGATTTTCCCCGGCCAGATCTTCCGAATTCCCGAGTTGGCGACGGAAGCGGACGAGAACTGACGCGGAGCCTCTGGTCTCTGGCCCGTCCGCGCCCTAGGTAGAGGGCAGCAAAGGGACGCCCGCCACATGCCAGCCGACACGACAGTCACCAACGATCCGCAAGACACCGCGCCCGGTTCTCGCGCGGAAGCCGAAGCCGCGGCCAATGCCGCCTATGCCGAGGCCGAACGCGCCTCGGGGTGGCGCACGATCCGCAAGGTCGCGCCCTATCTCTGGCCTGCGGATCAGGCCTGGGTGAAGCAGCGGGTGGTGATCTCTCTGGTGATGCTGGCCGTAGCCAAGCTGATCGCGGTGGGCACGCCGTTCCTCTACAAGGCAGCCGTCGACATGCTGGCCGGCGAGAATGCCGTCGACCCGGCCTGGGTTCTGGGCGTCGGGGCAGTGGGCATCACCGTGGCCTACGGCATGGCGCGGGCGCTGACGGTGGGGTTCAACCAGCTGCGCGACGCGATCTTCGCCAAGGTCGCGCAGCGTGCCCTGCGGCAGCTGGCGCTGGAGACGTTCCAGCACATCCACGCCCTGTCGCTACGCTACCACATCCAGCGCAAGACCGGCGGGCTGAGCCGGATCATCGAGCGCGGGGTCAAGGGCGTCGAGTTCCTGCTGCGGTTCCTGTTGTTCTCGGTCGGTCCGCTGATCCTCGAGCTGGCGCTGACCGGCATCATCCTCGCGGTGGTGTTCGACATCAATTATTTGATCGTTCTGGCCGTCACCATCGGCCTCTACATCTGGTTCACCTTCAAGGTGACCGAATGGCGGGTCCGCATCCGAAAGCAGATGAACGATCAGGATACCGACGCGAACCAGAAGGCGATCGACAGCCTGCTGAACTTCGAGACGGTCAAGTATTTCAGCGCCGAGGCGCGGGAGGCGAAGCGCTATGACGCGGCGATGGAGGGCTATGAGGCGGCGGCGCTGAAGACGTCGTACTCGCTGGCCTTCCTCAATTTCGGCCAGTCGGTGCTGATCACCGCGGGCCTCGTGATCGTCATGGTCATGGCCGCGCTCGGCGTGCAGGACGGCAGCCTGAGCGTGGGTGATTTCGTCATGGTCAACGCCTACATGATCCAGATCACCATGCCGCTGAACTTCCTCGGCACTGTCTACCGCGAGATCCGGCAGGCGCTGGTGGATATGGGCGAGATGTTCAACCTTCTGGAACAGCCTCAGGAAGTGCGCGATGCCCCCGATGCGCAGCCTCTGGAGGTGACGGGCGGCAATGTGCGGCTGGAGGGGGTGAAATTCGGCTATGACGCCGCGCGGCCGATCCTGAAGGGCGTCGATATCGACATTCCTGCCGGTGAAACGGTGGCGGTCGTGGGCTCTTCAGGGTCCGGCAAATCGACCATCGGGCGGCTGATGTTCCGTTTCTACGACGTGGGCGACGGGCGGATCACCATCGACGGACAGGACCTGCGCGACGTGACGCAGACCTCGGTCCATGCCCAAATCGGCGTCGTGCCGCAGGACACGGTGCTGTTCAACGACTCGATCTATTACAACATTGCCTATGGCCGCGACGGGGCGACCCGCGCTGAAGTGGAGCAGGCGGCCAAGGCGGCGGCGATCCACGATTTCATCCTCTCGCTGCCGGAGGGCTATGACACCCCCGTGGGCGAGCGCGGCCTGAAGCTTTCGGGGGGCGAGAAGCAGCGGGTGGGCATCGCGCGCACCCTGTTGAAAGACCCGCCGATCCTCGTTCTGGACGAGGCCACGAGCGCGCTGGACACGGACACCGAGATGGAGATCCAGGCCGAGTTGAAGGCCATGGGCGAAGGCCGCACGGTGCTGACCATCGCGCACCGGCTCTCGACCATCGTCGACGCGGACCGGATCGTGGTGCTGGAGAAGGGCGAAGTTGTCGAGGAAGGCACCCACGAGGCGCTTCTGGCCAGCGGCGGGCGCTACGCGCAGCTTTGGCATCGCCAGGCCTCGGACGAGGAAGACGCAGCCTGAGGTAAGGGTGTGCGGCGGGTTGCGCTCTGGTCGCAGCCGGAGGTGGGAGGCTACCAGAGCGGCGTTTTGGCTGTGAGCGGGTCGGGTGGGGCCGGTCTGGGGATTTTGGATATTTGAAGAACGGGGAAGGTGGGGGCGGTTGTGTGCCGTCTCTGGGGGTGTGCCTTTTGGATGCGGCTATTCGGCGGCGCGGAGCGGCGGGCGGGGGCCGATGTCGCTGTCGAGTTCGGTGTCCGCGTAGGGATCGGCCGGGGGCTCTGGCCGGTTGACCGGGGGGCGCGGCGGGCCGATCAGCGCGTCTTGCGCGGGCTCGGGGTGCTCAGCCGGTGTGGGGTTGTCCGGTTGCGCGGGCGCGGGTTCTTCATCCCAGAAGATCACCGGATCCCGGGTGCGTCGGGCCTGCCGTTTCAGCGCCCAATCCTGGGCCCGCACGCTGAGGCGGCGTGCGCCCAGAAGTGCAAGGGCGCGGAAGGCGCCGCCGAGGATGGTCCAGAACCAGACCCGGAGCGCCAGCAGCGAGGGGGTGAAGACCAAGGTAAGCACCGTGGCGATGCCGAGGCCGAAGACCACGGCTGTCGCGAGCTGTTTCCACCAGAGCGCGGTCGGGCTGTTGATCGTGTAGCCGCCGTCGCCGAAATCGAGAGAGATGCCGTACATCATCGGCGCGAGGCCGGCCATGGTGGTGATCGTGGTCAAAAGGACCGGGCGGATGCGGGCTTCGGCGGTGCGCACGATGGCTTCCAGCCGGGGCATGAAGCGCGCGTATTCCTGATAGGTATCGATCAGCACGATGTTGTTGTTCACCACGATGCCGGCCAGCGCCACGATGCCGGTGCCGGTCATGATGATCGAGAACGTCTGGTCCATCACCAGCATGCCGATCAGCACCCCGGTGGTGGAGAGGACCACGGCCAGAAGCACCAGCACCGCATTGTAGATCGAGTTGAACTGCGCCAGCAGGATGATGAACATCAACCCGAGCGCGGCGGCGAAGGCGGAGGAGAGGAAGGCCTGGGATTCCTCCTGTTCCTCCTGGTCGCCCGCCCATTCCCATGAGACCGAGGCGGGCAGGGGGGATTCCGTCTCCAGCCACTCGGTCAGGTTCTCGATCCGCTCGTTGGCGTTCACCGGGGTGGTGGTGAGATCGCCTGCCAGCAGTCCCGCCTCGATCTGATCCGGTGTGAGGTCCGTGTAGCGCGCAAAGATCTGGTAGTCGGTGTCGGCGTAGGTCAGCTCCACGCTGCCGCCGGTGGCGATCTCGGCGACATCGCGGAGCATTGCGACGGGCGTGCCCTCGGCGTCGGAGACCTGCTCCAACCCGGAGAGGACATCGGCCTTCACCATGAAGAAGCGCGACTGGTCGATGCGCTCGATCGTGGCCAGCTGCGGCGCGGGGGCGTAGGTGACGAAATTCGACAGCGGGATCAGCCCGTCGGGGGTGCGCACGCGCAGGCTGTCGAGGGTGGAGAGGACGCGGGCCTCCTCGGGGAAGCGGACGCGGATGTCGATCTCCTCGTCCGAGGTGGGCACGCGCATGGTGTCGAGCAGGATGCCCCGGGTGACAAGCTGCACCATGGCGCCCACGGTCTGCACGTCGGCACCGAAACGGCCCGCGGCCTCCACGTCGACGTTTATCTCCCAATCGATGCCGGGCAGGGGCAGGGTGTCTTCCACGAGGGTCAGCCCGTCGAGCCCTTCGTAATAGGCGCGCACGACACGGGTGGCTTCCTGCAATTCCTCCCAATTGTCGCCGGAGAGGCGCAGCGAGACCGGCTTGCCTGCCGCGGGGCCGGTGGCGACCGAGAAGATCTCGGTCTCGAAACCCGGCAGGCGGTCGAGGCGGGCCTGCAACTGCTCGAGGATCAGGTCACCGCCGGGGCGCGTGCCCCAGGGCTCGAGGTCGATCTGCACCTGGCCCACCGTGTCGGCGGGGGCTGCCGCGCCGCCGGTGTTGTTGTCGAGCCCGCCGGAGCCCGCGAAGGCGAAGACGTCGCGCACGCCCTCCTGACTCAGCACGATTTCCTCGACCTGGGCGACCATGGCGTCCTGCTCGGCGATCGAGAGGTTGCCGCGGGCGCGGACGTAGACGATGGCGGTCTCGGGCTCGGTCGAGACGAAGAACTCCACGCCGCGGCTGTGTTCGCCGAAGTAGGTGAAGACGCTGACGACGAAGAAGCCCACGGCAGCGATGGAAACCAGCGGCATCACCGGGTTGCCGGTCAGCGCGTGGATGAACCAGCCGAAGGCGCCGCGGCGGTAGCCGGAGGTGACCTTCTTCTCGCGATGCGGCAGCTGGATGGAGGAGACGAGGATCGACATCACCACGCAGACGAGCACGAAGACGGCGCCGCTGATGGCCATCTGCACCACGGGCGAGAGGGCGGCGGGCAGGGTGAAGAGCACCCCGTTGCGCACGACCTGAAGCGCCGCGAGGAACATCACGTAACCCATGGCGATGGTGACAGCGAGGCGCGCGACATACCACGGCAACAGGCCCTTGAAGGCCATGGCCGAGGTCTCGATCAGGCGGCTGAAGCGCGCCGCCACGCCGCCCAGAACCGGCAGGTAGATCAGCGCCACGATCAGGGAGGCGGAGAGTACGAAGATCAGCGTGACCGGCAGCATGCCCATGAATTCGCCGGGCACGCCGGGCCAGAACAGCATCGGCAGGAAGGCGCAGAGCGTGGTCGCGGTCGAGGAGACGATGGGCCAGAACATGCGCTTGGCGGCCTCGGTATAGGCTTGCATCGGGCGCGCGCCCTCGGACAGGCGGCGGTCGGCGTATTCGACCACGACGATGGCCCCGTCCACCAGCATCCCCACGGCGAGGATCAGGCCGAACATCACGATGTTGGAAATCGTGATCCCCATGACGCCGAGCAGGATAAAGCAGAGCAGGAAGGAGGTGGGGATCGCGAAGCCCACCAGCAGCGCCGAGCGGGTGCCGAGGGCGGCCAGCACCACGATCATCACCAGCGCGATGGCGGTCAGGACCGAGCCTTCCAGTTGGCGCACCATGCCGTCGACCTGCACCGATTGGTCCAGTGTGGTTTCCACGTGGACGGAGGCGCGCAGTTCCTCGGGCCATGTCGCCTCGACCGAGGCGACCGTCTCGCGGATCAGCGCGACCGTGTCGATGATGTTGAAACCCTGCCGTTTCACGACCTGCAGGGCGATCGTCGTCTCGCCGTTGAAGCGCGCGGTGCCGTCGCGGTCCTGATAGGTCAGGCGGATGTCGGCCAGCTCTCCGAGCGTGACGACGCGGTCGCCGTTCACCGTGATGGCGAGGTTGTAGACGTCTTGCGCCGTCTCGAAGCTGGCCGGGATCGTGACCGAGATCGAGCCGCTTTCGGTCGTGACCTCGCCCGCTGCGATCAGTTGGTTGTTGCCCTGCACCGCGTTGATCAGGTCGGCGGCGGTGACGTCATAGGCCTCCAGCGCGAGGGGGTCGAGGATCACCTCCAGCATCTCGTCGCGCGCGCCCGCGATGCCCGCCGAGAGGATCGGAGAGAGGGATTCGAGCTCGGACTGCATCTCGTTGGCGAGCCGGATCAGGGTGCGCTCGGGCGCGGAGCCCGAGAGCGCGACAACCATGATCGGGAATTCCGAGAAGTTGATCTCGTTGATCGAATAGCTCTCGGCGCCGTCCGGGAACTGCACCTCGGCGCGGCCCATGGCGTCGCGGACATCGGCGATGGTCTCGCCCTTGTCCCACCCGAATTCGAACTCGAGAAACACCCCGGCATAGCCCTCTGCTGCCGTGGCGTTGATCGTCAGCAGCCCGTCGAGGTCCTGAAACTCGGCCTCCATCGGGCGCACAAGAAGGCGTTCGCTGTCGAGCGCCGAGATGCCGGGGAAGGGGACCGAGACAAAGAGGCCGGGGATGTCGATGTCGGGCTCACCCTCTTTCGGCAAGCCGATGTAGGCCGCGGTGCCGGCGGTCAGCGACAGGATGACGAAGGCGATGACCATGCGCGCGCGGGAGGCGGCCCAGTCGATGACGCCCGTCATTGGGTCAACTCCTCAAGGGTCGTCGCGACTTCGACACCGGCGGTGACGAACTCCTGTCCGACGACGATGATATCGACGTTCTCCGGCAGTCCTGCCAGAAGGACGCCGCGCGCGGTGTCGCGCAGCATCTCCACCTCGACGAACTGGACGATGCCGTCCTCGACCGTGCGCACGCCAAGCAGCCCCTCGTCGTTGAGGGTCAGCGCCGAGGCGGGCAGAAGATGGGCGGGCGTGCCTTCTGTCTGGATCAGGATGTCGGCGGTCTGGCCGTCGCGGATCGCAAGCTCGGAATTGGGGACGGTGATCTCGACGCGGAAGGTGCGGGTGCGCTCATCAGCGGAGCGCGAGAGGAAGGTGACCTCGCCCTGAACCTCCTGGCCGCTGGCCAGACGCGCGCCCGCCGTGGCGCCGACGCGGACCCGGTCGACCTGCGCCTCGGGAACGAAGCCCACCAGCTTGATCGGATCGAGCTGAATGATCGTGGCGCAGATCGCACCGGGCTGCATCAGGCTGCCCAGTTCGGCGGTGTCGGTTTCCAGCAGGCCCGAGAAGGGGGCGTGGATCGTCAGCATCTCGATGGCTTCTTCGGCGCGTGTCACGGCGGCCTCTGCCGCGCGGACGCCGGCCTGCGCCGATTGGACGCCCGCGCGCGCCGCTTGAACGCCCGCCTGCGCGCCCTGCACCTGCGCCATCGCGCTTTCAACGCCGGCCTGCGCCGCCGCAACGCTCGCCGTAGCCGAGGCCGCGCGGGTGTTGGAGCCGAAGCCCGATTCCGCGAGCCGTGTCGCGGCGTTGCCGTCGATCTCGGCGGCGGTAAGCTGTGCCTCGGCCTGCGCCAGCATCGCGCGGGCCTCCGGCAGGCGCGCCTCTGCCTCGGGGATGCGGGCCTCGGCCTCGGGGACACGGGCCTGCGCTTCACCCAGACGGGCCAACGCCTCTTCCAAAGCGGTGCCGGAGGTGCCGGGATCGATCTCGCAGAGGACTTGATCCTCTTCCACGAAAGCGCCCGCGCGGATCGGGGTCGAAATGATGCGCCCGGAGGTTTCCGAGGCAACGTCCACGAGCCGCAGCGCCTCGGTCCGGCCCCGCAGGACCACCGCGTTCTCGGTCACCTGCGCCTCGGACCGGCGCACGACCACATTGATCAGGCCATCGTCTAAGCCCGCGGCGTCTTCATCGGCGAGCGGTGTGATGTCGTTCGGGGTGTTGTTGGGCTCCGGCAGCACGTCGCGCGCGGTCGAGGCGAAGCCGTCAGCGAAGTTTACCAGGCTGTCGCGGTCCAGGATCGCGAAATAGAGCACCACGCAGACGAGCGCAGCGGTCAGGAGCGGAAACAGCTTCATCCAAAAACCTTTCTTGCCCGACCGTCAGACTTCCGCCGGGAGAGACGCAATCGCTTTGGTGCTGGTCTCGCAGCAGTAAACCGACCAGTTCAGTTTACGACCTGTGTACAACCTGCACAAGAGTGAACCGAGCGGTTCAGATATGCCTCCTGCCACCAAGTTGTCGCGACGGCAAGTGCTGCAGGCCGGAAGGCCCCACGCGCTCGGGAAAGCGCCGCGTTAACGGGGCCTTGCCCCCATGGGCAAAGGCGGGGTAAGTCGGACCGAACAAACAGCGATCCGGGGTGGGGCGGCGTCCATGGCGAATACCGACAGTTTTATCGATGAGGTCAGCGAAGAGGTCCGCCGCGACCGTCTCTATGCGTTGATGCGCCGTTGGGGCTGGATCCCCATCCTCGTGGTGATCGCCATTGTCGGCGGCGCGGCCTATGTCGAATGGTCGGGGGCGCAGGAACGCGCGCAGGCCGAGGCCTTCGGAGACGCGCTTCTGGGCGCGCTGGACGCCGAAGACACCGAAGCCCGCATCGCCGCGCTGGAAGCCGTGGAAGCGCCTACCGCCGACGCCAGCATCATCCTTGCGCTTCTGGCTGCCGGTGAAGCGGCAAATGGCGAGGACCGCGCCGATGCTGCGGCCCGCCTGCGCGCGGCGGCCGACGCCCCCGGCGTGGAGCGCCGCTATGTCGATCTGGCACTTCTCAAGGCCGAGATGCTCGACCCGGCGCCCGAGGCCGAGGCCCGGATCGTTCTGGAAGCGCTGGCCGCTCCCGGCGCGCCCTACTCGGCGCTGGCGGAAGAGCAACTCGCGTTGATGGAGGTCCGCGCCGGTGATCTGGATGCCGCCCTCGACCGGCTGCGCGCGATCGAGCGCAGCGCCGCTGCAACGGCAGGCTTGCAACAACGCGCCGGGCAGTTGATTGTGGCGCTGGAAAGTGGTGCAGTTCTGGTGGACGCCCGTGCCGAGGCTCCGGTCGAAGAAGCGCCTGCGGAGGAAATGCAGGTGGAAGAAGCGCCTGCCGAGGATGCGCCTGCTGAGGAAGCGCCGGTGGAAGAGGCCGAGGCGGCCCCGGCCGAAGACGAGGCTGCGGCGGAAGACGAGGCTCCGGCGGAAGACGAGGCTCCGGCTGAGGAGGCACCTGCGGAGGAGGCCCCGGCGGAGGACGCCGACGCAGATGAGCCCGCGAACGGCGCGGCAGAGGACGAATAGGACCGGCGCGCACAAGCGCTTTCGGGCCTGCAAGACGAAAACACGCGGACCGGACTTGGCAACCGTCAAGGACGCGATGGTCCCGAACCTAGTGGTGGACGCGGCATGAGCCTTGTAAGCACGATTATCCCTTCCAGAACGCTTGTGCAGGCGGGCTTGGCCATGGTGGCCGCCCTTGTCCTCAGCGGATGCGAGCGCGAAACGATCCTGCCGGGCGAACGCTTCTCGGTCGATGCGATCCTGGACGGCGAAGCGGGCGTCGCGGTGACGACCGACGCGCCGCGGGCGATCAGCCTGCCTTCGATGGCGCGGATCGGCTCTTGGGAACAACGGGGCTTCAATGCGACCAACCGCACGCCCCACGCGGCCCTCGGCGCCAGCCTGACCCCGATCTGGACCGCCGATATCGGGCAGGGCAACACCCGCCGCAACCGTATCACCGCCGATCCCGTCTCTGCCGATGGGCGCGTCTTCACGATGGATTCGCGCGCCGGCGTCGTGGCGACTGCCCTGAACTCGGGCCAGACCCTCTGGACCGCCGACCTGCAACCGGGCTTCGACCGGGGCGGGAGCGTTTCGGGCGGCGGTCTGGCTGTCTCGGGCGGCACGCTTTATGCCACCACCGGCTTCGGCGAGCTGATCGCGATGGATGCCGCGACCGGCGGCATCGCCTGGCGGCAGCGCCTCGACGCGGGCATCGGCGCGCCGACCGTCAGCGATGGCACGGTCTACGTGGTCAGCCGGAACAACGAGGGGTGGGCGATTGACGCGGCCACGGGGCGTCTGGAATGGAACGTGCCGGGCACGGCCACGGGCGCGGTCCTTTCTGGCGCGGCAGCGCCCGCGATCACCAGCCGCCTTGCCGTCATGCCCTATGGCTCCGGCGAGATCGGCGGCGTCCTGCGCCGCTCGGCCACCTTCCTCTGGAACACCTCGGTCGCCGGTGGGCGCAACGGCGTGGCCTATGCCAACATCAATGACGTCACCAGCGATCCTGTCGTCGTCGGCAACCGCATCTTCGCGGGCAACCAGTCCGGCCGCGTCGTGGCCTTCGATGCCGAGCAGGGCCGACGGATCTGGGAAGCGGACGAGGGCGCCTATTCGCCGGTTCTCCACACCGGGGGCGACATCTTCTTCGTCTCGGACCGTAACGAGCTGATCCGTCTGGACGCCAGCACGGGCACCCGCGTCTGGGGCACGGAGCTACCGCTCTACGTCGCCAACCGCGAGCGCCGCCGGCGCGCGGTCTTCACCCACTTCGGCCCGATCCTTGCGGGCGGGCGTCTGGTCGTGGCTTCGGGCGATGGCAACGTGCGCTTCTTCAGCCCCGAATCCGGCGTACTGACTGGCGCGGTTCAGATGCGCAACGGCGCCGCCGCGCATCCGATTGTCGTGGGTGACACGCTGCTGGTCGTGACCGAAAACGGACGCTTGCAGGCCTTCCGCTAAGGCGATGAGGCCCGCGAGGGCCTAAGCCAGAAGCGCGGCCCGCGTATCGGCGTCGAGCCAGGGCGTGACCCACCACAGGACAACGCGGCCCATGTTGAACCACGTGGCCAGTACCTCGCGCAGAAGGGGACGGGGCCGGAGAGACGGCGCGCCCGCCGCGGTCAGGCCGATCTCCTCATAGCCCATCACCCAGAACGCGACGGCGGCGCGGGGCAAATGGTAGGCGCTGCTGACCACGACGATGCGGCCCTCGAAGGGCGCGATTTCCGAAGTGAAAAGCGCGTTTTGCAAGGTCGATTGGCTCTGGTCTTCCACGAAGATCGCGGCGCGGGGGACGTCCTGCGCCTCGGCCAGTTCCGCCATCAGGGGGGCCGCGACGACACCGGTGAAGTAGATCACGGGTGCCACGCCGGCGTGATAGAGCGCGGCGCAGCGATTGGCCCGTGCGCGGCTGTCGTCGTTCAACGCCGAAGGGCTCGCCCCGCCCCCGAGACAGACCAAGGCCGCGGCGGGCGCGGGAAGCCGGTCGCGCGGCCAGAACAATTCGACACCCGCGATCACCACCAGTGTCTGGAGAAAAAGAAGCAGCGCGAGCCGCAGGATCCAGCCGCGGCGGCTCACTCCCACTCGATGGTGCCCGGAGGCTTCGAGGTGATGTCGTAGGTGACGCGGTTGATGCCGGGCACTTCGTTGATGATCCGCGTCGCCGTCTCGCCAAGGAAATCGTGGCTGAAGGGATAGTAATCGGCGGTCATCCCGTCGACCGAGGTGACGGCACGAAGGGCACAGGCGTAGTCATAGGTCCGGCCATCGCCCATCACGCCCACGGTACGGACCGGCAGGATCGCGACGAAGGCCTGCCAGATCTCGTCGTAGAGGCCGTGCTTGCGGATCTGGTCGATGTAGACCGCATCGGCCTGGCGCAGGATATCGAGCTTGGCGCGGGTGATCTCGCCGGGGCAGCGGATCGCGAGGCCGGGGCCGGGGAAGGGGTGGCGGGCGATGAAGTGCGGCGGCAGGCCGAGTTCGGCACCAAGCGCGCGGACCTCATCCTTGAAGAGCTCGCGCAGCGGCTCCACCAACTTCAGGCCCATCTTCTCCGGCAGGCCGCCGACGTTGTGATGCGACTTGATGGTGACGGAAGGACCGCCCGAGAAGGACACGCTTTCGATCACGTCCGGGTAGAGCGTCCCTTGGGCAAGGAAGGCCGCGCCCTCGATCTGGTCGGCGTATTTCTGGAACACGTCGATGAAGAGCTTGCCGATGATTTTGCGCTTGGTCTCGGGGTCGCTGACGCCCTCCAATTCGCCGAGAAAGAGCTCCTGCTCTTCGGCGTGGATGACGTGCAGGTTCATGTGGTCACGGAACATCTCGACCACGTCCGCGCCCTCGTTCAGACGCAGGAGGCCATGGTCGACGAAAACGCAGGTCAGCTGGTCGCCGATCGCCTCGTGCAGCAGCGCTGCCGTCACCGAGCTGTCGACGCCGCCCGAAAGCGCGCAGATCACCTTGGCGTCGCCCACTTGCGCGCGGATCGCCTCGATCGCCTGCTCGCGGTAGGCGTCCATGGTCCAGTCGCCCGAGAACCCGGCCAGCCGCACGAAGTTCTCGTAGAGCATCGCGCCGCGCGGGGTGTGGTGCACCTCGGGGTGGAACTGGACCGCGAAGAAGTTGCGCTCCACATCCGCCGTGATCGCGAAGGGCGCGTTGGGCGAGGTGCCGTAGACCTCGAAGCCGGGGGCGAGTTTCGCGACGTGATCGCCGTGGGACATCCAGACCTGCTCGGACCCTTCCGAGAACCAGCCCTGCAGCAGCGCCAGCGCGCCGGTGGGCTCCACGAAAGCGCGACCGAATTCCGCCGTGCCGCCGCCGCCGGAAATCTTGCCGCCATGCACCTCGCCGCCGAGGTCCTGCATCATCGCCTGCTGCCCGTAGCATATGCCCAGGATCGGCACGCCCGCGTCGTAAGCCGCCTGAGGCGGACGGGGCGAGCCCTTGCGCGTGACTGAATCCGGCCCGCCCGAGAAGATGATCGCCTTGGGCGCGAAGTCCTTCACGAAGGCGTCGTCGACGTTCTGGAACGGGTGGATCTCGCAATAGACGTTCAACTCGCGCAGGCGGCGGGCGATCAATTGCGTCACCTGCGATCCGAAGTCGATGATCAGCAGGCGTTCATGGTTGGCGGGGTCGGGGACAGCGGCGTTTTTCATGTCCGTCGATTAAGGCGCGGGGCTGGTCTGCGCAAGTCCCTCGGGCACGGCTTGGCGCTCTGGCGGAGGCCGATGTCGCATCCGCCCCCCACATGTCGCACTCCGGCGATGCGGTTGGGGCGGCAGGGTCTAGGGAAGAGCATGAATTTCACGCCGGTGGAGGATGTCATGGGCGACGCAGAACAGACGACGGGTAAACGGCGGGCACGGGGCGGCGGTGGCGCGGCGCGGCGGGCCTCGCGCTCTGCGGTCAGCTTCGAGACGGCGCGCTTCATCGAGCGGAAGATCCCCAACCTCGACATCCTCAACGAAGAAGCCCTGCAGATCATCGAGGCGAACGCCGAAACGGTGCTGGAAGAGATCGGCGTCATGTTCGTCGAGAACCCCGCCGCGCTGGAGCGTTGGCGCGAGGCGGGCGCGGATGTCCGCGGTGAGCGGGTCCATATCCCCAAGGGCCTCGCGCGGGAGCTGATCAAGACCGCACCCTCGAAGTTCACCCAGATCGCCCGCAACCGCGACCGCGACGTGGAGATCGGGGGCAACTCACTGGTGCTGGCCCCGGTCTACGGCCCGCCCTTCGTGCACGACCACGCGGGCGGTCGGCGCTACGCCACGATGGCAGATTTCGAGAAGTTCGTGAAGCTCGGCTACATGTCGAAATGGCTGCACCACTCGGGCGGCACCGTTTGCGAGCCGACTGACGTGCCGGTCAACAAGCGCCACCTCGACATGCTCTACGCCCACATGTCGCTGTCGGACAAACCCTTCATGGGCTCGGTCACCGAACCCTCGCGGGCTGTCGATTCGATCGAGATGGCGAAGATCCTCTTCGGTGCCGATGTGGTCGAGAACAACTGCGTGATGACCTCGCTGATCAACATCAACTCGCCGCTCACCTTCGACGGCGTGATGATGGGCGCGTTGGAGCATTACGCGGCGGCGGGTCAGGCCTCGATCATCTCGCCCTTCATCGTCGGCGGCGCGATGGCGCCCGTCTCTGTCGCCGGAACGCTGACGCAATGCCTCGCCGAGGGCTTGGCGGGCGTGGCCTACAGCCAGCTGGTGCGCAAGGGCGCGCCGGTGATCATGGGGGCGATGGTGACGTCGATCGACATGAACTCGGGCGCGCCCACCTTCGGCACGCCGGAGGCCTCGCAGATCACCTATGGCATGGGGCAATTGACCCGCCGCTTGGGGCTGCCCTACCGCTCCTCGGGTTCGTTCAACGGCTCGAAGATACCCGACGCCCAGGCAGGCTACGAGACCGCGAACTCGCTCAACATGGGTCTTCTGTCGGGCGTGAACTTCATGCTGCACTCCTGCGGATGGCTGGAAGGGGGCCTGGCCGCGAGCCCGGAGAAATTCGTGCTGGACGCCGACCAGTTGGGTATCCTGCACAAGCTCGCCGAGGGCGTTTCGGTCGATGAGAATGCGCAGGCGATGGACGCGCTGCGCGAAGTCGGTCCCGGCGGCCACTTCCTTGGCTGTGCTCACACGCAGGCCAACTACCAGACAGCCTTCTGGCGCACCAATGTGCTTGACTACAAACCCTACGAGACGTGGTCGGAAGAAGGCAGCCGCAGCTCTTACGAGCTGGCTGCCGCCAAGGTCACGCAGATGCTGGCGGACTATCAGCAGCCCCATCTCGATCCGGTCACCGACGAGGCGCTGCGCGCTTACGTGGCCGAGAAGAAGGCCTCGATGCCCGACGCCTTCATCTGAGGCGGATCTGACAGCGGCCCGTCCCGTGCGATTGGCGTGCGGGGCGGGGCGTCTTCCGCCCTCGGTATCTGCGCGACTCGGGGCTTGCGCCGGCCACCGCCGGGGCAGTTATCCACATTTTCGGCAAAATCCTTAACGCCGCGCGTTTTGCTAAAAGTGTCTACGAGACACCCCGTGCCGCCGCCAGCAGCGCGCTCATCACCTGCACGTGTCGGGTGGGGGAATACCCTATGCCGCCGCCGAGCCGCGCGGCGTTCAGCATCTCCTCTTCCGCCAGCAGTTTTCCGACCGGCCGACGCTTGGCGCGGCGGTGCGCATCCCCTGTAACACAGGCCAAAGTCGCGGCTTTCACCAGCAATCCGGGCCGGTGCATCTGCGACAGGTGAGTGGTGAGATCGGTCATGGGAGTGGCTCCTACAAGCTGAAATCCGATCCCCAGATTGCCCCGGCGCACCCACCTGTTGCGTCGGAGGGCAAACATGCGCGCGGTGCCTTCCCGTTTGTTTACGGTTTGGAAACAATCTTAGCTTTATCCACAGATTTTAACCTTTCTGTAATCAATAAGGCGGAATTTTGTCGCTGTTCTCAAGCAACTCGAAGGGCCGGAGGCCATGACACCAGACGTACAGAATGGACAAGGCATCAGCCGAAAGAAGCCGGGATGGCTGCCCGATGCGGCGGATCAATACCTGGCTCATGTGGCAACGGGTGAACCCATGCGTGAGATCGCGAAGCGGGCCGGGCAATCGCCCTCGACGGTTTGCCGACGGGTGCGTCAGGTCGAAACCCTGCGCGATGACCTACTGATCAATGAGGCGCTCGACCGTCTGGCTGAGGAGCCCGGCCCGCGTCGCTACCGGACAACGAACAAGGAGACCAGGTGCATGACTGCCCCGATACGGACGCCCCCCAACGATGAAGCCCTCGTAACCCGCGAGGCCCGCCGCATTCTCCGTCGCCTCTGCGAGACCGGCGCGATCCTCGCCGTGGCGCAGGATATGGACAAGGCCGTGGTGCTGCGACAGGGGCCGGCGGGCGACCAGACCCGCACCGCCGTCGTCGACCGCCGGATTGCGCAGGCCTTCGCCGTGAAGGACTGGATCTCCTGCGTGCAACAGGGCGGGAAGCTGGCCCGCTATGCCATCACGTCCGTAGGAAAGACGGCGCTGAAACGCCTGCTGGAGGAAGACCGCAAGCGTCGCATGGGCGGCGCGGGCTTTGCAGAGGGGCCGAGCGCGTTTCAAGGGCAGCACGCCAATTGGGGCACGCGCAAGGTTGAGGGCGCAGATGGGCGACGCCAGAGCCTGCGCGTCAACCTCTCGGAATCGCCGCTTGCCGGGCTGGCGCGGCGCAAGGGCTCGGACGGGAAGCCATTTCTGGGCGCGGACCTCGTGCAGGCGGGCGAGCGATTGCGCGAGGATTTCGAGCGGGCGCAGATGGGCCCGCGGGTGGGGCAGAACTGGGACCGGTTCCTGACGGGCTCGGACCGGGGCGGATTCTTGTCGGACGGCGGTATCGGAGAGGGCCCCCGCGATGCGCGGGAGCGGGTCTCTGCCGCGCTCGATGCGCTCGGACCCGGGCTTGCCGATGTGGTGATGCGGGTCTGCTGTTTTCTGGAAGGATTGGAATCCGCTGAAAAGCGACTGGGTTGGTCCGCCCGTTCCGGCAAGGTCGTTCTGAAGATCGGGTTGCAGCGTCTTCTGCAGCATTACGAGGCGGCTTACGGATTCAAACCGGCAACCTGTGAGTGAGTCTGCAATTCCCGCGTCTACGGAATGATCGCGCGTTCAATTCTTGCATTCCTATTACGTTACGAGACTGACCTGATGGTATTGAAAATTGTAACTAATGAATATGGAGAACGAAACGGCGGAAAGTCGCCGGGAATTGAAATGGCTTGAATTTTTATTGGAACCATTTCGCAATCCCGTAGCTTGATTAATTGTGGGGGCCTACTGAAAGGAGACTACTAATGACGACTTACAGTAATGCTCGAAATGTTCTGGGTGTGCTTTTGATTGCCGGCGGAACAGTAATGGGAACTTCGGCGGTGAACGCGCAAACGACTTTGTCGGCGTCGGAGTGCAGAAGTATCTTGCAAATGGATCGCTCGCTCGTACGACCGCGGATCTTTCAAGCGTGCCAAGGCCTGATGAACCGCATCGGTGAGGGCGACGGAGACAATCGCCAGCAAATCACACGCTCCAGAACCGGTGGCGGCAACCCCGGCAACCCCGGTTCGCCCGGCGGCTCTGACGGTGGAAACTCTGCAAGCGGAACACTGACTGTCACGGCTTCGGCCTTGCGGAATGGACGGTTGGGGGCGGATGCGTGCATCGATTTGACCAACGGCGCAACGCAGTCGTGTTCCTTGGTTCAGGTCAGTGCAGCAACGGGCACACGCCAGATGTTGCTTGGGCACGACGGCACGATCCTGAATGCCAACGTGGATGTTGGCGGCCACGATCTGCTCGACGCGACTGTCGCGGGGTCTGACTCCGGATTGTCCGTGGACGCCGACCTGGCGGGCCATGATCTCGCTGATGTAACGGTGGGATCGGGCGACAGCGGCGGCTTGGGCGTCGATGCTGACCTGGGTGGCCATTCGCTGGCCGAGGTGGAAGTTGGCGGCGACTCCGGACTGTCTCTGGAGGTTGTCGGGATCAATATCCTGAATTGACACTCTGCCTCTTTCGGAGGCATGAAATAGACGAAAGCCCAAAGAAGAGGCGGCGCGAATTGTCGCCTCTTTCCCGTGGCGGGTGGCCGGCGATAGGCTGCTATTTATCGGACGATCAAAATTAGGAAGTGCCGTAATTTATCGGACGATTAAAATCGCGAGCTTCCGTAAATGATCATTTGATCAGGGTAGCATTTGTTTCTGAGCGTCCGATCAAAGAAACATCGTAAATCCGAGGTGTATACTTGTTGTCTTGAATCCGAAATGAAGAGTATTGGGTTTTTCGATTTGGCAATCCTTCCATCTTTTTCCGAATGGTAAATTAATTGAGGCAACAATCTGGCGGAAATTAGCGAATTGTTCGACACGCCTGCCTGAAAATCGCCACAATTGAATCCGACGCGTTCCGGACACCACAACAGCCCTTCTGCTAACGGCCCACTGCCAGCGACCCCCTCCGCACTGCGTCGAAGCCCCCGAGTCTCCAAATCCCCCTCAGTCATGCGTGCCGTTCAAGCCGGATGTGCGGATTTGGGCCGTGGCCTTTCCCTGGAATTGCGGTAGACAAGGCGCGACGGAGGAGAGTGAGCAGCCATGCGTGATCTGAAGATTCCTGAACAACGCCACCCTGAAAAGGCGCGGCGCCCGGACAATCCTCAGCCAAAGAAGCCATCCTGGATCAGGGTCAAGGCCCCGGTCGGTGAAGGCTACAAGCAGACCGCCTCGATCATGCGCGAGCACAAGCTGACCACGGTCTGCGAGGAAGCAGGTTGTCCGAACGTGGGCGAGTGCTGGTCGCAGGGTCACGCCACGATGATGATCATGGGCGAGGTCTGCACCCGCGCCTGCACCTTCTGCAACATCGCGACCGGCAAGCCGCCCGAAGCGCTCGACGTGTTCGAGCCGGGCCGGGTCGCCGATGCGGTCGCCAAGCTCGGGTTGAACCACGTGGTGATCACGTCCGTGGACCGCGATGACGTGGAGGACGGCGGGGCCGAGCATTTCGCCCAGACGATCCGCGCCGTGCGTCGCCGCTCTCCCGACACCACCATCGAGATCCTGACGCCCGATTTCATCAAGGCCGCCCCCGAGGTGCTGGAAATCGTCGTGGCTGCCAAGCCCGACGTCTTCAACCACAACCTCGAGACGGTGCCCGGCCTTTACCCCGAGGTGCGCCCCGGTGCGCGCTACTTCCATTCGCTCCGCCTGCTGCAGCGGGTGAAAGAGCTGGACCCGACGATTTTCACCAAGTCCGGCATCATGGTCGGTCTGGGCGAGGACCGTCAGTCGGTGATGCAGGTGATGGACGACATGCGCGCTGCCGACGTGGATTTCATGACCGTGGGCCAATACCTGCAACCGACGCCGAAGCACCACGCGGTGGATCGCTTCGTGACACCCGAGGAATTTGCCAGCTACGAGAAGGCGGCTTGGGGCAAGGGGTTCCTGATGGTCTCCGCCACGCCGCTCACGCGCTCCTCCTACCACGCGGGCGACGACTTCGCGCGGCTGCGGGCGAACCGGTTGGAGAGACTGGCGAGCCGGTAAAGCCTACTGCAATCTTAGGGGTTTGCGCTGCTCTCTGGCTGCGCCGGCAGCGCGCCAAGGTAGGCGGCGATGGCGGCGCGGTCGCTGTCGGGCAGGTTTGCGAGGTTCAGGATGACCGAGCGCATGTGGCCGCCCGCACTGTCGAACTCCGGCGTGAAACCATCGGTGAGATAGGCCGCGATTTCCGAGGCTGACCAGTCCAGCTCATCAGGCGTCAGCGCCGGGATCGTGCCGCGCCCACTGGGGTCCGGCGCCCCGCTCAACCATGCGGAACGGTCCAGCCCGCCGAGCATGTCGCGCGGGGTGTGGCATTCGCCGCAGTGCGCCAAGGCCTCTGCAAGGTAGCGCCCCCGCGCGGCGTCTTCCGGAAGCTCGGCCGTTACCGTGTAGCCATCCCGAAGGTTCAGGAGGTTCCAGAAGCCCACGGCGCGGCGAATGTTGAAGGGAAAGCCCACGTCATGGGGCAGGGACGCCGCGTCCGAGGGCGGCAGGGTCTGCATGAAGGCAAAGAGATCGGCGAGGTCCTGGCGTTCGGCCAACCGGTAGGCGGTATAGGGGAAGGCGGGATAATAGTGCTGGCCCTCGGGGCTGATCCCGTTTTGGAGCGCCGTCAGAAACTCCGCCAGCGTCCAGTCGCCGATGCCCTGCTCCGGATGTGGCGAGATATTGGGCGCCCTGAAGGTGCCAAAGTCGCTCGGGAAGGATTGCCCGCCGGACAACAGCAGCCGAGCCTCGCCCGCGGCCTCTTCGCCCGCGTGGCACGAGGCGCAGCCCCCCGCCCAGAACACAGCCTCACCCGCCTCGGCATCGCCGGTCAGCTCCGCGACTTCGGCCTCGGTGATGTGGGTAGGCCGGGTCAGCACCCACGCGAGGCCGAGCCCGAGCACGGCCAGAGCCGCGCCAATGCCGATGAGGCGCCGCACGGCAACCGCGCCTTACTGCGGCTGACGGTAATCGTCGTGGCAATCGCCGCAGGCCGACCCCACGGGCCCCAGACCGGCGCGCAGCGCGTCCAGCCCATCGCCCGCCGTTGCGGCAAGACCCTCGGCGGCGGTGTTGAATTCACCCATGATTTCCATCACGCGGCTGTCGTCGGCCCAGATCGCGGGTAGGGCGCGCGTGCCCTCCATGTTCTCGGTGTCGGTGCCGGGCACCCACATGAAGCGCTGGTCGATCTGGCTGAGCGTCAGCAGGTTGTTCGCGGCGGCTTGGGCGGTTTCTGCATCGTATTCAGTGTTGCCCCGCGCCATCTGACCCAGAACGCCGATGTTGAGAGACATCAACTGCATGTAGCCCTGACGGGCGTTCACGGCCGGGTTCTCGTGCCCATCGGCATGGGCGGTGACGGCAAACGTCGCGGCGGTGGCGGCGGTGGTGAGCGCGAGAATGGCGTTCTTCAGCGTGGACTGCATGGCGGGCTCCAAAATGGCTACGGACAAAATAACGTGGCACTTTCGAGCGTACGGGGCGCTGGCAGTCTGTCAACTCACGCTTCGGTGCGTTCGCGAACCATGTCTCTGCGCGATTGCAGGGGACCCGGCCCAGAGGCGCAGAGCAGAGGCGTCAGTCTTCCATCCGGACCCGGCCGATGAAGGGCAGGTTTCGGTTACGTTGCGCGTAGTCGATGCCGTAGCCCACGACGAACTCGTCGGGGATCTCGAATCCCACCCAATCCGCCTCGATATCCACCTCGCGGCGGATCTTCTTGTTGAGAAGCGCGATGGTTTTCAGCCGGTTGGGTTTGCGTTGGTTCAGCAAGGCCACGACATGGGTCAGCGTGTGGCCGGTGTCGACGATATCCTCGACCACGAGCACGTCACGTCCGCCGATTTCGCCGCGCAAGTCCTTGAGAATACGCACTTCTCGCGAGCTCTCCATGCCGTCGCCGTAGCTTGAGGCTTCTAGGAAATCGACCTCCACCGGCAGGTCCAGCTCGCGCACCAGATCGGCGATGAACACGAAGGAGCCGCGCAGCAACCCCACGACGACCAGTTTGCTGGTGTCGGCATAGGCGTTTTCGATTTCCCGACAGAGATCTTCAATCCGAGCGGCGATGGATTTGGCCGAGATCATCTGCTCGACCGTGTAGCCCTGCTGCGCCATTTCGCCCCCAAATCCTTGTGGTGCCTTGAATTCCTGCGTCCGTTTTATGACATGGTCCCCAAAGGTAAAAGCCGAAAGGGCGCCCGTGCCAAGCCATTCCGAAACCCGCGCGCTGCCATATACCGCGCAGCAGATGTATGACCTCGTGGCCGATGTGGCCAAGTATCCCGACTTCATCCCCTGGACGATCGCGACCCGCGTGCTCTCGGTCGAGGAGGTGGGCGACCATAAGGTGATGCACGCCGATATGGTCGTGGGCTTCAAGATGTTCCGAGAGCGGTTCCAGAGCCGGGTCACGCTTTGGGAGGACGCGAAGAAGATTGATACCGAGTATGTCGACGGGCCGTTCAAATACCTCGTCTCGAATTGGGAGTTCGAGGATACGCCGACCGGAAGCAACGTGCATTTCAAGGTGGATTTCGAGTTCAAGAACAGGCTGTTGCAGGGCGCGGCGGGGCTGTTCTTCATGGATGCCATGCAGCGCATCGTGCGCGCGTTCGAAGCACGGGCTGCGGCGCTTTACGGGCCGGGCGCCTGAACGGGCGTCGCGGCCGTCTTCGATAACGTGCTGGCAATGGGAAGCGCCCGAGCGAGACCCGGGCGCTTCGTTAACGTCGTTAACGATCAGGACGTCATGTCGTAGGCGCGCTCTCCATGGACCGTCAGGTCGAGGCCATTGACCTCGGTTTCCGCGTCCACCCGCAGGTGGGTGACAAGGCTCACCAGCTTGGCGATGACCACCGTCATCACGAAGGTATAGAGGCCCACCACCGCCAATCCGCCGAATTGGGCCAGCGCACTCACGTCATCTGCGAAGAAGATGATCATGATCGTGCCGAAGATGCCGCCGACGCCGTGGACGGCGAAGACGTCCAGCGTGTCGTCGACCCGCGCCTTGTTGCGGATGAAATTGACCGCTTCCTGACAGAGGATGCCCGCGACCGAGCCGATGATCAGCGCCGCGACCGGTCCGACGAAGCCCGAGGCCGGCGTGATCGAGGCGAGGCCCGCGATCGTGCCTGTCACCACGCCGACGAGCGAAACCTTACCGTATTTAACCTTTTCCCACAGACCCCAGGTGAGCGATGCCGCCGCCGCCGAGATATGCGTGACGGTGATCGCCATGGCGGCCCCGCCATCGACTGCCAACTGCGAGCCACCGTTGAAGCCGAACCAGCCGACCCACAACATGCCCGCGCCGATCATCACCATGCCGGGGTTGTGCGGGGGCGTGGTGCGGTTCTTCCGCGCCCCCAACATCACCGCGAGGATCAACGCGGCGAGGCCTGCCGTCTCGTGCACGACGATACCGCCCGCGAAATCGCGCACGCCGATCTCGCCGAAGATGCCGCCGTCCGACAACATGCCGCCGCCCCAGATCCAGTGGACGACGGGGGCGTAGACGACCAGCATCCAGAGCCCGCTGAACAGAAGCACGAAGCCGAAGCCGATACGCTCCACATAGGCGCCGACGATAAGGGCCGGCGTGATGATCGCGAAGGTCATCTGGAACGCGAAGAACAGAACCTCGGGCAGGGTGCCGGAAAGGGTCTCCGCGTTAACGCCGTTAAGAAACGCGCGGTCGAGCCCGCCCCAAAAGCCGCCGTCGCCCGGGCCGAAAGCAATGGAGTAGCCGAGGGCCAGCCAGAGGATGCTCATCACGCAGGCGGTGGCGTAGACATGCATGAACACGCTCAGCACGTTGCGCGCCCGAACGAGGCCGCCGTAAAAAAGTGCCAGTCCTGGCAATGACATGAAGAGAACCAGCGCCGTTGCGACGATGATCCATGCGGTGTCTGCTCCGTTCATTCTGACGGTCCTCTCGCTTCGTTTCATTGCGAAAGAGCGGGTTCAACGCGCGAGAAAAAGAGGCGGTGCGTGAATTCCGTGCTGAAAAGAGGGGCGGTTCTGCGATTGCCCGAAAAATAGGCACTGCGGGGACGTGTTGCCCGAACCTTGGGCTAACCCTGCGCCGCCAATTCGACCAATGACAGGGCATGTTGCACAGTTTTTCGGCGCACCTCGGCCCGGCCCAATGCGCCGAACGCGACGGTTTCCGACCGGACGCCCGCCGCCGTGGCGAGGCCGAAACACACGAGGCCCTCGGGCTTGTGCTCCGAGCCGCCCGGTCCCGCGATGCCCGTCACCGAAACCGCGACCTGCGCGTCAGAGCGCGTCAAGGCGCCCTCTGCCATGGCTCGGGCCACCTCTTCGCTGACGGCGCCATGGGCCTCGATCAGCTCAGTGGGGACGCCCAACGTCTCGGTCTTCGCGGCGTTGGAATATGTCACGAAGCCTCGGTCGAAGACCGCCGAGGACCCCGCGACATCCGTGACCGCGCCCGCGATCAGCCCGCCGGTGCAGCTTTCGGCCGTCGCCAGCATCCAACCGCGCGCGCGCAGGGCGTTAACGACGTTAACACTCACATCAACACCAGATGCGCAAAGACCGCGAGGACCATCACGACCATCGCGGTCAGCCATCCGGCAATCAGGTCATCGGCCATGATCCCGAAGGCGCCGTGCTTTCGGTCCGCCCACCCGACCGGGCCGGGCTTCGCGATATCGAACAGACGGAAGACCACGAAGGCTGCGATCAGCCCGGGGTAGAGCGCGAGGATATCGGCACCCATCATGGCGGCACCGAAGGAGACGGGCCAGAGCGCCACCCATTGCCCCGCGACCTCGTCGATTACAATTTCCGAGGGGTCGTCTTCGTTGTCACCGACCTCTGCCTGCACGGCCCACCAGCCCAAGGCGGTCACCGCAAAGGTCGCCACGAAGAGCAGCCAGAAGCCGCCGATCATGTGCAGCAGGACCGCCGCGATCAGTCCCGCGAGACTGCCCCAGGTTCCGGGTGCCGGACGTAACAGGCCGACGCCGCCGAATGTCGTGATCGCGCGCATCATTTGCGCACCAAAGTTGCCGTGGCCATCGCCGCAATCCCTTCTTCCCGGCCCGTGAACCCGAGCCTCTCTGTTGTTGTCGCCTTTACCGAAACGCGCGCGGTCTCGATCCTCAGAAGCTCGGCCAGACGGGCGCGCATCTCTGCGGCCACGGGGCCGATCTTGGGACGTTCGCACATTAGCGTCAGGTCCACGTTCGAGATCGTGAACCCATGCGAGGCGGCCAGATCGACGGCGTGGGTCAGGAAGATATGGCTCTCTGCGCCCTTCCACTGGGGGTCCGAGGGCGGGAAATGCGTCCCGATATCCCCCTCGGCCAGCGCGCCATAGATGGCGTCCGTCACCGTGTGCAGGCCCACGTCGGCGTCGGAATGGCCTTGCAGGCCCCGGTCATGGGGCACCGAGACGCCGCACAGCCAGACCTGATTGCCCGGCCCGAACCGGTGCACGTCGAAACCGTTTCCGACCCTGATATCCATCACTCTCTCCAGTATCGCGGTGGCCCGCTCGAAGTCGCCGGGGGCGGTCAGCTTGAGGTTGTCCTCCGAGCCGGGCGTGATTGCCACCTTCATTCCGAGGGCGCGCGCGACAGCGACATCATCGGCGGCGGGCCCGTCGTGGGCGGCATGGGCGGCGCGGATCGCGTCGAGGTGGAAACCTTGCGGTGTCTGCGCGCGCCACAGGTTGGTGCGGTCAGCAACTCCCTCGACCGTCTCCTCGCCCCGCCAAAGCGCATCCGTCACCGGCAGCGCAGGGGCGGCGCCCTCGTGGGTGTCGAGCGCATTCAGCACGCCGTCGATCACGGCGCGGCTGATCAGCGGTCGTGCAGCATCGTGGATCAGAACGCGGTCACAGTCTTCGATCATCGCGAGGCCGGCGCGAACGGAGTCGTCCCGCGTCGCGCCGCCGAGTGCCAAACGAAGAGGCGTTTGCGTGGAGGGGCAGCAGGTGTCGAAGATGTCCCGATCGTCTGCATGGGTCACGACGACGATTTCTGTCACCGCCGGGTGCGTGTCGAAAGCCCGGATGGTCCGGGAGATCACCGGCTCGCCACACAAGTCCCTGTATTGTTTCGGGATTCCGCCACCCAAGCGAGTGCCACGCCCGGCCGCGACGATCAGCGCGCAGGCCTTGGGCGATCCATCGGAGGGGGGCAAATCAGTCATGCCCAAGGGTCTAGGCCCAAACCCGCACTGGCACAATCGCTTGATCACCTGCCTAAAAATGCGCCGCATGTGCCTAATTATTGTGCAACTGCGCCGATCCATGCAAAATGACGCCTTCCCACCTTTGTCATCGCGGCCTGCGAGGACTACCAGAAACCCAATTCCTCAAGGAGCCGCCTTTTGCCTGTCACGCTTGGCACCATACCCCTGACCCCTCCGGTCCTTCTCGCGCCCATGGCGGGGATTACGGACCTGCCGTTCCGGCGGCTCGTTTCCAGCTTTGGCGCCGGTCTGGTGGTGAGCGAGATGGTCGCGAGCCAGGAGATGGTGGAGGCCAAGCCCTCGGTCCGCGCGCGCGCCGAACTGGGGTTCATGGAGCAGGCGACCGCCGTTCAACTGGCCGGGCGCGACGCGCACTGGATGGCCGAGGCCGCGCGGATCGCCGAAGGGCAGGGCGCGCGGATCATCGATATCAACATGGGCTGTCCCGCCAAGAAGGTCGTCGGCGGCCTGTCCGGCTCGGCGCTGATGCGCGATCTGGACCATGCGCTGCGCCTGATCGAAGCCGTGGTTAACGCCGTTAACGTTCCTGTTACGCTGAAGACGCGTCTGGGGTGGGATGATGACACGTTGAACGCGCCTGACCTCGCGCGACGGGCAGAGGCGGCGGGCATCCAGATGATCACGATCCACGGCCGGACCCGGTGCCAGTTCTACAAGGGGACCGCCGATTGGAACGCCATTCGCGCGGTCAAGGACGCCGTGGAGATCCCGGTGATCGCCAACGGCGATATCACCGACGCGCCCGCGGCCGCGCAGGCCTTGCGCTGCTCAGGCGCCGACGGCGTCATGGTCGGGCGCGGGATACAGGGACAGCCGTGGTTGCTGGCGCAGATCGGGGCGGCGCTTTGGGGCGCCGCGGCCCCGGACGTCCCACAGGACGACGCGTTTACCACGATGGTCTCGGACCATTACGAGGAAATGCTGAGCTTCTATGGCGCCGATCTGGGCAGCCGCGTCGCCCGCAAGCACCTCGGGTGGTACATGGATCATGTCGGCACCGAGGCCAGCCTGCGCAAGCGCGTCTTGACCGAGAAGGTGCCGGCGAATGTCCTGCGTCTTTTGGCCGACGCGCTCACGCCCACGGACCGGATGGCCGCCGCATGAGTGTGACGACGTCAGCGCTTTGGGCGTCCTTGCCCACGCCGGCCCTGATCCTTGATGCGGAGGATCGTATCCGTGACGTGAACCCCATGGCCGAGACGTTTCTGAATGCTTCGAGCCGGGCGCTGGATGGTCATCTGGCCTGGACGAAAATCACGGTGGAGCCCGATTTGAGCGAGAGCGTCGCCCGCGTCCGCGCGGCGCAGACGCCGATGTTCGTGAACGGCGTCGACGTGGGCACCGGAAGCCGCCGCCCGGTGTCGTGCAACATTCAGATCGGCCCCCTCGCTGATCGCCCCGATCATGTGCTCGTGCTGTTGGAAAACCGGGAACTCGTAGGCCGGATGAGCCGCGCGATGTCGTCGAAGACCGCGGCGAAATCCGCGATCGGCATGGCCGAGATGCTGGCCCACGAGATCAAGAACCCGCTCGCGGGCATCACCGGGGCGGCGCAGCTGATCTCGATGAACGCCAATGCCGAGGACCGGGAGTTGACCGATCTGATCGTGGCGGAGACCCGGCGCGTTCTGAAGCTGCTCGAGCAGGTGGAAGACTTCGGCAACGTGCGCCCGCCCGAACGGCGCGCGGTCAATATTCACGATGTGCTGGATCGCGCGCGGAAATCCGCCTCGGTGGGCTTCGCGTCCCATATGGTCATCTCCGAGGCCTACGACCCGTCCCTGCCGCCGACCTGGGCCGATCCGGACCAGTTGCAGCAAGTCGTTGTAAATCTGTTGAAAAACGCGGCCGAGGCGGGCAAGTCCGGCGGCAGAATCCAGCTCAAGACGTTCTACGAGGCCTCGCTGAAAGTGCGGCGCGCGGACGGCACGGGGACAGCGGCGCCGCTTCAGATCGAGGTAATCGACGACGGACCCGGCATCGCGCCGGAACTGCAGCAGGACGTGTTCGAGCCCTTCGTTTCGGGCCGCGAGAACGGCACCGGACTGGGCCTCGCGCTGATCTCGAAGATCGTGGCGGAGCATGACGGCTGGATCGCGGTCGAGAGCAAGCCGGGCCGCACCGCGTTTCGCGTATCGCTGCCGGTCGCGCCGAAGGAGGCGCAATGAGCATCTTATTTAAGATGGGCTCGTGGCCCGGCAGCGCTCGCCGCAAACGCCTCAAGCTACTGACAACAAACCGAACAAAAGGCGCCTGACTCATGGACGGAACCGTATTAGTCGCAGATGATGATCGCACGATCCGCACCGTTTTGACCCAAGCCCTGACCCGCGCGGGCTGCAAGGTGCACGCGACCTCCAGCCTCGTGACGCTGATGCGGTGGGTGGACGAGGGCAAGGGCGATCTGGTGATCTCGGACGTCGTGATGCCCGACGGAAACGGGCTAGACACCCTGCCGTTGATCAACCAGCGGCGGCCGGGGCTGCCGGTCATCATCATCTCGGCTCAGAACACGATCATGACGGCGATCCAAGCGACCGAAAAGGACGCCTATGATTACCTGCCGAAGCCCTTCGACCTGCCCGATCTGATGAAGCGCGCCGCGCGGGCTCTGGACCAGAAGCGTCACAAGCCTGCTGCGGCACCAAGCACGGATCCGGCGCTGGCCGCCGTCGGGGATGAACTGCCGATGGTCGGGCGCACCCCGTCGATGCAGGCGCTCTACCGCCTTGTCGCAAGGGTGATGAACAGCGATCTGACGGTGATGGTCACCGGCGAAAGCGGCACCGGCAAGTCCCTGATCGCGCGGGCCATTCACGATTTCTCCGACCGGCGGACGCTGCCTTTCGTGGTCGCGACGGGGGCTGATCTGATGGGGGCCGACGGGCCTTCGACGATCTTTAATCGCGCCAAGGGCGGCTCGATCCTGTTCGAGGAAGTCAGCGATCTGGACGACGAGGCGCAGGCGAAGATCGTGCGCATGCTCGACGCCATGCCGCCTGCCAATCCGCGGATCATGGCGACGTCCCAGAAGGATCTGGCGGAGCGGATGGAGCAGGGGGAGTTTCGGCAGGACCTCTTCTACCGCCTCGGCGGCGTCAGCATCGAAGTGCCGGCCCTGCGGGAACGGGTCGACGATATCCCGCTGCTGGCCGCGCATTTCCTCGCCCGTGCAGAGCGTGACGGCGCGGCCGCGCGGCGGCTCTCCGGCGAGGCCTTGGACCTGCTGCGCGCCTATTCGTGGCCCGGGAACGTGCGACAGTTGGAAAACACGATCCGCCGCCTGACCGTGACCGCCCAGGTGGCCGAGATCACCCGCGCCGAGGTGGAAGCCGTGCTCGGCTCGCAGCCCGAGATCGAGCCGCTGATGTCTGGCTCCAGCGAAGGCGACAAGCTGAGCGCGTCGGTCGCGAAACACCTGCGCCGTTACTTCGATCTGCACGGCGGCGTTTTGCCTTCGCCGGGCCTCTACGCGCGTATTTTAAGGGAAGTTGAGGCTCCTTTGATCGAAATCGCCCTTGATGCGACCGCGGGAAATCAGGCTAAATGTGCCGATCTTCTTGGGATCAACCGCAATACCTTGCGCAAAAAGATCACCGATCTGGATATTCGCGTGACACGCCGCCGCAAACTGGTGTAATATCGCAACACGCGTGGCACTTCGGGAACAGGCTCTCGGAGGTGCAACGGTCCTGTCAGGCCGGAAAAACGCGCGAACTGGGGGTTGCGAGTGGTGGACGAATCCGCCCGAGGTACGGGCGATCATCTGACAATGTGGGACCGCATCGGTCTGTTGCGCCGCAACAGGCAGTTGCGGAGCTTTGGCACCATCGGGCTGGTGATCCTCGCCCCGGTGCTGGCGCTGGCGACCTTCCTCGCGTTCGGACCATTGGCAGAGGTCACGGACAGCCCCGGCCTGCGCCTCGTGATCATGGCCGACCTCGTCTACATTCTTGTCGTGGCAACCCTTGTCCTGCGCGAGGTTGCGCGGATCGTCGC
The DNA here is from genome assembly GCF_019297855.1 of Gymnodinialimonas ceratoperidinii. Lineage (NCBI taxonomy): Bacteria > Pseudomonadati > Pseudomonadota > Alphaproteobacteria > Rhodobacterales > Paracoccaceae > Gymnodinialimonas > Gymnodinialimonas ceratoperidinii. The sequence continues at coordinate 2,101,719 of NZ_CP079194.1, forward strand.
CTCGCGCCGCGCACAATCGGCGGGTTCGCGATTGCATCTGCGGCTGACGGCGATTTTCGGCGTCGTGGCGCTGGTGCCAACCGTCGTCGTGGCCGTTCTCGCGGTCCTGTCGGTGAACATGGGGTTGGAGGGATGGTTCTCGGACCGGGTCTCCACCGCGCTTGGAAATTCCGTTGACGCGGCAGTGGCTTACCAGCAGGAGCACCGGGACGATCTGGAGCAGGACGCCCGTGCGCTGGCGGCCTATTTGAACATCAACCGGCGCACGACGCCGTTTTTGTCCGACGGTGATCTGCGGCAAGTCCTCAGCGCCGGGCAAAGCCAGATCCAACGCGGGTTGCGAGAGGCTTTCGTGATCGACAGCGCCGGCAATATCCGGGCGCGGGGCGCGCGGTCCTACCTGTTCGATTACGACGCCCCGAGCGCGGAGGACCTGGCGGCTGCGGCGGAGGGCGAGGTGGTGCTGACCGAGGACCGCGCCCAGAACGAATTCCGCGCCCTGTTCCGGCTCGCCGCTTTCCCCGATCGCTACCTCTATATCTCGCGAGAGGTAGACGGCCAGATCATCGCCCTGTTGGACGAGACCGAGCAGACCGTGAGGCTCTACCGGCAGGTGGAGGAAGATCGCGGCAGGCTGCTGTTCGACTTCGCGCTGCTCTACCTCGGCTTCGCGACGCTGATGATCCTCGCCGCGATCTGGGCCGGCCTGTCATTCGGCGAGCGTCTGTCCCGGCCCGTGGGGCAACTGGCGGGCGCGGCGCAGCGCGTGGGGCAGGGTGATCTTGACGTGCGGGTGCGCGAAGAAACCTCGGACGACGAAATCGCGATGTTGGGGCGCCTCTTCAACCAGATGACGCGCCAGTTGAAAGGCCAGCGAGAGACGCTCGTGGAGCAGAACGCCGCGACCGAGGAATCGCGGCGCCTGTTCGACTCGGTGCTTTCGTCGGTGACCGCCGGGGTGGTCGGGCTGGAAGAGGGCGGCCGCGTGGATTTCATGAACCGCTCGGCCCGGCGGTTGCTCTCCTTGGTGGAGCAGCGCGACAGCGGGCTGACCTTGGAAGCGGCCGTGCCGGAGTTCGCCGCGCTCTTCGAGAAGCTGAAGAGCACGGCGGCCGAGGCTGTTCAGGAAGAGATCAAGCTGACCCGAGGCGGCAAGCAGGAAAGCCTGCTGGTGCGCATGGCGACGCGGCGCAACGACAAGGGTGAGTTGGAAGGCTACGTGGTTGCCTTCGACGATGTGACCCAACTGGTCAGCGCACAGCGCATGGCCGCTTGGGGAGACGTGGCCCGCCGCATTGCCCATGAGATCAAGAACCCCCTGACGCCGATCCAGCTCTCGGCAGAACGCATAAAGCGCAAGTTTTCCAAAATGTTGGAAGGCGAAGATAAAGAAGCGCTTGAGCAGATGACAGGGGTGATCGTGCGCCAGACAAACGATCTGCGCCGCATCGTCGATGAGTTCTCGAAGTTCGCCCGGATGCCCGAGCCCGAAACCCGCCGCGAGGATATGGTTCAACTGTTGAACAATGCTGTCATGCTGCAACGTGCCGGTCAGCCTGACACTCACTTCACGACCAATATTCCCGACCGCGAGGTGCTGGCGGAAGTCGACGCCACGATGATCGGTCAGGCTTTGACAAACCTGTTGAAGAACGGCGGCGAAGCCATTGAAAGCCTTTACGAAAAGAAGAAGCCGGAAGGCCATGAACCGGAGATCAAGGTGGACGTCACCCTGACGCCCGAGGTGATCTGCATCGAGATTTCCGACAACGGGATCGGCCTGCCGCCGGACCGCTCGAAACTATTCGAACCCTATGTGACGACGCGCGACAAGGGCACTGGCCTAGGCCTGCCGATCGTCAAGAAAATCATTGAAGAGCACGGCGGAACGCTGGTCTTGCAGGATGCGGAGCCGTTCAGCGACGGCGCGCATCCCGGCGCCATGGCCCGCATCATCCTGCCGCGTCTTCCCGACAGTAATGGAGAACCCACATGAGCGATATTCTGGTCGTTGACGACGAACGCGACATCCGTGAATTGATCTGTGACATCTTGCAGGATGAGGGGTTCTCGACCCGCATGGCGGGGAATTCCGACGAGGCGATGGCCGAGTTGAACAAGAGCCAGCCGGGGCTGATGATCCTCGATATCTGGCTGAAGGACAGCAACATGGACGGGATCGACATCCTCGGCCATGTGAAGCGCGACAACCCGGAAGTGCCGGTGGTCATCATCTCGGGTCACGGCAACGTTGAAATCGCCGTCGCTGCGATCAAGCAGGGCGCCTACGACTTCATCGAGAAGCCGTTCAACATCGACCAGTTGATGGTGGTGATCAAACGCGCGATGGAGACCTCGCGTCTGCGGCGTGAGAACGTCTCGCTGCGGCGCCAGGACACGCGGTCGGCGGACATGGTGGGAAGCTCCTCGGCGTTCCGCACCCTGAAAAGCCAGCTCGACAAGGTGACCAAGTCGAACGGGCGCGTGATGCTGACAGGGGGGCCGGGCACGGGCAAGGAGGTCGCCGCACGCTACATCCACGCCGAGAGCAACCGCGCCGATGCGCCCTTCGTGACCGTCTCCAGCGCCTCGATCCAGCCCGACCACATGGAAGAGGTCCTTTTCGGCCGCGAGAGCCAGCAGCGCGGCGTGGAGCAGGGCCTGTTGGAGCAGGCCCACGGCGGCGTCATCTATTTCGACGAGGTCGCCGACATGCCGCTTGCGACCCAGGCGAAGATTCTGCGGGTGCTGGTGGACCAGAGCTTCACCCGTGTGGGCGGCACCGCCAAGGTGCGGGTCGATCTGCGGGTCATCTCGTCCACGACGAAGGACCTGACCGTCGAGATCGCGGAGGGCCGTTTCCGTGAGGAATTGTTCCATCGTCTCAACGTCGTCCCGGTCGAAGTGCCCTCCTTGGAGGATCGGCGCGAGGACGTGCCGGAACTCGCGCGCCACTTCATCGACCTCTTCAATCGCGAACAGGGCCTTACCGCGCGCGAGTTGGGCGAGGACGCCAGCGCCATGCTGCAGACAATGTCCTGGCCCGGCAACGTGCGGCAGCTGAAGAACGTGATCGAGCGGGTCATGATCCTTGGCGAGGGCACAGGCCCGATCGAGGCGCGCGATCTTCCCGGCCAGGAGGAAGCGCCCACCAGCGAGGACGACATGGCGCTTTCGGCGTCGCTCACCACCTTGCCGCTGCGCGAGGCGCGCGAGCTGTTCGAGCGGCAATATCTCATGGCGCAGATCAACCGCTTCGGCGGAAACATCTCGCGCACCGCGAGCTTCGTGGGCATGGAACGCTCGGCCCTGCACCGGAAGTTGAAATCCCTCGGCGTGGTGACGACCTCCAAGGCCGGCACGCGCGTGGCGCAAGTAAGCGAAGGCTAGGCGGGCTGCCGGCACGCCCGCGCGGCACAGGGTCAAAGATTGGTTTCCAACCCTCGGCCTTTCCCGTTAGACGGGAAGGAGCAAAGCGTCCCTTGAGCGGCGCATAGGGCGGAGCCTTGGTATGAAGGTCATCATCTGTGGCGCGGGTCAGGTCGGCTGGCAGATCGCGCGGCACCTTTCCTCGGAAAACAACGACGTAACCGTCGTGGACAACAACGCCGATCTGGTGCGGCGCGCCACGGATACGCTCGACGTGAAAGGCCTGACGGGCTTTGCGAGCCATCCCGATGTGCTGGACCGCGCCGGGGCGCGCGACGCCGATATGGTGATCGCGGCGACCTTCTCGGACGAGGTCAACATGGTCACCTGCCAAGTGGCCCATTCCGTTTTCGCCGTCCCGCGCAAGATCGCCCGGCTGCGGGCGCAAAGCTACCTCGACACGATCTACAGCGACCTCTACCGCCGCGATCACCTGCCCATCGACGTGGTGATCTCGCCGGAGAAGGAGGTGGCCGAGGCCGTCCTGAACCGCATCGCATCGCCGTCGACCTTCGACACCGAGAGCTTCTTCGACGACGCGGTGCAACTGATGGGGATCGAGCTGGACGAGGATTGTCCGGTGCTCGGCACGCCGCTGAAGCAGCTGTCGGAATTGTTCTCGACCCTGCGCGCCATCGTGGTGGGCATCCGTCGCGACAGCACGCTTTTCGCGCCCGAGCCGGGGGATCAGATGTTCGCAGGCGACCAGATCTACGTGGTCAGCCATTCCGACGACGTCGCGCGCGCGCTCGAGATTTTCGGCAAGACCCGCGCCATGCCCGGGCGGATCGTGATCATCGGCGGCGGCAATGTCGGTCTGGCGGTGGCCTCGCGGCTGGAGAAGGCGGCAACGCGGATGCGCACGCGGGTGATCGAGGCGAACCGGGCCCGCGCCGAACGCGCCGCCGACGCGCTGGAGCGGACCATCGTGCTCCATGGTGACGGGCTTGATATCGACCTGCTGCGCGAAGCGGGGATCGAGCGTGCCGACGTGGTGCTGTCGCTCACCGATGACGACAAGACCAACATGCTGGCCTCCGTCCGGGGCAAATCGGCCGGGGCGGGTATGGCGATCAGCCTCGTCAACGATCCGACCCTGGTGCCGCTGATGTCGCCCCTGGGCATCGACGCCTATGTAAACCCCCGCTCGACCACGGTCAGTTCGATCCTGCGCCACATCCGTCACGGACGGGTGCGCGGGGTCTATTCCATCGGAGACGCCGAGGCCGAGGTGATCGAGGCGCAGGTGCTCTCGACCTCGCCCATGGCGGGCAAGGCGATCCGCGACATCGACTTCCCGGAAGGCGCGCTTCTGGGAGCGGTGCAGCGCGGCAAGAAGGTCCTGCGGCCCACCGGTGCCACAAGGATCGAGGAAGGCGACGCGGTGATGATCTTCTCGTTGACCAAGGATGTGCCAGCGGTGGAGGCCTTGCTGCAAGTTTCCATCGATTTCTTCTGAGCCCGCTGCACGATGGTTGCCTATTTCCGAAACCTCCCCTTCTTCGCGATCCTGATCTTCCTCGCGGGGGGGGCGATGATGGTGCCGGCGGTCGTGGCAACCGTAAGCCAGGATTTCGAGACCGGGCGCGCGTTTCTCTATTCGGGGCTGATGGTCCTGATCTCGGCCATGCTGGTGGGCTTTGCCTGTCAGACGCCGCGCCGGCCACCGTCTGAGCGGAGCCATCTGGCCTCGCTCTTTCTCGCCTACCTCTGGCTGCCGCTGGTGCTGGCCCTGCCGATGGATCAGGCGGTGGGCAACACGCGCTTCGTCAACGTCTACCTCGATATGGTCTCGGCGCTGACCACCACCGGCGCGGAGGTGTTCGAGCCGATGCGTCTGGCGCCCTCGGTGCATCTGTGGCGCGGGCTCGTGGGCTGGTTCGGCGGCCTGCTGATCTGGATCACGGCCTTCGCGGTGCTGGCACCCCTGAACCTCGGCGGCTACGAGGTGACGTCCGAGGCGACGGTGCAGGGCAAGATCGTCAACGCGCGCGGACAGATGCGCGCGGCGGGCGCGTCCGAGAGGTTGCGAAAACACGCGATGCGGCTGACGCCGATCTATGCCGGGCTGACCGTCGTGCTCGCCGTGGGGCTGGCCGCTTCGGGCGAGACGCCGCTGGTCGCGGCGATCCACGCCATGTCGACCCTCGCAACCTCAGGGATCAGCCCCGGCACCGGGTTGGAATCGCGCCCCCCGGGCTTCGTGGGCGAAGTGCTGATCTTCTTTTTCTTCCTCTTCGCCCTGTCGCGGCGCACCTACTCCAGCGGCTTTGGCCGTGAATTCCGCGAGCGTCTGACCCGTGACCGTGAAATCCGCCTCGCGCTTTTTGCCACCGTCGTGGTGCCGACGCTTCTCTTCATGCGCCATTGGGTCGGCGCGCTGGAGGTCGATGACCTCTCCGACGGGCAGGCGGCGCTCTCGGCGCTTTGGGGAGCGGTGTTCACCGTCCTGTCGTTCCTGACCACGACGGGATGGGTCAGCGAAGCCTGGGTCGATGCCCGCACCTGGTCGGGCCTGCAGACGCCGGGGCTTCTGCTTGTCGGACTGGTCCTGATGGGCGGCGGCGTGGCCACGACGACCGGCGGCGTGAAGCTCTTGCGGGTCTATGCGCTCTATAAGCATGGCGTGCGCGAGATGGGCAAACTGATTTACCCCAACTCCGTCGCCGGGGCAGGGCGCCTTGGCCGCCGCATCCGCCGTGAAGGCGCCTATATCGCCTGGGTCGTCTTCATGCTGCTGGTGCTCAGCATTGCCGTGGTCATGGTGGGGCTGGCGGCCACCGGGCTGGACTTCGAGGCGGCCACGGTTCTTGCCATTTCCAGCCTGACGACGACGGGGCCGCTGGCCTCGGTCGCAGGCGCGCGCCCGATCGATTACTTCACCCTGACCGATGCCGCGAAGCTGATCTGCGCCGCCGCGATGATCGTCGGCCGGATCGAGACCCTTGTCCTGATCGCCCTGCTGAACCCCGGCTTTTGGCGCGATTGAAGGCTTGTCAACCTCTGGGGGTGGAAATCCGCAGGAATCGCCTCCATAGTGCGTAGGCACGTGAAGTAACCGAGCAGAACCTCGGGGAAAAAAACACCAACAGGGCGTACGAATAAATGGCCGAAAATAAACAGAACCTGCAGGATGCGTTCCTGAATCACGTTCGCAAGACCAAAGTTCCAGTGACAATCTTCCTGATCAACGGCGTGAAGCTGCAAGGTGTGATCACGTGGTTCGATAACTTCTGCGTCTTGCTGCGCCGCGATGGACAGTCGCAACTGGTCTACAAGCATGCGATTTCGACCGTCATGCCAGCACAACCCATCAGCCTTTACGACGGGGAAGAGTGAGCGCCGATAACCGCGCCACCGATGTCGGAGACGGGGACCTTGGGAAAGGCCCGATGCGGGCGCTTGTCCTGCATCCAGATATCAAGTCCGACCGTGATCGCCGCGCGCCCGAATTCGCGTTGGACGAGGCCGTGGCGTTGGCTGCGGCCTTGCCTGACTTGGAAGTTGTGGACGCGCAGGTGGTGCGATTGCCGCGCGCGCAGCCGGGTCTGTTGTTCGGCACCGGCAAGATCAAGGAATTGCACGATCTGATCGAGGCGATGGACATCGGTTTGGTGCTCGTCGACGGTCCCGTGACGCCTGTGCAGCAGCGCAATCTGGAGAAGGAATGGGGCTGCAAGGTGCTCGACCGCACCGGCCTCATCCTCGAGATCTTTGCCGACCGCGCCGCGACCCGCGAGGGCGTGTTGCAGGTCGAACTGGCGGCCCTGTCCTACCAGCGCACGCGGCTGGTGCGGGCCTGGACCCACCTCGAGCGTCAGCGGGGCGGGCTCGGCTTCGTCGGCGGCCCCGGCGAGACCCAGATCGAGGCCGACCGCCGCGCCATCGACGAGGCGGTGACCCGGATCAAACGGCAGCTTGCCAAGGTGGTGAAAACCCGCGCGCTGCACCGCTCCGCGCGGGCCAAGGTGCCCTATCCGATCGTGGCGCTGGTGGGCTACACAAACGCCGGAAAATCGACGCTTTTCAACCGCTTGACGGGCGCGGACGTGATGGCGAAAGACATGCTCTTCGCCACCCTGGACCCGACCATGCGCGCCGTGACGCTGCCCGATGGCACCGACGTGATCCTGTCGGACACGGTGGGCTTCATCAGCGATCTGCCGACGCAGCTGGTTGCGGCCTTCCGGGCGACGCTGGAAGAGGTTCTGGACGCTGACCTGATCGTCCATGTGCGCGACATCAGCCACCCGCAAAGCGCCGAGCAGGCCGAGGACGTGCATACGATCCTTGCCGATTTGGGCGTCTCGGACCAATCGGCTCAGCTGGAGGTCTGGAACAAGCTCGACCTGCTCGATCCTGCGACGCAGGAGGCGCGCCAGACCGAGGCGGACCGCAACGACGCCATCTTCGCCACCTCGGCGCTGACGGGGCAGGGCATGGAAGAAATGCTCGCCGCCGTCTCAGAGGCCCTCTCACCGCCGCGCACGCAGAGCGTTTTGACCCTGTCGCACAGCGAGGGGCGCAAGCGGGCTTGGCTGTTCGAGCAGGGCGTGGTGGAGGACGAGACCCCCGGTCAGGACAGCACCGAGCTGACCGTTCTGTGGACCGCGCGCCAGCAGAAAGCCTTCCGGGCGCTCTGACCGCGCGCGGTTAGTCTTTTCTCAAGAAATATCCCGCAGACTGCGGCTCATCGTGCGGGGGACAGCACGGTGATGCCAAGGTTCGCGGCCCGCGCAAGCTCCGGATCCAGCGTCATCGGCACGTATTCACCGCGCCGCCATAGCTCTCCCATGTCGTCGTAGTGGCGACTGAAGGGATGGCCGGATTGCCCGGTTGAGATGATGAAGACCGAGCTGTCGGGGTCTGCGAAGTCGTAGACGCCGCGATAGCCCGCGCCGTGGGTGTTGATATAGGGCTCCGGCCCGCGACCGGGCGTGGCGGCACGGTTGAGGGTGAAATCTCCGCCCGAGGTCGCTTGGCGGATGTTCACGATCCACGAGAAGAACCGGGTCTCCCCCAGAACCGGGTGCTCGTGGACGGCCTCATGGGCCGCGCCCCAGCGCCAGCTTTCGATGTCACTCCCGTAGGACTCCGAAAGCTCCTGCAGGGCCTCGTCCAGCGCCAGCTCGGCGATCTCGTTGCAGGTCTCGACCGCGTTGGAAGGGCGCACGTCGCACCATTCAGAGGCGCCGCCGATGTTGCGGAAGACACGCTCGAGGAACACGGGCTCCACCTGCCAGAACTCCTCGGCCAAGGGGCCGATATCGTCACGGATGAGCCGATGCTGCAGGGCGCGCATCCAGGCGGCGAAGATAAGAGGCTCTGGCAGATGTTCGTTCATCTCGCCGTTCCAGTCGGCCAGCAACTCCAACGCGCGTTGGCGCAGGCGTTCGGTCGTGCCGATGGCGGCGGGCTGGCCGGTGAACCAGAGATCGCGGGCAACCAGAGGCAAGAGATTGCGCGCGGCGGGAGAGACGGTATCGAGCTGCGCGCCGATGAAGCTGTCGCGGGTATGGACCTCGCGCGCTTCCATCAACCGGCCCAGACGCTGGATGCGCTGCGTGTCGCCCCAGTTGAAGCTGACGTGAAGCGGGAAGGCGCGCTCCACCATCTTGTTGTTGGTATTGCCGAGCACGCCGCTTTCGGGGTCCTCGAAGGTCGGATTGGCGAAATACTGCGTCGTGCCTTGCCAGAGGTTGCCCTCCACCCACCCGCGAGATGGCATGCGGGCCTGGGTCTCATGCTCGTTCAGCCGCCACGGCATGTGGCCGACGACCTGCATGGCGATGCGCCCATCCTCGGCGGCCAGCATCAGGTTGGCGGCGGGGGCGACGTGATCCTCGCCGCTCTCCAGCGCCTCTTCGATGCTGCGCGCGCGCATCAGGCGGAGGCCGGCCTGGATCGTGGTATTCTCATCGGTAAGCGCGGTCCAGCGCATCGACATCACGTGACCGGCGGGGGTCACGGAGCCCGCGTTCCAATGGCGGCCGGGGATGACCGGTCCATTGACGGTCTCGCGCAGGGTGATGGTGATCGGTGCCTCGTCCGCGATCTCGATGATCTCGCGCCGGGTCTCGAAATCCGCCCATCCATCGGGGGTCCGGTACTGCGTCGGGTTCTGCGGGTTCACCTCTTCGATATAGAGGTCGACATCATCCATATAGGCGGCGGTCAGGCCCCAACTCAGCCGCTCGGATCGGCCGTTGATGATGTTCGGCATGCCAGGGATCGTGGCCCCGATCACGGCGCCCGTCGCCAGCTCCAACCGCGCCAGATACCATTGCGACGGCGCGGTCAGGGGCACGTGGGGATCGGTGGCCATCAGCGCCCCACCTGCCGCCGATCGCGCCGGGGTGGCGGCCCAGACGTTGGAGGCGCCGCCGCGGTTCAAGCCCTGGGCGTTGGGATGAAGCGGGTCGCGCGGGGCGCCTGCGCCCTCGACCTCGGCAAACATCCGGCGGGGCAGGTCGAGCAGGCTGGCAAAATCGCCCAGCTCCGCCGCGCCGTTGCCGGGCGCATCGGGCATCAGATCGGTGATGCGCGCGGGATCAGGCAGCGCGAGGGAGGCCCGCGCCCGCAGGATCTCACTCTCATGTTGCGTGGTCATCTGCAGTGCCATCAGCAACGAGATCAGCACGGAGTCGTTGGGCCGCCACGGCGCGATTTCGGGCTCGAACAGGAACAGTTCCGGTGCGCCGCGGCCAAGCGCCTCGGTCCCCACAAGGCGCAGCCACGCGTTCACACCATCGGCGTAAGCCTGCAGGATCGCGCGACTTTCATCGGAATAGGCGGGGAGGGAGCGGCTGGCGTAGCCATCCAGATCCAACCGGCGCATGAGGTCGTCGACCTCCAGCGTGCGCCGCCCGAAAATCTCGGACAACCGGCCCTGTCCCTGCCGGCGCAGCAGGAGCATCTGCCACAGTCGGTCCTGCGCATGGCTGAAGCCGAGCCCGAAGTAGGCGTCATGATCCGTAAGCGCGAAGATGTGCGGCACGGCGGCCGTGTTGCGCACGATCTCGACCTGACCGTTGAGGCCGGGGACGGTCCAATCTGCGTCGTAATCAGGGATCGAGCGGCCCGCCATCCAGTAGAAGACGCTGCCGATCAGCACGACCACGGCGATACCCACGCCGACAAGGCGCGTCAGCCATCGCAGGAGTGTCATCATCAGCCAAACAGCCCTTCGCTCGGGTAGGAGAGTCGCAAACGCGGCCCGACTGCATCTACCTTGCAGCGGGCTCTGCCGCAATGGCGACAGGCGAAACCATGCCGGCGAGACGGCGGGAGCCGCGGCAGGCGCCCAAGGCGTGCCGCGGCCCTGTCAGGTCAGGGAATGATGCGGGTGTAGCGCGTGCCGTCGAGCGTCGCGCCGATGATCAGGCCCGCCTGGCCGTAGATCACCGCGATGACCGGTTCGGCCAGCGTGGCGGTGTCGAACCCGAGGTTGCCCGCGTTCGTGTTGACCGCATAACGCACGTCCGCGCCGACGGACCAGCCGACGGAGCCGCGGAATTCGGCCAGCGATTGCGGGGTCATGAAAAACAGGGTGTGGGCATATTGCTGCGCCCCGATCTGGAGCCCGAAGCTGCCCGAGACGGCGGAGTAATAGTCCACCGTGGCGCCGCCCACGCGCAGGGCGCCGCGCCCGTAGCTGCCGCCAAAGCCGAAGCCCGCCTCGGAGATCAGCGGCATCACCAGCATGCCCGAGGCCTGATTGATCAGGTCGGAGGTGCCGGGGACTTCTTGCTGCATGAACTCGAGCGCCGCATCCACGCGACTGTCGATGCGCGGGCCATTGGCGTTGCCGAGGGGGTTGCCGCAAGCGGCCAGAAGCGGCGCCGCGCCTGCGCCGAGCAAAAGGGAACGCCGGGAAATCGTAGGAGTAGAGAGACCATCTGCCATGGGAATGCCTTGCCTATATCACTGCTATCGCCGGGACTTCGTGCCCCGATCCTTGGCGGCAAGATTACGCCGAAACGCCCGTGGTGTCATCCGCGAAACCCCTGTCCTTGCGGGTTTTCGCCGATTGCTCCGCGGAGGCAAGGCAGGAGCGGCGTCTAATCGTTGAGGATCTTCGCCACACGCGGCGCGAAATAGGTCAGCACCCCGTCGCATCCCGCACGCCGGAACGACATCAGGCTCTCCAGCATCACCTTTTCGCCGTCGACCCAATTGTTCTGAGCCGCCGCCTCGATCATCGCGTATTCACCGCTCACCTGATAAGCGAAGGTCGGTGCGCCGAAGCGGTCTTTCACCTGCCGGCAAAGGTCGAGATAGGGCATACCGGGTTTGACCATCACCATGTCCGCGCCCTCGCTCAGGTCGCGCTCCACGCAGCGCAGCGCCTCGCGCGCGTTGAGCGGATCGATCTGGTATGTCTTCTTGTCCCCCTTCAATGCGCCCGAGGCGCCGACGGCATCGCGGAACGGCCCGTAAAACGCGCTGGCGAACTTCGCGGCGTAGGACATGATCGTCACATTGGGATGGCCCTCGTCCTCCAGCATGGCGCGGAGCGCGCCGATGCGGCCGTCCATCATGTCGGAGGGCCCGAGGATATCGGCGCCCGCGCGGGCCTGCGCGAGACCCATCTTCACCAGTGCCTCCACGGTTTCGTCATTCACGATCACCCCGTCGCGCACGATCCCGTCGTGTCCGTTGATGTTGTAGGGGTCGAGCGCGATATCGGTCATGATCGCAATATCGATGCCCGCATCGCGGATCGCGCTGATCGCGCGGTTGGAGAGGTTGTCCGGGTTCCAGGCCTCTTCGCAAAGCTCGGTCTTCAGGGCCGGGTCGGTATAGGGAAAGATGCAGATCGCCGGGATGCCGAGGCCCGCCGCTTCGCGCGCGGCGGCCACCAGCAAATCGACCGAAAGCCGCTCCACTCCCGGCATCGAGCCGATGGTTTGCCGCTCGTTCGTGCCGGCGCAAACGAAAACCGGCCAGATCAGATCGTGGACCGAAAGGCTGCTCTCGCGCACCAGGTTGCGCAGCGGCGCAGAGGCGCGTGTGCGACGGAAACGGGTTCGCGGAAACGGGGCTTGGTTCACACTCATGGGCAAGGGCTTTCAGGGCTTTCAGATGCGACAGAGGTGCCACGGCAACGCTGCCCGCGCAAGCGCAACGCCCCGGGGCTAGCATCTGGCAAAAGCCGCGCATATGGTGCGCGAAATTCCGCCCGCCTGCTTACTGGATCTGCCATTGGACTTCCTCGACCTGCTTACCGAAGTGATCAATCTCAGGTCGTTTTCGAACCTGTGGTATTGGATCGTCCTGGCCATTCTGTGGTCGTCGCTGAGCCATTGGACCGTGGGCGTGCCCTTCAGCCTCGTGGCGCGCGCCAGGCGTGGCGATCCCCAGGCCGAGGCCGACATGCTGGTGCTGGCCCGGATGAACGCAGAGCGCAACGTCGCCTATTCCGAGACCTCCGGCATATTTGCCACGGCATTCTCGACCTTCCTGCTCACCGGTCTGGCAATCACCGGATGGGGCTACGGGGTGGAATTCTGTCAGGCAATCTTCCTGCTTCTCTGCCCCTCGATGATCGTGGTGGCGCTCGCGGTCTGGACCTCTCAGAGGCTGAAGGCGGATGATTACCAGCATGTTTCGCAGATGCTGCGCCAGCACCGGTTGATCGTGCAGCTTCTGGGCGTCGTGTTCATCTTCATCACCGCATTCTGGGGCATGTATCAAAACGTTAATGTCGGCCCCTTGGGGTAGCGACCTTGACTTGAGCGCCAAGCGGCGTAGCTGAGGCGATCCATGGCTGATCAAACTCAAATTCTATGCGGCGGGGCGCCTGAGGGTTTCGACGCCACCCTTGTGCTTGCCGAAGCGGCCAAGGGCGGGCCCGTGGTTCACGTGGCGCGCGACGACAAGCGTCTGCGCGCGATGGCCACGGCGCTGGCCTTCTTCGATCCTTCCGTGCCGGTATTGGAATTTCCCGGATGGGATTGCCTGCCCTACGACCGCGTGTCACCGCAGGCCGAAATTTCCGCGGCCCGCATGGCGACCCTCGCGACGCTGGCGGCAGGGCTCTCGGGGCCGTTCATCCTGCTCACCACGCTCAACGCCGCGACCCAGAGGGTGCCGCCGCGCGATCTGCTGGCCTCCTCCGCTTTCGTGGCGACCGTCGGAGGCCGGGTGGACGAAAACGCCCTGCGCGCCTTCCTCGTGCGGATGGGCTACGTGCAATCGCCCACAGTGGCAGAGCCGGGCGATTACGCTGTGCGCGGCGGGATCATCGACGTCTGGCCGCCGGGCGAGGAAAGCCCGGTTCGGCTCGATCTGTTCGGCGACACGCTCGACGGGGCGCGGCGCTTTGACGTGGTCTCGCAGCGGACCACCGAGAAGATGGACCGCGTCGAGCTTGCGCCGGTCTCCGAAGTCATCCTCGACGAGGCCGCCATCGCGCGCTTCCGGCAGAATTACCGCGTCGAGTTCGGCGCCGGTGGCTCGGACGATCCGCTCTACGAGGCGGTGACCGCGGGCCGCAAGGCGCAGGGGATGGAGCATTGGCTGCCCTTCTACCACGAGCGGCTGGAGACGCTGTTCGATTACCTCCCCGGTGCAACGGTCACGCTTGACGATCAATCCACGCCGCAGCGCCTCGCGCGGTGGGAGAGCATCACCGACCAATATGACACCCGCAAGACGGCGCTGACCCAGAAGGGACGGCTCGATACCGTATACAAGCCCGCGCCGCCGGGCCTTCTCTATCTTGATGACGCGGCTTGGAAGGCGGCGGTGGAGGGTCACAGGGTCGTTCAGTTCTCGGTCAACGCGGCGGCTCCCGGTCCCGGTATCATCGACGCAGGCGGCCGCGTCGGCCGCAGCTTCGCGCCCGAGCGTCAGCAGGAAAACCTCAGCCTTTTCGGTGCCTTGGCGGATCACGTGCGGACGATGCGCAAGGACAGTGCCGTTGTCATCGCCTCCTGGTCCGAGGGCGCGCGCGAGCGTCTGGAAGGGCTGATGGAAGATGAGGGCCTGACCGAGGTTAACCGCGTTAACGATGCGCGCGGCATCGGCGGGGCGGGCAGCGTGAACCTCACCGTCTGGCCGCTGGAGGAGGGCTTCACCGGCCCCGTGGCGGGCGGCGCTGTCACCGTGATCTCCGAGCAGGACGTTCTGGGTGATCGGCTCATCCGCCCCAAGCGCAAGGTCAAGCGCGCCGACAATTACCTGACCGAGGCGCAGAGCCTCAGCCCCGGTGATCTCGTGGTGCATGTCGACCACGGCGTCGGGCGCTACAAGGGGCTCGAGACCGTCACCGCCGCCGGCGCGCCGCACGAATGCATCGCGCTGGAATATGCCGGCGGCGACCGGCTGTTCCTGCCGGTGGAGAACATCGAGCTTCTGTCGCGTTATGGCCACGATGACGGGTTGCTCGACAAGCTCGGCGGCGGCGCATGGCAGGCCAAGAAGGCCCGCCTGAAGGAGCGTATCCGCCTAATCGCGGACAAGCTGATCCGCATCGCCGCCGAGCGCGAGCTGCGCAAGGCCCCGATCTTCGAGCCGCCGGGCGACATGTGGGAGGCCTTCAACGCGCGCTTCCCCTACGAGGAGACCGACGACCAGCTGTCCGCCATTGCCGACGTGCTCGATGACATGACCCTCGGCCGCCCGATGGACCGGCTGGTGGTGGGCGACGTGGGCTTCGGCAAGACCGAGGTGGCCATGCGCGCGGCCTTCGTGGCGGCGGCCAGCGGGATGCAGGTGGCGGTCGTGGCGCCCACGACGCTGCTCGCGCGCCAGCACGCCAAGACCTTCCAGGACCGCTTCCGCGGCTTCCCGATCACCGTGCGGCAACTCTCGCGCTTCGTCCCTGCCAAGGAGGCCGAGCAGACCCGCAAGGGGCTGGCCGACGGCTCCGTCGACATCGTGATCGGCACCCATGCGATCCTCGCCAAGAATGTGCGGATCCAGAACCTCGGGCTGATGATCATCGACGAAGAGCAGCGCTTTGGCGTCACCCACAAGGAACGCCTGAAGGAGATGCGCTCGGACGTTCACGTTCTGACGCTCTCGGCCACGCCGAT
Organism: Gymnodinialimonas ceratoperidinii; assembly: GCF_019297855.1. Taxonomy (NCBI): domain Bacteria; kingdom Pseudomonadati; phylum Pseudomonadota; class Alphaproteobacteria; order Rhodobacterales; family Paracoccaceae; genus Gymnodinialimonas; species Gymnodinialimonas ceratoperidinii. The sequence goes on from NZ_CP079194.1 coordinate 2,117,189, forward strand.
CCCGCGGACTTTGCAGATGTCTCTTTCGGGCGTGCGTGACCTGTCGATGATCGGCACGCCGCCCGTCGACCGGCTGGCGATCCGCACCTATGTGTCCGAATTCGATACCGTCACGATCCGCGAGGCGCTCCTGCGCGAACACTACCGCGGCGGGCAGAGCTTCTACGTGGTGCCGCGCATCCAGGATCTGCCCGAAATCGAGGAATTCCTGCGCGATCACGTGCCGGAGGTGACCTATGTCGTGGCCCATGGCCAGATGGCGGCGGGCGAGTTGGACGACCGCATGAACGCGTTCTACGACGGCAAATACGACGTGCTTCTGGCGACGACCATCGTGGAATCCGGCATCGATATTCCGACCGCCAACACGATGATCATCCACCGTGCCGACATGTTCGGTCTGGCGCAGCTTTACCAGATCCGGGGCCGGGTCGGGCGTGCGAAAACAAGGGCTTACGCCTATCTCACCACCAAGCCGCGCGGCAAGCTGACGACGTCGGCCGAGAAGAGACTGCGGGTTCTGGGGAGCCTCGACAGCCTCGGCGCGGGCTTCACCATCGCCAGCCAGGACCTCGACATCCGCGGCGCGGGCAACATCGTGGGCGAGGAGCAGTCCGGCCACGTCAAGGAGGTGGGCTTCGAGCTCTACCAGTCGATGCTGGAGGAGGCGATTGCCAAGATCCGCTCCGGCGAGGGCGAGGGGCTTCTGGGCGACAGCGACGGCCAATGGTCGCCGACGATCAACCTTGGCGTGCCGGTGCTGATCCCCGAGGATTACGTCCCCGACCTCGACGTGCGCCTTGGCCTCTACCGGCGCCTGTCGCAGCTCGAGACGAAGGTGGATCTCGAGGGCTTCGCCGCAGAGCTGATCGACCGCTTCGGCAAGCTGCCCAAGGAGGTCAACACGCTCCTGCTGGTCGTGCGCATCAAGGCGATGTGCAAGCGTGCCCATATCGCCAAGCTGGACGCCGGCCCCAAGGGGGTCACGATCCAGTTCCACAACGACAAGTTCCCGAACCCCGGCGGTCTCGTGCAATTCGTGCAGGACCAGAACGGCCGCGCGAAGGTCAAGGACAACAAGATCGTCGTCATGGCCGATTGGCCCAAGGACGCCGACAAGATCAAGGGCGCCTTCGCCATCGCCCGCGATCTGGCGGTTTTCGCGAAGGGGTAGCGCGGCGGATCGTGCGCATTGCGGGAGCAGGGCACGCGCTGTAGAAGGCGTGCGAAAGCGCGACGTCATCTACAGGATTTCGACCCGATGTCAGATACCGCCCCCACCAAGACAACCGCCGCGCCAGAGACTGCAGCGGCCCGGCGCGAGCCGCCGCGCCAGATCCCCAAGTGGGGCTGGATTGCCTTCCTCGTCTTCTCCTTCATCTCGGCGGCCTCTGCCTTCAAGTTCATTCCGCCGGGCCTTTTCTACGGCGTCTTCGGCAATTGGGGCGAGGGCGTCGAGGCCACGTGGATGGGCTTCGTTGTCGAGGGGATCGAGCGGGGCGCGGATCACGTTGCCTATCATATCGAGAACGTCGGCACGACGCTGGCCGTACACATGATCTTTGGCGGGCTTGCCGTCTGCCTCGTGCCGATCCAGGTCAGCCGCATGTGGCGCCGGGGTGACCGGCGCAAGCACATCTATCTGGGGTGGGCGCTGGTGCCGATCGTGACCATCGCGGCGCTGACCACACCGCCGATCAGCTTCAACATGCGCCTGCCGTTCTGGTCGGAACTGGGCTTCGCGCTTGGCTCGGTCGCGTGGTTCAGCGCGCTGGTTATGGGCATCTGGGCGATCCGGAAGCGGAAGCTCGTGTTGCACCAGCGTTGGATGGTGATGATGGCCGCACTCAGCTTCGGGGCGGTCTCGTTCCGATTGCAGCTACCGCTGCTGCGCATTTTCTGGGACATGGACGTGGTCTTCCCCTACCTCGGGTGGACCTGTTGGGTGCCAAATGTGCTGGTTGTCGCCTGGTGGTGGCGCAATCAGGTAAAGGCCGAGCGGCAATCGCTCTCGCCCGCCCCGGCCGAATAGGGCGGCCGCGCGGCGTCAGACACGCTCGCGCGGCATGCGCAGCATGATCAGACCGCCGATGCCTGCCAGCACCGCTACGCCAATCGCCAGAGGCAGAGCCGTGCCCTCGTAGAGCTGCCCGATCAGCCCGCCGATAAGCGCCCCTGCGATCGTGCTGAGCGATCCCATGATCGAGGCGGCGAGCCCGGCCACATGGCCCAAGGGCTCAAGCGCCAGAGCATTGAGGTTGCCGATGGTGAAGCCCATCACCATGAAGACGCTCACCGTCCAGACGAAGTAGATCCACACCTCGGTCTCTGGCGCGGTCCCGAGCATGAGGGCGGCCACGAAAAGGGCCGTGGCGGCGACCTGCGTGAACAGCGCGCGGCTGACGATGGGGCGCATCCCGATCCGCACCACCAGCCGTCCGTTGATCGGCGCGCAGGGGGCCGTCAGAAGCGCGATGGCCGCGAACAGCCAGTGGAACCATTCACCCATGCCGTAGGTCAGATCGAAAATCTGCTGGATCGATGAGAGGCAGGCGAACAGCATCGCGTAGATCAGCGCCTGAACGAGGATCGAAAGCTGCATCTGCCGCACCGAGAGCGTCTCGACCATGCCTTCCCAGAGCTTGCCCAGGTTGAGAGGCCTGCGGCTTTCGGGCGGCAAGGTCTCGGGCTGGCGCAGGATCAGCCAGCCTACGGAGATGAAGGCGAAAAGGACGAAGGCGAGGAAGATCGCGCGCCAATCGAAGAGCGAGATGATGCCATAGCCGATCAGGGGTGCGATGGCCGGGAAGATGGTGAAGACCAGCATCACGAAGGAGGTGATCCGCGCCATCTCGCGCCCGGTATAGAGGTCCCGGATCAACGCCATGGAGACGATGCGCGGCCCCGCCACGCCCAAGCCCTGAAGGACGCGCGCGGCCAGAAGAAGTTCCAGCGTCGGTGCCTGCCAGGCAAGCAAAGCGCCCGCCACGTAAATGCAGGAGCCTGCGAAAATCACCTTCTTGCGCCCGAAGCGGTCCGACAGGGGGCCGGCGAAGAGCGTGCCGATGCCCATGCCGATGATGAAGCTCGTCAGGACCAACTGCGCGAGCGTCACGTCCTGCGGGCTGAGTTCCTCCGCGATCTGCGGCAGGGCGGGCAGCATCGAGTCCATCGAGAAGGCGATGGATGCGAAAAGCATCCCCATGAGGGCGATGAATTCGCCCGAGGAAAGCCGGGCGGTGGGGGCTTTGGGCAAGGAAGGATCTCCGGAGAGGGCGTCCTGCGAGGCGGTTTTCACCGTCACAGGAACACCGGGATAAAAGCGAGGGTCTGCGGGCAGCTTCGCTGCCCGTCGGGTCGGTGCGAGGCCGGTGCCTAGCCGCTGCTTTCTTTCTGCTCCATTTTCTCGATCTGCGCGTTCAGATCGTCGATGATGGCCTCCCATTGCTCGGGCGGCTGCGCGCCGGGAACTGCGTGCTGGTTGGCGACGATGAAGGTCGGAACAGCTTGCACGCCGCGCTCGCGGGCATGGGCATCGCGGGCCATGATGTCTTCCGCATCCGCGCCGCTCTCATACAGTTTGGCGATCATCGCGCGGTCCAGATCGACGCTCTCGGCGATATCCAGAAGCGTCTCGCGGTCCCCGATGTCGCGACCCTCCACGAAATAGGCGCGGAAGAGGGCCAGAACCGTCGGCGTCTGCCGCCCCTCGATACCGGCCCAGTGGATCAGCCGATGGGCGTCGCGGGTGTTGGGGGTGCGCTTGATATCGCCGAGGTTGATCTTCAGCCCGGCTTCCTCGGCCTTCTGCGCGACCGGCGCATAGGCTTTGACGGCCGCCTCCTTGCCGCCGAATTTGCCCTCCAGATAGGCGCGACGGTCCATGCCGCCTTCAGGCATGTCCGGGTTCAACTGGAACGGGTGCCATTCGATGGTGAAAGGGTGGTTCGGCCGCGCCTCCATGGCCCGCGCGAGGTTGGACCAGCCGATGTAGCACCACGGGCAGATCGGGTCGGAGAGGATGTCGAGCTTGATCATATCATGTCCTTCGCTGCCGCCTTCAGGGCGGCTCGGTTCAATTTACCATTGGCCCCACGGGGCAGGCTATCCATGCGCAGATAGGCACGGGGTTGTTTGTGGCGGGCGAGGAGGGGGCTGGCATGGGCGTGCAGCCGATCCTCGCGCGCATCGCCGCTATAGACAAGGGCGAGAATGGTGGTCTCGGGGTTCGGCTGCAGCGTGAGGGCCGCGCAATCGGTCACGCCTTCAAGGCTCTCGAAGACCTGCTCGATCTCCAGAGGGGCGATCCGGAAACCGCCCGCCGTCAGGATATCGTCAGCCCGCCCGAGGTAGCGTACCGCGCCGTCCTCGGCCTGCTCCACCCGGTCACTGGTGCGAAACCAGCCCTCTGTCAGCGGCAGCTTCGGCGTGTCTCCATCGATGTAGCCGAGCATCAGGCCGGGATCGCTGCCGTGGATTGAGAGGCACCCGTCATGGACAGCGATCTGACGCCCCTCCTGCGGGTAGCCCGTGGCGCCATCCGGTGCCGGGCGCGTCGGTGAGCCGGAGATGAAGGTCGAGACCTCGGACATGCCAAGGGCCTCGTGAATGTCGGTGTTGGTGGCCACGCGCCAACGATCGCGCAGCGCGGGGGGCAGGGCCTCGCCCGCGCTGAGCGCGTGGCGCAGCTTCGGCATCGGCGGCAGCGGCGCGCGCAGGAGCTTGCGAAAGATCCCCGGGCTGCCCGCAAGGATGCTCGCGTCGTGGCGCTTGGCCAACAGCGCAAGGCTCTCCGGCGCGACGCCGGGGGCCGGAACCAGCGCCGTCGCGCCGATGGCCCAGGGGTCCAGCAAGCCGGTGCCGAGCGTATAGGTCCAGTTGAACGCGCCGGTATGCATCACGCGATCATCCTCGCGCAGCCCGTACCACCCATCCCACATCATCCGTCGTGCCCAGACCGCCCGATGCGCATGGGCCACGGCCTTGGGCCGACCGGAGGAGCCGGAGGTGAAAACGATATAGGCCAGATCATCGGCGCCGGAGTCGTGGACAGGATGCAGAGGCCCGTCCAGCACCTCGGGCGACAGGACGGGGCAGGCGACCTCGGGCAGGGCGATGCCCTCTTCGGCCAGCACAGCATCGGGGGGAAGCGACCCCGTCAGAGCGGTCACTTCGCGGCTCGTGAAAGCGGCCGAGGTCGGGATCGGCACGATGCCCGCGCGGATCGCGCCAAGGTATGCGATGGGAAACCGCGCCGAGTTTCCCAAGCGCAGCATCAAGCGGTCTCCGGGGCGCAACCCCGCCGCAATCAAGCCGCCTGCGGCCCGCGACACGGCCTCTTCCAGGCGCGCGAAGGACCACCGCTCCGACCGCGACGGCCCGAGGATCGCGAGGGCGATCTTGTCCGGCGTGCGCTCTGCGGCGCTCAACACGTAGGAGGAGAGGTTAAATCGGTCGGGACATTGCATGTAAGGGGCGTATGAGACCACGACGCAGGTTGCAAGCGGCCACATCTGTGCGCTATCGCACGCGGTATGAGCCTACCGTCAGACAGCCCGAGCCTCATCCGTCTCGCCCGCGCCTCGGGGGAAGAGACCGCGCCCTTGCCGGTCGATCTCGCCGCGCGGGTGCGCGAGCTGCGCAAGGAAAGGGCCTGGACCTTGGAGCAAGCCGCGAACCAAGCCGGGTTGGCGCGCTCGACGCTCTCGAAGATCGAAAACGGGCAGATGTCGCCGACCTACGATGCGCTCAAGAAGCTGGCCGGGGGGCTTGGCATCTCGGTGCCGCAGCTCTTCACCCCTTCGGCCACGCCGCAGGGCGGAGGTCGGATGGTCACCACCAAGCGGGGCGAGGGCGCGGCCCATGCGACCACGACCTACGAGCATGAGTTGCTGGCCGACCAACTGGTGCAGAAATCCATGCTGCCCTACCGCGCCCGCATCAGGGCGCGGTCGTTCGACGAGTTCGACGGATGGGTGCGGCACGAGGGCGAGGAGTTTCTCTACGTCCTCACCGGCGCCATTCGTCTTTTCACCGAGTTCTACCAGCCGGTCGAGATGGTGCGGGGCGACAGCGCCTATTACGACGCAGCCATGGGCCATAACGTGGTGTCGATCTCGGACGACGACGCGACGATCCTCTGGGTGACCTCGCTGGCCTGAGCGCGCGCGGCTATTCGAACATCGCGCGCAGGTCGAGGGTGCTGTCCTCTCCGATATGATCGATCGACGTGCGCAGGAAACGCTCGGCCGCCTGCTGACCGGCCGTGCGCAACTGGTGCATCACCTGCGGCGTCGCGATGACCTTCGTCGCGACGGAGAGTTGCCGCATCAAATCGTCGTCGGCGATCATGTGGAGCAGCACATCCTTGAATGCATCGCCCCCGATCATATCCCGGTGCAGCAGGCGCTGCACGAAATCGATGGCCCGCAACTCGCGCAAGAGCGAGGTGTTGAAGCTGATCTCGTTGATCCGGTTCTGGATCGCCCGCGCCGTCTTCGGCACTTCCTCGCGGTAGAGCGGGTTGATGTTCACCACCACGATGTCGCGCGGCAAGTCCTTGTCGAACAGGGGAAAAAGCGCCGGGTTGCCGGTATAGCCACCGTCCCAGTAGGCCTCTACCTCGCCAGTGTTGGGGCTCTCGATCTCGACCGCGCGGAACATCGTGGGCAGGCAGGCGGAGGCCATGATCGCACGGTCTGAGATTTCCTCTTTGGTGAAAATCCGGATCTTGCCCGAGCGGACATTGGTGGCGCAGATGAAGAACGCAGGCCCCTTGTCGGAGCAGATCGCCTCGAAGTTGAAGGTGGAGACGATGGGCTCTAGCGGATTGCGGTAGAAGGGGCCGGTCGCATAGGGGCTGACGGAGCGGGAATAGGCATCTCCGGCAAGAAAGGGCAGGGAGGTTTCGAGCATCGCGCTGACCCCCTGCGGCGAGAACATGTTGAGCCAGGGGGCGAGGCGCTCGTCAGTGATGGCGCCAACCTGTTCCCAGACCTCGGCGAGGTTCTCGATCGCCAGATCGCGAGAGCCTTGCGCGAGCCCCGATTTCACCGCCGAGCCGTTGAGCGCCCCGGCCGAGGTGCCCGACATTGCCGCGATCTCGATCTCCGGCTCCGCCAGCAGGGTCTCCAGCACGCCCCAGGTATAGGCGCCATGAGCGCCGCCGCCTTGCAGCGCGAGATTGATCTTCTTGATCATGGAAACGTCCTGTTCTGGGCCGTCCGAAACGGCGCGTAGCTTGGATGTAGGGCAGGGCGGCGGGCCGTCACGGGTCTTCGTCGCCGTGGATCTTGGACCAGAGCTCGAGAAGGTCCGCGACGTTGATCCCGTCGATGGTCATGCCGGTCACATCGGCACTGGTAATCGCAAGGTTTTCGAGGTTGGCCGCCGTGATGGTGGCGCCGGACAGGTCGACGTCCTCGAACGAGGCCCCGGAGAAGTTGACGTTTTGCGCCCGCAGGCCCGCCGCGTTCGCATCATCGATGAGCGCGCCCATCAGATGCACCTCGCGGAACTCGGCGTCCTTCAGGCTCACCGAGGTGAAGGTGGAGCCGCAGAGATACATATTGCGTATCTCCAGCTTGTCGCGGGCGACGTCGGATTGATCGGACATGGGAAGAGCCTCCGGCCTCTCGGGGTTGTTGTGTCCGGGCCGCGCCCAAGGCACGGCCCGAGCGTTCAGAGGGCCGTCCAGCCACCGTCGACGCTGATCGTCGTGCCGGTGATCTGATCGGCCGCCGGAGAGCAGAGGAACGCCACGGTGCCGCCCATCTGCTCGGTCGTCGCGAATTCCTTCGACGGCTGACGCTTGAGCATGACGTTCTTGATCACGTCCTCGCGCGACATGTCGTACTCGCGCATCGTGTCGGGGATCTGCGATTCCACCAAAGGCGTCAGCACGTAGCCCGGACAGATGGCGTTCGCGGTGATCGGCTCCTGCGCCGTCTCCAACGCGACGGTCTTGGTCATGCCGACGATGCCGTGCTTGGCGGCGATATAGGCAGATTTGTAGGGCGAAGCCGTCAGGCCATGGGCGGAGGCGATGTTGATGACCCGGCCCCAGCCGGCCTTGCGCATCATTGGCAGGGCGGCGGCGGTGGTGTGGAAGGCGGAAGAGAGGTTGATGGCGATGATCGCGTCCCACTTGGCGGTCGGGAACTCGTCGATCGGGGCGACGTGCTGGATACCGGCGTTGTTGATCAGGATATCGCAGCGCCCTGATTTCTCGATCAGCGCGCGGGCGTCATCGCCTTTGGACATGTCGGCCTGGATGTAGCGCGCGCTTACGCCATGCTCATCGGCGATTTCCTGCGCAAGCTCGTGATCCTCCTTGTTATCGGTAAAGGAATTGAGCACGACGTCGGCGCCGGCGCGGGCCAATTCCCGGGCGATTCCCAATCCGATGCCAGAGTTCGAACCGGTGATCACGGCGGTCTTGCCGGACATGTCTGTGATGATGGCCATGGGGGCTTGCTCCTGTAACACGCGTTGAGAAATAAGCTAATGCTGCAAGCGCGAAATGAACAGGGGGCGGGGCTGGAGAGGCTCGCTTCTGGCCAAAAAAAACCCTGGCACAAGGCCAGGGCTAAGTCATTGAGGCAGGTTTCATACAGGCAAGAAACCTATCGAGCAGTGAGTTCTTTATAAGCAATGACTTGGCCGGAGTCCAACTGAAAAGTTTGCGCCCCATCGCCGCGCCCGATAGCGTCAGCGTTAACGATATCGAGCCGCCGGAGGATTGTTCGCAAATGTCGACGAATTGTTTCAAGAAATGCGCGCTGTCGCTTGTGCTAGGTCTGAGCCTTGGCACCGCGGGCCTAGCCGACCCACAACATGGTGTGGCCATGTATGGGGAACCGGCGCTACCCGCTGACTTCACGCATCTCCCTTATGCCAACCCCGACGCCCCCACCGGAGGGCGGATTGTTACCGGTGAGGTGGGCAGCTTCGACAGTCTGAACCCCCATATCCGCCAAGGCTCCACACCGTGGCAATTGCGGTTCCTCACCTACGAATCGCTCCTCGGGCGTTCCTGGGATGAGCCGTTCACCCTTTACGGGTTATTAGCCGAATCGGTGGACATTGCGGAGGACAACCTCTCGGTCGAATTCGTCCTGCGGGAAGAGGCGCGGTTCTCCGACGGCAGCCCTGTCACGGTCGAGGATGTGATCTGGTCGTTCGAGACACTGGGGACGGAAGGCCATCCCCGGTACCTGGGGGCATGGGGCCGGGTCGACGGTATCGAGGCCACCGGAGAGCGCTCCGTGCGTATCACCCTCGCGGAGCCCGACCGCGAGCTGGCGATGATCATGGGACTGCGTCCGATCCTGAAAGCGGACCAATGGGAGGAGAATGATTTTCTCGAATCCGGGCTCGACGTGATCCCGATCTCTACCGCGCCCTACGTGGTGAGTGATTTCGAGGCCGGGCGTTATGTCTCGCTGACCCGCAACCCGGATTACTGGGGCGCCGACCTGCCGTTCCGGCGCGGCACCAACGTCATCGACGAGATCCGGATGGAGTTCTTCGCCGACGGCACCGCGATGACAGAGGCCTTCACCAGCGGCATCGTGACCACGCAGCGCGAAACTTCGGCGCAGGCCTGGGCCAACGATTACGATTTCCCCCGCGTGCAGGCCGGAGAGGTCATCCTCGCCGAGATCCCGCACCAGCGTCCGTCCGGCATGACCGGCTACGTGATGAATACGCGGCGCCCGCTGTTCATGGACTGGCGTGTGCGCGAGGCGATGATCCAGGCCTTCAACTTCGAGTTCATTAACGCCACGGTAAATGGCGGCGTCGACCCCCGGATCACCTCGCCCTTCTCGAACTCCCCCCTCGCCATGGAGCCGGGACCGGCAGAGGGCCGCGTGCTGGAATTGCTCGAGCCCTTCGAGGCCGAACTCCTCCCCGGAGCGATCGAAGGCTATGCCTTGCCGGTATCGGACGGCTCGGCGCGCAACCGTGACGGCATCCGCACCGCCATCGCCCTGATGGAGGACGCCGGATACACCATCGAAGAAGGTGTCATGACCGGCCCCGACGGCCCCGTGACTTTCGAGATCCTGCTGCAGACCGGCAGCTCCGAGAACGACGCGATCACCAACATCTACACCGAGGCGCTGGAACGGCTCGGCATCGACGTGACCGTGACCCGTGTCGACAGCGCCCAGTTCCGGGAGCGTCGGGACGTCTACGACTACGACATGATCTACTACCGGTGGGGCCTGTCGCTCAGCCCCGGCAACGAGCAGCGCAACTATTGGGGTTGTGAGGCGGGCCTCGTCGATGGCGGGCGCAACCTGCACGGGGGCTGCAACCCGGCCATCGAGGCGATGATCGACGAGATGCTGAACGCGTCCTCGCAGGAAGATTACCGCGCCGCCGTGCGCGCCTTGGACCGGATCCTGATCTCGGGGCGCTACGTTGTTCCGTTCCACCACAACCCGATCAGCCGCATCGCCTATGATGCGGAGCTGAACTATCCGGACTATATCCCGATCTACGGCGACTGGATCGGCTGGCAGCCTGACGTCTGGTGGGTTGAGGAAGAGTAACGGATGGGGCGCGTTGTTCTTGGGGGGCCAGCCCCCCAAACCCGCCGCCGTATTTGAGAAAAGATGAAGAAGGGCGGTCCGTCATGCGGGCCGCCTTTTTTGTTTTGGCTCGTGCCTGGATCAGGCGGGGGGGGGCAGGGGCGGTTGCGTGGGATCCTGACCGTTGGGATAGACCAGACCGGCAGAGATGATCAGTTTGGCCGCGTCCTCCACCGTCATGTCGAGCACAATGGTGTCCTTGACCGGCACGAAGAGCAGAAAGCCCGAGGTTGGGTTTGGCGTCGTCGGCAAGAACACCGAGACCATGTCCTCGGGCGCGCGCTTGGCGATTTCGCCCTTCGCCGAGGTCGAGATGAAGGCAATCGCCCAGATGCCCTTGCGCGGATATTCCACGAGGCAGGCCTTGTCGAAGTTCTGTTGGCCTTGCTGGAGGATCGTCTCTGCGATCTGTTTCAGGCCCGAGTAGACCGTTCGCACCATCGGGATCGACAGCACGAGGCTTTCTGCCCAACGGATCATCGAACGGCCGATCAATCCCTTCGCGATCCAGCCCACGAGCATGGTGAAGACGAGGAACAACACCACGCCGATGCCCCGGATGTTGATCTGGATCCCCGTCCAGTCATTGATCAGGAGCGAGGGGTTGTAGCGATCGGGGATGAAGGGCAGCACCCAGGAGTCGATCCAGCCCGTTAGTGTCCAGATCAGCCAGATGGTGATGCCGATCGGGGCAATCACGATCAATCCCGTCAGGAAGTTCGACCGCATCGCGGTGAACCTGCCACGGCGCGGCGGAGGCGGAGATTGGGGCAATTGCATGGGCGCGGTGGCTCTCGATAAGGCGGCGGGGGCGAAGCTTTGATTTATCTAGGCTGGACAGGGTCTGCAGGCAAGTCGCGGGCCTGATCTAACGTTGCATCTCACGTGCCACGGCAGCGCCCAGGCGCGCGTTGTTGCGCACCAGCGCGATGTTCGAGGTGAGCGTCGCGCCGTCGGTCAGCTCGAAGAGGCGCTGTAGCAGGAACGGTGTCACCTGCTTGCCGGAAATGCCTTGAGCATCAGCCTCGGCCTGCGCTTGTTTGATCAGCGGCGCGAGTGTGGCGGCCGGGATCTCATCGTCCTCGGGGATCGGGTTCGTGACCAGCTGGCCTCCCGGCAGCCCGAGACGCTCTCGCATCAGATGCGCCTTGGCAATCTGCGCGGCACTGTCGGCGCGCAGGGGCGCGGCCAGCCCGCTGTCACGGCTCCAGAAAGCGGGGAACGCGTCCTGGCCATAGGCGAAGACCGGTACGCCCAATGTCTCGAGCACTTCAAGCGTCTTGGGCAGGTCGAGGATCGCCTTGGGGCCCGCAGCGATGACGGACACGGGGGTATGCGCCAGCTCGCGCAGGTCGGCGGAGATGTCGAAGCTTTCCTCGGCGCCTTTGTGGACGCCGCCGATCCCACCGGTCGCAAAGACCTTGATCCCGGCCAGGGCCGCACAGATCATCGTGGCCGCCACGGTGGTGGCGCCGACCCCGCCGTTGGCCAGGCAGGCGGCTAGATCCGCGCGGCTCAGCTTCGAGACGTCTTTGGCCTGTGCCAGTGCTTCGAGCTCATCCTCCGTCAGACCGATGTGCACCCGCCCTTCCATGATCGCGATGGTCGCGGGCACGGCGCCTGCCTCACGGATATCCGCCTCCACCTGGCGCGCGGTCTCGAGGTTCTGAGGGTAGGGCATCCCGTGGGTGATGATCGTCGATTCAAGCGCCACGAGCGGCAGGCCCTTGGCGCGGGCTTCGGTGACCTCGGGCGAAAACGTGAGGGGAAGCGTCATAATGTGTCTCCTGAGACATAGGTGGCTGCGGCCTCGACCGCGGCATTCAAAGCGTCTTCGCGCGATTTTCCGGCTACTTCAGCGGCGATATGGGCTGCCATGAAAGTGTCGCCCGCCCCGGTGATGCGGCGCGCCTCGACGGCAGGCGGCACGGCCGAAAGGCTCGTCTCGGCGCAGGCGTCGATGGCCATTTGCGCGCCTTCGGTCACGAGCACGCGGCGGGCGCCCGCCTCGATCAGCGCGGCGGCGGCGGCGGCGGCATTGGCCGGGTGGCTGTCGGTCAGAAGCCCCGCTTCCTCGCGGTTGACGTAGATCGTGGCACGCGGATGCGACAGCAGGGGCCGCAGGCGGAGCGCCTTGCCGGGCGAGGCAGGCGCAATGCGCAGATCAGCTTCGGCAAAAAGCGGGCTCTCCGCAATATCGTGCAATAGCGCTTCTGTCAGATTGCCATCGAGCGCCACCGGCCCTGCCCAAGGCGCATCCTCACCGGCCAAGCGCCCGTCGGCCAGCGGTGCAAGGATGCGCGCGCCTGCTTTCTCCAGCGAATGGGCATGGGCGATGGCCGCGATCAGCGCGCCCTGCGCTTCGATGGCCATGTAGCGGTCAGTCGGCAGAGACGGATCGACGAGCATATGCGCCACGTCCAACCCCATCTCGGCACAGGCCGCGCGGAGCTGCTGGCCATCGGCATCCTCGCCCACAACAGAAAGCAGCGCCGGGCGCAGCCCGAACCGCGTCAGGGTCATCGCGATGTTCAATGCCACACCGCCGGGAACCCGCGTGATCTGGCCGGGTTTGTCGTTTCCAAGCACCATCGGCGCGTCGCTGCGCCCGATGATGTCCCAGAGCACCGCGCCGATACAAAGAATGTCAGGTCTGTGTTCCATCCGGTCCTCTTGCCTTGACGGCAGCGATCCCGCAAGACGCTCCCTGCTTCATCTTGGCAAATACAACTCATACGGAACGCCCGCACCCGGTCGCGCCCTCAATTACGGCGCATTGACGCTGCACCGCCCTGTCCCTCCCCCCGGCCTAGCCCTCCCGGCCATTCTTGGGGTTGCACAAGACCTCCAAACCTCCTAACAGGCGCTCACTTCTCAGGCGAAGGCGGGCTCCCGGGGCAAATTCCCCGGATCAGGTCCACCGGTTGAGGCATCCGCCTCTGATCCTTCGCCCTACGCGCAAACCGGAAAGGAATATGGCATGGCGCTTCCTGATTTCTCCATGCGTCAGCTTCTTGAAGCTGGCGTTCACTTCGGCCACCAGACGCAACGCTGGAACCCCCGCATGGGCGAGTTCATCTACGGCGAGCGTAACGGCATCCACATCCTCGACCTGACACAGACGCACCCGATGCTGGAGCAAGCGCTTCAGGTCGTGCGCGAGACCGTCGCCAAGGGCGGCCGGATCCTCTTTGTCGGTACCAAGCGTCAGGCCCAGAAGCCCGTCGCCGACGCGGCCGAGCGCTGCGCCCAGTACTACATGAACCACCGTTGGTTGGGCGGCACGCTCACCAACTGGAAGACCGTGTCCAACTCCATCTCGCGTCTGAAAGAGATCGACGAGAAGACGGCGGACGGCTCGCTCGAAGGCCTGACCAAGAAAGAGCGTCTGGGCATGGAGCGTGACCAGATCAAACTGCAGGCCTCGCTCGGCGGCATCCGCGAAATGGGCGGCCTTCCCGACCTGATCTTCGTGATCGACGTCAACAAGGAAGACCTCGCCATCGCCGAAGCCAAGAAGCTCGGCATCCCGGTCGTGGCCGTGGTCGACACCAACTGCTCGCCCGACGGTGTGGACTACATCATCCCCGGCAACGACGACGCGGCCCGTGCGATCGCGCTTTACTGCGACCTGATCTCCCGCGCGGCGCTGGACGGCATGTCCACGCAGCTTGAGACCGCCGGTGTCGACCTTGGCGCGCTGGAAGAGGGCTCTGTCGAAGAGTCGCTCACCGAAGAAGCACCCGCCGAGGAAGCGCCTGCCGCCGAAGCCTGAGGCTCAAGCGTCACGGAACTGACATCAGGGCCCGGTTAAACCGGGCCCAACCCTTTTCAATTTCAGGAGACCCATGACATGGCAATCACTGCAAGCATGGTTAAAGAGCTGCGCGACACCACCGGCGCAGGCATGATGGACGCCAAGAAGGCACTGACCGAGACCGACGGCGACATGGAAGCAGCGGTCGATTGGCTGCGCACCAAGGGCCTCGCGAAGGCCGCCAAGAAGTCCGGCCGCACCGCGGCTGAAGGCCTCGTGGCCGTGTCCGTTTCGGGCAACAAGGGCGTGGCGGTCGAGGTGAACTCCGAGACCGACTTCGTTGGCAAGAACGCCGATTTCCAGAAGATGGTTGCCGGCATCGCCGACGTCGCCATGGGTGTCGACACCGTCGAGGACCTGAAAGCCGCCGATATGAACGGCAAGTCGGTCGAGCAGACCGTCACCGACGCGGTCGCCGTGATCGGCGAGAACATGTCCGTGCGCCGCATGGCTACGCTGGAAGGCGAAACCGTCGTCTCCTACGTCCACAACGCGGCCGCCGAGGGCATGGGCAAGATCGGCGTTCTGGTCTCCACCAAGGGCGGCGATGAAGCCTTCGCCAAGCAGGTCGCGATGCACGTTGCCGCGGTGAACCCCGCCGCGCTGAACGAGGCCGAGGTCGACGCCGATACGCTCGAAAAAGAGCGTCAGGTGCAGATCGACATCGCGCGCGAGTCCGGCAAGCCCGAGCAGGTCATCGAGAAGATGATCGAAGGCCGAATGAAGAAGTACCTCTCCGAGATTACCCTCGTGAACCAGGCCTTCGTGGTGAACCCCGACCTCACCGTCGGTGAAGCCGCCAAGGAAGCCGGTGCCGAGATCACCGGTTTCGTTCGCCTCGAAGTGGGCGAAGGCATCGAGAAAAAGGTCGAGAACTTCGCCGAAGAAGTCGCCAAGACCGCCAAGGGCTAAACGCCTGACCAGTGGACAGAGCCGCGGGGCGGGGGAGCAATCCTCTGCCCCGTTTGCGTTTTGACAAATCGGATCGCGGGCGGCGCAAACGTAGCTTGAACGCAGCAACCAAGGCCGCCCTATTCCGGGCGGCCTTTTTCGTCGCAACGCAGCGCCTTGCCTAACCGCCGCGGCGCTCGATTTCGAGGAAGTGCCGCGTGAGTGAGGCCGGGTTCATCATCTTCCGGGACGTCTGCAGCTGCTTCGTCTGTTTCCGGGGGCGGCCCGTCGTTTCGATCCGGAAAAACTGGATGTTTCGCTCGGAGTCTCTTTTGGAACGTGCGCGATCAAGGATGTTTTTGGTCATGATGGTCTCCCTCCATCCTGTCATTATAGCGCATTTCGGGGTTTGAAACAAAAACAGCGCTGCCCGGGACAGGGGCAGCGCCGTCTTCGGCATCCGCGCGCAAGGGAACGAAGCGCCGGACCGAGCACCTTGGGGGACAGCCAAGGTGTATGCTGAGCGGACGGCGCAGGGGGCAGCTTTGCGCAATCCGTTTCCCCGAAGCGGCGGCGGCCCTTAAAATACGAACCAACCGCTTCGAACCTTCGCGCCGCAGAAGGCGTCCAGGCGGGCTCGGAGGCGGGAAAAATACAACCTCCGAAACCCGGTGTTCCTGGCTGTAATTGCCATCACTCACGGAACATCCTTACTTTGCGATATTCGCGAGCTTCAGGAAAGTTGCGGAAATCCTTACCCGCGGCACGCTTTCGGTAAGATCTCGACGCGCGGCTGCCACCCGGTTCCGGCAGGTCCAGGTGCGTACAGACATCCTGACAGTGAGGGCGGTGCCTCGCTTCCGACCTAGCTCCGGTCGCTCACCGAGCCGGCCATCTGGGGCAGGCGGGGTGTCTTGTCCTCGCGCTCGTCGAGGCGGAAAATCTGGTTCAGGATCGAGGCCTTTCGCACTGCTTGCGCCGTGGTCTCGACGCCCAAGGCATCCCGCGCGCCGCGCAGGTGTTTCTCGATCGTGGCCACGTTCCGCTCCAGAAGCAGGGCGATATCGGCCATGGTTTTGCCATCGGCGACCAGCTCCAGAACTTCGGACTGGCGCGGGGTCAGCAGTTTGCGCTGGCCAGTCGCGGGCAGTTGCAGGATGCACAGGTGCGCCACGTGGCAGATCGTTTCGATGTCTTCGCCGTGTTCGTCCCAGATCGCATCGGCTTCGTCCTGACCCATGCCCTTCTTGACCGCCATCCCGATCCCGGCGTTGGCGTTCTTGATCGCCATGGGAAAGCTAATGGTATAACCGGCCGTGATCCCGTGCTTTTCGTTCATCGCCCGCATGGCCAACTCGCCCTTGGAGGGCGCCTCTTTTGCCATCGCCAGATACACGTCGCGCCAAGAGGCGGCCCCGGTATTCTCCGTCGCCCACCGCATCATCACGCCGTCCCGGAACATGCCGCCGTCGACATAGGCCTCGACATAGTCGGCTGGCATGTTGGTCAGCAGCAAGGCATCCTCGGGGTTGTCGTAGAGCCCCGCACCCCGGAAGGCGTTGAAGCCGTAGAAGACGCGGTCGAAGCCATAGCCTGCAAGAACCTTGGTGTGATGTGACCAGAGGTCTTCGACGGTGGACATTTCAAGGTAGGGGCGGAGGCTTTTCATGGAATGCTACTTTGCTGAAAGGTGGGCGTGCAACGCGCGCAGGGCGAGGGGGTAGCCCTCGGCGCCGAAGCCCTGAATGACGCCCACGCAGACCGGTGCGATCATCGATTGATGACGAAAATCCTCGCGGGCGTGGGTATTGGAAAGGTGCAACTCGACCGTGGGCAATTGCGTGGCGCTGATCGCGTCGCGCAGGGCAATGGACGTATGGGTATAGGCGCCCGCGTTGATCACGACGCCTGCCGTGTCCGTCCGCGCCGCATGGAGCGCATCGACCAGACCCCCTTCGTGGTTGGATTGCTCGAACCGAACCGAGGCGCCAAGGCTCTCTGCCAGCGCTTTGCAGGTGCCCTCGATATCGGCAAGCGTCGCCGCCCCGTAGATATCCGGCTCACGCTCTCCCAACAGGTTGAGGTTCGGCCCGTTCAACACCAATAGCTTCATGCGTCATAATCCTTTGACGTCACTGTATATTCAACGCGTGCCTTGCGTCGAGTCGCGGTTGACGCGAAAGACGGCCTCACGGCTTGGGTTCCGGCATGGCGACGGGGCCGCCCTGTGCTTCCCAGGTAGAGAAGCCCTCGCGCAGATGCGCCGCCTCGAACCCCATGTCTTGCAGCGTTGCCACCGTCAGCGCCGAGCGCCAGCCCGATGCGCAGTGGAACACGTAGCGTTTGCCTTCTTGCCCAAAGACCTCCTTGTAATAAGGGCTTTCCGGGTCGACCCAGAACTCGATCATCCCGCGGGGGGCGTGGATCGAACCCGGAATGAAGCCGCGATTGCGTTCGCGGATATCGCGGATATCCACGATGACGACATCCGGATCATCCACCTTGGCAATCAGATCCGCGGTCTCGATTTCTTCGATCCGGGCGCGGGCGTCGGCCACCATTTGCGCGGCGGTGATCTTCAAACTCATGGTGGCGTCTCCCATTCTGTCGCAGGTGCATGAAGGCACATTGACCCCACGCGCAGGGAGCCGCAACCTGCGCCCGACTGCAAGAGGCGGGCCGGGACGGGGCCTGCAAGGGGGAAGGCCGATGACGTATCAGAAAACCTATGACCGCGCGAGCACCGACCCCGAGGGGTTCTGGATGGAGGCCGCGGGCGACATCGATTGGATGGTCCCGCCGACCCGCGCGTTCGAGCCGAACTCCGGTGTCTATGGGCGCTGGTTCGAAGGCGCGGTCGGCAACACCTGTTACAACGCCGTTGATCGCCACGTCGCCGCCGGGCGCGGTGATCAGCCGGCAATCATCTACGACAGCCCGGTGACGGACACCAAGCGCACATTGACCTTCGCCGAATTGCAGGACGAGGTCGCGACGCTCGGCGCTGTCCTGCACGACATGGGCGTGGGGCAGGGGGACCGCGTCATCATCTATATGCCGATGGTCGCCGAGGCGCTTGTTGCGATGCTTGCCTGCGCCCGTATCGGGGCTGTGCATTCGGTTGTCTTCGGCGGCTTCGCGGCGGCGGAACTCGCCACCCGCATCGATGACGCGGGCGCCTCCGCGGTGTTGACCGCGTCGTGCGGGGTCGAGCCGGGCCGTGTGATAAACTACATGAGCCTCCTGTCGGAAGCCATTGATATTGCGGACAACAAGATCGCCAAATGCCTCGTGCTCCAGCGCGACATCCAACCCTGCGAGTTAACCGAAAACCGTGATCTGGACTGGGCAGAAGAAATGGCGCGCGCCCGGGCAGAGGGCCGCCGCGCCGATTGTGCCGAGGTGGCCGCAACGGATCCGGCCTATATCCTCTACACCTCAGGCACGACAGGTCAGCCCAAGGGTGTGGTACGCGATACCGGCGGCCATATGGTCGCGCTGAACTGGAGCATGAAGAACATCTACGGCGCCAATCCGGGAGAGGTTTTTTGGGCCGCCTCGGACGTGGGTTGGGTCGTCGGGCACTCCTACATCTGCTACGCGCCCTTGCTGGCGGGCTGCACCACGGTCGTCTTCGAAGGCAAGCCCATCGGGACGCCAGACGCCGGCACCTTCTGGCGCGTCATCGCAGAGCATGATGTCAGCGTCATGTTCACCGCGCCCACGGCGTTCCGCGCCATTCGCGGGCAGGATCCAGAGGGAGAATTCGTCAGGAAATACGACATTTCCTGCCTGCGCGCGCTGTTTCTGGCGGGCGAACGCTCGGACCCGACAACGCTGGAATGGGCCGAGGCGCAACTGGGCGTGCCGGTCATCGATCACTGGTGGCAGACCGAGACCGGATGGGCGATCTCCGCGATTCCGATGGGGATCGAGCCGCTCCCGGTGAAACATGGCTCTCCGGGTGTGCCGATGCCGGGCTACGACGTGCAGGTTCTCGATGACGCGGGCCATCCCGTACCCAACGGAACGCTTGGCAATATCGTGGTCAAGCTGCCGCTGCCACCGTCGTGCCTCACGACGCTCTGGAACGCGGAAGAGCGGTTTCATTCCTCCTATCTCAATGAATTTCCAGGATATTATGCCACGTCCGACGCTGGCATCTTGGACGAGGAAGGCTATCTACACATCATGGCGCGCACCGATGACATCATCAATGTCGCCGGACACAGGCTGTCGACCGGCGCCATGGAAGAGGTGCTGGCCGGCCACGACGCGGTGGCCGAATGTGCCGTCGTCGGCAAGGCGGACGCGCTGAAGGGTCAGGTGCCGCTCGGGTTCTTCGTCCTGAAATCGGGCGTGACCCAAGACGCCGAAGAAGTCGCGGCCGAGCTGGTGCAAAAGGTGCGCCAGGACATCGGCGCCGTGGCCGCCTTCAAGCTTGCCGTGGCTGTCAAACGGCTGCCCAAGACGCGCTCGGGCAAGGTTCTGCGCGCCACGATGCAGAAGATCGCGGACGACGAGAGTTACAAGATGCCAGCCGCCATCGACGATCCCGCGATCCTCGATGAGATTACTAAAGTTTTGACCGACAAGGGACTGATCGGATGATTGAACGTATTGAGCCGGGCGTGCGCAGCTCGAAAATCGTGAAACACAATGGCGTGGCGTATCTGACGGGCCAGGTGGGCGAGGGTGCCGATATCACCGAGCAGACCGTCGAATGCCTGCGCCGCGTCGATGCGCTGCTGGAGGAAGCCGGCTCATCGCGTGAGCACATGTTGCAGGTGACGATCTGGCTTGCGGACATGGCGGATTTCGCCGCAATGAACGAAGTCTGGAACGCGTGGGTGCCAGAGGGTCACGCGCCAGCGCGCGCCTGTGGCGAAGCGCGCTTGGCGCGGGACGTGTTGAAGGTCGAGATGATCGTGACGGCGGCCGTCAAGTAAAGGTACGGCGCTCAAGGGTCTGACCTCGCAGGACTATACGACATTTAACATAATCATGATTACTGGCCAAATGGATTGCGTGATATGCGCCTGAGTGACCTCCTCCCTTCCGGCTATGTCGATGCCCATCACCACGTCTGGGCGCCCGAGAGCCTCGGCGAGCAGATCGGCTACGGCTGGCTGCGGGACATCGGTGCGCCGAAGCCTTTCGGTGATCCAACCCCGATCCAGCGTGACTACCTGATGATGGAGTTCCTTGCCGAAGCCTCGGTCGCGCCGCGCGCGTCGATCCACGTGCAGACCGACGGCGCCTTGGCCGATCCCGTGGCCGAAACACGCTTCGTGCAGGCTCAGGCCGACGCCGCCGGTCATGCGGTCAAGATCGTCGCTCTCGTCGACCTGAGCGCGGATAACTTGGCCGATACCCTCTCAGATCACGCTGAGAGCCGTGA
Organism: Gymnodinialimonas ceratoperidinii; assembly: GCF_019297855.1. Taxonomy (NCBI): domain Bacteria; kingdom Pseudomonadati; phylum Pseudomonadota; class Alphaproteobacteria; order Rhodobacterales; family Paracoccaceae; genus Gymnodinialimonas; species Gymnodinialimonas ceratoperidinii. The sequence continues at coordinate 2,137,896 of NZ_CP079194.1, forward strand.
TTTCTGCGGTGTGCGGCAGATCGTAGCGCGGCTGTCCGACCGCCCGGACCTGAGCTTCGCGCCACGGGACTACCTGTCTGATCCGCAGTGGATCGGCGGCCTCAAGCAGCTGGAGGACCGCGGCCTGACCTTCGATCTCCAGATGTACCCCGAGCAGGCTTCCGCCGCGCTGGAGGCGCTGTCCGCGACCCCTGCCCTCAAGGTCATCATCGACCACGCGCTTTGTCCCTACGATCAGAGTGTCGAGGGGCAAAACCTGTGGGCCGAAGCCGTGTCTCGAATGGCCAAACGGCCGAATACCTACATGAAATTAAGCGGTTGGGGCATGTATGAAAACGACTGGGCCGAGCGCGGAGTCGGGTTTTTCGCGCCGTACATCGATGTGATCTTGAAAGAATTCGGACCAGAGCGTGTCATGTGGGGCAGCAATTATCCCGTCGAGAAGCTCGCTACGCCTTACGAGACGTGCCTTCGAAACGTCGTGGAATACCTGCCGCCCGAGAGCGTCAGTGATGTTTTTTATCATTCTGCGGCAGAGGCTTACGGGTTGAAGCTCACCTAGCGCTTTAACCCAAGGCATAGCCCGCGCCGCGCACGGTTCGGATCGGGTCGCCGGCTTGCGAGACCTTCAATGCCTTGCGCAAGCGTCCCACGTGCACGTCCACCGTGCGGCTGTCGACATAGATGTCGCGGCCCCAGACCCGGTCGAGCAGTTGCTCGCGCGCCCAGACCCTGCCCGGCCGTTCCATGAAGGCGGTCAGCAGGCGAAACTCGGTCGGGCCGACCGCTACGATGTCCCCACCGCGATAGACCCGATGCTCGGCCAAATCGACGACGATATCCTCGAACTCCAGCCGTTCCCCCACCGTTGAGGGTCGCACGCGCCGCAGCTGCGTGCGTACTCGGGCAAGCAGCTCGGCCACGGAATAGGGTTTGGTGATGTAATCGTCCGCGCCGGTTTCGAGGCCGCGCACCTTGTCGTTGTCCTCGGACCGGGCCGAGAGCATGATGACCGGCAGCTTCGCGGTCTCGGTGTTTGCCTTGAGCTGGCGACAGATCTCGATCCCGCTCACCTCCGGCAGCATCCAGTCGAGCACGACCACGTCGGGCAAAGCCTCCTGCACCGCAAGAAGCGCCTCGTCGCCCGAGGCGGCGGTCACCACCTCATAGCCCTCGGCGCGCAGGTTGTAGGCCAGCACCTCGCGCTGCGCGAGTTCATCTTCCACCACCAGAACAACGGGTTCTCCAGCCATCCCTCAAGCCCCCTGAATGAACGGAGTGTCGTTGTGTTTCAGGCGCTCGTCGCCGGGAATCTCGCCGGTCACGAGGTAGATCACCTGCTCGGCGACGGAGGTCACGTGATCGCCCATCCGCTCGATGTTCTTGGCCATAAAATGTAGGTGCATGCAGGTGGTTATATGGCGCGGATCTTCCATCATGTGGGTCAGATACTCGCGGAACAGTGCGGAGTACATCTGGTCCACTTCCAGATCCCGCTGCCGCACGTCCTCCGCCAGGTCCGCGTCGCGCTGGATATAGGCGTCGAGCACGTCCTTGAGCATCATCTCCACCTGCCGGGCCATGCGCTTGAGCGCGGCGGTATCGCCGGGGATGGCGGGCAGCTCGATCACGGATTCGGACCGTTTGGCGATGTTCTTCGCGTAATCGGCAATCCGTTCGAGGTTGCCGGACACCCGGAAAACCGAAAGCAAGGTGCGCAGATCGGAGGCGGCGGGCTGGCGCAGGGCGATGATCCGGGCGGCCTCTTCGTTGAGGTCCATCTCGGCGGCATCGATGGCTCGGTCTCCGGCGCGCACGGCCTGAGCCAGCTCAAGATCGCGGGTGTTGAGCGCGGTGGAGGCATTGGCGATGGCCTCCTCCACCATGCCGCCCATGCGCATGATCCGGGTCTGGATCCCTTCAAGGTCGCGGTCGAAGCTGCTGACGATATGTTCTTGTTTCGGCATGGTTTATCCAATCCGTCCCGTGATGTAGCTTTCCGTACGAGGGTCGCCGGGGTTGGTGAAGATCTTCTCGGTGTCGTCAAATTCCACCAGCGAGCCCAGATGGAAGAACGCCGTTTTCTGGCTCACCCGCGCAGCCTGCTGCATGGAGTGGGTGACGATCACCACCGAGAACCGCGTGCGCAATTCGTCGATCAGCTCTTCGACCTGAGCCGTGGCGATGGGATCGAGGGCCGAGCATGGCTCGTCCATCAGCAGAACCTCGGGAGAGGTCGCCACGGCACGCGCAATGCAGAGGCGCTGCTGCTGGCCGCCCGAGAGCCCGGTGCCGGGCGCATCGAGGCGGTCTTTCACCTCGTCCCAGATTGCGGCGCGGCGGAGCGATTTCTCGACGATCTCGGCCAGGTCGGTCTTGTTGCGGGCAAGGCCATGGATGCGGGGGCCATAGGCGACATTGTCGAAAATGGATTTCGGGAAGGGGTTGGGCTTCTGGAACACCATGCCGACCGAGGCGCGAAGCTGCACCGGGTCGACCTTCGGGTCGTAGATATCCTCGCCCTCCAAGGTGATCTTGCCGGTGACGCGGCAGCCGTCGATCGTGTCGTTCATCCGGTTCAAGGCCCGCAGGAACGTGGACTTGCCGCAACCCGAGGGGCCGATGAAGGCCGTCACGGTCTTGTCGGCGATATCGACGTCGACGTTCTTGATGGCCTGAGTGACGTTGGGGTCGGCGGCCAATTCGTCGGCCGAGCGGCGTGCGCCCCCTGCCCCGTAGAACACGTCCACGCCTCGGGCCTGCATTTTCAACGTGTCCAAGGCGACACCTTCCTGGGTTAAGCTCATGTCTTTCATATCTTGTCTCTCACCTCTCACCAACGGCGCTCGAACCGGCGCCGCAGGGCAATGGCGATGGCATTCATCACCAGAAGGAAAATCAGCAGTACAATGATCGCGCCGGATGCGCGCTCGACGAAGGCGGGGTCGCTGCGTTGGGTCCAGCTGTAGACCTGCACCGGAAGCGCCGTCGCGCCGTCGCCCATCAGCGGGAAGGAGTTGGAGTGGGACGACAGAAGGTCGGGATATTCGCGCACGAAGGCCACCATCCCGATCAGCAGGAGAGGCGCGGTCTCACCCAGGGCCTGGGCGAGGCCGATGATCGTGCCGGTCAGGATGCCGGGCATGGCCAGCGGCAGGACGTGGTGGAACACCGATTGCATTTTCGACGCCCCAAGCCCAAGCGCCGCCTGCCGGATGCTCGGCGGCACCGCCCGCAGGCTGGCGCGGGTGGCGATGATGATCGTGGGCAGTGTCATCAGGGTCAGCACCAAACCACCCACCAGCGGCGAGGATTGGTTGAACTCCATGAAGTTGATGAAGACCGCAAGGCCGAGGATGCCGTAGACGATGGAGGGCACGGCTGCGAGGTTGGAGATATTCACCTCGATCAGGTCCGTGAACTTGTTCTTCGGCGCAAATTCCTCGAGGTAGATCGAGGCGGCGACACCGATGGGCAGCGCCAGCACCAGCACCACGATCATCATGTAGAGAGAGCCGATGATCGCCACGCCAAGGCCCGCCGCTTCGGGGCGCGAGCCGGAGGCATCGGGCCAGGTGATGAAGTCCCAGTTGAAGCGGGTCTCGACGGCGCCGCGCTCGGCCAGCTCTTGCGCCACCAGCAGTTGGTTCACCGAGACGTTGCGGTCCCGCTCGGCCGTCTCGAGCGAAACGCGGCCCTTGAAGAAGCCGTCAATGCGCCCGCCCAGAAGCACCTCTGCGTCGATGGTCTGGCCCACAAGGTCGGGGTTTGCCAGCACCATGGCGCGGACCTGGGCCGGGGCCTCCTCGGACAGCATCGCGGCCAATTCGCGGCCCGCCATATCGTGCTCGATCCCTTCGGCCTCCAGATAGGCCTCCAGCGACAGGGCAAGGACCGGGAGGTAACCAAAGGTCGTGACCCGCGCCATCTCGGCAGGATCGCGATTTCCATCGGGGTCGAGCCGCTCGGCGCTGAGCTCCAGCGGATAGGTCACGTAGCTTTGCCGGAAGGCGCCGAGGCCATTTCCGAGGATCGAGGTCAGCAGCACGACCAGCGCTAGGATGCCCACGGCGACCGCCGCGATGCCATAGGCGCGGAACCTGCGCTCGGCACGGTTGCGCTTGGCGGTCCGGCTGTCGGCGGCAAAGAGCGACCGGGCCGGAACGGGGGCCTGTGTCAAATCGGTCATTCGTATTGTTCCCGGTATTTGCGCACCACCAGCAGTGCGACGACGTTTAGTGCCAGGGTGAGGACAAAGAGCGTGAGGCCCAGGGCGAAGGCCACCAGCGCCTCGGGCGAGGAAAAGTCGGTATCACCGGTCAGCTGGCCCACGATCTTGACGGTGACGGTCGTCATCGCCTCGAAGGGGTTGAGGTCAAGCCGGGCCGCGGCCCCTGCCCCGAGCACCACGATCATCGTCTCGCCAATGGCACGAGATGCGGCCAGCAGGACGGCGCCGACGATGCCCGGCAGAGCGGCGGGCAGAACCACCTGCTTGATGGTTTCCGATTGTGTGGCGCCCAACCCGAAGGAGCCGTCGCGCAGGTTCTGCGGTACCGAGTTGATGATGTCATCGGACAGCGAAGATACGAAGGGGATCAGCATGATGCCCATGACGATGCCCGCCGTCATCACCGAGGACGACGAGTCGCCCAGTCCGAGAGGTTGCGCGAAGTAGTCGCGCAGCATCGGACCGACGGTAATCAGGGCGAAGAGGCCGTAGACGATGGTGGGGATGCCCGCCAGCACCTCGATCATGGGCTTGGCAACGGAGCGTACGCGGTTGGAGGCGTATTCCGCCATGTAGATCGCGGCGAAGAGGCCGATCGGCACCGCCACGAGCAGCGCGATGAACGAGATATACATCGTCCCCCAGAGCAGCGGCAGCAGGCCCAGTTCCGAATTGCCCTCGAACGACGGGCGCCATTCGAGGCCGAAGAAGAAATCCTGCCACGGGTAGAGCTGGAAGAAGTTGGCCGTGTCCCAGAGCATCGACAGCACGATGCCGACGGTCGTGAGGATCGCGATGGTCGAGGCGGTGATGAGAAGGCCAAGGATCGCACGCTCGACCGCGTTTCGCGCGCGCTGGTTCTTGTGGGTGCTCAGGAACGCGTAGGTCAGCCCCGCGATGGCGAGCACGCCCACCACGATCAGCATCCAGATGCGGCCTGCCGCGTTCAGGGCACGGGCGCGCTGCGCGGCGACCAGAACCTCGTCGCTGACGTCCGAGCCAAGCGCCACACCTGCCGCCGCAAGTTGCGCGCGGATGTCCTCGCTGGCGCTCAGGACCTGCGCCTCGCCCGCCGAGAAGGCCCCGCGGTCAATCGCGGTATCGATGCCATCCGCCAGTCGGCGCACGTCGGTCATCAGGAGATCCCGCGCACCCTGATCCGCCTCGGTGGCGGGCATGGAGGCGGCGATCATCCCGTCGACGACCATCGGCTGGACCACCAGCCAGACGACCAGAACCAGCAGAGCCGGCACGACCGTCAGCAGGGCGACGTTCAATCCATAGTAAGTCGGAAGCGAATGCAGCAGCCGCGTGTCGCCCCCGGCGCTCGAGATGGCGCGACCCCGCCCCAGGACAAAGCCGAGGGTTCCGAGGGCCACGATGATGAAGAGGATCCAGAGCATGAAAGGCAGCTTTCGCGGTAGAAAGGATCGGGCGGGGCCGAATGCCGGCCCCTGCCCTTGGTCTGGTTGAGGCTCAGTTGCCCATCAGGCGACGCTCGGCCACGACGGCCTGGGTCTCGGCAAGCTCGGGGTCAGCCACGAGGCCGTAGGCAGCCAGCGGCCCCCATTCGCCGGCGATATCGTCGCTGACGAAGAACTCCGCGTATTCCTGCAGGCCGGGGATCACGTCGAGGTGGGCCGCCTTGATGTAGAAGTAGAGCGGACGCGAGACCGGGTATTCGCCGGTGGCAATGGCCTCGACCGTCGGCACGACGCCGGCCATGGTGGCGACCTGAAGCACACTGGTGTTGTTCTCGTAGAACGCGAGGCCGAAGACACCGATGCCGTTGCTGTCGGCGTTGATGCGCGCCAGCGTTTCCGTGTAGTCGCCGTCGATGTCGACCGAGACGCCATCGGCGCGGATTTCCATGCAGGCCTCTTCCGCCGCATCCTCGTCCATGCCCATTTCCAGCATCGCGTCATAGGCGCCGGCATCTTCGCAGCCCTGCAGGATCACACGCTCGTCAAAGACTTCGCGGGTCCCGTGGCGGGTGCCGGGGATGAAGGCCGAGATCGGCTGGTCGGGAAGGTCGGCGTTGACCTCGTTCCAGTTGGTGTTGGGGTTCGCCACCATCTCGCCGTCGACGGGCAGTTCAGCGGCGAGGGCGCGGTACCAGTCTTCTTGGGTGAACTCGAAGGAAGGGCCGTTGATGTCCGAGGCGAAGACGATGCCGTCATAGCCGAAGCGCACTTCGATGATGTCGGTCACGCCGTTCTCGGCGCAGGTCGCGATCTCGCTCTCGCGGATCGAGCGCGAGGAATTGGCGATGTCAGTCGTGTTCTCGCCCACGCCTTCACAGAAGCGACGCAACCCGGTGGAAGAGCCGCCGGATTCCACGACCGGGGTCGGGAAGTCGAAGTTTTCGCCAAAGGCTTCGGCGACGATCGTGGCATAGGGCAGCACGGTCGAGGAACCGGCAATTTGCACATTCTCCCGGCTCTGGGCCGCGGCACCGGTGGCGGTGGCGGCAAGGGCAAGGGCGGATACGCTCAGTTTTGCGAACGACATGTCGGAGGATCTCCAGTTGTGTGTCAGGCTTCGGTCACGCCGCTTGCTGCAACGCTTGGGGGCTGACCTATGCCGAGTTCGCTATGCTTTTGTGACACGCCTGTAACAGGTTTATGACACATCGCTTTGCCGCGGTTTATTTCACCGGAAACTGCACGGAAAAGGTGCTGCCCTGCCCTTCCTTGGAGGATATCTTGAGCCGCCCCCGGTGTCGGGCCACGATATGTTTGACGATCGCCAGCCCAAGACCGGTGCCCCCCATCTCGCGCGAGCGATGCGAATCGATGCGATAGAATCGCTCGGTCAGGCGCGGCAGGTGCTGCGGGGCGATGCCCTCGCCCTCGTCCATGACATCGACCACCAGCAGATCATCCTTCTGCGCGCCGCTCGCCGGAAGCCGCGCAATCCTCAAGGTAACCGTCTGTCCGGTGCCCCCGTATTTCAGCGCATTCTCGGTAAGATTGAGGAAAACTTGAATCAATTGATCCCGGTCACCCTGGATCACGGCAGGCTCGGCCTCCTGGACCAGGTCGATGCTCGTGGCGCTGTCCTGCGCGCGCGGGGTGAGTGTCGCGATGACGCTGCTCAGAACGCCCGCCAGATCAACACTGTCGCTCGGCCGCATGCGCGCCACGGCCTCGACCTTGCTCAGTGACAGGAGGTCGGCGATCAGCCGCTCCATCCGCAGCGCCTCTTCCTCCATGATCCCGAGGAAACGATCCTGGGCCGCCGGATCGCCGCGCGCCGGCCCCTTGAGCGTTTCGATGAACCCCATCATCGAGGTCAGCGGTGTGCGCAATTCATGGGAGACATTCGCCACGAAATCACGCCGCATTTCCTGCACTTCCCCCAGATGCGTGATATCGGCAAAATGTAACAACATTGGCCGGCCGCTCTGCCCGGTGACGGCCGAGATGCGCACTTGGTAGTGGGTGGAGCGATCCTGATCGGCCCGCTCGATCCGGACCTCGACATCAGGGCCGCCCGCGGCAACACGCTCGATCTCGCGCAGCAAGGCGGGCTGACGCAGCACCACGCCGTGATTGCGCCCCACGATCCAGTCCCCCAGAAGAGCAAGCGCCGCGGGATTTGCGTCATCAATCGTGCCATCTGCGCCGATGAACAGCATCGGATCGGGCACGGCGTTGATCACGGAATGGATCAGGTCTCGGGTCATCGGTGGCTTTCCCTGCCAATGTCTCCGGGATGTGGCGCGATTCTGCGCGCCTGTGCAACGCCCCTGCGGCCCCGGACCCCGAGGCCGCATTCAGGACCATTCCCGGTCAGACAGCGCGCAAGCCGCCCTCGAAATCGGAGATCAGCAGGTCGAGGTCTTCGATCCCGACAGAGACCCGGAAGAACCCGTCCGAGATGCCGAGCGCAGCACGCCCCTCCGCGCCAAGGCCGCGGTGGCTGGAAGAGGCCGGATGACTCAACGTCGTTCCGACATCGCCCAGGGTCGGCGCGAACGGCAGGTCCGGTGCCGCTTGCACCATTCGGTCGGCGGCGGCCTCGGTCTGGTCCTTCAATTCGAAACTGACCATGTTGCCAAAGGCATCGCCCACGATGGACTTGGCGATTTCATGGTCGGGATGATCCGCGCGACCGGGATAGAGCACCCGCCCCACCTTCGGATGCGCTGCCAGCCAATCCGCCAGCCCCTTCGCATTGGCCTGCGCCTTCTCGAACCGCAGTGGAAAGGTGTAGAGGCCGCGCTCTGCCAGCCAACACTCGTTCGGCGCGGGCGTCATCCCGACGGTCACGGCAAAGTCGTAAATGTTGCGCATCATCTCCGGATCGCGCGCCGCCACGTAGCCGAGCGTCACATCGGAATGGCCCGCAAGCAGCTTGGTTACCGACTGGATGGTGATATCCGCGCCCTCGACCAGAGGCTTGTAGCCGATCGGCGTGGTGAAGGTGTTGTCCACCGCCAGGATCACGCCCGCCTCTTTCGCCAGCGCCACGATGCCGGCCATATCCGCCACCCGCAATGTCGGGTTAGAGATCACCTCGACGAGGATCATCTTGGTCTCCGGCCGCAGCGCGGCCCGCATGGCCTCGACATCCGTGGGATCGGCAACCGAGGTCTCGATCCCGAAACGCGCCAGATCCTGGTGCATCAACCGCAATGACCGCCCGTAAAGCTGGTTACCCCCCAGAATGTGGTCCCCTTGCCCCAAGAGCCCCATGATAGTGGCAGAAACAGCCGCCATGCCGGATCCCAGGATCAAACCGCCCTCGGCCTCTTCCAGCATGTCGATCTTGCGCGCCAGCAACTCGGCGTTCGGATGCCCTTCCCGCGCGTAGGTATAGCCGTGCGCGCGCCCCTCGTATTGATCATGAAGAGTGGCGATGGAAGGCGAGGCATAGACGACAGAAGGCTGGATCGGAGTGACAACCGCGCGGCTAACGCCCTCTCGCAGCGCCGCGCGCCGCACCAAGGTTCCCGGCTTTTCATTCCGCCCATTCGCCATTCCGGCTCTCCTTCATCTTTTCAAAAATACGGCAGGGGGTGCGGGGGACAGGTCCCCCGCCGCTCCGTGATCCAAAGCGTAACACTATCCCCGGATCGTGCCATCGCCCGTAACGAGATACTTGAACGAGGTCAATTGCTCGGCCCCCACCGGCCCGCGCGCATGCATCTTTCCAGTGGCAATCCCGATCTCCGCACCCATCCCGAATTCGCCGCCGTCAGCGAATTGCGTCGAGGCATTGTGCATCAGGATCGCGGAATCGAGCCGCTGGAAGAACCGCGCAACCGCCGCCTCATCCTCGGCGATAATCGCGTCGGTGTGGTTCGAGCCATGGGTCCGGATATGCGACAGTGCGGAGTCGATATCATCGACGACCCGCGCGGCGATGATCATGTCGAGATATTCCCGGCCCCAATCGCTCTCCTGCGCCGCGGTCACGCCCTCGATCGCAAGAAGATCGGCGCTGCCCCGCACCTCCACGCCCGCGTCCAGCAAGGCGCGGACAACGCCCTGCCCGATAGTGTCGAGGATATCGCGATGGATGAGCAGACATTCCGCCGAGCCACAGATGCCCGTGCGCCGTGTCTTGGCATTCAGAACGACCCGCAACGCCTTTTCAGGGTCAGCGGAGGCGTCGAGATAGATGTGACAGATCCCTTCGAGATGCGCGAAAACCGGCACCCGTGCCTCGCGCTGGACGAGCCCGACCAGCCCCTTGCCACCGCGCGGCACGATGACGTCGATCGTGTCGGCCATGGTCAGCATCTCGGACACCGCGGCCCGGTCGCGCGTCGGCACCCGCTGCACCGCATCCGCCGGCAAATCCGCCGCGCGCAGGCCCTCCTGCAGGCAATCGGCCAAGACGCCGGAGGAATGAAAGCTTTCTGAGCCGCCACGCAGAATGACGGCATTGCCGGACTTCACGCACAAGGCACCCGCATCCGCCGTCACGTTCGGGCGGCTCTCGTAGATCACGCCGATGACGCCAAGCGGCGTGCGGACCCGCTTGATATGCAGACCGGTGGGGCGGTCCCACTCGGTCATCACCTGCCCCACCGGATCCTCCTGCGCGGCAACGGCCCGCAGTCCGGCCACGATCGCTTCGACCCGCGTCTCATCCAGCATCAAGCGATCGAGCATCGCGTCCGAGAGACCCTTGTCGCGGCCGAAGACCATGTCCTTCTCATTCGCCTCAATGATCTCGGACCGGCGCGCCCACACGGCATCTGCTGCCGCGGTCAGCGCCTTGGTCTTGGCTTCCGGCGCGGCAAAGGCAAGCTCGGCGCTCGCCGCTTTCGCGCGCGCGCCAATGTCGGCCATCAGGGCCGGAATGTCATCGTGCAGGTCGGTATGGGAATGGTCTTCCATCGGAAACCTCGTCGCGGGGGGTGAAGGCAGGATACCCGTATTTATGAAAAGATGAAGCTGTTGGCGTCAGAGCACCATGTCATCTCGGTGCACCAAGGCCGCGCGGCCCGGGTAGCCGAGGATGTCTTCGATGTCGTCGGAATGGTGGCCCTTGATCGCGCGCGCCTCGTCCGCGGCATAGCGGCTGAGCCCGATGCCGATGGTATTTCCGTCGGCGGCCTCGATCCGGACCGGGTCGCCGCGTTGGAAATCCCCCTCTACCGCGCGAACGCCGGCGGGGAGCAGGGATTTGCCTTTAGTGAGCGCGGCGGTCGCGCCTGCGTCGAGCCCGAGCGTCCCTTTCGGCTTCATTGCTCCGATCCAAGCCTTGCGCGCCTGTTGCGGCGAGACTTTTGCCGTGAACCATGTGGCCCGGGCGCCGTTTTGCAGGGCGGCTAGGGGATGGGCGATTGCCCCTTGCGTGATGGCCATGGTGCAGCCGGCAGCTGTCGCGTTGCGGGCCGCCATGACCTTGGTTTTCATGCCGCCCTTGGAAAGACCGGAGCCTGCATCGCCTGCCATCGCCTCGATCTCGGGGGTGATGGCGTCGATGATCGGCAGGTGTTGGGCTGCGGCATCGTCATTGGGGTTCGCCGTGTAAAGCCCGTCCACGTCGCTCAGCAGCACGCAGACATCGGCGCCGGCCATGACCGCCACATTGGCGGCGAGGCGGTCGTTGTCTCCGTAGCGGATTTCGTCCGTGGCAATCGTGTCATTCTCGTTCACGATCGGTACCGCGCCCCGAGACAGGAGCGCCGCCATCGTCGCGCGGGTGTTGAGGTAGCGGCGTCGGTCCGCGCTGTCGTCCAGGGTCAGCAGGATCTGCGCCGAGGTCAGCCCGTGGGGCGCCAGCGCCTCCTCATAGGCCCGCGCGAGGCGGATCTGTCCGACTGCCGCCGCCGCTTGCGCCTCATCGAGAGACAAGGCGCCCTGCCCTAGCGCCAGCGCACCGCGGCCAAGCGCGATGGCGCCCGAGGACACCACGATCACATCGGTGCCCGCCCGCTTCAGATCGGCAATATCCTCGGCCAGCGCATGGAGCCACGCGCCACGCAAATCGCCGGAGTGCCGGTCGACGAGGAGCGCCGAGCCGATCTTGATGACAACGCGTTTCGCCCCCGTCAGGGACGCCATGTTTCCGGCTCCTCAAGGGCCTCTCGGGCCGCCTTGTGATTGGCATCGACCCGCGCGCGCAGGGCGCGCAGCACCTCAGTCACCCCGGTGCGCGCCACGCCGGACATCTCCATGAGGTTGCCGGCAACCGCGCCAAGCGCTTCGCGTTTCTCGGCCAGCTCTTCCGGCTCGATCGCGTCGATCTTGTTGAGCACGGTGATCCGCGGCTTCAGGGCAAGCTCGCCGCCGTAGGCTTCCAGCTCGGCAATGATCGTCTGGTAATCGCTCACCACATCCTCGGAGGTGCCGTCGACCAGATGCAGCAGCGCCGCACAGCGCTCCACGTGGCCGAGGAAGGTATCGCCAAGCCCCCTGCCCTCGCTCGCGCCCTCGATCAGGCCGGGGATGTCCGCGACAACGAATTCCGTTCCGTCCACGCCGACGACGCCGAGGTTCGGCACGAGGGTCGTGAAGGGGTAATCGGCGATCTTTGGACGGGCGTTGGATGTCGCCGCAAGGAAGGTGGATTTGCCCGCGTTGGGCAGGCCCAGAAGGCCCACGTCAGCGATCAGCTTCAGCCGCAGCCAGATCGTGCGCTCCACGCCTTCCTGGCCGGGGTTGGCGCGGCGCGGCGCCTGGTTCGTGGCGCTCTTGAAGTGCAGGTTGCCAAAGCCGCCGTTGCCGCCCTTGGCGATACAGATACGCTGCCCGACCGTATCGAGATCCGCGATCAGCGTTTCCTGATCCTCTTCAAGCACTTCTGTGCCGGCGGGAACCCGCAGGACGATGTCCGCGCCATCCTTGCCGGTACGCTGCTTGCCCATGCCGGGCTGGCCGTTCTTGGCGAAGAAGTGCTGCTGATAGCGGAAGTCGATCAGCGTGTTCAGCCCCTCGACCACCTCGATATAGACGTTGCCGCCCGAGCCGCCATCGCCGCCGTCAGGGCCGCCGTACTCGATGTATTTTTCGCGCCGGAACGAGACCGACCCGCCGCCGCCGCCGCCGGAGCGGATGTAAACCTTGGCCAGATCGAGAAACTTCATACCATTGCCGGGACAAATTGCGCCCCGCCCTTCATCTTTTCATAAATACTGCGGGGGTATGGGGGCTGGCCCCCATCGCAGTCATCAGCCTCTTACGACAGGCGCTTGAGGTAAGTCCACGTCGCAACCTTCGCATTGCGCGCGACCGAGAACGCCTCGGCATCACCGAGGTAGTCGAACCCGGCATTCGTCAACACCCGGGCCGAGCTCGGGTTGTCCTGGAACACTGACCCGAAGATCGTGCAGTTTTCCAGCGGGTTCGCTTCCACAAGGGCGTGCACCGCCTCCGACGCGAAGCCCGTGTTCCACATGGCAGGCGCCACCCAGTAGCCGATCTCGGACTGGTTGCGGTCCATCTGGTCGAGCGAGATCATGCCCATCACCTCGGAGCCGCCAAACTCCGTGGCATCCATCACCCAAGCGAACGACTGGCGCTCGGGCTTGGTGTAATTCGCGATGAAGCTCTCGGCCGCGCCGGGCGGCAGGGGGTGCGGGATCGACGTTGTCATCTCCGCCACGCGCTTGTCGGCGTGATACATGCCCAGAAGCCCCGCGTCCGATGTCCGCATGGGGCGCAGATACATGCGCGGCGTTTCTATGACCGCTTGTGCCAAAATCGTTTCCTGTTTCATCTTTATGGGCCTCCTCCGACCCGTCTGCTCCTATGCCTCCCAGGCCCATCTCAGATGGGGTTGAGAGCCTCCGTGCACAAGAACAGGTGCAAAATGCGAAAAGGGCCGGCGATGTCGCCGGCCCCCTGAAATGTCATACCCACGGGATGTGGCGATTACTCTGCAGCCTCCGCTGCCGGGAGTACCGAAATATACGTGCGGCCCTTGAAGCCCTTGCGGAACGAGACGTGACCTTCGGTCAGCGCAAAGATCGTGTGATCCTTGCCTTCGCCCACACCTTCACCCGGCCACCACTTGTTGCCGCGCTGACGCGCGATGATGTTGCCGGCGATGACGGATTCGCCACCGAATTTCTTGATGCCAAGGCGGCGACCGGCTGAGTCGCGGCCGTTGCGGGAGGAACCACCTGCTTTTTTATGTGCCATGGGTCAATTACTCCTGTTCTGCGGCAAACGTCGTCGCTTGCTCGATCCAGTTGTCACGCTCAATGCGGCCTTTGAACGACAGCTTGTCATCCATATAGGCAATCTCTTCGGGGCCCCAATCCTTGATCTGGTCAAAGTGGTACACACCGGCTTCGTGCAGCAGGCCTTCCAGCTTCGGTCCAACGCCCGAGATCTTCTTGAGATCGTCGGCCTGACCGTCACGGGGACCGTCCAGCAGGTTGGTCGGGCGCGTGCCCTCTTCAGACGCGGCCTCGGCGGCGGGTGCCTTCTCGGCATTCGCCTTCTTGGGCGCGGCTTTCTTGGGCGCAGCTTTCGTCTCGGACTTCTCGGAAGACTTCTTCGTTGCCACGACCGCTGCGGCGACGGCGGCACCGGCAGCAACAGCCACCATGCCCGCGCCAATGGCGGTCTTCATGCCGGACTTGTCTGCGCCCGAGGCGAGGATGTCCGTCACTTCGATCAGGGTCAGCTTCTGGCGGTGGCCCTTCTTGCGCTGCGAGGAGTGCTTGCGGCGACGCTTGACGTAGTGGATGAGCTTCTCGCCCTTCACCGTGTCGATCACGTTGGCCTGAACAGCCGCACCTTCGACGAACGGCGCGCCCACGGTGACGTCGTCACCGCCAAGCATCAGAACTTCGTTGAACTGGACCGTTTCACCGGCCTCTGCTGCAAGCAGTTCCACGCGCAGCTTGTCGCCCGCCTGAACCTTGTATTGCTTGCCGCCTGTCTTCATGACAGCGAACATGGTATCTTCCTTTTTCTTCCGCGCCCTGTGGTCCGGTCGATCGCCCCTCGGGCCATCTTCCAAGTTTCGGGTTTCCCCACCTCGGGCTGCGCGTCCCTCTCGGAACGTCATACATGCAAAATCCTCGCGCGCAGGCGCAATGGAAGCCGCCGTATCGTCCATGGCTCGGGTTTTGTCAACAGGCTCCGCGCGTCAGGTGTCTTCGCCCGCGATGAACGGCGCGGCGGCGGCGCCCAACTCGTAGCTCAGCGTCGTCAGCATCGCGTCGAAGGCGTTGAATAGCGCGTTGTTGACCGCCCGGCCCGCCTCCGAGCCGGCGAGCTCCATGTAGGCCCGCAAATCCGCTTCGGACGCTTCCGCATAGGCCCGCAGCTGGTAGCCGTAGAGCCATTCGATGGTCATTTCACGCACTTCGGCCTCTTGCGACCAGACCTCCGACAGCATCAGCCCCTCGGGCACCTCGTTGTCGAAGGCACCGCCATCGATCAATCCGCGGTAGAAGGCCAGCCGCAGGTTCAGCGCGCCGATGACATTACGCTCGACCAAGCCGTTGATGTCGTTGAACTCCCGCAGGAGGCCGATGCGGGGATCATTCTCGGCCACCGCCGTCAGGAACTCCTCGGTCGCGGCCGAGACCTCGTCGGGGTCCAGAAATGCCTGCCGCGCCGCGATCTCGCCGGACACGAGCCGTTGCCCCACATCCGAGGTCGCGAAGTCATGCACGGCGGCGACCTGCTCGGGCGTCATCCCGTCGCGATCGAACGCCTCCTCGAACAGGACAGCCATCCGGTTGCCCTGATGCAGCCGCGTGACGGCGGCCTGCCACGCCGCGCCGCCCACGCCGGGAAATAGCTGCGGCTCCAGATCAATCCCGCCCTGGATGTTCTCGGTGCTCATCAAGGCGATGATGTCATAGATCCCCAGGGCCGCGAGCATCTCGTAGAGCGCGGGCTCTTCGCTCGCCAACTGCGGCGAGGCGACAGCCTGAACCTCCTGAGCGCGCAGCGCCGTGCCGTTGACGACCAAGGTGCCGGTGGCAATCGCCAAGGACAGGCAGGCGCTCCGGATCATGATGCGGGCCAAGCTTCGGGTCGTGGTGCGGATCATGGCGGGCTCCCTTCTCTCTCGCGCGGCAGAATGGCGTGGATACGCGCCGATGACCATGCCTTCAGGGAAATAGATGCGCCCCGATAGCCTCATCTCAAGCCCCCGTCCCTGCGTCATGGCGAAAAAACCACGCCCCCAACGCGCCGCAGGTCTTGCGTGCCCCGCCGCTTGCCGTTATCGACCCGCCACGGCCAATCGGCCGAGACCGCGGAGAGGTGCCGGAGTGGTCGAACGGGGCGGTCTCGAAAACCGTTGTGGGTGCAAGCCTACCCAGGGTTCGAATCCCTGTCTCTCCGCCAACTATTTTACCTTGAAGATCCACACTTACCAAACTCGGTCACGCGTCAGGCGACGCGGGCGGAGAGCTTTTCGATCGGGCTTGTGCGCCCTTCGGCGGGTTCTGCCAGCGCCTCCACCAATGCCCGCGCCTCGAACCCGCGCAATATGCGGCGGGCGGGCGCGCCGATGTCCACGCTTTCATCGAGCGCTTCGGGGAAGATCGCGCGGATCTCGGACAAAGCGCTGTCGTCCAGCGCGTCGAGCGCGACCGGCCCGGGATAGAGGCTCTCGCAAGGCATGTCATTCGCGGTGACGATTTCGTGGCGGTCGAAAAGCAAATGATTGTACGCCACGCCGCGCCGCCAAGGGGCGTCGTCGATGCCGGTCTCGTTAACCAGAAACCGCACCGCGGCCAGCGCTTCGCGGGTGCCAAAGAGGAACTCGATCCGCCAATCATTCAGAAGGACGCGGTGGTTGGGCGAAAGCACCAGATCGCGCGAAGGCCGGTTCTCACCATAGGTGCCGCGCGCGACTTTCAGAGGGCGCAGCTCCGGCTGCTCCGACAACTCCCGCGCGCTCAATTCGCGCCGTCCGACCCAACGCAGCGGTAAAGGCCCGCTGTCGCGCGTCAGTACCAGATCACCGGGGCGCAACGTCTCGACCGCGACCGGACCCGAGGGCGTGTCGATCAGCGTGCCATCGGCGAAACAGATGATGTTGATCGGCTGGAACGGGTCGGTGAAATCCTTCTCGCCGCCGTCCTTTGCCTTGATGTACCCGGTGTAAACACCCCCGTCGGAGCCATAATAGCTGAACGTGAACTCGTCAGGATTGTCGGGGTCCACGTAAAAATCAAACGCGCCCGGCAGCGAGATCGTATCCATCGGATCGTAATCGTGGATGTCGATCTGAAGGTTATTTTCGCTGAAGGTTCCGAGGTCAACGGTCAGGTTGTCGACATGCCCATCACCGATGAACATGATCTTGATCTTGGCGACATCGTCGTTCGGATCGGCTGCAACGTTAAGGTTGCCGCCGCCATTGATCTTGATCTTCACGACGTCATTGTCACCGACAACAACTGAGCCACTCGAGGTGACGTTATGGTTGGCCATCTGCCGTTCCTGCCTCGTCGCGTCTCGTTTGTGAGGGTGGACGCAATCAGGAGAAGACTAGCACGGTTCGCGATGGCTCTCAGGCCCAGTGTCGACAATCGCGTTAACTATTATCCGCCTGTGACAGATGCGCGACACGGTTGCGCGGTCGACAAATACAGAATTTTCGCTCGATGAGACATTGAGAATTTGGGAATGGGGGCACCCCCTCACCCATTCTTCACCTCTGACGCCAGTTTCAGCACGGCGTCGCCGTCGTCTTGTTTGATTTAAAGCGCCGGGTCGTGCTTGGTGCCGTTGCGGGTCACCTCGTTGCCATTGATTTTGCGCGTGGTCTTCTCGGTGAAGACCGATTGCACCTTGCCCTTGGCGGTGCCGTCTCCCCAGTTCCACTGGACGCTGTCGCCTTCGCTGAAATCACTCATGCATCAATCCTGGATGGAGAAAGGGCGGCGCCATCGTCCGGCACCGCCCTGCGTCTCAATTCACTTCTTGTCGTTGCTGTCCTTGGCGTCTTTCGCCTTGGCATCCTTGTCTTTTTTCTGCTTCTCACCTTCCTGGTTCTTCAGGTCGTGGTGCAGTTCCGAGCCCTTCATGTCGATTACGGTCTTGCCGTCGGTGTCGATGTGTTGAGATTTGTCCTTGGTCATGTCTCGATCCTCTCTGCATGGCCCCTGCCCCGTCACGCGAACCGCGCGGGGTCGGGGGCGCTTGGCTATGGGAGGAAAACCACCGCGCCGCTGCAAAGTTCCGCTCCCGCGTCCTTGGTGCGCGAGGACCGGTCACAATCCGCTCACTCAGGC
Source organism: Gymnodinialimonas ceratoperidinii (assembly GCF_019297855.1). Taxonomy (NCBI): domain Bacteria; kingdom Pseudomonadati; phylum Pseudomonadota; class Alphaproteobacteria; order Rhodobacterales; family Paracoccaceae; genus Gymnodinialimonas; species Gymnodinialimonas ceratoperidinii. The sequence continues at coordinate 2,155,802 of NZ_CP079194.1, forward strand.
TTCCGCGACAAACGCGACCGTTGCGGAATGGTTAAGGAGAACATAATGTGAACACATGGCTCAGAAAACGATCAGTGAAAAGCTCGCGATCCTCAGCGACGCGGCAAAATACGACGCCTCCTGCGCGTCGTCCGGCTCGACGAAGCGGGACTCCAGCGACGGCAAGGGGCTCGGCTCCAACACCGGGGCGGGGATTTGTCATTCCTACGCGCCGGACGGGCGCTGCATCAGTCTGCTCAAGATCCTGATGACGAATTTCTGCATCTATGATTGCGTCTACTGCGTGAACCGCGTGTCGTCGAACGTGGAGCGGGCGCGCTTCTCGGTGGACGAGGTGGTGCAGCTGACCACGGATTTCTACCGGCGCAACTATATCGAGGGGCTGTTCCTGTCGTCGGGCATCATCCGCTCGCCTGACAAGACGATGGAGGACATGGTCCGCATCGCCCGCAAGCTCCGCGAGGAGGAGAACTTTCGCGGTTACATCCACCTCAAGACGATCCCCGATGCAGCACCAGAGCTGATCGCCGAGGCCGGGCGGCTGGCGGACCGGCTCTCGATCAACGTGGAGCTGCCGACGGATCAGGCGGTGAAGGATTACGCGCCCGAGAAGAGCCCAGACCAGATCCGCAAGGCAATGGCGGATGTGAAGTTGCGGCGGACGGTGAGCAAGGACCGCTCCCACACGGGCAAGCGGCCGCCGAAATTCGCGCCGGCGGGGCAGTCGACGCAGGTGATCATCGGCGCGGACGGGGCGAATGACGCGACGATTCTCGGCCAGTCGACGCGGCTCTATGGCTCCTACGGGCTCAAGCGGGTCTACTACTCGGCCTTCAGCCCGATCCCCGACGCCTCCTCGCGGCTGCCGCTGGTCAGCCCTCCCCTGCAGCGGGAGCATCGCCTCTATCAAGCGGATTGGCTGCTGCGGTTCTATGACTTCCAGCTGGATGAGATCACCGGCGCGACCTCTGGCGGCAACCTCGACCTCGACATCGACCCCAAGCTCGCCTGGGCGCTCGCGCATCGCGGGCTGTTTCCGCTCGACGTGAACACGGCCTCTCGCGAGATGCTCCTACGGGTGCCGGGCTTCGGCGTGAAGACGGTCAACCGCATCCTCGCCTCGCGTCGTCAGCGGACCCTGCGCTACGAGGATATCGCGCGGCTCGGGGCGTCTCTCAAGAAGGCGCGGGCCTTTATCACCGCGAAGGGGTGGACGCCCGGCGGCCTGATCGACAGCACCAACCTGCGCGGCCTCTTCGCCCCGCCGCCCGAGCAATTGAGCCTGTTCTGATGAAGCGGATCGTGGTGCCTCGGCTTGGGGCGGATAAGGCATGGCGAGAGGCGGCACGGGGCTGCCTCGCCGCCGGGATCGCGCCGGACGAGGTGACCTTCTCGGAAGCGGGCGCAGGCGGGCTCTTTGACGAGGTGATTGCGCCGCCCTCAGGCGGTACCCGCGCGATCAACGTGCCGAAGTCCTTCATATCGCTGGCGGAAACGGTGGTGTGGCACAGTGATGCCGATCGCTTTGATCGGCTCTATGCCTGCCTCTGGCGGCTCCAGAAACAGCGCGGGCTGATGCAGGACCGCGCCGATCCCCTCGTCCAGTCCCTGCGCCGGATGGAGAAGAACGTCCACCGCTGCCAGCACAAGATGAAGGCCTTCGTCCGCTTCCGCGAGATCGGCGATCCCGCCGCCGCCCGCCGCAGCTTCGCCGCCTGGTTCGAGCCGACGCACCACACGGTCGAGCCGACGGCGCAGTTCTTTGCCAACCGTTTCGGCGACATGGACTGGCGCATCGTGACCCCGGATGTTTCGGCCTTCTTCGAGGGCGGCAAGCTGAGCTTCGCGCTCGACATGCCCCGCCCCGAGATGCCCGAAGACGCCCACGAGGATCTCTGGACCACCTACTTCTGCAACATCTTCAACCCGGCACGGCTGAAGGTGAACGCGATGACCTCGGAGATGCCGAAGAAATACTGGAAGAACCTGCCCGAAGCCGCCTCGATCCCCGGCCTGATCGCGCAGGCCCCGACGCGCGCCCGCGAAATGGCCGAGGCCGCCCCGACCCTGCCACCGCTCCGCGCCGCGCGGGTGCAGGAAGCCGCCGAGCGCGGCACCCATTGGGACGGCCCCTCGGAAGGCTTTGCCGCCGCCCTCGCCGGATGCCAGCGCTGCCACCTCTGCCACCATGCCACCCAGGTCGTCCCCGGTATCGGGCCGGAGGCGGCCGATCTCATGATCGTGGGAGAGCAACCGGGCGACCGCGAGGATCTGGAAGGCGTGCCTTTCGTCGGTCCCGCCGGTCAGGTCCTAACGCAGGCGATGGCGACGGCGGGCGTCAGCCGCGAGGGCGTCTACATGACCAATGCGGTCAAGCACTACAAGCATATCGTGCGCGGCAAGCGTCGCATTCACCAAAGCCCGAACCGCGACGAGATCCAGCACTGCCAGTTCTGGCTCGATGCCGAGGTCGGGCGGGTAAAACCGAAGATGATCGTGGCCCTCGGCGCGACGGCGGCGCTGTCCCTGACGGGCCGCAACGGCCCGATGAAAACGCGCCGCGGGACGGTGGAGCCGGGGCGTCTGGGCGTGCCGGTGCTGATCACCTACCACCCCGCCTATGTCCTGCGCCTGCGCGATCAGGCGGCACAGGACGCAGCACGCGCGGCGCTCTCAGCAGACCTCGCGACCGCATGGAAGCAGCAGGCGGCCTGAGGCACGGCGCGCCTACGCCGCGGGTTTTCCTTATTTTTTTCAATTGGTTTGGACCCAAAACCCGCGCCTCGCGTTAAGGTTCTGATAAATCTTCAGGAACACCCGATTCCATCTTGCGCGCGCATCCTTCCCCGGCCGCCCCTCGGCAGGGCTGGCGAAGGCCACCTTGCGCGCGCGTGATGCTGCCATAGGATGTCGACATGACCCAGAGCACAATCGACCGAACAATCGCCGTCATCGGCTTTGGCCCGCGCGGTCTGGGTGCGCTGGAGGCGCTCAGCATCGCGGCGAGGTCGGCCGAGACGCGCTTCCGGATCGATATCCTCGATCCCGGTGATGCGCTTGGCGCGGGCCCGAACTTCCATCCCGATGAAAGCCCCCTGTGCTTGCTGAACATCCCCGTGCGCGTGCTCGACATCGATCCCCCTGCCCTCGTGCAGCGGCTGATCCCGCCGTTCGACGCATGGTCCGGCACCACCAGCACGGGCGAGGATTTTCCGCCCCGCCGCGATCTGGGCGCCTACATGACGGCGCGGCTGGAGGCGCTTTGCACCGTGTCGGAGCCCGTGTTCGAGACGCGGCGCCTCTGCGAGAAGGCCACCAAGCTTGCGCGTGACGCGGCGGGCTGCTGGATCATCACCGACGAGGGGCGCCACGGACCCTATGACGAGGTGCTGCTCTGCCCCGGCCAGCCGTCCACGAAGCCTGACCCGCAACTCGCGCGCTGGACCGACCATGCCGAGGCCCATGACCTGACCCTGATGACGGCGTATCCCGCCAAGGACCTCGCGGAAGCAGCCGAGGGCTGGCAGGACGCGCAGGTGGCCATCCGGGGGCTCGGGCTCTCGACCCATGATGTGCTGCGGATGCTGACCCTCGGCCTTGGCGGCCGTTTCGAGGACGGGCGCTACATCCGCTCCGGCCGCGAGCCGCGTCACCTGCTGCCGTTCTCGCGCGATGGTCTGCCGCCGGCCCCGAAACCCGCGACTGCCGAGATCGACGCGCTCTACGACCCGACCCCGGACGAGAGGAAGGCCTTCGTCGCGGCCTTGGAAAAGGCTGTCGGCGAAAGCCCGGAGGCTGCGCTAAAGACAATATGCGACGCGCTCGAAAGCCCGGTCGGACGCATCGCATCGGCCCAAGGCGGGAACCAGACGCGCGCGGATATCACCGCTTGGTTGACCGCAGAGCGCGACGGCACGGCCGCGCCCGAAACCGACGACACGGTGGAGGCGCTGCGCACGACGATCGCGATGGCCCACGACCGCGCCGCGCCCACGACGGGCTATGTCGCCGGGCAGCTCTGGCGCAAACAGCAAAACGAGATCCGCAGCGCCTTCAACAGCACCGACGTGGCCGCCGAGACGGCAACGGCCTTGGTGAAGTTCGACGAAGGCATGAAGCGGTTCAGCTATGGCCCGCCGGTGCAGGCCTCCGAGCAGTTGCTTATGCTGATCGAGGACGGCCTCGTGAGCCTTCAGACCGTCGATGATCCCGATATCGCGCTGGACCCTGCGGGCTGGCGGCTGGTGGAGGGCGACGACGCCCTCCTTGCCCGCGTGATGATCGATGCGGTCCTGCCCAATCCGGACCTCGCCCAGATCACCGCGCCCCTCTTTGTGGACGCCATCGACGAGGGCCTGATCACAGCCGTAGACGAAGGATTTGGCGCGCAAACGCGGCCCGACGGATCCCTCGTCACCCGCGACGGAGAGACCAGCGCGGGCCTTTGCCTGCTTGGGCGCATGTCCCTTGGCAGCGTGATCGCCACGGATTCCCTGCACGATTGCTTTGGCGCCTCGACCCACCGTTGGGCCGAGGGCGTTCTGGCTCGGGCGCGCGGCTAGACGTGGGCCACTACCGCTCTCACGAAAGCGGCATGGTCGCGCCCGGCGCGTCCTCGGTGCGGCGCACACGGTAGAGGCTCGCCTCTCCCGACATCGCCGGGGTCAGGCTGTGGGTGAGGCCCACGGGAACGTTGCAGGTGTCGCCGGGGTTCAGCACGCTTTCGCCGCCGTCCCACGACAGCCGCCAATGGCCGCGCATCGGCATCAGAACCTCGGGCGCCTCGTTGGTGTGCGACCCATCCACGGAGCCGCGGGTGAGGAACTCCACCTCGAATCCGGGGCGGTCGCGAAGGATCGCATCTGCGCCGATGACCTTGGCCGGCTGATGGTCCGCCAGAGCCATGAGGTCCCAGTAGCGCGCGACGTAGTTCGGCACGACCTCCGCCGTTGTCGGCTCGGGATATGCGGCAAGCTCGGCCTCGGTCAGGGTCGGCATCGGCTTGACCCCCTCGGGCAGCGCCTCGCCCTTCTTGGTGTCGTAAAGCCGGCCCGTCTCGGCCAGAACCAGCCCGTGATCGCGCGCGTCCTCGATCACCTGCGGCGCCCAGAGCACGCCGCCGCCGGCATCGTCGCCGCCCAGAACCGCCATGATCATCCCGTAATCGGTGCCGATATTCTCGAACCCGCGGAAAATGCCGGTGGGAATGTTGATGATGTCGCCCTCTTCCAGCGTCACTTCCCCGGCGTCGCCCCACCGGCCCCAGAAGAAGCGCCAGCGGCCCTTCAGGACGAAGAACACCTCCGCCGTGCGGTGCGAATGCAGGGAGTTGCGGCATTTGGGCGGCTGACCTGCCGCGCCGATGTTGAAGCCGATCTTGTCCGCGATGTGGACGTGCTGATCGGGCGACTCGCTCACCCCGCCGCCGATGATCGTGAAGTTCTCCTTCTGGTCGCTGCCGGGGGTATGGGCATCGATGAAAGCGGTCTTGCAGGGGCGCAATTCGCCGTAGCGGACGATGTTGCGTTCCATCTCGGCCGGGGTGGTCTGGGTCATGGCGTCCTCATCTGGTCAACGGTCATACACGCGGCGATTCCCGCGTCTTCCATGCCACGCTACTCGGCATTGCAGGCGCCATAAAGCGATTTTGCATTCGTATTCACATTTGCAATCAAAGCCCAACGCCACGCCTTCGCGCAGGCGATGGATTGCCGCTTGCGGCGATTGACATGGAATCATCACTTTGAGTTGGCGCGGTTGCTGCTAGGCTCGACGGGTCACAAAGAGGAGATACCCGATGCCCATCATTCTCGACCGTCGCGGCTTTCTGGCGACCAGCGCCAGTGCCACCGTCATCGCCCTGCACCCCTTCTCGGTCCACGCCCAGGCCAACCAGGCGCATCTGAGGATCATGGAGACGACGGATATCCACGTCCACGTCTACCCCTATGATTACTACGGCGACCGCCCTGTCGACACCGTGGGCCTCGCGCGCACCGCGAGCCTGATCAAGGGCGTGCGGGACGAGGCGACCAACTCGATCCTGCTCGACAACGGCGACTTCCTGCAGGGCAACCCGATGGGCGATTACATGGCCTACGAGCGCGGCATGTCCGAGGGCGACAGCCACCCGATCATCACCGCGATGAACACGCTCGGTTTCGATGCCTCGACGCTCGGCAACCACGAGTTCAACTACGGGCTGAACTTCCTGATGAACTCGCTTGCGGGTTCCGGCTTCCCCGTGGTCTGCGCCAATGTCGCCACCGAGATGGGCGCCTCGCCCACCGAGGACACGACGCTGGTGCCGCCTTACGTGATCCTCGACCGCGAAATCACCGATGGGGCCGGAGAAACGCATCCGATCCGCATCGGCGTGATCGGCTTCGTGCCGCCGCAGATCATGACATGGGACCGCCGCCACCTCGAAGGCAACGTCATGGCCCGCGACATCGTCGAGACGGCGCGCGCCTACGTGCCGCAGATGCGCGAGGCCGGCGCCGACATTGTCATCGCCCTCTCGCACTCGGGAATCGGCCCGGCCGATCACACCGAAGGGATGGAGAACGCCAGCGTGCCGCTCGCCGCCGTCGAAGGCATCGACGCGATCCTGACAGGCCACCATCACCGCGTCTTCCCCGGCCCCGATTACGCCGACGCCCCGGGCGTCGATTCGGAGGCGGGCACGATCATGGGCACGCCCGCCGTCATGGCCGGCTTCTGGGGCAGCCACATGGGCCTCGTCGACCTGATGCTGGAACGTGACGGCAACGCCTGGCGCGTGGCCTCCCACACGTCCGAAGCCCGGCCGATCTCGCGCCGCGAGGAAGACCGCTCCGTCACCGCGCTGGTGGAAAGCGACGAAGAGGTGCTGGCCTCGGTACGCGAGGAGCACGAGGCGACGCTCGACTACGTCCGCCGCGCGGTGGGCGAGACCGACGCGCCGCTGCATAGCTACTTCGCGCTGGTGGCCGATGATCCCTCGGTCCAGATCGTCTCCAACGCCCAGACCTGGTACATCGGCCAGATGATGGAGGGGACCGAGCACGAAGGCCTGCCGATCCTGTCGGCCGCGGCCCCCTTCAAGGCCGGCGGTCGTGGAGGGCCCGAGTATTACACCGAGGTGGAAACCGGCCCGGTGGCGATCAAGAACGTCTCGGACCTCTACCTCTACCCGAACACCGTACGCGCGGTGCGGGTGACGGGCGCCGAGGTCCGCGAATGGCTGGAGCGTTCGGCGGGCATGTTCAACCAGATCACCCCCGGCGAGGCCGACCAGGTGCTGCTGAACCCCGATTTCCCCTCCTACAACTTCGACGTAATCGACGGGGTGTCCTACCAAATCGACCTCAGCCAGCCGAGCCGGTACAACAATGACGGCGAAGTCGTGAACCCCGACGCGCACCGCATCGTCAACCTGATGTACGACGGCGCGCCGATCGACCCGGAGGCAGAGTTCATCATCGCCACCAACAACTACCGCGCCGGCGGCGGCGGCCATTTCCCCGGCGCCTCGCCCGAGACGGTGATCTTCGAGGGCCCCGACACCAACCGCGACGTGATCGTGCGCTACATTGTCGAGCAAGGCACCATCAGCCCCTCGGCCGATGCCAACTGGACCTTCGCGCCGATGCCCGACACCACCGTTCTGTTCGATACCGGTCCAGCGGCCGAGGGCTATATCGACAGCGTCGAGGGCGTCTCGATCGAGCCTGCGGGCGACGGTCCGGACGGCTTCGCACGGTATCGCATCACGCTCTGATCGCGTCACAGTGCATTCAACCCCACCGCCTTCCTCGGGCGGTGGGGTATTCTTTTCACGGTCTCGCGTCGGTCTAGGCCGCCCCAAGCTGGACGGCATGGCCCGAGCCTTCGCCACGCCGCGCCGGGGTGACGTTAACCACGACAGCCCCCTTCTTGCGGCCGCTATCCACATGACGATGCGCGGCGCGCATGTCCGCGAAATCGAAGCAACGGTCGATCACCGGCTGCAAATCTCCGGTCTCCGCAAGGTCCACGACGGCTTGCAGGATGGCCCGGTCCTCGCTGGCGACGCCGCTCACGAACTTGCGGCGATAGAACAGGGCTTTCAGCGCGCCGAAGATCATGTCCGACGCCTTCCCAGTCACCATCACCATGCGCCCCGTGGGCCGCAACGCATGGCGCGCGCGGTGGAAGGGGGCCGTGCCGACGGTATCGACCACCACATCGTATCGCGCGCCTTCGCGGGTGAAATCACGCGTCGTATAGTCGATCACCGCATCCGCGCCCAAGGCCCGCACCATCGCCGCATTGCGGCCCGAGGTGACCGCCGTGACGCGGGCGCCCAGATGCTTCGCAATCTGCACGCTGGCCGAGCCGACAGCCCCGGACGCCCCGTTGATCAGGACCTCTTCGTCAGCCTTGATCCCGGCCTTGTTAACCAGAAAATCATAGGCGGCCGTGCCTCCGAATGGCAGCGCTGTGGCGGCCTCGAAGCTGAGGCTCTCCGGCTTCATCACCAGTTTCCCGTCCTCCGGCAGGACGATATATTCCGCGTGGGCTCCGAAATCCGCGCCGGGAAATCCGATGACCGCATCGCCCGGCGCGTAGCGGGTGACCTTCGCGCCCACCGCCTCGACCACGCCCGCGAATTCGGTGCCGAGCACCTTCTTGCGCGGGCCGGTGATGCCGAAGAACAAGCGCCCCGCAAGCCCCATGCCGCGCGGCATCTGCATGCTGCGCGCGCGCCAGTCGCCGCTGCTGACGGTGGTGGCATGCACGCGGATCAGCACCTCGTGTTCCTTGGGGGTCGGCTTGGGCAAAGACACCTCGGTGAGGACATCGGGGGAGCCATATTGCTTGTAGGTAAATGCACGCATGAGTTTCTCCTTTCGCGGTGGAATGACGGCCCTGCGGCCTGATGGAGAGCGGTGTAGCGCGGCGGATCACTCATGCGAATTGACCAATGTTCTACTTTTGATATGCATATTCGTATGGATTGGCGCGCGGTGAAATTCGATTGGAACAAGGCCCGGGCCTTCCTCGTGACGGCTGAAGAGGGCTCGCTCTCCGCCGCGGCGCGGGCCCTGGGCATGGCGCAGCCGACCCTCGGGCGACAGGTGGACGGGCTGGAGCAGGAGCTTGGCATCGCCCTTTTCGAAAGGGTCGGCCGCGGGTTGACCCTGACCCCCGGCGGGATGGAACTCTTGGAACACGTGCGCGCCATGGGGGAAGCGGCGGGGCACGTCTCCCTCACCGCGCTCGGCCAATCGCAGGCGCTGGAGGGCCGCATCAGCATCTCGGCCAGCGAGACCTACGCCGCCGTTCTGCTGCCGCCGATCGTGGCCAAGCTGCGCCGCGAGGAGCCGGGGATCGAGGTGGAGATCGTGGTGGCCAACCACGCCAGCGATCTGCTGCGGCGCGAGGCCGATATCGCAGTCCGCAACTTTCGCCCGACCGAGCCCGACCTGATCGCCCGCAAGATCGGCATGGCCGACGCCGTGCTCTTCGCCGCGCCCTCCTACCTCGCGGGACTGGGGCACCCGAAAACGCCCTTCGACCTGAGGCGCGCCAACTTCGTCAACATGGATCGATCCGGCGGCTTGATGAAGGGCCTCAACACCCTCGGCCTTGGGTTGACGGAGGCGAATTTCCCCCTGTTTACCGAGAGTTACATCGTGATGTGGGAGCTAGTAAAACAAGGTTGCGCCATTGGCATACTCGATGCGGTGATCGGCGATGCAGACCCCGCCGTGGCGCGAGTGCTGCCGGATCTGGAGCCGCTCTCCTTCCCGATCTGGCTCGTTGCCCACCGCGAGGTGACAACCAGCCGTCGCATCCGCCGGGTCTATGATTTCCTGACCGAAGAGCTCTCCCGCTGAAGCGCACCGACGATCCCCCCGTGCCTTTCTTGATGCCCCGGTCTAACCTGCCGCCATGACACATTCCGATCTCTATACCGCCGGCTCCGACGCGGCCCGCGCGCCCCGTTTTCGCCAACGTCTGGAAAAGCTTCTCTCCTTCCGGACCGACGTCACCGATCCCGCCGCTGCCCCGCAGTTGGACGCCTATCTGGCCCACGTGACGGAATGGTTAACGGCGTTAGGATTTGCCTGCGAGCGGCTGGAGGCCGACGGATTTCCCTTCCTCCTCGCCAAGCGCGTCGAGGGCGCGGGCTTGCCGACGATCCTCAGCTATTCCCACGGCGACGTGGTGCCCGGGATGGAAGGCCGCTGGCGCGACGGGCTGGACCCTTGGGCGCTGACGGAACGGGGAGAGGATTGGTTCGGGCGCGGCATTGCCGACAACAAGGGCCAGTTCTTGGTGAACCTGACGGCGCTGGAAACCGTGCTCGCGCAACGGGGCGCCTTGGGGGCGAATGTCACCTGGATCATCGAGATGGGCGAGGAAGTGGGCTCGCCCGGTCTGGCCGCGTTCTGCGAGACCTACAGGGAAGAGCTTGCCGCCGATCTGCTCTTGGCCTCGGACGGGCCGCGCGTCTCGGCCGAGCGCGCGACGCTCTTCCTCGGCGCCCGCGGCGGGGCCACCTTCCGGCTGGACCTCGAACACCGCGAGGCGGGACGGCATTCCGGCAACTTCGGCGGCGCGTTGCGCAATCCCGCGATCGAGATGGCCCATGCGCTAACCAGCATCACCGATCGCAATGGCGCGCTGCAAATTCCCGACTGGACGCCGGGCCATATCCCGCAAGCGACGCGCGATGCGTTAACGGGGTTAACCCCTGCCGGCGGCGCCGTGGATGCCGATTGGGGCGTGCCGGGACTGACGCCGGCCGAACGCATCCACGCCTGGTCCTCGGCGGAGGTTCTGGCGATGCACGCAGGCGACCCGCCGGCCCCGGTCAACGCGATCCCGCCGCGCGCCTCGGCCTGGGTGCAATTGCGCTTCGCCCCCGGAACCGACGCGTCGGGGTTGGAAACCGCGCTGCGCGATCATCTGGATGCGGGCGGTTTTGGCGACGTTCAGATCACGCAGGAAGGCCCGTTCTTCGCCGCCAGCCGGACGCCTGTGGACCATCCGGTCGCACAGCTCGTCGCGCAGGCCATTACCGAAGGAACCGGCACGGCGCCGGTGATCCTGCCCTCGCTCGGCGGCTCGCTGCCCAATGATATCTTCCGCGACGGGCTCGGCCTGCCGACGGTCTGGGTGCCCCATTCCTATCCCGATTGCTCCCAACATGCACCGGATGAGCATTTGCCAAAGAGCCTGCTGCAAGACGCGACCGGCGTGATGAGCGTGGTCCTGGGCGCCTTGGCCGGACGCACGCCAGAGGAATTTCGCGGCTAGTCCCGCCTCACCCGCCGCGCCAGTCGGTCAGCGCGGGATTGTCCGGCTCAGACGGCCCCGCAGGATCCGGCGCACTATTGCGACGGCGCAAGAGGCCCCCCAGACGTGCGCGGAGACCGCGGCGCGGCGCGGCGCTCCCCTCCGGCGCCGCCCCGCGGGTGTAATGCAACTCACGCGCGCCGAAGTAGAAACTGACAATGGCGCCGAGCAGCCACCAGAGCGGTTCCGGCACCTCCTGCAGCCCCGACATGCGCTCGGCAAAGCCTTGCGGCTCGGCCATGGCGTAGATGAACAGCCCAAGGGTGCCGAGGGCGAGCATCGGACGCGGCAGACGGTTAAGTCCGTTAACCATTCGGTCGAACCAGCCCGTGCCTGCGTGTTCGAACTCCGCACTCGCGCTGTCGAGCGTGGCCTGATGAATATCAGCTGCCAGCTCCATCGCGCGGGTGGCATTTGGCACGAAAACCTCGGAGAGGCCCTCCGCCGCCTCGCCGATCCCCTCCACCGTGCTGCTGCCGCCCAAGGCGCGTTCAATCAGTCCCATGATGCTGTGCGTTCCCGATGTTGTGCCGATGTCAGGTGATAGCGCGGCGAGATGAATTCCTCGGCGCGGATGATCCAGCCGCCTTTGCCGCCATCGCGCCGCCGCGCGTATTTGCGCGAGGCCGGGCGGCGGTCGGCGAGCCGGTAGTAATAATTCCGCCGGGCGATGCCATAGGCGTCCACGAGGTGGTCGGGCGCGTCACCAAGGGCCGCATGGGCGGCCCGCGCGGTCTGCGGGCCGATGAGGCCATCCACGACGATATCGAGCCCCATGTCCCGCAGCAGCCGTTGCAGGATGCGCACGGCATTGGAGCCCGCGTTGACCTGCATGTCGAAGACGCTCGCCTGCAGGGGGTCGGGCAACATGTGGATGTTGGGGCGGGCGAAGTAATGGTCGAGAAACAGGTCAGTCGCCAGTTCCGGCGTGACCCGGCGCACGTCATTGCTGTCGACATCCCCGTCGCCGTCGAGATCGAGGCCGAGGGCGCGCATCGTGTGGATCGTCACGCCATGCTTGGTCGCACCGCCCGGATCGTCGGGATCGTTCACGTAGCCGCCTTCGCGCGCCACGATTTGTTCTGCGATAGACCGAACCGATTGCATGGCTCGCCCTCCATGCTCTTGGTTACTGGAGGGTCGAATCCATCATGGCGGGGTTAACAAACCCTTAATAATTGCGAAAAAACCGGGCACGACCCGGCCCTAGCTTTCGTTTGGATCGACGTAGACGCCCTGCTCCTGCAACGCCTCGATCACCTCGGCGGGCATATATGTCTCGTCGTGGCGGGCGAGGATTTCCGTCGCCTCGAAAGTGCCGTCAATGAGCCGCCCGGTACCGACCATGCCTTCGCCCTCGCCAAAGAGGTCAGGCAGGATGCCGGTGTAGCTGACCGGGATCGAGGCCGCGCCGTCGGTCACCGCGAAGGTAATCGTCTCGCCCTGCCCGCGCACCAGCGAGCCTTCCTCGACAAGGCCGCCGATGCGGAAGACCTCGTGGGGCGGCGGCGGGTTGGAGGCGACCTCGGCCGGGGGGCGGAAGAAGTTGAAGGAATCCTGCGAGGCATAGATGATCAGCGCGACCGAGGCCGTCAGGAAGACCATCGCCAGAACGATGATCTGGATCCGCCTTTGTTTCTTCAATCCACGCATGTCACTGCCTCCGATGTGGCCCCGCGCTGGCTCTTAAGGGAAGACGCCCAGGCCGAGGAGCCCCGCCGTCTCGTCCAGCCCGAGCATCAGGTTGGCGTTCTGCAGCGCCTGCCCGCTCGAACCCTTGCACAGGTTGTCGAGCGCCGCCACGACCTGCGCCCGGCCGCTGCGCCGGTCGGCCACCACGCCGATATGGCAGTAGTTCGTACCGCGCACGTCATGGGTCGAGGGGGCCGTGCCCATCGGTAGCACCTCGATGAAGGGCTCGTCTTGATATGCATCAAGCAAGGTGGCGTGGATCGTGTCCGCGTCGCCCTTGACGTAGCAGGTGGCGAGGATGCCACGGTTGAAGGGGGCCAGATGTGGGGTGAACTGAACCTCCACAGGGCGCCCGGCCACGCGGGAAAATTCCTGATCGAACTCGCCCAGATGCCGATGCGTGCCACCGAGGGCATAGGCGTTGGTGCCTTCGCTCAGCTCGGCGTGGAGGATGTTCTCCTTCAACGAGCGGCCGGCGCCCGAGACGCCGCAGATGAGATCGAGGATGATGTCGTCGAGATCCACGACGCCCGCCGCAATCAGCGGCCGCAGGGCGAATTGCCCGGTCGCCGCGTTGCAGCCGGTGCCCGCCACGAGCCGCGCGGCGGCGATCTCTTCGCGGTAGAATTCGGTCAGACCGTAGACGGCCTGCGCCTGCAACTCGGGCGCGTCATGGGGCTTGCCGTACCATTTGGCGTAATCCTCCGGGTCGCGCAGGCGGAAATCGGCGGAAAGGTCCACAACTTTAAGGTTGGACGGCAAGTCTTTGATAACGCTCTGGGAAGTGGCATGCGGCAGGGCGCAGAATGCGAGATCAACCCCAGAGAAATCCACATCCTCGATGCGCGTCAGATCGGGCAGGCCGGCGTTGCGCAGGAACGGGTAGACGGAGGCCATGGATTGCCCCGCCTTGCGGTCGCCCGTCAGCGCCGTGATTTCCATTTCCGGGTGGCCCGCGATGAGGCGGCAGAGTTCCGCGCCCGTGTAGCCGGAGGCGCCGAGAATTGCGATTTTCTGGGTCATGGGACTTGCTTTCCTGGGTGTCTGCAGGGGCTTAGATCAAAGCGCGGGGCGATACAAATCACGTCTCGTTATGGGGGTATCACGGCGCGTTGCGCGGCTTGCGTTTCTACGGCCACCGCAGGCGCTTCGGGATGGCCGTGGGATCCCTCCGGGGGGAGTTGTATCGGCCAAGATGAAGGGAGCGGCGGCGTGTTTGGCGGGCAGGCGCTTTCAGACCTGTTCGAAGCTGATCGGGCGGCGCAGGAAGATGGTGGCTTGGGCCTCCACCGATTTCGGGTCGCCGGTGGTCAGGAAGGCGGGCTCTCCTGATCCGATCATTTCCGGGCGGCGCTGGAGGTAGTCGCCGAGGCTCGCGGCCACGAGGGCGGGTTGCGAGTAGACCGCGACGCCGTCGCCGAGGGCTTTGCGGAATGCCTCTTCGACGAGGGGGTAATGGGTGCAGCCGAGGATTGCGGCCTGAGGCGCGGGCATCCGGCGTTTGAGGGCGTCGACGTGGGAGCGCACGAGCGCTTCGGCGAGGATCATGTCGCCCTGCTCGATCGCATCGACGACGCCGCCGCAGGGTTGCGCTTCGACATCGACGCCGATGGCGCGGAAGGCAAGCTCGCGCTGGAAGGCGCGACTGCTGACGGTGGTGGGCGTGGCGAAGAGCGCCACTTCCTTGATGTCGACCTCGCGCGGGGGGGAATTGTCGCCCCACTGACGTTCGGTCAAGGCCTCGATCAGGGGCACGAAGACGCCGAGCACGCGCTTGCCTTCAGGCACCCACCCCTCCTGCATCCGGCGCAGCGCGGCGGCGGAGGCGGTATTGCAGGCGAGGATCACCAGGTCGCAGCCCCGGTCGAAGAGGGTTTGGACGCCCGCCGTTGTCAGGTTGTAGATCTCATCGGCGTCGCGCACGCCGTAAGGCGCATTGGCATTGTCGCCCATGTAGATCAGCGGCACCTCGGGCAGTGCCATGGTCACGGCGTCCAATACCGTCAGACCGCCGAGGCCGCTGTCGAAAATCCCTACTGCCATCAGACCTGCTCCTTCATTTTTTGTCGTGCCGATCCCTTGTCGGGCCTGCGGTGGTGCGCCTCAAATTCGAACCCTTGCGCGGTGGGGTCAAGGGGGCGTGGGGACAGGGCATAGGTTGTTTCGCGCAGATAAGCCATGAGGGCCGTGGCGTCCCCTGCCCTCTCATTCAGCGCGGCGCGGGGGATCGGGTCGCCGATGGCGATATCGACGGTGGAATTCACGCGGGCGCGGAACTCCTTGATCAGGAGGCCCATGCGCAGGGTTGAATGCAGGTGGCTGGCGATCTGGAAGAGCCGCGAGTTGTGGCCGTCGAAGTAGATCGGCACCACCGTGGCTTCGGATTTCGCGATCATCCGCGCGGTGAAGCTGCGCCATTTCGGGTCCATCGGGCGCCCGAAGGGTTTGGCGGCGGTGCTGACCGTGCCGCCCGGAAAGACGCCGATGGCGCCGCCCTCGCCGAGGTAGGAGAGCGCCGTCTTGCGTGTGGTGAGGTTCTGGGCGAGCGCTTCTTTCGTCTCGTCGAAAGAGACCGGCAGGATCACGCGGTGGAGGTCTTCTGCCTTGCGAAACACCTGGTGGGCCAAGATACGGAAATCGCCGCGGGTCTGGGCCAGGATGTGGCCCATGACGAGGCCGTCGAGAATGCCGTAGGGGTGGTTCGCGATCAGCACGAGGGGGCCGTCGCGGGGGATGTTTTCAAGAGCTCCCGCGATGACGTTGAGGCGCAGCCCGTAGCGGCCGACCATGACGTCCCAGAAGTCGCGGCCGGCGCGCACCTCGGCGTCATAGCCCGCCGCCCGCCGGATCAGGCGCAGCCGCCCGGTGGTGTTCTCCATCGCGCGGATCATCACGCGGCCGCCCTTGGTGGCGGCGGAATGGGCGTAGGAAATCTCGCGCGCGACGGCCTTGTCAGACGGCACGGAAAGCGCGGGTTCTGGGCGGCGGCGTCTGGGCATTCAGGGCCTCTTGAGGAGCGTGCGAAAACATCTACGCAGTGGGATGCACCGGGTCCAGTGACGTTTGTGCAACGGCGCGCGGGCGCGGGGCTCAGCGCCGCGTCCAGCCCCAGAGGCAGAGCAGTTCCATCGCCACGTGAGCGGCGGCAACCGAGGTGATCTCGGCCTGATCGAACGGCGGCGAGACCTCCACCACGTCGCCGCCAACGACGGTGATGCCCGCCAGCTCGCGCAGCAGGATCGCGGCCTGCGCGCTGCTCATTCCGCCCCAGACCGGCGTGCCGGTGCCCGGCGCAAAGGCCGGATCGAGCGCGTCGATGTCGAAGGACAGGTAGACGGGCGCATCGCCCGCGCGCGCCTTCGCGGCGGCGGCCACGGCGCTGGCGCCCGTCTCGTGGACCTCGCGCGCGTCATGGATGTGGATGCCGAGGTTGTCCTCCACCACCGTGCGGATGCCGATGTGCGACGAGCGCGCCACGTCGATCAGCCCCTCCTGCACGGCCGTGTAGCAGAAGGTGCCATGGTCGATGCGGGTGGCATCGTCATCGGGCCAGGTGTCGGTATGCGCATCGACCTGAATCAGCGCGAGGGGGCCGTGGCGGGCGGCATGGGCGCGCAGGATCGGCAGGGTGATCGAATGATCGCCGCCAAGGGTGATCGCCGCGGTCCCTGCGTTGAGAATACCCGCGATATGGGTCTCGATCCGGGCGGGCACATCGGCGGTATGGGCATAGTCGAAGGCCATGTCGCCGTAGTCCGCGATGGCGAGCGCCTCGAGCGGCGAATAACCCTCCCACCCGTAGGGCGGATCGTAAGGCTGCAGGCTGGAGGCCGCACGGATCGCCCGCGGCCCAAGGCGCGTGCCGGGGCGGTTCGTCACCGCCTGATCGAAGGGAATGCCCGTGATCGCCACGTCCACGCCACTCAAATCCTTGGTGTACTTGCGCCGCAGAAACGACGGCGCCCCGGCGAAGGCGTTCTCGAACGCGAGCCCCTTGAGGTCCTCCCGCGTGATCGCCCCGTCCACTTCGTTCTTTGCATCTTCCAGCGCCATGACATGCCCTTCCGCTTTGATTTTTCCTTGCTATACGCAAGTTTTCACAAGACGAACCCCTGAATTGATCCATCTTGTACCGCCCGGCCGCGTGGGCGAGTGTCCGGGCAACCGACTGGCCGCGCATAGAGGAATGACGATGAACGATCTGAAGGCAAGATTTCTCGAAGGAATGAGCCGTGCGGCGGCCTCGGTCTGCGTGGTGACGACCGACGGCCCGGCGGGACGCGGTGGCGTGACCGTCTCGGCGATGACCTCGATCTCGGCAGATGGCGAGCGGCCGACGATGCTGACCTGCCTGAACGCCGATGCCTCCTCGCTGCCGCTGGTGCTGGAGAACGGGTGCTTCTGCATCAACGTGCTGAGCACCGGACAGACGGAGATTTCGGACGTCTTCTCCTCCCGCGTGCCGCCGCCCGGTGGTGACAAGTTCAACGCGGTCGAGCACATGGCGTTGGAAACGGGCGCACCGTACCTGAAAGCCGCGCTGGTGGGGTTTGATTGCCGGCTGGTCTCGGCCGAGAAACTGGGCACGCATCACATCTGCATCGGCGCGGTCGAGGCCGTGCGCGTGGCCGAGGAGGGTGAGCCGCTGCTCTACGGCATGCGGCGCTACCTGCGCGCCGAAGACCACTAGCGGCCCCTAGATCCCCGTCGCCGCGCGCCGTTTGGCCAGATCGTCCCGATCGCGCGTCGAGAGGCCCACGCCTTCCGAAGTGCGCTCCATGATCTCGTTCAGCAGATCTTTCGCCACCTCGCCAAAGACATCGGGCGCAATCTTGTTGAGCGCGTCGAGCGCGTCCATCACGTGGAGCTGCACCTCGGCGTTGGAGGCTCCGTCGCGGATGATCGGGCGGAACGCGCTTTCGACAAGGTCGCGTGGCTCCGACGACGGCACGTGGACCGCGTCGAAATGCACGTCCGGCCCCTCGCGGCTGCGCCAGCGCGCCAGAACCGCCAGCTCGCGATTGATCACGGCGATGGCGGTGCCGGGGTCGTTCACCCCCGGCGACAGGGCGCGCGAGCCGATCTCGGCCATCACGATCATGCCGTAGCGGGGATCCTGATCGAAGGTGCGGGTGCGCCGGATGGTGATGGCGCCGCGCAGGACGTCGGCCTCGCCGATCTCGCCCAGACAATAGAGCATCGGGGCACCGTTGTAGACGAAATCGCCGGGCAGAAGCGACAGGTAGATCTGACATCCCCTTTCGGTGGCCGCCTCATTCAGCGCCCCCATGTCGACATGCTGCACGTAGCCGGTTTCCGTCGCGCGGACCGGCACGGCCCCGGCGGGCACGTCACCCTTGTAGGGATGTCCGCCCATCCACGGCTTGTCGAGCCGGGTGGCCAGCGCGTCGTGGGCGGCCTCCTCCACCCGGTCGAGCGTGTTGTCCATGCGACCGAAGTCCGGCAGGTAGCCCATCCACCGCAACAGCGCCACGACGACGATCATGAGCACCAGCACCGTCGCGCCGAACAGCACCACCCGCGCTCCGGCGCTGTAGTAGCCCGCGTTCAAGCCGACGATGCCGACGACGGAATAGACGAAAGCGCCCAGAAAGGTCGCGAGGGTCGTCTGGGTCGTCGTGTCCTTCTGCAACAGCGCGGTCGAGCGCGGCGTGGCAGAGTTCTCGGCCGCCGTGAAGGCGTTGGCCGCGATGGAGAGCGAGAAGGTCGTCACCGCAAGCATGGAAGAGGCAAGGATCTGCAAGACCGCCGAAACAGCCCCGCCGCCGAAAGCCTCGGCCCATCCCTGCGGGATCAGCGGCGCCAGAAGCGGCGCCATCGCCGCGGTGAGGATCGCCAGCAGCGCGAAGGCCGCCACGCGCACCCAGAGTTCGCGCAACACCGAGCGCAGGGTCCAGAGCCATTTGCTAATCATTCTGCGAACCTAACCTATGCACGCCGCCCGGCAATGGCCGGGTCGACGATTAATTCGATGAATATAGACGCGATGCGGCGCGCGGCGCGCCTATGCAGGGTTCGCCGTCTCCACGATGCGGGCCAGAAGGCTCGCGCCGATGGGCGAAATCTCGTCGTTAAAATCGAACTCGGGGTGGTGCAGCCCCGCGCCCTCGCCCGCGCCGATGAACAGGTAAGAGCCGGGCCTTGCCTCCAGCATATAGGCGAAATCCTCGGCCCCCATCTCCTTGTAGCTTTCCGCATCGACGCGGTCCTCGCCCGCAACCTCGCGCGCCACATCTGCGGCGAAGGACGTGGCCTCGGCATCGTTGATCGTGGGCGGGTAGCCGCGCTCGTAGGTGAAATCGATCTCCACCCCGTAGCTTTCCGCCTGCCCGCGAACGATCTCACCCATCCGGCGCTCCACCATGTCGCGCACCTCGGCATCGAAGGTGCGCACGGTGCCGTTGAGATAGGCCTTGTCGGGGATCACGTTGTCCGCAGAGCCGGAATGGATCTGGGTCACCGACACCACCAGATCGTCGAGCGAGCGGTGATTGCGGGATACGATAGTGCCAAAGGCCTGTGCCACCGACAGAGCCGCCGGGATCGGGTCCAGCGTCTCATGGGGGTAGGCGCCGTGGCCGCCCTTGCCCTTCACATGGACATGGAAGGTATCAGCCGCCGCCATGATCGGACCGGGCGTGGTGAAGACGTGGCCGAAGTCCTTGCCCGGCACATTGTGCAGCGCAAAGACCTGCGCGATGTCGAAGGTGTCCATGATCCCCTCTTCCACCATCACGCCGGCCCCGCCGCCGCCCTCTTCCGCCGGCTGAAAGATCAGCGCCACGCGGCCGTTGAAGTTGCGCGTCTCCGCCAGATATTTCGCCGCCCCTAGCAGCATTGTTGTATGTCCGTCATGGCCGCAGGCGTGCATCTTGCCCGGCACGGTGGAGGCATGTTCCGCCCCGGTCGCCTCCTCGATCGGCAGCGCGTCCATGTCCGCGCGCAGGCCGATCGTGGGCCCCGCGCCCTTCCCCTCGATTATCGCCACGACGCCCGACGTCGCGATGCCCTCGTGGATTTCGGTCACGCCGAATTCCTTCAGACGGTCGACCACGAAGCGCGCCGTCTCGTGGCAATCGAACTGCAATTCCGGGTGCTTATGCAAATGCCTGCGCCAGGTTTTCATGTCGTCGGACATCGCGGCAATGGAATTGATGATGGGCATGGGGCTCTCCGGTTCTGGTTCGCGCAGAGTTTGATATGTCGCGCGGCCCGGGCGCAAGGGGCTGTCGCTTCTGAGCTTGCACAAGCGCGCTGCATGGCCCATCCCTTGCGCCATGGAAACGCTTCCTACCGACCCGATGCACCGCCTGCGCGCCATCATGGCGCGGCTGCGTGACCCCGTTCACGGCTGCCCCTGGGACGTGGAGCAGACCTTCGCCAGCATTGCGCCCTACACCATCGAAGAGGCCTACGAGGTCGCCGACGCCATCGAGCGCGGCAGCATGGAAGAGCTGCGCGGCGAGCTGGGCGACCTGCTGTTCCAGTCCGTCTTCCACGCCCAGATGGCGGAGGATGGCGGCCATTTCGACTTCGACGACGTGGCGCGCGCCATCGGCGACAAGATGATCGCCCGCCACCCCCATGTCTTCGGCGACGAGAGCAACGCCAAGTCCGCCGACCAGCAGGTCGCGGATTGGGAGACGGTGAAGGCCGCGGAGCGTGCAGCCAAGGATGCCGGTGGCGTGCTGGACGACGTAGCGCTCGGCCTGCCCGCCCTGATGCGCGCCGAGAAGCTGCAGAAACGCGCGGCCCGCGTGGGCTTCGACTGGCCCGAGATCACCTCCGTCATCGACAAGATCGCCGAGGAGGCCCGCGAATTGGCCGAGGCGCGCGAGACCTTGCCGCAGGAAAAGATCGCCGAGGAAATGGGCGATCTGCTCTTCGTCATGGCCAACCTCGCGCGGCACCTGAAGGTCGATCCCGAAACCGCCCTGCGCGGCGCCAACGCCAAGTTCGTCCGCCGTTTCGCCTATATCGAACAGCAACTGGCCAGCCGCGGCACAGGACCGGCGGACAGCTCGCTGGAGGAAATGGACGCCCTCTGGGACGCCGCCAAGGCCGAGGGCCTGTGATGGACAAGCCACCGACCGCTTCGCGGCCCATGACCCCCAAACCGGTGACGCCGGAGCCCGTGCGCCCCGATCCCGTGCGCCCCGAGGCACCGGCCTCCAACATCCCCAAGGCGGCGGGCTTCATGGCCGGCGCGATCGTCGCCTTCTCCGCCATGGCGGTCGCGGGCCGCGAGGTCGTGGCCGAGCTCGATACCTTCGAGTTGATGACATATCGCTCCATCGTGGGCCTGATCCTCGTGGTGCTGATCGGCGGGCTCACCGGGCGCTTGGGCGAGATCCGGACCGACCGGATGCCCACCCATATTTTCCGCAACATCTTCCATTTCCTCGGGCAGAACCTGTGGTTCTTCGCGGTCGGGGCCATCCCGCTCGCGCAGGTCTTCGCGCTGGAGTTCACCGCGCCGCTTTGGGTGATCATCTTCGCCGCGCTATTCCTTGGCGAGAGGCTGACCGTGGCGAAGATCGCCTCGGGCCTTATCGGGTTCATAGGCATCCTGATCGTAGTGCAGCCCGGCGCCGTGCCTTTCTCGCTCGGCATGGCCGCGTCACTGGGCGCGGCGGTGAGTTTCGCCATCACCGCGATCTTCACCAAGCGCCTGACGCGGGACCAGTCGATCATGGGAATCCTATTCTGGCTGACCACGATCCAACTCGTCCTCGGCTTGGCCTTCTGCCTCTATGACGGAGAGATCGCGCTGCCCTCGCTGTCGATCCTGCCGCTCGTCGTCCTGATCGGCCTCTGCGGGCTGGTGGCACATTTCTGCATGACCTCGGCCTTCTCCTGCGCGCCGGCCTCGGTCGTCATGCCCATCGACTTCGCACGCCTGCCCCTGATCGCGATCGTCGGCATGACCCTCTACAACGAGCCCCTGCAGCTCGCCGTCTTCGCCGGTGCGGTCCTGATCTTCGGGGCGAATTACATGAACATCCTGACCGAACACCGCCGCAGCCGCCGTCAGGTGTAACTTTTGTGACACAGCGTCCGCGCATATATGGCCACCGACGTCATATGACGCAGGGGAACATTTGCCCGAATGACGATATTTTGCCCTTAGATTGAGCAGCCCTGCGTGGGAGAGCGCAGAAAACGATCATTGGGACATATCGACGGGGAGGCACTCATCATGACCCGCTTCACAACGACCACCACCGCCCTCGCGGCACTTCTGGCCACAACCACCATCGCAAGCGCGGGTGGCGTGGAACGCTCAGCGCAATCCATGGGCATTCTTTTCGAAGAAGGCGCATACGCAGAACTGAGCTTTAGCTATGCCGATCCGGATGTTTCGGGGACAGGCGTCGGACAGGACTCCGGTGACATAGCAGAATCCTATGTCGATTTTGCCCTGCGATATCGCGATGACATTACCGACGACCTTTCCTATGCAATCATCTTCGATCGTCCGATCGGCGCCGACGTTGCATATGGATCGGGCACCTACCCGCTTGCTGGTAGCGAGGGCAATATCTCGTCTGAAGCTCTGACCGTTGCCCTGCGGTACGAGCTCGACCAAGGCTTTTCTATCTATGGCGGCCTTCGTGCTGTAAGCGCAGATGGGAATGTATACCTGACAGCACCTGCTGCCCTCGAGCCGTACGAAATGGACGCCAACGGCTCGACAGAGCTCGGCTATATGCTGGGTGCTGCCTATGAGCGGCCCGAGATCGCACTGCGCGTCGCTCTCACCTACCATTCCGCAACTAACCATACATTCGAAGCAACGGAGAGCTCACCGGCGATTGCTGGTGGCGCCGCTCTTGGGACCTCGTTCGAAACGACGATCCCGCAGTCGCTTACGTTGGAAGCTCAGTCTGGCATCGCAGAGGGAACGCTGCTGTTTGGATCGGTACGTTGGGTCGATTGGTCAGAGTTCGACATCACTCCAACCAACTACAATGCTGCGACCACAACAGCCGGCAATCCTTCTGGTTCATCGCTCGTGGACTATGAGAATGATGTTTACACCTACTCTCTCGGCATCGGTCGGCAACTTACGGATGAGTTGTCGGGTGCCATCAGCGTGACGCACGAAACGTCGAATGGCGGATATTCTGGCAACCTCGGTCCGACCGATGGCCGCACCGCGATCGGGCTGGCGCTATCGTACAACCCCGGGACGTTCGAGATTACAGGTGGCGTTCAATACAGCTGGCTCGGTGATGCGGAGACCGTCCTGGCGGCCGATCCAACTACCGGTGCTGTTCTTGCAAGCAGTAGTTTCGAGGACAACTCGGCGATCGGCGTCGGCATTCGTATCGGTTACTCCTTCTAACCAACCCCAAGACCTCCAACGACCCAAACCCCGCGCCCCCCTCAGGGCCGCGGGGTTTTTCTTTGGCTTGGCGCAGGTTCCGGGTCGCGTGCTCAAGGAAATCGCCCTAGACCGCTGCCATGACACAGACTTCTCTCAGCACCCGCGCATGGGCCGAGATGGGGCTACTGGCCCTGATATGGGGGGCCTCGTTCCTGTCGATCAAACTGGGGCTGGAAGAGCTTCCGTTCCTCACGCTCGTGGTCCATCGCGTGCTGTGGGCCTGCGTGATCCTCTGGGGTTACGTGCTTCTCCGGCGCCAGTCTGTCCCGCGCGACCTGCGGATCTGGAGGGCGTTTCTGGTCATGGGGCTGCTCAACAACGCCATTCCCTTCGCGCTGATGGCCTGGGGGCAGCAATTCATCGAGACCGGGCTGACCTCGATCTTCAACGCGGGCACGGCGATATTCGGCGTCCTCGTGGCGGCGATCTTCTTCGCGGATGAGCGCCTCACCCTGCGCAAGATTGCCGGGGTCTCGGTGGCCTTCTTCGGCGTCACGGTGGCCATCGGGCTCGACAGCTTGCGCCAGTTCGACATTCGCAGCCTCGCGCAGCTGGCGGTTCTGGGCGGGACGCTCTCCTACGCTTTGGCGAGCGCCTGGGCGCGCAAGCGGCTGATGGGGCTCTCGCCCGCCGTGGCAGCCGCCGGGATGCTGACGGGGGCCGTGGTGATCCTGCTGCCCGTGGCCCTGATCGTGGACGGCGCACCCGCGTGGCCCGCCCTGCCCCGGACCTACCTCGCCGTGGGATATTTTGCAGTCTTCGGCACCGCCATCGCCTACCTGCTCTATTACCGCGTCCTCGCCATGGTCGGCACCGGCAACGCGATGCTGGTCACCTTGCTGATCCCTCCCGTGGCCATCGTGCTCGGCGCGCTGGTGCTGGAGGAACGCCTCGCGCCCCAAGCCTTCGCGGGCTTCGGTCTGCTCGCTCTGGGCCTGCTGATCCTCGACGGACGTCTCCTGCGCTGGCTGCAAGGCAAGCCCGGACCGGTGACGGGGCCACAAAAGCTGCCCTGACGGCACCGGCCAACCGCCGAAGCCCCCCGCCACCCACATCCGCAAAAAGCCCGTCCCCCGCTTGCCTTGGGTCGAGCGCCCGTGGCAAGCATCGGCGATGGAATTGATCTACGACAGCCCGCAAGCCTTCCTCGACGCTCCCGCCAAGCGCGTCGCCGTCTTCGGCATGTCCGGCCTCGGCAAGACAGTGCTCTCCAACAAGCTGCGCGAAAGCGGCGACTGGTTTCACTACTCCGTCGATTACCGGATCGGCACGGCCTACATGGGCGAGCATATCGCCGACAACCTCAAGGCGCAGGCAATGCAGGTGCCGATGCTGGCGGAACTCCTGCGCTCGGACAGCATCTACATCGGCTCCAACATCACCTTCGGCAACCTCGCGCCGCTCTCGACCTTTCTGGGCAAACCCGGCGATCCGGCGAAGGGCGGGCTGCCCTTCGATGAATACAAGCGCCGTCAGGCACTGCACCGCCGGGCGGAGGTGAACGCGCTGCTCGACACCGTGCCCTTCGTGCTGCGCGCGTCGTCGCTCTATGGCTACGAGAACTTCATCTGCGACACCGGCGGCTCCATCTGCGCGGTGGTCGATCCATCCGATCCCGCCGATGAGGTCCTGCGCACCCTCGCCGCCAGCCTGCTGATGATCTGGATCGAGACCCCCGAGGGCCACGACGCCGAGCTGATCCGCCGCTTCAAGCTGAACCCCAAGCCGATCTATTACCAGCCCGAGCTGCTGGAGAGCTTGTGGTCTGAGTATCTCGACACCCACGGCCTGTCCGAGGCGCAGGTGGACCCGGACGATTTCGCCGTCCACGCCTTCAGCCGCGTGATCCACAGCCGCGCGCCGCTCTATGCGGCGATGGCGAAGAACTGGGGCGTCAGCGTCACCGCGGGCGAGGTCGAAGCCGTGCGCGACGCCCATGATGCCGAAGAGATGATCGCCCGCGCGCTGGCCAAGCCGCGCCCGAGCGCCTAGATCCTGCTTCCTGCCAAAGACGCCTTCCAAGAGACGAAACCATGCCCATCAAACTGCCCGATACCCTGCCCGCCTATAACATCCTGTCGCGCGAAGGCGTGATGGTGATGCCCGAGGATGCGGCGTCCAAGCAGGACATCCGTCCGCTGCGGATCGGGCTGTTGAACCTGATGCCGAAGAAGATCCAGACCGAGACGCAGTTCGCGCGCCTGATTGGCGCCTCGCCCCTGCAAATCGAGCTGTCGCTGATCCGGATGTCGGACCACGCTTCCAAGAACACCTCGGCGGAGCATATGGACGAGTTCTACCGCCCCTTCTCCGAGGTGCAGGCTAGCGGCGAGAAGTTCGACGGGCTGCTGATCACCGGCGCGCCAATCGAACATCTGCCCTTCGAAGAGGTCACTTATTGGGACGAGCTGAAGACGGTGATGGACTGGACCCAGAGCCATGTCCATTCGACCTTCGGCATCTGTTGGGGCGGCATGGCGATGGCCTACCACTTCCATGGCGTCAAGAAACACATGCTCGACGCCAAGGCTTTCGGCTGCTTCCGCCATGTGAACCGCGCGCCCGCCTCGCCCTACCTGCGCGGCTTTTCGGACGACGTGCTGATGCCGGTCTCGCGCTGGACGGAGGTCCGCGCCGAGGAGGTGGCCGCCGCCGGGCTCACCACGCTGATCGGCTCGGACGAGGTCGGCCCGGCGCTGGTCGAGGACGCCGGCCACCGGGCGCTCTACGTCTTCAACCACTTCGAATACGATAGCGAGACCCTGAAGCAGGAATATGACCGCGACGCCGCCGCGGGCGCGCCGATCAACGTGCCGGTCAACTACTACCCTGACGATGATCCGACGCGCCAACCGATGAACCGCTGGCGATCCCACGCGCATCTGCTTTACGGCAATTGGGTGAGCGAATTGTACCTGACGACGCCCTACGACATGGACCAGATTGGCCTCGCTTCGACGGACTTGCGGCGGTGAAACTGGTGTTGGCGCTCCTCGGCATCCTCCTCTGTGCCCTCATCCTCGTCGCCCTGCTCACGGTATGGCGCGCCGGCCGAAACGAGGCCGCGGCCGAGGCGGATTATCCGCCGGCGGGCCAGTTCGTCGAGGTGAACGGCACCCGCGTGCACTATATCGACGAAGGCGAAGGCCCCGCCGTCGTGCTGATCCACGGCTCCGGCGGAAACCTCAACGACTGGACCTTCGACATGGTCGGCCGCCTGCGCGACCGCTACCGGGTCATCGCTTTTGATCGGCCGGGACTCGGCTATACCGAGATGATCGGCCAAGGCGCCTCGATCACCGATCAGGCGCGGCTTCTGGCGGATGCGGCAACCGCCATCGGCGCCGATAACCCGATGGTCGTCGGCCATTCCTTCGGCGGCGCCGTCGCCGTGGCCTGGGGCGTGGAGCGTCCCGACGTGCTGGCCGGTCTGGTCGTTCTGGCGGGCGCGACGAACCCCTGGGACACCGGCATCAGCACCTATTACCGCCTCCTGTCGCATCCCGTCGCGGGGCCGATCATGGCCACCTTGCTGGCCGCCTGGGTGCCTGAGCGCATCGTGACCGAGAACGTCGAGGCGGTGTTCAAACCGCAGACCGCGCCCGAGGGTTACGGCGAACACTTCGGTCCCGGCCTGACCCTGCGCCGCTTCTCCCTGCTGGAGAACGCGCGTCAGCGCGCTGACCTGCTGCCGCAGATCGAGGCCCTTGTGCCCCACTACGCGCGCATCGACGTGCCGACCGAGATCCTGCACGGTGATGCCGATACGACCGTGGGGCTCGAAATCCACTCGATCCCGCTCAGCCAGCAAATCCCTGATGCGCGCCTCACCGTGCTCGACGGCGTGGGCCACATGCCCCAACACGCCGCGCCCGAGGCCCTTGAGGCCGCCATCGACCGCCTCGCACAGCGGGCCGGCCTGCGCTGAATTTGCTTTGTTTCATTGCGAAACGGCCTCGGCACACCTAATGTAATAAATAATAACATTTCGCGAGAGCAGGCCCGAGCCATGAGTAAACCCTTCGACGGCGCAATCAGCACCTACTTCGATGAAGAGGCCCCCGATTGGGTGCGCGCCCAGATCGAGGGCGCCAAGAAGAACCGCATGCTCGATCCCTCCTATCCCTATGAAAAACGGATGGACAAGGACGACTACGAAGAGGATCTGGCCGCGCTGCAGATCGAACTGGTCAAGATGCTCTCCTGGGTGCGCGAGACCGGCGCGCGGGTCGCGGTTGTCTTCGAGGGGCGCGATGCCGCCGGCAAGGGCGGCGCGATCAAGCGCATCCGCGAGAACCTGAACCCCCGCGCGGCCCATGTCATAGCGCTCAGCAAGCCGACCGAGCGTGAAGCCGGGCAGTGGTATTTCCAACGCTACATCCAACACCTGCCCTCTGCCGGCGAGATCAGCCTTTTCGACCGCAGCTGGTACAACCGCGGCGTGGTGGAGAAGGTCTTCGATTTCTGCACCGAGGCGCAGCGCGAGGCGTTTTTCGCGCAGCTTCCGGGCTTCGAGAGCACCATTGTGAACGACGGAATCCACCTGACCAAGATCTGGCTCAACGTGGGCCGCGCCGAGCAATTGCGCCGGTTCCTCTCGCGTGAGGAAGATCCCTTGAAGCAATGGAAGCTCAGCTGGATTGACGTGGAAGGCCTGAAACGATGGGACGCCTACAGCGCCGCGATTGCCGAGACGCTGGAACGCTCGCACACCACCGCCGCGCCCTGGACGGTGATCCGCTCCGACGACAAGCGCCGCGCGCGTCTTGCCGTGATCCGCGCCGTGCTGCAGGGGCTGGACTACGACGGGAAGGACGAGGCGCGGGTTGGCGCGCCTGATCCGAAGATCACCGGAGGGCCGGAAATGTGGTCCGATCCCGGCGCGAAGACCGCCTGATGCCCAAGCGCGGCTACCACCATGGCAACCTCAAGCAGGCGCTGGTCGATGCGGCCTTGCAGCTGATCGAGGAAAAAGGCCCGACGGGTTTCACCCTGTCAGAGGCCGCCAAGACCGCCGGCGTGACCCCGGCGGCGGTCTACCGCCATTTCGACGGGCGCGAGACGCTGATCGCGGAATGTGCGCTGCAGGGGCACGAGATTTTTGCGGATCTGATGAACCACGCCTTCAACGGCGGCCAACCCTCGGCCCTCGCGGCATTCGAGGCGACAGGCCGCGCCTACCTCGCCTTCGCCCGCAAATATCCCGGTCATTACATGGCGATGTTCGAATCCGGCACTTCCGTCAACGCGACACCGGAATTGGCGGCGGCAGCTGGAAAATCCAGCGCGGTGCTGGAGCACGCGGCCGACGCCCTGTCCGAGCATATCCCGCCCGAAAAACGGCCGCCGTCGTCGATGTTCTCGGCCCATATCTGGGCGATGTCCCACGGCGTTGTCGAACTCTTCGCCCGTGGCCGGCCCGGTGCGAATGCGCCCTTCCCGCCGGAAGATCTGCTGGAGGCCGGGATCGGCATCTACCTGCGCGGCCTCGGGCTGATCGAACCCGACCGCTGACGTGGCTACACGCGCTCTCACGCGGCCTCTCGCGTGTAGATCTCGTTGCGCAGCAAGCTCTGGATCTGGCCGTTCCGCGCTTCGATCGCTTGCAGGCTGCTGTGGGTCAGGCTCTGGAACCGTTGCAGCCGAAGGATGATCTCGCTCATGCTGCCGGTGGGATCACCGATCCTTGCGGTCTCGATCTCGCTCATCACCCGCATGATGTTGAGGCCCGAGAGCGTGCGTTTCAGCATCCGGCACGCGGCCTCGAAACAAGCCATTTCCTTCAGGACCTCGTGCAGCACGTTCTTTCCCTCGGCCCGCCGCTGCGGGCGCTCGGCGACAAGACGCGCCATTTCGGCCCGTGTCACGGTGGCAATGTCGTGATCCGGCTCCTCGGCGAATTGTACGATGATCTCGCTCAACATGCTGAAGGCGCAATTGACGAAAAGCCCGGCGCACAGTCGGTCCGCCATATGATCCAGTCCGTCGAGGAACGGCCGGATACCTGATTTGATATTGTTTGAAATATCGTCGAAATTCGTCGAGATCACCCCGAGCGGTGCCGCCCTTTCGCCCATCCGCGTGGCATGGATGCGCATGTTCTTCGGCGAGCCTTCGATGGCCTTGAAGCCAGTGACGATGGCGCGGCCTTCCTTCCGGATCGTGTCCAGCTGCGTCAGGGTTTCGGCAAAGCGTTCCATCTGGCTGTTGGCCCCGCGCCGCAGATGCGCATCGCGGGACCGGATTTCCTGCGACAGGGCATAGGACATGAAGCTGCCGTAGTCGGGAAATCCAAGCTCTGCCAATTCCGCGAGCAGCGCCTGCGCGCTTTGCTCGGGCTCGATGTCCTCTGCCAGTTCGGCTGCCCGGATGCGGGCGTAAAGCGCCTTCACCGTGTCGAGCATCGGGCTGGTGGGTTTCAGCCGCACCGAGACGAAACCTTCGCCCTCGGCGATGACGATGGCGAACACCCAATAGTAGCGGCCATCCTTGGCCCGGTTTTTCACATAAGCGCCAATGGGTTGTCCGGCCTTGATCGATCTCCAGATCAACCAGAAGACCGCCCTTGGCATATCTTCATGGCGCACCGTCTTGTGCGGCGCGCCCATCAGTTCTTCCCACGAATAGCCGCTGACCCGGACAAAGACCCCGTTGCCGCCGGTCACGACACCGCGCGGATCAGAGCGGGAAAAGAAGAGCTCCTCCGGCAGGAAGCGGCGTTCTTCGTTCAAATAGACCTTTGCCGACGGCTCATCGGCTTCCTGCTCTTCCATGGCGACCTCTCGTGGCGGAGGCCTCCATGCTGGCAGAGGGGTGTTACGATACCCTTAACGCCTTAACGGCGCCGGAGAAGCGTCGCGCTCAGCCGAAAAGTTCGTGGCAGAGCTCCAGCGCTTCGATCAGCGCGTCCACTTCGGCGCGGGTGTTGTACATCCCGAAGGAGGCCCGCGCGGTGGCGTTGACGCCCATATGCTCCATCAAAGGCTGCGCGCAATGATGGCCCGCGCGCACCGCGATGCCCTTCTTGTCGAGCACGGTCGAGATATCATGGGCATGGGCCGCGCCGGGCATGGTGAAGCTGAAAATCGCACCCTTGTTTTTCGAATTTCCCTGCACATTCAACCAGTTGAGACCATGGAGCAACGTGCTCGCATAGGTCGCGAGGTCCGCTTCATGGGCGGCGATGTTCTCCATTCCCACGCCCATCATGTATTCCAGCGCGACCCCGAGACCGATCTGCTGGACGATACCCGGCGTGCCGGCCTCGAACTTCATCGGCGGGTCGTTCCACGTGATGACCTCGCGGCTGACCTCGCGGATCATGTCGCCGCCACCCATGAAGGGACGCATCTCCTCCATCCGGGCGCGCTTGATGTGGATCGCGCCGGAGCCGCTCGGCCCGTAGAGTTTGTGGCCGGTGATGGCATAGAAATCCGCACCGATCTCATCGACATTTACGGGCAGATGCACGGCCGCCTGCGACCCGTCGACCAGCACGGCAATGTCGCGCGCGTGGGCCGCGTCGACCACCGATTTCACGTCGAAGACCGTGCCCAGAACGTTGGACATGTGAGACAGGGCCACCAGCTTCGTGCGCGGTCCCATGGCGTCGATCACGGCCTGGGGATCAAGGTCGCCGTTGCTGTCCACATCGACCCAGACCAGATTCACCCCTTGCCGCTCGCGCAGGAAATGCCATGGGACGATGTTGGCGTGATGCTCGGCCACGGTGAGGATGATCTCGTCGCCGGCCTCCATGCGCGGCATGGCCCATGAATAGGCGACCATGTTGATCGCCTCGGTGGTGCCGGAGGTAGAGATGATCTCGTCCTCGTCGGCCGCGCCGAGGAACCGCGCGATGGTGCCCCGGGTGCCCTCGTATTTCTCGGTCGCGAGGTTGCTGAGGTAATGCAGCCCCCGGTGGACGTTGGAATATTCCTGCGCATAGGCCTGCGTGATCGCGTCGATCACCACCTGCGGCTTCTGGGCCGAGGCCCCGTTGTCGAGGTAGACCAGCGGCTTGCCGTTGACCTCCCGCGCAAGGATCGGGAAATCGGCGCGGATTGCTTCGACGTCATAGCTCATGGGAGGGACCGCCCGTGTCTTGTTCGGCCCAACGGACCGTGTGGTGGTGAACCGGGATCATGCCAATGCTCCGGTCGGATTGGTTTCAGCCTCGCGCAGGCCGATGCTCCAGAAGGTGAGGAAGGAGCCGATGACGATCACGCCCGCGATCTGCTGCGCCGGACCGGGGCCGATGAAGCCTGAGACCAGCCCATGGAAGAGCCACGCGGGGCTCGACGCGAGAAGCGCCCAGAACAACGCCAGACGGGCCGAATAAAAGCTGCCGCGACCGCCGAAAAGACGCGCGATGATGTGGGTCAGCCCGCCGATCAGGTAGAACAGAAGCGGCCAGACCAGAAGCCAGGCGAAGCCGGTGATGGCGATCTCGGCCTGAAAGGTCGCGACCTTGTCCGACGCCTTGGAGGCCGTCGCCAGCCACTCCTGCTGTTCCAGCGTGTTCGCCCGCTGCAACCGGGGCAGCTGGCCCACGAAGATCATCAGGCAGGCCGCAAAGAGGATCGCAAGCGCGCGATCCTCCCGCACGCCCATGGAGAGCAGCTTGCGCATCACCGCGCGCGGCCTGCGCCATGTGGCGACCATATCCTGACTGACGCTCATGGTTCAGCCAGCCCGCCTGCGTACGAGCCATTCTTCCAGCCGCGCACTGACATCGTCGCGCAGGGCCTCATCGGCGATCTCCTCGATCGCTTCGGCAAGGAACGCCAGCACCAGAAGGTCCGTCGCCTGCTCGCTCGGCACACCGCGCGATTGCAGGTAGAAGAGCGCCGTCTCGTCGATCGCGCCGGTGGTGGACCCGTGCGAGCAGATCACGTCATCGGCGTAGATCTCGAGTTCCGGCTTGGCCTGAAAGCTGCTGTCCTCGTCGAGGAGCAGCGACTGGCTGATCTGGTAGCCGTCGGTCTTCTGGGCGCCCGCCTTCACGAGGATCTTGCCCTGAAACACGCCTTCGGCACCGTTACGCAGCACCTTCTTGAACACCTGCCGGCTTTCGCAATCCACCGCGTCATGGGTGATGAAGACCGTGTCGTCGTGGTGGAACGGCACGGCGCTGCCATCGCCGAGCGCCGCGCCCGCGACGTGGGCCGTCGCATTGTCGCCCACGATCTCGATCACGTGCTCGTTGCGGGTGTTCACGGAGTTGGCCGTGGTGGTGAAGGACTTGTAGAGCGCCTCGGCACCGACCCGCGCGAAAATATGCGTGGCCGCACGCCGCTCGTGGTCGCGACCCTGAGCGCGGACGTGGTGGAAGGCGCCACCATCGGCCACGTCGACTTCCATCGCGCTGTTGAACCGCGCCGCGGCAGGGCCAACCTCGAGCAACGTCAGCTCCGCACCGGTTTCCACCCGCACGACATGGTGCAGCATGGCGTCGGAGCGGTCGTCGCGGTGCAGATAGATCAGCGCAACGGGCTTCTCTGCCTTGGCGGTCGCCCGGATCACGACACCGTCGGTCGCAAAGGCGGTGTTGAGCGCCGCGAGGGGACGCGGGACCGGGTTCTGGCCGGCCTCCTCAAGCGTGCCGTAGACGTCCTTGGCCCAGTGGATGTCCTTGGCCAGCGCATCCTCGAGCCGCTCGATCTCCAGCCCCGCCATGGCGAGGTCGTCGGATTTCTTCGCGTCGAAGACACCATCGACGAAGACCACCTTCAGGCGGTCGATATCGTTGAACATCGGGGTTTCGGCGGGGTCATGGAAGACCGCCGCGCGCGGGGCCGTGGCCTGCGTCAGGGTGCTCGGGTCGGTGTAGCGCCAGTATTCGTCCCGCCGCGTCGGCAGACCCATTGCGCGAACACGCCCCAGGGCGGCCTCGCGGGCGTCCGTCCCGTTGCGGGGCATCTCGAGCGCGGCGATCCGCGCTTCGGTCAGATCAGGTTTGGGTGCCGGATTGGCCATTTAAGCTACCTCCGCCAGAATGTCGGCGTAACCGTTCTGCTCGACCTCGAGGGCCAGCTCCGGTCCGCCGGTCTTCACGATGCGACCGTCGGCCATGATGTGGACGACGTCGGGTTTGATGTGGTCCAGCAGGCGCTGGTAGTGGGTGATCACGAGGAACCCACGGCCCTCACTGCGCAGCGCGTTCACGCCCTCGGAGACGAGCTTCATCGCGTCCACGTCGAGGCCCGAGTCGGTCTCGTCGAGGATGCACATCTTGGGCTCCAGCATCGCCATCTGCAGGATCTCGTTACGCTTCTTCTCACCGCCCGAGAAACCGACGTTGACCGGGCGCTTGAGCATCTCGGCGTCGATCTTCAGCTCTTTGGCCTTGGCGCGGATCAGCTTGAGGAATTCACCTGCCGACATCTCCTCCTCGCCGCGGCTCTTGCGCTGCGCGTTTACCGCGGTGCGCAGGAAGGTCATGTTGCCGACGCCGGGGATCTCCACCGGGTACTGGAACGCCAGAAACAGGCCCGCGGCCGCGCGCTCTTCGGGGTCCATGTCGAGCAGGTCTTCACCGTCGAGCGTCGCCTCGCCACCAGTCACCTCGTAGCCGCCCTTGCCGGACAGCACGTAGGAGAGCGTGGATTTGCCAGAGCCGTTCGGCCCCATGATCGCATGGACCTCTCCGGCTTTCACTTCCAGATCCACACCTTTCAGGATCTGCTTGTCTTCTTCTTCCAGTTCAACGGCCAGGCCTTTGATATTCAGCATCTTATTTCCTCTTCATGGGTTGGTTCCGGCGCGCAGTTCGGCCGGAAAATGTCGGTGAAGGCTCTCACGGCAACGCGCGATACCTTCGGCATAGGGGAACGGCCTGTCCTTCGCGGCGCGGGCCGCTTTCGGGACGTCATCAATCTCGACAGGCGCGATCATGTCGCGCCCGATGGAGGCCGCGTAGTCGTGGTATTTCAACCGCCCCTGGGTGTCCGGGTCCATCCAGGTGTTCGCCACCCCGTAGGCGTCAGCAACAATCAGCCCGTGCAGGCTGGCCGAGAAGACATGGGCCGAGCTTGCGATCTGGTGGCAGACGGTTGCGGGGTCAAGGCGCACGTCGACCAGGTGCAGCGCCGGGTCGGCCTCCACCATGTCGACGAAGCGGGGGTCTTCCATCTGGCTGTGGTGCGGTACGACCGCCACCCGGTCATGGCGTTCTTCGACCGGGCCGAGGGCCTCATCCGCCAGCAACCCCGGATCGCCGAACTCGGTCATCTTCAGCCGCAGGAAAGCGGCCGAGATCGGGCCGCGCAGCAAGCGCACGCGGACGTTTTCAAGAAAATCCTTGCGGTAGAAGGGGTTGAGAAGCCCCGTCCCCCACAAGAGCGGCCCCTCACCCCGCGCGTGATCGGTCCAATGCCGGGAGATCACGTGCATGAGCGAGCCGAGGGCAAACAACTCGGCCTGCTTCGGCCGCGCGTTCACGACCTCGCGCCCCGAGACATGGGCGACGATCAACTGGCTCAGGGCATCGCCGAAATTCGGCGCGGGCCAGTAATAGAGGCGGATCGGATCGCTCATCCCTGCCCCACTTTCCGGCTCAGCTCAGCCGAGCGCTCTTCAGGCACGCAGAGGAAATTCCGGTTATCCTTGTAATGCTTGATCGACGCCGGCAGGTCGAACCCGTTGGCCAGACGCCAATCGGCGAAGTCATGGATGTTGTCCCGGTCCACTTCGACCAGCAACACGGGCCGGGTGCGCCGGATCGTCTTCTGCAACCCCCGCAGCACGGCCATCTCCATGCCCTCGACGTCGATCTTGATGAAATCGGGCGTCTCGTCACGCAGGAAGTCATCGGGCCGCAGGGTCGCGATCTCACCATCGCCGGGCACCATCCGCGCCGCGCCGAGGTTCTTGTGCCGTTCGGTCATCGTGAAGCCCTCGCCGTCCACGTCCGAGGCCCCAAAGCCCACGTAATCGAAGACGGTCCGCTCCTGCAGGCCATTCATGACGAGGTTCAAGACCAACAGGCGGTAGGCCAAAGGATTGGGTTCAAACGGAATGATCCGCCCGGCCCCGCAAAACAGCCCGGCATAGAGAGAGTGATTGCCGACATTGGCCCCGATATCGAGGAAGGTGCCGCCTGGGGGGAGGTGTTGGCGGATGAAGCCCAACTCGTCCGGCTCGTAAAAATGCCCATTGCGATGCGCACGCTGGATCGGATCGCGCTCCATGTTGGTGACGAAAGAGACCTCGCGCCCGTCAACCTCGGCCTCTGTCAGGCGCAGATCAGCAACGTCGAAATCTGCCGATCCCACGGATAACCCGCGCGGCATCGTGCCGTCTGAGATCAGACGCTCGACTTGCGTCATGCCATTCTGAACCCGCGTCTCGATCATTGCGCTGCCGTCTCCGCCGGCCGAGGCCCTGCCCCGGGCAGCAAATCCATGTAGTCATGCAATTGGGTCTCCTGGATGACGCCACGATGCATCAGTTCGACCATGGCCGTGACACCAAGATCCTGGGTCAAAAGCACGCTGTCGCAAAGGATCGCGAGATGCTTGAGCTCTTCGTCTTCGAGCCCCTGCAGGTCCAGAAGCCCGCGCACCATAACCGCATCGCCATCGCCCAATTGGCTGCGATAAACGGACCGCTTCAATCGCGCGGACCACGGATTGCGGAAGCCGATCTCCTTGAGAAACAAGAACTTGTGCAGCAGGAAGCCGTGTTGCCCAAGCTCCGTCAATTGATCCGCCAGAACAGGCTGACCCTCGTACATCGGAACCGCCGTCACCTCGGTGATGACGGCGAGAGCCTTTGACAACTTCCCTGCGCCGTTCTGGAACACGGCCAGCTCGCTGCCCTGAATATCGATCTTCAGGAGATCGAATTCAGGAAGCTCCTCGAGGTCGTCCAGACGGGACGTCTCGACTTCGATCCGGTCCACGACCCGCATGCGGTCCGCGAACTGTCCGGTGGCCTCGACGAACCTGCGGCTTGGCTCCAGCAGAGAGGTAAAGCCGACGTCTGAGCAGACTTTCAATTCCGCCGGTTCACCAGTTCCGACCGCCGCGCAAATGTAGTGCTCATGAGCGCCCTTGGCCGCCATCAGCTTGTCATACGCCCCGGCCTGCGGCTCGAAACCCCAGACGTCACAGCCGCCGATGGACAAGAGCCCCTTGTAGGGCGTCTCATCCAGCGGATTGGCACCAATGTCGACAACCCGCGTCAAACGGTCAGGCGACAGAATGTCGATCAGCGCCCGCGCTCGCTCGGGCTGAAATCCAACGCTCATTGCTTGCCTCCCGTTAAAGGACTGACCGCTGAAACCGAAAGTGAGAGCCTCTCAGCCTCAGGGTGCATTCGCGGTCTA
The DNA here is from genome assembly GCF_019297855.1 of Gymnodinialimonas ceratoperidinii. NCBI lineage: Bacteria > Pseudomonadati > Pseudomonadota > Alphaproteobacteria > Rhodobacterales > Paracoccaceae > Gymnodinialimonas > Gymnodinialimonas ceratoperidinii. Next base: position 2,192,563 of record NZ_CP079194.1, read on the forward strand.
CCGTTCGGTGACGCGGGCTTAACCCACGCTGCCTTCCAGAGAGATTGCGACCAACTGCTGCGCTTCCATGGCAAATTCCATCGGCAGGGCCTGCAGCACTTCCTTGGCGAAACCGTTGACGATCAGCGCCACGGCCTCTTCTTCGTCCATGCCGCGGGACTGGCAGTAGAACATCTGGTCGTCGTCGACCTTCGAAGTCGTGGCCTCATGCTCCACCCGACTCGAGTTGTTCTTCACCTCGATGTACGGCACCGTGTGGGCGCCACATTTGTCGCCGATCAGAAGGCTGTCGCACTGGGTATAGTTGCGGCTGTCCTTGGCCTTGGGATGCATCGACACGAGGCCGCGATAGGTGTTCTGGGCGCGGCCCGCGGAAATCCCCTTGGAGACGATCCGCGATTTCGTGCGCTTGCCCAGGTGCACCATCTTGGTGCCGGTATCGGCCTGCTGCATGTTGTTGGCGATGGCGATGGAGTAGAACTCGCCCTGGCTGTCGTCGCCGCGCAGGATGCAGGAGGGGTATTTCCAGGTCACAGCCGAGCCGGTCTCGACCTGCGTCCACATCACCTTCGAGCGGTCGCCCCGGCAATCGGCGCGCTTGGTCACGAAGTTGTAGATGCCACCCTTGCCGTTCTCGTCACCCGGGTACCAGTTCTGCACCGTGGAATACTTGATCTCGGCGTCGTCCAGCAGGACCAGCTCCACCACGGCAGCGTGCAGCTGATGCGTGTCGCGCATCGGCGCGGTGCAGCCTTCAAGATACGAGACGTAGCTCTCCTTGTCGGCAATGATCAGCGTCCGCTCGAACTGGCCGGTGTTCTCGGCGTTGATGCGGAAGTAGGTGGAGAGCTCCATCGGGCAGCGCACGCCGGGCGGGATGTAGACGAAGGAGCCGTCCGAGAAGACCGCGCTGTTCAGCGTCGCAAAGAAGTTGTCGGTGATCGGGACGACCGAGCCGAGGTACTTCTTGACCAGCTCCGGATGCTCCTTGATCGCCTCGGAGATCGAGCAGAAGATCACGCCCGCCTTCTTCAACTCCGCCTGGAAGGTCGTGCCTACCGAGACCGAGTCGAAGACCGCGTCGACGGCCACCTTGCGGCCCTCGGCGGGTGCCTCCTCGGCCCCTTCGACGCCGGCAAGGATCATCTGCTCCTTCAGCGGAATGCCGAGCTTCTGGTAGGTTTCCAGCAGCTTGGGGTCGACCTCGTCGAGCGACTTCGGCTTGGTCTCCATGCTCTTGGGCCGCGCGTAGTAATACTGCGCCTGGTAGTCGATGGCGGGATAATCGACCATCGCCCACTCGGGCTCCTTCATCTGCTTCCAGCGCTTGAACGCCTGCAGACGCCAGTCGAGCATCCACTCGGGCTCTTCGTTCTTCTCGGAGATCAGACGCACGATGTCCTCGTTCACGCCGATGGGCGCGTAGTCCATCTCGATCTCGGTGTCCCACCCATACTTGTAGGCGCCACCCAGGCCCTTGACCGCTTCGACCGTCTCCTGGTCGACGCCCTCTTTCACCTGAACTTCATCGATATCGAGTGCGCTCATGATCCACCTCCAAGCGCGTCGCCGCGCGAATTTCCGTCATGCGCGTTGCCGCGCGAATTGTCTGTCCCACGCGTCACCGCGCGAATTTCCTGTCCCGAGCGGTCAGCCACGCGTCACAGAACGCCGCGACCTGCTCTTTCGATACCGAAGGCCCCAGGGACACCCGCAACGCGCTGCCGGCCTGAGCCTCCGAATATCCCATCGCGCGCAACACGCCCGACATCTTCACCTTGCCGCTGGAGCAGGCAGACCCCGCCGAAACGGCAAATCCTGCAAGATCCATCGACATGACCTGCGTCTCGCCCTTCCAGCCCTCGGTGATGAACATCGAGGTGTTGGGCAGACGGTTCACGCCTTTCCCGACTAAAATAGTCGATCTTGCGCCATCTTCCAGAGTCTTTTCTAGAAATATTCTAAGTTTGTCCACCGGCTCCCAGAGCCCATCGGCCAAATCTTTTGCCGCAGCCTCTGCGGCCGCGCCAAATCCGGCGATCCCGATGAGGTTCTCGGTCCCGTGACGGCGTCCCATCTCCTGCCCGCCGCCCCTGATCTGGGCTTGCAGATCAAGGCCGCGACGGATCACAAGGGCGCCGACACCCTTGGGGCCGCCGATCTTGTGGGAAGAGACAAAGGCCATGTCGATCCCGGCCCAATCGAAAGCCAGCGGCACCTTGCCAAAGCCCTGCGTCCAGTCGCTGACCGCCAGACCTTCGGGCAACTCCTGCAAAATGCCCGTCTCGGAATTGGCGATCTGGAGGCAGGAGCGCGCCGGATCGGCGACGCGCACACGGCCCCGTTCATCGACAGGCAGAGCCTCCTCGCCCCAGGCCCGCACCGCGTCATGCTCCACCGCCGATATCGCCAGCCCGCGCCCGGCCATCGCCAAGGCCGCAGCCTCCGTCGCGCCCGAGACGAAGACGATGTCCGCCGCCTGCGCCCCAAGCGCCTCCGCCACCTGCGCGCGCGCGCGCTCCAGCATTGCCTTGGCCGCGCGCCCTTCGCTGTGCACAGACGAGGGATTGCCCACCAGATCCATCGCATCGCCCATCGCGGCGCGCGCTTCCGGACGCAGCGGCGCCGTGGCGTTCCAATCGAGGTAACTGCGCGCTCTCATCTCACACTCCGGTTCGACATCGTCGGGGCTTCATCTTGGCCAATACAACTCACTCCGACATCCGCCCCAAGAGGCGACGGCGGCGGCCGTGGCGCCTGATGGGGCTATTCGTCCACCAGTTCAAACAGGTTGGGCACGGCGGGACAGGGCGAGAGTTCGTTCTTCACCACGTCCGACAGGCGCGTCTGATGCAGGAAAACATAGACATGGGCCGAGAACCCCTCCCACAACCGGTTGGTCAGGCTCTGCGCGCGGCTGCCCGAGGCGCCGCCGGACGCGCCGGCGCCCGTGTGCATGGCGCTGACGGTCTCATCCACCGCCTCGAAAACCTCGACGATGCGAATGTCCGAGGGGGTCCGCGCCAACCGATAGCCGCCGCCGGGGCCCCGCACCGATTCCACCAGCTTGGCGCGGCGCAGCTTCACGAAAAGCTGCTCCAGATAAGGCAGGCTCACGTTCTGGCGCTTCGACAATTCCGAGAGCGGCGTCAGCACACCGTCCTCCTGCAAGGCCAGATCGGCCATTGCCACCATCGCATAGCGCCCCTTGGTGCTCAGCTTCATTCAATCGCTCCTGCCAATGGCCCTGCAATCCGCGCGCTCATGCGCTTGAATGATTGACCTTTTCGCGCCCCGCGCTTAACTGCGATGCAACCTTTGCGCGGTCAGACGCCCGCGCATATATTGGAATCGTTCTAGGGAGAGCCGCGCGGCCCGTCAAGAAACCGCGCGCCCGCCCCCCTGAGCCGGCAAGACAAGTAGGAGATGTGGATGCCCGAGGTTATTTTCCCCGGACCAGAAGGCCGCCTCGAAGGCCGCTACCACCCCCAGAAGGCAAAAGACGCCCCCATCGCGATCATCCTGCATCCGCATCCGCAATTCGGCGGCACGATGAACAACCGCGTCGTCTACAACCTGCATTACGCCTACCACCAGATGGGCTTCACCGTGCTGCGCTTCAACTTCCGCGGTGTGGGCCGGAGCCAAGGTGAATACGACCAGGGCATCGGCGAGCTTTCCGACGCCGCCTCGGCGCTCGATTACCTGCAGTCGATGAACCCCAACTCCAAGCATTGTTGGGTTGCGGGCTTCTCCTTCGGGGCCTGGATCGGGATGCAGCTCCTGATGCGCCGCCCCGAGATCACCGGCTTCATCTCGGTCTCGCCGCCCGCCAACATGTACGACTTCTCCTTCCTCGCGCCCTGCCCTGCCTCGGGCCTGATGATCAACGGCACCGCCGACCGGGTGGCAAAGCCACAGGATACCCGCATCCTCGTGGACAAACTGCACGAGCAGAAGGGCATCACCATCACCCACGAGGAAATGGAAGGCGCCGGCCACTTCTTCGAGGATCCCTACATGGATCCGATGATCGAGACGGTGCAGGCCTATGTGCGCCGCCGGCTGACCGAGAACACACGGTAAATCCCATGGGTCTTGCGAACGATCTTGCCGAGAAACTCGCGATCGACGCCTGTGAGACGGCGGTCGCGCTGGACGACGAGAGCATTCCCGAAGCGGTGGCCCAGGTGGTCGGCAGCTCCTCCCCCACCACGGAGGAGCTGTTTCGGACCGCCGTGCGGGTGATCCAGGCCGAGGCGCGGGCGCGCAAATTCCTCGAAGACAAGATCAGGGCGGCCGAAGCGGCTCTGCCCAAGGGCTGAGCCGGCGTGGCGCGCAACCTCACCCGCCGCCGCTCCTCCCCTCACAACGTCCCCGCCAGCGCCTGTCCCGCGACACTGCGCCCCGGTATGCAACGGTATACGCACTTTGCCTCCGGCCCCTGATCCGTTACACGGTGCGCAACTCACATGCACCCAGAGGGCCGTTCCATGACAACTCCTGACATCATCTACACCCGCGTCGACGAAGCACCCGAGCTGGCCTCGGCTTCTCTGCTGCCGATCATCCAACGCTTTGCCAAGGCCGCCGATATCTCGGTCGGGGTCAAGGACATCAGCCTCGCGGGCCGCATCCTTGCGAGTTTCCCCGAGAAGCTGACCGAGGAGCAGCGCGTCTCCGACGACCTCGCCGCTCTGGGTGAACTGGTCAAGACGGCCGATGCCAATGTCATCAAGCTGCCCAATATCTCTGCCTCGGTGCCGCAGCTGGTTGCCGCCGTGTCCGAGCTTCAGGCCAAGGGCTACGACATACCCGATTACCCGGAAGCCCCCAAGACCGACGCGGAGAAGGAGATCCGCGCGCGGTTCGACGCGATCAAGGGCTCGGCCGTGAACCCGGTCCTGCGCGAAGGCAATTCCGACCGCCGCGCCGCCACGGCGGTGAAGAACTACGCCCAGAAGAACCCGCACCGCATGGGCGTCTGGAGCGCCGACAGCAAGACCCGCGTGGCGTCCATGTCGGGCGGCGATTTCGTCTCCAACGAGAAATCGATCACGCTGGCGGATGAGACGTCGGCCAAGATCGTGCTGGAAACCGCGCAGGGGGAGATGGTCCTGAAAGACGGCCTCTCCTACCCCGCGGGCACCGTGCTGGACGCGACCTTCATGAGCGCCGATGCGCTGGACGCCTTTCTGGCCGAGGAGATCGAGAAGACAAAGCAGGAGGGCATCCTGTTCTCGCTGCACCTGAAAGCCACGATGATGAAGGTCTCGGATCCGATCATCTTCGGCCACGCGGTGCGCGCGTATCTCGCCCCGGTCTTCGAGCAGTTCGGCGACGAGATGGCGGAGCTTGGCGTGAACCCCAACTCCGGCCTCGGCGACCTGTTGGAGCGCGTGAACGGCCATTCCGAGATCATGGCCGCCATCGACACCACCCTGTCCGAGCGTCCGCCGATGTACATGGTCGACAGCGACAAGGGCATCACCAACCTGCACGTCCCCTCGGACGTGATCATCGACGCCTCCATGCCCGCACTGATCCGCGCCGGCGGCAAGGGATGGGGCCCGGACGGGAACGAGGCCGATGCCGTCTGCGTCATCCCCGACAATTCCTACGCGCCGGTCTATGACGAGACGATCGAGTACTTCAAAGAGAACGGCGCCCTCGACCCGGCAACCGCCGGCACGGTCCAGAACCTCGGGCTGATGGCGCAGAAGGCCGAGGAATACGGCTCTCACCCCACCACCTTCGAGATCCCCGAAGATGGCACCGTCAAGATGATCGCGTCCGACGGCACCGTGCTGCATTCCCATGCCGTGAAGGCCGGTGACATCTGGCGCTCTGCCTCCACCCGCAAGGCACCGATCGAGGATTGGGTCCAGCTCGCCATCGACCGTCAGAAAGCCACCGGTTTCCGCTCCATCTTCTGGCTGGACGAGAACCGTGCCCATGATGCGCAGCTCATCCAATACGTGAAGCCCATCCTGCAAGCCGCTGGTGTCGAAGACAAATTCGAGATCATGGCCCCGCGTGAGGCGACCCGCGCCTCGCTCGAGACGATCACAAAGGGCGAGAACACCATCGCCGTGACCGGCAACGTGCTGCGTGATTACCTGACCGACCTTTTCCCGATCCTCGAGCTGGCTACCTCGGCCAAGATGCTGTCGATCGTGAAGCTGATGCAGGGCGGCGGGTTGTTTGAGACCGGCGCCGGCGGATCGGCCCCGAAGCACGTGCAGCAGCTCCACTCCGAAGGTCACCTGCGGTGGGACAGCTTGGGCGAGTTCTGCGCCCTCGGTGAGAGCTTCACCTTCCTCGCGGACGCCAAGGGCAACGCCAAGGCGCGCGTCCTCGGCGATGCGGTGGACGCCGCGACCCAGGGCATCCTCGACGACAACCGCTCGCCCGGGCGCAAGGTCGGCCAGCCCGACAACCGCGACAGCCACTACTGGTTCGCCCGCTACTGGGCCGAGGCTCTCGCCGCTCAGACCGACGACGCCGAGATCGCGGCTGAGTTCGCGCCCATGGCGAAGGCTCTGGCCGAGAACGAAGAGACGATCCTCGCCGAGCTGGATTCGACCGAAGGCAGCGACGCCGACACCGGCGGCTACTACCTGAACGACCCCGAGAAGCTCGCCGCCGTAATGCGCCCGAGCGCGACGCTCAACGGCATCATCGGGTAAGTGACGTCTAAGGCATCGCCGGGCGCGGGCTCGGCGGTGCTGCCCAAGTATAAGGCAGTTTCCGGTCGCCAATTCATCTTGCGGACTATCTTAGTCAAAACGGCTGCAATAATCGCCGTGCCGAGGCGCCATTTGCAGATGCGCCCCGGCTTGCAACCTTGATTCCGTGCGAGTGCTTCGCTCTAAACGAACTGAACCGACTTCCCCAACAGGACCGCCATCATGACCAAGATCAAAGTAGACAACCCCATCGTCGAAATGGACGGCGACGAGATGACCCGCATCATCTGGCAGTTCATCAAGGACAAGTTGATCCTGCCCTACCTCGACATCGATCTGCTCTACTATGATCTGGGCATCGAGGAGCGCGACCGCACCAACGACCAGGTGACCATCGACGCGGCAGAGAAGACCAAGGAAGTCGGTGTCGCGGTCAAATGCGCCACGATCACCCCGGACGAGGCACGGGTCGAGGAATTCGGCCTCAAGAAAATGTGGAAATCGCCCAACGGGACGATCCGCAACATCCTTGGCGGCGTGATCTTCCGCCAGCCGATCATCTGCAAGAACGTGCCCCGCCTCGTGCCCGGTTGGACACAGCCGATCGTCGTGGGCCGCCACGCCTTCGGCGACCAGTACAAGGCCACGGACATGAAGTTTCCGGGCGCCGGCACCCTGACGATGAAGTTCACCGGCGAAGACGGCACCGAGATCGAGCACGAGGTGTACAAGGCCGACAGCGCCGGCGTCTTCATGTCGATGTACAACATCGACAAGTCGATCTACGACTTCGCCCGCGCCTCGCTGAACTACGGCCTGAACCTCGGCTGGCCGGTCTACCTCTCGACCAAGAACACCATCCTCAAGCAATACGACGGTCGCTTTCTGGAAATCTTCCAGGAGGTCTTCGACAACGAGTTCAAGGAGGCCTTCGAAGAGAAAGGCATCTGGTACGAGCATCGTCTGATCGACGACATGGTGGCCTGCGCGATCAAGTGGAACGGCGGCTTTGTCTGGGCCTGCAAGAACTACGACGGCGACGTGCAGTCCGACGTGGTGGCGCAGGGCTTCGGCTCGCTCGGGATGATGGCCTCTCAGCTGATGACGCCCGACGGCAAGATCGTCGAGAGCGAGGCCGCCCACGGCACCGTCACGCGCCATTACCGCAACCATCAGGAAGGCAAGGCGACCTCGACCAACTCCATCGCCTCGATCTTCGCCTGGACCGGCGGCCTGAAGCACCGCGCCAAGCTCGACGGCAACGCGCAGCTGACCGAATTCGCCGAGACGCTGGAGCGGGTGATCGTGGAAACGGTCGAGGCCGGGCACATGACCAAGGATCTGGCACTTCTGGTCGGCCCGGATCAGAGCTGGCTGACGACGATGGGCTTCCTCGAGAAGATCGACGAGAACCTGAACAAGGCGCTCAACATCTGATGCGATACCGCCCCCGCCGATGCGGTCTGGGGGCGGACCGCTTGAGTGCATCCCTCCTGAAAAGGCGCTGCCATGACTGATCGTTCGACCCTGCTGCAAACCTTTCTGGAACACGCGGATCAGGCCTTCACGGCCCATACCCACGACCCCGAGGCGCGGCGCGTGGTGCGGAGCGTCTTCGCGGCGCTGACGGAGCCGGGAGCGCCCGGCGACGAAGGCGAAGAAATGCCCGAACTTGCGCGCGAGCATCTTCCCTATCTCCTCGATCCGGAGCATTTCTCCGACTACCTCCTGCAGGAGCTCGCGGTCAGCTTCTCCGATCTCGCGCCGCATCTGGTCTGGACGCGCCGCGAGGGTGACAACCCCAATGCCAGCGACGGTTTCGACGCGGGTCACGCCAATGCGATGATCGTGGGGCCCGGCGGTCTGGAGCGGCGCTCGGACGTCTGGCTTGGCGTCTCGCTGCTCGCCGCCGAGGTGCGCTACCCGGATCACAGCCACCCCCCGGAGGAGACCTACCTGACCCTCACCCCCGGCGAATTCCGGCAGGAGGGGCAGGATTGGACCACGGTCGGCGCAGGCGGCACCTTCTACAACCCGCCGGGCGTCACCCATGCCATGCGCGCGGGCGAGGATACGATGCTCACCTTCTGGGCGTTGAACAACAGCGCGTAACTGACCGCCCTCTCAACCGAAATTCCTCCGGAGGCCCCCATGTCCGAACCCCGTTTCGCCCGCTATCCTAGCCTCGAAGGTGCATCCGTCTTCGTGACCGGCGGCGCGTCAGGGATCGGCGCGGGCATGGTACGGGCCTTCGCCGAGCAAGGCGCCAAGGTGGGCTTTGTCGACATGGACGCCAGCGCCGGCGCATCCGTCGCGGAGGAAACCGGCGCCACCTTCGCGGCTTGCGACCTGCGCGACATCGACGCCCTGCGCGCGGCATTCGCCGAGTTGGCCGCGGCCAATGGGCCGGCGGAGGTGCTGGTCAATAACGCGGCCCGTGACGACCGCCACACGTGGGAAGAGGTCACGCCGGACTATTGGGACGAGCGCCAGAACACCAACCTGCGACACCAGTTCTTCGCCATCCAGGCCGTGGCGCCGGACATGATCGCGGCGGGCAAAGGCTCGATCATCAACATGGGGTCCAATTCGTGGATGGAGGCCGTCGGCGGCTTTCCCGCCTATGCCACGGCGAAATCGGCGGTCCATGGGCTGACCCGCTCCATGGCGCGTGACCTTGGGCAGCACCGCATCCGCGTCAACACGATCGTGCCGGGCTGGATCATGACCGAGCGCCAGAAGGATCTCTGGGTTACCGAGGAAGCTTTGGCCGCGCATCTTGAGAGCCAATGCCTGCCCGACCCGATCGACCCGGTTTACGTGGTCCGCATGGCCCTGTTCCTCGCGTCGGACGACGCGGCAATGTGCTCTGCCAACAATTACATGGTCGAGGCGGGCTCGATCTAGGAGAGCTCTACAACCTCGACGGTATCCCCCTCGAAGATTGCCCCGTGACCGGGCGGCAGCTCCGCCCAACCGCCCTGCCCGACTTCCAGCGGCTCCGAGACGACGGCCCACCCTCTCCGGCTGTCGCTCCACCGGTAATAGACCGAGGGCGCGATGCGATCAGAGGAGAGGCGCAGCGCAAAGAGCCGCGCGCCGTTGCACCACGCGGCGGAACTGCGCAGGTGTGGCGTCGTTCCCTGCGAGAGCGACATCGCCTCCAGCGCGCGGTGCGCGTTCAGCATCGCCCCCATCGGGTCCTTGTCGAGCCCGCCCTCCAAGGCATAGAGAAACAGCAACTCGCTGTCGGTCGCGCCCTTGCGATAGGGGTAGAGCCTGTCGGATACGCCCATGTCCGCATGCCGTCGGAACCGGTCGAAGCCGCCGATCTGGCCGTTGTGCATGAAGCTCCACCGCCCGTAGGTGAACGGATGGCAATTATTGCGGCTGGTCGCCGCCCCGGTGGAGGCGCGCACATGGGCCAGAAACGCATGGCTTTGCACCGTGCGCGCGAGCGACGCGAGGTTCGGGTCCGACCACGCCGGGAACACGTCGCGGTAAAGCCCCGGCTCCGCCCGATCCCCATACCACGCCACGCCAAAACCATCGGCGTTGATCGCCGTCTTGCATTCCGTCGCCGCACGGCTCTGGGTGATCAGAGAATGGCCGGGACTGGTTAATAATTCTTCAAGATAGATCGCGTCGCCAAGATACGCCGCCCAACGGCACATTCACGCGCCCCGGTTATGGGTCTTCGCATACATCTCAGCGATCAGCTTGCTGGCGGTCTTCTCAAACATGCAGGGGATCAGGGCATGGACCGCCGCCGCGCCCGCCGCGAGAAAAAGCTTGAAGCTGAAGGTGCCCGCGAAGGCCATATGCTCGAAATAGCTTTCATCCACGTCAGCGGGATGGTCGAGGAAGATACGGCGGATCATCGGGAGGCTCCTGTAGGTTTTTATTTGACCCATGGTGCCACATGGGGCGCGTGATACGCTCCCAAATCTTGCGCGCATTCCGCGTGACGTGTGGATAAATTCCCACTAGAATGGATTTATGGCAAATATTGACCCAATAGACGCCCGCATCCTCGCCCGTTTGCAACGCCGCTGCGACGAACCGCTTGAAGAGCTTGGCCAGCACGTCGGCCTGTCGCGCAACGCGGTCTGGCGGCGCGTCAAGGCGCTGGAAGAGCGCGGCGTTCTGGTAGGCCGCGTCGCGGTTGTCGATCCGGATGCGGTCGGTCTGGGACTGATGGTGTTCATTCAGGTCCGTGCCGGCCATCACTCGGCCGACTGGTTGGAGAAATTCCGCCGCGCCGTGCGCGCCATGCCCGAGATCCTCGGCGTCTACCGGATGACCGGCGACCTCGACTACCTCCTACGCGCGCGGGTGGCGGACATGGCGGACTACGACAGGCTCTACCAACGCCTGATCGCCCGCGTCGACATGGGCGACGTCTCGGCTAGTTTCGTGATGGAAGAGCTGAAGGAGGGCAGCGCCCTCCCTCTGTGAGGTCAGGTCTTGTAGCGTTGTTCGTTCTGCTTACGGGCCGAGCGCAGAACCATGTAAGGCAATAGCCAATCGGACTCGCGCATCCAGCGATAGTCGTACCGCAGCTTTCCGCCATGAGACGTCCGCATGCCATTACCGGAAATGATATGGTGATTCTGCGATGATAAGACGTTCTCTGCGTCGACCAGTTGCGCGCCGACGAAGGCATTGATGCGGTCGGCAGCGGTTTGTGTCGCGAGGCAGATTTCTTCGTACGTCGTCGTCAGAGAAGAGAGGTTCAGCTCCTGGATTGCGTCTCGGATACGGCCGTTTTGACGCCACCAGCTTATGCCTTCATCGATAGCTCTCGGGCGACGCTTTCCAATCCGATCCGCGCGTTTGAGCTGAGCAGAAATGTAGGCGCGCATGTCCTTGGACGTGTGGAGTACGAAGGGATCAAGCGGTGCGACCCGACGCAAGCCCGCAATGGTTTTGGAGCTATCCACCACGAGACCTTCAGGTCCCACCAATTCTGACGCTGCCTCCATGATGCGTTTAAACCGCTCGTTCCGATCGAGGCCTTCAATACCGCTGAAATACGGACCCCACAGTGTGCATTCCAAAGTTGGCGCACCGCATGAGCAGATTTGGGATGTGACGTCCGCGGCTTCCAGCCCCAGGCTGATTTGCAACTCTCCGAGGCTGACGGAGATCCCGCCCGAGGAACATGCGAGATCGAGCAGCGTGGTGCCACTGTGGCCCTGGCCCGCGATATATACAACGCGGGCTAAGTTTTCAGAATTCGTTTGAACCATTATGCGTTCACATCAACAACAACGCGGCCTCGGACGCCGCCTTTCAGGATCGCGCGGCCAAGGTCCGGGAGGTCGGATAGCGTGGCCGGTTCGATCATGGCCTCGAGCTTGTCCATCGGCAGGTCGCGGGCGATGGCTTCCCAGGCGCGGAGACGGTTGTCGTAGGGCTGCATGACGGAATCGATGCCGAGCAGGTTCACGCCGCGCAGCAGGAAGGGGATCACGGTGGCGGGAAGTCCCGCCCCGCCTGCGAGACCCACGGCGGCGACGGAGGCACCGTATTTCATCTGGCCCAAAACGCGGGCGAGCATGTCACCGCCGACGGCATCGACGCAGCCGGCCCAGGTCTCGGCTTCCAGCGGGCGCTTGGTGGTCTCGTTGAGCTCCGCGCGCGGCACGATGCGGCTGGCGCCGAGGGACTTGAGGTAATCCTCCTGCTCGGGCCGGCCGGTGACTGCGGCGACGTCATGTCCTTTGGCGGCGAGGATGGCAGTCGCGACCGAGCCCACGCCACCCGCTGCACCGGTCACAAGAACTTCGCCATTTCCGGTGGTTAGACCGTGATCTTCAAGTGCCATGACAGCGAGCATGGCGGTGAAACCGGCGGTGCCGACGGCCATGGCCTGCCGGGTCGTGAGGCCGTCCGGGAGCGGCACCAGCCAGTCCGCGTTGACGCGGGCCTTCTGCGCGTAGCCGCCCCAATGCATCTCGCCCACGCGCCAGCCGGTCAGTACGACCTTGTCGCCGGGGCTGTAGCGGTCATCGTCGGAGGCCTCGACCGTGCCGGCGAAATCGATGCCAGGGACATGGGGGTAATGGCGCACCAACCCGCCGCCGGGGCCGACACACAGGCCGTCCTTGTAGTTGAGGGTCGAATAATCGACAGCGACCGTCACATTGCCCTCGGGCAGGCGATCCTCGGTGATTTGCTGGACCGAGGCGCTGGTCTTGCCTTCGTCGTTCTTCTCTACGATCAACGCGTTGAACGTCATGGGGTCACTCCTTCAAGTGTTGCGTCAAGATTGCACCTTAAGCTGCTGCAATCAAATCCAGAATTTCTCTCTGACCTCGGCGGGCAGCGCGCCTTCCGGGGTCTGGACGTGGAGCTGCGTGCCCGCGTCCCAATGGGTCATGCGGACCATGCCGATCGCCACGCCCTCGCCGAAATCGGGGCTGAGCGCGGCGGAGGTCACCTGACCCACGCGCTTGTCGCCGGCCATCAGCGGCCAGACCCGGTCACAGCCGGGCAGCGAGGGCGCATCGATGGCGATGGGGCGGACCTGCTGCACGGGCCCTTCCTTGGCAACCCGCAATAGCGCGTCGCGGCCGATGCAGCCTACCGCCGTCGCGGTGTTGCAGAAACGGCCGAGGCCGCATTCGTGGGGGGTGTTGTCGTCGGTCATGTCGTTGCCGTAGCTCAGCAGCCCGCCCTCGATCCGCTCGATCCCGTTGGGGCAGCCGGCGTGCACGTCGAGCTCGGCCCCCGCCTCCATCAGCGCGTTCCAGAGCGGCATGCCCAGATCCCATCCTTCGACGTAGATCTCGAAGCCGCCCTGCTTGGAGTAGCCGGAGCGGGCGATCAGCATGTCGTGACCCTGAAAATCGAACCAGCCGAAGCGGAAGAAGCGGATGTCGCGGACCGCGTCGCCGAAGACACGGGCCAGCAGATCGTCCGAGCGCGGGCCCTGAACGGCAAGGGGCGACACGTCCGGCTCATCAACCAGCACGTCGAGGCGATAGCCTTGCGCCACGCCCTTGACCCAAAGCAAGAGGTCGCTGTCGGCAATGGAAATCCACCAGCGATCCTCGGCCAGTTTCAGCAGCACTGGATCGTTGAGCATCCCACCGGTCTCGTCCACCACCGGCATGTAGTAGCATTGGCCGGGCAGCATCCCGCGCAGGTCGCGGGGGGTGAGCATCTGCACCAACCGGCCCGCGTCGGGGCCGCGAATTTCCACCTGCCGCTCGACCGCGACATCCCAGACCTGCACCGCCTCCTTCAGGTGGCGATAGTCCTCTTCCACGCTGCGAAACACCGTGGGCAGAAGCATCCTGTTGTAGACGGTAAAGGCCTTGCAGCCCGCGGCTTCGACCCCGTCGGAGAACGGTGTGCGACGCAGGCGGCGGGAGGGAGAGATCAGAGCCATCGGAGGGTCTCCTTACCTTGGCGAGACGATCTGGGTCCGAATAGGATGGTCGGCATCAACCCAGAGGATTTTCCATGAACAAAGTATTTTTGACCGCGGTAGCCGTTCTCGCAGCAACCACGGCGGGACATGCCCAGACCATCGGGCCGGAGCGGGTTGCGGCCGCGATCCTGACGGGTTTCCAGTTCCAGGACGTGGACATGATCGCGCCCTTCGCCAACGAGACCAACGCAGCGTTCTTTCACGGCCTGCAGAGCGGCACCGAAGACCCGGCCGAGCTCTTCGACGGGGACCGTGGCGCGGCGGGCATTGCTTGGGACGGCATGATCCTTCCGGTGCGCTACAACGACAGGGCGCAGGCCGTGGTGCCCTTCGCCATCGAGGGAGAGGCCACGGCGATGCCGCTCGGATCGGGCGTGGAGGGGCGCTACATCTCGGTCGTGCTGTCGCTCGACAGCCCCGAGGATACGTCCTGGGGTCTTGTCGATTTCAACTACATCGACCGCGCCGAGTACGCCGCGATGGCCGAGACGCGCTAGCTCTCCCCCCGCCCCTGAAACCGCAGGGCGCGCGCCGGTCAGGCGCGCATCGCGACCGCGTCTCACCGCCCGCCGCCGGCGGAGCCGGACCAGTCAATCGGGCAGATCTCCGCGGATTTGCCGGAGAAATCCCACATCTTGCCGAAGTCGCGCACGCGGCTCTTGAGGCCTTTGGCCGCGATGATATCGGGGCCCATCCAGTACTTGGAATTGGTGATCATCACCGGATGCTCGGGGTTGCCGCCGTCGATCATCTGCACTTCGCCCTGGATCTTCTTGCCCACGAAGAGCCCGCGCTTGTTGCCCTCGCGGGTGATCTCGACCTTCTCGCGCTCGGCATTGACGATGTCGGAGACCAGCAGCGTGAAGAGCCCCGTGGTGCCGCCAGCCGCGCCCGAGAAGATCTCGAGCAGGCCCTGATACGCCTTGCCGCTGGCGCGATCGTCGACATAGGCCGCCACCTGCCAGCCGCCGTCGGCCATGCGGCCGGGGATATAGACCATCAGGCCGACGTTGAGACCCGAAAGATCCTCGCCCTCGAAGTGGCCTTCGTCGATCGCAATGCCCATCCAGGCCTTGCAGTCACCCTCGGTCGGCTCGTGCTTGCCGAGCGACACGACGCAGGGGCAGAAAACGGTGCAGGAGCAGTTCAGGATCAACTCGCCCTTGATCGCCCAATCGCGCGGCGTGATCTTGCGGCGCTTGGGGTTGTCCATGCGGCTGTCGATGCGCTGACTGACCGCGAGGCGATCGGCGTCGGGGCGTTTCTTGGTGCTCATATCTTCTCTCCCTATGCGGCGATGTAGGGGTACGCGAGCACGCCCAATCCACCGATCATCAGTGCCGCCCCGAGGGGCTTGGTTACATAGTGCCCGATCTGGGGCAGTTTCTCAAAAACCATGAACAGCGTGGCGAGGCCCATCCACAGCAGGCTCATCATGCCGCCCACGAAGCCGAGCGCCATGAAGCCCCAACAGCAGCCGGCGCAGAAAGTGCCGAGGCCGAGGCCCATGCGCAGGCCGCCAGAGAAGCCGGTGCGCCAATGGCCGAGGAAATAGGTCATCGGGGCGTGACAGACGCCGTGGCAGACCTCTTTCGCGCGGGTGAACTGGAAGCCGCCCACGAGGATCAGCAATCCGCCCGCGATCCATGTGTTGGAGGCGACCCCCATCATGTCGATCACCCCGGCGCGCAGGAGCGCGATCTGGGTCAGCGCGAACAGCGCGGCCATGGCGATCCAGACGATGGAATAGCCCGCAAGCACGCCAAGCCACCCCGCCCGCGTGCCGTCGGCGGAGGTGATCAGCCGGTCGTAATTGGTAAGCGTGGGAACCAGCGTGGGCAGCATCATCGCCGCCATCATCAGGGTCCACATGCCGAAAAGCGGGTTGAAACGGGTCATCGCGGACATGTCCATCGCGGGCATGTCGGCGGCAGGCAATTCCATGGCAGGCATGTCGCTCGCGGCCATGTCAGAAGCCGGCATCCCGCCCATCGGCGCGGCTTGCATCTCCATCGCGCCCATCTCGCTCGTCCCCATGTCCATCGCACCCATGTCCATGGTCGGGCGACCGATGAGGTCCAGCCCCATTCCGGTGCTCATCTGGTAGAGCACCACCCATGAGATCAGGATGATGGAGAAGAACGTGAGCCAGAGGGCCGATTTGAAAGCGTGGGTCATCGTCAGGGATCCTGAGGCGCGTCGGCCAATGAGAGCGATTCCGGTTGCACAAAGTGATGTCAGACAATTAAATGTCTGACAAATGAAAATCGATCCGAATTCCAAAGCCGACCTTTCGGCGCAGATCGCCTCGGCCATTCGCGATGCCATCATCGCGGGCGAGCTGATCGTGGACACGCGCCTGCCTTCGGAGGCGGAACTGTCCGAGACCTTCGAGGTCTCGCGGTCCACCGTGCGCGAGGCACTCAAGCGGCTGGCGGCGCAATCGCTGATCCGCACGCAGCGGGGCGCGTTCGGCGGCGCCTTCGTCAATCGGCTCTCCTACGAGGACGCCTACGGGCAACATATCACGACCTCGACGCTGCTTCTGGGGATGAACGAGGTGGGCTTCGATACCGCCTGCGAGGCGCGGTTCGCGCTGGAGCGGGCCTGCGCCGATCTGTCGGCGGCCCGGCGCACGGCGGATCATCTGGCGACGATGCGCGTGGAGGCGTTGCGGCAGGGCCAGCCGGGGCTGAGCGACGAGGCCTTCTGCGCCTCGGACGTGGCCTTTCACCGGGCGCTGGTGGACGGCGCCGACAACCCGGTGATGTCCTATCAACTGGCCGGCGCGGTCGAGGCGATGCAGCCCTTGATGAACATGATCACCTTCACGGCCCGCAACCGCGCCGAGATCGTACGGCTGCACAGCCTGATCGCGGATGCGGCAGAAGCCCGTGACGGCGCGGCGGTGGCCTCGGCCCTGACCGAGTTGGAGGCCTATACCAAGACCCTCGCACAGTCGGTCTTCGCCGCCCGCGCCAAGGGCGCCAGCGCCTGAGCGGGAACGCGCCGGGGGCTCATCCGCTGTCGCGATGGCGCCATGCTGAATCGCTTGAGATTGCCCGCCCCCGGCCCTAGTCTCCATGCCAGCCTGACAAGCAAGACCACAACAGGGATGTCCCAAACCATGAAAAAAACTGCCCTTCTGACTTCGGCCCTGGCACTCGCCACGGCCCTTCCCGCCGCCGCCCAGAACCTGACGGTGTTCGACTATTCCGGCTTCGAGGATCCGGCGTTTCACCAGTCCTACATCGACACCCACGGCGGCGCGCCGGAGTTTGTCTTCTTCGGCGACGAGGATGAAGCGTTTCAACGCCTGCTGGCCGGTTTCCAGTCTGATGTGACCCATATCTGCGCCGGCTCGGTGCCGCGCTGGCAGGCCTCGGGCATCATCGAGCCCTGGGACGCCGAGCAGATCGAGGCCTTCGAGACCCTTAACGCCGACCTCGTCGGTCAGGACGTTCTGTCGGGATCGGAAGATCTCTACTTCCTGCCGACGGACTACGGCTCCACCGCCGTGGCCTACAACGCCGATGAGCTGTCCGAGGAAGACGTGACCAGCCTCGAGATCTTCAACAACCCCGCCTATGCCGGCCGCCTGTCGATCCCCGACAACGTGGACGACGCCTATGCGCTGGCCTATCTCGCCACCGGCGTCACCGACTGGTCCGACGTGAGCGATGCCGAGTTCGAGGCCGCCACCGAGTGGCTGCGCGGCATCCACCAGAACCTGCGCACATACTGGACCGACCCCGCCGAGATCAGCCAGCTGATCGGCTCGGGCGAGGTTCTGGCGGCCTGGGTCTGGAACGAAGTGCCCGTCGCCATGGCCGAGGAAGGCTTCAACGTCGGCTTCTCGCGCAACACGACCGAAGGATCATCCGTCTGGCTCTGCGGCTACGTGAACATGGTCGAGGGTGCCGGCGAGGAAGCGCAGGCCTATGACTACGTGAACGCCCTGTTGTCCGACGCCTCCGCCGGACCGCTTCTGGACAGCGGCTTCGGCTCTGCCAATGACGCCGCCCTGCAGGCCCTGGGCGCCGAGGCGCTGGAAGCCTCGGGTCTGGGTGAAGTGACGGTGCCGGTTCTGGCGCAGCTGCCGATCTCTAACGAGCAGCGCGAGCGTCAGGCGGAAGCGTTCGAGCGCATCAAGGCGGGCTTCTGATCAAGCCCCAAGGGTCGGCGTCCGCGCCGGCCCTACCCTTGCGATGCAACTTCAATGAAAGCACGCAAGCCTTTGGAAACCAAAAAAAACGCGCCCCGAATGATCGGGGCGCGTTTCTTGTTGCGGCCTTGTGAACCTGAGAGCGCCTAGCGCTCGGACCCCTCCGGTATCAGGTCACATGGTCTGCCAACAAGCAGTCACTCATTCAACTCATCACACACACACGAGATGAACCTATTTCCTCACCTTAAGTTCCCTACAACCGCCGCCATGACACGGGTAGCTGGCGGCGGCCGTAGGGTAAGGGCGCAAGTGAAACTGGATTTCTCCAGGCACGCTTCCATCAGCTCGCGTCCTCTTGTGAACATGTATACATGCCCACAGCAGAGACGCAAGATATTTTACGCGGGTAAAAAAGAAAAATTTTACCGAACGCCGGACGGGTCAGGTTTTACAGGCTTTGAGCCATGCTTCCTGCTCGGCGCTTTCCACGGCATCGGGGAACTGTTGCCGCACTTTGGCGATGGCTTCGTCAGCGGTGAGCCCGCCTTCCATCAGGGTCCAGCACGCCATCAGACCGCTGCGCCCTGCCCCGTACTGGCAGCTGAACGCCATGGTGCCGCCCTGGCGCAAAAGCGCCTCGCGCGTGGGGCGTTGCGCCGCCCACGTGTGTGCCAGAACCTCGGACGGCGTCGCGTAATCCACGATCGGATGATAGGTCAGCGTCAGGCCGACTTCCGCCGCCGTCGCCTCCAGCAACGTGAACCCCTCCTCCGGCAACTCATCGCGCTCGACCAAAACGACGAGTCCCCGCGCGCCCTCGGCGTAGAGCCCTTCCAGCGTTTCGCGGCACATCTCGGGGGTGAACACGGCAGAGCCGTCGACGCTGGTCTCAAGGCCCGGGAACCCGGTCATTGCGACTTTCCCGCCGAAGGGATGATCTGCGACGACACGGATGGAGCCACGAAACGAAGTGGCGGAAGGATCAGGAGAAGAATGGAGAATTCCGGAATGGGACATTGTTTTTATACGCTTTCACTTGAACATGTATACACTTACACCTATCCCAAAAGCAGCCGCAACTCCCTGATCAAGGTACGCGATAATGTCTAAACACAACGCCGATTCTATCGCCGAAGCATTGCGCAAACGGATCTGTCTGGAGCCGCCCACGGCAAGCCCCGTGCTGCACGAGCAATCCCTCGCGGAAGAATTCGCCGTGTCGCGCACCCCGGTGCGGCAAGCGTTGCAGCGGCTGGCCTACGAGCGTCTGGTCGAGGTCCGCTCGGGCGTCGGCACCATGGTGTCACCCCTGAAGCTCGAAAACCGCGACGACGATATTGACCTGGCATTTTCCCTGCTGCGGGTTGCCGCGCGGCTGGAGGGCGACAAACCGCTGTCGGTCGAGGCGCGCGCCTATATCGTGGCGCTCGAACGTCAGGTCGCGGCCGCCGAGGTCCTTGATATCGAAACCAACTACACGATCCGCGCCACAGCGCTGATGGCGATCAGCCGCGAGATGTCGAACGACATTCTGGCCGACGCCCTGAAGGCAGCGCTTTGGCGTCTGTTCCGCTGGCGGATGGATGAGGCCGCGAAATCGCGGTCGGGCAAGGATAACCGCCTGCCGGAAGTGATGGAGATGATGGCAGAGGCCACGCGGAAAGGCACCGTAAGAGCGCTTCTCGAAGCGCAGCTTCCGCCCGATACTCCCTCTTGAACGCAGGCCCCACCCCGCCTATATCTTGCTTGTTCCGCAAGGGACTATGGACATAAACGCGCTCGTAATAAGCGGATCGGACCCGGGGGCGGTACCCGGCGACTCCACCAACAAAACCTGTCATTTGCAGGTGGGCATGGGGTCGAAATAGGATCGACGAACGTCTAAAGGGGTTAGCTTTGTCCCGGTGAGATACCACCGTTATCGGTTCAAATCGTACAGTTGCAAATGACAACCGTGCTCCGGCAATGGCTATCGCAGCGTAAGCTGCCTTAGTCGCCGAACTTAAGCCCTGATGCCTAGCCGCATCAGGCGGGGTTCGCAGGCACCTGGCAACAGAAGCCTGCACTTAATCTCCCCACCATTTCAGACGACTGCACCGGGCGTTTTCGCGTGTCCCTTGCGCGGCCCGTACGTGGCGTTGTCATGCGTCGCCAGTGCTGCAGCGCCGCGCGTCGCAAACCGCGCCTTACATCCGGGGCCGAATCTTCTAAAGTGGAAATCTCTACCCGCCCTTTGACAGACCCAACCATGGCCGATGCAGCATGACCGACAGCACTTCTCCGAGCATTCCCTACGGCCGCCTCATGCACGAGGCCGTCTGCGGCGTGATCCGTGAAGTTCTCGGAAAGGTCGCGCGGGAGGGACTGCCCGGCGAGCATCATTTCTTCATCACCTTCGACACCCGCCACGAGGACGTCGAACTGGCCGATTGGCTGAAGGAACGCTATCCCGAAGAGATGATGATCGTGATCCAGAACTGGTATGACGATCTGCAGGTGTCCGAAGACGGCTTCTCGATCACGCTCAACTTCGGCGATGCGCCCGAGCGGCTGAAGGTGCCCTTCGATTCGATTGCAACCTTCGTGGATCCGTCCGTTGAGTTCGGCTGGCGGTTCGAGCAGACCGATGAGGAAAGCAACGGCGACGATCCCTCTCCCGATGGCCCCGGTACGCCCGATGACGGCCCTGATGTTGGTGCGGATGATCGCTCTGACGCTCCGAAAGAGGCCGAGGTCGTCAGTCTCGACACGTTCCGACGCAATCACTGACGCGCGATGCGGGAGTGCCCCATGGGAATGAGCGACACCGCGCTTTTCATGGGCCAGCTGCTGCGCCGTCCGCATCAGATCGTGGCGCTCGCGCCCTCGGCCCCGGGTCTATGCGCCGAGATGACCCGCGAGTTGGACCCCGCCCGTGGCCCGGTCCTCGAGTTGGGGGCGGGCACCGGTAACATCACCCAGGCAATCCTGGCCTCCGGCATCGCGCCCGAGGCCTGTCATTCGATCGAGATGAACCCCGAATTCTGCGACCGTCTGCGCGCCCGGTTTCCGGGACTCAACCTGCACCAGATGAGCGCCGGGGAGTGCGGCGCCTTGCCCCTGCGCAATGTACAGGCCGTGATCTCTGGCCTGCCACTGTTGTCGATGCCCATAGGCTTGCAACGCGCCATCCTTGGAGGAGCGCTCAGGCTGCTGGCCCCGGGCGGTGAGTTCGTGCAATTCACCTACGGGCCAAAACCGCCGCTCGCCCGTGCCGTGCGCGAGGAACTGGGCCTGACATGGCGCGAGAGCGCGAAGATCTGGTGGAACATGCCCCCCGCCCGCGTGTATCGTTTCGCCCGAACGCAAAGCTGTCGCATGGACGCCCGGACGCACCGCGGGTAGACGGCATACAAATGCATACCGGAGACATGCCCATGACCAAGACCCGCACCGAGACCGACAGCTTTGGCCCCTTGGAGGTCCCCGCCGACAAGTACTGGGGCGCGCAGACGCAACGCTCGATCCTAAACTTCCCCATCGGGTGGGAGAAGCAACCCGTCGCCATCGTCCGCGCGCTCGGCGTGATCAAGCGTGCCTGCGCCGAGGCCAACCAGGCCCGTGACAAGCTGGCCGGTATCGGCGACGCGATGATCGAGGCGGCGCAGGAGGTCATCGACGGCAAGCTGGACGACAATTTCCCGCTGGTGGTCTGGCAGACGGGCTCCGGCACCCAGTCCAACATGAACGCCAACGAGGTGATCGCCAACCGCGCGATTGAGATCCTCGGCGGCGAGATCGGCTCCAAGGACCCGGTGCACCCCAACGATCACTGCAACATGGGCCAGTCGTCGAACGACACCTTCCCCACCGCCATGCATATCGCGACCGCGATGACCGCGCGCGACGTGACCCTGCCGGGCTTGCGCAAGCTGCACGAGGCGCTGGAGAAGAAGGTGGCGGAGTTCGAGGGCATCATCAAGATCGGCCGCACCCACACGATGGACGCCACGCCGCTGACGCTGGCGCAGGAATTCGGCGGCTATGCACACCAGGTGAAGAAGTCCATCGAACGCGTCGAAACCGCGCTCGGCGATATCTACGAGCTGGCCCAGGGCGGCACCGCCGTCGGTACCGGGCTGAACACGCCCAGGGGTTGGGGCGAGGAAGTCGCCGCCAACATGGCGCGGATCACCGGCCTGCCCTTCGTCACCGCCCCCAACAAGTTCGAGGCGCTGGCCGCCCATGACGCGATGGTTGCCATGTCGGGCGCGCTCAAGGCCACCGCCGCCGCGCTCTTCAAGATCGCCAACGACATCCGTCTTCTGGGCTCCGGTCCGCGCTGTGGTCTGGGTGAGCTGATGCTGCCCGAGAACGAGCCCGGCTCCTCCATCATGCCCGGCAAGGTCAACCCGACCCAGTGCGAGGCGCTCACCCAGGTCTGCGCCCATGTCTTCGGCAACGACGCCGCCGTGGGTTTCGCGGGCTCGCAGGGGCACTTCGAGCTGAACGTCTACAAGCCGATGATGGCCTACAACGTGCTGCAGTCCATGCAGCTGATCGGGGATGCCTGCGTGGCCTTCTCCGACAATTGCGTGAGCGGCATCGAGGCCAACGAGGCGCGGATCGAGAAGATCATGAACGAGTCGCTCATGCTGGTGACGGCGCTGGCGCCGACCATCGGCTACGACAATGCCACGACCGTCGCCAAGACCGCGCACAAGAACGGCACGACCCTGAAGCAGGAGGCCATCGCGCTTGGCTTCGTGGACGAGGAAACCTTCGACCGCGTCGTGCGGCCCGAGCAGATGATCGGCCCGAAATGAGCCCGCGCCATGGCTGATCGGCCGGTGAACCTCAACCGCGTGCGCAAGGCGCGCGCGCGGGACGCGGCCCGGCGGCAGGCCGATGAAAATGCCGTCAAGCACGGGCGCAGCAAGGAAGAGCGCGAGGCAGAGGCCGCCCGCCTCGCGATGCTGAAAAAACGGTTGGATGGGCATGAGCGCGATGAGTGATCCATGAGCCTGCCAGCCGCCTCCGCCCGCCCGCGCAAGCGCTCCCTCACGCTTCAGGGGCACCGCACCTCTGTCTCGCTGGAAGACGCTTTCTGGGAGGAATTGCAAAGCCTTGCCGAGGCACGCGGCGTCTCTGTCAACGCGCTCGTGGCTGAAATCGACGCGGCCCGCGGCGTGAGCGCGGGGCTCGCCTCGGCGATCCGGGTCTACATCTTGCTCGAGGCAAAAGCCGCGTCGCGTTAAGCAGCCGTTAACCGGCCCGTGCTACGCCGGAGTCATGCGACAGACGCCCCCAAGCCCGCAGGATCCTGATCTCTGGATCGCCCAGACCTTCGATTGCCCTGCCGTACGCAACGGCGGGCTGTTCCGGACCTCCCTGAAAGATGTGGAAACAGCCGTCGGCATGGCACGGTTCAAGGCTGAGCTGAGGCGGCGCAAGTATCGCGCGTTGGAAAACAATGGCCACATTATCGTCTTCTGCAACACGCTGCCGGTCGAGATCCTCTCCTCCGGCCCCGGCAAGGGCAGCCCGCCCGCTAGCGGCGACTGACCCGCAGCCGGATGCCATCTTTCGCCCGAACCGTCAGGTAAGCCACCGGCACCGGATCATCGCCCTCGATCCGCTCGAACCGGAAGGCGCGAAGCAGCATGGCGAGGAGAAGCGGACCCTCCACCATGGCGAAGCCCGCCCCGGTGCAGACCCGCGCGCCGGCGGAGAAGGGTATGAAAGCCTCGCGCATGCAGGTCTTGCCGTTTTCCGTATGCCAGCGTCCGGGATCAAAGCCATCGGGGTTGTCCCAGAGCCGATCCTGACGATGCAAGTGCCAGGGGGAGATCACCACCTGCGACCCTTTCTTCACCGGCCGCTTGCGGAAGGTCTCGGGACAGGTCGTCTCGCGCACCATCATCGGCACCGGCGGGTAAAGGCGCAGCGCCTCGCGGAACACGTCGCGGGTGAGTTTGAGCTTAGAGACCACGGCAAAATCCGGCTCTTCCGGCAGCGCCAGCGCCTCTTCAGCGAGTTTTTCCTGCCACGCAGGGTAGCGCGCCAACAGGTAGAGCGCCCACCCGAGCGCCGAGGCCGAAGTCTCGTGTCCGGCAAGAAAGAAGATCGCCACCTGATCCACCATTTCATCGGTGGTGAAACAGGCGCCCGTTACCGGGTCCGGGGTCGTCATGATCTTGGTGGCCAAATCGTCCGGAGCGGTGCCCGCGCGGATCTCGGCCATGCGCGCCGCCGTCATCTCGGTGATCAGCGCGCGAATATTGCGCGCCGTCTGGCGGGTGCTGGCGCGATGCCCACGCGGAAACCAGCGCGGGAGCGGCACGAAGGCTGCGGCGTTCAGGATTGGCTGCGTGCGCTGGTAGGCGCGGAACTGGTGGAACACGCGGCCCGCGATTTCGGCCTCGATCGGCAGCGAGAAGAGCGTGCGGAAGATGACATCGGCAGCCGCGTGGGACATTTCCTCCTCGATCTCCACGACACCGGGCAACCCCTGTGCCATCCGCTCGACCGAGGCCGCGCCCGCCGCCCACATCGCCGGGAAGGTATCGCGCAGGCGCCCGCCCTCGAAGGCCGGATCGATGATCCGCCGCTGCCGCTGCCAGGTCTCGCCGTTGGTCAGAAACACGCTTTCGCCCAGAAGCGGCCGCAACCCCTCGCCCACCCGGTCGGACTTCGGAAAATCCATCGGCCGCGCCTTCAGGACCTCGTCAACAAGCGCGGGTTCATTGATCATGTAGGACCGAAAGAACGGCGTGCGAAACTCCGCCATCCACGCGTGGTAGAGCCGCGCGGGCTGCGCCGAGAGGATGTCCTGCCGAAACAGCCGCAGGTAGCGCAGAAGCGAAACACGCTCGGCCCGCGCGCGGGGTTTGGGGGGCAGATCGCTCATGTATCTGTGTATCCGTTGACCGGCGTCTCGATACGGCTGGCCGAGGCCGCGCGCCCGGCAAAGCGGCCACCGAGTGTCATCGGCCCTGCCGTGACGCGGAAATAATCGTAGGCATCAGCGCTGTCGGGCAAGTTGTCGAACGCGTTGAGGTACTGGAAATGCAACTCGAAGAGTTGCCATTTCAACGCCTGGCGCCGGGCCGCGCTGAGTGTCTGCGTGAAGGCCGCCGAAATCACCAGCGGGCCGCGTTTCTCCGCTGGCGCGACGCCCGTGACCGCCACCGGATCACAAAGGGCAAAGGCGCAGCCGTCACCCGGCGCGCTGACGTCAACCCAAGCCACATCCTGCCCCGCCAAAAACGCGAGGTCGCGGCGCAGACGGTGGGCGTCTGGCAGGAAGCTCACCATGGGCACCACGTGGCCGAGCGTCAGCAATGAGAGCGTCGGCCCGTCCGCAGGCAGGCGTCCGGCTCGGATCAGGTCGGCCAGGACCGAGATGGCGATATAGGCGCCTGAGGAGTGACCGACGACAAGCGCCTCATCGACGTCACCCTGCAATACCTCGGCAATGCGATCGGCAAATTCCGCCATCCGCGCCTCTTGCTCCGGCGGATAGGCGCCGCGCAACCGGGCCGAGAAAGCGTAGTCCTTCATCAGGTACCAGGCCAGAAGGTGGTCGCGTCGCGCACACCAGCGCAGGAAGAACACCGCCCCGGCGAGCCCCAGAAGGCCCGCGACGAGGCCAAACGGCCACCCGCCCACTGCGACTCCGCCCCAAGCGGCACAAGCCACGATAGCCATGGCAAGAACCGCTTGTCCCAAAAGCACCGCGACCGGATAGAGCGCCGCGATGACCGGCCCCTTGCGCAACCGCATGAGCCTGAAAAGCGCGCCCATGCTGATGTAGATCCATGCCGTCCGTGCCATCTGCCGGTAAGTCGCCCAGACCCCCGCCGCCATGCCGGCGCGCACGATGTCGGCCCAGTAGAGCACCTCCAGATCGACGCTGACATCAACGCCTTCCATCCGCGCGTCAACGTGCCAACCGAAGCGGGCGCCATCGGCCGCGCTGCTCTGGGTGATGTCGAAGCCCGAAATCTCCGCCTGCCGCAGCGCCTCGCGGCGATACCGCTCGCGGTAGGCCCGCGGCGGCACGGGGTCAAAGCCCGGAATATAAAGGACATGTCTGCGCGTGACGGAGCTCATGGCCGCAGCATAGCCGCCGATTGCGGCAGGGCTAGGGCCGATCAGCCCAATTGGCCGAGTGCCGGGAAAGTTTCGAGCAGCCAGAAGGCGAAGGCCGAGAAGGCTCCGGTGACAAGCGCCAGGCCGACGGCGATCAGCAGCACGCCCATGATCCGCTCGATCAGCACCATGTGGCGCTTGAGCGGTGCCATGAGGGCCTGCGCCCGGTCGATGAAGGCCGCCGCCACGAGGAACGGCAGGCCGAGGCCGAGGGCATAGACGCCAAGCAGCAGCGTGCCGCGCTCGACGCTGCTCTCCTGCGCCGCAATCGACAGGATCGCGCCGAGTTGCGGGCCGATGCAGGGGGTCCAGCCGAAGGCGAAGGCAAGGCCCAGAACATAGGCACCAAGGATCGAGCCGCCTCGGTCGCCCGCATCCAGCCGCGCTTCACGATCCAGCAGCGGGATGCGAAAGACGCCGAGGAAATGCAGTCCGAAGATGATCACGACAACGCCCGAGATTCGCGCCAGAAGCAACTGGTTTTGCAGGAAGAACTGCCCCAGAAGCGACGCGGTGAACCCGAGGAAGATGAACACCGTCGACAGGCCCAGAACGAAGAACACGGCCGCCAGCAGAGCCTTGCGCCGCGACGCCTGCGCCTCGCTCTGCAACTCCGCCATGGAGATCCCGCCCATATAGGCCAGATAGGGCGGCACGATGGGCAACACGCAGGGGCTGAGGAAGCTCAACACGCCCGCCGTCAGCGCCACGAAGATCGCCGGCAAAAGCGACGCGTCGAAGAGATCAATTCCAAACATGCCCCACCCTTATGCCGCGCACGCCGCCCCGTCACGAGGCGATACGGTCACATTCCCGTGGACGCCAAGCACCCCGCGCCCTATTCCGAGCCCATGCAAGATATCGACGCCCGAGACCTGCTCTGTCCCCTGCCCGTCCTACGCCTCCGCAAGGCACTGGCCAAGGCCCCGTCCGGCGCCACGCTGCGCCTGATTGCCACCGATCCCGCGGCGCTCATCGACGTGCCACATTTTTGCGCCGAGCAAGGCCACAGCTTCATCGAAGCCACGCCGCACGGGAACGGCGCCACCGCCTACATCGTCCGCAAATAATCGCCGCGCGGCGCGATCAGCCGCACCGCTCCCCTTCATCTTGGCCAATATAACTCAATTCCCCGGCCCGCGCCAAACGCTGCGCGTCGCGACGATATTACCCGTCGAAGGCCACGATGGCGCGCGGGTCCCAGGCCACGCGCGTGCGGGCGCCCACGTCCAGAACATCGCGCCCCACCACGTTGCGCATCGAGATTCGCACCGGTGCCTCGGCGCCCTCGAGCCGGACGTCGTAATAGGTCATGTCGCCGTAGTAGACGACCTCGTCGATCACCCCTTGGGTCTCCCGCGACCGAGCCACTTCCCCGTCATAGAGGATCGAGAGCGTCTCGGGCCGCAGGCCGACCGAGCAGGCCCCCGATAGCGGGCCGCTCGGCATTTGCGCGGGCTCCAGCGCCATGGTCCCGAGACCGGCCACGCTGACGCCCTCTCCGGTCGCATGGGCGGGCAGGAAATTCATCACCCCGATGAAGTCCGCCACGCGCCGATTCGCGGGGCGCCGGTAGAGCACTTCGGGATCGTCGAGCTGCGCGATCTCGCCCTCGAACATCACCGCGATCCGATCCGACATGACCAGCGCTTCTTCCTGATCGTGGGTTACAAGCACGAAGGTGATCCCCACTTCGCGTTGCAGCTTCATCAACTCCACCTGCATCTCTTCGCGCATCTTGCGGTCCAGCGCCGAGAGCGGCTCGTCCAGCAGCAGCACCTTCGGCTTCAGGATCAACGCACGCGCCAGTGCCACCCGTTGCCGCTGCCCGCCCGAGAGCGCATGGGCCGCGCGACCGCCATAGGAGCCGAGCCCCACCATCTCCAGCGCCTCGCCGATAGCGCGGCTCTTCTCCGCCGCCGACATCTTCGCGCGCCGCAGGCCGAAGCCCACGTTTTGCGCCACGCTCAGATGCGGGAAGATCGCATAGCTCTGGAACACCATATTGGTGGGCCGCAGGTTCGGCGGCACCCCGGCCATGTCCTTGCCCGAGAGCGAGATCACGCCCGAGGAAATCTCCTCGAACCCTGCAATGGCGCGCAGCAGCGTGGTCTTGCCGCAACCCGACGGCCCAAGCAGCGAGAAGAATTCGCCCGCCCCGATCTCGGCGGTGATGTCGCGCAGCGCGTGATAATCGCCGTAATACTTGTGCACCCCTGACAGGGTGATCAGCGGCTCTCGGGATGTCTTGAGGCTCATAAGAACCCTCCGGCGTCAGTGTGCCCCGCGCGGCGCAAGCCCCGGCGGCGGAAGATGTCGGCCACGATCAGCAGGATGATCGAGAGGGCCACGAGGATGGTGCCGAGCGCCATGACCACCGGAAGCCGCGCCGGGAAACGCAACTGCCCCCAGAGGTAGACCGGCAGGGTCGGCTCATTGCCCGACAGGAAGAAGGCGATGATGAATTCGTCCAGCGATATGATGAAACAGATCAGCATCGAGGCGATGATCCCAGGCGTGACCAGCGGCAGGATGATCAACCGGAACGCGCCCGCCCGGGTCTCGCCCAGATCGATCGCGGCCTCTTCCAGGCTCTGGTCGAGGCCCGCGAAGCTGCCCTGCAGGATCGCAATGGCAAAGGGCATGCAGAGCAACGTATGGCCGCCGATGATCGTATAGATCGAAGTATCGAGCCCCAGTTGCATCAGAACCACCAGCAGGGAGATCGCCACGATAACCTCGGGCAGCACCAGCGGCAGCATGATGAAGCCCATGATGCCCGCCTTCAGCGGAAAGTCATACCGCGTCGCCGCCCGCGCCGCGAAGAGGCCAAGACAGGTCGAGAGCACCGCCACCGACACCGCGATGATCAGCGAATTGAGCGTCGCCTCGTGGAGCGCCGGGATCGTACGCAACTCCGCGAACCAGCCCCAGGTAAAGCCTTGCAGCGGGAAGGCGATCACCGTGCCGTCGTTGAAGGCGAAGATCGGCAACAACAGGATCGGCGCGTAGAGGAAGATCAGGTAAAGCACGGCAAAGACACCGAGGGCGGACAGTCTCATATTCCCCACCGTCCTTTCGGCACGAAAACGGCAATGGCGATGGCACCGCCGCCCATGATCGCCGCCATCAACCCGAGGCTCCCTGCCGGGCCGAAGACGTCGTGGCCTTTTGTCAGCAGCCACCAAAGCAAGCCAATGTCGATCACAGCCGCCAGCGCCGCCGCGCCCGTCCCGGTCAGCCCCCCACCCAAACGGTCGCTCAAATGGACCCAGAACCGCACCCGCATGATCCCCCAGGCCAGCGTCAGTGTGACCGACGCCATGGCAAAGACCGCCAGCGTCGCCCCCATCGGCCGGTTCGAGAGGTCGAAGATCTGCACATAGATCATGTTGGCGATCATCGTGCCGCCCGATCCCCCGACGAGCCGGGGCGTCACGTAGTCCCCTACCGTGGGAATGAAGACGATGAGCACGGCGGCCAGCACCCCCGGCATGGCCAGCGGCAGGGTGACGCGCATAAAGGTCATCACCGTCGCCTCCCCCAGATCCCGCGCCGCCTCCAGCAGGCTGCGGTCGATCTTCTCAAGGCTCACGAAAATCGGCAGGATCGCGAAGGGCGCAAAGGCATGGGCCAGCGTGATGATCACGGCATTGGCGTTATAGAGGATGAACGACAGCGGCTGATCGATGATGCCCAATCCCATGAGCGTTCCGTTCACCGGTCCGTCGTAGGCGAGGATCACCCGCCAGAGGAAGATGCGGATCAGGTAGCTGGTCCAGAACGGAATGGTGATCAGGAAAAGCCAGAGCGCCTTCCGCTCGGGCCGCACCTTGAAGCTGATGAAATAGGCGATCGGGAAGGCCAGCACGACCGTCACCGCCGTCACGCTCGCCGAGATCCTGAGGCTCCGCAACATCAGCGCGCGGTAGAGCGGATCGGTCAGCGCCTCGCGGTAGTTCTCCAGCGTCAGCGTGCGGTCGATGGTCAGGAAGTTCTGCGTCCAGAAGCTGAACAGGATGATCGTCAGCAGCGGCACCGCCAGCAGCAACAGCGCGTAGATCAACGCCGGGCTGACAATGATCAGCCCCTGCTTGGCGTCATTCGTCAAGCCGCGTGCCATATGGTGAAAAGCTCCCCCTCGTCCTGCCGCCACGATTGCCCGTCGCGCATTCCGACACAAGAGGTTTCGCCACACCGCGCGGGCGATACAGACCTTGCCTGAGCGTCAGGCACAAAAAAAGCGCGACCGAAGCCGCGCTTGATTTGATCTCGATATGCCAGCGATCAGCGCTTGGAGAACTGGAAGCTCTTACGGGCTTTCGCCTTACCGAACTTCTTCCGCTCGACAACGCGGCTGTCGCGGGTCAGGAAGCCTGCCGCTTTCAGGGCACCACGCAGGGAGGGCTCGTAAAGCTGCAGCGCCTTGGAGACACCGTGGCGCACCGCGCCAGCCTGGCCGGAAAGGCCACCGCCCTTGACGGTTGCCATGACGTCGAACTCGCCTTCCACACCGGCAACGGTGAAGGGCTGGCGCAGCATCATCTGCAGAACCGGGCGCGCGAAGTAGGCGGGCATGTCCTTGCCGTTGACGGTGATCTTGCCGGAGCCGGGCTTGATCCAGACGCGGGCGACCGCGTCCTTGCGCTTGCCGGTGGCGTAAGAGCGGCCAAGCGCGTCGCGCTGCGGCTCACGGGTGATGGTCTCGGCGGCAGGCGCTGCTGCGTCAACGCCCTCGACAGAGCCTTTGAGCTCTTCGAGCGATGTCAGGGTCTCGGCCATTATTTCGCTCCCCGTGTGTTCTTGGAGTTCATCGACGCAACGTCGAGAACGATTGGATCCTGGGCTTCATGGGGATGCTCGGCACCCGCATAGACGCGCAGGTTGGTCATCTGCTGGCGCGACAGCTTGCCGCCGGGCAGCATGCGCTTGACGGCCTGCATCAGCACACGCTCAGGGTACTTGCCCTCGAGGATCTGGCCGGTGGTGCGGGACTTGATGCCGCCCGGGTAGCCGGTGTGCCAGTAGTTCGGCTTGTCGCGCTTGTTGCCCGTCACCTGCACCTTGTCGGCGTTGATGACGATGACATTGTCGCCCATGTCCATGGACGGCGTGAAGGACGGCTTGTGCTTGCCGCGAAGACGCATGGCGATGACCGACGCGAGACGGCCCAGAACAACGCCCTCGGCGTCGATCAGGATCCATTTCTTGTCGATATCTGCCGGCGTGGCAGAGAAGGTTTTCATCGGTATTTTCCTTACGGGTCGGCGCCAGCGGCACCAAAGAAAAACGAAAGAGGGCAGCCGCCCCCTCAACATGCCTGTCTTCTAAGCATTCCACCGCCCGCGTCAAGGCCCGTCACCACCCCAAAACACTGCAATAACAAATACTTACAATTAAGGTATCATTTTACCCCATTCAATCCGGCCCTTTTTCCCTTGCGTCACACCCATACGCATTTCCCCTTGCAGCTCATACCGCGCCACGCCCATCTTCCCTTCATGACGCATTTGCCCCCGAACGACCCGCCGCAAGCTACCCACCTGACCCACAAGGGTGCCGAGACCTATGCGGGCACCCATCTGATCATCGACATCCATGAAGGCCGGAACCTCGACGACCCGGAGATCATCGAGCAGGCCATGCGCGACGCCACGCAGGCCACCGGCGCCACGCTCCTGCACCTCCACAGCCATCGCTTCAGCCCCCAGGGCGTCACCGGCATCGCGGTCCTCGCGGAATCCCACATCGCCTGCCATACGTGGCCCGAGATCGGCTACGGCGCGTTCGACATCTTCATGTGCGGCAACACCGACCCCCACGCCGCCATCCCGATCCTGAAAGCGGCCTTTGAAACCGAGGCCATAACGATCCGCGAATTGCACCGCGGCGCGGCGCCGGGCTGACCTGCTCCCTGCTTCATCTTGGCCGATACAACTCCGGGGTAGGCGCGCTTTTCCGCAAGGAAAAACCGCCAAGGGGCAGCGCCCCTTCAGCGCCTCGCAAGGGGCGCCATCAAGGACTCACCCCGGCGCCCGCCTCATTTCGGCGGCATCGAATAGGTCATGGAGGCCCGCGCAACAGGCTCCTCCATGCCATCCGAAAAGATCAGGCACTCGCCCACGGCCAGAACGCGACCAATCTTCAGCAGCCGACATTCGCAAATCAGATCCGCACCGAACGCGGGCTTGCGCATGAAATCGAACGAGCCGCCGGTCGTGACGGCAAGCGCCTCACGGCCCTTCATCGCCAGCACCGCAATGTAGACCGAGACATCGGCCAGCGCGAACATCGCGGGCCCCGAGACCGTGCCCCCGGGGCGCAGATGACGCTCCGCCACGGGCATCCGCACCCGCACGGCACGCTCCTCCACCGCTTCGATCACGAAATCGCCCCTGACTTGCGGGAAAACCTCGTCCAGGTAACTTGCGATCTCTTCGGCCTGCATCATGACGCCCACGGCGCTTCCCCCCGTCCTGTTTGGCGGCTACCTTTTCCAAAACCTCATGGCAGCGCAAGGGAGGCCCGCCATATGTCCGATCCATTGGTGATCCGCGAGGATCGCGGCCCGACCACCCATCTCACGCTGAACTCGCCGGGCAACCTCAACGCGCTCTCCGACGAGATGCTGGCGGCGTTGCAAGACGCGCTGGACAGGCTCGCCGAGGACACCGGACAGCGGGTCATCATCCTGAAAGGCGCGGGCCGGGTGTTCTGCGCGGGCCATGACCTCAAGCAGATGCAGGCGGCGCGCCAGGATGAGGACGACGGCGCCCGTGCCTGGAAGGACCTCTTCGATCGCTGTTCGACGCTGATGCAGACCCTGCCCCGCCTGCCGCAACCGGTCATCGCGCAGGTCCATGGGCTGGCTGCTGCGGCAGGCTGCCAACTCGTGGCCTCCTGCGACATGGCCGTGGCGGCGGAGGACGCGCGCTTTGGCGTCAACGGCGTCAACATCGGCCTCTTCTGCTCCACCCCCATGGTGGCGCTCAGCCGCGTCATGCCGCGCAAGCAGGTGTTCGAAATGCTGACCACCGGCGAATTCCTCGATGCCGCGCGTGCGCGCGAGGTTGGCCTGATCAACCGCGTCGCGCCGTCCGATGAACTGGACGCAGCAACACAGGAACTCGCCGAAACCGTGGCCGCCAAGCTCTCGTCTGCGGTGCGCATCGGCAAACGCGCCTTCTACGAGCAGGCCGACCTGACGATCGAGGCCGCCTATGCGCTCACCGGCGAGGTGATGGTCACCAACATGCTCGATCACAACACCGAGGAGGGAATCTCGGCCTTTCTCGAGAAACGCCCTCCCAATTGGCGCAGATCTGAGTGACCCTTTCCTCGCACGACACGGGGGAAAGACAGATGATCAGATTTTTCAGCCTTGCCGCAGGCTTGGCAATCGCGGCAACCGGCGCGCAAGCCCAGGGCTTCGACGGCGCAACCTTCGGGCTTCACACGACGAGTGTTGAGGTCGAGGATCTGGGTGATTTCACCCTGCTCAGCCTGTCGGGCGACGTGGCCTACAGCTTCGGCGCCCTCGGGGTGCAGGCAGGTCTCAACCGGGTGTCCGACGCCGAGGCCGATGCGGACTTCGGCACCGTGGCCGATTACACGGGGATCGATCTGCACCTCTACCACGACGCCCGCGCAGACCTGCGCCTCGCGGTCTTCGCGTCCTTCGACGACTTCGGCGATACCGAGAGCCGCGCCCTGGGCGCCGAGGCACTCTGGACGCCCGGCAACTTCCGCCTCGAGGGCCGCGTCGCGAGCTTTCACGAGGATCCCCTGGACGGCTGGCTCTATGATTTCGCCGCCGAAGCCGAGATCGCCCCGGGGCTCTCGCCCTACCTTCGCCTGCGCCGCAACATCTATGACGGCGACAACGGCTACTATTCCCGCACGGAATTCGGCCTCTCCTACCGACCTGTCGAGACGCTGGAGATCCATGGCTCCCTGGGCAGCAGCACCAATGATTTCGGCGACGGTTACAGCGAAGCAGAAAGCACCGCCAGCATCGGTCTGCGCCTCCACTTCGGCGGCAGCGGCGACGGAACCGACCGCCTGTTCCGCTACACCGGCTTCTATTAAAGCTCCGAATTTCAAAGCTCCTGCCGCGTCACCTCGGACCCAAGGGTCCGAGGCTCTCACAGGCCGAAGAGCGCGCCGTATTTCGCTTCGAGATACGCGAGCAGATGCTCTTCGGAAATCTCGGCCCCCGTCGCATGCTCAATCGTCTCGCGCGGTGTGCGCAGCCCGCCATGGCGTTGCAGTCGTTCGCGCAACCAATCGAGCGCCGGTGCGGGATCGCCCGCAGCCAACGCCGCATCAAGCCCCGGCACATCCCGCCTTAGCGCTGCGTAAAGGCACCCCGCGTAGACATTGCCAAGCGTGTAGGTCGGGAAATAGCCGAAGAGGCCAACTGACCAATGCACGTCCTGAAGCACCCCGTTGGAGGGCTTGTCGACCGTCATCCCGAAGTCGGCTGCGAAGCGATCGTTCCACGCCTCTTCAAGGTCCGCGACCTCCAACGTACCGTCGAAAAGCTGCCGTTCCAGATCGAAGCGCAGCATGATGTGGAGGTTGTAATGCACCTCGTCCGCCTCGGTCCGGATGAACCCGGTCTCGACCCGGTTGATGACCCGGGCGATTTCTTCCTGCGACGCTGACAGGGCACCGAAATGCGCCTCCATCCGCCCGTGGAGGAACCTGCAGAACTCCGGTGAGCGCCCCAGCTGGTTCTCGTAAATCCGACTCTGGCTCTCATGCACCCCCATGGAGACCCCCTGCCCCAAGGCACTGAGCCGCAAGGCCGGCGCGATGTTCTGCTCGTAGCAGGCGTGGCCGACCTCGTGGATCGTCGAATAGAGGCAACCCATCGGCTCGCCCTCGTCGACCCGCGTGGTGATCCGCACGTCCGCGCCGGAGCCGGAGCTGAAGGGATGCACGGCAAGGTCGAGCCTGCCGTGGGCAAAATCATAGCCGAAGCGCTCCGCCGTCTCGTGCGCCAGCGCCATCTGCGCGTCCGCCGCGAAATGCCCTTGCAACGGCGTGGGCATTTTGGCCCCCGCAAGCCGGCTGCGCAGGTCCTTCAGGCGCGGGCGCATCCGGTCGAAGAGCGCGGCAATCTCGGCTGCCGTCGCGCCCGGTTCATAGTCCTGCAGCAAGGCGTCATAGAGGTCGCCCCCGTCCGCGATGGCGGCAGCCTCCTCGCGACGCAGCGCGACAACCTGGCTCAAGGTCGGCAGGAAAGCCGCGACGTCCTCTTCCGCGCGGGCGCGCGCCCAGATGCCTTGGCTCACCGAAGTCAACCGCGCCAGTTCCGACGCCAGTTCCGCCGGCACCTTTACGGCGCGCGCGTGTCCGCGGCCGATCTCGCGCAGCTGCGCCGCCTCGGCCTCGGTCTCAGGCTTGGCCGCAGCCAGCCACTCGCCGACCTTCGGATCGGTCCGGCGGGCATGGAGAACGCCCTCCAAGGCCGCCATCTCCTCGCCGCGCTGTTCGGCGGCACCGGGCGGCATGAATGTCTCCTGATCCCACCCCAACCGGCCCATCACCTGGCCCAGGGCCTCGGTGGTGCGGTTGAATGCCAGCAACTCCTGCAACGCGGTCATCGGACGGCTCCCCTGACGGATTGCGGCAAGGGATAGCGCGACAGGAACCGCGCCCGCATGATCAGGGTGATCAGGACCACGGCGCCGAACTGATGGGTAATGGCCCAATACCAGGGCGACGAGTTCATCACGGTGACGATCCCCAGAACGATCTGGCCAAACATCATGACGGCAACCCAGTCGAAGGCGCGTTTGGTCGCGGCGCGGGCCGAGCGGCGCGCGGCAAACCAGGCGCCGATCCCGAAGGCCAGAAGCGTGTAGCCGATGATCCGGTGGAAGAACTGCACCGTACCGTCATTCTCGAAAAGGTTGCGGAACCACGGCTCGATCGCCCACATGTCCGGCGGCGTGAAGGCGCCCGCCATCAGCGGCCAGTCGATGAAGTTGCGGCCCGCGTCGATGCCCGCGACCAGCGCGCCGACAAGGATCTGCAATCCTGTCAGATGCAACAGGCCCGTCGCCATACCGGCAAGCTTGCGGTCTCCATCCCGGCGCGCTCTCATCAATTCGGCCTCGGCTCGGCCGAGCAGCATGATGTACCAGGCCATCAGGGCGAGGATCAGGAACGCAAGACCCAGATGCACCGCAAGGCGATAGGAGGCCACGTCGAACATTCCCGGCGCCATGCCCGAGGCCACCATCCACCAGCCCGCGAGCCCCTGCAAACCGCCGAGCGCGCCGAGCCAGAGCAGCCGCCCGGTCCATCCCACCGGCACGGACTTCGTCGCCAAAAGCGCCACGAAACCCACCGCCCAGACAACGCCGATCAGCCGCGCCCATTGGCGATGACCCCATTCCCACCAATAGATCACCTTGAACTCCGACAGGCTCATGCCCCGGTTCTGCTCCTGAAATTCCGTGGTGCTCTGGTAGGCCTCGAAGGCCTCATCCCAGGCCGCTGCATCAAGCGGCGGCACCGCGCCGGTAATCGGCGCCCATTCGGTGATCGAGAGACCGGAGTCCGTCAGCCGCGTCAGCCCGCCCACGGCGATCTGCACCACGACCATGGCGAACAGCACCATGATGAAAACCCTGACCCGGGACCGCCCGCGCCCCCGGTCGCGGCTCACACCGCCCGGCGTCGCCGCGGGCTTCTGCGCCCCTTCAACGTCCTCGAAAATACTGCGTTGACCTGCCATGGCGCGTCCCTCATCTGGTATCGCTCCATGACCTATCGCGCGCACGCGCCCCCTTCAAGCGCCCGCGACCTTCCGCCCGACCGCCAGAAAGGCGGCACATCCACCCCTTCCCCGTTCTTCAAATATCCCGGGGTCTGGGGCAGCGCCCCAGTCAACAGACCCCAAACCCGCACTGCCCGGACGCAGAACCCCCATCCGCTCACAAATCCTTGCGCCGCCCCTCGGCCCACCGCACCATCTGCCGCATCACCCCATGCAACGTCTGCACATCGGCGCGCGTCAGGCTCAACCGGCCCCAGAGGTTGCGCAGGGTCAGCTTCATGCTCTCCGCCTTCTCCGGCGGCCAGAAGAACCCCGCCTCTTCCAGACGCTCCTCGTAATGGGCGCCGAGCTTCTCGACCTCCAGACCACTGGCGAAATCGGTCTTGGCCAGCGCCATGACCTCCGGCGGCACCGAGGATGCCTGCCGCTGCCACTCGTACCCACACAAAAGCACGCATTGCGCGAGGTTGAGCGAGGGGAAGGCCGGGTTCACATCGACCGAGATGATGGCATCGGCCGGAGCGATATCGGCGTTCTCCAGCCCTGCGCGCTCGGGGCCGAACAACACGCCTACCTTGCCGCCCTGGGCAATGATCTCGCGGGCCTGCGCCATGGCACGCTCGGGTGTCACGATCGGCTTGGTCAGTCCCCGGTCGCGCGCGGTCGTCGCGAAAACATAGGTACGATCAGCAAGCGCGCCCGGCAGATCGTCGAAAAGTTGCGCCTCGTCCAGAAGCCGCCCGGCGCCGCTGGCCAGCGCCACGGCGCGCTCGTTCGGCCAGCCATCGCGCGGG
The DNA here is from genome assembly GCF_019297855.1 of Gymnodinialimonas ceratoperidinii. NCBI lineage: Bacteria > Pseudomonadati > Pseudomonadota > Alphaproteobacteria > Rhodobacterales > Paracoccaceae > Gymnodinialimonas > Gymnodinialimonas ceratoperidinii. Next base: position 2,230,580 of record NZ_CP079194.1, read on the forward strand.
GCCACGACGCGCATCCGGTCGAGGCCGAAGTTCCACATCGCCCGCGCGGCCGCGCCGATGTTTTCGCCCATCTGCGGGCGCACCAGGATGAAGGCAGGCTGGCCGGAGGGGGTGACGGGCGCGGAGGCGGTGGGCTGATCTGACATGGGCCTGCCCATAAACGCGCCACGCCCCTCGCGCAAGACAGAGCCCGGCACCACGCGCCCTGCCCGCCTCCACCATTGCTCCGACGGACGCGGGATTGTATCAGCGCGAGGCCGACCGGCGCGTCACTCGAACCACATGAAGAGCACCATGGACGAACAAGAGCCCCCAGAGACCCCGCAACTCTACCTCGTGACCCCGACCGCCTTCGAAGCCGAGGTCTTTGCGCCGGTCCTCGCCCGGCTGCTCGATAGTGTCGATGTTGCCTGCCTGCGCCTTGCGCTCGCGAGCGAGGACGAGGCCGCGCTGTCTCGCGCCGCCGACCAATGCCGCGAAGTGGCCCATGCCCGCGACGTGCCCCTCGTGATCGATCGCCATATCCAACTCGTCGAACGGCTCGGGCTTGACGGTGTGCACTTGCTCGACGGCGCGCGCAGCGTCCGCGACACACGCAAAACCCTCGGCGCCGATGCGATCATCGGCGCGGCGTGCGGCACCTCGCGCCATGACGGGATGAACGCCGGGGAAGCCGGGGCCGATTACGTGACCTTCGGACCAGTGGGCGAGAGCGATCTGGGCGACGGCAGCCGCGCCGAGCATGATCTCTTTGCCTGGTGGTCGCAGATGATCGAAGTCCCCGTGGTGGCGGAAGGCGCCCTGACGGAAGACCTCGTGGGCTCCCTCGCTTCGGTCACGGATTTCTTCGCCATCGGCCCCGAGATCTGGCGCCACGACGATCCCATCGCCGCCCTCCAAGCGCTGACCGCCCCGCTACGTTAACCTACGCACTAACCGGCCGCGCGGGCCGCATCGAATCCGGCGCGGACCGCATCTTCCGCCTGCTTTGCCAGGGCCTTGCGATTCGCGGCACCGGCGACGGGGATCGGGTCGTGGTAGATCACCTCCACCTGCCCCCGTCCGGGCGTGGTGAGGATCTGCATCAGGCTCGGGGCGAACTCCGTCTCACCCCACCAGCCGTAATGGCGCGGGTCCGCCCCGGGCGGCGCGGTGTAATAGAGCGTGACGGGCTGCACACACAGATGCGGCCTCAAGCGCTCGGCAAAGAAGGCCTCGAACAGCGTCGTCTTGAACGGCAAGACCTGTTGCCCATCGGTGGAGGTGCCCTCGGGGAAGAACAGCAATTGATGCCCGGCAATCAGCCGGTCTTCGAACAGGCGCGTGTGCTTTGCCGCCTCGGCCCGGTTGCGGCGGATGAACACGGTACCATTGGCGCGGGCAAGCCAGCCGATCCCTCCCCAGACGCTGACCTCTGCCTTGGCCACGAAATACATGCGCTTGCCGGCGTTGAGCACGAAGATATCGAGCCAACTCACATGGTTGGCAACGTATGCGCCGGGGCTGCGCATCGGGGCGCCAATGACCTTGCGCTTCAGCCCGAGGCTCCAACACGCCAGCAGGCAGACACCTTGGGTAACATAAGGCGTTACCGGTCGGCGCAGGCCCCAGATCAACCGCTCCGGCAGGCGGAGGAGGAGGAGAAGCGGAAAGCAGATCGCCAGCGCAAGGAGGAGCGGCGTGGCGCGGCGGAACGCGCGCAGGAGCGCCATGGGCCCGAGCGCCCGCGCCGGGGCCGGCGTTTTCACGGAGAGGCTCATGGCCGCGCGCCCTTCTGGTAGATCGCCCGGTGGGTCGGCGACATCCGGGCCACGTCGATCACGAGGCAGACGTCGATACAGTTGAAGGCGCGGTCGATGTAAGCCCCCTCACCCACAAACCCGCCGAGCCGCAGGTAGGCTTTGATCAGCGCCGGCATGGCGCGGATCGCGGCGGGACGGTCCAGCGCGTCGGCTGCGATCAGCGGCATCGGCTGAAACCCGTCGGCGCGGGCTTTCGGACGGATATCGGACGGGGCAAGGTGCCGATGGTGGAGCAGCGATAGCGGCCCCGCGATCGGCGCAGGATCGGTGCCGTGGAAACTGGCCACGCCGAACATCACCTCGATCCCATGCTCGGCAATATAGGCCGCGAGCCCGTTCCACAGGTGCAGCATTGCCGTGCCGCCCCGGTAATCGGCATGGACGCAGGAGCGCCCAAGCTCCAACAGCCGACGACCGCTCCGGCGCAGGACGCCGAGGTCATATTCGTCTTCGGAATAGAACTGCCCGGCCTCCTCGGCCCCCACTGAACGCATCAGGCGGTAGACGCCGACAACCTCGTCGCCGGCGGCGCGGCGATGATCGAGCAGCAGGAGATGATCGAAGAACGGATCGAAGCGGTCCTGTTCCAGCTGCGCCTCGTGGTCCACCATCGGCCCCGAGCCTCCCAGTTCCGCGACGAAGACCTGATAGCGCAGCCGCTGCGCGGCACGCAGGTCGGCGGGCGTCTTGGCCAATCGCAGTTCCAGATGCGGCTCGTCTATCTGCATGTCTCGACACGGGTTTCCAAGGGCTGCGCGGAGAGAACCCGGATCGGGACCGCGGTGAAGAGCGGGTTTAGCAAGCTGCCCCCCATTTGCAAGTTGGACGTGCGATCAATGCAGCGGAAGCGGCTTCGAGGCTATTAAAGGTGTCTTAACCATTCTACCCTAGCGTGATCTCTTGAGATCAGGAGGAATAGTCGATGGAAAGCGCGACCTTGTGGCCGTCCAGCACCAGCTTGCCCTCGTGCTCGAAATTCACCGTGACGCGGCCTGCGATATTGGATTGCACCTGCCCGCGGCCCCACTCCGGCGCATTGGGGTTGCGCACATACATGCCGGGCTCGAGGATCGCGGTGATCTCCGCGGCGGCTGAGTTTTCCTTGTCCATGGCGTGAAAGGCCCTTGTTATGCGAGACCAAAAAAACGATCCGGTCTCTGGTTTGGCCGATCTCGTGGCCTCGCGACTGTGTCATGATCTAGTTAACCCTTTGGGCGCGATCGGCAATGGGGTTGAACTGCTGGAGATGACCGGCAAGGCCGATGGGCCGGAGGTGGAGCTGATCCGCGACGCCGTGCGCGCGGGAGAGGCGCGCATCCGCATGTTCCGCTTGGCTTTCGGCGGCGCGGACCCTTCGCAAATCACGTCGCTGCGGGAGGCCACGACGGTCGTCGACGGCTACTTCAAGCAAAGCCGCATCGCGGCGGTCTGGATGGCGGATGGTGACCGTTCACGGCAGGAAACCAAGATGGCGCTTCTGATGCTGCTCTGCGCCGAAGCGGCCCTGCCCATGGGCGGCTCGCTGCGGATCGGACCGGACCCGTCGGGAAACTGGCAGCTTGAGGCGACAGGTCCCCGGCTCAACATCGACGAGAATTTGTGGGAACTCCTGCGCTCGGGCGCGGCGCGGGAAGGACGCGTGCTCCGCCCCTCCGACGCCCAGTTCCCGGTGCTTTTACGCGCTGCGCAAGCGCTTGGCTCAACGGTGAATTACTTTGCCGAGGCCGAGTCGTTTCGCATGTCGACGTCCTGATGACAGCGCGAACAGCGGCACGAAACGGCTTGTCCGGCGGACGCGCACCCCAAGTCGCGGCAACCTAGGCCGGCCGCAGCCCGGCCCGGAAACGGCGCATGTTCTGGCGATAGTTATCAGCCGAGGCGAGCAGGCCCGCCCGCGCGGCCTCATCAAGCTCTCGCACAACCTTGCCCGGCATCCCCATCACCAGCGAGCCGTCCGGGATCTCCTTGCCTTCGGGGATCAACGCGCCGGCGCCGATCAGGCAACCGGCCCCGATCTTCGCGCCGTTCAGCACGGTCGCCCCCATCCCGATCAGGCTTCCGGCCCCGATCTCGCATCCGTGCAGCATGGCCTTGTGGCCAATCGTGCAATCCGGGCCGATGATCAGCGGCAGGCCCGGATCGGTATGGCACACCACGTTCTCCTGAACGTTCGAGCCCGCACCGACACGGATCTCTTCGTTGTCGCCGCGCAGGGTGCAACCGAACCAGACGCTCGCGCCGACCTCCAGCACGACCCTGCCGATGACATTCGCATCGGGCGCGACCCATGTATCCTCGGCGATATCGGGGCTGACCCCGTCCAATGCGTAGATCATTGACCCAACTCCTCGAATTCCGCCTGCAATTGCCGCACGTGAGCCTGCAAGCCCGGTTGCTGCTCACGCCGCAGCCGCTCCGCGGTGATGATGGTTTTCAGGCGCTCCTCGGTCATCAGCAGGTTGTCGTTGACCAGCACGTAGTCGTAGGCATCCCACCGGCTGATCTCGTCCCAACTCTTGCGCATCCGCTTGTCGATCACCTCGGCGCTGTCCTGCGCGCGGCCCTCCAGCCGTTTCTTCAACTCGGGGATCGAGGGCGGCAGGATGAAGATCGAGAGCGTGTGTTTACCAAGATCCGAGTTGCGGATCTGCTGCGCGCCCTGCCAGTCGATATCGAAGAGCACGTCGCGTCCCGCCTCGATCGCCTCGGCGACGGGCGCCATGGGCGAGCCGTAGAAATTGCCGAAGACATGGGCGTGTTCCAGCATCTGGCCGTCGGCCACCAGCGCCTTGAACTCGGCCTCGGGCATGAAGCGGTAGTCCTGCCCGTCGACCTCGCCGGGCCGCGGATCGCGGGTGGTGGCGGAGACAGAGAAGCTGAGCGTCTCGTCCCAGGACATCAGGCGCCGCGCGAGGGTGGATTTGCCTGCGCCGGAGGGTGACGAAAGGATGATCAGAAGGCCGCGTCGGTTGGTCTGTGCCATTTTCATTCCACGTTTTGAACCTGTTCGCGCATCTGATCGATGGTCAGTTTCAGGTCAAGTCCAATGGCCGTGAGGGCGGTGTCGCCGGACTTCGCGCAAAGGGTATTCGCCTCGCGATTGAACTCCTGCATCAGGAAATCCAGCTTGCGCCCGACAGGCCCGCCCTGGTCCAGCAAATCGCGCGCGGCGTCGACATGGGCGCGGAGGCGGTCGATCTCTTCCATCACGTCGCCCTTGACGGCGAGGACGGCAATCTCTTGCGCCAGCCGTGCCTCGTCCACGATCTCGGTCTCGGCCAGAAGGGCGGCGACCTGCGCGCGGAGCCTGTTGCCCTGCGCCTCGGTGCGGGCCTGCGCGGCGGACCGCGCGGCCCGGGTCAGCGCCGCGATCTGGTCGAGTTGCTCGGACATGACGCGCGCCAGCGCCGCGCCTTCGGTCCGGCGCATCGCCACGAAGGCTGCGATCAGCTCCTGCGCCTCGGCCATCAACACCTCCGTGTCGGGCATCGCCATGGCGTCGGCGCCGTCCATCACGCCGCGCATGTTCAGCACGTCGACGGCGGTGGAATGGGTCAGGCCGCCGTTGGCGCGCGCTTCCACCTCGGAGATCAACTCGAGCGCCGCGTCCAGAGCCTCGGACGAGAGCTGCCCGCCGGCCGATGCGACGCGATTGACGCGCAGGCCGAGGGTCACGTTGCCCCGTGTCAGCGCCTTTTGCAGGGCCGCGCGCAGCGGTTGCTCCAACGCCGTCAACCCATCGGGCAGACGCAGCCGCAGATCGAGCCCGCGCCCATTGACCGAGCGCAGATCCCACGACCAAGAGACCCCGTCCGCCGCCCCCTCGGCGCTGGCGAAGGCCGTCATCGACGCAAGCGCCCCCTCACCCATCGCGATGTTCCTCGGCGTTAACCATCTGTTAAATCTCCCCCTGCCCGGACAATTTTAATCAGTGTATTCGATAAAGGACCAGATGTGCAGCACGGCGATAGGACGCGCCGCCTGAACCCGACGGCAAGCGCCGGAGGGGCGTGCTGTCGGTCCCCGGATGTTCGCACCGACATCCCCGCATGGAGAGCAGATGATGAGCCACCTCAGCGACACGTCCCACGGGTTGCCTGACCTCGACGGTCGGATCACCAGCGTCCTGCGTTACTGGGATGAGCTGCGCGGCGACCGCGTCGCCCCCGGACGGGTCGAGATCAGCCCCGCCGCGCTCACCCGTCACCTGTCACGCATCAGCGTGCTGGAGCGGCCACGGGCCGGCACGGTGCGGATGCGGCTGGCGGGCGCGACGCTGTCCACGCGGGCCGGTATGGAGCTGCGCGGCATGCCGTTTCGTGCGCTGTTCGAACTGGACGACCGCAACCGCGCCATGGATGCTGCCGAAAACGCGATTGCCACGCCGGTGGTCAGCATCCTCGCCTTGGCGCGCGTTGAGCGGAAAGGCCCCGTGCCCGAGGCCCTGATGGCGATCCTGCCGCTGGCCGATACGCGCGGCGCCCTGACCCGTGGGCTCGCGATCTACTCCGAACGCGCCGCTGCCACGCCGTTCGTGACAGACCTGCGCGGACGTTTCGCGGTGACGGGCAGCTGGTCGCTCGACATTCCCGAGGTCGGTCCGATCATCGGGCCGATGGGCAACACGGCGCGGGGGCAGCTGACGGCGACCCGCGTGGTGCGATCGGGGGGCGCGCCGCAGGCCGTGGCGACGCAGCCTGAAGGCGATGCCGTCACCCGCAAACGGCCCGTCTTTCAGGTCATCGACGGTGGTCTGTCCTAGGCGCGGCCATTCTCCTAAACACCGCCATGACCATCGCCACATGAAAAACGGCGGGTTGGCCTGCGCCACCCGCCGTTCCTGTTCGTCCTATAGAGGCTTTCAGGCCGTCGCGCGCATCGCGTCACGGTTGGCCGAAAGCTCCTCCGCCACCAGGAACGCCAGCTCCAGCGACTGGGACGCGTTCAGGCGCGGGTCGCAGGCGGTGTGGTAGCGCGAGGACAGGTCCTCGTCGGACACGGCCCGCACGCCGCCGGTGCATTCGGTCACGTCCTGACCGGTCATCTCGAAATGCACGCCGCCGGGGATCGTGCCCTCGGCGCCGTGGACCGCGAAGAATTCCTGCACTTCGCGCAGCACGCTCTCGAACGGGCGGGTCTTGTAGCCGCTGTCGGACTTGATCGTGTTGCCGTGCATCGGGTCGCAGGTCCAGACGACGGGGTGGGCTTCCTCTTCCACGGCGCGGATCAGCTTGGGCATGTGATCGCCCACGTTGCCGGCCCCGAAGCGGTTGATCAGCACGATGCGCCCGGCCTCGCGGTTCGGGTTCAGCGTGTCGAGCAGTTCCTTGAGGTCCGAACGCGTCAGCGACGGGCCGCATTTCACGCCGATGGGGTTCTGCACGCCCTTGCAGAATTCCACGTGGGCGCCGTCGGGCTGACGGGTGCGGTCGCCGATCCAGATCATGTGGCCGGACCCCGCGAGCCACTTGCCGGAGGTCGAATCCAGACGGCAGAGCGCCTCTTCATATTCCAGCAGAAGCGCCTCGTGGGAGGTGTAGAAATCCACCGTCGAGAGCTCGTGGTTGTTCTCGGAGGTCAGGCCCGCCGCGGTCATGAAATCAAGCGCATCCTGAATCCGGTTCGCCAGCTCGCGGTACTTCGCGGCATCCTCGCTGTCGGTGAAGCCGAGCGTCCAGGAGTGGACGTGGTGGATGTCGGCGAAACCACCGGTCGAGAAGGCGCGCACGAGGTTCAGAGAGGCCGCCGCCTGGGTGTAGGCCTGCAGCATCTTAGCGGGGTTCGGGATGCGCGCGGCCTCCGAGAACTCCAGCTCGTTGATGATGTCACCCCGGTAGGAGGGCAGCTCCACGCCGTTCTGCACTTCGGTCGGGGCCGAGCGGGGCTTGGCGAACTGGCCCGCCATGCGGCCGATCTTCACCACCGGCACTTTCGCGCCATAGGTCAGAACCATCGCCATCTGCAGCATGACCTTGAAGGTGTCGCGGATGCTGTCGGCGGAGAATTCCGCGAAGCTCTCGGCGCAATCGCCGCCTTGCAGCAGGAAGCCTTCGCCGCGCGACACGGCGGCCAGCTCGTCCCGCAACCGGCGCGCTTCGCCGGCAAAGACGAGGGGCGGATACTGGCGCAGCTGTGCTTCGACGGCGCCAAGCGCCTCGGCATCCAGATAGTCAGGCATTTGAATGCGCGGCTTGGCGCGCCAGTCAGATTTGGTCCAGCTGCTTGCTGCGGTCATAACGTTCTCCAATGTCGCAGGGATCGCCGACCTCTCTACACAAGGCGCGGGTGGCTTCCAATCCCGGATTTCATCATTCCTCCCCCTTGAAATTTACATCGCGGGATTGCGTGCGCTCTGCTTTAGTGGTTTCGGTTACGCCACCCGCGGCACAGCCTCGGGCGGAAGATGGCAGCCGAGGGAGATGCGGCATGACAGACAAAGGTGCCCGGTTGCGCCCGAGCGAAGGCCCCAAGCGGTTTATCTTCGTTTTGTTGGACCAGTTTACCATGTTGTGCTTCGCCTCTGCGGTAGAAGCGCTGCGCATCGCAAACCGCATGTCTGGTCAGGAACTCTATCAATGGACGCTGGCCGGTGAAGGCGGCGAATATGCGCAATGCTCTGCCGGGACATGGTTCCGGCTCGACACCGGGCTTGAAGAAGTGAACCGCGATGACGTGATCCTGCTTTGCGGCGGCATCGACGTCGCAGGCTCCACGACCAAGCGTCTGCTGAGCTGGATTCGCCGCGAGGCGCGCAAGGGCTCCGTCATCGCGGGTCTGTGCACGGCGGGCTATACGCTGGCCAAGGCCGGGCTTCTGGACGGCAAACGCGCCACGATCCATTGGGAAAATCAGGACAGCTTCGCCGAGGAATTCGAAGAGGTGACGCTCACGAAATCGGTCTTCGTCGTGGATGGCAACCGGATCACCACGGCGGGCGGCACCGCCTCGATCGACCTGATGCTGAAGCTGATCGCCGAGGATCACGGCGAGGATCTCGCCAACCTCGTGGCTGATCAGTTGATCTACACTTCGATCCGCACCGATCAGGACACGCAGCGGCTCTCGATCCCCACGCGGATCGGCGTGCGGCACCCGAAATTGGGCCAGGTGATCCGCATGATGGAGCAGAACATCGAGGAGCCGATCAGCCCGGCGCAGCTTGCGATGGACGTGGGCATGTCGACGCGCCAGTTGGAGCGGCTGTTCCGCCGCTACCTCAACCGCTCGCCCAAGCGCTATTACATGGAACTGCGCCTCGGCAAGGCACGCAACCTGCTGATGCAGACCGACATGAGCGTGATCAACGTGGCGCTGGCCTGCGGCTTTGCCTCACCGTCCCACTTCTCGAAATGCTACCGCGCCCATTACGACACGACGCCCTACCGCGAACGGGGCAGCCACGCGTCCCGTGTGAAGGCATAACGCGCGCGACCTAGCTCTCCGTGAACCGCGCCGCCCTGCCGCCGCGCCGCACATTGGCGGGTTTGGCGGCCAGCCCCTCTTGCAGCACCTGCTTCATGGGATGCGCGTCCGGCACGTCTTCGTGACGGGACAGCAGCGTCTGGATCAGCGGGGCGTGGTCATCGGCCTTCACGCTCAGCGCCCAATCCACGAAGATCGAGCGACACTCGGGCGCCGAGATCCCGTCGATGCGGAATGCCTCCCGGATCAGACCCTTGGGGTCGATGGGGTCCTTGTCTCGTGCCATGATATTCACTCGCTTGCTGTCAGTATTTCCGAAACTATATCGGCCGCCGCCGCGCGAGATTGGTCCAACTGCGTCACCAGAGCCTCCGTGGACGGCACCTGAGCCATGCGGCGCAACAGGGTGCGTCCGCCCTCGCCCACGTTATCCACATCGATCGGCGCATCGGTCAGCAGGCGCGATCCTTGCGAGACCTGCCGGAAAAGCTGGTAGGATGCGGTCAACTGCCGGGCCTGCTCCGGGGTGATCAGCCCCGCCTCCTGCGCCGCCTCGAGCTGCGCGAGCGTCCCCTCCACCGGAGCGCCGGCCTTCAGGGCAAGCGCCTGCGCGACCAGCGCGATATCCTGCATCCCGCCCGCACCATCGCGCACGGCCCATGTGCTGCCGGCCCGTCCAGCGTCGCGCAGCCGGGCGCGCATCTCGGTCGCCTCGGGCAGGACCGCCGGGTCATCCTTGCGGCCCTCGATGATGCTGCGGCGAATGCCATCGACATCCCGCGCGAGGCTCAGATCGCCCGCCACGACGCGGGCGCGGGTCAGCGCCATGTGCTCCCAAACCCAAGCCTCCTCGCGCTGGTAGCGCTCGAAAGACGTGAGGGCCGTGGCGACCGGCCCCTGCCCGCCCGACGGCCGCAGCCGCATGTCCACGTCGTAGAGCTTCCCCTCGCCCGTGCGCGCGCTGAGGGCGGTGATCATCGCCTTGGTTGCCTTGGCGAACCAGCCGCGCGGGTCCAGCGGGCGGCGGCCTTCGGTCATCTCGACCCCTTGGGCGTCGAAGATCACGATCAGGTCGAGGTCCGACGTCGCCGTCATCTCGCGCACCCCGAGCGAGCCCATGGCAAGCACCACGCCGCCGCGCCCCGGCGCATCCCCGTGACGGCGCGCGACATCGGCGCAGACGCAGGGCCAGAGGCCCGAGACGACAGCCTCGGCCACGTCGGAATACTGCTGCGCCGCGTCATCCGCGTCGATCAGGCCGCGCAGCATGTGCACGCCCACGCGGAAGAGCCACTCCTTCTGCCACCGTCGCGTGGTGTCGAGTTGCGCCTCGTAATCAAGCGGTTCGAGCGCCTCGGCCAGTTCCTCGCGCAACCCCGCAGCGCCCGGCCACGGGCTGAAGAAATCACCCACCAGAACCGCATCGAGCACCCGGCTGTGGCGTGAGAGATAGGCGGCAGGCCCCGGCGCGGTGGAGCAGACATCGACCAGCAGATCGACAAGGCTCGGGTTGGCATCGAAGAGCGAGAAGATCTGCACGCCCGCGGGAAGGCCGCGCAGGAACCCGTCGAAGTTCGAGAGCGCCTCGTCCGGCCGGGTGGACCTGCTGAACCGGTTCAGCAGATCGGGCTTGAGCCGCTCGAAAATGGCCTGCCCCCGCGCCGATTTCAGGGCCGGATAGCCCGGCCAACGGGCCACGATAGCCTGAGCCTCCTCCGACAACGTCGGTGCAACGCTGGTGCCGGATTTCGATGCGTAGAGGTCCGAAGTCAGCTCCGCCACGGCGGCGAGCCTGTCTTCCAGAGCGGCGCGGTAGCGGGCCGTATCGCCCTCCCCACTGAGCCGCGCGAGGCGGTCGAAACCCTCAGGTGTTTTCGGCAGGGAATGGGTCTGGGCGTCATCGATCATCTGTAGGCGATGCTCGGCCTCGCGCAGGGCGGCGTAGTGATCGGCCAGCGCGCTGGCATCGTCGCGGGTGATCCATTCCGCACGCGCCAGAGCGGCCAGCGCCTTGACCGTGCGCGGTTGGCGCAGGCTCGGGTCCCGCCCCCCGGCGACAAGCTGGCGGGTCTGGGCGAAGAACTCGATCTCGCGGATACCGCCGTAGCCAAGCTTGAGGTTGCGCCCCTCCAGCGCCATGCCGTGCAGCCCCTTGTGGTCACGGATGCGCTGCCGCATGTCCATGGTTTCAGCCACGGCCGCGAAATCCAGATGCTTGCGCCAGACGAAAGGCGTTAACGCCGTTAAGAACTTCTCCCCCGCCGCGATGTGGCCTGCCGCGGGACGCGCCTTGATATATGCGGAACGCTCCCACGTGCGCCCCTCGCCCTCGTAGTAACGCTCGGCCGCCGCCATCGAGATGCAGACCGGCGTGACCGACGCATCCGGGCGCAGGCGCAGGTCGGTGCGAAAGACGTAGCCTTCCTCGGTCGGATCGTTGAGCGTGGCCGCCATCGCGCGGGTCGCCCGGATGAAGCCCGCGCGGGCCTCCATCTCCTCGGCGGGGCCATCGAACCGGGTCTCGTCAAAGAGACAGATCAGGTCGATGTCGGAGGAATAATTCAACTCGCCCGCGCCCATCTTGCCCATCGCCAGCGCCACCATGCCGGCCCCGTCGCGGAAGGCGTCCTCTTCGCGCTGGCCGGGGATCTTGCCGCGCCGCGCCTGCGCGGCCACGTGGACACAAAGCGCCGCCGCAACGCAGGCGTCGGCGAAATCCGTCCACGCCTGCGTCAAGGTCGCCAGCCCCCAGACGCCGCCCAAATCCGCCAGACCCACGATCAGCGCCGCGCGGCGTTTCAACTGCCGCAGGCCCGCGTCGATGGTTTTGAGATCAAATGTCCGCGTGTCCTCGATCAGCCCCTGGATGACCTCCTCGGGCTCAGCCTCCAACGCGTGGGACAGCCAGTGCCCCTCCTTGCGGATCAATTCGGCGAGGTAGGGCGAAGACCCGGCGGCGCCCCGGATCAATTCCGCCAGTTCCGGTGCGAGATCATGGGTGTGGGTCAGCGCCTCGTCACCGCGATCCGGAGCATGGGCCAAGGGCGAACGGGTCAGGCGGGCAGCGAAGGGCATCGGCGGTCTTTCGGTTCGGTCCGAATGGAATTAGCTAGGGTGCCGATGGAATGGCAGGGGATCGGGACAGTGTCAAAGTCGTTGAGGCGCGTGCGGCGCGCGTTGGAGGAAGCGGGCGTCGCGGTGGAGGTGCTCGAGATGTCGGACGGCACCCGCACGGCGGCAGATGCGGCGCAGGCCGCGGGCTGTCATCTGGACCAGATCGCCAAGTCGATCATCTTCCGCGACGAAGACAGTGGCGAGGCCGTGCTGTTCGTGACCGCAGGCGGAAACCGCGTCGATGACAGACAGGCAAGCGCCGTGGCGGGCGCGCCGCTTGGCAAGGCTGATGCCGGTCTGATCCGATCGCAAACGGGCTTTGCCATCGGCGGTGTCTCTCCCGTCGGGCATCTGTCGCCGATCAAGGCGTGGTACGACCCGCGCCTGCTCGATTTCGATGTCGTCTATGCGGCAGCGGGCACGCCACGCCATATCTTCGCAATCGATCCGAAAGTACTGGTCCGCCTTGCCGGGGCCGCGCCCGCCGACTTCACCGGTTAACGCCGTTAAGACTTGCCCAGTGCCGCCAGAACCGAGCGCGCGGCGCGGGTGCCGGGGGGCTCTTGCCCCTGCCCCAGACGCTCCATGGTCAGCGCCATGGCCGCCTGCTGATCGTGGTCTCCGGCCATGACCGCGCGCACCCCCTCGCGGATCGCGTCGGGGCGGCAGTTCTCGGCGAGATATTCAGGCACCGCGCGGGTCTCGGAGACGAGGTTCACCAGCGTTACCGTGTCGATGCGGATCGCGCGTTTCATGATCGCACGGGTAAGCCAGTTCATGTCGTAGGCGATGACCATCGGCGTGCCGTTGGCTGCCAGCTCCAACGACACGGTCCCGGAGGCCGCAAGCGCCACATCGGCGGCCGCGAAGGCCGCGCGTTTCTGATCGGCGTCGGCGGCATCCACGATGATCGGGCGCTGCGGCCAGTCCGCCGTGAGGGAGAGGACGGCCTCCCGCGTATGGGGCAGCGTGGGCAGGACCAGACGCGCGTCGATCCCGCTGAGCGCTTCGCCGAAGATCGGTGCCAGCCGCGCGACCTCGGAGCTGCGGGACCCCGGCAGCACCAACACGATTGGCTCGGCCCCGAGCCCATAGGCCGCGCGAAACGCCGCGACGTCCGAGGCGCTGGCGCGCGGTTCTGCCACCACCGGATGCCCGACGAAATCACAGCTCATGCCCGCGGCTTCCATGTAGGGCGGCTCGAACGGGAGCAGCGCCAGCACGTGATCGATCACGCGGGCCATCTTCTCTGCCCGTTTCGGCCGCCACGCCCAGACCGAAGGCGCCACGTAGTGAATGGTTTTCAACCGAGGATTGGCCGCCCGCGCGCGTTTCGCCACCCGCAGCCCGAAATCCGGGCTGTCGATGGTGATCAGCGCCTCGGCGTCGCTGTCCGCCACCGCTTGGGCCGTCTCGACGATGCGGCGTTTGAGGGCCCTGTATTTGGGCAAGACCTCCGCCAAGCCCATGACGGCCAGTTCCTCGTAGGGAAAGAGAGAGCGCATCCCCTGCGCCGCCATTATCGGGCCGCCGACACCGGCGGGTTCAACCGCGACGCCAAGATCGTCGAAGCCCGCCAACAGCGCGCCGCCGAGGCGGTCGCCCGAAGGCTCTCCGGCCACGAGAAAGAGTTTCAAGGCCCCGCCCAGAGGCTAAGGCCGGTCTCGGCGCAGGCCGTGAGGATCGCCTCGCGGTCCAGCAGCAGGACACTGTCGGCGGCGATCTCGATCCCCGAAAGGCCCGCGGCGGCGGCGTTGCGGATCGTCTCGGGGCCGATGGCGGGCATGTCGACGCGCAGGTCCTGCCCGGCCTTGGGCCGCTTGACGAAGACACCGCCGGAGTTGGGCTTGGTCTGCCCGACAAAGGCCAGCATCGCGTCCGTGCCCTGCAACGTCTCGATCCCGATCACCTGACCTTTGGCAGCAACAGCCCCCTGGCCCACGTCAAGCGAGCCGAGCGCATCCAGCACGGCGCGCGCGCGGGCCGCGTCCTGTTCCGCCAATGGCTTGCCCGCGATCTGCCCCGCGGGCGCGACGAGGTCGGGGCGCAACTCGTGGGCGGCCACGACGCTGAAGCCCGCGCCTTCGATCACGCTGATCACCGCCCGCAACAAGGCATCGTCGCCTTGGCCCATCGCCTGCATCAGCAAAGGCATCTTCGAGGCCGTCAACGGATCGAATGCGACAGGATCAAGCGGCGGTCGGGACATGGCGCCAGCGAGGCAGACCTCCGTCACGCCGCGTTTGCGCAACTCCTCGAAGAGCAGGCCCAACTGCTCGAACCGCGCCTCGATGGTCGGCTCGACGTCGACGCTGACGCCCTTGAAGCGCACCACTTCGGCGGGTCCGGCCTCCAGCAAGAGCCCCGGCAAAGCGCCCATGCCTGCAAGGATCGCGCGCATCGGCGTCACTCCGGCGTCAGGAACGAGCGGTCGCTGTCGCCCAGAACGAAATCCACGATCTCGCGCACGTAGGCGCTGTCGATGTCCTCACTCTCGCCAAGGCGGCGCGCGCGTTCCTGAAAGCTCGCGCCCTCGCCCTGCTTCAGCGCCTGAAGCGCGGCGCGCAGCGCGGTGATGTCGGCCTTTGCCACGCCCGAGCGCTTCAGCCCCACGAGGTTCAAGCCGTCGAGCTTGCCCCGCGGCCCTTGGACGAGGCCGTAGGGAATGACGTCATTGGTGACCATGGTGACCGCGCCGATGATCGCGCCGTGACCGACGCGGACGAATTGGTGCACACCCGACAGGCCGCCGATGATCACGTCATTGCCGACCACGCAATGGCCCGCCAGCGCCGAGGAATTGACCATGATGACCCGGTCGCCCACGACACAATCATGGGCCACATGGGCATTGGCGAGAAACAGGCCGTCATCGCCCACGCGGGTCACGCCGCCACCGCCCTCGGTGCCGGTGTTCATCGTCACGCCCTCGCGGATGCGGTTGCGCGCGCCGACGATCAGCCGCGTGCGTTCGCCACCGAACTTCTTGTCCTGAGGGATCTCGCCGATATTGCAGAAGGGGAAGATCTCGCAGTCGTCCCCGATCTCCGTCCAGCCGGTGACGATGGCGTGGGATTTCAGCACCACCCCCCGGCCGAGCGTCGCCTCGGAGCCGACCACGCAGAACGGGCCGATCCGGCAGCCCGCGCCGATGGTCGCGCCCTCCTCGATGACCGCACTGGGGTGGATCTGGGCGGTGGCGTCGATGGCCATTCAGCTGGCCTCCGCAGGGATATCCATCATGGCGGTGAAGCTGCACTCGCAGGCCAATTCGCCTTCAACCGTGGCGCTGCCCGCGAATTTCCAGACCTTGGCGCCGGCCTTGCCGCGCGTTGCCTCGACAGAAAGCTCCAGCACGTCGCCCGGCACCACCTTGCGGCGGAATTTGCAGCTGTCGATGCCCATGAAATAGACAAGGAAGTTCTTGTCGGCGAGATCGGCCGAGACCCCCACCATCACGGCGGCGGTCTGGGCCATCGCCTCGACGATGGTGACGCCCGGCATGATCGGCACACCGGGGAAGTGCCCCTGAAAATGTGGCTCGTTCACGGTGACGTTCTTGATGCCGACGGCGGACTTGAACGGCACGATGTCGCGCACCCGGTCGACCAGCAGGAACGGGTAGCGGTGCGGCAGGATGCGCTGGATCAGGTCGATGTCGGCGGTGGTTTGAACGTCTGCCGTCATGGCTGGTCTCCGAATTTGTTTGTGGACCGTGGCCTAGCAACTCCGCCAAGCCTCGGCAAGAAGGGGCTATTGTTCGAGCGGCGCCACGCCGGGCACGGCGATCAGAGGCTCCTCGCCCCCGTCGCCCAGAGCCTCGTTGATCGCCGCGATGGCGGCATCGGTGATATCGACGGAGCCTGCCGACAAGAGAACCGTGCGGCTGTCGAGCAGGACCGCGGCACCGCGGGCCTCGATGATCTCCAGCAGCACCGGGAAAGTCTCCTCGAAAAAGCGCTGCTGCGCGGCCTCAGATTGCGCCTGCAAGTCCCGCCCCTTGGCATCCTGCGCAGCGCGGATGGCCACGACGCGGGCGTCGAATTCACTGGCGAGGGCGCGGAAATCCGCGGGCGTCATGGAGGGCCGACGCTCGGTCAGGTCCAGCTCCTCCTCGGTCAATTGCGCCTCGATCCGGCGGTTTTCGGCCGCGAGCGCTTGCGAGGCGGCTTCCAGCTCGGTCTGGATGCGTTGCCCGAACTCGGTCTGGGTCAGCAACCGGTCCTGGTTGAGCACGAGAATGGCGGTCTCGGGTGACGCCACGGGCTGAGCCCGCCCGTCGCCCGTCTGGACGACAAGCGCCGCCACCCCGAGGGCAGCGGCGCGTAGAAGTGTCGAAAGGCTACCCATCGGGCTTAGAAACGCGCCTCAACCGTGAAGTCGAAGTTCCGCGTCCGGTCGTAGTCCTGATACTCCAGCGGATGCGAGAAGTTGAACCGCAGCGGGCCGAGGGCCGTATCCCAGAAGACCGAGAGGCCAACCGTGGAGCGCAGGTAGAAGTCGTCGTCGACGGTGCCCGAGGAGCCCATGGTATCATCAAGACCCCAGACAGAGCCCACGTCGAAGAAGGCGCCACCGGAGATGCCATATTCCTCGGGAAGACCCAGTGGGAACGCGGTTTCAAACCGGGCCACGGCGAAGTAGTTGCCACCAAGCGCGTTGTCGTTCGCAGCACCCGTGTCACGGGGGCCGGTGCCGCCGCTCTCGAAGCCGCGCAGCTGGCGCGAGTTGAGCGAGAAGCGGTTGGAGGCGCGTGTACCGTCGTCCAAGGCGGTGATCGCCCCGCCCTCGAAGGTGGCGCGGAGGGTCACTTCCTCGCGCATGATGCGGGTCTCTGCCTGTGCGCGCACGCGGGCACGGAGGAACTCGGTGTCGCCGCCGAGGCCCGCATATTCACCGGTGAACGCGAGGAAGACGCCCGCGTTGGGGTTCAAGCCGGTGTCACGGTTGTCGAAGCTGTAGGTGAAGCCAACCCGCGAGGTGTCGGCAGACTCGGCCTCATTGCGCAGGATCAGCGAGTCGTCGGTGTCATAGCCCGTGATCTCGTCGTGATCGTAGTTGTAGAACAGGCGCAGGCGGCTGTTTTCGCTCACCGGGAAGCCAAGGCTGGTGCCGACCCCGTAGGTGGTGGATTCCGCGTCGGAATCGTCGTCGTTCGACATCGCGTAGTAAGCGCTGACGCCAAGCGCCAGGTCACGCCGCAGGAAGGCCGGCTCGGTGAAGGAGAAGTTCAGCGACTGCGAGCCGGAGGTGGTGTTGAAGCCAACCGCAAGGGCCTGCCCGCGTCCAAGGAAGTTCTCTTCCGCGAAGTTCACGGCAAGGCCAGCGCCACCGTCGGTGGAGTAGCTGGCCGAGAAGCCGAGCGAGCCGGTGGGCTGCTCTTCCACGTCGACGTCCACGATCACCTGCTCGGGCGTCGTGCCCTGGCGACCTTCAACCTGCACATCGGCGAAGAAGCCGGTGGCACGGATGCGCTCGGCAGCGGCGCGGATCTGGCGGGCGTCCATCGGGTCGCCTTCCACCACGTCGAACTGGCGGCGGATGACGCGGTCGAGCGTCGTCTGGTTGCCCTCGATGTCGATGCGCTCCACGAAGACACGCTCGCCGCGCGAAATCACGAATTCCACGTTGACGACGAGGTTGGCATCGTCGCGCACGAGGCGCGGCTCGACGCGAACGAACCGCAAGCCCTGATCCGAGGCGAGGTTCTCCATCCGGGTGATGACATTGTCGATCACACGCGGGCTGTAGCGCACCCCTTGGCGGATGTTGATGATGTTCTGGAAATCGGCCGCATTGGCGCCGGGCAGCTCGGAGACGACCGAGAGGTTGCCGATCCGGTAGCTCTGACCCTCGCGGATGTTGAAGGTCACGAAATAGGCGCCCCGGTCCCGGCTGAGTTCGGGCGTGACGGACTGGATCGCGAAGTCGATGTAGCCGCGATCCTGATAGAAGTCGGTCAGCAGCTGACGGTCGAGCGCGATGCGGTCCTCGATGAAGGTGTCCGAGCGGATCAGCGCGTGGAACAGGCCGGCCTGCGTCGACTCCAGCACCTGCCGCAGGCGGCGGTCGGAATAGTCGCGGTTGCCTACGAAAGCGATGCGCTGCGTTTCGACGACGGAGCCTTCGGAGACCACGAAAACGAGGTCGACGCGGTTTTCGTCGCGGCGGATGATCTGCGGCGTGGCGGTCGCGGTCAGGCGGCCGGTGACGCGGTAGGCCTCGGCAATCGCGGCGGCGTCCCGCTCGGCGGTGATCGGAGAGAAGACGCGGCGGGGGGTGGATTCCAGCAGCACGAGCAGCTCGTCGTCGTCCAGACGGCGGTTCCCCTCGATGGCGATGCGGTTGATCGTGGGATATTCCACGACCGTGATGACCAGCGTGTTGCCGCGCGGCGCGACCTCGACAGTCTCGAAGAGACCGGAGTTCTGCAGCCGCTGCAGCGCGTCGTTGACCTGCCCCGCCGTGACGGTCGAGCCCGGCTCGATCCCCGCAACCTGCAACACCGAGGCATCGTTGGTGCGGAAGTTCCCCTGCACGTCAAAGCTGTTGAAACGGAACGATTGCGCGTCAGCCGGAACGGCGACAGCAACAAGTGACAGCACGACGAATACCGGGGCCAGCAGCCGCCCCATACGAGACGTGAAGTGCGCAAATGCACGAAGGACCATGGAATCCCACCCTTTGGTCAAAATAGCAGACAAGACGTGGGTATCCTGCGCTTAGCGGGTAGTCAAACCCCTGTGGGCATATGGGTTGTGTCTTTTCAAAGGTTTGTCACAACCTGTGGCGAGTCCGACACGCGAAACGCCAACGAAAATAGGCGGTCGGCACGAATGCGCCGCCGCCTTGAAATCGGTAACCGATTGAGGGGAAAGCCTTAGAACGGCCCCGAGATGCCCAGGATCCAGCCCGCGAGCGTCAGCGCGGCCACGATCAGCAGCGGCGCGAGGAAACGGTCCGTGTTGAGCATGAAAAGATGTGTCATGCCGCGGGTGCTGTCGGTCAGGTAACGCATGTCATCTGGTCCCAAAAAATTGCGATAGGTCAGATATCGGCTCGAAATGTGGCGATACCTTGGCCGACAGGCGGAGTTTTAATGATTAACGGCCCGTGGCGCCCTTGCCGCGCGCCCCCTGCCCCGTGCCGTCATCGCTCCGGGGGCAGAGCCGCCAAGGCGTCAGGGGCAGAAGATGTCGTTGGTCAGCGCAAAGACCATCAAGGACAAGAGCAGGGTCAGGCCCACGGCCATGAAGACCTTCAGAACCTTGTCCGAAGGCGGCTTGCCCGCCACCGCCTCGTAGGCGTGGAACACGAGGTGGCCGCCGTCGAGCACCGGGATCGGGAACAGGTTCAACAGGCCCACCGCCGTCGACAGCACCGCGATGAACCAGATGAAGTTGTCCAGACCCTGCGACGCGGCCGCGCCCGAGGTCTCGGCAATGCCGAGGGGACCTTGCAGGTTACAGGTGGAAATCGCGCCGGTGATGATGTGTTTCAGACCGGAGAGCGACGAATTGATGATGAACCATGTCTGGTTCGCCCCGTAGGTCAGCGCGTCCCAAGGCCCGACCGAGACCGTTTCAGGCTCGAAGATCAGCCCGCCGGTGATGCCGATCAGCCAGCGGGTCTCGAACGCGCCTTCCGCCGTCGGCAGATCGGTGGAGCGCGGCGCGAGGGTGAGATCCAGCGTATCGCCGTCACGCCAGACCGTCAGGTCGAGGTCCGCCCCTTCCGAGGCATCGACCGCGGCGCGCAGTTGCGAGAACCCGTAGATCGGAGTGCCGTCCACGGACATGATCACGTCGCCCTCTTCGATCCCGGCCGCGATGGCCGCGGACTGCGGCGCGACCGAGCCCACGATGGGCAGCAGCGGGAAGGCGGCGTCCACTTGCAGGGCATCGCCGTCGCGCAGGATGTCGTAGGTGACGCTGCGCTGCGGGTCGAGCGAACGGCTCAACTCGTAGACATCCGACAGCGAGGACACCGGCTCGCCTTCGATCGCGGTGATCTCATCCCCTTGTTCCAGAAGGCGAATTTCCTCGGGCACCGGAACCAGCCCGCCCACGATCGCCTCATCCGCCGCGCGGCCACCGATCAGGACGATGCCCGCGAAGATCGCGATGGAGAGGATGAAATTGAAGATCGGACCCGCCGCCACGGTCGCCGCCCGCGCCCAGAGCGGCGCGCCGGGCATGGAGCGGCGGCGCTCCACCGCGTCCATGTCGTCCATGGTGCCGTCATGCCCGGCCGAGGCCGCATTGGCGTCACCCAGAAACTTCACGTAGCCGCCAAAGGGCAAGGCGGCCAATTGCCAACGCGTGCCGTGCTGGTCCGTGCCGGACCATAGGACCGGGCCGAAGCCGATGGAGAAAACTTCCGCATGGATGCCCGACCAGCGGCCGACGATGTAATGGCCGTATTCGTGAATGGCCACGATGATCGAGAGGGCAGCGACGAAGGCCAGAAGGGTGAAGCCGAAGCTGCCGAAGGCGGGGATGAATTCCATCTAGGCGGTCTCTTTCCTGCGGATTAAGGCGCTTTCGCCTTGCGTTGCTCGATTATTCGTTGGGCCGTCTCTCGGGCCATATGGTCAATGTTGAGGACGTCCTCAAGGGTTTGTGGGGCATTTGAAAGGCTGGCCCGTGACGACATGGCGTCAAGGGTCTCCGCCACCACGGCAGACATATCCATGAACCCGACGCTGCCTGCAAGGAACCCGTCGAGCGCAATTTCCTTGGCCGCGTTGAACACACAACCGTGAGCGCCACCGGCGGCCATGACCTCGCGCGCGATGCGAAGGGCCGGATAGCGGCTGTCGGAGGGCGCGTGGAACTCAAGGGTTGCGATCTGCGCGAGGTCGAGGCGCGCGACAGGCAGATGCGCCCGGTCGGGGTAGTGCAGCGCATAGCCGATGGCGTGGCGCATATCCGGCGGCCCGAGGTGTGCCATCAGGGCGCCGTCGCAATAGCCCACGAGGGCGTGGATCAAGGATTGCGGATGCACCACGGTCTCGATCTTCTCGGGCGCGATGCCGAAAAACTCTTTGGTTTCAATCAGCTCCATGGCCTTGTTGAACATCGAGGCGCTGTCGATGGTGATCCGATGCCCCATGTCCCAATTGGGATGCGCCCCCGCATCCTCGGGCGTGGCACTGGCCAGGGCGCTCTCGGGCCAGTCGCGGAGCCCCCCGCCCGAGGCGGTGATGATGATCCGCTCGACCGCCGCTATATCCTCGCCCACGAGGGCTTGGAAAACCGCTGAATGCTCGGAGTCCACCGGCAGGATCGTGGCGCCGTGGCGCTTTGCCTCCGCCAGAAGAAGCGGCCCGGCGGTCACGAGGCTTTCCTTGTTGGCAAGCGCCAGTGTCGTCCCGTGCCGCAGCGCGCGGAAACCGGGTGCGAGGCCGGCGGCCCCCACGATGGCCGACATGATCCAGTCCGCCGGGCGGTCCGCAGCCTCCAGCAACGCCGCGCTTCCGGCCGCCGCCTCGATCCCCGAGCCCTCCAGCGCCGCGCGCAAATCCGGCAGCAAGGCCTCCTCCGCGGTCACGGCGATTTGGGCGTTCACCTTGCGGGCGTCGGCTGCAAGTTGCGCGACATTGCGCGCGCCGGTCAGGGCCACGACGTCGTAGGCCTCCGGGTTTCGGGCGATCAGGTCGAGGGTATTCTGGCCGATGGAGCCGGTGGCCCCGAAAACGCTCACTCGCTTCACGAGATCACCGCGTAACCCGCGAAAACAAAGGCCAATCCGGCGATGGTGAACGCGCCGAGCATGCCGTCAAACCGGTCCAGCGCCCCTCCGTGCCCCGGCAACAGGTTGGAGCTGTCCTTGACCCCTGCCCGCCGCTTGAGCGCGGATTCCGCGATGTCCGCCATCTGCGCCGCGAACGCCACAGCCACAAGGAAGACGACGCCGACGATCATCGTCGGCACCGGATCGGAGGCATAGAGGCTGAGCCCGACCGCGATCAGCGCCGCCATGACCCATCCGGACGCCGTGCCCGACCATGTCTTGTTGGGGCTGAGGCTTGGCCAGAACTTCGGCCCGCCGATCAACTTGCCGAAGAAATACCCCGAGACATCGGTGGAGATGACGACGGCCACCACGACCCACATGACCAGCGGAACCGACTGGTGGAGATAGAAGAACAGGAATGTCGCCAGCGGGATCATCGCGCCGAAGATCGATTCCAGCCGGCTCTTGCGCACCGGTATGGCCGTGACGATCATGGCAAAGGCCATCACCGCGACCGCCATCGGGGAAACCGCCAGCACGCCGTCATTATCGGTCACCAGGCGGTGCTCCAGGATCAATGACAGCGCCAGCAGGGAGGAGCTGAGCACCGTGCAGCCCATCGCGACGGGCTGTTTCAGGCGGATGATCAGGCGAAAGTATTCCCACATCATCACCGCGCCGAAGATCGACAGCAAAATGGCCAGCACCACGCCGCCGAGCCACAGCCCAAGGCCTGCCACCGTCAGCAGAACCACCGCCGAGACGATACGCGGCAGAAGATCCGCAAATTTTGGTCCACCCTTCGCCATGGTCGCGCTCACGCCTTCACGGTGCCGAAGCGACGGTCGCGCAGGCCGAAGCGGTGCACCACATCCGCAAAGACTTCCGCCGTGAAATCGGGCCAGAGCGTGTCGATGAATTCATATTCCGCATAGGCCGATTGCCAGAGAAGAAAGTTCGAGATCCGCGCCTCTCCCGATGTGCGGATCACCAGATCGGGGTCGGGCAACACATGGGTGTCGAGGTATTTCGGGAAGGTTTCATCGCAGACGTTGCGCGGGTCCAGCTTGCCCATGGAAACGTCATAGGCAAGGCGCTTGGCCGCCCGCGCCACCTCGTCCCGACCGCCGTAATTCAGGGCGATCGTCAGGTGCACGTGGTCGTTGTCGGCGGTCAAAAGCTCCAACCCGTCCATCAGGTCGACGAGCGCAGGCTCCAGCCGCACGCGGTCTCCGATGAAGCGCACCCGGACACCCTCGTCCAACAGATTCTGGGCCTCGCGCCGGATGTAGCGCTTGAAGAGCTTCATCAGCCCCGCAACTTCGGTCTGTGTCCGCTTCCAGTTTTCCGTCGAGAAAGCAAAGATCGTGAGGTATTTGACCCCCAGATCGGGCGCTGCCCGGACGATCTCCCGCACACGCTTGGCGCCCGCATGGTGCCCCACCAGCCGCGGCCGATGCCGCATCTGCGCCCATCGCCCGTTGCCGTCCATGATGATGGCGACGTGCTTGGGTGACTTGCTGGTATCAGACATGTGACGTCCTCTCAGTGCGTCATCGTCGGGAAAGGGGTGGCGCGCGGCCTGTTCGGACCGGCGCGCCGTCACCCTTGGCGCGCTCAGACCTGCATGATCTCTTCTTGCTTGGTCTCCAACTGATCGTCGACGCGCTTGATGAACGTATCGGTCAGTTCCTGCACGGCGGTTTCCCAGAATTTCTGGTCATCCTCGCTCAGTCCGTCGGCCTTGGCCTTCTTGATCTGATCCATCCCGTCACGGCGCACGTTGCGCACCGCCACGCGGGCGTTCTCGGCGTAGGTGCCCGCCACCTTGGTCAGGTCGCGGCGCCGCTCTTCGTTCAGTTCCGGGATCGGCAACATGATGATGGTGCCGTTAAGCTGCGGGTTGATCCCGAGCCCGCTCTCGCGAATGGCCTTCTCGACCTTGCCCACAAGGCCCTTGTCCCAGACGTTGACAGTCACCATCCGCGGCTCGGGCACGTTGACCGTGCCAACCTGGTTGATCGGGGTCATCGCGCCATAGGCGTCAACCATCACCGGCTCCAGCATCGAGGCGCTGGCGCGTCCTGTCCGCAAGGAGGCGAATTCGGTGCGAAGCGAAGAAATCGCCCCCTCCATCCGTCGCTCCAGATCATCGGTGTCGAGCATGAAATCGTCGGACATGTTATCCTGGCCTGCTTTTGTTTCTTTACTGCCGTCGCTTGTAACCTGCCGCGGGGAGGTTCGACAACACTCCATCTGGGGTCTGATTCATCGCGCCCGTGCACGGCTTCTTTACCTTTGATCCCTACCGTCACCGCCTCTGACCCAAGGAGGCGCGCGATGTCGTATTCGACAGTGAACCATATCTTCATCGGCAATTTCGCCATCATGGATAATGATGAAAGTGATTGGGACACCGACAACGCCGACGCGGTGAAGGGAACCTACGACGTCAACGACATGGAATTGATCTCGGTGACGCAGTTCGACGCCGGCGATGACGGCGTCCTCTATGATGATGAGGGCGGCACGGGGGATTCGATCAGCTATACGACCAGCCAGGGCAGCTATTCCGGCCCGGTCGATACCTCGATCCTCTACGACACGGTCATCACCGAAAAGGACGGCTCGAGAACGTCGATGGAAGTCATCGTGAAGCAGATGCCGAACGGCGACACCTTTATCGTTGATTGGGAAGATCGCGGCTCCCTCGACAACATGCAGATCACGAAGATCGAACTGAAAGCCCCCGCGACGACGAATTACGTCGGCGCCTACACGACTTACTCGGTCGACAATACCTCCGTCTGTTTCGCCTCCGGCACCTTGATCGACACACCGAGAGGACCCATCCGGATCGAGTTCCTGCGCCCCGGCGATCTGGTTGATACGGCCGACAACGGCCCACAGATTCTGCGCTGGATCGGCGGCCAGATGCTGGCCACCCCCGGCCGCCACGCACCGATCGTGATCAGCCAGGGCGCCTTGGGCGGCGGCCTGCCAACGCAGCCTCTCTCCGTCTCGCCGCAACACCGCATCCTCGTGCGCTCGCCCATCGTGCAGCGGATGTTCGATACCGATGAAGTCCTGCTCCCCGCCAAGCGGCTGCTGGACCATCCCGGCATTTCACAAGGGGCCGCAGACAGTCCCGTCTGCTATTGGCACATGCTTTTCGACCGTCACGAGGTTGTCCGCGCCCACGGCATCTGGGCCGAATCCCTCTTCCTCGGACCCGAAGCGGTGAAATCCATCGGAGAGGACGCAATCGCCGAAATCACCGACATCTTCGCCGTCGACAGCTTGGATGCCCTGATTGAGCTGACGGGACAAACCGCCCGCCCGGTGCCCGAGCCCGCGCGCCAGAAACGCCTGGTCGCGCGTCAGACAACAAACCTGCGCGCCTGGCAAAGCCCGCGATTGGCAGGCCAAGCCGCGCCTAGTCGTGAACGCGGGTAAAGGTGCCTTTCCCCGACAGGATGGTGCGAAAGCCGCCGGGCTCATCGAGCGAAAACACGATGATCGGCAGGTCATTCTCCCGCGCCAAGGCAATCGCGCTCGCGTCCATCACGCCAAGATGCTGCGCCAGCACCTCGTCATAGGTGACGCTCTCATAGCGTTTGGCATCGGCATGCTTGGCCGGGTCCTTGTCGTAGACGCCGTCCACCTTGGTGCCCTTGAAGATTGCCTCGCAATCCATCTCCGAGGCGCGCAGCGTCGCCGCGGTATCGGTGGTGAAATAGGGGTTCCCGGTGCCCGCGGCGAAAATGCAGACACGCTTTTTCTCCAGGTGCCGGATCGCGCGGCGGCGAATATAAGGCTCCGCCACCTCGTTCATGGTGATCGCCGAGATGACCCGCGTGTAGACCCCAAGGCTCTCCAACGCCCCCTGCATCGCCAGCGCGTTCATCACCGTGGCCAACATTCCCATGTAATCCGCGGTGGTCCGCTCCATCCCCTGCGCGCTGCCCTGCAACCCGCGGAAGATGTTGCCACCGCCGATCACGAGGCAGATCTCCACCCCAAGCGCATGCACCGATTGGATCTCGCGCGCGATACGCTCCACCGTGGGCGGGTGCAGCCCGAACCCCTGGTCGCCCATCAACGCCTCGCCGGAGATTTTCAACATGACGCGCGTGTAGCGAACGTCGTCCCCGGAATTTGCGTCAGAGGTGACATCATTTGGCATGGAGCTGATCCTTGTTTGATATTGCGGCGCACAATGATCTAAATGGCCCGCCGGTTCAACGCCCGATAGGGTGGTTTTGCCGAAGTTGACGCACATCTGGTAAGCCCTTGATCGATATCTCCACCATCGCCCCGGACAAACCGGTTCTGATCGCGGGCCCGACGGCGTCAGGCAAGACGGCGCTGGCCATTTCGATCGCCCAGGCCCAGGACCGCGTCATCGTCAACGCAGACGCGCTGCAGGTCTACGACGGCTGGCGCATCCTCACCGCGCGCCCCTCCGCGACGGAGGAGGCCGCAGCCCCCCATCACCTTTTCGGCCACGTGCCCTTCACGGCGCATTACGACGTCGGCCAATGGCTCCGCGACGTCACGCCATTTCTCGCCTGGAACCCCGTCATCGTGGGCGGCACCGGCCTCTACTTCCGCGCCCTCACCCAAGGCCTGGCGGACATCCCCGCCGTTCCACGCGACATCCGCGCAGAGGCCGACGCGCTGCCCTTCGACCAGCTCCTGAACGAGCTTTCCACGCAAGACCCGACCCTCACCGCCCGGATCGATTGCAATAACCGCATGCGCGTCCAGCGCGGGTGGGAGGTGCTGCGCGCCACCGGCCGTCCCCTCTCCGATTGGCAGGACGAGACCGCGCCGCCCCTCCTGCCCCTGCACGCCACCAGTGCTCTCGCCCTGATGCCCGACCGAGACTGGCTGAACGACCGCATCGCCCGGCGGTTCGACCAGATGATCGCGGGCGGCGCCCTGGATGAGGCCAAAGCCAACCTCCCCCGGTGGCCGGACGCCGGCGGCGCGGCCAAGGCCATCGGCGCACCGGAACTCATCGCCCACCTGCAAGGCTCCCTCACGCTCAAAGCCGCGCGGGAAGCCGCGGTGATCGCGACCCGGCAATACGCCAAACGCCAACGCTCCTGGCTCCGCTCGAACACAAAGGGTTGGACCCAGATCACCCTACCCTGACCCCTTCCCCGTTCTGACAATATCCCGGGGGAACGCCGCGGCGCAGCCGCGTCGTGGGGGCAGCGCCCCCCTTCCTCCCGATAACCTCCGCTCCGATAACCTCCACCCCACCCCGCATTTTCCCGAAGATCGCCCCTAGGCAGCACCCGCGCCCCCCGCTACCCTTCCCCCATGTTCGAGACCTCCCGCAAACCCACCGTTCATGCCGTCGCCTCCTTGGGCAAATTGCGCATGCAGGGCGCGTGGCGTGTCGAGCTTCTGCACTCCTCCCCGCGCAACCGCCTCTACTGGATCACGCGCGGACAAGGGCGCGTCACGGTCAACTGCGTCACCCGCGGCTATGGTCCCAACACCGCCGTCTTCGTCCCCGCGCGGGTGACGATGGCGCTGGAACTGGCCTCGCAGACCCAGGGGCTCGAGCTCTGCCTGCCCCCGGACAACAGCCTTCAATTGCCCGAGGATCCCTTCCACCTTCGGGTCTCCAACATCGAGAGCCAGGCCTCTCTCACCTCTCATATCGAGAAGATCGAGGGTGAGCTGGCCGCCCAGGCGCCCGCGATGGATCAGGCTTTGACGGCCTATTCCCTTCTCGTCTCCGCGTGGATGGCGCGCGAATTGGCGCGGCAGGAGGGGATGATCATGCGCGACGCCTCCCACCGCCTGGCCGAGATGTTTGCCACAAGGATGGAAGCGGACTTCCGCTCCGGCAAGGGCGTCGCGAGCTACGCGAAAGCGCTGCAGGTCACGCCGACACATCTGAGCCGGGTCTGTCGCGACGCCTCCGGGCGCCCGGCGCTGGCACTTCTGAACGAGCGCATCATGTACGAAGCCCGGCGCCTGCTTCTGGACACGGATCTGCCGGCGCGCGAAATCGCGCAACAGCTCGGATTTTCTTCTGCCGCCTATTTCACCCGCGCCTTCAGCCAGGCCGTCGGCCGTCCTCCGAGCGAATTTCGCAAGCCGAAACTCCGCGCGTGATCGCGCCATCGCACCAAGCGCAGGCCCATCACGAGAGTTTGCGTACCTGTATACACCTTACCGGTTGCATCCTGACCTAATGTCGGTTTTGTTGGGAACAGATGTCGCAAATGAACCAAAGATGACGAAACTGACGATTGACGCTGGCACGCGAGACAGTTGCTAATGGCATCAGTTGGCTTTGAGCCCGGCCAGCCCTGGTCGCAAGCGCCTCGGCACGCGGTTTTGAGACGACACGAAAACAAGATAATGACGTCACAGGGAGACGACGACTTATGAAAGACTTTACCCACACGCGCGCCGAGGGCGGTCTGACGACCCATCCCGTCGCCGAGATGTATGCCGCCGAGCACAAGGCCGGCAAACTCGACCGCCGCGAATTCCTCGTGCGCGCCACGGCTCTCGGTGTGACGGCCGCTGCCGCCTACTCGCTGATCGGCGCACGCCCCGCGCTGGCCGATGGCCACCGCGTCACGCCCGCCATGGGCGGCACGCTGCGCATCCAGCAGGAAGTGCGCGCCCTCAAGGATCCGCGGACCTATGACTGGTCGCAGATGGGCAACGTGACCCGCGGCATCACCGAATACCTGATCGAATACCACAACGACGGCTCCTTCGAAGGTGTCCTGCTCGACAGCTGGGAAGCCAATGAAGACGCCACCGTCTACACCCTGAACCTGCGTCAGGGCATCATGTGGAACAACGGCGATCCCTTCACCGCCGAAGACGTCGCGGCCAACATCATCGGTTTCTGCGACAGCACCGTTGAAGGCAACTCCATGGCCACCCGTATGGGTGAGCTGGTCGATCCCGACACCGGCGTCGCCCGCGAAGGCGCGATCGAGGTCGTGGACGAGCACACCGTGCGCGTCACCTACCCCTCCCCCGACATCACCTTCGTGCCCGGCATCGCCGATTACCCCTCGGCAATCCAGCACCGTGACTACATCGGCACCAACCCTGCCGATCACGGCGTGGGCACCGGCGCCTACGAGATCGCCGAATACGAGGTCGGCGTGCAGGCCCGCCTGGTGCGCAAGGAAGGCCACACCTACTGGCGCGACACCTACCTCGACGAAATCGTCTTCGTCGACCTGGGCCAGGACCCGGCCGCATGGTTCGCGGGCGCCGAGGCCGACGAATTCGACATGACCTACGAGACGGTCGGCGAATTCATCGACCTCTTCGACGCGATCGGCTGGAACAAGGGCGAGGTCATCACGGCCGCGACCGTCGTGATCCGTCCGAACCAGAACAACGCCCCTTACGATGACGTGCGCGTGCGCAACGCCATCCAGATGGCGGTCGACAACCAGGTCTGCCTCGATCTCGGGGTGAACGGCCAGGGTGTTCCGGCGGAAAACCACCACGTCTGCCCGATCCACCCGGAATACGCCGAGCTGCCGCCGCAGGTCTTCGATCCGGAAGCGGCGCGCGCGCTGCTCGAGGAATCCGGCCATGCGGATACCGAGTTCGAACTGATCTCGATCGACGATGATTACCGCAAGAACACCACCGACGCCGTCGCCGCGCAGCTGCGCGACGCAGGCTTCAACGTCACGCGGACGATCATCCCCGGCTCCACCTTCTGGAACGACTGGACCTCCTACCCGTTCAGCTCGACCAACTGGAACCACCGCGAGTTGGGCGTGATGATCCTCAACCTCGCCTACCGGACCGGTGTGCCGTGGAACGAGAGCGGCTTCTCGAACGAAGAGTTCGACCGCCTGCTGACCGAGGCCAACGGCATCCAGGACGCGGACGAGCGCCGCGAGATCATGGTCCGTCTGGAGACGATCATGCAGGAAGAGGGCGTCACGATTCAGCCCTACTGGCGCTCGCTCTACAACCACGCCCGCCCCGGTGTGGTGAACGCCGCGATGCATGCGAAGTTCGAGATCAACCCGCATTACGTCGGCTTTGAATCCTGAACCAAACCAATGACCGGCGTCCGCGTATCTCGCGGGCGCCGGTTTCTCTTGAAGACCAAGCCTCGCCCGAGGCTGACCGTACCGGCCAAACCAGACCCGTCCACCACTGACAGAGGCCTGGACCGTGCCATCAAGGTGCCGCACGCAACGCAACTTGCCGCCCGTGCCACCCAGACACAGGGGATACTTTAATGGGGGCTTTCATCCTCCGCCGTACCGGCGTGATGATTCTGACCGCACTCTGCCTGACACTCGTGGTGTTCTTTCTCACCAACTTGTTTCCCAACCTCGAGAAACTCGCGAAGACCCAAGGCAACGCCCGCATGACCGACGAAGAAGTCGTCAGCTGGCTCGATCGCAACGGCTATGGCGGCCCGATGTTGTTGCGCTACGGAGAATGGTTGGGCGTGGTGCCCGGATGGACCCGCGTAGACCCCGATACCGGCGAAGTGACCGGCCGCTGCATCGACTTCGACAGCGATCCCGAAGACGCCCCGACCTTCTGCGGCCTCCTGCAAGGAGACCTCGGCTTCTCCACGGTCTCCGATGAAGAGGTCGAGAACGTCCTGCCCGGCCGCCTTCTGCTGACCCTCAAACTCATGGGATGGGCCTTCGGCCTGATGGTGCCGGCGGCGCTTCTGGTGGGCATCCTCGCGGGCATGCGCGAAGGCTCGCGCCTTGACCGGTCGCTATCCACTTTCTCCATCGCCTCGACCGCGACGCCGGAATATGTGTCGGGCGTGATCTTCATCGTGCTCTTTGCCTCCACCACCGCGGGCGTTTCCGGCGTTCTCACGGAATGGGGCTGGCTTGGCGGCGATGGCTGGCTTGGCGACCGGCGCACGCTGTTCCTGGGCTCGGCCCGCTCGGCGATGGAAGACATCACCTTCTGGAACTTCACCCTGCCCGTCACCACCATCGCGCTTTACGGCATGGGCTACATCGCACGGATGACCCGCGCCTCCATGGCCGAGGTGATGACCGCGCAATACATCCGCACCGCGCGCCTGAAGGGTGTCAGCTTCCGCAACATCGTGCTCAAGCACGCGCTGCGCAACGCGCTGATCGCGCCCTTCACCGTCATCATGCTGCAGTTCCCGTGGCTGCTGACCGGCGTGGTGATCGTGGAGACGCTGTTCAACTACAACGGCTTTGGCTGGACCATGGTCCAGGCGGCATCGAACAACGATATCGAGCTGCTTCTGGCCTGCTCCATCGTCGCCGTCTTCGTGGTCCTGCTCACGCAGCTGATCTCGGACATCGGCTACGTCTTCCTCAACCCGCGCATTCGCATTTCCTAAGGAGCCAGAGCAATGGAACAACTGACCTGGTCCGGCTCCTTCGGAGCCTTTCTCAACCCCCTGATCCTCCTGTCCGTGGCGATCTTCATCGTGGGCTTCCTCGCGAATTTCGTGCTGACCATCGCAGGCGTGCGGGCGGGAGAGTTGGAGTTCAACGGCGACGGCACCATGTCCGTGCGCAAGACGCCCATCGACTACGCGTTGATGGTCATGAAATACGCCGTGCTGCTCTTCGTGGCCTGCTGCGCCGGCTTCATCATCGGCGGGATCGTCCTGCCAACGATCGAGCAGAAAGGCATCCTCGGTGCCATGGCGGAACGTCTTCTGCCGGTCTGGATTGCGCTGATCGTGACCTTCGCCATCTCCATCACCTACAAGCGCAAGCTCGGCCTCTACGGCAAGCTGTTCGACAGCCCCATCGGCATGGCGGGGTTCTTCCTCGTAATGTTCTGGGTCTTCGCGGCGATCTTCTCCGGGGTCTTCCCGCTGGTGCCGACCCATGGCGCGATCGACCTGATCTCGGGCCTGCGCAACGACCTGCCCGGCACCCCCCTGCCCGACAACGAGCTGGAGGAGGGCGTTTACCCCTACTACCTCCTGGGCGGGGACAACCTCGGCCGTGATGTCTTCAGCCGCGTGTTCTTCGGTGCCGCCGACGTGCTGCGGATCACGCCCATCGCCACGCTCTTCGCCTTCATGGTCGGCATCACCCTCGGCCTGCCAGCGGGCTACTTCGGCGGACGGCTCGACTCGGCGCTGACGTTCATCGCCAACCTCGCGCTCGCCTTTCCCGTCATCCTGCTGTTCTTCCTGCTCGTCACGCCTGAAATCGTGGCAGCGGGCGTGCCGCAGTACATGTCGATGGTCCTGTTCCTGTTCCCGATCCTGTTCCTGATCGTCCTGTTCAACTCGCGCTTCCACACCGCGCCGATGAAACGGAACATCTACGTGGGGATCGCGGCGCTCGTCGGCTTCTGGGCCTATTTCTCGCTCATCTCGAATGCCAGCGATCCCGACGCGCCCCTGCGCTTCTGGCCCGAGGCGCTCGACGGCTTCGACGTGGCGGGCAACCTGCTGATCGTCTTCGTCTCGGTGGTCTTCGTGAACTCGCCCACGGTGTTCCGCATCGTGCGCGGCATCACCTTGGACGTCAAAACCCGAGACTACGTGGCCGCCGCGCAGACCCGTGGGGAAGGCCCATGGTACATCATGCTGTGGGAGATCCTGCCAAACGCGCGGGGGCCGCTGATCGTCGATTTCTGCCTGCGCATCGGCTACACCACGATCCTTCTGGGAACGCTCGGCTTCTTCGGCCTCGGCGTCAGCCCGGAATCGCCGGACTGGGGCTCGACGATCAACGAGGGCCGCCGCTTGCTGACGATCTACCCCCACCCGGCCCTGCCGCCCGCGCTGGCATTGATGACGCTGGTGCTTGGCCTCAACCTGCTGGCCGACGGCCTGCGCGAAGAAAGCTTGAAGGACTGATCGGTCCGCCGCGCGGCGCGCATGATGCGCCGCGCGTATGCACAGGGTGTGTACAGCCCGGTGTACCAAAGTCACAGCCGCCGACAGGCCGGTCAGTTAAGGAAAACTAACATGGTCGATACCATCGCAGACGACGTCAAAGCTGTCCCGGAACGCTACGACGGCCCGATTCTGGAAATCGAGAATCTCTCGATCTCATTCTTCACCCGCCTGCGCGAAATCCCCGCCGTGATGGATTTCTCCTGCACGGTGATGCCCGGCGAAGCGATGGGTCTGGTGGGCGAGAGCGGCTGCGGCAAATCCACCGTGGCGCTTGGCGTCATGCAGGATCTGGGCGTCAACGGGCGCATCGTCGGCGGCACCATCAAGTTCAAGGGCCGAGACCTGAACCAGATGTCGCCCGAAGAGCTGCGCGACCTGCGCGGGTCCGAGATCGCGATGATCTATCAGGAGCCGATGGCCTCCCTGAACCCGGCCATGAAGATCGGCAAGCAGCTGATGGAAGTGCCGATGATCCACGAAGGCGCCTCCGAGAAAGACGCCTATGATCTCGCTTTGGAAGTGGTGCGCGACGTCCGCCTGCCCGACCCCGAGCGGATGCTGAAGAGCTATCCGCACCAGCTTTCCGGCGGCCAGCAACAGCGTATCGTGATCGCTATGGCGTTGATGTCAAAGCCTTCCTTGCTGATCCTTGATGAACCGACAACGGCGCTCGACGTGACCGTGGAAGCGGGCATCGTCGATCTGGTGAAGGGTCTGGGCGAGAAATACGGCACCTCGATGCTGTTCATCTCCCACAACCTCGGGCTGGTGCTGGAAACCTGCGACCGGCTCTGCGTCATGTACTCCGGCGAGGCGGTGGAGACCGGCTCCATCGAGGATGTCTTCGACGAGATGCAGCACCCTTATACGCAGGCGCTCTTCCGCTCGATCCCGTTGCCCGGCGCCGACAAGAACGCGCGCCCCCTCGTGGCGATCCCCGGCAACTTCCCCCTGCCCCACGAGCGCCCGCCCGGTTGCAACTTCGGCCCCCGCTGCGACTATTTCGTCGAAGGCCGCTGCGACGCGCAGCCGATCCCGATGATCACGGTGCCCGGCAACGATCGCCACGCAACCCGCTGCATCCGCTTTGACGAGATCGACTGGAACGCCCCGATCGAGCTTGCCGCGACAACCGAAAAGGCCCCCATCGGCGACGTGGTCCTGAAGGTCGACAACCTGAAGAAATACTACGAGGTCGCAGCCAACGCCCTCTTCGGAGGCGGCGACAAGAAAGTCGTAAAAGCCAACGAAACCTTAAGCTTCGAGGCCCGCGAATCCGAGACGTTGGCCATCGTGGGCGAATCCGGCTGCGGTAAATCCACCCTCGCGAAAGTGCTGATGGGGCTGGAGACGGCGACCGATGGCACCATCGTCATGGGCGGCAAGGAAATCCAGGGTACGGCGATCGAGGAGCGGGACACAAAGACAGTCTCGAACGTGCAGATGGTGTTCCAGAACCCCTTCGACACGCTCAACCCCTCGATGACCGTGGGCCGTCAGATTATCCGCGCGCTCGAGGTCTTCAAGATCGGCAAAAGCGATGCCGACCGGCGCAACCGGATGCTGGAACTGCTCGACCTCGTGAAGCTGCCGCGCGCCTTCGCGGACCGGATGCCGCGTCAGCTGTCAGGCGGCCAGAAACAGCGCGTCGGCATCGCCCGCGCCTTTGCCGGTGACGCCAATATCGTGGTGGCGGACGAGCCCGTTTCGGCGCTCGATGTCTCTGTACAGGCCGCCGTGACCGACCTGCTGATGGAGATCCAACGCCGCGAGAAGACCACGCTGCTGTTCATCTCCCACGACCTCAGCATCGTGCGGTATCTGAGCGACCGGGTGATGGTGATGTACCTCGGCCATGTGGTGGAGATCGGTGACACGAACCAGGTATTCAGCCCGCCCTATCATCCCTACACCGAGGCGCTTTTGTCGGCTGTGCCCATCGCCGATACCTCCGTCGAGAAAAAGCACATCGTGCTGGAAGGCGACATCCCCTCGGCCATGGACCCGCCCCCCGGCTGCCCGTTCCAGACGCGGTGCAACTGGAAATCCGAAGTGCCCGGCAACCTCTGCGAGGAGCAGGTGCCGCCGATGAAGACGCTGGCGAGTGGTCATCAGATCAAGTGCCATCTCGCCGACGATATCCTCAAGCGGATGGAGCCGGTGATCAAGATCGCGGCGGAATAGGCATCAGGCCGCTGGAGCAGGATCAGCCCGCGCTGCCGATGTTCCCGGCGGCGACGGCGACAGATTTCACCACGGCAAAGCCCTGCCATCCCGGCGCCAGTGCCATTGCCTTCGCAGAGCGCCCGGTGACGCGGGCGAGCAGCAGGTCATCGCCCGCGCGCAGCTGCACGATGACCCCCGGCCCCGCTCCGTCGCGCAGCGCGATTGCCGTGACCGGGACCACGTTCAGCGCCGATATACCCTCGGGCCGAGACGCCGCAAGCATGATGTCCTGAGCCTCGATGCGAACGCGCAATCTTGCGCCGACCGGCTGCGAAACATGGGGAAGCAGCAGTTCTCCGGCGGACCAGGTTAACGCCGTTAACCCATCGTCGTGATGGGCGGCGACAGTGACTTCCACCAAGGCCCCTGCCTCGCGCACGCCGATGATCGGCACCACGTCGGGGTCTGACAATACCTCGGCAGTTGGTCCCACGCGCATGACGCGGCCAGCCTCCATCGCGACGACCGTGGTGGCGAGACGCGCGATTTCGGCCACGGAGTGAGAGACGTAGAGGATCGGGATGCCGACGTCATCGCGCAACCGTTCGAGGTACGGCAGGATCTCGGCCTTGCGTGCGTCGTCGAGCGCCGCGAGCGGCTCGTCGAGGATCAGCAACCGCGGTTGGCTCAGCAGGGCGCGCCCGATTGCAACCCTTTGTGCCTCGCCGCCCGACAAGGCGCCGGGGCGGCGGTCCAGAAGATCGCCGATCCCCAACATCTCGACAATTGGCCCCATCGCGCCCCCGCGCATCCCGTAGCGCAGATTGTTGCGCACCGACATATGCGGGAAGAGGCGCGGTTCCTGAAAGACGTAGCCGATGCGGCGTCGCGGAACCGGCAAGCCGTCGATGGCACCACCGGCCACCTTGACCCGCGCCTCGTCTGCGTGAAGAACACCCGCTACAGCCTTGGCAACGCTCGTTTTTCCGGCGCCAGATCGGCCGAAGAGTGCGGTCACGCCGGTCGGCGCCTCGAAGTCCACATCGAGGGTGAACCCTTGGAAGGCGTGTTTGATCCGGACCTCAAGCATCCTGCCGCCCGATCCGCTTGCCGACCCGCCGCGCCATGATCTCGGACACCAGAAGCGCGCCCATCGCCACCACGACCGAAACGACGACCAACCGCCAGGCCGCACCCTCGCCACCGGGCACCTGCAAGAAGGCGTAGATCGCCGAGGGGACGGTGCGGGTCTGGCCGGGGATGTTGGACACGAAGGTGATCGTCGCGCCGAACTCGCCCATTGCCTTGGCGAAGGCGAGGACCGTCCCCGTCAGGATGCCCGGCGCCATGAGCGGTAAGGTAATCGTGGTAAACACCCTTAACCTTGACGCGCCAAGGGTGCTGGCTGTCTCTTCCAGCTTCGGGTCCACGGCCTCCAGCGAGAGGCGGATCGCACGCACCATCAGCGGGAACGCCATGATCGCGGCCGCCAGCGCCGCCCCGGTCCAACGGAAGGCCACGCCCAGACCCATCGCCTCCAGCAAAGACCCCAGAGGCGCCTGCGGACCAAAGCTGATCAGGAGCAGGTAGCCGGTGACGACGGGCGGCAGGATCAGCGGCAGATGGACCAGCCCGTTAAGAAGCCCGTGGCCGAAAAAGCGTTTGCGGGCAAGGATATAGGCCACAACGATCCCAAGTGGGAGGCTGAAGGCCGTCGCCGTCAGGGCGACGCGCAAAGATAGCGCCACGGCTTCCCATTCGGCGGGGCCAAGAAAGCCACTCATTCCGCGACCACCCCGAACCCTGCCTCGGTGAATATCGCCCGCGCGGCGGGTCCGGTCAGGGCCTGCAAGAGAGCTTCCGCGGCTTCTCCGCCCCTTGGGGTCAAGGCCACGGGGTATGTGATTGCGGGATGCGTGGCCTCGGGTATTTCCGAGAGGACCGTCACGCGCGGTTCCTGGGCGGTGTCGGTGGCATAAACGATCCCGTAGCGCGCCGCGCCGAGCGCGACCAGTTGCAGCGCGGCGCGGACGTTGTCGGTCTCAATCACCTGAGCGCGCACGTCGTCCCAGTGCCCCTGCGCCTCGAGCGCGGCACGGGCGTAAATTCCGGCGGGCACGGCGTCGGTCAGGGCGAGCGCCAATCGCTCGGATCCGATATCCTGCGCGAGCGTGTCAAAACTCGCCGCGGCTCCGTCTGCGCCGATGAGCACGAGGCAGTTGCTGAGCAGCGCCCGCCGTGTCTCCGGTTCCAGAAGCGCAGCGTTCTCCAGTTGGTCCATCCAGTCTTCATTGGCGAGGAGAACCAGATCCGCGGGGGCACCAGCCTCGATCTGTCGGGCCAGCGTCGATGACCCGCCGTAGGAAACCGAAACCCCATGGCCGGTGTCGCGCTCGAAATCCGCCACCACCGCATCGAGGGGCCCGGCCAAGCTGGCGGCGGCAAACACGAGCACGTCTTCCGCACGCGCCGGCGCCGCGATCATTGTGCAAAGTAGCCAGGTGAGGAAAAACGACCGCATGGCCGAGACTATCGCCCGCCGCGCGATCTTCGGCAAGCGCCCTCGCGCTGCTCGCCATCACGTCAGCGTCACATTGGAACCTGTTGTGATTGCTCAGAAAACACGTGTCCGGCGCTACGTGGAAAAGAAAAAAGGGAGGGCACCAGGCCCTCCCCGAGGTTCGCTAACCAGACTCTCATATTTGACTGCCCGTCGTGTTCTGCCTGCGGCCTGATCAGCGTCAAGGGCGAGCGCACCCGCCCCGGAACTCAGGTGCCGGGTCTGGTGAGGACCCCGGCACCCGAATGGGAACGGGGGCGGACAGTGCCGCCCCCGGTGTTGTGTCAGCTACACCCGGACGTCCCGCCGCAGGTGTTGCACTTCATGCAGGTGCCGTTGCGCACCAGCGTATAGTTGCCGCATTCGCCGCAAGCCTCGCCCTCGTAACCCTGCATCTTTGCCTTTGTGCGGGCGTCGATGGAGACGGAGCCGGTGGAGACAGCCGTGGTCGACGTGGCTGCCGCCATGGTCCCGCCGCCCGACTTGGTCTCGGGCACGAGGGTTTCCAGCGTGGCGACCGGATCGGTGCTGACGCCGCCCTGCAGCACGTGAAGCTCCTGCGGGGCGCGGTTGCGGAGGTAGCCGGTGGAAGCCACCTGCTTGAGCACATCGACGGCGGACGTGGCGCGGGAACCCGGCACTTCCTCGAAGTTGCGCACACCCTCGTCCTGTCCCCGACCCACGCTGTCGAAGGTCTCGCCTTCGGGCTGGACGTGGGCAAGATCGGTGCGGTCCAGATAGGACACGGCCAGCTCGCGGAAGATGTAGTCGAGGATCGAGGTCGCGTTCTTGATCGTCTCGTTGCCCTGCACCATGCCCGAGGGCTCGAACTTGGTGAAGGTGAAGGCGTCCACGAACTCCTCCAGCGGTACGCCGTATTGCAGGCCGACCGAAACCGCGATGGCGAAGTTGTTCATCATCGCCCGGAAACCGGCACCTTCCTTGTGCATGTCGATGAAGATTTCGCCCAGGTTGCCGTCGGCATATTCGCCGGTCCGCAGGTAGACCTTGTGGCCGCCCACGATGGCTTTCTGGGTGTAGCCCTTGCGACGCTGAGGCATCTTCTCGCGGCCGCGGGCGATCTCCTTGACGATGATCTTCTCCACGACCTTCTCGGCCAGCACGTTGGCCTTCTGCTGCGGTGTGCCGGTCTCGAGGATTTCGGCGGCGTCGTCGTCGTCTTCCACCAGGGCCGCGGCGAGCGGCTGCGACAGCTTGGAGCCGTCACGGTAGAGCGCGTTGGCCTTGACGCCGAGGGACCAGGAGAGCTCGTAGGCTTTCTGGCAATCCTCGATCGAGGCGTGGTTGGCCATGTTGATCGTCTTGGAGATCGCACCCGAGATGAAGGACTGGGCGGCGGCCATCATGTGGATATGGCTATCCACGCTCAGGTACCGCTTGCCCTTCTTCCCGCAGGGGTTCGCGCAGTCGAACACGCTCAGGTGCTCGTCCTTGAGGAACGGTGCGCCCTCCAAGGTCATGGTCCCACAGACGTGATCGTTTGCCGCCTCGATATCGGCCTTGGAGAAGCCGAGGTGACGCAGCAGGTCGAACGTGGGATCGTTCAGTTTTTCCGCAGGGATTCCAAGGGTTTCGGTGCAGAAGTCCGCGCCGAGGGTCCACTGGTTGAACACGAAGCGGATGTCGAATGCCTGAGGCAGTGCCTCTTCGATCTTGGCGATTTCCGCCGGGCCGAAGCCGTGGCCGATCAGGCTGGTGTGGTTGATGCCGGGGGCCTGACCGATGGTGCCGTGGCCGACCGCATAGGCGATGATCTCTTCGATCTGGCTGGAGGAATAGCCGAGGCCTTCCAGTGCCGCCGGGACCGACTGGTTGATGATCTTGAAGTAACCGCCGCCGGCGAGCTTCTTGAACTTCACCAGGGCGAAGTCGGGCTCGATGCCGGTGGTGTCACAATCCATCACCAGACCGATGGTGCCGGTGGGCGCGATGACCGTGGCTTGCGCGTTGCGGTAGCCATGGGCCTCACCGAGGGTCAGCGCCTCGTCCCATGCCTGTTTCGCAAGACCAACCAGCGTCTGGTCGGGGCAGTTGGCGTGATCGAGCGCGACGGGGTTCACGTTGACCGCCTCGTAGCCGTCGGTCTTGCCGTAGGCCGCGTTGCGATGGTTGCGGATCACCCGCAGCATGTGCTCGCGGTTTTTCGCATAGCCAGCGAAGGGGCCAAGCTCCGAAGCGATCTCGGCGGAGGTGGCATAGGCCACGCCGGTCATGATCGCGGTGAGCGCGCCGCAGAGGGCACGGCCCTCGGAGGAGTCATAGGAGTGACCCATGTTCATCAGCAGGCCGCCGATGTTGGCAAAGCCGAGACCGAGGGTCCGGAAGTCGTAGGACCGCTGCGCGATTTCCTGCGAGGGGAACTGCGCCATCATCACGGAGATTTCCAGCGTCAGCGTCCACAGACGGCAGGCGTGGATGTAGCTTTCCGCGTCGAACGTGCCGTTGTTGTAGAAGGTCAGCAGGTTCATCGAGGCGAGGTTACAGGCCGTGTCGTCGAGGAACATGTACTCGGAGCACGGGTTGGAACCGCGGATCTCGCCGTCTTCCGGGCAGGTGTGCCAGGCGTTGACGGTGTCGTGGTACTGGATGCCGGGATCGGCACAGGCCCAGGCAGCGTGGCCGACCTTCTCCCACAGATCGCGGGCCTTGATCGTCTTGGCGACCTTGCCATCGCGGCGGTTGAGAAGCTCCCAGTCGCCGTCGTTCTCGACGGCCTTGAGGAAGGCGTCGGTCACGCGGATGGAGTTGTTGGAGTTCTGGCCGGAGACCGAGTTATAGGCCTCGCTGTCCCAATCCGTGTCGTAGGTCGGGAATTCGATCGAGGTGTGACCCTGCTTGGCATAATCCAGCACGCGCTTCACGTAAGTCTCGGGGATCGCGACCTTTTTGGCCTCGCGGATTGCCTGCTTCAGCGCCTCGTTCTTGGTGGGGTCCACGGCGTCATCGAGCGAGCCGTCCCACGTCTTAATCGCGCCGAAGATCCCGTTGAGCATCTTCTCGTGCATCTTGGAGCCGGCGACGATGGAGGCCACTTTCTGCTCTTCCAGCACCTTCCAGTCGATGAATTCCTCGATATCGGGGTGATCGGCATCGACGATGACCATCTTGGCCGCCCGACGGGTGGTGCCGCCGGACTTGATCGCGCCCGCCGCGCGGTCGCCGATCTTCAGGAAGCCCATCAGGCCGGAGGATTTGCCGCCACCCGACAGCTTCTCACCTTCGCCACGCAGATGGCTGAAGTTGGTGCCGGTGCCCGAGCCGTATTTGAACAGGCGCGCCTCGCGGACCCAGAGGTCCATGATGCCGCCGTCGTTCACCAGATCGTCCTGCACGCCCTGAATGAAGCAGGCGTGGGGCTGCGGGTGCTCGTAGGACGAGGTCGATTTCGTCAGCTTGCCGGTCTTGTAGTCGACATAATGGTGGCCCTGCGCTGGACCGTCGATGCCATAGGCCCAATGCAGGCCGGTGTTGAACCACTGCGGGCTGTTGGGCGCGGCCATCTGGCGCGCCAGCATCAGCTGCATTTCCTCGAAATAGGCCTGCGCGTCGGCCTCGGTGGTGAAGTAGCCACCTTTCCAGCCCCAGTAGGCCCATGCACCGGCAAGGCGCCGGAAGACCTGCTTGGCGGACGTCTCGCCACCATAACGCTGATCTTCCGGCATAGCCTCCAACGCCTTCTCGTCGGCCACGCGGCGCTGAAGGAATACGGGCACACCCTTTTCCTTCACGGGCTTCGTCGCGGCAGGAACGCCTGCCTTGCGGAAGTATTTCTGGGCGATCACATCCGACGCGACCTGGCTCCAGCCAGCGGGCACCTCGACATTGTCGAGCTTGAACACGACCGTCCCGTCCGGGTTGCGAATTTCCGACGTCGTCGTCGTGAAAGTCTGGTCCGCGTAAACATCTGCGCCGTCGCGGGTAAATCGCCGTTCAATCTTCATGAATCTGCCTCTTTATCTCTCACCAGAGCCTGCCGGCCCAAATCCCATTGAAAAGCGGTCTGCCAGGGTCTTCTGCCCTCTGACCGTTCTATTTCTGCGGAGCGGATAACCAATCGAAGACGCGCATCTGTCCGGTCGCCCGCAGTAGAGCCGCGGTCGGCAGTCAAATCGTGTTTCCGTATCGTCCTTGCTGAGGTGTCCCTCTGCCCCCGCCGACATGCGCTATATGTGGTAGCGCTTGAGCCGACAAACACTAAGTGACGTATTTGGACCAAGCCGGTCAATCTCTTTTTCCTAAAATTCCACAGGAAAAAAATCTTGCAATCGAGCCCAGTTGTATCCGCCTCGAAGGCCCGGGTGATTCCGTCACCGAGGGCTGCGCGTTAACCTTTAAAGGGTTTTCCTTTAAAGCAGGCGGGATAGCCGACGGCGTGCATGTCACGTAGCGTAAGGCACCCTCGGACTCGCGACAGATCCCCCGCAGATTCCGGTGAGATTCCCCAGACACAACATATAGCGCCCCTATGACAGAAAAGTCACAGACAACACCATATGCGGAGATACCGAGCCCTTTGGCTACGAAATCCGGGATCTGCTGGAAAAGTGGTCGGGGCGGCGAGATTCGAACTCACGACCCCCTGTACCCAAAACAGGTGCGCTACCAGACTGCGCCACGCCCCGACCGTGCGCTGCTCTTATCCAGAGACAGGCAGGGTGTGCAAGCCCTCATGCCCGATATCTTAGTCGGAACAGGGCCAGAGCGCCGTTTCCTGCGCAACAGAGGTATGGCGCATTTCAGAGCCCACATCGATGCCCAGGGTCTCGGCCATGCCGCCGTTGATCTCGAGCACATAGACGATGTCATCACTGCCCCCCGGGATCGGGGTGCGGTCGAGCGGGATGGCGTTCTCGTGAATGTTGAGGACCTCGCCCGTCTCACCTACGAAAATCATGTCGAGGGGGATCAGCGTGTTCTCCATCCAGAAGCTGACGTGCTGCGGTCGGTCATAGACGAAGAGCATCCCCGCCAGCCGTGGCATCTCGGCCACGTGCATCAGGCCGCGGGCGCGTTCCTGCACGTCGTCGGCCACTTCGACACGGAATCGCGCCGTTCCCCAATCGCCGCGCAGCTCCACACGGTCTTCGCTGCACCGCGCCTGTGCCGGCTGCGCGAGAGCCGCCGCCGTGGCCAATGTCGCCGCGAATGTCATCAGTCCGGGAAGGGCGTTTCGCATCAGATCAGACCTCGTCTCGTTGCCGTCGCAGCGCCATCGCCCCGCAATCGGAGAGAGGCGCCTATATCGCGTCCCAGGTACGCACCTCGGCAGCCATCTTGCCGCGCGGACCCTCGACCACCTTCATGGCAATCGCCTCGCCCGGCTGCAACTCCGTAAACCCGGAGCGCCGCAACACTTCGACGTGAACGAACACATCTTCGGACTTCTTGAAGACGTTGGCGAAACCGAACCCCTTCTCGCGGTCGAACCATTTCACCCGCGCGGCAACCAGGGGGACATCCGTGGCGTCTGGAAGCTCGGGCGCCGGACGCGTGCGCACCGGCAGCTCTTCCTCGGTCGCCTCGATCGCGATGACCTCAACCGCCTGAACGCCCCGGTCGGTGGTTTGAGCGCGCAACATGACGCGCGCGCCCTCGGTAATGGAGCCCCGGCCAAAATTCCGCAGAACATTGGCATGCAGAAGGATATCCGGGCCGCCCTCATCGGACAGCACGAAGCCGAACCCTTTCGTGGTGTCAAACCACTTGACCTGGCCCGTTACCTTGGCGCTGTTGGCACTGCTTTCTGCGCAACCCAAGACGAACTCTCCTACCGCATTAAACATGGTTAATGGTGGCATCATGGGGGGTGCGCACAAGCCCAAACAAGGGCACGATTTCAAAGGGTTGCAATTTCACGTTACGTGAAATTGCATATTGGCAACACTAAAGTCAGGTTGCCTTAGGGTAAACTAGGGGTTGAGGCGCTGGACGGTCCATGGCTGATCCGGACCGGCGCGGCGCCATTGAAACCGATCATGCAGCCGGAACGCGCCGTCGGCCCAGAACTCGATTTCGGTCGGGATGATGCGGAAGCCACCCCAGAACGGCGGGCGCTCGGGATCGGTGCCTTTCTCGGCCGTGATCCGGGCGACATCGGCCATCAGCGAGGTGCGGCTCTTCAGCGGCTTGGACTGGTCCGAGGCCCAGGCACCCAGACGGCTCTTGAGCGAGCGGGACTTGTAGTAGGCGTCAGCCTGCGGCCCCTCTTCCCTCTCGGTCGTGCCGCGCACGCGCACCTGACGGCGGAGGCTCTTCCAATGCATCACGAAGGCGGCCTTGCCGGTGGCGTCGATCTCCTGCCCCTTGGCGGAGCCGTAGTTGGTGTAGAACACGAACCCGCCCTGCCCCGCGCCCGGCGCTTCGATCTCTTTCAGAAGCACCATTCGCGCATTCGGCATCCCGCTGGCGTCCACCGTGGAAAGCGCGATCGCGTTGGGGTCATTGGGCTCGGCGGCTTCGGCTTCCGCCAGCCAGCTCTGTGCCAGAACGAAGGGGTCATCGCCTGCAAAAATACCGGTTCTCTCGTTCATTCCCTGCCTCCAGATCGGGTTTCCTCTCCTGAGCTAGCGGGCAACAGCACGACCGGCAAGAGCCACCGCGACGCGCCTAGTTCTTGATGCCATGCAGGCGACGCCCTAAGAGAGTGTCAACAAACGTATAAGCGAATGGGACAGCACGATGGGTTTGATGGACGGTAAACGGGGTCTGATCATGGGCCTGGCGAATGATAAATCCATCGCATGGGGGATCGCCAAGGCGGTCGCCGCGGAGGGCGCGGAACTGGCGTTCTCGTATCAGGGCGATGCGCTGCTCAAGCGTGTGGGTCCGCTGGCCGAGCAACTGGGCTCCAACCTCATGATCCCTTGCGATGTGAGTGACGAGGCCTCGCTCGACGCGCTGTTCAAGAAACTGGAAGAGGAATGGGGCACCCTCGATTTCGTCGTTCACGCCATCGGCTTCTCGGACAAAAGCGA
Source organism: Gymnodinialimonas ceratoperidinii (assembly GCF_019297855.1). Classification (NCBI taxonomy): domain Bacteria; kingdom Pseudomonadati; phylum Pseudomonadota; class Alphaproteobacteria; order Rhodobacterales; family Paracoccaceae; genus Gymnodinialimonas; species Gymnodinialimonas ceratoperidinii. Next base: position 2,275,274 of record NZ_CP079194.1, read on the forward strand.
GTTGCGCGGCCGCTATGTCGAGACTTCGCCCGCGAACTTCGAGATGACGATGAACATCTCGGTCTATTCCTTCACCGCTGTCTGCCAGCGCGCCGAGAAGATGATGAACGAAGGCGGCTCGCTGCTGACGCTCACCTATTACGGCGCCGAGAAGGTGATGCCGCACTACAACGTCATGGGCGTGGCCAAGGCCGCGCTGGAGGCTTCGGTGATGTATCTGGCCGAGGACCTGGGCCGCGATGGCATCCGCGTCAACGCGATCTCGGCGGGCACGATCAAGACGCTGGCCGCATCGGGCATCGGCGATTTCCGCTACATCCTGAAGTGGAACGAGAACAACTCGCCCCTGCGCCGCACCGTCACGCAGGAGGAAGTCGGCAAATCGGCGCTTTACCTGCTGTCGGACCTGGGCAGCGCGGTGACCGGCGAGGTCCACCACGTCGACGCGGGCTATCACGTCATCGGCATGAAGAACCCCGAGGCGCCGGACATGAGCCTCGAGAAGAAGGGCGAGTGAGATGAGCACGCAGCTTCCCCACGAAAAGGGTTTTCACATCTCCTGGGACCAGATCCACCGCGACAGCCGCGCGCTGGCCTGGCGTCTGGACGGCAAGGGCCCCGATGACGGCGGTTGGCGCGCGGTCGTGGCGATCACCCGCGGCGGCATGGCGCCCGCGATGATCGTCGCGCGCGAGTTGGACATTCGCACCGTCGACACGATCTCGGTCGTCTCCTACCACTCGGGCGGCGGCAAGGCCGACCAGCGCCGCGAGGCGAAGGTGCTGAAATCACCCGACGACGCAGTGATGGGCGATGGCGAGGGCGTTCTGATCGTCGATGATCTGGTGGACAGCGGCAAGACGCTGGAACTGGTCCGCTCGCTCTATCCGAAGGCGCATTTCGCCACGGTCTACGCCAAGCCCGAGGGCGAGCCGATGGTCGATACCTTCATCACCGGCGTGTCGCAGGACACGTGGATCTTCTTCCCCTGGGACATGGCGCTGCAATACGTCGAGCCCTACCGCGGCAAGGATTGATGCCGCGGTAAGGCCGGGTTCGTCCGAGCGTCGAGGCCGGGTGTCAGGCCGTGCGGAAGACCAGCGAGACCCCGTTCAGGCAGTGACGCAGGCCCGCGGGCGGGGGACCATCATCCAGAATGTGGCCCAGATGGCTGCCGCAGCGGCGGCAATGGCATTCCGTGCGCACCTGAAAGATGAAGCTGCGGTCTTCCATCGTGCCGATGGCATTGGGCAGGGCTTCCGTAAAGCTCGGCCAGCCGGTGCCGCTGTCGTATTTCACTTCCGACGAATAGAGCGGCAGGTCGCAGCCCCGGCAATGGAACGTGCCGGCGCGGAATTCTTCGTGCAGCGGGCTGGAATAGGCCCGCTCCGTCGCGCCTTCGCGCATCACGGCATAAGAGGCATCCGAGAGAATGGCGCGCCATTCGGCCTCGGTCCGGGTGACCTCGAACGGGCCTTCGGCCATGACATCGGCGCGGAGAGGCTGCGCCGCGAGGGTCGCAAGGGACAGGCTGGTGCCTGAGATAAGGAAAGCGCGTCGATGCATGGTCGTCCTCCGGTTGATGATGAAATTGCGCGGGAGCGAGTGAAGTCGGCCTGGAAACGAGGCCAGAGGTCCGAGATCGCGGTGGCTTTTGATCGCCACCCGGCTCGCCGCCGCGCGGGGCTCCCGGCCAGATCATGCTGTAGCATTCTCATTCTGGCCGGGCGGTTGGTTTAATTGGCACTCAGGCCGCCGCCTTACATGGCGGAGGGCAGAAGCACCGTGTCGATCACGTGGATCACGCCGTTGGACTGATCAACGTCAGCGATGGTGACCGTGGCAACGCGGCCCTGCTCGTCTTCGATCGTGATGTTGCCGCCCGACATTCGCGCCGTGAAGACACAGCCGCCGACGGTCTCGATGCGATGCGCACCGCCGCTGCCGGAAATCATGCCGCCGATGGTGTTGGAGAACGCCTCGGCCGGAACGACGTGGCAGGTCAGGATTTGCGTGAGACGGTCGCGGTTGCGACGCTCGAGCAATGCCTCGACGCTACCGGCGGGCAGAGCGGCAAAGGCCGAGTCGGTGGGCGCGAATACGGTGAAGGGGCCAGCGCCCGAGAGGGTCTCGGCGAGACCGGCTTCGACGACGGCGGCGACGAGCGTCGTGTGGATCGGCGAGTTGACCGCGTTCTCGACGATGTTGCGCTCGGCCAGCATCGGCGCGCCACCCACGGTCGGGTTGGACTGCGCGAAGGCACCGGAGGCCATGGCGACGGCCATCAAGCCACCGGCGAGGGTGGCGGTTACGGTGCGTGTGCTGGATTTGATATTGAAGGTCATGAGTAACTCCTGGTTGGATACGCCGGTGTTTTCCCGACGGCATCAGGAGACACGGAGCCACAACGACAAGAGTTTCAGAAAAAGGGGATATTATTTGGCGTTGCCGTTAAGCGTATGAATTTTCACGTGTAAATTTCCAAACAAGCGCCCGCCAAGACGTGCGGGAGCGCCTCGAGAGACGCCCTAACGGGCCGCGTGAGCCTTCCACCCTGCCCCTACAGGCGCCGGATTTTCAGCTTGGTCAGCCGATTTGCATCGCGGCCCGCCACCTCGAACCGGAAGCCGTGGAAGGCGAAACACTGGCCGGGCAGCGGGATCGTCTGCGCCTCGTGAATGACGAGGCCCGCGACGGTATTGGCCTCTTCATCGGGCAGCGACCAATCCGTCGCGCGGTTCAGGTCGCGGATCGTCATGGCGCCGTCGATCGTATAATTGCCCGCCGCATCGGGCCGCAGGACCGGCGCCTCGGGGGTATCAAACTCATCGGTGATCTCTCCGACGATCTCTTCGAGGATATCTTCCAGCGTGATCAACCCGCCGAGCGCGCCATATTCATCCACGACGAGCGCGAAGTGCGTATGGCGGCGCAGGAACTGGCGCATCTGATCGTCGAGCGTCGTGGTTTCCGGCACGAAATAGGGCTTCATGGCGACGGCCGAGATGTCGAAGCTGTCGAGGCCCGGCGCGTTCTCGCCCCGCGTCAGACGGTCAATTGCGCGCAGAAGGTCCTTGGCATGGACGACGCCCACGATGTTCTCGGGGTCGTCGCGGAACACGGGCAGACGCGTGTGCGGGGATTGCAGCGCCTGGCTGAGGATTTCCTGCGGGTCGGCGTCGGCGTCGATCATCTCGATGCCTGAGCGATGCAGCATGATCTCTTCCACCGTCCGCTCATGCAGATCGAGCGCGCCCAGAAGCCGGTCACGCTGCTCCTTCTCGACCGAGCCTTCCTGATGGCCGATGGTCAACGCGCCCATGATCTCTTCGCGGACCGACAACATGTTGGCGCCCGCCTCGATCCGCAGGCCGAAGAGGCGCAGCACGCCGCGCACGACGAAGCGGACCACGGTGACGACCGGCGCGATCAACGCGATGATCAGCGCGATCGGCCGCGCGATGCGGGCGGCGGAGGTTTCGGGGTTGGTGATGGCATAGGTCTTGGGCAGCACCTCGGCGAAGATCAGCACCAGCGCCGTCATCACCAGCGTCGCGGCCACGATGGCGCCTTCGCCAAGCAGCGTCGTGAAAAGCACCGTCGCGAGCGAGGTCGCGAGGATGTTCACGAGGTTATTGCCCAGAAGGATGCCGCCGATCAGACGCTCGTTGTCTTCCTTGAGATCCAACGCCTTCTGCGCCCCTTTGGCGGAGCGGTCATCCTTGTCGGCCATGGAGCGCAACTTGCCGCGCGAGGCCGCCGTGAGCGCTGTCTCGGAGCCGGAGAAGAAGCCCGAGAAGATCAGCAAGGCAAAGATCACCGCGGCGACGATCCAGGTGGTTGGATCACTCAGCGCGGTCGGATCGAAAAAGGGGGTGTCGTTTTCCATGGGGAGGTTATGGGGCCGCGTCGCCAAGCGTTCAAGGGCGCGTGCGGGGCGGCGTGGGGATTTCCGTATTTAAGAAAAGATGAAGCGCGGGGGGAGCGCTAGCGCGCGAGCGGGTGCTTTTCGAGGACGAGTTGGCGCAGGCGCTCGTCGAGGATGTGGGTGTAGATCTCGGTCGTGGCGATATCCGCGTGCCCCAGAAGGGTCTGGATCGCCCGCAGATCGGCGCCGTTCTGCAGAAGATGGGTGGCAAAGGCGTGGCGCAGGGTATGGGGCGTGACGCCGGCTGGATCGATGCCGGCTTTCGTAGCCAACTCCTTGATCAGGGTGAAGAAACGCACCCGCGTGAGGTGTCCGGATTTGCCACGGGATGGAAAGGCGAAGGGGCTTTGGGCCTCTGTCTCTTCCTGCGCGTCGAGGTGGGTGAGCCACGCCGCGATGGCGGCGCGTGCTGGTGGCGAGAGCGGCACCATCCGCTCCTTACCGCCCTTGCCCAGGACCAGCAACATGTTCGGATCGCCGCGCAGGGCGGAGACGGGAAGCGAGACAAGTTCGGTCACGCGGAGACCGGTGGCGTAGAGGATCTGCATCAGGCACTGGTTGCGCAAACGCTCCGCCTCCGTGCGGCCATGGGCGGGGGCGGCCTCCAGCAGCGCATCGACCTCTGCCATGGACAAGGTGCCGGGGAGCTTGCGCACCCGCGCGGGGCCGATGATCTGGAGCGTCGGATTGTCGGCGCGCCAGCCCTCTTCATGGGCGAAACGATACAATTGCTTCAGTGACGACAGCCGGCGCGCGCGCGTGGCCGCGGCGAGGCCCTGCGCATCGAGACCCACGAGATAGGCCTCCAGCGCGGCGCGGTCGGCGCTGGCGAAGCCCCCGCCTTTGGCCAGGGCTCCCATCGCATCGCGCAGGTCGCGCCCATAGGCGAGCAAGGTGTTGCGCGCGGCGCCCTGTTCGGCGGCGGCCGCATCGAGGTAGAGGGCGATCCAGTCAGCGTCGGTTGCAGGCGCGGCACCAGGGGCGGCCATGGCTCAACGCTCCATCAGCAGGAGTTGAAGCGCGGTCCGGCGGGCGACATCCTCCAGCCCGACCGAGCGAAAGAGCACCAGCGCATCCGCGGTGTCATCGGCGTCTGCCGTGCCGGAACCGAGGACCTGCGCTGCGCGCAAGAGCGCCTCTCCAAGCCGGTTCTCACGCCGGTAGTGACTGTAGCGATGGGGCGGCAGCGGGTCCGCGAAAGCGCTTGCGAGGGCCAGGTAGGTTGGCGACGGATCCGTCGGCGCCTCGGGCGGCAGGCCGCGGGCGATGGCGAAGGCAAAACTCTCTTCCGCGTCCTGGGCCTCGGCGCTTTGGGCGACTTCCTCGTAGATCGGCGACAGCAGGCCCACGCGGCGCGCCAGAATGCTCGCTTCGCCCGTCAGAGGCGTGCGCAGAAGGCGGTCGGCGTAGATATCGGCGAAGGCCACCTGCAGACCCGCGCCGCCCATGGCCTCCCATGCGGGCACCAGCCGGTTGCTTGTCTCCACCGCATCTCCCGCCAGGAGCGCCGCATCGAAGGCCTGAACGGCGGCAACCCGGTCCCAGACCGCGCCGGAGGCCGAGGGAGCCTGAGCGGTATAGATCGCGAGCCATTGTTGCGGGGCAATGGCGCCCGAGCGGGTGAGCCTTTCGGCCGCGTCCAGTTGCGCACGCCAGCCGGCAAGGACGCTGAGATCAGCGTGGACGAAAGCCAACGGCAGGCCGGTTGCATCGGGGCGCTCGGCCAAGGCCATGCGCATCTGGAATTCCAACGCTGTCAGGTTGCTGTCCGGTGGCAGGGGCGGCTGACCCTCGGCCAGTTCCGGATCGAGGAACCGGGCAATCAGGTCTCCCTCATCCTCGCTGATCTGGCCCAGGGCCTCTCCGGTTTCCAACAGCAGGACCGCCGCGGGCCAGTCGCCGCCGCGGGCCAGACAGAATATCTGTGCCGGAAGTGTCGGGGCAATGTCGGGATTTGCGTTCATCGCGGCGCAGGCGCGCGAGGCCCGGTCGGTCAGAAGCGAGACATCGAACCAGCGCCGGAAGACGGCAGGGTCCGTGGGCCCTGCCCGCTCCATCAGGGCTTGGGCCGGATCCAGCGCGCCGCGCGTCAGCAGCATGTCGAGCCGGGCAAGGAACAACTCCGAGCCCTCCGCCGGGGCGCCTAGGGGTGCATCTAGTTCCGCTAGCGCCAGCATTTGCGTGAAGCTCTGCATCGCGGGCAGGCCCTGCACCGGCTGCCCGCGCATCAACTCGGCCAATGTCTCGATGTCCGAGGCGCCCCAAAGCCCTGCCGGGAGCCCGGTTATCGTGCTCGGCAAAAGGCCCACGGCGTCCAGTTGCACGGCATCCAGAGGCAGCACGGAAATCGCCGGAACCGACGCGTCACTGGCGATATTGGCGTGGGGGCGCGTGATCGTGTCGGAAAGCCAGTCAGGTTCGCCTAGGGGCGGCAGATCCCCGGTCTCGCTGTCTTGCGCGACAGCCACGCTCGCCAGAAGGCAGGCGCCGGCGAAGAGGTTAACGCCGTTAATCCACATCCAGATCAACCGGTTGCGTGACCGTCTGCACGTCAGGCTGCATCAGCCCCGAGTAGGCATATCCCACCAGCGCCACCGCGCCGAGAAGAAGTAAAACCAGAACCAAGATGATGATCCGACCCATTATGTGCCACCTGCCCCTGCGAAATTCCTGCAACCCTCTGTCGGGATGCCATCGGCGTTTGCCGCCGCTTGCGACATCATATAAGCCATGGACGGCGAGATTTCGCCACTGATCGGGGGATTTTTTTCAGCCATGGGCGAAAGCGTGCCACAGCCTGCGGGAGAACTGGCCAGAAGCGTTGTGCTTATTGGCATGATGGGGGCCGGAAAGACCGCCATCGGGCGTGCGCTTTCGGCCACGCTCGGCGTGCCGATGCGCGACTCGGACGTGGAGATCGTGGAATCCTCGCAGCTGACGATTGCCGAAATATTCGAGCGCTATGGAGAGCCCTTCTTTCGCGAAAAGGAAGGTCAGGTCATCGCGCGGCTGCTGGACGGCCCGCCCTGCATCCTGTCCACCGGCGGCGGCGCATGGCTCTCGCCCGCCAACCGCGAGATGCTTCTTGAGCAGGCCTCCGTGGTCTGGCTGGAGGCTGATCTGCCGCTCTTGTGGTCGCGGGTCAAACACAAGACCCATCGCCCGCTGCTGCACACCGATGACCCGCGCGCCACGCTGGCGGAACTGCTCAAGGCCCGCACGCCCGCATACGCCTTGGCGCCCGACAAGGTGACGGTCCGCCCCGAATGGTCAATCGACGCGACCGCGGACAAGGTGCTCGAAATCCTCCGCAGTAACGGCACGCTATTGGAGACGACATCCCGATGATCGAGACCGTGCCCGTCCATCTGGGCGACCGCTCCTATACCGTCGAAATCGGCTCGGGCCTGCTTGGTGCCGCCGGTGCGCACATCGCGCCCCTCCTGGCGCGCCCGAAGGTCTGGATCGTCACCGAGGAGACCGTTGCAGCCCTTCACCTCGCCACCCTTCGCGAGGGGCTCGCCGCAGCCGACCTCGTCTCGGAAGCGCTGGTCCTGCCGCCGGGGGAAAGCACCAAATCCTGGCCGCATCTGCAACGGATCGCCGATTGGCTGCTGACCGAACGGGTCGAGCGCAACGATATCGTCATCGCGTTCGGTGGCGGCGTCATCGGAGACCTCGTGGGATTCGCCGCCGCGATTCACCGCCGCGGCATCCGCTTCGTGCAGATCCCCACCTCGCTTCTGGCTCAGGTCGACAGTTCCGTCGGCGGCAAGACCGGGATCAACGCGCCGCAGGGCAAGAACCTCATCGGTGCGTTTCACCAGCCCGCGCTAGTTCTGGCCGATATCGACGTGCTCGGCACCCTTCAGCCGCGCGATTTCCTCGCGGGCTACGGGGAGGTCTCGAAATACGGGCTGCTCGGTGATGCCACCTTCTTCGAATGGCTCGAGGAAAACGGCCCTGCCATGGCCGCCGGTGACAGCGCACTCCGGCAAGAGGCCGTGCGCCGCTCGGTGCAGATGAAGGCTGATATCGTGGCCCGCGACGAGACCGAGCAAGGCGACCGCGCGCTACTCAACCTTGGACATACCTTCTGCCACGCCTTGGAAGCCGCGACCGGCTACTCCGACCGGCTGCTCCACGGCGAAGGTGTCGCAATCGGCTGCGCGCTCGCCTTCGAGCTTTCCGCCCGCCTTGGCCTCTGCGCGCAAGAGGCGCCGTCTCGCGTGCGCGCTCACCTCGCGGCGATGGGGATGAAGAAGGACCTCCACGACATTCCCGGCGAGTTGCCGAGCGCAGAGGCCCTCGTCACCCTCATGGGACAGGACAAGAAGGTGGTCGCGGGCCAACTCCGCTTCATTCTCGCCCGCGCGATCGGCGATGCTTTTGTGACCGGCGATGTGCCCCCGGAAGCCGTCACCACCTTGCTGCAGGACGCCCTCGCCCGACGGTAAAACGCGGCTCCTGCTTCATCTTGGCCAATACAACTCATCCCGACGCGCCTACACGCGGGTCCGTCTGCGGCAGACACGTCAATGTCGCAATCAGACTTGCCGGGCCATGCCCCCTGCCCTCAGATGGCCGAGATCAACAGGAGGCCTTGCCATGAAATCCCATACCCATGTCTGCATCATCGGCGGTGGCGTCGTCGGCTGCTCGGTGGCCTACCACCTGACCAAGCTTGGCTGGTCGGACGTCACCCTGCTGGAGCGCTCCGAGCTCACCTCCGGCTCCACCTGGCACGCGGCGGGGGGCTTTCACACGCTCAACGGCGACACCAACATGGCGGCGCTTCAGGGCTACACGATCCGCCTCTATCGCGAGTTGGAGGAGCTGACGGGGCTTTCCTGCGGCCTGCACCACGTGGGTGGTGTCACCCTTGCCGACACGCCCGAACGGCTGGACATGCTGAAGGCCGAGCGCGCCAAGCACCGGTTCATGGGGTTGGAGACGGAAATTGTCTCACCAGAGGAGATCGCGAAGCTCGCGCCGATCACCAATATCGACGGCATCCTCGGCGGGCTCTACGACCCGCTCGACGGGCATCTGGACCCCTCCGGGACGACCTATGCATATGCCAAGGCCGCGCGCATGGGCGGGGCGGAAATCCATACCCATACCAAGGTTTTGGAAACCAACGCTCGTGTGGATGGATCGTGGGAGATCGTGACTGACAAGGGCACGCTGATCGCGGAGCACCTGATCAACGCGGCGGGGCTTTGGGCGCGTGAAGTGGCGGCCATGGCGGGCTGCTACCTGCCGCTGCACCCGATGGAGCACCAGTATCTCGTCACCGAGGAGACGCCCGAGATCTACGAGCGCGACAGCGAGCATCCCCACGTCATGGATCCGGCGGGCGAAAGCTACCTGCGACAGGAAGGACGCGGGCTCTGCATCGGCTTCTACGAGAAGCCCTGCCGCCCCTGGTCCGTCGATGGCACGCCGTGGGATTTCGGCCATGAGTTGCTGCCCGATGACTTCGACAAGATCGAGGATTCCATCGCCTTCGCCTTCCGCAGGTTCCCGGTGCTGGAGCGCGCCGGCATCAAGTCCGTCGTCCACGGCCCCTTCACCTTCGCCCCCGACGGCAACCCCCTCGTCGGTCCGGTGCCGGGCCTGCGCAACTACTGGTCGGCCTGCGGCGTCATGGCGGGCTTCAGCCAGGGCGGCGGCGTCGGCTTGTCGCTGGCGCAATGGATGGTCGAGGGCGAGGCCGAGCGTGACGTCATGGCGATGGACGTCGCCCGCTTCGGCCGCATCCTGACCCCGGCCTACACGCTGCCCAAGGTTGTCGAGAATTACCAGACGCGCTTCTCGGTGGTCTATCCGAACGAGGAACTCCCCGCCGCACGTCCCTTCCGCACCACGCCGATGTACGACGCCTTCGATGCCATGGGCGCGGTCTGGGGCCAGCAATTCGGGCTGGAGGTGCCCAATTACTTTGCCGAAGGCGACGAGCCGCGCTACGAGGTGCCCTCCTTCCGCCGCTCAAATGCTTGGGAGGCGACGGCACGCGAGGTGAAGGCGGTGCGTGAGGCCGTGGGCATCAACGAGGTGCAGAACTTCGGCAAATACGAAGTCACCGGCCCCGGCGCGCGGGCGTGGCTCGACCGGATCATGGCAGGCCGCATTCCCGCCCCCGGGCGTCTCGCCCTCACCCCGATGCTCTCACCCAAGGGCCGGATCATTGGCGACTTCACCGTCTCCTGCCTTGCCGAGGATCGCTTCCAGCTGACCGGGTCCTACGGGGCGCAGGACTACCACATGCGCTGGTTCGAGCAGAACGCGGCGGATGAGGGCGTGAGCCTGACCAACGTCTCGGACCGCCGCACCGGGTTTCAGATCGCGGGGCCCAACGCCCGCGACGTGCTACAGGCTGTCACCCGCCTCGATGTGAGCGACATGAAGTTCATGGATGTGCGCGAGCTTCCCATCGGCTTTTCCACCGCCATCGTGCAGCGGGTCAGCTATACAGGCGATCTCGGTTACGAGATCTACGTCGACGCGATGGAGCAGCGCGCCCTGTGGGAGGTGCTCTGGACCGCGGGACAGCATTTCGGGATGCGGCCTTTCGGGATGCGCGCGATGATGTCGCTCAGGCTCGACAAGTTCTTCGGGTCGTGGATGCGGGAATTCTCGCCTGATTATACCCCGGCGGAAACCGGGCTGGACCGCTTCATCTCGTGGAAAAAGAACGTGGATTTCATCGGACGCGCCGCGGCGGAAGCCGACCGGGCCTCACCGCCCGACCGCGTACTTGCGGCCTTCGAGGTCGATGCAGATGACGCCGACGTGGTGGCCTACGAGCCGATTTCCATCGACGGAGAGGTCGTGGGTTTCTGCACCTCCGGCGGCTATTCCCACACCACGTCAAAATCCATCGCGCTCGGTTTCGTGCCGCGCGACAAGGCGACCGACGGGCTGGAGGTCGAGATCGAGATCCTCGGCCACATGCGCCCCGCCCGTCTGATCACCACGCCGATCTATGATGCGGACAACACCCGGATGCGCGGATGAGTGGTTTGATCATCCTGCTTGCGGCCGGCAGTTCCACCCGGATGCGGGGCGGCGACAAGCTGATGGAGAACGTGGAGGACAAGCCGCTGCTGCGCCTGATGGCAGAGCGCTGCGTGAAGGCAGGCGACACGCGTGTGGTTCTTGGGCCCGACCAGCCCGACCGGCGCGCCGCCTTGGAAGGGGTCGATGTCGATATTGTCGAGGCTACGGACGACGATGGCATGGCCGCCTCGATCCGCGCAGGTGTGTCCGGGGTGAAGAACCGTCCCGTGATGATCGCGCTCGCCGACATGCCCGAGATAACGGCGGGCGATCTGCATCTTCTGCTCGGCCTACACGCGCAGGGCGTCGCCCCTATCGTGCGCGCCGCGAGCGCTGATGGCACACCGGGGCAGCCCGTCGTCTTCGCGGCGAAATATCTCAAGATGCTAGAGAAGCTGGAAGGCGATGAGGGCGCGCGCTCGATCCTTGCCGCTCACGCCCATAACGTGGCGCTGATCCCGCTCAAGGACGCGCGCGCCACCGTGGATCTCGACACGCCCGAGGCCTGGGCCGCTTGGCGGGCGCAACGCTAGCTGCGCCGCTTCCAGCAAGAAAAAAACGGACGACCTCAGCCCCTGAGGTCGCCCGCGATACTCGTTACTGACACTGTCTTGGTACTCACGATGGAGCGCGCAACACACACGCGCGCCCCATGATGGCTGCAGTTTCGGCAGGACCGCGCGCGGTGCGAGCGACGCGCGGCCCCTCAGGCCCGTCAGAGACGCAACAATTTTGCCTCATGAGCCTTTAGCGAGCGGCGCGCGGCCGCGTAGTCGGTCAAGCCACCTTCGGTCGCCAGCTCGGGGAACAGCGCGATGATCTCGTCGCGTGTCGCCTCGCCCATCGCGCCCAGTGACTGATCGCCGGGTTGGAAGCTCTCCGTCCAGGCGCCGTCCGAGAGCACCACTTCATGACGGTCGAACATGAAGTGGATGTAGGTCGTGCGCATCGTCTCCATGACGCTCACGCCTTGCTTGCCCACCAGATGCTTGGCGGCGACGAGAACCTCGCTCTCCTCGAAGTAGAGTTGCGGTGTCTCGCCGGTGACCAGCACGCGGTGTTGCGGGCTGACCAGCATGTCCCGCTCGGGCAGGTTGCGTCCAAGCGATCCGGCTTTGATCAGGATCGGCTTGAGGTTGTTGCCTTCCGCCAGTTCCTGCCGGTTCAAGGTCCGGTTGCCGGTCCAACGGATCTCCTGGATGCCGTTGTCGCGGGTGATGACCTTGTCGCCTTCGCGCAGGCCTTCCACGGGGACTTCGCCCCGAGGTGTGGCGATCATCGTGCCCGGCGTGAAGCAGGGAATGACGTTCTCGATTTCCTTGAACTCGAGCCGGCCCGCCTCTTCGGTCTGGGTGTTGTCGGTGTAGAAGATCACCGTGCCCGATTCACCCGGCGTGCCGAGCGGATCGATGCTGTCCTCGTAGACCACCTTGAGCGAGCCCGCCCCGGTCAGGTCGAGCGTGTCGACATCGCCGTCGCCGGGATCTTCGCCGCCGACAATGGTATCGCCCGCGCCTTCGACATAGTCGCCCGAGCCGTTGGGATCGGTGAAGGTGCCCACGTTGAAGACATCGTCTCCGAGACCACCGTCGAGGCTGTCCGCCCCCTGCCCGCCGATGATCACGTCTTCGCCGTCGCCACCCATGATGGTGTCGTCGTCGATGCCACCGTCCAGCGTGTCGTCGCCGGTGCCGCCATCGATCAGGTCGTTGTCGTCCTCACCGTTGACCACGTCGTCACCGGCGCCGGCGTTGATCGTGTCGTCACCGTTGTCGAGGATGGGATCAGGATGGAAGCCCTCGTTCGGCTCATCGATGAAGTTCACCGCCGGGATGCCGGTGCCACCGTCGATGGTGTCGTCACCATCGCCCGCATTGATCAGGTCATCGCCCTCGCCGCCGGTGATGCTATCGTCGCCCGCGCCCGTGGTGATGGTGTCCCGATCGGAGCCGCCGTCGACCACGTTGTCCCCGTCTCCGGCATCGATCAGATCGGCGTCGTCGCCCGAGTTAATCGTGTCGTCTCCGGCACCGGTGGTGATGGTGTCCTTGTTGTTGTCGGGATCGGGGTCGGGTGCGACGACGTCGAAGCCGGTCCCGGGCGTGCCGATCGGCGTGCCGAGGTCAGGGAAGAACGAGCCTGGATTGTCCGAGTTGATCTCGTTGTTGCCATCCATGTCGGTGATGCTGTCAGCGCCGCTGGAGCCGGTGATGGTGTCGTCGCCTTCACCGCCATCGATGGTGTCGTCGCCCGAGCCGCCGGTGAGGCTGTCGTCACCTGCACCACCGCTCAGATCGTCATCACCCTTGCCACCGGTGACCGAGTCTTTGCCCGCGCCGCCCGAGACGGTGTCATCGCCATCTTCGCCCCGCACGGTGTCGTCGCCCTCGCCGCCCATGACGATATCATCGCCATTGCCGCCGCGGATGCTGTCGTCGTCGGCGCCACCGTCCACGGTGTCGTTGCCTTCGCCAGCGTTGATGGTGTCATCACCGCCATTGCCACGGATGCTGTCGTTGTCGCCGTCGGTGCCGTCGATCTGGTCACCGCCGCCATCGGTGGGCGCGTTGGCGTCGTCGTAGCCGGGGTTCATGACCTCGCCGAACTCCTCACCGTCGACCACCATGTCGGGGGCCTTCGGCGGCAGCATCAGGTTCTCGATCTCCTTGAAGGTCACGGGAACCCACTCGGCCTCGTCGTTTTTCACTTCCACAGTACCCGAGGTGCTGTCGCCGTCGGCGTCGACGGTTTCCACGAGGTTGCGGTAGGAGACGAAGCCGGTGAGGTCGAGGGTATCGACATCGGTGCCGAAGGTGCTGCCGTCGACGTAGATCGCGGTGTCATTGTCACCGTTCTCGTCCACTTCGTATTGGTCGATCACGATGCTGTCGGCATCTCCGCCACCGATGATGCTGTCGCCCGCGCCGCCGATGATCGTGTCATCGCCCGCATTGCCTTCCAGCGTATCGGAGCCGCGACCGCCCGAGATCAGGTCATTGTCGTTGTTGCCCTGGATGAAGTCCTGGCCGTGGCCGCCTTCGATCTCGTCATCGCCCTGACCGCCGAGGATGCTGTCGTCATCCACGCCGCCGTCGATGGTGTCATCGCCGGTGCCGCCCAGGATTGTGTCATTGTCATCCTGACCGAAGATCAGGTCATTGCCCTGACCGCCCTCAATGTAATCGTCGCCATTGTTGTCGACGGGATCGGGACCGATGGGCGAATTGAAACCGTCATCCGCCACGTTCAGGACGTCCGGCGCCGTGCTGTCGAGCCCGCCGTAGATGGTGTCGTCGCCGCCACCACCAAGGATCGAGTCCGAGCCTTCGCCGCCGATGATGGAGTCGTTGTCCGCACCACCGTCGATGGTATCGGCGTCGATGCCGCCGTCGATGACGTCCTCACCGGTGCCGCCGAAGATCATGTCGGCGTCGTCACCGGTCGAGATCGTGTCGTCACCAGCCCCGCCGTCGACGGTGTCCTTGTCGTCGTCGGGATCGGCATCGCCGGGCGCGCCGACGATGAAGGGCGGGATGTCGGGCGTTGCCAGATCCGTCGCCGGGTCCGAACCGCCGGTGTTGATGACATCGTCGCCGTCCCCGCCGACCACGTCATCCGAGCCGTCACCACCTGTGATGGTGTCATCGCCGGTGCCGCCTTCGATGGAATCGTCTCCGTCACCCCCGTCGAGGGTGTCGTCGCCGCCTTCGCCTTTCAGCGTGTCGTCGCCGTCGTCGCCGCTCAGGTCGTCGCCATCGTCCGATGCGCCGCCCATGATGCTGTCATCGCCGGTGCCGCCCGAAACGGTGTCAGAGCCTTGGCCCGCGTTGATCGTGTCGTCACCGCCGTTGCCTTCGATCACGTCGTCATCGCCGTCGTCGCCATCGATCTGGTCGCCGCCGCCATCTGTCGGATCGTTCGCATCGTCATAGCCCGGGCCCATGTCCTCGGCGAAGTCTTCGCCGTCAACGATGCCGTCGGGCGGCGTGGGATCCGCGCCCACTTCAATGGTGTGCACGGCGCTGTCGCTGCCGCCCATGCCGTCCGAGATCGTGTAGGACACCGTCGCCGTGCCCTCGAACCCGTCCGCGGGCTTGAAGGTGTAGACGCCGTTGCTCACCTCGGTCAGCGAGCCTTGGCTCGGCGGAACCGTTGCGCTGGTCACGGTCAGGCTGTCGCCGTCCACGTCGCTGTCATTGGCCAGCAGGTTGATCTGGACCTCGGTCTCGAAATCGGTGGAGTCGGAGTCGTTCACCGCGTCCGGATCATCGTTGACCGGTGCCACGGTGAAGGTGATCGTCGCCGTGTCGAAGTTCCCGTTCCCGTCAGAGACCGTGTAGGTCACACTGTCAGGCCCGTTGTAGTTCTCATCAGGCTCATAGGTATAGGTGCCGTCACCGTTGTCGGTCAGCGTGCCGTTCGCCGGATCGGAGATCTCGGTGATCGTCAGCGTATCGCCGTCCGGATCGCTATCGTTGGACAGCGGGTTGAAGGTGACGGACTCGTCCTCGTCCACCGGGATGTTATCATCCACCGCGTCGGGATCGGCGTTGTACTCAGGCGGCAGAATAAGGTTCTCGATCTCGGCGAAGGTCACATCGACCCAATCGCCATCGCCGTTCTCCACCTCGACAGAGCCGGACGTGGAGTCGCCATCCGGGTCAACGGTCTCGCTCAGATTGCGGTAGGACACGAAATCGGTGAGGTCGAGCGTATCGTTGTCGGTGCCCTCGGTGGAGCCGTCGACGTCGATCGCGCCGGTCTTGGTGCCTGCGCCGTCGATCTCATCGGCGTCGACCACGATCTTGTCGTCGCCGGAGCCGCCCACGACAGTGTCGCCCGCGCCAGCCACGATGCTGTCATCGCCGCCTTCGCCATAGAGGTTGTCATCCCCTTCACCGCCGATCAGCGTGTCGTCTCCGCCGCCCTGCGCCGGACCGGAGGGTGGGATCGTCGGATCATATTCCTTGAAGAAATAATCGTACTTCAGCTCTTCCGTGCCGGAGCCGGTGTTGAGCGTCGGGCCGGGATCGGGCAGCGGACCATTGCTGTTGCCGTCGACGGCATAGAACTGCGTCTCTTCCGTGCCGCCCTTGATCGACACGCCCAGAACCGGGTCGAGCCCTTCGAGCGCCGGGTCGGACGCCGTCACGAATGCCAGCATCTGGTCGTAGTAATCATCCAGATCGTTGCTGATGAACTTGTCAGAGCCTTCATCCGGGAAACCGTCGACCTTCACGGCCACGTCGTAGGTGCCGTCGTTGTCGGTGTCGAAGTAGAACACGACGTTGGAGATATCCTGCGGCCAATCGGGGAAGCGGTCGCCTCCGGTAACTTGGTCTCCGTTGTCGCCGTAGATCGTGTCGTCGCCAACGCTGCCGAGCAGGCTGTCGTCGCCGAAGGGCACTTCTTCGCCCTCGGGCGCGTCGAAGTAGACGTCCGTGACGTTGATGCCGCTGTCGTTGTAGCCGTCCTGGCTGTGGTCAATGACGATGCGATCGACTGGGCCCGGGATCGTAACCAGCACCGAGTAGTAGTCGGAATCGTCGTCCTTGTAGCCACCGTCGGAATCCGCGGTGTCCACGCCGG
Source organism: Gymnodinialimonas ceratoperidinii (assembly GCF_019297855.1). Taxonomy (NCBI): domain Bacteria; kingdom Pseudomonadati; phylum Pseudomonadota; class Alphaproteobacteria; order Rhodobacterales; family Paracoccaceae; genus Gymnodinialimonas; species Gymnodinialimonas ceratoperidinii. Next base: position 2,291,853 of record NZ_CP079194.1, read on the forward strand.
CCACGCCGTCGGTATCCAGCAGCGTCAGCTCCTTGCCGCCTTCCAGCTGGAATTCGACCGGCTCGCCATCAAGATAGGCGGTGAATTTCACCACGCCGTCGCCGTCGATGTCGTTGACGCGGAACGAGACGTTCTGGACCGGGTCCGAAAACTCGAGCTGATAGGCCTCGCGGTCGCCCTTGTACTCGGCCTCGCTCGACAGCGAGCTGTATTCATCGACGTCGGATCCATCATCCATGATGTCATCGACGTGCTGCTTGTTGTCGGCGAATTCGCTGTCAACGGAACCGTCAGCCATCACGATCGAGAAGGCCACGTCGACGTTGCCGGTGTTCTGGGTGAAACCGGTGATCGGATCGCCGTCCTCGATGGCGCCCGGCCCGTTGGGATCGGGCGCCTTGTCCCACTCGAAGCTCTCGCGCACCATGGAGACAGGGGCGCCGGCCGTGCCGTCGCCGATGATCAGATCATCGCCCTGATCTCCGGAGATCGTGTCGTCGTCCGCGCCGCCGAAGACCGTGTCGTCGCCGAGGCCCGCGTGGATGTTGTCATCGCCGCCATTGCCCATGATCACGTCGTCGAGCCCGTCGTCGCCGTCGATCATGTCGCCGCCATTGTCGGTCGGTGCGTTGGCGTCGTCGTAACCCGGCATCATGACCTCGCCGAATTCCTCGCCGTCGACGATGCCGTCCGGACCGTCAGGGCCCGATGCGCCGCCCTCGGTCGTGTAGAGCGCGACGTAATCGATCTTGCCCTGGAATTCCTTGTCGTATTCACCGTCTTCGGACTCGCGCGCGCCGAAGGTGAATTCCTCGTCGTCGTTGTCGGTCAGATCGAAGGTCAGGCCCGACTCTTCGACCGTGATCGTCTCGGTCGTGCCCGCGGTCACGTTCGACACCGTCAGAGTCGCGCCCGTGGCCACGTCGAAGCTGTACTTCACGTTGACCACATCGCCGGGGCAGAAGAATTCCTTGCTGGTCGAGAGTTCGACCTCGGCGTCGCCCTTGTTCGTATTGTGGTAGGCTTCGACCTCGCCGTATTTCGTGACGCGGATCTCGAAGAAGCCTTCGTCGTCCTCTTCGATCTTCTCCTCGCCGCGCGAAAGGATCACGTCCTCGGAGCTACCCGATTGTTCTGTCTGGATGAACTGGACCTCCAGGGTGCCGCGATCGAGGTTGAATTGTTCGTCGTCGGCGGCGCTGCTGCCGTCGGCGTTCACATCGAAGACAGTCGGGTTGCTGTTGCTGCCGCTGCCAACGTGGAGATAGCCGCCACCGAAGCTCGCCGCCTGCGCGTTGGAGCCATCGGGGGGATAGTTCACCGTCTCCCCGTCCTGCGCGATGCCGTCATCCAGTCCCGTGTCAGCCGTCTCGTTGCCTTCGCGGAAGTCCCAAAGTCCGATCAATTGATCCAGATTTGCCGGGTCAGTGAAATTCGTCATCTCGCACTCTCCTGTTGCCGGCCGAACGCCGGACCTCCCCGCTCAAGCGGGGAAAAATATATTCAACTGCATGCGATGCTGAGCGACCCAAAGGGCGGCACGCACACGAAAAATCCAATTGGAAGGAGAGTGTCGAGAGGCAGTTCTCGACAGGCGAACCCGGCGCCCTGAAGGACGCTAGACGTACCGATTGCCAATCCGGCCTTTGCTGACCGGTACTTCAACGGCAACACCCCTCCCGCGCTTGCGCGCAGCATTCGTGTGCGGCCGCCCCCGTGGCCTATTTGCAGACATCGCCCCCCAGTTGGGCTGCCTTGGAGATACTCCGAACCAGCGCCGCAGGAGAAGCAAAAATTTGACCGATCACGTCAACATTTGGGTCAGAATCGGGCAAGCGCGACGAAGGTTGGGGCTAAATCAGGGCCGGATTGTTTCGAGATCATAAAATTGCCACATTCCAGAAATCCTTAATTTCTTGGCCCAATCACGTGTTGCCGCAGCGTCGTGCGGCGGACGGGTTCTCACCGCATCGTCCGATAGGCGGATTACTGTTCAGCATCCCGCAACAAACGTTCATCAACCTAACGGAAACAATGTGTTGCCGTTCCGTGATCAAGCCCTCGGGCAAAACCTGACCTTTTAGACAGGTCCTTTCTTCGAGATCACCGGTTTGCCTAAATTTTGATACGAATCAGTGGGGTGGCCGATCGGAGCGTCTGACGAGGTGGCTCGAACCACCTCACAGGCTGCCCCATTGTTGCCACATTGCGACCGATCGGACGCGGCGCTCTGCCACATTTCGCCGAGTGTCCGGGAACGGTTGCGAGGACCGCAGATCACGGCGGTGACACCCCGGATTGAAACCGGAAAGAACGGACACGCACGGCGTCGCACACGCGTGCTTGCGTCAGTTTTCGGAAGGGCTGGTACCCGAGGTCGGACTCGAACCGACAAGCCTCGCGGCGGGGGATTTTGAATCCCCTGCGTCTACCAATTCCGCCACTCGGGCCCTTGCCGGGCTGATTAGCGAAGCCGGTGAACCTCGTCCAGTGCTAATGCAGAACGCCATCAAATCTGCGAGTGCCCTGCCCTCGCAGACTGGTGAGCGCGGCAGAGTTGGGTTAAGCGGTTTCGAGCGACGGCGTGGAGACCGCGCGCATCGAGCGGAGACAAGCGTATGACGGCTCAATCCAATGACGCCCTGGCGATCTCGCAGCGGCTCAGCCAATTGGCCGAGGAAGCACGCGCCGTGGCCGCCCGGGGTGAAACGGTGACCCTCGATTGGGTCATGGCGCAAATTCACGAGCGCGCCTTCGGCCTCTTCCTTCTCGTCCTTGCGCTCCCCTGCTGCATTCCCTTTCTCTACGGCATCCCGCAGATCGTCGCCCTGCCACTCATGTTCATCTCGGCGCAGATCCTGCTTGGACGCAAATCTCCTTGGCTGCCCGAGCGTCTGGGCCGTCGCGTCATCCCCGCCGAGGCGCTGACGAACCTGTCGCTGCGCGCCGGGCCCTGGCTGCGCCGGATCGAAGCCATCAGCCGTCCGCGCCTGATCGCGCTGACACGCACGCCGCTGGATCAGATCGTAGGGCTGGCGCTGGTGCTGTTCAGCGCATCGATCCTCGTCCCCCTGCCCGCCACCAACACCGTCCCCGGCATCGCCGTGGTGGCGATCTCCATGGGCCTGCTGCAACGCGACGGCATCCTTGTCGTGCTCGGGATGCTGCTTGGCACGGCTTGGATCGCCTCGCTGATCTTTGCCGGCGCCACATTGATAAGCCTGATCAGAGGATGGCTCGGAATATGACCAATCTTGCCACACGTCGTAACCTGATTGCCCTCGCGGGTCTGGGATCCCTCGCCCTGCTGCTCGGGGCGTTCTACTTCCAGTTCTGGGTTGGCCTGCTGCCTTGCACCATGTGCCTTTGGCAACGCTGGCCGCACCGGATCGCCATTGGTCTGGCGCTTGTGGGCGTCGTCTTTCCCCGTGCCGTCATCGCCTGGATCGGCGCGGCGAGCATGGCGGTGAATGCAGGCATCGCGCTTCTCCACACGGGCGTCGAGCGCGCGTGGTGGGACGGCCCGCAGGTCTGTGGCGCAGGCGCCGCGCAGGACGTGGGCAGCCTGTCCACCGAGGACCTGTTCGACACCACAACCGGCCCGCAGATCGTGCTCTGCAACGAGGCCGCCTGGCATTTCCTCGGCCTGTCGATGGCAAGCTGGAACGGCATCTTCTGCCTCGTGCTCGCCGGTGTCTGGATCGCAGCGGCGCGCGCCCGCGCGTAGACGTGGCTCCCGTTCCGGCAGAGAGCTTTCCCCTCGGCAGAGGGTTCATCGCGCCATTGCACCCCATATCGGGGGAAGCTATAGTCTGCTCAACAAAATATAGCGTATAACACGACGAACGGGCGGACATATGACCGACACTCCTGAACCCCCTGAAAACGGCGGGGAAACTCTGCCTGAACGGCCTGAATTCAGCGGCCCTTCGATCGATATTTCGGCGGAGATGAAGACCTCGTTCCTCGACTACGCGATGTCGGTGATCATCTCGCGCGCGATCCCCGACCTGCGCGACGGGCTGAAACCCGTGCACCGTCGCATCCTCTTCGCGATGCACGAGACCGGGAATACCCACGAGAAGGCCTACCGCAAGTCCGCGCGCCCGGTCGGCGACGTCATGGGTCAGTATCACCCCCACGGCGACGGCGCGATTTACGACGCGCTGGTACGGATGGCGCAGGATTTCTCCATGTCGCTGCCGCTGCTCGACGGTCAAGGCAACTTCGGCTCCATGGACGGCGATAACCCCGCCGCCATGCGCTACACCGAGGTGCGCATGGACGCGCCCGCCGCCTTCCTGCTGGAGGATATCGACAAGGACACCGTCGACTTCCAGGACAACTACGACGGCAAGCAGCAGGAACCCACGGTCCTGCCCGCGCGCTTCCCGAACATGCTGGTCAACGGCGCGGGCGGCATTGCCGTCGGCATGGCGACCAATATCCCGCCCCACAACCTCGGCGAAGTGATCGATGCCTGTCAGGCGCTGATCGAGAAGCCGGACCTGTCGTCGGAGGAACTGATTCAATATGTTCCGGCCCCGGATTTCCCCACCGGCGGGATCATCCTTGGCCGCTCCGGCGCGCAAAAGGCTTATCTCGAGGGTCGCGGCAGCGTCATCATCCGCGCCAAGACGCGGGTCGAGGAAATCCGCAAGGACCGCTACGCCATCGTCATCGACGAGATTCCCTATCAGGTGAACAAGGCGAGCATGATCGAGCGGATCGCCGAGTTGGTGCGCGACAAGAAGATCGACGGGATCTCCGGCGTCGCCGATGAAAGTGACCGGATCGGTGTCCGCGTCGTGGTCGAGCTGAAACGCGACGCCACGCCCGAGGTGGTGCTGAACCAGCTGTTCCGCTTCACCCAGATGCAGACCTCTTTCGGCTGCAACATGCTGGCACTGAACGGCGGCCGTCCCGAGCAGCTGACCCTGCGCGCCTTCCTCACCTCCTTCCTCGACTTCCGCGAAGAGGTCGTGGCCCGCCGCACGGCGTTCGAGCTGCGCAAGGCCCGCGACCGCGCCCATGTGCTCTGCGGCTTGGCCGTGGCGGTCTCCAACGTCGATGAGGTCGTGGCCACGATCCGCGCCAGCGCCGATGCCCCCGCGGCCCGCGCCGCCTTGATGACGCGCGCATGGCCGGCCGAGGAAATCCTGCCGTTCATCAAGCTGATCGACGATCCGACCCACAAGGCCAACGAGGACGGCACCTACAACCTGTCCGAAACCCAGGCCCGCGCCATTCTCGAGCTGCGCCTGCAACGCCTGACGCAACTTGGCGTGAAGGAAGTGACGGACGAGCTGGAAGAACTCGCCGGCAAGATCAAGGACTACCTCGCCATCCTCGCCTCGCGCGAGCGCATCCTCGAGATCATCTCGAACGAGCTGTCGGAAGTGCGCGCGAAATTCGCCGTCGACCGCCGCACCGAGATCGTCGACTGGTCCGGCGACATGGACGACGAGGACCTGATCGAACGCGCCGACATGGTGGTGACGATCACCCAGGGCGGCTACATCAAGCGCACGCCGCTGGCCGATTTCCGTGCCCAGAAGCGCGGCGGCAAGGGCGTCTCTGGCGGCTCGATGAAGGATGACGACGTGGTCACGTCGATGTTCGTCGCCAACACCCACACGCCGCTGCTGTTCTTCACCACCGACGGCATGGTCTACAAGTTCAAGACCTGGCGCCTGCCCTCGGGCTCGCGCGCCTCGCGCGGCAAGGCCATTGTCAACATCCTGCCGATCGAGATCGGAACCGGCATCGCCGCGATCATGCCGGTGGACCGCGACGAGGATCACTGGGACGAGCTGCAGGTGGTCTTCTGCACCGACCGCGGCACCGTGCGCCGCAACGCGTTAAGCGATTTTGCCAATGTCATGCGGAACGGCAAGATCGCGATGAAATTCGAAGGCGAGAGCGAGGGCTGGCGCCTGATCAACGCGCGCATCGCCTCGAACGACGATGACGTGATGCTGGTCACGAAACAGGGCCGCGCGATCCGCTTCCCGGCGACGGCGGTGCGGGTGTTCAACTCGCGCGCCTCCACCGGTGTGCGGGGCATTCGCCTTGGCAAGGATGACGAGGTCGTCTCGATGTCGATCATCCGCCACTTCGAAGCCGAGGCTTCCGAGCGCGCCGCCTACCTCAAACAGCGCCGCCTGATGGCCGGTGTCACCGAAGAGACCGAGAGCGACGAGGACGAGGTGCCCGAGGGCGAGCTTTCGCCCGAGCGCTACGCCGAGATGTCCGCAGCCGAGGACCTGATCCTGACGATCACCTCGGGTGGTCAAGGCAAGCTGAGTTCGAGCCACGACTACCCCGTGCGCGGGCGCGGCGGCCAGGGCGTCAGTGCCATGGACAAGGCGATGCGCGGCGGCACCCTCGTCGCAAGCTTCCCGGTCGAGCTGGACGACCAGATCATGCTGGCCACCTCCACCGGCCAAAGCATCCGGGTGCCCGTCGAGGGCATCTCCTTCCGCTCGCGCTCCGCAGGTGGCGTGAAGGTCTTCAACACGGCAAAGGGCGAGGACATCGTCTCGGTGGCCTACATCGCCGATCAGGGCGACGAGGATGCGGTCGAGGATGCCGAAGTGATCGGCGGCGACGGCGGCGCAGCGGTAGACGACGCGAGCGACGGCACCGGCGACGATGTTTGACCCCGGCGTGTTCCTGCCGCTGGCCATGACCGCCCTGATCGGGATGTTCGCGATCATGCTGATCGTGGGCATCCCCCGTGGGCGCCGGCTCCAGAAGACCAACGAGCAGATCGAGGCCAACCAGACCCGACAGATCGCGATGCAGGAGCGTCAACTGGCCGCTGCCGAGCGTCAGGCCACCGCGCAGGAGCGCATCGCCGCCGCACTGGAATCGCGCGGTGAATGACGCGCTGGCGCTTGTGGGCAGGCTCCTGCTCGCAGCCTTGCTCCTCGCCGGTACCGTTCAAAAACTGATGTCGCCCGAGGGCGCCCAAGCGCTCCTTGCGCTGGCATCCCTGCCCGCCTGGTTGCTCTGGCCCTCAGGCCTCTTCACAACTTTCGCAGGTATCGGCATTGCCCTCGGCGTGGCGACGCGTCCGCTGGCGATCCTTGCCGCCGGCTACTGCATCCTCACCAGCGGCTTCCATATCCTCATGGACGACCCCTGGCAGAGCACCATCGCCTTCAAGAACTGGACCATCGCCGGCGGCTTCCTGATGCTCGCGGCCCACGGCCCCGGTCGGTTCGCCCTGCGTCCCTGACACACTTCGCCGACCCCGAGTGAGTCGGGCGGTGGGTCAAGGATGCGCAGCACCGCGCGCCCGCGCGGCTTGTCCTTGAGGCACCGCCCGACTCGCCCTCACCCTTGCACTGGCCTGTTTGCGGCAGACCTGCCCGCAAACGGCCTCTCAGCAAACGAACGTCCTCTCACCCGGGCGCCCCGTCCAAGGGGCAGGCTCACCTCCGCCCCAAGTCCCAAGCATGTCGTAAAGCCTTCAGGCTTTCCCTTTCGACAAGAAATCCCTACATCACCCCCCATGACACAGAACCCACAGCTCACCATCATCGGCGGCGGCATGGCCGGCTCCGAAGCCGCCTGGCAAGCCGCCAACCTCGGCATCCGCACCCGCATCATCGAGATGCGCCCGAAGGTCGAAACCTTCGCGCACCGCACCGGCAACCTGGCCGAAATGGTTTGCTCCAACTCCTTCCGCTCCGATGATGACGAGCAGAACGCCGTGGGCCTCCTGCATTGGGAAATGCGCGCCGCGAACTCGGTCATCATGCACACCGCCGATGCCCACAAGCTGCCAGCCGGCGGCGCCCTCGCCGTGGACCGCGATCCCTTCGCCGAAGCCGTCACCGCCAAGCTGCAAGCCCATCCCAATATCGAGATCACCGCCGGAGAGGTCACCGACCTGCCCGAGGACGGCCCCACGATCATCGCCACCGGCCCCCTGACCGGCAGCGCCCTCGCCGAGGCCATCGCCAAGGAAGCCGGTCAGGACGCCCTCGCCTTTTTCGACGCCATCGCCCCCATCGTCTACGCCGACAGCATCGACATGGACGTGGCGTGGCGGCAATCGCGCTACGACAAGGGCGAGACGCTGGAAGAACAGCAGGCCTACATCAATTGCCCCCTGACCAAGGACCAATACGAGGCCTTCATCGACGCGCTTCTGGACGCCGAGAAAACCCAGTTCAAGGAAGGCGAGACCGCCGGCTACTTCGACGGCTGCCTGCCGATCGAGGTCATGGCCGAACGCGGCCGCGAGACCCTGCGCTACGGCCCGATGAAGCCGGTGGGCCTGACAAATCCCCATGATCCGCAGACCAAGGCCCATGCCGTGGTCCAACTGCGCCGCGACAATGCTCTTGGCACGCTCTACAACATCGTGGGTTTCCAGACCAAGATGACCTACGGCGCGCAGAAACGGGTCTTCACGATGATCCCCGGCCTGCAGGACGCCTCCTTCGCGCGGCTCGGTGGCATTCACCGCAACACCTTCATCAACTCGCCCACCCTGCTCGACGGCCAGATGCGCCTCCGCTCGAAGCCGCACATCCGCTTCGCGGGCCAGATCACCGGCGTAGAGGGCTATGTCGAAAGCGCTTCAATGGGGCTGCTCGCCGGACGCATGGCCGCGGCCGAAATCCTCGGCCAGTCCCTCGCCGATGTCCCCGACACGACCGCAATGGGTGCGCTCGTGACCCACATAACCGGGGGCGCCGAAGCAAAGACCTTCCAGCCGATGAATGTGAACTTCGGGCTCTTTCCTCCTGTGGAAGGCCTCAAAGGTGGACGCAGGGGCCGCAAAGACCGCTATAAGGCCTATACCGACCGCGCCAAGGCGGCCTGGACCGATTGGCTCGGGCCGGAGGCCGCAGCCGCGCAATAACAGCGGACGGCGCGACCCGCGTCAAGGAACGGAGCAACGCCCATGGCAGACAAACCCTTCCTCTCCAAGGTCTACGACCTCAAGGGCGACGGCGTGCGCGACTATTATGACAAGTGGGCCGAGACCTACGAGGACGAACTCACCGAGAACGCCTACGCCACCCCTGCCCGCTGCGCCGCGGCCCTCGCCGCGACCGACCTGCCAAAGGACACACCGATCCTTGATTTTGCCTGCGGCACCGGCTTGTCGGGCGCCGCCCTCCACGCTGAAGGCTTTACCATCATCGACGGCATCGATCTTTCCGAGGCCATGCTCGCCAAGGCCCGCGCCAAGAAGATCTACCGCAACCTGACCCGCGCCTCCGCCGATGCACCGCCCCCGGTAGAACCTAACGCCTACCGCGCGATCACCGCCATCGGCGCCATCGGCCCCGGCGCCGCCCCGGCCGAGGTCATCGCGCCCCTGATCCAAGCCTTGCCCACGGGAGGGTACTTCGTGATCTCCCTCAATGATGTCGCGCTCGATACGCCCGCCTTCCCCGCGGCTCTCGACGCACAAGCCGACAGCATCGAAAAGGTCTCTGAAGAACGCGGCCCGCATCTCCCGGGCATCGACGTCATGTCCACGGTCTACGTCTTCCGCCGCACGTGATTACCCGCTTCGCCCCCTCTCCCACCGGGCCGCTGCACCTCGGCCATGCCTATTCCGCGATCCTCGCCCATGACATGGCACGCGCGGCGGGCGGACAGTTTCTGCTGCGCATCGACGATCTCGACCAATCGCGCGCGCGCCCGGAGTGGGAGGAATTGATCTACGAGGATCTCAGGTGGCTCGGCCTCTCCTGGGATGGGCTCCGCCGCCAATCGGACCATTTCGACAGCTATCGCGACGCCATTCAGACCCTCGCCGATACCGGCGCGGTCTACCCCTGCCGATGCTCACGCGCCGATATCACTGCCGCTGCCTCTGCACCGCAAGAAGGCGTGCCGGAATTCGGCCCCGACGGCCGCATCTACCCCGGCACCTGCCGGGATCGTGCCTATTCTGAGCGTACCGACACCGACGCCCTGCGCTACGACCTGTCCAAAGCCATCGGCACGCCGTCGCAGATGCCCACCTTCACCGAGACCGGCCCGGCACATGAAGGCACCCACAAGGTCACGGCAGAATACCTCATGTCCCACGTCGGAGACCCAATCCTCGCCCGCCCGAACCTCGCCGCCAGTTACCACCTCTCGGTCGTCATCGATGATGCCGAGAGCCACGTCACCAATGTCACCCGCGGTAAGGACCTTTATGAGGCCACTTATCTGCAACGTTTCCTACAGTGGAAACTGAGCCTCACCCCCCCGATCTACCATCACCATCGCCTGATCCGTGACGACGCCGGAAAACGCCTCGCCAAACGCGACGACGCCCGCGCCATCCGCACCTACCGGGCGGAGGGCGCCTCCCCGCAGGACATCCGCCACATGGTCGGCCTCTGACCCCTTCATCTTTTCACAAATACGGCCGGGGGTCTGGGGGCTGGCCCCCCAGTGAAGTGCGCGATCCAACAACACACCGCACACCGCCCGCACCTCTCACGTCACGGAACCGAACCGTCCCGGTCACTTCATCGGCGCCATCAGTTCGACTTCTTCCCCGTCCACGACCGACGTGTAAAAACACACCCGCCGGTTCGTATGACAGGCGGCTCCCTCCTGCCGCACGATCGCCAACAGGCAGTCCCGATCACAATCAATGCGCAGGTCCACCAGCGTCTGCACGTGACCGCTGGTTTCGCCCTTGACCCAGAAGGCCTGACGGGACCGGCTCCAATAGGTCACCCGCTCGGTCTCCAGCGTCTTGACCACGGCGTCGGCATTCATCCACGCCATCATCAGCACCTCGCCAGTGCCCTCCTGCTGCGCGATGCAGGGGATCAGGCCATTGGCGTCATAACGCAGGCTTGCGGGGTCAAATCGGGTCATTCGGAGCGGCCTCTTTGCAAATTGTCCAAGCGCCGCTACTTAAGGCAAGACGGACCCGAAAGGCAAAGCCATGGCCAGCGACACCGACCTGATCAAGCTCTACTCGCAGCGCATTCTCGCGTTGGCGGCGGATATCCCGCATCGTGGCACCCTTGAAGCGCCGCAGGCACAGGTCAAGAAGCGCGCGCCACTTTGCGGCTCCACCGTAACCGTCAGCCTCTCGCTCGAGGATGGCCGGGTCTCAAACTTCGCCCAGGACGTGAAGGCCTGCGCCCTGGGTCAGGCCGCTGCAGCGCTGCTGGGCAAACATGTCATCGGACGCACCCGGATCGAGGTGGAAGCCGCGCGAGACGCGCTCCGCGCCATGCTGAAAGACGGCGGCGCGCCCCCGCAGTCACCGTGGGAAGGATACGAGGTGCTGGAGCCGGCGCGCGAATACCGCAATCGCCACGCCTCCATCATGCTATCGCTGGAAGCCACGGCCGAAGCCATGGCCGAAGCAGAACGCGCCGCCTGCGCCTGACGCAGCCAGTCTTTTGCAAAAGATTGTACAGATCCTTGCAAGGATCTGCCCACCTCACAAAAAAACGCCGCGCATCCCGGACAAGGATGGCGGCGTAGTCATGCGTATCCGTGGCGTCCCGAGGCAAGGGACTGGGTAAGGCTAAAACGCTTGCGCCGGGACAAGAGGCGCGAACAAACCCGTGGATCGCAGGCAGAACTCGATCGAGACGTCAGACAAGACCCGGCAGCAGAAGCATACCCATCGTCATGCCCGCGAGGGCGACGACACCCGCCAAATCGTACATCAGCGTTTCACGGGACCGGACAACGATCTGTTTCGCTTGAGCAATCATGGTGGCGTTTCCTTCCTGAGTTAACGTCGCGTTCGACTGGCTAACGTCTCTGTTGCACCTTTGTTCCCACGGGTCGTTAAAATTGTAAAGAACTTTTTGAGAACATTTGCGTACAAAACGTGGTTTGTTCTCATCGATGGAGGGAGAAACGGTGCTTTTTTTCAGCCCACACCCAAGAGGCGGATCGCCTTGTCCTGCTCCATCAACCACAGCAAAACACGGGCCGATTGCCCCCGCGCGCCCTCCAGATCAGGGTCGAGCGCCAACAGGGCGCGGGCATCTTTCTGGGCCAGCGCCATGAGCGCCGCCTGCTCCTCGAGATTTGCCACCCGAAACCGCGGCAGGCCGGATTGCGCGGTGCCGATCACGTCGCCCGCCCCTCGGATCGCCAGATCCTCTTCCGAGATGCGAAATCCGTCCTCCATCTCGCGCATCACTTGCAACCGCCGTGTTGCGGTCTCCCCCAAGGGGGCACGATACATCAGCAGACAAGTCGATTCCGCAGCGCCACGCCCCACTCGGCCGCGCAGCTGGTGCAGCTGTGCCAGACCGAAGTTCTCGGCCTGCTCGATGACCATGATCGACGCATTGGGCACATCGACACCCACCTCGATCACCGTGGTGGCCACCAAGACCTGCGTCTCGCCCGCCTTGAACGCCGCCATGACCGCGTCCTTCTCGGCCGGCTTCATCTGCCCGTGGACCAGCGCCACCCGACCCTCACCAAAGGCCGCGCGGAGCATCTTGAAGCGCTCCTCTGCGGCCGTCGCGTCATAGACCTCGGACTCCTCGACCAGCGGACAGACCCAATAGGCCTGCCGCCCCGCGTCCAGCGCCTTGTGCAAATGGTCCACGACCTCTCCGATCCGCGCGGTCGAGACGAGGGCCGTCTTCACCGGCGTGCGTCCGGGCGGCTTTTCGTCCAGCACGCTCAGATCCATGTCGCCGTATTGTGCAAGGCTTAGGGTCCGAGGGATCGGCGTTGCGGTCATGACAAGCACATCTGCCGCCTCGCCCTTCTGGCTCAACCGCACCCGTTCGCGGACGCCGAAGCGGTGCTGTTCATCGACCACGGCGAGGCGCAGGCTCTTGAAGGACACGTCATCCTGAAACACCGCATGGGTGCCGACAAGGATGTGGATATCGCCGCGCGCCAGCGCTTCCAGCTTCGCACGCCGCTCCTTGCCCTTGTCGGCACCGCTCAAGATCTCGCAGACCACGCCGGCCGCGTCGGCAAGGGGCTTCAGGTTCAGGTAATGCTGCCCCGCGAGGATCGAGGTCGGGGCCATCATCACCGCCTGCCCTCCGGCCTCCACCGCCACCAGCAGCGCCATCAGGGCCACGAGCGTCTTGCCCGCGCCGACATCCCCCTGAAGCAAGCGGTTCATCCGGTGCGGCGTGGCCATATCCTCGGCAATATCGGCAATCGTCCGAAGCTGCGCCCCGGTGGGCGTGTAGGGCAGCACCTGCAACACCTTCTCGCGCAGACGACCATCGCCCGCGCTGACGAGGCCGGGCTTGCGACGGCGCGTGCTGCGCGCCAGTGCCAGCGTCAACTGGTGCGCGAACAGCTCATCATAGGCCAAACGCTCGCGCGGCAGCGCGACGCGGCTCAGGTCACTGGCATCTTGTGGCGCATGGACCGCATTAATCGCATCCGCCCAAGCGGGCCATTTGCGGTCCTTGACGGTGTTGAGGTCGATCCATTCGCCAAGATGCTCCACCTTTGCCAGCGCCGATTGCACCGCCTTGTGAACGCCACGTTGGGTCAGGCCCTGTGCCAGCGGGTAGACCGGCTCGTAGGCAGGAATGGCGGAGGCCTCCTCGGGCGGGAGCATATGATCGGGATGCGCCATCTGGGCGATGCCGTCGTAAAGCTCGACCTTGCCGGACACTACGCGACGCGCGCCCGGCGGGTGTTGGCGTTCGAGGTAATCGCCCTTGGCGTGAAAGAACACCAATTGAAACGAGGTCTGCGCGTCCTCCACCTCGATCCGGTAGGGCCCGCGTCCCTTGGGTTTCATATGGGTGCCGATGGTGACCTCGACGGTGACGGGTCCCGGCAGGGGGACATCCCGGATCGAGGCGCGGCGGGTGCGATCCAGGCCGCCCGCGGGCAGCGTGAAGATCAGATCGCGCGGTGTCGCGACCTGAATGCCGCCATAATGCTTGGCCGTCTTAGGCCCGACACCATCGAGTGTCTCCAACCCGGCGAACAGCGGAAACAGGATTTCAGGCCGGCCCTTTGGCAGATGGTCAGCCATCGCCAATCCGGTCGAGCCATTGCTCCTCGGTCAGAAGTTCGATCCCGAGGTCCTTCGCCTTCTTCTCTTTCGACCCGGCTCCCGGCCCCGCCACGACGATATCGGTCTTGGCCGAAACCGATCCCGACACCTTGGCACCGAGCGCCTCGGCGCGGGCCTTGGCTTCCGCGCGGGTCATCTGCTCGAGCGCGCCGGTGAAGACGATCGTCAGCCCGGCCACGGCGCTTTGTGTCGCGCGCGCCTTCGGGGCTTCGATTTCGGTGAGTTCCGCGATGAGCCGCTCGATCGAGGCGCGCTCGCGCGGTTGCTGCAACGTGGTGACGAGCGATACTGCGACCGTCGCGCCGATCCCGTCGATGCCGATCAAGTCGTCCCACGCCGCCTTGGCCCTGACATGCGTCCCCGCCCAGGCCTTGTCCCGCTCGGGCTGGAGTGACGCGCGACGACCAGCCTGCGCGGCGGCCTTGCGTTCCGCCACGACGGCCGCTTCGGCGCGCAGATGCGCCTCGGCGGCAGGCGCGGCAGCGTCGAGGGCCTCTGCCAAGGCCTCCCAAGACATGTAATGGCGCGCCAGATCGCTCGCCGCCACTTCGCCCACATGGCGGATGCCGAGCGCGAAGATCAGGCGGTTCAGCGCGATCTTGCGTTTGTCGTCGATCGCATTGAACAGGCTGGTCGCCGATTTCTCACCCCATCCCTCGCGGTTCTTGAGCTGTTGCAGCCCCTGCCCGTAATTCTGCTTGAGCTTGAAGATGTCGGCCGGCTCAGCCACCCATCCGTCGAGGTAGAATGCCTCCACCTGCTTCGCGCCCAGACCATCAATGTCGAAGGCCGCACGGCTGACGAAATGCTTCAACATCTCAACGGCCTGTGCGGGGCAGATGAGACCGCCGGTGCAACGGCGCACGGCGTCGCCCTCCTCGCGGATCGCATCGGACTGACACTCCGGGCAATCGGTCGGGAAGACGTAGGGTTCAGCGTCGGCAGGCCGTTTTGACAGATCAACATCCGCGACCTTCGGGATCACGTCGCCGGCACGGTACACCTGCACACGGTCGCCCACGCGGATGTCCTTGCCATCCCGGATCGGCGCGCCGTTGGCGTCGCGGCCGGCGATGTAGTCTTCGTTGTGCAGCGTCGCGTTTGAGACGACGACGCCCCCCACGGTCACCGGCGTCAGCCGCGCCACTGGGCTGAGCGCCCCCGTGCGGCCCACCTGGATGTCGATGGCCTCCAGCGTCGTCCACGCCAGCTCCGCCGGGAACTTGTGGGCAATCGCCCAACGCGGTGTCGTCGAGCGCATCCCGAGGCGCCGCTGATAGTCGAGGTCATCGACCTTGTAGACGACACCGTCGATGTCATAGCCCAGTCCCGCGCGATCCTCCTCGATCGTCGCGTAATGCGCCAGCATCTCGTCACTGCTGTGGCAGGTCCGGGTGCGGTCGTTGATCTGGAAACCGAGCTCCCGCAATCGCTCCAGCGCGCCGGATTGCGTCTCGGCGAGAGGCGCGCTCAGCTCGCCCCAGGCATAGGCGAAAAACCTGAGGGGCCGCGCCTTGGTGATCGCCGGATCCAATTGCCGCAGAGAGCCCGCCGCCGCGTTGCGCGGGTTGGCAAAAGGCTTGGCGCCGGCCTTGATCTGACGCGCGTTGAGATCGCTGAAATCGGCGTGGCTCATATAGACCTCGCCGCGCACCTCGAGGATTTCAGGCGCGTTTTCAAGCTGCTGCGGAATATCGTCGATGGTGCGAGCGTTGGCCGTGACGTTCTCGCCCACCGCTCCGTCACCGCGGGTGGCCGCTGAGACAAGCGTGCCGTTCTCGTAGCGCAGCGAAAGCGAGAGCCCGTCAATCTTGGGTTCCGCGGTAAACGCCAGGGGCGTCTTGGGGTCGAGGTTGAGGTAACGACGGATACCGGCCACGAAGTCGGTCACATCCGCGTCGTCGAAGGCATTGGCCAGCGACAGCATGCGCTGGCTGTGGGTCAGCTTGGAGAAGCCTTCCGCCGGTGCTGCGCCCACTTGATCGGAGGGGCTGTCGGCCCGCTTCAGGTCTGGGAACGCGGCTTCGATCGCGGCGTTTTCGCGTTTGAGCGCGTCGTATTCCGCGTCGCTGAGATCGGGCGCGTCTTCGCCATGGTAGGCCGTGTTGGCGCGCGTGAGGATCTCAGCGAGTTCCGCCAAACGCTCTTCTGCCTGGGTCGGCGAGAGCTTGGCCGCGCGGGCCGAGGCCTCTTGAGTTGGATTAGACATGCCCGCCCCCAAAGCTGCAACTGCGTGGTCTTCGTGATAGGAGGCAGCGCGGGATTGGTCCAGTGTTTCGGCGCGCCCCAAAGGTGAACCTTGCGCCCCACTCGATGTTCCCGATGCCTCAAGCTTGATCACGCCCGCCAATTAAGAAGCGGCCCGAACATTCGAGCCGCTTGTCGCTTCTTCTTGCGCCTGTCGGGCCATTTGGTACCGCTCAGCCTCAGCAACTTGCCGCGAGGCAAGCGCCCCGCTCAGGCGGTTGCGGCCATGTCCATGTCCAACTCGGCCGTCGAGACCGGGTCACGCAGCACGTAGCCCCGTCCCCAAACCGTCTCGATATAAGTGTCACCACCGGTTGCCTCGGCCAGTTTCTTGCGGAGTTTGCAGATGAAGACGTCGATGATCTTCAGCTCGGGCTCATCCATGCCGCCGTAGAGATGGTTGAGGAACATCTCCTTGGTGAGCGTCGTCCCCTTGCGCAGCGAGAGAAGCTCCAGCATCTGGTATTCCTTGCCGGTCAGATGGACCGGTGCGCCGGCCACCTCCACCGTCTTGGCATCGAGGTTGACGGAAATCCGGCCCGTGTCGATGACCGATTGCGCGTGCCCTTTGGAGCGTCGGATGATGGCGTGGATACGGGCGACGAGTTCTTCCCGGTGAAAGGGCTTTGTCAGGTAATCGTCGGCGCCAAATCCAAAGCCGCGCAATTTGTTTTCAGGGTCATCGAGGCCCGAGAGGATCAGAATTGGCGTGTCGACCCGTGCGGTGCGCAGGTGGCGCAGAACCTCGTGGCCGGAAACATCGGGGAGATTGAGATCGAGAAGGATGATGTCGTAATCGTAGAGCTTCGCGAGATCCATTCCCTCTTCACCAAGGTCGGTCGAGTAAACGTTGAGGTTCGCGTGTTTGAGCATCATTTCAATGCTTCGCGACGTGGTGGGATCGTCTTCGACTAACAGAACGCGCATACGCTTAACTCCAGGTAACTCTCATCCGATGTGCCTATTTTTCGCCCAAATGGTTAACACCAAGTTACCTCGCCCCAGAGATTTCGCAAAAAGATCAATTTCCGTTTTATTCGCTTTCGCGGAATTGCTGTATTGCCGTTGTTTTCAAAGCCTTTTCTCCGTGTCGCTCGACGGCATTCGTCCAGCTCTCCAATTCCTCTTCGCAGAGCGAATAGGTGCGAATCGCCTCTTCCGCGGTGAGCAACCCATGGGCGACGCCGCGCACCACCGCGGCTTTTCGGCTTGCGACCCACCGCGTGGTCTTGGGTGACGGCAGGTCCGAGCGGGTCATCGTGCTGCCATCGGGCAGCGATACCGCGTGCGGCCCCTGAATTTTCCTGATATACATCTCAGCCTCAAAATTCGTTGATCTGCACGATTGATGGCCGATGAGGTTTAACATCGGGTAAGGATGCCTTGTGATACCTTGCCTTTTTCCTATATTCCGCCCCGAACCCCCAAGCGCAGGAGCCAGTTCATGGCACTCGACAGCCCCAACGGTCTCAATTCGTTAGGATTTGCAAAAGCGCCCGCCGATACCCGCGTTGTCGTCGCGATGTCGGGCGGCGTGGATTCGTCTGCCGTGGCCGCTCAACTGGCGGACGAGGGCTATGACGTCGTGGGCGTCACCCTGCAGCTCTACGATCACGGCGCGGCGCTGGCCAAGAAGGGCGCCTGCTGTGCCGGGCGCGACATTCAGGACGCGGCGCGGGTGGCCGAAACCATGGGCTTCCCCCATTACGTGCTGGATTACGAGAACGTCTTCAAGGACGCGGTCATCGACGAATTCGCCGACAGCTACCTTGCCGGCGCGACGCCGGTGCCCTGCATTCGCTGCAACGAGCGGGTGAAGTTCAAGGACCTGCTGGAGACGGCCAAGGACCTCGACGCCGATTGCATGGCGACCGGACACTATATCCAGCGCAAGATGGGGGCGCAGAAGGCGGAGCTGCATTCCGCCGCCGATGCCGCGCGCGATCAGTCGTATTTCCTGTTCTCCACCAAGCAGGAACAGCTCGATTTCCTGCGCTTCCCGCTCGGTCATCTTGAAAGCAAGGCCGAGACCCGGGCGCTTGCGGCGAAATACGGGCTGAGCGTGGCGGACAAGCCCGACAGTCAGGATATCTGCTTCGTGCCCAACGGCAATTACGCGGCCGTGATCGAGAAGCTGCGCCCCGGAGCGGCGGATCCGGGCGATATCGTCGACTTGGAGGGCCGCGTTCTGGCACAGCACCGGGGTGTGATCCATTACACGATCGGACAGCGCCGTGGTCTGGGGATCGGCGGTCTCGAAGACCCGCTTTACGTGGTGAAACTGGACCCCGACACCCGTCAGGTGGTGGTCGGCCCGAAAGAGATGCTCTCGACGCGGACGGTGCCGGTGCGCGAGATCAACTGGCTCGGTGACGAGCCCTTCGACAGCCGCGACGCTTGGGAGCTGGACGTCAAGATCCGCTCCACCCGCCCGCCGCGGGGTGCGGTTATCCGGCCGATCTCGGCGACCGAGGCGGAGGTGGAGTTGATCGTGGCCGAAGAAGGCGTCAGCCCCGGTCAGGCCTGCGTTTTCTACGCGCCCGAGGGTGGCCGCATCTTCGGCGGAGGCTGGATCCACCGCGGTTAACGGTCGGCGGGACTACTTGAGGAATTTGAGAAACCGATGGCGGCGCAAGCGGCTGTCGGTTTTTTTGATGTGCATGACGAGCAACGCGCCACGTTTCCACGCGACCTGATGGGCCTTGAAACCTGAGGGAGGGGAAAGTGGCGCGGTTGACGGGACTCGAACCCGCGACCCCCGGCGTGACAGGCCGGTACTCTAACCAACTGAGCTACAACCGCGCGTGAGCGTGGGGATAGCGTCGGGGCGCGGTGCGGTCAAGCGGGAAACTGAGGGTTTTTCGGGTAATCGCTTCGCGTTCGAAACGGCGGTGTCTCGTGGTGATCCAAGCGTTGGTTGAGCGCGGTAAATCGCGCCTGACGCCAGACGAGGTGCCGCGTGAGTTGTGCCTGATGAGGCGGACCAAGGCGCGAAGCGCCGTAGGATATTCTAGAGGGAGAAAGTGGCGCGGTTGACGGGACTCGAACCCGCGACCCCCGGCGTGACAGGCCGGTACTCTAACCAACTGAGCTACAACCGCGCGTGAGCGTGGGGATAGCGTCGGGGCGCGGTGCGGTCAAGCGTGTGATGCATGCTAAATCGCGTTTCTTTTGCCCCGAGGCCGATCTCCCGCATCAGCCCCGGCGCAAGGGGCGTTCGGCGGCGGGGCCAACGCCTGACTTGCGCCTCTCGCGCGCGAAAACATAGAGCCCTGCTCCGCCGATTAATGCGGTGCCCAGAAGCATGACCCATCCCGGCCGCTCTCCGAAGACGAGCCAACCAAGCGCGATCGCCATCGGCAGGGCAGCGTATTCGTAGGAAGCGACCGTGGCGGCATTGCCGAGGCGATAGGCCGCCGAGAGGCAGTAGCCGATGATCGCGGACATGGCGCCAAGGACGGCAAAGAGCCAGAGGTCCTCTGGAGCCGGCCAGATCCAGGCGCGGAGAAGGAAGGTCAGGCTCTCACTCTCGAGCCCTTCCGCGTAGCGCCCATCTCCGACGAGGAGGAATGACACGCTGGACACCACGATGAACGCGACCTGAATGTAGATCGCCATGGCAGATGCGGCAGATTTCGCGCCGAGCTTGCGGGTCATCACCTGCATTCCCGCGTAACAGGCGGCCGCGATGACCGGAAGAAGCATCGCCGCGCGCGGGATGTCGGACCAGTCCGTGGCGGGGACCATCATCACGGCGACACCGGCAAACCCGATCAGAAGCGCGGTGAGGCGATGCCGGCCGACGCTCTCTCCAAGGACGGGGATCGCAAGGATCGTGATGAAGAGCGGGGCCACGAAAAACAGCGCCGTCGCCACGCCAAGCGGCATGACGGAAAGACCCGCGAAGTAGATCATGTTGGCCGAAACGATCAGACAGGCGCGGATCAGGTGCAGGCCGGGGCGGTCGGTTTTGAGGATCCGCCAGCCGCCCTCGAACCAGACGAAGACCGAGGTGGCGAGAATGCCGATGATCGATCGGATGAAGACCATCTGATGCAGCGGGTAGCCGCCGGAAAGGAACTTGATCAGCATGTCGTTGACCGAGATGCTGGCCATGCCGACGAGGATCAGCACGATGGCGCGAAGCGGTGTGTTATCCGGAGTGGTCACAGGCGCGCACTCATCATGCGTTAATCATTTCAATGTACTACCAGTATGAGCAAATGTCGGAGGCTCTCGGGCGAGCAGCAAGGCCACGGGCGCGGCCCTGCTCAATTGGTGCCTTTTGCCACCACGCGAAGCAAGATCGAAAGCGCCGAAAGGCAGCATGGGTGCGACACGGCCTCGCCGGGCGCTGCTCGGGTCCTTTGCGGCTCAACCCGGCAGGGGAATGTATTCGGCGTTGTCTGTCGGCGGAAGCTGGAACCGTCCGTGCATCCAGTCGCCCGCGCGCCATGCTTCCTTCGCGGCCTCGATCCGTTCTTTCGAGGATGCCACGAAGTTCCACCAGATATGGCGCGGCCCAGACAGCGTGTCGCCGCCAAGGATCATCAACCGCGCGCCCGCCTCGCCCGCTTGCAGCGCAATCTGGTCTCCGGGGCGGAAGACCAGCATCTGTCCCTTCTCGAACACCTGCCCGGCCACGCAGACGGACCCGTCGAGCACAAACGCCCCGCGATCCTCGTGGTCCTCGGGCATCGGCAGGGTTGCCCCGGCCTCCAACAGCGCGTCGGCGTAGAACATGCGCGAGGGGGTCGCGACCGGCGCGCGCTCTCCATAGGCGTCCCCGAGGATCAGGCGGAGTTGCTTTCCCTCGGCCTCCAGAAGCGGCAGGTCGGCCTTGGTGGCATGGGCGAAATCAGGGGCACCATCCTCGACGTCTTCCGGCAGCGCGATCCACGTCTGCAGCCCCGAGAGCCTGTAGGGCGCTTTCAACATATCGCCGTCGACCCTCTCGGAATGGGTGATCCCGTGGCCGGCGGTCATCAGGTTGACCGCGCCGGGCTCGATCCATTGGTCCGTGCCGAGGCTGTCGCGATGGTGGAATTTGCCCTCGAAGAGATAGGTCACCGTCGAGAGGCCGATATGCGGGTGCGGGCGGATGTCGACCCCCTGCCCCGTCAGGAATTCTGCCGGACCCATCGAGTCGAAGAAAATGAACGGCCCGAGCATCTGACGCTCCCGCGCCGGCAGCGCGCGGCGGACCTCGAAGGCACCGAGGTCACGGGTGCGGGGAACGATGACGGTTTCGATCGCGTCCACATCCGTGCCAATCGGATAATGGGTATCGAGGATGGGATTCCAGCTCATGAGCGTGCTCCTTGATCAGAGCAGCATAGATAGCACCTAACGGATGACGCGCATATCCTCAGACATTCCGCAGCTAACGTGCGCCAGCGCACTTAAACGGCCTTCAATCCCATCGCCTCGGTTCCCGAGATCGGTTGATTTGCCTGAGCCAGCTGGAACCCGGTGATCAGGCGGACGATGAGCCAGAGGAACCAGAAGGCCCAGATCACGAAGCCGATCAGCACGAAGGCGAGGACGAAGCCCACGACAATAGCCAGAAGCCCCCACCAGAAGGTCGCGATCTGAAAGTTGAGATGGGTGTCGAGCACCGGGTCCTTGCCACGCTCCACATAGGCGAAAATCAATCCGGCCAGCGCAGCGAGGGGAAAGACGATCCCGCCGCCATAAAGGGCATAGATGATGATCGCCGATTGCAACGGCTGCCCATGGCCAGGGGCGTTGATCGGCTTTTGCGGGGTCTCGGGATCCATCATGGCGCGCTCCTTTGGAAAGGTCGCGCCAAGTCTGGCAAGGGAGCCGGTGATGGGTCAACTGCTGGATTCCCCGACGGTTGGAGCGGAGACGCGGGTGATGGCGTGTCGGTAGCGCCTTTCCAAGGTAGGATGGTGGGTCGTGAGAGGCTCGAACTCCCGACCCAGAGGACCGCGCAGCGGGCCGCAAGGTCGGGCCAACAGACCATTCAGAACGGGACAGGCTCGCACGGGAAAGAAAGGATGGTGGGTCGTGAGAGGCTCGAACTCCCGACATCTTCGGTGTAAACGAAGCGCTCTACCAACTGAGCTAACGACCCCACGGAGCGCGTGATAGCGCGAGGATTTGAGGCGGGCAAGAGCAATCTGGCTCAAATCTGTCCGGGCGGCAGCAATCGGCGTTCTTGCCCGTCTTGCAGGTGGTAGACCACGCCCTGTTCATACCCCTGCCCCGCCATTTGTTCGCGCGTGAGGCCGCGTGCGAGGCCGCGCAGGACGAGCGAGGCAATGCCATGGGTGACGCAGATCGTGGGGCCGGTGAGTCTCTGCAGGAACGTGTCGAGGCGGGCGTGCAGCTCAGCGAAGGTTTCACCGCCGGGGGTGTTCACGGAAGCATCGAACACATCGGCGGGCGTCGCTGTCTCGGGCAGCAGGTCTTGGCGCAGACACCCCTGCCAAGCGCCCATGTGAACCTCGGCCAGCATCTCATCAACGGCGACGTCAGGGGCATTGAAATTGGCCTCTGCGGCCGCGAGGTGCCATGTCGTTTGCGCACGGCCGAGGGGGCTGAGCCGCACAGCGGGTTCTGGAGGGGAAGGTAGGATCTGCGCCGCGATGATGCGCCCCTGCTGTGCCGCCTGCGCGCGGCCGAGTGTCGTCAGCGGGGCGTCGAGCCGACCCTGAAAGCGCCCCTCGACGTTCCAAGCAGTCTGTCCGTGGCGCAGGATGTAGAGCGGCGGCAGATCGCGCATCGAAGCGTCCTCCTCGGCGTCCGAGTGACGGTCGGACTCTCTCCGATTTCATCGCCGCTCCGCCGTCGCAGATCAAGTGTGGAAAATGCCGACATTCAGCGCATTGCTCGAAGCAGAGGCCTATAAAGCGAGAATAAGGTGAGGTCGGTGCCTACCCCGCAAAGGAGGTAGTTTGGTGGGTGATAAGAGATTTGAATTCTCCGCACGACACATAATACCGATACTTATGAAAAGCTTAGCCGATCCGTCTTGGTGAGCTATGTACCAACCGGCACTAATTACAAGCGCTTCGCAGCATCCGCCTATGTTGTCTCAAGGATTGCAATGCAATCGACAAGGTCAAAACTGCGTGCCCAACAGGTTACTAGCCATGCTCCCCAACTTCACCAGCACGAAAAGAGTGACCATCCCGTTGAAATAGCACATGAGCACCCAGACTAGCGCTTCACCGATGCCATGCGACAAGGTAATACTAGTGAACGCCCTAACCGCAGCGAACAAACTAAGTTGCTGCGCCAGCATGTTCCACACGCACCCGACAAAAAAACCGATAGGGATGGCTACCGCCGCCACACGACGCTGATGTCTAGGTTCAGCGGCACCGAAATTTCTCATCAAGTTTCTCCCTTTAATTTGGGGGGACAACATCAGTCATTGAAGGCTCAGTGGTCCGTGATGCCTGCAATATTTCTTGCAGCCCTATACAAATGAAGAGAGGCTCAAGTTAAGCGATTGTTACTAAATGAGAAAATGGTGGTGGGTGATAAGAGATTTGAACTCCTGACATCTTCGATGTGAACGAAGCGCTCTACCACTGAGCTAATCACCCGACCTGAGCGCGCTTTTAGCTATCTTGATCGGTGTCTGCAAGGGGGGCGACGTCGCCTGCTGCCGGGTCGGCCGCGGCGCGTTTCAGCTTCAGCGTCAGCATGTCGCCACCGGGCTTTTCCATCCGTTTCTTGACCATCAGTTTGCCGAGCGGCGGGACCACGACCTCGTCCGAGGCATCGAGCGCTTTGCCGATCTCGTCGAGGACGACATCGAAGACCATCTTCGCCTCGGACCGCTTGAGCGAGACGCGCTTGGCGACAGCTTCGATCAGGTCGGGGCGCTTGAGGCGGTCGTCCGTGGCGGGCGTCGTGTCAGGCGTGTCGGCGGGGGCGGCCGCGGGCGTGATGACCGGGTCGGCGGCGGGTGCGTCTGCCTTGGTCTCGACCTGCGGCGCGGCTTTCGCGGCGCTCACCGGGGCGCTTGTCTTGGCAGCGGATCTGGCGCCGAGCGCACTGGAGCGGCGCGGGCCAGCGGAGGTGGACTTGCGCTTGCGGGTTGTTTTCGTCGCCATGGGATATGCCTCGTTACCTTGCTTTGCGCTCACCCCAAGGGGACATCGGCGCAAATTGTTTCTGCTCTGGAAACACCATAGCGCGAATTGGGTGATGGGGCTAGCCTGCCCCGCGGGTCGGGATGCGTCTGTTGCCTAGATCAGACGCAGGCGGCGGCGGTCCCAACGGGGCCAGCCGATCAGCTCGGACATTGTCACGAAGCGATACCCTCGCTCACCGATGCCCGAAAGCGTCGCCGGCATGGCGCGCACGGTGCTGCGGTGGATGTCGTGGGCAAGGATCACGGCGCCACGGTGACAGCGCCCGACGATGCGCTGCGTGACGACGGCGGAGCCAGGGTGCTGCCAGTCCAACGGGTCGACGGACCATAGAACGGTCGGCATGCCGCGCGTCTCGAACAGCAGCATCCGGTGCCGATTGTAGAGGTTGCCATAGGGCGGCCGCATGAGAACCGGCGGGCGGCCGACGGCATCGACAACCGCCTGATTGGTGCGGTCGATCTGGCTCAGCACGGAGGCATCGGAGTGGCCGTGCAGATCGGGGTGTGACCAGCTGTGATTGCCGATCTCGTGCCCTTCCGCGAGCATACGCTGCAAGATCAAAGGGTAGCGTACGGCGTTGCGTCCGATGACGAAAAAGGTCGCGCGGATTCCCCGTTCGGCCAAGATGTCGAGCAGGTGTGGCGTGTGATAGGGGTGCGGGCCGTCATCGAAGGTGATGGCGAGCACCGGCTCTGCCGTGCGCACGTGGAGGATGGTTGCCGCCTCGCCCCGGTCGATTGTGTTGCGACCGGCAAAGCTGCGCGGCGTGATCTGGGCGGTGAGCGGTGCGGACAGAAACGGCGTGGCCAGCCCTGCAGCGGCCCCTGCCAAGATCTTTCTCCGTCCGACGCCCTGTCCCACGATCGCCTTCCCTTGGAATTCAAACGGTTGCCCGAGCATGGGCGCTTACGCAGCGTCAACGCAACGAATCACCCGAATCGCCGCGCGATCTGCCCGTCGGCGTTGTCGGAATGACACAGTGACCTGTGACATACGCCGCTCTGACCCCGGATTTCGTGGCTTTCGGGTCACGGCTGCCGATCCAACCTCCTGCACGAGCCTTTACGTAGCGTCTTCGCATTGAACAGGCAGGTAATTTCTTGCCAAACTCTTATCCGAGCGCGGCTCTGCAAGGCTGCCGCTTCAAATCTGATACTCAGCCCCTGGGGGACTATAATGAAAAAAGCTCTGATCGCCGCTGCCGCGGTTGCCATTTTTGCCACTGCTGCCCACGCTGGCGGCGTTGTGACCGTCGTACCTGAGGAAGTCGTTGTCGTTGACACCGCGGCCTCCAGCCAGGGCATCCTCGTGCCTATCTTCGCGATCCTCTTCGTATTGCTGGCGCTGCACCACTAAGCCGCTGCGCGGAGTGGCCTGAGCGCCCTCTGCCACCGCATTACGCTGAAGAAACAAGAAGACCCGCAGCCCTCGGGGACTGCGGGTCTTTTATTTTCAGTGCCTTGCGAGCTGCCGCTCACCCGTCGGTTCAATGGGTCGTGGCGGTGCCTTCATCCCGGCGCGCAAGCGCGGCGGCGGCTGCTGCGGCTTCTTCTGCCGCCTCATCCCACTCGATCGGCTCGGGCGTTTCGACAAGCGCGTGTTTCAGCACCTCCGAGACGTGGGAGACGGGGATGATGTTCAGCCCCTCTTTCACGTTGTCCGGAATGTCGGCCAGGTCCTTCTCGTTCTCCTGCGGAATGAGCACCGTGGTGATGCCGCCGCGCAGAGCCGCCAGAAGCTTCTCCTTCAACCCGCCGATCGGCATCGCATTACCCCGCAACGAGACCTCGCCCGTCATCGCGATGTCCCGTTTCACCGGAATACCGGTGAGCACCGAGACGATGGAGGTCACCATGGCAAGGCCCGCGCTCGGCCCATCCTTGGGCGTCGCGCCGTCGGGCACGTGGACGTGGATGTCCATGCGGTCGAACTTCGGCGGCTTCACCCCGATCTCGGGGGCGATGGAACGCACGTAGCTTGCGGCTGCGTCGATGGATTCCTTCATCACGTCGCCAAGCTTGCCGGTGGTTTTCATCCGTCCCTTGCCGGGCAGCTTCAGCGCCTCGATGTGCAGCAGGTCGCCGCCGACGGAAGTATAAGCGAGACCAGTGACGACACCGATGGCGTCGGCATCCTCCGCCAGCCCGTAGCGATACTTCTTCACGCCGAGGAATTCGTCGAGATTAGCAGGAGTTACGACGACTTCTTCAACCTCCTTGCGAACGATCTTGGTCACGGCTTTCCGCGCCAGCTTGCCAATCTCCCGCTCGAGGTTCCGCACCCCCGCTTCGCGGGTGTAGGTGCGGATCATTTCGTGCAGGGCTTCGGGCTCGAGCGTGAACTCGTTGGCCTTCAGACCGTGGTTCTTCACCTGCTTGGCGATCAGGTGGCGGTTGGCGATCTCGGCCTTCTCGTCCTCGGTGTAGCCGGCGAGCGGGATGATCTCCATCCGGTCCAGAAGCGGGCCCGGCATGTTGTAGGAGTTCGCCGTGGTCAGGAACATCACGTTCGAGAGGTCGTATTCCACCTCGAGGTAGTGATCCACGAAGGTGGAGTTCTGCTCCGGGTCCAGAACCTCGAGCATGGCCGAGGCCGGGTCGCCGCGGAAGTCCTGCCCCATCTTGTCGATTTCATCGAGCAGGATGAGCGGGTTGGAGGTCTTCGCCTTCTTCAGCGCCTGGATGATCTTGCCGGGCATGGAGCCGATGTAGGTCCGACGGTGGCCACGGATCTCGGACTCGTCGCGGACACCGCCGAGCGAGATGCGAATGAACTCGCGTCCCGTGGCCTTGGCGACCGATTTGCCGAGCGAGGTCTTACCCACGCCCGGAGGGCCGACGAGGCACATGATCGGCCCCTTCAGCTTCTTCGAGCGCTGCTGCACCGCGAGGTATTCGACGATGCGCTCCTTGACCTTCTCCAGACCGTAATGGTCGTCATCCAGCACCTTCTCGGCGCGTCCGAGGTCCTTCTTCACGCGCGACTTCACGCCCCACGGGATGGACAGCATCCAGTCGAGGTAGTTACGCACAACCGTGGCTTCGGCGCTCATCGGCGACATGTTCTTGAGCTTCTTCAGCTCGGCATCCGCCTTCTCGCGCGCCTCTTTCGACAGCTTGGTGTTCTCGATGCGCTCGGCCAGTTCGGCCACTTCGCCTTCACCTTCGTCACCATCGCCCAACTCGCGCTGGATCGCCTTCATCTGTTCGTTGAGGTAATACTCGCGCTGTGTCCGCTCCATCTGCGACTTCACGCGGGTCTTGATCTTCTTCTCGACCTGCAGGACAGACATCTCCCCCTGCATCAGGCCATAGACCTTCTCCAACCGCGCCGCGACTTCGAGGGTTTCGAGAAGCTCCTGCTTCTGCTCCACCTCGATGCCCAGATGGCCCGAGACGAGATCCGCCAGCTTGGCCGGGTCATGGGCCTCGGAAACACTGGTAAGCGCCTCTTCCGGCACGTTTTTCTTGACCTTCGCATAGCGCTCGAATTCTTCCGCGACCGACCGGGTCAGCGCGGCAATCGCTTCGAGATCGCCGGTGGATTCCGACAGCTCGGTCGCCGCGGCCTCGAAGAACGGATCGGTCGAGGTGAATTCGTCGATGGTCACACGGCGGCGGCCCTCGACCAGCACCTTCACGGTGCCATCGGGGAGCTTGAGCAGCTGCAACACATTGGCCAGCACGCCATTGGTGAAAATATCTTCTGCGCTTGGGTCATCCTCTGCAGGATCGCGCTGCGACGACAGCAAGATCTGCTTGTCGTCCTGCATCACTTCCTCCAGCGCCCGCACGGATTTTTCGCGGCCCACGAAGAGCGGCACGACCATATGCGGGAACACGACGATGTCGCGCAGGGGAAGGACGGGATAGATCGATTGTTCGGACATGATGCCTACTTCCTTGGTATTCGGCCGAGGGTCAAAGCCCCGCTTCTGCGGCAGCCCGGCCCCCTCCATCTTCAGGACTTCTTAACTTGGGGTGCGCGGGAGCGATTACAAGCAATGACACCGCGCGATTTGGTGAAGATTGTGCACCCGCAGGCCCTACGACACAACCGACATTTGGCGGTTCGCCTAAGGTAAACCGCCAAATGTTGGGGATAGCTGGCGCCACCCGAAGCGCGCCCGAGGCGAACTCCAGCGCGCATTCCGGCCCCGATGACTTTCGCGCGAGGCTCAACGGGCGGTTACGAGAATGCGCTCAGAGCGGCGCGATATCGCCCTGTGCGCGGTCCGCGTGGAAGCGCGCCTCGAAGCCTGCGAAATCATCCTCCGCGATGGCGTCGCGCATCCCCTGCATCAGCTCCTGATAGTAATGCAGGTTGTGCCAGGTCAGCAGCATGCCCGAGATCATCTCCTGCGCGCGGAACACGTGGTGCAGGTAGGCGCGGGAATAGTTGCGGCAGGCGGGGCATGTGCAGTGCTCGTCCAGCGGGCGCGGATCGTCGGCGTGGCGAGCGTTCTTGATGTTGACCTGCCCGCGCCGGGTCCACGCCTGTCCGGTCCGCCCCGAGCGCGACGGCAGAACGCAGTCCATCATGTCGATGCCACGCTTCACGGCGCCCACGATGTCGTCGGGCTTGCCGACGCCCATCAGGTAGCGCGGCTTGTCGGTCGGCAGCTGATCGGGCGCGAATTCGAGGCAGCCGAACATGGCCTCCTGCCCCTCGCCCACCGCGAGGCCGCCCACGGCGTAGCCGTCGAACTCGATCTCGCGCAGCGCCTTCGCGCTTTCCTCACGCAGGTCTTCCTCCAGACCGCCCTGCTGTATCCCGAAGAGCGCATGGCCCGGACGGTCGCCGAAAGCCTCCTTCGAGCGCGCGGCCCACCGCATCGAGAGCCGCATGGAGGTTTCAAGCGCCGCGCGATCAGCCGGCAGTGCGGGGCATTCGTCGAAGCACATCACGATGTCCGAGCCGAGCAGCTTCTGGATCTCCATCGAGCGCTCGGGGCTGAGCAGGTGCTTGGAGCCGTCGATATGGCTGCGGAAGGTCACCCCCTCTTCGGTCAGCTTGCGCAGATCGGCCAGGCTCATCACCTGAAAGCCGCCCGAGTCGGTCAGGATCGGCTTGTCCCAGTTCATGAAGCGGTGCAGCCCGCCCAGGTTGGCGATCCGCTCGGCCGTGGGGCGCAGCATCAGGTGATAGGTGTTGCCAAGCAGGATGTCGGCACCCGTCGCGGCCACGCTTTCCGGCATCATCGCCTTCACCGTCGCCGCCGTGCCCACCGGCATGAAGGCCGGTGTGCGGATCTCGCCGCGGGGGGTGGAGATGACGCCCGTGCGGGCCTTGCCCGAGGTCGCGTTGAGGCTGAAGGAGAAGCGCTGTGTCATGGGCCAGCCCATAGCGTCGCGCCGCGAGGATTGCAAAGGCGCCGTGAAGGGACCCTTTGCCGCGATGCCCGCGCCACTTCCTTGCCGCGCCTCCCTTTACGCCCTCCCCCGCAATCCTTATATCTTTGCTCAGATATTGAACCGGGACCAACCATGACCGAGCAGACACCACAGATGGAAGGCGCGCCGCTGATTGCGCCCTCCAGCACCGACCACCCCCTCTACGACACCATCGTGGAGGCCTGTCGGTCTGTCTATGACCCTGAAATCCCTGTGAACATTTACGATCTCGGCCTGATCTACACGATCGACATCGGGGCCGAGAACGAAGTGACGATCATCATGTCGCTGACCGCCCCCGGATGCCCGGTGGCGGGAGAAATGCCCGGTTGGGTCGCCGACGCGGTGGAGCCACTGGACGGTGTGAAGCAGGTGGATGTGCAGCTCACCTGGGAGCCGCCCTGGGGCATGGACATGATGTCCGACGAGGCGCGGCTGGAACTGGGCTTCATGTAAATCAGATACGCGGCGCTTGAGCGCTGCGTCGCAGACCGATCCGCGCCTCCGTGTAAAGTCAGGCATTCCATAGGTTGAAGTCGCCGCGCCGCGCTTGCCCGCCGGGCGCGCCCCTGCCATCGTGTACCCAAGGGGAATATACGGGAAGAGCGCGGCGCAGCGGACGCCGTCGCGGGGGCGTGGCAGTGCTGCGCCCGGGCAGACAGGAAACGCAGCAGACATGGCAGCCTATACCTTTGCGGCATTGTTCCTTGCCCATGTGATCGCGGACTACGTGCTGCAAACGACGTGGATGGTGGTCAACAAGAAGCGCCCCATCGCCATGGCGGCTCATATCGGGCTGGTCCTTGGCACGATGGTTTTGACGACGCTGACGCTGAATCCGTGGTTTCTTGCGCTCGCGACGCTGCATCTCTGGATCGACATCGTGAAGACCTACGCCATGCCCGAGGGGCTTGGCGCCTATGTGGCGGATCAATTGCTGCACATCGCCTCGATCGCCGGGATCGCCCTGATGGCGCCGCAGATCTGGCCCGAGAGCCCGCTGTCCGCGATCGAGCCCCTGCCGCTGCTCTACATGATCGCAGCGGGCGTGCTTTTCGCCGCACGCGGCGGGCAATACGCGGTGGCAAT
This sequence comes from Gymnodinialimonas ceratoperidinii, assembly GCF_019297855.1. NCBI lineage: Bacteria > Pseudomonadati > Pseudomonadota > Alphaproteobacteria > Rhodobacterales > Paracoccaceae > Gymnodinialimonas > Gymnodinialimonas ceratoperidinii. The sequence goes on from NZ_CP079194.1 coordinate 2,322,734, forward strand.
GCTGGTTGCGGGACGTGGGGACGGATCGGGGATCGGGGTCGTCATGGGATGGGCCGAGCGCGCGATATTATGTGTCCTTTTGATCGGTGGCTGGCCGATCTGGGCGGCCGCGGTGGTCGCGGTGAAGGGCCTCTACCTCGGGTTGAGCTTCGCCGGGCGCGACCGGACCGGGCGCCGGCGTCTGTTTCTGGGCAGCGCGATCAGCCTCGCCTGGGGGCTTGCAGTGGCCGTGCCGCTCGCGATGATCATGCCGATGATGCAGTGATGTCCGAGTAAACCGCTCAGGCTTGAGAAAGCGCCGCCTGGCACTTACATTAGGGGCAAGCAGTCAAAGGAAAGCGAAGCGCCATGTTCGGGATTCCCGGAAAACAAGCCGTCACCATGACGGAAAGAGCCGCCAGGCAGATCGCCAAGCTGATGGATCAGGGCGGCACACAAGGTCTGCGCATCGGCGTCAAGAAAGGCGGCTGCGCGGGCATGGAATACACGATGGAATACGTCACCGAGATCGACCCTCTGGACGAGGTTGTCGAGCAGGATGGCGCCCGCGTGATGATTGCCCCGATGGCGCAGATGTTCCTGTTCGGCACCGAGATCGACTACGAGGTCAGCTTGCTGGAGGCCTCGTTCCAGTTCCGCAATCCCAATGTCACCGACGCCTGCGGCTGCGGCGAGTCGATCAAGTTCAAGGACGTGGAAGAGCTTCAGGCCGAGCAGTCGGACTCGTGAGCGTTTCGGATGAAGAGATTGCCTTCGCGGTAGAACTCTTCTCGGGCCTCGGTTCGCTCAGCACCCGCAAGATGATGGGCGGGCTTTGCATCTACCATGACGGCACGATCTTTGCCCTGTTGATGTCCGACGGACAGCTTTACCTGAAAGGTGCCGGCGATTTTCGCGAGGTGCTGGAGTCCGAGGGCTGCCGCCGCTGGACCTATGAGCGCGAAGGCGCGAAGCGAAAGCCTACCGCGATGCCTTACTGGACGATGCCGGAAGCCGGGATGGATAATCCTGACGTAGCCGTTGATTGGGCGCGTCGGGCCTTGGCGCATCTGTAGGCGGGATTGGCTTAGAGACGTGCCTTTATGGCCGCCGGTGCCTTCTTTAGCGCCCATGGGGGGCCAGCCCCCCAAGCCCCCCGGAGTTGTAAGGCCAAGATGAAGGAAGAGGCTCGCGCATTGTACGGTCACGACCCATCCTGGAGGTGGGAATAGGTTTCCATGTAGCGTCTGGAGAGGTGCTCTCCCGCTTCGATGGGGGGCGCCTCGGGGGGCGCGACGTTCGTGTCAAAGGCGGGATTGAAGAACAGCGGGATCGAGAGGCGCTCCTGCGCGCCGCCGATGACGCGGTGTGGCGTGGCGCGGACCTGGCCGCCGGTCCACATTTCCAGCATTTCTCCGAAGTTGATGATGAACGTTCCCGGATCAGCCTGAACCGGCGCCCAGGTGCCATCGCGCAGTTGAACCTCCAGCCCCGGTTGGCCGTCGGTCGCGAGCAAGGTGAGGCAGCCGTAATCCGTGTGGGCGGCGATGCCGAAGTCGCGGTCTCCGGCCCACGCCGGGCGCTCGGGGTAATAGTTGCCGCGCAGCAGCGCCATTGGCTTGGTGAACTTGTCGGCGAAGAAGGTGGGATCGGCGCCGATGGCAGCCGAGATGCCTTGCAACAGTTTCAGAGAAATCGCGCGGGCCTGCGCGAAATAGGTCTCGATCGTGGTTTGGAAGCCTGCGGGCTCGCGCGGCCATTGGTTCGGGGCATAGACCGGCAGGCGCGCGAAGGGATCATCGGCAGGCAGTTCCACGCCGCAATCAAAGACCTCCTTGTAATCGGGGTTGGCTTGCGGGTCGACTTGCTCCGAGCCCGCCCCGCCCCATCCGCGGTTGGAGCCGGTGACATCCATGTTGACCGCCTGTTTGTTGGCCGCGTCTCCCTTGAAGAAAGCACGGTAGGCGTCGAGGGCCGCGTGTACCTGCTCTGCGTCGAGGGCCGTGTTATGGAGGGTGAGAAAGCCCACCTCCTCAGCGCCGTGGCGCGTGGCCGAGAGCGCCTCGGGCGCGCGGGCGGAGAGAGCTTTGGCGTCAATGTGCGGGATCATCGGCGATCTCCTGTCGGGTTGACTTCTGGGCCGGGCCTGCCACGACATGTCCGGTATAGCTATGGAGGTTGCGATGGCACGGAAACTGGCGGCAGGCAATTGGAAGATGAACGGCATGACGGCCGATCTGGTGGAGGTCGACGCCCTCGCGGAGGTCGTGGAGGCGGCGCAATGCGAGGTCCTCCTGTGCCCGCCTGCCACGCTGATCGCGCCGATGGCGGCGCGCGCGGGCCTGATGAGCCTCTACGTGGGGGGGCAGACCTGCCACAGCGCGGGATCGGGCGCCCATACCGGCGACATCTCGGCGGCGATGCTGGCGGACGCGGGCGCCACCCATGTGATCCTCGGCCATTCGGAGCGCCGTGCGGATCATGGCGAGAGCAGCACCGATGTGGCGCTGCAGGTCACCGCTGCGATCGATGCGGGGCTGGTGGCGATCGTCTGCGTCGGTGAGACCGAGGCCGAGCGTGATGCCGGCGTGACGTTGCAGGTGGTTGCCTCGCAGGTCGCGGGATCGATCCCGTCTGGCGCCGCGCCGGAGCAGATCGTGGTGGCCTACGAGCCGGTCTGGGCAATCGGCACGGGCCGGACGCCGACGCTGGAACAGATTGCCGAGGTTCATGATCATATCCGCTCCGAACTGGCGACGCGCCGGGGCGGTGCCGCCGATGCGATCCCGCTGCTCTATGGTGGCTCGGTCAAGCCGGGTAATGCGGCGGAGATCTTTGCGGTGTCCAACGTTGACGGTGCGCTGGTTGGTGGAGCCTCGTTGAAGGCGGCGGATTTCAGCGGCATCATCGAGGCGCTGTCCGCAGCCTGAGAGAGCTCCAGGAACGCGAAGGCCGCCCCCGGTTCGGAGGGCGGCCCTTTCTTTGCTGTCATTCTCGTCAAGGCGCGGGAATATAGCGCTCTGTCGCGATGCGGATGATCCCCTGATAATTGTCGGAGTACTGGCGCACCGCGAGGATATAGCGGCCGGCCTGAACGCGAGCGGTGATCTGGCTGTTGAGGGTGCCGCCATGGTCGTCGTTGTAGGCGACCTCCTGACCCAGATCATCGTAGAGGATAAGCAGCGGGTCGCTGTCGGTCACCTCGACCGCGTTGACGACCAGCGCCCCCTGCTCGGGCACCTCGAAGGCGTACCACGTGGCCTGACGCCCGCTGACCTGTGCATCGCGTACCGAGCGGCCGGGCAAGACGCCCAGATCGATGACGGGGTAGGACCCATCAAGGGGCGGCGCCGCCTCGCCCGTGTCATAAAGTTCCGCCAGCGCGGCGGCAGCGTCGTAACCCACGACCGAGAGCGTCACGGGGACATCCGGGTTCGAGAGCGCGCGCATGCCGATGCAATAGGTGCCGGCCGGCAGGGGCGTGGTGAAATCGATCCGGCTGTTGAGTGACTCGTAGTCGTCGTTCTCCGCCATGAGCGTGCCATCGCCGTCGAAGAAATAGATGTAGGGATCCGCCGAAGGGTTCTCGGCCCGGACGGAGATCGCCTGCGGATTGGCGAGGGTGAAGCGGTAGTAGGGCGTCTCGGATATCGTGTTGATGGCGGTCACGCCGTCATCTGTGAGTTGCCCGTCGATCGGTCCGGTACCCAGAAGCGTCGCCTGAGTATCCGAGGTGCAGGCATCGACGCCCACGAAATAGGGATCACCGCCGCCGAAGAAGCCGCCGCTCAGGCCTTGGGTGATGTCCTCATGCTCCAGCCGGCCGACGCGCATGTCGGTGGTCAGCGCGCCATCGGCATAGCCGCGCGTGGCGAGGCAATAGGACCCCGGTTGCAGGGTCGTTTCAGCGCGCGAGGCCCATGCGCCGCCGCTGTCGTCGTCGGTCAGGATCAGGGTGCCGGCCTCGTCGTAGAGTTCGATCACGCTGTCGCCGCCGTCGACGGGCTGCGCCTCGACCCGGACCTCGGTGGTCTCGGAGATGGAGAAATAGCCGACCGTGTTCCCGCCCTGCGTCACGGGCAATGCTTCGAGCGTCAGGGGTCCCTCGCTGGTGGTAATGTCGGAGGCCTCAGCCGCGCCGCCCATCCACTGGCCCGCCGCGCCGATACCGCCGCAGGAAACGTCCTGCGCGGATGCAGCCCCGGCGGTCAGGCCGACGATCGCGGTGGTTGCAAAGGCCGAAAACGTAAATTTCATCAAGTTATCCTCCAGTCGCGCGGCCACGTCGTTTTGCGTGGCGGCTTTATGGGTCGAGATAAGCACAAGCGTTTTCGATTTTCCATCGACGCGCGCGGTCGTGCGCGGGGAAAGTTTCCCTATCGGTGACGTGGGGTTGAAGGGTCTTGTCTGCTTGGCGGGGTTTCGTGTCACGTCTGCAGTGTCCACGGGTGCGGATGGCCCGCTGCGGCTCTGGCAACTGCGGCGGCTGCCTGCCATAGATAATCCCCATGAACGACCGCCCTGCCCCAACGCCGCAGCCCGATGCCCTGCCTGAGCGCGACTCCATCGCGGCTCCGCGTGCAAGCGATGCGGGCGACCCGACGGGACTGACGCCGCGGATGCCCAACCGGCCCCGGCGCGCGATCTGGATGGTGGCCCTGCTGGCGCTGATTGCCTTGGGTGCGATCCTCGCGGCCTACCCCCGGATCGAGCGGTTCTACCTGCGGCAAGCGGGTGCGGAGGATGCCGCGACCCTGCGGCTTGCGACCGAAGTTCTGCGTGGCGCGTTGGAGCGTACGCAGGCCCTGCCCGCCCTGATCGCGGATCGCCCGATCCTGCCGCAACTTCTGGCAGAGCCCGACAACGAGGGCATCGTCCCCTTTGCCAATGAACTCCTGCGCCAGTCTGCCCTGTCGCTGGATGTCTCCGACATCTACGTGCTCGACACCGAGGGCCGCACGGTGGCTGCGTCGAATTACCGGACCGAGCATTCCTTTGTCGGCGCGAACTTCTCCTACCGCCCGTATTTCGTGGACGCGATGGGCGCAGGTCTGGGGCGCTTCCACGCGCTTGGCACGCAATCGGGACAGCGCGGCTATTTCTTCGCGTCGCCGGTGATCGAGGATACGCAGGTGATCGGCGTCGTCGTGGTCAAGCTGCGCATCGACGGCTTCGAGGAGGCTTGGGCGCAGTCCGGCTCCACCCTCATCGTGCGCGATGTAAACAACGTGATCTTCATGTCCGACCGGGAGGAATGGCGCTTCCGCCGGACTGCTCCGATCCAGGATTGGGTCATGTCGCAGATCGCGCGGACCCGGCAATATCCCGTGTCGATGCTGACCCGGCTCGAGATGGAGACCGCGCCGCTCGACCCGGACGTGGGCTTCGGGCTGGAGGTCGCGCGGATCGGACGCGAGAGCTTCGTCAGCCAGACCTCGCTGATCGCCGCCGCAAGCTGGCGGGTGTCGATCCTGACGCCCACCGGTCCCGCCGTGCAGCGCGCGTGGACTGCGGTATTGTTGCTGTCGCTGGTGGTAATCATGGTGGCGCTTGTATTGGCGACGGTCCTGGCGCGCCGCGCGCGTCTGGTGGAGCGCCTGTCAGCCGAGCGCTCCCTCGCGACCTTGTTGGAGGCCCGGGTGGCGGAGCGCACGACCGAGTTGAAGACCGAGGTCGAAGAGCGCCGGGCCACCGAGGCGCGGCTGCGCAAGACACAGGCAGAGTTGGTGCAGGCGGGCAAACTGGCAGCGCTCGGACAGATGTCGGCGGCGCTGAGCCATGAGTTCAATCAGCCACTGGCGGCGGTCAAATCCTATGCCGAGAACGCGCGCACCTTCCTGGATCGCGGCCGTATGGAGGATGCGCAGCGCAATATCGAACGGATCAGCGGGCTGGCGGATCGCATGGCCTCGATCTCGAAGCACCTTCGCAACTTCGCGCGGCGCCCCGGAGAGAAAACCGGCCCGGTCCCCCTGGGCCCCGTCATCGACGACGCGTTGGAGCTGATGGCCCCCCGCCTGCGCGGCGTGGATATCCGCTACACGCCTCCGGAGACGGAAATCTGGGTGCGCGGGGGCCGCGTGCGGCTGCAACAGGTCGTGGTGAACCTTCTGGGCAATGCGCTGGATGCGATGGCGGAGGTCGAGGCGCCGCAGATCGACATCGCCCTGCGCGGCGGCGCATCCCCCGAGATCGCCGTGCGAGATATCGGCCCCGGCCTTTCGGAAGAGGCTCTGGCGCAGGCCTTTGATCCGTTCTTCACCACCAAGGAGCCCGGCCAGGGGCTTGGCCTCGGGTTGTCGATCTCGTTCAACATCATCGGTGATTTCGGCGGACGGCTCTGGGCCGAAAACCACCCCGACGGCGGCGCGATATTTCGCGTGACCCTGGAGAGCGCCACCCCTGAGGCGCAGGAGCATGCAGCGCAATGAATGAGGCACCGGTCCTTTTCGTGGACGATGAAACCGACCTGCGGATCGCGGGAGAACAGACCCTGACGCTCGCCGATCTGCCGGTGATCGCTTGCGCCACGGCCGAAGCGGCGCTGGAGCACATCACGGCAGATTTCCCGGGCGTTCTGATAACTGACATCCGCATGCCGGGCATGGATGGCACCGCCTTGATGGCCGAGGCCTTGTCGCGCGACCCGGACTTGCCGGTGATCCTCGTGACCGGCCACGCCGATGTCGGACTGGCCGTGCAAAGCATCCGGATGGGCGCTTACGATTTCATCGAGAAACCCTATGATCCGGCGCGACTGGTGGAAACGATCGAGCGCGCGCTCGACAAACGCCGGCTGACGATGGAAGTGCGTGCGCTGAAGGCGCAGGCGGCGGGGGCCGGGGGTGCCGACCCGATCGCATCGATGCTGAACGGACGCTCCGCTGCCATGGCGCAACTCCGCGCGCAACTTCGCGCCGTGGCCGAGACGGACGCGGATGCGCTGATCGAAGGGGCCACAGGCACCGGCAAGGAGGTCGCCGCGCGCGCGCTCCACGCCGCCTCGCGTCGGGCCGAGCGGCCCTTCGTGGCGGTCAATTGCGCCGCCCTTCCCGACACGATGATCGAGAGCGAATTGTTCGGCCACACGCCGGGCGCTTTCGCGGGCGCTACTCGCGCTCGCTACGGCAAATTCGAACACGCCCGCGGTGGCACTCTTTTCCTTGACCAGATCGACAGCATCCCCCTGCCCCTGCAAGGCAAACTCCTAACCGCCCTCCATGACAGGGAGATCACGCCCCTGGGCTCAAACGAGCCGGTGGCGCTCGATCTGCGCGTCATCGCGGCCTCGCGCCGGGATCTGGCGCAGGCCGCGCGCGAGGGCACGTTCCGTGATGATCTTCTCTACCGGCTCAACGTCGTCACCCTGCGGATGCCGCCCCTCGCCGAGCGCCGCGAGGATATCCCGAGCCTGTTCCAGATCCTGCTGGCCGAAGCCTCCACCCGCCATAGCCGACCGGTCCCGCCGATTTCGCCTGATGCATTGGCTGATCTCGCGACCCGCGACTGGCCCGGCAACATCCGCGAGCTTCGCAACGAAGCGGAGCGGGCCATCCTGGGGTTCGGCCTCGGCGAGACCGGCGCGACACCGGGCGTTGGACGGCTGGCCGATCAGATGGCCGCCCACGAGCGCAGCCTGATCGCCGCCACGCTGAGCGCGCAGGCCGGGTCGATCAAGGCGACCTACGAGGCGCTCGGCATCAGCCGCAAGGCGCTCTACGACAAGATGCAGAAACACGGGCTGGACCGCAGTGATTTCCGCCCCGACGCCGAGGGCTGAAAAACCCTTGCAAGGGTTTTCCGCAGAGCCTTGCAAGGCTCTGACAAATTCCTTGCAAGGAATTTTGGCGCGCCCTTCTCCTAGATCGAGCGCTACCTCAAGTCCCTCTCGCAGGTGAATGTGTGGAATTCCACCCACTGCTTCCGCACCGATGGGTAGATTTCCACACATCCATGCAGCAACCCCCACCGATTTCCCGCACAGATGACAGATGCCCGGTTGCAGGGTAGACGTAATGCACACACCAAAAGTGCAAGCGATCGGGTCGGGAGTCCGATCGCAGATATCTTAGGGAGAATATCATGACTTTCACCAAACTGGGCGCACTGACGCTGTCTACCGCTCTCGTGGCCACCACCGCATTCGCCGACAGCCATGTCGACCGCACCGGCTGGCCCGAGAACTTCACCCTTGGCACCGCGGGTCAGGGCGGCACCTATTTCGCCTATGGCTCCGGTTGGGCAAACCTTGTCGCGGACGAGCTTGGCATTTCCGGCGGCAGCGAGATCACCGGCGGCCCGATGCAAAACATGGCGCTGGTGCACACCGGCGAGGCGCAGTTTGGCATGACCACCATGGGCCCGGCCGCGGAATCGCTGCAAGGCACGAACCCCATCGCCCCCGGCCTGCAGATGACCAACGCCTGCGCGATGTTCCCGATGTACCAGACGCCCTTCGCGATCACCGTGCTTGCGTCGTCTGGGATCGAGACGATCTCCGACATCCCCGCGGGTGCGCGCATCGGTTTCGGCCCTGCCGGCTCTACCTCCGACACCTACTTCCCGCGCATGATGGAGACGCTCGGCGTCGAGTTTGACCGCCGCAACGGCAACTGGACCGACCTCGGCGGTCAGGTGCAGGACGGCCTGCTGGACGTCATCGCCTTCGCCGCCGGCGTGCCCACCCCCGCGGTGAGCCAGCTCGAGGTCCAGACCGACATCAACTTCATCGCCTTCACCGAAGAAGAGCAGGCGACGATCATGGAAGAGTTCCCGGTCTCGCCCTTCACGATCCCGGCCGGCACCTACGAGACGCTGACCGAAGACGCGCAATCGGTGTCGATGTGGAACTTCACCATCGCCAACTGCGATCTGCCCGAGAGCTTCGTCTACGAAGTCGTCGACATCGTGATGTCCGACAACGAGCGGATGCAGGCAATCCACGGCGCCGCACGGGCGACGCTGCCGGAGAACTGGGACAAGAACAACGTCCTGATGTGGCACCCCGGTGCCGCGCGCTGGTTCATCGAGAACGCCGGTGCCGAGATCTCCGACGACATGATCCACGGCAACTGAGTTGACGGATTGGGCGGGCCTGCAACGGCCCGCCCTTTTCCCGCAGCCCGACTCCGATGGCGCTCCAGTCGCACAGCTTTGGCCCGATATTCGCGCGGGAAACGTTAGAGCCTCACGAAAGGCTCCGCGAGAACCGCGACACGCTGGCCGCGGCGAAGCCGAGCCCATCCACCTTCAGAATTTCTCGTCCGTGAGCCTACAAGCGCCACGTGACCCCGCCTCGCCCGAGACCCGGCCCCAGGCCCATGCGCACCGATCCCAAGGGACACCTCTATGACCGACCACACAGCGACCGATCACTCCAAAAACCCCTTTCCGGTCGATCACATCGAAGGCCCCGTGATCGCGCAGGGCGTGGACGAAGAACCGGTCGAGAGCAACCGCCGCCTGTTCGAGGGCCGCGCCTTCCTCTTCGTCGGAATCCTCTCGGTGATTTACGCGGGCTTCCATATGGCCGCGCTCAATGGCCTGTCGATTTCCGCCATGACCGGGATCGACCTGCCCTTCCTTCCGCAATTCCCGCTGGAGACCTGGAACTTCCGCATCGTCCACATTGCTGGCGCGCTGGCGCTCGGCTTCCTGCTGTTCTCCGCCCACACCTTCGGCCATGACGCCGCGAGCGACCGGAGCACCCGGGGCACCTCCGCCCTCGCCGCCCTCTTCGCGCTCCCGGCCCTCTACGCAGGCTTCACCGTCTTCGGCTTCATCGGCCAGATCAACGGGGGCGAGCTGCCGCAGATGGGCGGGCTGACCACATGGGCGGCCTTCCCCGGCACGCCGATCTACCAGGCGGAGGTCTACCACTTCGGCCTGCCGCTCCTCGTCGCCACCGGCGGCGCCATCGTGCTCGGTTGGTTCGAACGTCAGGGCCGCGGCTCCTTCGCGGCCTCCGACATCGTGCTGGCGATCTGCGCCCTCGTCGTCGCGCTCTACCTGATCCCGATCTATTCCACCGCCGCGCGCAACTCCGTCGGCACCTCCTTCGTGCCGATCGGCGTGGCCTTTGCGGCCACGGCTGGCTCCGCCATGATCCTCGAGCTGACGCGCCGCGTCGCCGGCCTTGCGCTGGTCATCATCACCGGCGTCTTTCTCGCCTATACCTTCACCGCGCACCTGCTGCCCGGCATCCTTGCCGTGCAGAACCCCTACGACTGGCAACGCTTCTTCGGCTTCGTCTACACCGACGCGGGCATCCTCGGGCCGACGACGGCCGTCTCCTCCACCTACATCATCCTCTTCATCATCTTCGCGGCCTTCCTGCAGGCCTCCAAGGTGGGCGATTACTTCGTGAACTTCGCCTTCGCCGCCGCCGGCCGCGCGCGCGGGGGACCGGCCAAGGTGGCGATCTTCGCCTCCGGCCTCATGGGCATGATCAACGGCACCTCCGCCGGCAACGTGGTGGCGACGGGCTCGCTCACCATCCCGCTGATGAAGAAGGTGGGCTACCACAAGAAGACCGCCGGCGCAGTCGAGGCCGCCGCCTCCACCGGGGGCCAGATCATGCCGCCGATCATGGGTGCGGGCGCCTTCATCATGGCCGAAATCACCGGCATCCCCTATCAAGACATCGCCATCGCCGCGCTGATCCCGGCGGTGCTCTACTTCGCGTCAATCTACTTCATGGTCGATTTCGAGGCCGCCAAACTCGGCATGCGCGGCATGCGCGAGGACGAGCTGCCCAAGTTCCGCGAGATGGCCCGCAAGGTCTTCCTCTTCCTGCCGATCGTCATCCTGATCTTCGCGCTCTTCATGGGCTACTCGGTCATCCGGGCGGGCACGCTGGCCACCGTCGCCGCCGTGGTCGTCTCATGGGCGGCGCCCGAACATTTCTCGCCGCGCGGGAACTGGAGCCTGCAACGGCTCTTCGTGCTGGCCATCGCCGCGATGACCGTGATCCTTACCGTGGTCTGGATCATCTCGCCGACGCCCGCCCCCGGCGCGGATCAGAGCGCGCTGATGAGCACCCTCGCACTGATCACCGGCATCATCATCCTGCTGGCCTTCGCCTATGTCTCGATCTCCGAGTTCATGGCGCCTGACGCCACCATGGGCCTCGGGATCAAGGGCATGATGCGCGGGCTGGAAATCGCCGGCGTCATGTCGATCCAGATCATCGCCGTCTGCGCCTGCGCGGGCATCATCGTGGGGGTCATCTCCCTCACCGGCGTCGGCGCGCGTTTCTCTGCCGTGCTGCTGGACCTCGCGGGGGTGAGCCAACTGCTGGCGCTTTTCTTCGCCATGTGCATCGCGATCCTGCTCGGCATGGGCATGCCCACAACCGCCGCCTACGCCGTGGCGGCCTCCGTGGTGGCACCCGGCCTCGTCTCCCTCGGCATCCCGCAACTCACGGCGCATTTCTTTGTCTTCTACTTCGCCGTGGTCTCCGCCATCACCCCGCCCGTGGCGCTCGCCTCCTACGCTGCCGCCGGCATCTCCGGCGCCAACCCGATGGAGACCTCGGTCGCCTCCTTCAAGATCGGCATCGCGGCCTTCATCGTGCCCTTCATGTTCTTCTACAACGGCAACCTGCTGATGCAGGGCCCCGCGGTCGAAGTGGCGGGCGAGATGATGCACCAGGCCCCGGCGTGGTATAATATCCTGCGCGCAGGGATCACCGCCATTCTGGGCATCTTCCTGCTGACCTCGGGCATCCAGGGCTGGTTCCTCGGCAAGAACTCCGTCTGGTTCCTGCGGATCGGCCTAATCTTCGCCGCGCTCCTGCTGATCGCGGGCGGCTGGACCACCGACCTCGCCGGCATCGCCACGGCGGCCGCGATCTTCCTGATCCAGCGGCTGGTCGATCCGGCCCCCTCCACGGCGATCCCGGTGCGCGGCGCGGACTGAGCTGCTTCACCTTTTCTAAAATACGGAAAAAATGCGCGACGCCCCCTACCATGTGGGGCGTCGATCGCTTTTAAGACCGCCATGATCACGCTCCAGCAATCCCCGACCGAACCGGCTTTCGTCCAGAACCCCTACCCGTTCTACGCCGAGGCCCGCGCCCATGACCCCCTGTTTTATTGGGACGACTACGCCATGGCCTGCACCACCACCCATGCCGCCACCAACGCGATCTTGCGCGACCGGCGCTTCGGGCGCGAACCGGTGGAGGCGCTGCCGGTGCCAGACCACCTCAAGCCCTTCTACGATGTCGAGGCCCACTCGATGCTCGAGCTGGAGCCGCCGCGCCACACGCGCCTGCGCGGTCTCGTCCTGCGCGCCTTCACCAACCGCCGCATCAAGGAACTGGCGCCCGAGATCACGCAGCTCACCCATGATCTGATCGACGCCTTCCCCGAAGGCCCCCACGACCTGCTCGACAGCTTCGCCCGCCCGCTCCCCGTCACCATCATCGCCCGCCTCCTCGGCGTGCCCGAGGAGATGGCGCCCGAGCTGCTGCGCTGGTCCAACGCCATGGTGATGATGTATCAGGCGGGCCGCACCCGCGCCGACGAGGACACCGCCGCCAAGGCGACGGAGGAATTCGTGGCCTTCATGCGCGACTACGTCGAGCGCAAGCGCGCCGATCCGCGCGACGACCTGATCACCGCCCTGATCGCCGCCGAAGAGGACGGTGAGAAACTCTCCACCGACGAGCTGATCACCACCTGCATCCTGCTGCTGAACGCCGGCCACGAGGCCACGGTCCATTCCATCGGCAACGGCATGAAGCTCTGCCTTGAAGAAGGCCACCGCCCCCCGGAGGAGCCTGCCAAATTCGTCGAGGAGCTGCTGCGCATCGACCCGCCGCTGCATATGTTCACCCGCACCGCCTACGAGGAGGTGGAGGTCATGGGTCATACCTTCCGGCGTGGCGACCAGGTGGCGCTGCTGCTCGGCGCGGCCAACCGCGACCCGGAGGTCTACCCCGACCCCGACAGCTTCCAGCCCGACCGCAGCGGCCCGGCTCAGCTGGCCTTCGGAGCGGGCCTGCACTTCTGCGTCGGCGCGCCGCTCGCTCGGTTGGAGTTGCAGATCGCCCTGCCGATCCTTTTCGAGCGCTGCCCCGATCTGCGGCTGGTCGAGAAACCCCACTACGGCGACATCTACCATTTCCACGGGCTCGACGCGCTGATGGTCGAGGCCTGAAGCCAGCTACTGCAGTCCTGCCTCCACGCCATACAAGAACGGCCCGCGCGAACGCGCGGGCCGTTTCCGTTTCTAGCCTGGAAAGCGGTGAAGCGGCCTATTCCGCCGCGACCTTGCGCGCTTCCAACATCGGCGCGAGGTAGCGCCCGGTGTGGGACGCCTCCACCTTCGCCACCTGCTCCGGCGTGCCCTTAGCCACGATCATGCCGCCGCCGTCGCCGCCCTCGGGGCCGATATCGATGATATGGTCTGCGGTCTTGATGACGTCGAGGTTGTGCTCGATCACCACGACCGAGTTTCCCTGATCGACCAATTCATGCAGCACTTCCAACAACTTGCGCACGTCTTCGAAATGCAGACCGGTCGTCGGCTCGTCAAGGATGTAGAGCGTGCGGCCGGTGGACTGCTTGGCCAGTTCCTTCGACAGCTTCACCCGCTGCGCCTCGCCGCCCGAGAGCGTCGTCGCCTGCTGGCCCACCTTGATGTAGCCAAGGCCCACACGCATCAGCGCGTCCATCTTGGTGCGGATCGAAGGCACCGCCTTGAAGAACTCCTGCGCATCCTCGACCGTCATGTTCAGCACATCGGCGATGCTCATTCCCTTGAAGCGGATCTCCAGCGTCTCGCGGTTGTAGCGCTGGCCGCGACACGTCTCGCATTCAACGTAGACGTCGGGCAGGAAGTGCATCTCGATCTTGATCAGACCATCACCCTGGCAGGCCTCGCAGCGGCCGCCCTTGACGTTGAAGCTGAAGCGACCGGGCTTGTAGCCGCGCGCCTTGGCCTCGGGCAGGCCCGCGAACCATTCGCGGATCGGGGTGAAGGCGCCGGTATAGGTGGCCGGGTTCGAGCGCGGCGTGCGCCCGATGGCGCGCTGGTCGATGTCGATCACCTTGTCGAGGTGCTCCAGCCCCTTGATCGTCTCGCAAGGCGCGGGCGTCTGCCGCGCGCCGTTGAGCTTCATAGAGGCGGTCTTGAACAGCGTCTCGATGGTGAGCGTCGACTTGCCACCCCCCGAAACACCGGTAACGCAGACAAACTGCCCGAGCGGGAAATCGGCCGTCACGTTTTGCAGGTTGTTGCCGGTCGCCTTGACCACCTGCAGCTTCTTCTTGTTGCCCTTGCGCCGCTTGGTCGGCACGGCAATCTCGCGACGACCAGCAAGGTAATCGCCGGTGATCGACGCCGGGTTGGCAATCAGGTCTTCAGGCGTGCCCTCGCCCACGATCTGGCCGCCATGGACGCCCGCGCCGGGGCCGATGTCGAAGACGTAATCCGCCTCGCGGATCGCTTCCTCGTCATGCTCCACCACGATCACGGTATTGCCCTGATCGCGCAGGTTTTTCAGCGTCGTCAGCAGCCGGTCGTTGTCGCGCTGGTGCAGGCCGATGGAGGGCTCGTCGAGCACGTAGAGCACGCCTGTCAGCCCGCTGCCGATCTGCGAGGCCAGCCGGATACGCTGCGCCTCACCACCCGAGAGCGTGCCCGCGTTGCGCGATAGCGTCAGGTATTGCAGGCCCACGTTGTTCAGGAACCCGAGCCGCTCGCGAATTTCCTTGAGGATCGCGCGCGCAACCTCGTTCTTCTGATTGCTCAAGGCGTCCGGCACAGTTTCGACCCAGGCCAAGGCCTCCGAGATCGACATCTGCACGACCTGACCCACGTGAAGCAGGTTGTCGCGCGGCCCGATCTTCACGGCGAGCGCCTCGGGGCGCAGGCGGTAGCCACCGCAATCGCCACATGGACGATTGTTCTGAAAGCGCTCGAATTCTTCGCGGATCCACGCGCTGTCGGTCTCGCGGTAGCGGCGCTCCATGTTGGGGATCACGCCCTCGAAAGTACGCTCAACCTGATAAACGCGGCCGCCCTCGTCGTAGCGAAACTTGATCTCTTCCTTGCCGGAGCCGCGCAGGAAGACCTGCTGGATCGCCGGATCGAGATCCTTCCACTTGGTTTTCGGATCGAAACCGTAGTGCCGCGCGATGGCCTCGATGGTCTGCACGAAATACGGGGATTTGCCCTTGCGCCAAGGCGCGATGGCGCCATTCTCCAGCGAGAGCGCCTTGTCGGGAACCATCAGCCCTTCGTCGAAGAACAGCTCTTGTCCCAGGCCGTCACAGGTCGGACAGGCGCCGAAAGGCGCGTTGAAGGAGAACAGGCGCGGCTCGATCTCGGGAATCGTGAAGCCGCTGACGGGACAGGCAAATTTCTCGCTGAAGGTGTAGCGCGGCGGCTCTTCCCCCTCCGCGCCCTCACCTCTTTGCGCGATCTCGAGCACCGCGATACCGTCGGCGAGGTCCAGCGCGGTGCGGAAGCTGTCGGCAAGACGCGTCTCGGTGCCTTCGCGCACCACGATGCGATCAACCACGACGTCGATGTCGTGGCGGAATTTCTTGTCGAGGGTCGGTGGCTCGTCCAGCTCATAGAACTCTCCGTCCACCTTCACACGCTGGAAGCCCTGCTTGCGCAGCTCGAGGAATTCCTTGCGGTACTCGCCCTTTCGGTCGCGCACGATGGGCGCCAGCAGGTAGGCGCGCGTGCCCTCCTCCATCGCCATCACGCGGTCGACCATGTCTTGGACCTGCTGCGCCTCGATCGGCTCGCCGGTGGCGGGGCTGTAGGGAGTGCCCGCGCGCGCGAAAAGCAGGCGCAGATAGTCGTAGATCTCGGTCACGGTGCCGACGGTGGAACGCGGGTTCTTGGAGGTCGTCTTCTGCTCGATCGAGATCGCGGGGCTGAGGCCGCTGATGTGATCGACGTCGGGTTTCTCCATCATATCAAGGAATTGCCGCGCATAGGCGCTGAGGCTCTCGACATAGCGGCGCTGGCCCTCGGCATAGATCGTGTCGAAAGCGATGGAGGATTTGCCCGAGCCGGACAGGCCGGTGATCACCACCAGCTTGTCGCGCGGAATATCAAGATCGATATTCTTGAGGTTGTGCTCGCGCGCGCCGCGTACCTCGATGTTCTTCAATTCAGCCATGCTCGCCCCCGATTAACGATCTCGCAACACATAGGGGCTACGGTGCGAGTCTCCAATAGAAAAAGAGGAACATTTCAGGAACGAGCAGCCCGATACGCAAGGTAGGTGACAGCTGCCGCCACCAGACTGACGCCAATCGCCACCGGCAGGTAGGCGCCTGTCGCCATGGCGGCGAGAACCGGTGTGCCGGTGAAAGTGCCAATGTTGCCGAGTTGCGCGAGCGCACCATTGGCCAGCGCGCGGTCGTCGTCGGCTGCGTTGAGCCATGGCACGGCGGCGAAACCCGCGCCGGCCACGATGCCGCTTGCGCCCAAGGCCACGATCAGCACGTAGGGCGCGGCCGGGCCGGACACGAGGGTTATGGCGAAAAGGATGGCCATCGTCAGAAAGGTGCCCCAGACAAGCGTGCCCGGCGCGATCCAGCGCGCCAGAAAGCCCGCCAGAAAGGACCCAAGGATCCCCGCGAGGGGCAAGATCGGTGCCAGCCACAATGCGTCGAGGGCCAACGGCATGAAGGTCACCAACGCCAGGAAGAGGGAGGCATAGATGCCGTGCCCGAGCCCGGGCGCAAACAGGCGGGGTGTCTGGTAGATCATCAGGTGATCCGAGAGGCGCGGCAAGGGGCGGCGCACCACGACGACACCCTTGGGGAGCATGGTGAACAGCACGCCGAACATGATCGCCGCGAAGATCGCATGGCCCCCGTAGGCAGCCGACAGGTTGTCCCCCATCGTAAGCGCTGCGGCGGCAAAGCCCACGCCGAAGAACGTCGCCCAGAGGCCCATCACCATGGCGCGATCCTTGGGCGCGGCGAGGCGCGCCATCAGCGTGGGCACCGCGACCACAAGCACGAGGTGCCCGGCACCCTCGATCACCCGGAGGGCCATGAACACAGGGAACGGCGGCAAGAAGGCCTCGACGCCGCCGACGATCGCCGAGGTGCCGAGCGCCAGCAAGATAGCGCGCCGGGGGCCGATGCTCGCCGTGAAGCCGCCCGCCATGACGCCAAAGAGGATGCCCATCACCGCCACGCCCGACACGGCAAAAGCCACAGGCCAGCCGGGGTAGACCTCCGCAAGTCCTGTCAGCGTCAGGGAAACCTTGGTGAACTGCATCCCGGCGATCAGTCCGGTGAGATACAGCGCCGCGATCAGCAGCCACGGCGTACGATGAGAGGATGCGTCCATGGGCTGTGCATCTTCTCTTTGCCGCGCCTCGTCAAGCGAGGAGCCGCCCAGATCCGCGCGTCGGGCAGTCCGGAAAACCCGCACTTTGACGATCATCGAGGACACGTTAGCGTGAACCCAAGCCGGATTCTGCCCGGCGCTCAGTTCATATTTCAGAACGGATGATATTCATGCGCGCGTTTCTCATTGCTCTCCTGACTTTCCTGATGCTCCCCCTCGCCGCCCTGGCTCAGGCCACGGACCGGCCGAACACGATCCTCGTTCTGGACGGGTCCGGCTCGATGTGGGGGCAGATCGACGGCGTCAACAAGATCGTCATCGCACGCACCGTCATCGCTGAAATGCTGGATGACATGGCCGATGACGTCTCGCTCGGGCTGACGGTCTACGGCCATCGGCAACGGGGAAGCTGCGCGGATATCGAGACCATCGTAGCCCCCGCCCCCGGCACGCAGGACGAGATCCTCGCCGCCGTCAACGCGATCAACCCGCGCGGCCGCACCCCGATGACCGATGCCGTGATCGCCGCCGCGCAAAGCCTGCGCTCGACCGAAGAGGCCGCGACCGTGATCCTCGTCTCGGACGGGATCGAGAACTGCAACCCCGACCCCTGCGCGATCGCGGCGGAGCTGGAAGCCACCGGGGTCGACTTCACCGCCCATGTGATCGGCTTCGACGTCGCCTCCGAGCCCGAGGCCCGCGCTCAAATGCAATGCATCGCTGACAACACCGGCGGGCAGTTTCTGACCGCGGACAACGCCACCGAACTCGGCCAGGCGCTGGAGCAGGTCGTGACTGTCTCGCCCACCCCGATGCGGGTCGAGGCGCAGGTTCTGCCGGAAGGCAATCTGCCGACACGGCCCGTCAGCTGGACCCTCATCGGCGCCGATGGAGATGTCGTCAGCGAAGGCACCCCCGGCCCCGCCATCGACGTGAGCCTCTTCCCCGGCACCTATGTGGCACAGGCCACGCGGGTGGAGCCGGACGGGCCGCAGACCTACCAGACTTCGTTTACCGTCATCGAAGGGCAGACCGATCTCGTCATCGTGGCCATGCCGCCGATCATCGAGACGAGCCAGGTCACCTTCACCGCGCGGGTGCTGCCCGACATGTCGGTGCCCGCGTCGCAACTGGCCTGGACGCTCTATGACAGCGAGGACACGGTGCTCCTTGGGCCGGTCGTCTCCCCGGGCGGCAACGTGGCCCTTCTGCCCGGAGAATACCGGCTTGAGGTGGAGCGCGCGAACGCCGGCACCCGCCACGAGACGCGGTTCACGGTCGAGCCGAATGCCCCGCAGGAGGTGATCATCCCCCTGCCCGCCCTGACCGTCGAGATCGACTTTGTCGCCCGCATCGGTGACGTGGGCGGCGTGACGATCACCGACCCCGTGATCTGGGACGTGGAGCCGTTGCATACCAACCCGGTCACCACCAACCCGGCGACTTTTTCGATGAGCCGCGGTGCCTACCGGGTAACGGCCTATTGGACCGCGCAGGAGATCGAACGAAGCGTCGATTTCGTCGTGGTGGATCAACCGCGAGAGATCGTCGTCGTCTTCCCCGAACCCGTCGCATCGGCGACCCTGACCAATCCCGCGCAGGCGCCCATGGGCTCCACGATCCAGGTGGGATGGACCGGCCCCGCGAACCCCGGCGACACGCTTTCCGTCGCGCCGGTGGGCGCACCGCGCACGGAATATGTGAACCCCGTGACCCTTGATGCCACGGTCAACCCCGCGACGGTATTGATGCCTGCGGAGGCCGGCCCGTTCGAGATCCGCTACACGGATGCCTCGACACGGCAGGTCATCGCCCGCGCGCCGATCCTGTCTACGCCCGTGACCGCGACGCTGGAGGTGCCCGAAGAAGTCAGCATCGGCAGCCAGTTCGAGGTGGTCTGGACCGGCCCGGATTACCCCAACGACATGATCGTTGTGACCGAGCCCGAAGCCAGCACGCACGGCTATACCGCCAGCCGCCGGCCCACGTCGCACGGACAGATCGCGAGCCTTACGGCGCCGACCGAGCCGGGCCTCTACGAAGTGCGCTACCGGATGGGACAGGACGGCGTGATCCTGGCGCGCGCCTCGATCAACGTGGTGGCGCAGGTGGCGTCCCTCACCGGGCCTGCGAGTGCCGTGGCCGGATCGACCATCGAACTCGGCTGGACCGGACCCGATGCGCCGAGCGATTTCGTCGCCATCACCGCCGTGGGCGAGACCGGAAACTATCGCTTCGCCAACACCATGCGGACGAACGAAGGCAACCCGTCCCGGCTGCTGATGCCCTCGGTCCCCGGCGACTACGAGCTGGAATATGTCCTCGGCGAAGGCCGCACGCGCGTCGTGGCGGTGCCGATCACCGTGACGCCGGCCTCGGCCAGCCTGACCGCACAGGGCAGCGCCGTGGCGGGGGCGACCATCGAAG
Organism: Gymnodinialimonas ceratoperidinii; assembly: GCF_019297855.1. NCBI lineage: Bacteria > Pseudomonadati > Pseudomonadota > Alphaproteobacteria > Rhodobacterales > Paracoccaceae > Gymnodinialimonas > Gymnodinialimonas ceratoperidinii. The sequence goes on from NZ_CP079194.1 coordinate 2,342,474, forward strand.
TCGCTTGGACGGGGCCTGACTACGAGAGGGATTTCATCGGCATCACGCCCGTCGACGGCACCGGCAACTACCGCTTCGTGAACACGACACCCACGTCCGAGGGCTCTCCGCTGCGGGTGCTCATGCCATCGGTGCCCGGCGACTACATGCTGGAATATGTCGAGGGTCAGGATCGCAGCGCGATCACCACCGTGCCGATCACTGTCACCCCCGCGACGGCGACCCTGACCGCGCCCGCGACGGCGCTGGCGGGATCGACCATCGAGGTGGCCTGGACCGGACCGGATTATACGCGCGATTTCATTGGCGTGACGCCGGTCGGCGCGGAAGGCAACTACCGCTTCGTCAACACCACGCGCACCTCGGAAGGCCGGACGTTGCCTCTGTTGATGCCCACGGAACCCGGAGAATACATCCTTGAGTACGTGGAAGGACAGGACCGCAGTGCGATCACGACGGTGCCGATCACGATCACGGAGGTTGAGGCGAGCATCACTGCACCGGCAACAGCGGCGGCGGGCTCGACCATCGAGCTTGCTTGGACGGGGCCGGATTATCCCCGCGATTTCATCGGCATCTCGCGGGTGGGCGCCGAGGGGAACTACCGTTTCGACAACACGACGCGCACCAGCGAAGGCTCTCCGCTACGGTTGCTGATGCCGACGGAGCCCGGCAACTACGTGCTGGAATACGTGGTGCACCAGGACCGCTCGTCGCTGATCGAGGTGCCGATCACGGTGACCGATGTCGCCGCCACGCTCACCGCGCCTGCCACAGCTCCGGCTGGATCGACCATCGAGGTCGCCTGGACCGGACCGGACTATCCGCGTGACTTCATCGCCATCGGGCGCGTAGGCGCGGAAGGCGGCGCGCGGTGGGACAACTACACAAGGACCGAGGAAGGCGCTGTCCTCCGTCTGCAGATGCCACCGGAACCGGGCGCTTACGTGATCCGCTACTTCGTGGACCAGGACCGCCGCGTGCTGGCGGAGGCGCAGATCGAACTGACCGATGTCGCCGCCTCGCTCACCGCGCCCGCCACGGCTCAGGCCGGGTCGACCATCGAGGTGGCTTGGACCGGGCCGGACTATCCGCGTGACTTCATCGCCATCGGGCGCGTGGGCGCTGAAGGTGGCGCGCGGTGGGACAACTACACGCGAACCGAGGAAGGCGCTGTCGTCCGCTTGCAGATGCCACCGGAACCGGGCGCTTACGTGATCCGCTACTTCGTGGATCAGGACCGCCGCGTGCTGGCCGAGGCGCAGATCGAATTGACGGAAGTCGCCGCCTCGATCACCGCGCCCGCCACGGCCGAGGCCGGGTCGACCATCGAGGTGGCTTGGACCGGACCGGACTATCCGCGTGATTTCATCGCCATCGGGCGCGTGGGCGCGGAAGGCGGTGCGCGGTGGGATAATTACGCAAGGACCGAGGAAGGATCGCCGCTCACGCTCGTCACCCCGCCCACTGCCGGCGAATACGTGATCCGCTACTTCATCGATCAGGATCGCGTGGTGCAGGCAGAGGCCGCGATCACCCTCACGGCGCCCGCGGCGACGCTGACGGTGCCCGCCTCGGCGGCTGTCGGCTCAATGGTCGAGATCGGCTGGACCGGGCCGGATTATCCGCGCGATTTCATCGCCGTAGGACGCGAAGGCTCGACCGGCGGCGCCCGGTGGGAGGCCTATACAAGCACCGATCAGGGCTCGCCTTTGCAAGTACGGATGCCGTCCGAGCCGGGCAGCTACGTGGTACGCTACATCATCGATCAGGACCGCGTGGCGATCGCCGAGGTGCCGATCACGCTGAACGATGTCGCAGCGACCCTGACGGCCCCCTCCACGGCCCAGGCCGGCGGCACCGTGGAAGTCGCTTGGACGGGGCCGAATTACCCTCGCGATTTCATCGCCTTAGGCCGCGCGGGCGCGGACGGCGGTGCGCGTTGGGAGAGCTATTCGCGGACCCAGGACGGCACCACGTTGACACTGAACGTGCCGGAAACGCCGGGCGCCTACGTGTTGCGATACTTCATGGATCCGGACCGGCGCGTCCTGGCGGAATTGCCGATCACGGTGCAATAGAGCGCCTAAGATAACAAGAAAACGGGCGGTCCCATCGGGCCGCCCGTTTTTTTATTGCGTGTGAACCTGAAAGGCTGCGCCTAGATGTGGATGACCCGGTCATAGGCGTCGAGCACGCTTTCGTGCATCATCTCCGACAGCGTCGGATGCGGGAAGACGGTCTCCATCAGGTCCTGCTCGGTCGTCTCCAACTGGCGGCCCACGACGTATCCCTGAATCAGCTCGGTCACTTCGGCGCCGACCATATGGGCACCCAGAAGCTCTCCGGTCTTCTCGTCAAAGACGGTCTTGATCAGACCTTCCGGCTCGCCCAAGGCGATCGCCTTGCCGTTGCCGATGAAGGGGAACCGGCCGACCTTGACCTTGTAACCCGCTTCCTTCGCCTGCGCCTCGGTCATGCCGACGGAGGCCACCTGCGGATGGCAATAGGTGCAACCGGCGATGGAGCCGGGCTTGATCGGATGGGGTTTCTGGCCCGCGATCAGTTCGGCCACCATGACACCTTCGTGGGAGGCCTTGTGCGCCAACCACGGCGCGCCGGCGATGTCGCCAATGGCGTAGAGCCCCTCGACGCCGGTGCGGCAGTATTCATCGGTGACGACATGGGTGCGGTCGATCTTCACGCCCAGATCTTCCAGCCCGAGGTTCTCGACATTGCCGACGATACCCACGGCGGAAATCACCGTGTCGAACTCCTGCTTCTCGACCTTGCCGTCGATCTCAATATGGGCCGTCACCTTGTCGTCAGCGCGGTCAAGCTTCTTGACCATCGCCTTCTGCATGATCTTCATGCCCTGCTTCTCGAAGCTCTTCTTGGCGAAGGCCGAGATCTCGGCATCTTCCACGGGCAGCACGCGGTCCATCACTTCGACAACCGTCGTGTCAGCGCCCAAGGTATTGTAGAAGCTGGCAAATTCGATCCCGATGGCACCGGATCCGATGACCAGCAGCTTCTTCGGCATATGCGGCGGCTTGAGCGCGGCCTTGTAGGTCCAGACGCGCTTGTCGTCGGCCTCCAAGCCCGGAAGCTCCCGCGCGCGGGCGCCGGTGGCCAGCACGATGTTCTTCGCGGTCAGCTCTTCGGTGCCCTTGTCAGTCTTCACCGAGACCTTGCCCTTCGAAGGGATCGTCGCCTCGCCCATGAAGGTCGTGATCTTGTTCTTCTTCATCAGATGCGCCACGCCGCCCGACAGCTGCTTGGCCACCTTGCGCGAGCGATCGACGACCTTGTCCAGATCGTAGCCGACGCCGTCTGCGGAAAGGCCGAATTCCTTGGCGCGATGCATGAGGTGGAACACTTCGGAGGAGCGCAGAAGCGCCTTGGTCGGGATACAGCCCCAGTTGAGGCAGATGCCGCCCATGTGCTCGCGTTCCACGATGGCCGTCTTCAGCCCGAGCTGGCTGGCGCGAATCGCGGCGACATAGCCGCCTGGGCCCGCCCCGATGACGATGAGGTCGAAGTTTTGTGCGGCCATTTGGGTCTTCTCCGGGTCTGAGAGGTCACGGTCGTTGCAAATTTGTTCAACGTTAAACCATTTCCTCAGACCCGACAATTGACGCTAGGTCGCAGGCCGCAATGCGCGCTGAACATAGCTTCATGACGGCTTTCGAGGCCAAGAATGGAGCTGTGTTGGCGTCAGCCGGCGGGCCGCATCCAGAGGGGCATCTCGGAGAGAGGGGCGCTGGACTGCGCAAGCGACGCGATCACGAGACCGACCGCAATCACCGCGACGGTGAAGAGGATTTTGCCCAAGGCGGGCGAAGCTTTCTGGATCGGTTGCGACATCGGATGTTCCCTTCAATGCAAGGGGAACGCCGCCTCAGGTCGAATGGTTCCCCTCGACTTCCTGAAAGATCGCGCGGTAGCCACCGCCGTCCATGAAGGCCTGCTCCTCGGGGGTCGTCTCGCGGCCCAAGGCATTGTTCCGGTAGGGAAAACGACCGAACCGCTTGATGATCTCGCGATGCGCCCGCGCGTGCAGCGCGTTGTTGCCTGTCTCCATCCGGCTGTCCATCAGCTCGACGCAGGTGTCCTGATGATCGAGGTTTTCGGAATGCATGAAGGGCATGTAGAAGAACTGCCGCTGCGGCTCGTCAGTTTCGCGGTCCCACCCATGGGCAAGCGCCTTGCCCGAGATCTCCAGTGCCTTCTCATCGGTGGCAAAGGCGCGCGGGTCCTCGCGGAACATGTTGCGGGGGAATTGGTCCAGCAGAATGATCAGGGCCAGGGCGCCATCGGCGTCGCCGGCCCAATTGGGCAGGTGATCGCCATTCGCCGCGCGCCACGTCTGGCCGAACTTGTCGCGGATTTCCTGATCGAAGGCATCGTCCTGAACGTACCATTTCTCAGGTCCGGCACTCAGCCAGAAATCCAGTACATCGGCGGCGTGGGTCATGGCTGAGGCTCCTCATCTCCATCGCTCGCCATTTCTTCGGCGGCCTCCACATAGTACTCCTGCGCCGCCTCCAAAGCCACAGGCGAGGCGGTACCGGGCATGATCGAGGCGTAGGGCACCGCGTCGTAATCATCCTCTTCCACGTAGGCCGAGGCGCGCTGCGTCATCCGGAAGACGCCGTAAATCGACATGGACGCCAGCACCACGGCGAGGAACAGCCAGAAGCCGCCCGCCCCGAAATAGCTCATCAAGAGGCCCATGATCGGCGGGCCCGAGATGGCTCCGATCCCGTTCACGAAGATCATGCCGCCGGAGGCCGCGGGCATGTCCTCGGGCTCGAGGTAGTCGTTGATGTAGGCGATGATCAGCGCGTAGAGCGGCTGCGACAGCCCGCCCGAGAGCGTCGCCACCACCAGAAGCGCAAGGTAATTGTCGCCGTAGAACATGCCGGCGATGGAGGTCAGAACGCCAAGTCCCGCCGCCCCCACGATCAAGGCGCGGCGGTCCATCCGGTCGGACATCCAGCCGATCGGGTACTGGAAGATGATCGCGCCGATGAAGATCGCCGAGACGAAGCCCGAAAGCTGCTGCAGGTTCAATTCGATTAGCGTCGCATAAACCGGCGCCATGGCGAATTGCCCGGCGAAGACACCGCCCATCAGAAGCATGGCGATCGAGGCGAAGGGCGAGGCGTCATAGAGCTGGCGGAGCGACATCGAGCGCGTCTCTTCGATGGCGGGCGTCGGGGTCGCCGAAAGAAGGATCGGCGCAAACGAGAGCGACACGAGGATCGACGGGATGATGAACAGCAACCAATCGCTCGGGTCCCCTGCCGCCAGAATGCCCTGTGCCGCGACGAGGCCGAACATCTGCATAAGCATATAGGCCGAAAGCGACTGGCCGCGCGTCTCGTTCGTGGCGGAATTGTTGAGCCAGGATTCGGCGGTCACGTAGACGCCGGAGAGGCAGAACCCGATGCCCACCCGCAGGATCATCCAGATGTAGGGGTCGGCCACGATGGGATAGGAGATCACGATGGCCGAGATGAACGAGGCCAGCGCCGCAAAGACCCGGACGTGCCCCACCCGCGCGATGAACTTGGGGGCCATGCTGGAGCCGCCGAGAAAGCCGATGAAATAGGCCGAACCGATGAGCGAGAGCTGGAAGGTCGTGAACCCCTCGATCGCGCCTCGCACACCCATGAGCGAGCCCTGAAGACCGTTGCCGATCTGCAGGAGGAACATGCCGAACAAAAGCGCCCAAGCGCTGCGGATGACGAGAACCATGGTGGCGTGCCTTTAAAATAGTCTGGTGATCGGGGGCGTGTCGGGGCGGGCCTAACTTGGGCGCGCGTCCTGCGTCTGGTCGGTTTGCGACGGAATCAGCAAAGAGGCGTCGCCGTAGGAGAAAAACCGATATTGCTGCGCAATGGCGTAGGCATAGACCTCGTCCATCCGCGCCTTGCCCATCAGCGCGCTGACAAGCATCAGCAGCGTCGATTTGGGCAGGTGGAAGTTGGTCATCAGCGCGTCGGTGATCTGCCACGCGTAGCCCGGGTAGATGAAGATCTCGGTCGTGCCCTCGAAGGGGTGGATCGTGCCGTGCTGCGCCGCGCTCTCGATCAGGCGAAGGGCGGTGGTTCCGACCGGAATGATCCGCCCGCCCGCCGCCTTGGTCGCGTTGATCTGCGCGGCCGCCTCGGCGCTGACCGAGCCCCATTCGGCGTGCATCTTGTGGCGCGTCACGTCCTCGACCGTGACCGGCAGGAAGGTGCCTGCGCCCACGTGGAGCGTCACGAAGGAGATATCGACACCGCGCGCCGTGAGCGCCGCCATCAGCGCTTCGTCGAAGTGCAGGCTGGCCGTGGGCGCCGCGACGGCACCGGCCCGCTTGGCCCAGATGGTCTGGTAGTCCTCGTGATCGCGGGCATCGGGTGCGCGTTTGGCGGCGATATAGGGTGGCAGTGGCATGGCCCCGGCGGCGTTGAGCGCGGTCTCGAACGCATCGCCCGTGACGTTGAAGGCAAGCCTCAGACCTTCATCCATTGCCTTAACTTCGGCCTGCAAGCTATCGGAAAAATTGATGTTTTCGCCGACTTTCAGCTTGCGCATGGGTTTGGCAAGCGCGGCCCATGTGCCGTCCGCCTGAGGCTCCATCAAGGTCACCTCGATCTTCGCGGTGACCTCTCCCTGCGCGCTCATCCGGGTGCGCGTGCCGGTGAGCCGAGCCGGAATGACGCGCGTGTCATTGAGCACGAGCCGATCCCCCGCACGCAGCTGCGAAGGCAGATCGGCAACCGTCAGATCGCGCGTCTCAGCGCCATCGGCGACCAGCAATTTCGCCGCCGACCGCGGCCGCGCCGGGCGGGTTGCGATCAGCGCTTCGGGCAGATCGAAATCGAAATCATCAAGTTTCATCGGCAGGCCTAGTTGCTGAAGTCCGGCGGCGGCGCGCGGAAGATTTCTCGGAAAATGCCGGGCGTGAGAATCGAGAGGGGATTCACCGTGACCCTTGTGTCCTCGCTATCTCCGATCAGGCGATAGTTGAAGCCGAAAAGTCCCTCACGGCGGGTGGCGAAAAGCGCGCCGAAAAGGCCGTTGACGATGTAGAAGGGAGAGACCACGCCCTGCATCTCGTAGCGGCCGCTGGCCACGTCATAGACCCCGTCCATCGAGATGCCCATCGAGGGGCCGACGGCCGTGCCCTCCTGCACCGTGATCGCCGAGGGCGTGATCCGGAACGCGCCGTTGATCTCGCCCAGATTGATGCCGTCCCCCGATAGCTGCTCCAACAGCCCCACGACGGAGATCAGGTTCAGCAACTCCGCCATCACCGGCGCGTCGCGCAGACGGGGGCCGTCAATCGTCAGCCGCCCGTCGTACTGCCCGGATTCGGCGCGCGCTGCGAGGATCAGGTCGAAGGCGCCGCCGTGCATGTTCTCGAATATCCCGGCCGATCGCAGGACCGCGCCGCCGTCCCCCGATTGCATCCGCACCGAGGGCCCATTGGCGCTCGGCACCAACTGGCCGTTAACCGTCGCGCCGCCGTTGACCTGCCCCCGAAACTGGCCGCTGCCCGACCCGCCATCGAGGTCCGCGCGCAGATCGGTCAGCGCGATGCCTTCCGTGATCTGCATCCGGTCCAACACCACGCTGAGCGGGCCGACGCTTTCCGTATCGCCACTGCCCCCCGCGCCCAAGAGCGAGGGCATGGTGCGGAAATCAAGCACCCCGCCCGAGACTTCGATCGCCGGCGCCCCATCGCCGCGCCCCACCAGCCCGCCTTGCACGTCGAGCCATTGACCAAGCCGAAAACGCCCGGCGGAGAACCGGTTGAGGAAACCGTCCTCGGTCAGCGTCACCGCCCCCTCCAGGGAGAGGCCCGCGCCGTCCAGCGTGAGCGAGCGCACCTCGGGTTGCGGGCCAAGAGTTATTTCGGCCCGGAGATCTCCGGTGCGCTCGGCCGGCATACGCCATGCCAGCGGCGGAATGGCGAGCGCGATGCCGTCGAGGTCCGAGCGCACCTGCAATTCCGCCGGTTGATCGGCGCGCAATGACACGGTCAGATCCGCCGCCCCCTGCCCCGAGATCAGCCATTCGGGCAGGTCGACGCCGAAGGTCGTCAACGCCGCCCGATCCACCACCGCGCGCGCTTCCACGACGCTGCCGGGCGGGGCGTCCGCGTCCAGCAAAACGCGCCATTGCCCGGTCACGGGCACCCCGTCGAGCGCGCCCCGCCCGCCGACCGAAAGCTGCTCCGAGGTCATCGTCACCGTCATCCGCTCCGATGTCAGCGTGCGGTCCGGTATCAGCTCCGTGGCGCGGTAGCCCGTCACGATGCCCGATGCATCGATGTCCATTCCGTCCAGCCCCGTGGCCTCCGTCCGGGCGATCAACTCCGTTGCCAGGCTTGCCTCGGCCGTAATACGGCCCTCTCCGATTTCATCCGGCGTGTAGCCGCTGACGTCCAGCACCGCGAAGGGCGGCCCGGCCAGCACATGCATCAGGTCCGGCACCGTGCCCGCGATGCTCAGATCAAAGGTCGCAAGTGGCCCCGGCACCGAGACATCGGCAATCTCCATACGAGAGCCACCAAGCGCCACCGCGCCCTGCCCCTCCGCGCTGACCTCGCCGCGGTCGAGGGTCACCCAAAGGTGGTCGTTCTCCAGCCGAACAAATCCCGCCGCGTTCCGGATCGGCGGACCTGCGGGCAGAGCGATCAGATCGGCCCCCGAGAAGTCGAAGGACAACTCGTGGACCGGCGCCTCACCCGGTTGCAAGCGGAACGCGAGATCCGCCCCGGTCGCGGTGCCGGCCAGCATCCGATCCTCGACCCACCAGCGCGTGTTAGGGATCGCCGTGGCGGGCCAATAGGACAAGATCGCCGCCACATCCGCCTCATCCAGGCTCGCGTCGAAAGACAGGGAAAGGCCGTCGGGGGCCGCCACCGCCCTGCCGTGCGCGCTCAGTCGCAGATCGCCATCATAGACCGTCGCCTGTCCCACCTCGACACCCACCGCTTCCCCGAGGCTGAGGCGTAAATCCAACGCCGCGCCGTCGACCTCGACGGGCGTGTCATACATGCCTTCAGGGTTCGCCACGATATTCTGCAGGCTGAATTGCCCCGTGAATACAGAGCCTTGCCCCGTCACATCCGCATGGCCGCGCGCCTCAAACGAGAGTTGGTCCGCGCTGATCATCAACTGCTCGAACACGGCGCGCCGCGTGTCCGGATCAAAGGTCAGCCGCGCCTCCATCGCATTGAAAGGAAGCGGTGCCTCAGCGCCGGGCAGGGTCAGCTGCCCCGCGCCGATCTCCAGCCAGCCCCCGAGCGCGCCGAGCGCGCCGTCGTCCCCCATCGCGGCCGTCAGCTCTCCATCGATCGGCGCGCGCATCAGATCGAGCCAGGCCAAGGCCGGGGAGAGCGCCGCGAGATCCCGCGCCGCGAGCGTATCGAAAGCCATGGCAACCTCGGTCAGGCCGCGCCGCGTATCCCGCGCCACAGTCACGCTCAACAGCGCATCGCGACTGCCGGCAATCTCGCCATCGATCTGAAGCTGCATCTGGCCGTCATCGCGGGTCAGGCTCACCTCGGCCCCGTGAAGGCGCATATCACGCCCCGTTTCGGCGTCCGACAGGCTGACCTGCATCCCCTCGCCGCGTACTTCTTCCAGCCCGGCAAAGACGTCGCGCATGAACATCAGATCGAGCAGCGCCAGAGTTTCCACGATGGTACGCTCGGCCCGCTCCTCCGCGCGCTGCCCCGCGAAATCGAGCTCCATGCGCCCATCGGCACTGCGCGTCAGGTTCAACCCGGCGCCAACCACGACGATCCGCTGGATCCGCATCTGCCCCATGGCCAAGGGCCCCGGCGCCAACCGCAACCGCAACACCGGGAACGCCGCGCGCTCCTCGCCGCCTTCGGTCGTCATCACCACGTCGCGGAACTCGAGCGCCGGCGCCCGCCCGCCCTGTGGCAGCGCCAGCACCATGTCGCCCACCGACACATCGCCAAGCGCCATCGAACCGTTGATCCGGGCCTCCACACGCGCCTGAACGCCGTCAGGCAGGCTCATCGGCGCCACGGTCAGCCGCAGCCAGACCGCCCCTAGTGCCAGCAAGACAACAGCCGCCAGCGCCAGCAGCACGACGCGCCCGCGCCGCTGCCGGTCCCGGCCCTGCCCTACGTCACTCTCGTCCATGCCTGCATCGCCTCTTGTTCGGCCTTTATTCTTCGCGCAAATCCCCTAGCTTGCAACGCGAATAACCACGCCGAGAAAAGGACACCCCATGCTCGAGACAGGCCAACCCGCCCCTGACTTCACCCTTCCCCGCGATGGCGGAGGCACCCTGACCCTGTCCGAGCAACAGCCAAAGGCCGTCGTCCTCTTCTTTTACCCCAAGGACGACACCCCCGGCTGCACGAAGGAGGCCATCGCCTTCACCGGCTTGGAGAGCGCCTTCGCCGAGGCCAATACCACGATCATCGGCATCTCCAAAGACACCGCCGCCAAACACGACAAATTCGCCGCGAAACACGCCCTCTCCGTGGCGCTGGTCTCCGACGCCGAGGGCGACACCTGCGAGCGCTATGGCACATGGGTCGAGAAAAACATGTACGGTCGGAAATTCATGGGCATCGAGCGCACGACATTCCTGATCGATGGCGAAGGCAAGATCGCCCAGATCTGGCGCAAGGTGAAAGTCCCGGGCCACGCCGACGACGTCCTCGAAGCCGCCCGCGCGCTCTGAATTCATTCCGACATCCCCATTTCCCCGTTCGTCAAATATCCCGGGGGAGCAATTTCTTGTTGCCTGCAACAAGAGATTGCGGGGGCAGCGCCCCCATCCATGAAATCAATGCGGCAAAGCCGCGCCACTTGGCTCAAACCGGAAGGTCCCGCCCCCATGATCCCCCTCGCCGAAATGGCCGATCACGTCCTGCGCACCGCTGACGCCCGCGCCAAGACCGCGCTTTCGCGGGACTACGCGGCCCAGTGGCAGGCCGCGCGCGATACCGGGGCCAAGCCCGAGATCGGACGCGCAAACCCTCCCGATGCACCGGCCCGGCCCGCCGAGCCCGCGCTGCTCGATCCCCGCGACGTGCCGCGCCGCAAACCGGGCTCGCCCCAGGGGCGCATCGCGATCCTCCACGCGGTGGCGCATATCGAGCTCAACGCGGTGGACCTCCATTGGGACCTCATCGCCCGGTTCTCCGACACCCCCTTTCCCATCGGCTTCTTCGACGATTGGGTGCGTGCGGCGGACGAGGAATCAAAACACTTCAACCTGATCGCCGATTGCCTGGAGGCCATGAGCTCCCACTACGGCGCCCTTCCTGCCCATGCCGGCATGTGGCGCGCGGCCGAGGATACGGCAGAGGATCTCATGGGACGGCTCGCCGTGGTGCCCATGGTGCTCGAGGCGCGCGGTCTCGATGTGACGCCCGGCATGATCCGGATCTTCGAGAAAGCCCGCAAATCCGATCCCGCCGCGGCCCAAGCCGTCGCCGCGATGGAGGTGATCTATGCCGAAGAAGTCCACCACGTGGCCTATGGCTCGAAGTGGTTTCACTTCCTTTGCGGGCGCCACGACCTCGATCCGAAAGAGGCCTTTCACACCCTCGTCCAGCGCTATTTCCACGGCCCGCTGAAGCCCCCATTCAACGAGGAAAAGCGCGCTGAAGCAGGCCTGCCGCCAGACTTCTACTGGCCGCTCGCCGACGGGAAATCCGCCTAACCGACACGTCTGATAGAAGAAATCGCGCGCGGATCGGCAATTTTCCGCCGCAAATGCGCGTTTTTTCGGTGCCTTTTTAGACCCTATGAATTACAGTGTTGGCACAAAGCGCAGCGTGGCTTATCCCCAAGCCTGCTGCGGCGGCCGCTTGGGACACGATGGCGATCGCAGAGATGCACAAGGGGTAGCGAGGCGTAAAAACAGTGAACTCTCGGCTTTTAGGCCGCGTGAATGCGGCGCTTGACCGGCATCTGCCGGAACAACGGCTTTTTCTGAAGTCGGAAGAAGGGACGCGGTTCATCCGCCTCCGGCCCATCACGCAGGCAAGTATGATTTTGGGGTCCGCCGTCGCGGTGGGCTGGACCGTCATCGTCACGTCGTTCTTTCTGATCGACTCCATCTCCTCCGGCAGTGCCCGCGATCTCGCGGAACGCGAACAGGAAACCTACCAGGTCCGTCTGAACCAACTGGCGCTCGAGCGCGATGCCCGCGCCGCCGAAGCCAGCGCCGCACAAGACCGTTTCGCCTTGGCGATGGATCAGGTCTCGGCGATGCAGACGCAGCTTCTCGACAGCGAAGAACGCTCCCGCGAATTGGAAATCGCGGTCGACGTAATCCAATCCACCCTCCGCCGCACGATCCAGGAGCGTGACGAGGCCCGCGTGGCCCAGGCCGCCCTGCAGTCGGAACTGCAAGCCGATACCGGCACCGTCCAGACCGCCGCCGAGCGTGAGCGCGAGCTGGAACAGACCCTCGCCTTCCTCAACCAGGCCCTCGAACTGACCGCGCAGGAGCGCGACACCGGGTACACGCTGGTGGCCGAGGCCGAAGAAGAAATCAATCGCCTCCACTTCCAGGCGGCCCTTGATGGCGAGCGGTCCGAGCGGGTGTTCCGCCAGTTGGAAGAGGCCGTCGCCGTCTCCATGGAGCCGCTGGACGAGATGTTCCGCGCCGCCGGCATGAACACCGATGACCTGATCGACTCGGTCCGCCGCGGCTATTCCGGCCAGGGCGGCCCCCTGACACCGATCCTCTCCACCTCGGGTGAGCCTGCCGACGAATTGTCGGAGCGCGCGAACGAGGTTCTGGGCAGCCTCGACCGCATCAACATGTACCGGATCGCCGCCGAACGCCTGCCGTTCGCCAACCCGGTCAATGGCTCCTATCGCAACACCTCCGGCTTCGGCCCCCGCGGTGACCCCTTCAACGGCTCGCGCCGGATGCACAACGGCGTCGATTTCGCCGGTGCCCGCGGTACGCAGATTGTTGCCGGTGGCGCGGGCGTTGTAACCCACGCTGGACGTATGAGCGGATATGGCAATGCTATAGAGATCACACACGCCAACGGATTTATGACTCGCTACGCCCACATGTCACGACTTCGCGTGAGCGAAGGGCAAAGGGTCTCGCCTGGGGACCACATCGGTGATATGGGCTGCACGGGCCGTTGCACAGGCACCCATCTGCACTACGAAGTGCACCGCAATGGCACGCCTGTAAATCCGATGACGTTCATAAGGGCAGGACGCAATGTTTTCTAAATCCAAGATCAATGAACCCGGACCCAAGACCGGCGACGCGTCGTCCGGGTCCGCCAGTGCTGGTTCGACCGGGGCAACGGGCAACTCTTCTGGAGATACCATGAATAAATCGAACACCTCTTCTGCAGCCGGCAGCAAGACCAAGCCGCAACCCTCGATGCTGTCCACCGATCTGACGATCGTGGGCAACCTGCGTACGACCGGTGACATCCAGGTCGAAGGCACCGTCCAGGGGGACATCCGCGCGCATCTGCTGACTGTTGGCGAAAGCGCCAACATCGAAGGTGAGATCGTGGCCGACGACATCGTCGTCACGGGGCGCGTCGTGGGCCGTGTGCGCGGCCTGAAGGTCCGTCTGACCTCCACGGCGCGCGTTGAAGGCGACATCATCCACAAGACCATCGCGATCGAGAGCGGCGCCCACTTCGAGGGTTCCGTCCAGCGCGCCGAGGATCCGCTGTCGACCGGCGCGAACAACCCGACGCCAAGCTCGCGCACCCCGGTTTCCACCGGCAACACCTCGTCGGCGCCCGACAATTCCTCTTCGTCGATCCCGCGCCCTGCAGCCGCTGGCCCGGTGCCTTCCTCCAAGGAATAAGCTGCTATCAAGTTCACGGAAAAGCCGGGCGCCCTTGCCCGGCTTTTTTCGTTTCAGAAGTCTGTCTGCGAGAGCCTGTCCAGCGCTGCAACCGCGGCCAGTGCCGAGACCTACCGCAGCAACACACCCCAGACGCCAAGCGCGCTAGGCCGGGTCTCTCACGACGCGCGGGCCGACCATCTCTTCCCACTGCGCCCCCATGGCAAACAGCTTCGCGTCAAGCCCGGCGGGACCGATCAACTGCAGCCCGTGGGGCAAGCCGCCGGGTCCATAGCCCGCCGGCAAAGCCATCGCGGGCAAACCGGCGAGGCTTGCCGGCACGACACATTCCATCCAGCGGTGATAGGTGTCCGTCGCTTGCCCTGCCAACGCGCGCGGCCAATCCCACTCCGCAGGGAACGGCCACATCTGGGCCGCGGGGAGCATGATGGCGTCGTAGCGCGAAAAGAGCCCGTCCAGCGCGGCAAGCCAATCACGCCGAATGGCCCCGGCGCGCTCCACCCGGTCGCCGCTCAAGGCCAGGCCTTGCTCGATTTCCCAGATCGCCTGTGCGTTCAGCAGGGCGCGCGTCTTGGGATCGCGCCAATAGCGCCCCAGTTCCTGCGCCACCACGAAAGAACGGAGGGTCGTCCAACTCTCCCAGAGGTCCTCCGCCCGCATCGGCGGCGCGACGGCCTCGATGCGCCAGCCCATCGCCGCCGCACGCTCCAGCGTCGCCTGACCGGCCTCCAGCAGCCCCTCGTCCATGCCATAGGCGCCGCCCCAATCGCCGAGCCACGCGATCCGCGGCGCCTCGGGCGCTGGCACATCTGCGATCTCGCGCCCCGCCATGGTCTCCAACAGCGCCCGCATGTCTCCGACGCTCCGTCCCATCGGTCCAAGCGTCGCCAGCCGGTGCAGCAACACGTTATCGCGCGGCTCACCCGGCACCAACCCGACCGTGGGACGAAAGCCGTAAACGTCGTTCCAAGAAGCCGGGTTACGCAGGCTGCCCATCATGTCCGATCCGTCCGCGATACTCACCATGCCGGTCGCCAGCGCCGCACCCGCACCACCCGAAGAGCCTCCGGCTGTGCGTGTCAGATCGAACGGGTTCCGGGTCACGCCGAACACCGCGTTGCTGGAATGAGAACCGAACCCGTACTCCGGCACGTTGGTCTTGCCGATCACGATGGCCCCCGCCCCGCGCAGGGCCCGCACCAAGCCGTCATCAACCTCCGGTACGTTGTCGGCCAGCAGCCGCGATCCCCAGGTCGAGCGAACGCCGCGCACCGCCACTAGGTCTTTCACCGCCACGGGTATGCCATGGAGCCAACCTGAGCCGCCCACCGCATCGGCGACCCGCGCTTCACCCATCAGGGCCTCGCGGTCCCGCAGCGACACGATGGCGTTGACCGCGCCATTCACCGCATCGATCCGCGCCAGCGTCGCCCGCATCACCTCAACGCAGGAAATCTCGCGCGTTGCAATCTTGCGCGACAACTCCCGCGCCCCAAGACGCCACAGCTCTCCCATGGGCGCACCCTCCCCGCTTCACCTTTTCACAAATACGGCATTCTTCGGCCCGCCACACGCAGAGACGGCCGCGATCAATCTTCGGCGTTGGCCTCGGCGCGGCTCTTGCCCGACACATCCATGGCCAGCACGCTCGCCATCAACCCGTCGATATTGCCGTCCAGCACACCCTGCGTATCCGATGTCTCGTAGGAGGTCCGCAGGTCCTTCACCATCTGGTAGGGCTGCAAAACATAAGACCGGATCTGGTTGCCCCACCCCGCATCGCCCGCGTTTTCATGGACCTCGTTGACCTTGGCCGAGCGCTTGTCCAATTCGATCTGGTAGAGCCGCGATTTCAGCGCCTTCATGGCGATGTCCCGGTTCTGGTGTTGCGACTTCTCGGAAGAGGTCACGACGATACCTGTGGGGTGGTGGGTGATCCGCACCGCCGAGTCGGTCGTGTTCACGTGCTGACCGCCCGCGCCCGAGGAGCGATAGGTATCGATGCGGATATCGGACGGGTTCACCTCGATCTCGATATTGTCGTCGACCACCGGGTAGACCTTCACCGAGGTGAAAGACGTATGACGCTTGGCGGCGCTGTCGAAGGGCGAGATCCGGACGAGGCGGTGCACGCCGCTCTCGGATTTCAGCCAGCCATAGGCGTTGTGCCCGCTGATCTTGTAGACGGCCGACTTGATGCCCGCTTCTTCCCCCGCGCTGAAGCTTTGCAGTTCCACGTCGTAGCCTTGCTTTTCGGCCCACCGCGTATACATCCGCGCCAGCATGGAGGCCCAGTCGCAGCTCTCAGTACCGCCGGCGCCCGAGTTGATCTCGAGGAACGTGTCGTTGCTGTCGGCCTCGCCGTCGAGCAGCGCTTCCAGCTCCTTGGCGGCGGCATCCTCGACAAGGGCTGCGAGGGCGGCTTCCGCCTCTGCCACGACTTCGTCGTCGCCTTCCATCTCGCCCAGTTCGATCAACTCGGCGTTGTCATCGACGCCCTGCTTGATTGTCTCATATTGCTTCAACTTGTCGACGAGGATCTGCCGGTCTCGCATCAGCTTTTGCGCCTTGGCAGGATCGTTCCAGAGGTCCGGATCCTCGACGCGGGCGTTGAATTCCTCCAACCGGTGCGGCGCGGTCTCGATATCCATGCGCTGTCCCAACAGGGTCAACGAATTGCGGATCTTTTCAATGTTCGCTTGGGTCTCGGCGCGCATGGGAGTGCCTCTCAGAATTGCTCACGCAGGGATAGACCAGCGCCGCGCAACCCTCAAGGCACTCCGCGCATCGGTCGGGCGGCCAAAGCCTTGCAAGGCTTTGCGCAGACTTTTGCAAAAGTCTGTCACGCGGTGGTCAGTAGAGGCCGCCCGAGCTCAACGTGCCGAAACCGGTATTCGTCGGCACCCGCGCGGTGTCCCCGTCCGAGGTTTCCACCAGGGTGCCCTGGCCCCCGCCGCCGCCATCGTCGCCTTGGGTGAACATCGGGATATCCGAGGACATCGCCCACCCGCCATCAATTGCCGAGAGGATGCCCTGGAATGGCTCTTCTCCGGCACGGAACAACTCGTAGACCACGTTGTTGCCTTGGCTGCCATCGGGCAGGCGCGCGCCCGAGAAGCGGTCAATGGGGAAGAACTGGCCGCCTTCAGGGACCGGGAAGTCGCCCGAGCCGTATTCCTCGATCGCCTCGAGCATGAAGCGCTGGAAGACCGGGCCGCACATGCCACCGCCAGAGGCGCCGCGCCCAAGGCCTTCGGGCTGGTCGTAGCCGATATAGCAGCCCGCCACGATGTTCGAGGTGAAGCCCACGAACCAGACGTCGCGCGCCTCGTTGGTGGTGCCGGTCTTGCCCGCCGTGGGGACCGGCAGGTTCACCGTGCCCGATGCGGTGCCGCGATCGACGACGCCCCGCATCATCGAGGTCAGCTGATACGCCGTAATCGGATCGATCACCCGCTCGCGCGTGGACACGATGCGCGGTGCCAGACCTTCATCCAGCTCGGTCAGCTCACAATCCGGGCACAGGCGCTGGTCGTGGCGATAGACCGTCTCGCCATAGCGGTTCTGGATCCGGTCCACGAGCGTCGGCTCCACCCGCTCGCCGCCATTGGCGAACATCGCGTAAGCCGCCA
Organism: Gymnodinialimonas ceratoperidinii; assembly: GCF_019297855.1. Lineage (NCBI taxonomy): Bacteria > Pseudomonadati > Pseudomonadota > Alphaproteobacteria > Rhodobacterales > Paracoccaceae > Gymnodinialimonas > Gymnodinialimonas ceratoperidinii. The sequence continues at coordinate 2,359,960 of NZ_CP079194.1, forward strand.
CCATGCGGAACAGCGTCGTCTCCTGCGAGCCAAGCGCGTTCGCGAGGAAGGGTTGCATGTCGTCATAAACGCCGAAGCGCTCGGCGTAGCGGGCCACGGTCGCCATGCCGACGTCCTGTGCAAGGCGCACGGTCATCAGGTTCCGCGAACGCTCGATCCCCGTGCGCAGGGGCGACGGCCCATAAAACTGGCGCGAGGCATTTTGCGGCCGCCAGATGCCCTCGCCGGTCTCCACCTCGATCGGCGCGTCGATGACGATGGTGTTGGGGCTGTAGCCGGAGTCCAGCGCGGCGGCGTAAACGAAGGGTTTGAAAGACGAACCCGGCTGCCGCGTCGCCTGGGTCGCGCGGTTGAAGCTGGAATACTGGTAGGAGAAGCCGCCCTGCATCGCCAGTACACGGCCTGTATGCACATCCATCGCCATGAAGCCGCCCTGCACTTCCGGGATCTGGCGCAGGGTCCAGCGGATGAAGCTGCCATCGCTGTCGCTGGTCATGCGGCGCACGTGGACGACATCGCCCACGCTAAGCAGGTCACCGGCGACCCGAGCGGTATCGCCCCGCGATCCGTCCTCGCGCAGCGGGCGCGCCCAGGTCACATCCTCTGCCGGGATGAAATGGCCGTCCTCGTCTTCCTCGACGCCTTCGATCCCGATCCGGGCCGCGCTGTCGCCGACCTCCAGCACGACCGCGGCGAACCAGCCGTCAACGTCGCGGGCGATATCCGCGCTCGCCAGCGCCGCGCGCCAGCTGGCCTCTTCGGTTAGTTCCGCCGGGTCGATGGTGTCGACGGCACCGCGCCATGTGCCAAGGTTGCGGTCGTAGCGCTCCAATGCCTGCCGAAGCGCGGCCTCCGCTACTTCCTGCAAGCTCTCGTCCATGGTCGAGCGCACCGCGTAGCCGCCCGAGAAAAACTCGTCCGCGCCGTACTCGGCGCTCAGCTGGCGGCGGATTTCATCGGTGAAGTAGTTCCGCGGCGGGCGGGTCAGGCGATAAGCCTCGATATGGCCGCCCTGCACGGTTTCCAGAGGCGCAGCCTGTGCGGCCTCCATCTCTTCGCGGCTGACGTAGCCGTTCTCGTACATCTCGCGCAGCACGTAATCGCGCCGGTTGATCGCGCGCTCGTAGTCATCGACGGGGTGGAAGCGGGACGGCGCCTGCGGCAGGGCCGCGAGGAACGCCACCTGCTCCAGTGTCAGGTCCTCCAGCGTCGCGTTGAAATAGGTCTGCGCGGCGGCGGTCACGCCATAGGAATTCTGCCCGAGGAAAATCTCGTTCAGGTAAAGCTCGAGGATGCGATCCTTGCTGAGCGTCCGTTCGATCCGGGCCGCGAGGATGATCTCGCGCACCTTGCGTTCGACCGTGCGCGAGCCGTCGAGCAGGAAGTTCTTCATCACCTGCTGCGTGATCGTCGACGCGCCGCGCACGTCGCGCCCGCGCGAGCGGACTGCATCGACAAACGCCGCCACGATGGCACGGGGATCATAGCCCGAGTGGCTGTAGAAATTGCGATCTTCGGCAGAGACGAAGGCGTAGGAGACGAGATCGGGGATCTCCTCGGCGGGGGTGAACAGGCGACGTTCGGTGGCGAATTCGTCCACGATCATGCCTTGGCGCGAATAGATGCGGCTGATCGTCGGCGGCGCGTATTGCGACAGCGTCTCGTGATCGGGCAACCCGCGCGAATACATGAAGATGAGCCCGCCCACGCCCAATGCGGCGAAGACAAGCCCAAGGGTCACGGCACTGAAGATCGCGCCGAAGAAACCGAATATGAATCGCATGATGTGCCTGCTTCCCCAAGATTGCCCATGGTATACAGCGCGCAAGCGCAGCGGTCAAAACGAAGTGGGCGGGTTTCTGCCGCGAAATCGTGGCGCCTTGGGAGTAGAGATGGGGCCGGAAGATATATTGACAACCTACCGGATCGAGGCCGCGCGATGGGCGCGTGAGCGGAACCGATCGCTATGGGAGCGCCCGGCATTGGCCGCCTGTGTGGCAGACCGTGCTGCCCCGTTGGAGGTGTTGGACCTGGGCTGCGGTTCGGGTCAACCGATTGCCCAATGGTTCATCGCCCGAGGCGACAGGGTTTGCGGCGTCGATGGCGCGCCCGAGATGCTGGCGGAATGCGCCGCGCGTGTGCCCGAGGTGACGCGGATCGAGGCTGACATGCGCGCGCTGGACCTGCGCCGCCGCTTTGACATCCTTTTGGCGTTCAACAGCTTTTTTCACCTGTCCATGGACGATCAGCGCGCCATGTTCCCAATCTTCGCGGCTCACGCAGCGCCGGAGGCGCGGCTGCTCTTCACCTCCGGCCCGGCTGAGGGAGAGGCCATCGGCCAGGTTGGTGACAGCCCCGTCTACCATGCGAGCCTCGCGCCCGATGAATACCGCGCCTTGCTGGCTGCCCATGGCTTCGAGGTCGTCTGGTTTCGCCCTGAGGATGCCGAATTGAAAGGCCATTCCGTCTGGTTGGCGCGCTTCACTGGCGCCTGAGCGCACCGGCGGCTGCATCCGCCTCGGACCATGCCAGCACCGCGCCGGTGATCGCCGCCTGCATCCGCGCACGCCATGCCGGGTCCTGGATGTTTTCGAGGTCTCCGCCTTCGCTGAGGAAACCGATCTCCAGCAGAACCGCGGGAAAGTCGGCCGCCTTCAGGACCGAGAAGCCGCCCTCGCTCCGCGGCTGTGCGTGGAGGTCGATGCCCGCGCGATCAATGGCTTGCACCAGGATATCGGCGAAAGCCTGCGACCGGGGCGCGGTCTCGATCCGAGCGAGGTCCAGGAGCACGCCCACGACCTCGTCGTCCGAGCCGGTCAGGTCCACGCCCTGCAACAAGTCCGCCCGGTCGTGTTGTTCGGCCAGCGCGGCGGTGGCGGCGTCGGTGGCCTCGTCCGACAGCGTGTAGACAGTCGCCCCCTGCGCGCGTCCGACGGTGATGGCGTCCGCATGGATCGAGATGAAAAGGTCCGCGCCCGCGGCGCGCGCCAGCGTCACCCGCGTGGGCAGCGGCACGAAGACATCCGCATCGCGGGTCATCGCGACCTCGATCCGGCCCGTGCGACGCATCACCTCGCGCAACTCGCGGGCGAAGGAGAGGATCAGATCGGCCTCGGTCAAACCCTCACGCAGCGCACCGGGATCGACGCCACCGTGGCCGGGATCAAGCATGACCGTGAAGGTCTCATCAGCAGCCGGCGGCGCGTGGGAGACGACGGGAAGAAGCACCGCATCAAGGCCGGGCGGCGGCCCGGCCGCTTCCGCGAAGGCCTCCGGATCGGTGGGAGAAAGCGAAATCGTTACAATGGCTTGGCCTGTCTCTTCATCGGTCTCCATCGCCGCGACGTCGAGTGACTGGGCCGCGTTCAGCGTCAGCACCATGCGCGACCATCCGGGGCTCGACGCGCCGCCCATGGCGACGCTTTCGACCAGCTGCGCCGCGTTGAACCCCTCGGGCAGAGCGCTGAAATCCACGGTGCGGAAATCGACGACGACGCGCATCGGATCGTCCAGCGTGAAGACCCGGAACGGCACCGCCTGGCTGAGCGAAAGGCGCAGTTCCGTGCCGCGCCGCCCGCCCTCCAGAGAGGAGGCATCGGGCAGCGCCCGGGCCGAAGCGCCAAGGGTTTGTGCGCCAAGGGGCGCGGCGAGGCAGAGGAGGACAGCGATCAGGAATGCTCGAACCACGGGTTGGATCCTTCGTGTGTTTTGCCGCAGGTTAGCCGACCTTCCCGCGCGCTCCTAGAGGCTGTCGAAGAACCGCGTGAGGCGCGCGACACCTTCCTCGATATCATCGGTGGCGCGGGCATAGCTGAAGCGCAACGTCCCTGCCCCGCGCGCCTTGTCGAAGTCCAGTCCCGGCGTCACCGAGACACCGGCCTCGTCCAGAATGCGCGCGGCAAAAGCGAGCGTGTCATCCGTGAGGTGGCTGACATCGGCATAGACGTAGAAGGCGCCGTCCGCCGGTGCGGTGTTGCTCAGGCCTGCCGCTTGCAGCCCGTCTTGCAGGATCACGCGGTTGCGGGCGTAGGTGTCGCGGTGCTGGTCCAACTCGGCCCGGCCCTCGGGGGATAGGGCGCCCAAGGCCACAACCTGCGCGGCGTGAGAGGGACAGATGAACATGTTCTGCGCCAGACGCTCCACGGTGCGGATGTGATCGGGCGGGACCACCATCCAGCCAAGCCGCCAGCCGGTCATCGAGAAATATTTCGAGAAGGAGTTGATGACATAGACGTCGTCGGTGACCTCCAGCGCGCTGACCGCGCGGGCGTCGTATTGCAAGCCGTGATAGATCTCGTCCGAGATCAGCGAGATGTCCCGGTCGGCGCAGGCCTCGGTTAACGCCGTTAACTCCGGCTTGAAGAGCATCGTCCCCGTCGGGTTGGCCGGACTTGCCACCACCAGACCGTCGAGGCTGTCGTCCAGATGATCCGGCGTCGGCTGGAACCGCGTCTCGGCGTGGGTCTGCAACCCGACCGGCTCCAGCGACAGGGCCGAGAGGATTTGCCGATAGGAAGGGTAGCACGGCTCCCCCAAGGCAACGCGCGCGCGCGCATCGAACAGCGAGGTGAAGGCTAGGATGAAGGCTCCCGACGCGCCGGCGGTCAGGACCACCCGCGCCGGGTCCAGATCGATGCCGTACCATTCGTCATAGAGGGCCGCGATGCCTGCGCGCAGGTCCGGCCGGCCCAAGGCCACGGTGTATCCCAGAGGGCCCGCCGCCATCTCTGCTGCGAGCCGGTCCCGCGCGGCTTTGGGCGCGCCGGTGCCGGGCTGGCCGACCTCCATGTGGATGATATGGCGCCCCGCCTCTTCCGCCGCGCGGGCCTGCTCCATGACGTCCATCACGATGAACGGGTCTACTTCGGATCGGGTCGACTGGCGCATCGGGCCTCCTGAGTTGTCACAATGGTGTGAGACCACCCACGGATGCATTCGTCAATGGCGGCCCCGGCGTGATGTGATAGACGGAGGCCAAAGCATTTCGAGCGGAGAGCATGATGAAACGACTGATGATGAGCGCGGCCACCCTGGCCCTTCTGGCCAGCCCGGTTGCCGCCACCGATATTGGCGACATGACCGAGGCCGAGCGCCAGACCTTCCGGGAGGAGGTGCGCCAGTACCTGTTGGAGAGCCCCGAGGTCCTGATGGAGGCCATCGCCGTTCTGGAGCAGCGTCAGGCTGCCGAGGAAGCCGCCGCGCAGGAAGTGGCCGTGGCCGAGAACGAAACCGCGATCTTCAACTCCGCCTTCGATCACGTGGGGGGCAACCCCGATGGTGACGTGGTGATCGTGGAGTTCGTCGATTACCGGTGCAGCTATTGCCGCCGCGCGCATCCCGAGGTGAACGAGCTGGTCGATACCGATGGCAACATCCGCTTCATCACCAAGGAGTTCCCGATCCTCGGTGAGCAATCGGTTCTGGCGTCCCGCTTCGCCATTGCCACGCGTCTTGCGCTCGGCGGCGAGGCCTACGAGCAGGTGAGCGACGCGCTGATGGCGATGCGCTCGGACGTGACGGAGCTGGCGCTGGCGCGCCTGGCGAGCGATCTGGACCTCGACAGCGAGGCGATCTTCGCGGAAATCGATAACCCGATCGTGCAAAGCACCATCGATTCCAACCGCGCCCTCGGGCAGCGGATGGGGATCACCGGAACGCCTTCCTTCGTCTTTGGCGACCAGCTTGTGCAAGGCTATGTCCCGCTCGCCAACATGCAGGACATCGTGGACATTATTCGCGACACCGCCGGCTGAACTTCGCTGCCATGGAACGACAAAGGGCGCCCCGAGAGGCGCCCTTTTTCATTCATGCAAGGTCTGGCGCGTTACCCGCGCGACCACCAACCGCGGCGCTTCGGCTTGGCCGGCGCGTCTTGCGACTGCTCGGCCGCAGGCTCTGGCGCAGCTTCCGGGGTCGGAGCTTCCGCTTCGGCGACCGCTTCGGCCATCTCGGGCTCTGCGGCAACCTCAGGCTCAGGCTCAGGCTCGGGCTCGGCCGGAGCCGCGGCGGCCGGCGCCATCGGCTGCGGCTCGGACTCGTCGATCGGCTGAACCGCCGGCGTGTCAGCGGATGGGTCCGGCAGGGGCTCCGTCACCGGGGCCGCGGCCTCAACCGCATCGCTCGGGGCATCGGATGCCGCCGCGTCCGTGGGGGCCTCGGCAGCTGTCTCGGCCGGCTTGTCTGCGTCACCGCCAGAGGCCTCGCCATTCACACCGTTATCCGTATCGCCGTTCTCGGCGGACTTACGGCCACGACCACCCCGCCGCGAACGGCGGCGCTTCTTGGGCTGTTCCTCATCGTCGGAGGAGGCTTCGGCGTTGGTGTCGGATGCTGCCTCATCGGAGGATTTAGCCTCCGCGTCAGCGGCCTTCTGCTCGGCGGTGTTGTCACCATTGCCGTTATCGCCGTTGTTCTCACCGTTCTCGCCGTTGTTCTCGCCATTCTCATCGGAATTGCGACGACGGCCCCGGCCCCCGCGACGGCGGCGGCGTTTCTTCTTGGGCTGTTCATCCTCGGTGACTTCGACGGCGTCCTCGACCTGATCCGCCTCTTCCGGCACATCCTCGTCGATGTCGTCCATCAAGCCCGCATCCATCGAGACGACAGGCGCCACGGCAGTGATCTTGCGGGTGGCAGTCTTGAACTTCTCGATCTTGAAGTCCGGCACGACCAGCGAGGCGTCCGCCTCGATCCGGATCGCCATGCCCGAGCGGGCTTCGATGCTATCGAGATAGTCGCGCTTGAAGTTGATCAGGAAGTTCACGATGCCCACGGGCGCGGTCAGCAGAACCTCACGCGAGCGACCTCGGGTGCTTTCCTCTTCCAACAGACGCAGGATCGAGAGCGCGAGGCTGTCGTCCGAGCGCACGAGACCGGTGCCGTGGCAATGGTGGCACGCCTGCGTCGTGGCCTCCAACATGCCGGGGCGCAGACGCTGGCGCGACATTTCCATGAGGCCGAAGGAGCTGATCCGGCCCACCTGGATGCGGGCGCGGTCGGACTTCAGCTTCTCCTTGATGCGCTTCTCGACGGCGTTGTTGTTGCGCCGTTCGTCCATATCGATGAAGTCGATGACGATCAAACCGGCGAGGTCACGCAGACGCACCTGACGGGCAACCTCTTCGGCGGCCTCCAGGTTGGTCTTGGTCGCGGTATCCTCGATCGAGCCTTCCTTGGTGGAGCGGCCCGAGTTCACGTCGATGGCGACAAGCGCCTCGGTGATGTTGATCACGATGTAGCCGCCGGATTTCAGCTGCACCGTCGGGTTGAACATGTCCGACAGGTAGCCTTCGACCTTGTACTTGGCGAAGAGAGGCACACCGCCCGTGTGCTGTTTCACCTTCTTGGCGTGGGACGGCATGATCATTTTCATGAAGTTCTTGGCGTGCTTGTAGCCCGCCTCGCCGTCGACGATCACCTCGTCGATATCGCGGTTGTAGAGGTCGCGAATGGTGCGGTGGATCAGGTCGCCTTCCTGATAGATCGGCGCCGGCGCGATGGATTTCAGCGTCAGCTCGCGGATCTGCTCCCACTGGCGCTGCAGGTATTCGTAGTCGCGCTTGATCTCGGTCTTGGTGCGCTGGCTGCCCGCCGTGCGCACGATCAGGCCCGCGCCCTGCGGCACGTCCAGCGCGGTGGCGATGTCTTTGAGCTTCTTGCGGTCGGCGGCATTGGTGATCTTGCGAGAGATCCCGCCCCCACGCGCGGTGTTGGGCATCAGGACGCAGTAGCGACCGGCCAGCGAGAGATAGGTCGTGAGAGCCGCGCCCTTGTTGCCGCGCTCTTCCTTGACCACCTGCACCAGCATGATCTGGCGGACCTTGATGACTTCCTGGATCTTGTACTTCTTCGGCCGCGGTTTGCGGACCGGGCGAATTTCCTCGACATCATCGTCGTCGGCAACGGTTTCGCTGTCGTCGTCCGAGCTGTCGTCGTCAGTGTCGTCGCTGTCATCGGAGCCATTGTCGTCCGCGTCCGCATCGGTTTCGTCATCCGCGTCAGACGAATCGTCAGACGTAGAAGCATCCTCCGATGCGGCATTGCTGTCAGCCTCGGCCTCGGCAGTTTCCGTGACAGGCTCGCCCGCGTCTGCACCTTGAACGCCGGCGATATCCCCGCCCACGGCCTCGGCCAGCTTCGCCGCGTCTTCAGCGGCTTCCCCGTCGAGTTCGACAACATCCATGCCCGAAGGCGCGCCCGTTGCAACGGCGTCGTTGCCGGTGTCTTCGGCCTTCGTCTCGGACCCGCGCCGGCGGCGACGGCGACGCTTGGGCTTAGAGGATTCCTCCTCCTCCTCTTTCGCCTGTTGCTCCGCGTAGGCACGCTCTTCCGCGAGCAATGCTTCGCGATCCGCGACCGGGATCTGGTAGTAATCGGGGTGAATTTCCGAGAACGCGAGGAAGCCGTGCCGGTTTCCACCGTAGTCGATGAACGCAGCCTGCAACGAGGGTTCGACCCGCGTTACTTTTGCCAAATAGATGTTACCTGCGAGCTGCCGCTTGTTTAGTGATTCAAAGTCGAATTCATCGACCTTGGTTCCATCCGCCACCACGACGCGGGTTTCTTCCGCGTGGGTGGCATCGATGAGCATTGTTTTTGCCATGATATCCTTGCTCGTGACAGCCCCGCGCGCCTGCACGGGGCATAGCCCTGGCAAGTCGCAAATGAAGTGTCACGTTGTGCTGTTAGAGCGATGGATCTGGCGGCACGAGCAGAACGACCACAAGCGGCCATGAGCCGCTTTCCGTCGTCCAAATCTGCGCCGAGGCCATACATCGCTGCCGTCTCCGAGTGGTCAAACCGCGATGTGGTCTGCCATCCAATCATGCCGGCCCTTTTGTCATGGAGCCGGCGGTTAAATACGGCCCTAAGTGCGTGAAAGCGATCTTGGGCCAAGTGACCTGCGCCCCTTGCCGGTGCGGCGTCATCGCGCGGCACGAACTACAAGGAGGCAGAGAACCTGTTGTCTGACCCTGCGGCCAGTCCTGCCACATTAAGGGGGCGACCGGTGAAAAGACAATGGGGAAACGGATCGGCCGCATCAGAAAACGACGGTCGGGACATACACCCTATCTGCACAGCCGACCCAAAGTCATCGAAGAGGTGGTAAGATCGTATCAAGCAGGTGGGCTGGAGGTAGGTGGTTGAGCATAAGCTTCTGCATATTCGAGTCTTCAACGATGGTCGCGAAGTCATCTGAACTCATGCTGTCGTATCGGGTTCGCCAGTGGCGCACCATTACTTCTTTGTAGCCAGTAATCTTCGGTGTCTTACCCCAAGCTAATCGTACTTCGGGATCTTCTTCGAGAAGTAGCTCAAACAGTGCATGTGTCCAAAAATAGGGGTAGACAGCGAACTGGCCACCGAACTCCGGATTTACCAACCTTGATACCCCGGGTGATTCAAATATCCGCATTCTACGGCCTTGCTTACCTAAATAAGATCGGCGCGCAAGCTCAGCCCGCGCTCTAGCAAAGCACCCTTTTAGACCTGTTTCTAGTTCATGCCGATATCGATGCGGGCGACGAGGCATTGACCAGTAGCTCTGAATATACTCAAGCCACTTCTTCGAGATCAAATTGCCTCGCTCTGAATAAAGAAACCAGCTTTCGATACTCCTATGCCTGTGAGGATTGTGGAACGCGAAGAACCCAGACCTAGAAAATTTTGTACTCCAGTCACGTAACGGGCTGATTGGGACGACCCCGCAGTCAATATATACTCCTCCATGCTCATACATATCTTGAACACGGAAAATGTCGGAAATCGCTTGATGAGTCGTTGGCACAGAGCCCAACTTCAAACGCTCGAACTGTGCGTAGGCCATCTCGAGGTCCGAAATGACTATCTGAACCTCAGGATTCATCTTCCCCCAAGCTTCCCAGCAACGCTTCACAACGTCTGGAGCGCTCGACTCGCCTTGCGCCCAAAAAAACGACAATCGCTTTATCGACATTTCTTGCACTTTCTTTACGTCAAGGAGTGAGTGGTTCTTTTGTAAAAATGTATACGCAGGAGTGCGTGGGAGCTTACCCTGAACCACGAAATCGACGCTCAGATATCTAGAATTCTTAAAGGTAATCCGAACGGCTCAAGCCATATTTGGCCATCTTCTCGTTCAAGGTTCGTCGCGGCAGGCACAGCTCTTCCATGACGCTGGCGATCGAGCCGCGATGCCGCCGCATCGTGTTGTCGATCAGCATCCGCTCGAAGGCTTCCACGTATTCCTTCAGCGGCTTGCCCTCACCCATCGCTTGTGGCGCCATCTGGGTGTTGTCGGACATCAGAAGCGAGGCGATGGAGCCGGAGCCCCGGCGTTGCTGGAGGATCGCCCGCTCGGCGATGTTGATCAACTGACGCACGTTGCCGGGCCACGGTGCCTGCAACAATTGCGCCGCTTCCTGAGCCGTGACCTGTGGCGCCTCGGTGCCGTATTCCTCCGAGAACTGCTCGCCGAAACGCGTGAAGAGCGTCAGGATATCCTCACCTCGCTGGCGCAACGGCGGCAGGTCGATCCGCATCGCCGCAAGGCGGTAGAACAGATCGGGCCGGAGCGCGCCCTCGCACTGGTCCGGTTCGGGCGCGTTGCAGATCGCGACGATGCGCGTCTCGGCCGGCGTGCCCTGATCGTTGATGAAGGTCAAAAGCCGCGCCTGAAGGGCCTGGCTCAGCGCCTCGACATCCTCCAGCACCAGCGTGCCGCCGCGGGCCTGTTCGACCAGCGGCTTGTCCTGATCCTCGCCCACCGGGCCGAACAACTTGGCGGAGAGTTCCTCCTCCTCGTGCGCGGCGCAGGACAGCACGACAAATTGCTTGCCCGCACGCGGACCCACCGCGTGGAGCGCATGGGCCACCAGCGTCTTGCCGGTCCCCGTCTCGCCCGTGATCAGCACGTGACCGTCAGCCTGCCCGAGATCGAGGATATCCTCCCGCAAACGCTCCATCACCGGCGACGAACCGATCAGCTTGCGCATCAGGACTGTGCCGTCCGAGAGCTCACGCCGCAGGGCACGGTTGTCCAGCGTCAGGCGCCGCTGCTGCCCTGCCCGCTTGGCAAGGTCGGTCATCCGGTCCGGATTGAAGGGCTTCTCGAGGAAGTCGTAGGCGCCAATACGCATTGCCTCCACCGCCATCGGCACATCGCCGTGACCCGTGATGAGGATTACCGGAATGCCACTGTCCACGCCCATCAGGCGCTTGAGGAAGGCCATGCCGTCCATGCCGGGCATCTTCACGTCGGTGACCACCACGCCCGGATATTCCGCGCCGATCGCCTTCAGCGCCTCTTCCGCGCTGGCATAGGTCTCCGTGTCAAATCCCGACAGTGCCAGCCACTGGCTGATCGACTGCCGCATGTCCTGCTCATCATCTACAATCGCGATCTTCATAGAGACTTCCTTCCATGCCCCACCGCGTCTCGCGGCCTTTCGGGCGGTATTAATGCCCTGACGCCATTCCGGCTTCTTGCGGGCCTTTGCGGCCCCCGCCGTTACTTGCGCCACCGCAAGGCGATTTATTCATACCCTATCGTGCTTTGCACCGTCAGGCAGGTTTTTTCTGATACGCACACCGAGAGCGTGAACCCGGCGCGCACGGATTTGGGCTCGTACGAACCCCTCTGACAATAAAACACCGGTGACATGACCATTGTTCCATCCTTGCACGCGTCAGACCCGTCATTCCGCCGCAGAGCGATCCGAGGCGCTGTTGAGCGCTGGCAAACGGATCTCGAAGACCGCGCCGGACCCCTCGCCATTGCGCGCCGTGAGACGGCCGCCGAGGTCTTTCACGATGCCTGAGGAAATCGCCAGCCCCAAACCGACTCCCTCTCCGGGCTTCTTCGTCGTGTAGAACGGCTCGAACAGGGCTTCCAGATCATCAATGCCCGGTCCGCTGTCGCGCACCGTCAGCACGACTTCGTCGCCCTCTACAATGATCAGGTCGATCTCCTTCTCCTCGGCCCCGCCCATGGCGTCGAGCGCATTGCGCAGGAGGTTGATGATCACCTGTTCCAACCGCAAACGGTCCGCCATGACCATCGCGGGCTTGGGCGGCAGGTTCTGGGTGATGTGAACCGTATCGGTGCGCAATTGCGGCTCCATCATCGTGATCGCGCCCTTCAGGGCATCGCGCATGTCGACGGGCTCCAGCGCATCCCCGCCCTTGCGGGCATAGGATTTCAGCTGCCGGGTAATCGCGCCCATGCGCTCGATCAGGTCGTCGATGCGCTGAAAGCTGGAGGCGGCCTCCTCCGTGCGCCTGCGTTGCAGCAACAGCCGGGCGCCGGCCAGATAGGTCTTCATCGCCGCCAGCGGCTGGTTCAACTCGTGGGACACGGCGGCGGACATCTCGCCAAGGGCGGCGAGCTTCTGGCTCTGTTGCAGGCTCAGCTCCGCCTCCTCCAGTGTCCGCTGCACCCTCTGACGCTCGGCAATCTCGCGCTGCAGACGCCCGTTAAGCCGCCGCAACTCCGCCGACTCGCGCGCCAATACCGCCGTCTGCAGCCGCGCGCGGCGGCTGAGCACGTAGAAGGCCCCGGCGAGCAGCAGCGCGAATCCCATGATCTCGAGCGCCAGAACCCCGTTCACCCGCTCGCGCACGCTGGTGTAGGCGGTGTAGCTGACGATCCGCCAGCCCCGGAACGGAATGCGCGACTCGAGCCTGATCGTGGCCGAGCCGAAGAAATCCGGCGCCGGGTCGCCGAAGGCCCAGTCCCCCGCCCCCTCCAGCGCGCGCTGGATGGCTGAGGGCGGCGCGCGCAACGCCATGGCTTCGGCTTCGGTGCGCCCGCGCCAGCGCGACTCGGTCGAGAGGATGATCTCTCCCTGCGAATTGGCGAGGAACACCGCCTCGGAGGCCCCGCGCCAGCGGTCGACAAGCCGGGCAAGGTCGATCTCCACAAGGATCACCCCAAGCAGGCCATCGCCGTTCTCGATCTGCCGCGAGAAGGTGAAATCGAAGCGCCCGGTCTCAGGCTCGTTGGAGGTGAAGACGGTGTTAGAAGAGCGTGTGGCTTCGACGAAGAACGGATCCTCGTTGCGCCGCTCGGCGATGCGCGCGCGATCCGTTGCGGCCACCACCCGTCCCTCGCGGTCCAGAAGCAGGATCGAGGCCGCGCCGATATCCTCGACGTAGGAGATCAGGTATTGCGAGGTCTGGGTGTAATCATTCGCTTCGAGCGAGCGGATCAGCGACGGGTCACGGCTCAGCAGCAGCGGCACAACCTGGTGGCGACGGATCTCGGACAGGACCGAGCCGGAATAGATCGCCAGCCGGACTTCTGCGCGGTTGCGGGTGGTTTCGGTAAACCGCTCCGTAAGCCAGATGTTCGAGATCCATATCACCGCGATGGCCCCGCCCAGGAACAACGCCATCATGGCGCGCAACACCCAAGGGCGGCGCGGCCGGCGCCGGGACGGCGGTGCGGGGCGGTCTGCGAGACTCATGGCGCCAGACTATGCCGCGCCAGAAGCCGTCTCAAGGGCTGCCGCCGAACACCGGCGGTTGCCCGCCCCCAAGCGCTCCCTGTGCCCGCGCAGGTCAGGCCGCGACCAGCGCACCCGCCAGCGATGAAAAGAGCGCCGCGCCATCGGTGCCCCCATGGGCCGCATCGACGGCGCGCTCGGGGTGAGGCATCATGCCGAGAACGCGGCGGTTGGCACTGAGCACACCGGCAATATCCGCGCGCGAGCCGTTGGGATTGTCGCCATAGGTAAAGGCAATGCGATCTTCGCTGCGCAGGGCATCAAGTCCCGCATCATCGATCTGGTAGTTTCCGTCGTGATGGGCCACCGGCACAGTGATCTCATCCCCCGCACCATAGGCCTCCGTGAACGGGCTCGACGCCGTCGCGACCACCAGTTGCTCCGGACGGCAGACGAACTTGATCCCGCTGTTGCGCATCAGGACGCCGGGCAGAATCCGTGTCTCACAAAGAACCTGAAAACCGTTGCAGACGCCAAGAACATGCCCGCCCTTGCCCGCGAATGCCATGACCGCCGCCATGATCGGCGATTGCGCGGCGATGGCGCCGCAGCGCAGGTAATCACCGTAAGAGAACCCTCCGGGCACGCCCACCACGTCGATCCCTGCCGGCAGCGCGGTTTCCTTGTGCCAGACCATCTCGACCTCAAACCCCGCCTGGCGGAAGCCCACGGCAAGATCGCGGTCGCAGTTGGAGCCCGGGAAAACAAGAACCGCGGCTTTCACGCGCTCTCTCCCACCGCGGACATCTCGACGCGGTAGCTCTCGATCACGGTATTGGCGAGCAGCTTTTCGCACATCTCGTTTACCTGCGCCTCAGAGGTGCCATCGGCCAATTCCAGCTCGATCACCTTGCCCTGGCGCACACCGCTGACCCCGTCGAACCCCATCGAGCCAAGTGCAGATTGCACCGCCGCGCCCTGCGGGTCCAACACGCCCTGTTTCAACATCACGGTAACAACGGCTTTCATGGCACCCGCTCCTTCACCTTTTCATAAATACGTAATCCGACAGCCGCCCAAGAGAGCAGAGGTCAGTTGATCAACGTGGGCTTCGTCGTGCCCGCAGGCCCTTGCGGCATGATGCCAAGGCGCCGCGCTACTTCCGTATAGGCATCTGCCAGATCGCCCAGGTCACGCCGGAAGACGTCCTTGTCGAGCTTTCGGCCCGTCTCGATATCCCACAGCCGGCACGAATCGGGGCTGATCTCGTCGGCCACGATCAACCGCATGAAATCGCCATCCCAGATCCGGCCGATCTCGATCTTGAAGTCGACCAGCTTGATGCCGACCCCCAACATCAGACCGCTCAGGAAATCGTTCACCCGCAGGGCAAGGCTGACCATGTCGTCCAGATCCTGCTGCGCGGCCCACCCGAAGGCGATGATGTGTTCTTCGCTCACGATCGGGTCGTTGAGATCATCGTTCTTGAAGTAGAACTCGACGATCGGACGCGGCATTGCCGTGCCCTCTTCGATCCCCAGACGGTTGCAGATCGAGCCGGCAGCGACGTTGCGAACAACGACTTCCAGCGGAATGATCTCGACCGCGCGGATCAATTGTTCGCGCATGTTGAGGCGTTTGATGAAATGGGTCGGCACGCCGATGTTGCCAAGCCCGGTCATGAAGAACTCGGACAGGCGATTGTTCAACACGCCCTTGCCGTCGATGACGTCGCGCTTCTCGCCATTGCCGGCGGTGGCGTCGTCCTTGAAATACTGCACCAGGGTGCCGGGCTCAGGCCCCTCGTAAAGGGTTTTTGCTTTGCCTTCATAGACCAGCTTACGGCGTGCCATGCGCATTATCCCGAGTGTTGGGCGGCTCAAGGGCAGCGGCCACCAATTGGCTGTGGCTATAGGTCATCGCGCGTTGTGTCGCAAGCGTGGCCGGAGGCTTCGGCTTGCGGCGGGAACGCACAGGGCGCTAAGGTCGGACCAACCACCACATTCCCGCGAAATGGAGACCTTGATGACCACATTCGACGATCGCGAAAAAGCCTTCGAGAACAAGTATGCCCACGATGCAGAGATGCAGTTCAAGGCCGAAGCGCGCCGCAACAAACTGATGGGTCTCTGGGTCGCCGATGCGCTTGGCAAGACCGGTGAGGACGCCAACGCCTATGCCGCAGAGGTGGTGAAGGCCGATTTCGAAGAGGCCGGCCACGAGGACGTGATGCGCAAGGTCATGGCCGATCTGGGCGACAAGAAATCCGAGACAGAGGTTCGCGCGAAATACGACGAGCTGCTGGTGGTCGCCAAAGCACAGCTGGTCGACGAGGGCTGAGCCGCGCTCAACCGGGGCCACGCTTCACCACTTGAAGACCGGTGCGGTCTTGGCCCTTGCGTTCCTAAAGACCCTCATGAGCGCGGCTCATGACAAACATGCAAATTTTGCGCCTTGCTCATAACGCGCGCCCACGCCATGCCTCGCGGGCGCGCGTTTTTTGATAGCAAGGTAGTCCGATGTCCGATCCCCTCTCCCGCCTCTTGTCCTCCAGAGAATGGCTGCTGGCCGATGGCGCCACGGGAACCGCGCTGTTCAACATGGGCCTCCAGTCCGGCGACGCGCCGGAATTGTGGAACGTGGATCACCCCGATCGCATCACCAGATTATACCGAGGCGCTGTCGACGCAGGCTCGGACCTCTTCCTCACCAATTCTTTCGGCGGCACCGCCGCGCGCTTGAAGCTGCACGACGCGCAAGACCGCGTGCACGAGTTGAACAAGGCCGCCGCCGAGATCGGCCGCGAGGTTGCCGACACGGCCGGACGCGAGATCATCGTGGCGGGCTCGGTCGGTCCCACCGGCGAGATCATGGCACCGATGGGCCCCCTCACCCACGAGATTGCAGTCGAGATGTTCCACGAGCAGGCCGAGGGCCTGAAAGCTGGCGGCGCGGATGTGCTCTGGGTCGAGACGATCTCGGCACCCGAAGAATACAAGGCGGCCTCCGAGGCGGCACGACTGGCGGACATGCCGTGGTGCGGTACCATGAGCTTCGACACCGCCGGGCGCACGATGATGGGCCTGACCTCTGCCGCCATGGCCGCGATGGTCGAAAAACTGTCGCACGCGCCGCTGGCCTATGGCGCGAATTGCGGCGTCGGCGCGTCGGATCTGCTGCGCACGGTTCTGGGCTTCCGCGCCTCCGGCAATCCGCGCCCGATCATTGCGAAGGGCAACGCCGGTATCCCCAAGTACGTGAACGGCCACATCCACTACGACGGCACGCCAGAGCTCATGGCGCGATACGCCGTGCTGGCCCGCGATGCCGGTGCCACGATCATCGGTGGCTGCTGCGGCACGACACCCGAACATCTCGCCCATATGCGCGAAGCGCTGGAGACCACCCCGCGCGGCGCGGCGCCAAGCCTCGAGCAGATTGCCGAGGAAATGGGCGGCTTCTCCTCTGGCGTGGACGGGACCGAAGAGAACGGCGGCGGCCCGACACGAGAACGTCGCGGACGGCGCCGGACCCAGGCCTGAGCGTCACGTTCACGATCATTTAACCTTGATCTGGTGATCTCCATGTCATGGAAGACCTATTCTCATGCGCCCCGCCCGTCGCACCCTCGCTTGAAGCCGAGCGTTGGATCGAACACCTTTTCTCGGCCCGCGCCGCGATCAACGGCCAAGTCGTCCGCCGCAAAGCCCGCGATGTCGAACGGATCGTCGGCTGGCCGCGCTTCCGTCAGGAACTGCGCCGCCGGGGCTATTCCGCCGTCCGTAACAGCGCGCAGGTCGTGGTGTTCTGCAATGCACAGCCCGTCATCCCCATCTGACGGCGGCCGCCAGACTTTTGCAAAAGTCTGCGCAAAGCCTTGCAAGGCTTTGTCGCACGCCCTTGCAAGGGCGGGGGGAGAGTTTTGCAAAACTCTCCATCCACGTTCAAAACAGGGCGAGTTGGTCGCCGCGGGCGAGCGGCACCTCGAACAGGTCGCGCCGCAAGGGGGGCAACGTCTCGGCCAGACCCGCTGCGCGCACGGCGCGGTTGAAGCGTTGCTGCAGCAGCTTGGCCCAGACGCCCTCCCCCCGCATGCGTTTGCCGAACTCCGCCTCGTAGGGTTTGCCGCCGTGCATGTCGCGCAGCTTCGACATTACTCGTTCCTCCCGCTCGGGGTAATGCTCCCTGAGCCAGGACTGCCAAAGGTCCGAGACTTCGCGCGGCAGTCTGATCGGGATCATGCTCGCGGCTACGGCGCCAGCGTCACGGGCCGCGGTCACGATGCCTTCAAGCTCGTGATCGGTAAGTCCCGGCACGATGGGAGAGATCATCACCCGCACCGGCACCCCGGCCTTCGCCAGTCTCTCGATCGTGCGCAGCCGCCGCGCCGGAGACGGCACCCGCGGTTCCATCTTGCGCGACACCTCGGGCTGGAGCGTCGTGACCGAAAGCCCCACCCGGGCCAGCGCCGCTCCTCCCATTTCCGACAGGATATCAACGTCGCGCTCGATCAGCGCGCCCTTGGTGGCAATGGCGACCGGATGCCGGAACTGCTGCAGAACCTCCAACACGCCCCGCATCACCCGGCGGTCGCGCTCGATCGGCTGGTAGGCGTCGGTGTTGGTGCCAATGGCGATCGTGTCGCAGACGTAGCTTGGCCGGCGCAGCTCGGCGTCCAGAAGCTCGGCTGCGTTCGGGCGCGCAATCAGCTTGGTCTCGAAATCCAACCCCGGCGACATTCCCAGATAGGCGTGCGAGGTGCGCGCGAAGCAGTAGACGCAGCCGTGCTCGCAGCCCCTGTAGGGATTGATGGAACGGTCAAAGGATATATCTGGCGAGGTATTGCGCGCTATAATGCGCCGCGCGCGTTCCTCTGCCACTTCCGTGCGCAAGGGCGGCAGCTCTTCGACAAGATCCCACCCGTCATCCACAGCCTCCCGACCGTGGCGCTCGAACCGCCCGACAGGGTTGCTCGCCACCCCTCTTCCAATGCTGCGCCGGCCCGAATGATCCATCGGGCAAGTGTGGAACATTTGAGGAACATCCGCAACCTTGGTCGCACAGACTTCGCCCCATGTCGCAAACAGCCGCCCGCGACGTTGGGAAATATCTAGATAGTGAAAAAAACACCGGCATCGGCGCCGGTTAGCAGGAGCGTTTCCCATGTCTGATCAAGAAGACGACATTGTCCTGTCTGAACTGAACGACGAGGACCTCGTCGCGCAAATGTTCGACGACCTCTACGACGGCCTCAAGGAAGAGATCGAGGAAGGTGTGAACATCCTGCTCGAGCGCAAGTGGGAGCCCTACCGTATCCTGACCGAGGCGCTGGTCGGCGGCATGACGATCGTCGGCAATGACTTCCGCGATGGAATCCTCTTCGTGCCTGAGGTCCTGATGGCCGCCAACGCGATGAAGGGCGGCATGGCGATCCTCAAGCCGCTGCTGATCGAGACCGGCGCGCCTCGGGTCGGCAAGATGGTGATCGGCACCGTGAAGGGTGACATTCATGACATCGGCAAGAACCTCGTGTCGATGATGATGGAAGGTGCGGGCTTCGAGGTCGTGGACCTCGGGATCAACAATGCCGTGGAGAGCTATCTCGAGGCGC
This sequence comes from Gymnodinialimonas ceratoperidinii, assembly GCF_019297855.1. Classification (NCBI taxonomy): domain Bacteria; kingdom Pseudomonadati; phylum Pseudomonadota; class Alphaproteobacteria; order Rhodobacterales; family Paracoccaceae; genus Gymnodinialimonas; species Gymnodinialimonas ceratoperidinii. The sequence continues at coordinate 2,378,995 of NZ_CP079194.1, forward strand.
TTGAAGCCGAGAAGCCCGACATCCTCGGCATGTCCGCCCTGCTGACCACGACGATGCCCTACATGAAGGTCGTCATCGACACGATGAACGAAAAGGGTATCCGCGACGATTACATCGTTCTGGTCGGCGGCGCGCCCCTGAACGACGAATTCGGCAAGGCCATCGGCGCCGACGCCTACTGCCGCGACGCCGCGGTGGCCGTCGAAACGGCCAAGGAATGGGTCGCGCGCAAGCATAACCAGATGGGTGCCTCGGCTTAAGACACGCTCGGCGATACCGATTGAAAGGTCTGCGGGAGGTAGCTCCTCGCAGGCCTTTCTCGTTCTGGCTGTGGCTTCCCGGGGCGAGATTATCCTGCGGCGGCCCTACTTTAGCGGTTGCACGTCCGGTCCCGCAAAGGCCTAGTGCCTCCATGACCGACACCCGCACCATCATGCCGCCGCGCGACCTCGCGTTGGTTCTTTGCGTGATCCTCGCCTGGGGGTCGAATTTCACCGCCATGAAAATGGTGCTCGACGAGCTGCCGCCGCTTCTTTTCGTCGGACTTCGGTTCTTCATCCTCGTCCCACTGATCGTGTTTTTCCCGCGCCCCGCAAGCTGGCGGGCGATCATCGCGATCGGCCTGTTGGTCAACACCGGCCAGTTCGCGTTCCTTTTCATGGCGATGCGCGCTGATGTCACCGCGGGCCTCGCCTCCCTGATCCTGCAGAGCCAGGCCCCGCTCACGATCATCCTCGCCGCTCTCTTTTATGGCGAACGGGTCAGCTGGCCCCAAGTCACCGGCATCGCGCTGGCTTGCATGGGCCTTGCGGGCTTCGGCATTGCCGGCGGGGGAAATGTTACCATTGTCGGTTTGGCGCTCGTTCTGTGCGGGGCTTTGTCCTGGGCGCTCGGTAACATGGTCTTTCGCCGACTGCCGGGGGTCAACATGGCCGCACTCTTTATCTGGGCCAGCCTGATCCCGCCCCTGCCGATGCTCGGCCTTTCATGGGCGATCGAGGGCCCGGCCCCCTTCGCAACCATCGCGGCGATGAGCCTGCAGGGATGGGCCGGCGTCGTCTATGTCGCCGTCATCTCCACCATCATCGGCTATTCGATCTGGGGCAGCCTGCTCTCGCGGCATCCGGCGGCGCTTGTCACGCCCTTCGCGCTTGGCATCCCCCTCGTCGGGATCCTGACAGCCGGTCTGATCCTGGGCGAGACACTTGGCACGCTCGAGGCCGTCTCGGGCGTCGTCATCCTCGCAGGCATCGCGCTGACCGTCCTCGGCCCGCGTCTTCTGCAAAGGTACTCGTGACGGACCGCGCAAAAGCGCAGGCCCGTCGGCACTCGTTACTCAACTGATTTACGGCAAAGGGGGCAGTCTCTGAAGAGACCGGTCTGCCGTGCCGAAGGCGTAGAACACATGCCCTCACCGAGCAACAAACGTGATGCACGAAAATGCCAAACCTGACCAAAAAGACAGGTGAACTATCTGAAACTGTTAGCTGATTTCAGGATACCGGGATACAGGTGTATGGAGCGCCCGCGTCGATGACCGCGCGTGTCACGTCGGTTGTGGGAAACCTCCTTGGCTGCGATAATGTCAGAGTAGACGTGCGAGGCGCGCGAGCCGTCCCGCGCCCAGACACCCCCGGCCCGTCGGGAGGCCTATTATGATGGACGATACCGATCTCGTTGAGCACGGATTAGCTGTCCCCAAGGCAGGGCGGGTCCTCCTGCTTGCCTGCGGCGCCCTCGCCCATGAAGTCCTGGCCTTGAAGCGGCTCAACCATTGGGATCACCTCGACCTGCACTGCCTGCCCGCGAAACTGCACAATACGCCCGACGCGATCCCGGATGCTGTCGAGGCCGCGGTACGCGCCCGGCGCGCGGACTATGACGATGTCTTCGTGCTATACGCCGATTGCGGCACCGGCGGGCTGCTGCAAGCGCGTTGTGAAGCCTTGGGCGTCTCGATGCTCGAAGGCCCGCATTGCTACTCCTTCTTTGAGGGCAATCAGGAGTTCGAAGCCCGCGGAGAAGTCACCAGTTTTTACCTGACCGACTTTCTGGTCAAACAGTTCGATGCGTTTGTGACGAAACCCCTTGGTCTCGACCGCTATCCCGAGTTGCGGGACATGTATTTCGGCAATTACACGACGCTTGTCTATCAGGCCCAGGTCGATGATCCGGCGCTGACCGAGAAAGCGCGAGGTCACGCGGCAGACCTCGGGCTCGATTTTGAGCGCAGGTTTACGGGCTATGGCGATTTGCAGGTCGCGCTGTCGCGGTTGTAGCGTAATTTAGTTGGAATATCGGGCGGTTCTGAGAGGCAGCGGGAAGTGGGGCGCTGCCCCCGCTTTCGACCTGGCGGTCGCAAGCTCCCCCGGGATATTTCAGGAACGGGGAAGCTGCGGCAGATCAGTGGTTGTCGCGGGGGAGGTCCTTGGCGATGCGTTGATAGGCGGTCGCGAGCTCAAGGCAGCCGCCGTCTGCCAGTTGTCCGACATGCTTACGGTAGAGCTCTTGCCAAGGGGTCTGATGGTGCAGTTCCGGCGCGGTCCAAGCGGCCTTGCGGGCGTTCCACTCGTCGTCAGGCACCAGCGCGTTCAACGTGCCCTCATTCAGGTCCAGGCGGACGCGATCCCCGGTTTGCAAATAAGCGAGGCCGCCCCCGACCGTGGCTTCGGGTGAGGCATTGAGGATCGAGGGGCTTTCAGAGGTGCCTGACTGCCGCCCGTCGCCGACGGTGGGCAAATGCTTGATGCCGTCCATGATCAACGCATCGGGCGGCTGCATGTTCACCACCTCGGCGGACCCGGGGTAGCCGACGCAGCCGACGCCCCGGATGAAGAGGATGCAGTCATCGTCGATGGCCAGATCGGGATCATTGACGCGGTCGTGGTAATCCTCCGGGCCCTCGAAGACGATGGCGCGACCCTCGTAGCGGTTGTTCTTCAGGAAGCGCGCGCGGAAGTCGGCGGAAATCACACTGGTCTTCATCAGGGCGCTGTCGAAGAGATTGCCGGTCAGCACCGCGAAGCCCGCCTCCTCGCGCATCGGGTTGTCCACCGGGCGGATCACGTCCTCATCGCGACTTTTCGAGCTGCCAAGCGTCTCCTGCAGCGACTTGCCGGATGCCGTCATCACCGAGCCATCCAGCAGCCCCGCGCGGTGCAATTCGCCCATCACCGCGGGCACACCGCCCGCGCGGAAGAAGCTCTCGCCCAGGTACTCGCCTGCCGGCTGCAGATTCACCAGAAGCGGCAGCGCGTGGCCGATTTTCTCCCAATCGCTGACGTGCAATTCGACGCCCGCGTGGCGCGCCAGTGCCTGGAGATGCGGCGGCGCATTGGTCGAGCCTCCGATCGCCGTGTTGACCTTGATCGCGTTCTCGAAGGCGGCGCGCGTCAGGATGTCGGAGGGCTTGAGGTCCTCCTCCACCATCTCCACCGCGCGGCGTCCTGTGAGGTAGGCCATCTCCATCCGCTCGCGGAACGGCGCCGGGATCGCCGCGGCGCCGGGCAATGTCATGCCGAGCGCCTCTGCCAGCGCGTTCATCGTCGAGGCGGTTCCCATCGTGTTGCAATGGCCGAGCGAAGGTGAGGAGGCGCAGGCCATCTGCATGAATTCCTCGTAGTCGATCTCGCCGGTGGCCAGCAGGCGCCGCCCCTCCCAGATCGCGGTGCCCGAGCCTGCGCGCTTGCCGCGGAACCAGCCGTCAAGCATCGGCCCGCCGTTCAGTGCAATCGCCGGGATGTCGACCGTCGCCGCCCCCATCAGCATCGCGGGGGTGGTCTTGTCACAACCGGTCGTCAGGACGACGCCATCCAGCGGGTAGCCGTGCAGGACTTCCACGAGCGAGAGATACTGCAGGTTGCGATCCAGCGCCGCCGTGGGCCGCTTGCCGGTCTCCTGGATCGGATGCACCGGAAACTCCAACGGAATGCCGCCGCCATCGCGAATGCCTGCCTTGATCCGGTCCATCAAGAACACGTGGATCTTGTTGCAGGGCACGAGATCGCTGCCCGTCTGTGCGATCCCGACAATCGGCTTGTCCGCCTGCAGCTCGCCACGGGTGAACGCCTGGTTCTGGTACCGCTCCAGATACAAGGCGGTCATGCCTGGGTTGTTCGGATTATCGAACCACTCCTGAGAGCGGTAGCGGCGGCGCGCGCGGGTATCAGCCATGGATGGTTCCACTATTTGAAACTTAGGGTCAAATGTTGAAACCACCCTAGCCCGTGATGAGGCCGCGCCTCAAGCCCGGAACGCAGGGCGCTGGCACCCCGGTGCTCCTTCATCTTGGCAAATACAACTCAATCCCGCCCTCCCCACACCTCCCGACGCGGGCAGCGGCTCGGACGCCTAGCCTCAAATCATCGGCAGCGCATCACGGACCAGCGGCGACAGATCCGTATCATCCTCGGCCGCCCGCGCCTTCAAGGCCGCGCGCATTTCAGGACCCCAGAAATCGTTGAGATGCGTGGCCACCCGCTCTGCCTGATCCGAGCCAGGCTGCGTGGCGAAGAAGCTGGCGATCTGGTTGGCCATGCGGGTCAGTTTGTCATGCGGCATCAGTCTGGCTCCGGTCGATCCGTTGCGAATGGGTGAATGTCTCGAGCCGTCCATCGCGGGCGAAGGCGGCGATTGTCAGGTTGGCGGCCTCGGCCATGCGGAGCGCATGGGCGGTCGGGGCGGAGACGGCGATTAGGATCGGGCAGCCGAGCAGCACCGTCTTCTGCACCATCTCGACCGAGACGCGGCTCGTCAGGACGATGGCGCCCGCCATGGGGTCGAGCCTCTCGCGCTGCATCGCGCCCACCAATTTGTCGAGCGCGTTGTGGCGGCCTACGTCTTCGCACGCCAGAACGATCCCCTGCCCCGGCACGAGGAAGCCTGCTGCATGAACCGCCTGTGTGAGGTCATGGAGCGGCTGGTGATCGCGAAGCAGGTCCGGCCCCGAGGCGGCAGTCGTCGCGTCCATGGCGCGCCCCTCGGGCAGCACCGGCAAGGCCCGCAGTGCCTCCTCCAGCGAGTCGATTCCGCAAAGGCCGCAGCCCACCGGCCCCATCATCGCACGCCGCCGCGCGCCGAGGGCCTCGGCCACCGCATCTGCCACCCAGAGACGCGCCTCGATGCCCGCCTCAAGCTCGACGATCTCCACCCGCTCGATCTGCTCCGGGGTTGCAAAGCCCTCGGTGAACGCAAAGCCCACGGCGAAATCCTCGAGATCCGAGGGCGAGCACATCATCACCGCTTGAGTCGTTCCGTTGACTGTCACGGCGACAGGCGTCTCCTCCGGCAGGGACCGCATGACCTTGCGCGATCCCTCCTTTCCGTGGGCCACGGCCGCTATGGAGCGACTGGCCTTCACTCGGCCGCCGTTTCGATCCGGCGCGACATCGCCGCTTGCGCATTGTACTCGCGCTGCCATTCCGTCGGTCCGTTCGACAGACCCACCTGCACCGCCGTCACCTTGTATTCCGGGCAATTGGTGGCCCAGTCGGAATGATCCGTGGTGATGACGTTGGCCTGCGTGTCGGGGTGATGGAAGGTCGTATAGACCACCCCCGGAACGACCCGGTCGGTCAGGGTCGCCCGCAACGAGGTCTCGCCCGCGCGGCTGGCCAGTTTGACCCAATCGCCCTCCTTGATCCCGCGCACCTCGGCGTCGTGGGGGTGGATTTCGAGCACGTCCTGGTCATGCCAAATCACATTGTCCGTCCGACGCGTCTGGGCACCCACGTTATACTGCGACAGGATCCGCCCCGTCGTCAGCAGAAGCGGGAACCGCGGGCCGGAGCGCTCGTCGGTGGGAATATATTCGGTCACGATGAACCGCCCCTTGCCGCGCACGAAACCGTCCACGTGCATGATCGGCGAGCCGTCGGGCGCCGCGTCGTTGCAGGGCCACTGAACCGAGCCACGCTCTTCCAGCATCGCGTAGTTCACGTTGGCGAAGCCCGGCGTCGTCTCGGAGATTTCGTCCATGATTTGGCTCGGATGGGTGTAGTGCCAATCGGCCCCCATGGCCTTCGCCAAGAGCTGCGTGACCTCCCAATCGGCATAGCCGTTGCGCGGCTTCATCACTTCGCGCACCCGGTTGATCCGACGCTCGGCGTTGGTAAACGTGCCGTCCTTTTCGAGAAAGGTCGAGCCCGGCAGGAAGACATGGGCGTAGTTCGCCGTCTCGTTCAGGAAAAGGTCGTGGACGATGACGCACTCCATAGCCGCGAGGCCGGCGGCCACGTGGTGGGTGTCGGGATCGGACTGCAGGATATCCTCGCCCTGGCAATAGAGGCCCTTGAAGGAGCCGCTCACTGCGGCATCGAGCATGTTTGGAATGCGCAGGCCCGGCTCCGGGTCGATTTCCACGCCCCACCGGCTCTCGAACACGGCGCGGACTTCGTCGCCCTTCACGTGGCGATAGCCCGGCAACTCGTGCGGGAAAGAGCCCATGTCACAAGCACCCTGCACGTTGTTCTGACCGCGCAGGGGGTTCACCCCCACGCCCTCGCGCCCGAGGTTGCCGGTCAGCATGGCGAGGTTAGCGATCCCCATGACGGTGGTGGAGCCCTGGCTGTGCTCGGTCACGCCGAGGCCGTAGTAAATCGCCCCGTTGCCACCGGTCGCATAAAGTCGGGCCGCCGCGCGCAGCTCCTCCGCCGGGACACCGGTGAGCATCTCGGTCATCTCGGGCGAATGGCGCACGTCGCGGACGAACTCGGCATATTCCTCGAACTCGTTCCAGTCGCAGCGCTCGCGGATGAAGGCCTCGTCGTAGAGCTTCTCGTCCACGATCACATGGGCCATCGCCGTGACCACGGCCACGTTGGTACCCGGACGCAGCGGCAGGTGGTGGGCCGCCTCGATATGGGCCGAGCGCACCACGTCCGTCTTGCGCGGGTCGATGACGATCAACTTCGCGCCCTGGCGCACCCGCTTTTTCAGGCGCGAGCCGAAGACGGGGTGGGCGTCGGTGGGATTGGCCCCGATGATCACGGCGACATCGACATGCTCGACCGAGTCGAAGTTCTGCGTCCCGGCGCTGGTGCCGAAGGTCTGCCCCAACCCGTAGCCGGTGGGCGAATGGCACACCCGCGCGCAGGTATCGGTGTTGTTGTTGAGGAAGACGCCTCGCGCCAGCTTCTGGACGAGGTAGGTTTCCTCGTTGGTGCAGCGCGAGGAGGTGATGACCCCGATCGACTTGCGCCCGTATTTCTCCTGCAACCCGCGCATCCGATTAGCCGCGAAACCAATGGCCTCTTCCCAAGAGACCTCCTTCCAAGGCTGGTCGATGCTGTCGCGGATCATCGGGTTCAGCACCCGGTCCGAGTGGTTGGCATAGCCATAGGCGAAGCGACCCTTGACGCAGGAATGGCCCCGGTTGGCCTCGCCATGCTTGTAGGGCACCATCCGCACCAGCTCATCGCCATTCAGCTCCGCCTTGAACGAGCACCCTACCCCGCAATAGGCGCAGGTGGTGATCACCGAGCGCTCGGGCGTGCCCAGTTCGATCACCGACTTCTCCTGCAACGTCGCCGTCGGGCAGGCCTGAACGCAGGCGCCGCAAGAGACACAGTCGGAGGTCAGAAACTCATCCAGCGGCCCGCCGGCAGACACCCGGCTCTCGAAACCGCGCCCCTCGATCGTCAGCGCGAAGGTGCCCTGCACCTCCTCGCAAGCCCGCACACAACGCGAGCAGACGATACACTTCGACGGATCGTAGGTGAAATACGGGTTGCTGTCGTCCTTGGCGATCCACTCCGGGTTCGCCTCACCGCCCTGACGCGGTTCGAAATGGTTTGCCAGGCCGCCCGCCTCGGGCGCCTCGTAGCGCACGTCGCGCAGGCCCACGGCGCCCGCCATGTCCTGCAACTCGCAATCGCCATTGGCCGCACAGGTCAGGCAATCCAGAGGATGGTCGGAGATGTAGAGCTCCATCACCCCCTTGCGGATCTTCTTCACCTTGGACGATTGCGTACGTACCGCCATGCCCTCGGCCACCGGCGTCGTGCAGGAAGCCGGCGTCCCGCGCCGCCCCTCGATCTCCACGACGCAAAGGCGACAGGAGCCAAAAGCCTCGACACTATCGGTCGCGCAAAGCTTGGGGATCGACAGACCCGCCTCGGCCGCCGCCCGCATCACGGAGGTGCCCTCGGGCACCGTCACCGCGAAGCCGTCGATGGTCAGCGTCACCGGCGCCCCGACCTTGGCAGGGGTGCCGAAATCCCGATCGTCCGGAATAATGAAATCCTTCATGCCACCACGCTCCCTGCGCTTCCTCGTTCATCAAATATCCCGGGGGTATGGGGGCAGCGCCCCCATCCGGTCGCCGACGCAGTCGGCGAAAGACCTGCCAAAGACACGCTCATTCAGCTGCCTCCTTCACGCCTGCGAATTCCTCAGGGAACTGCTCCAACGCGCTCATCACCGGGTAGGGCGTGAAGCCGCCCAGGGCGCAAAGAGAGCCGTCCTTCATCGTTTCGCAAAGATCCACCAGCAGCGGGATCGCCGTGGCGTCTCCCTCCGCGATCCGGTCGAGCGTTTCCACACCCCGGACCGAGCCGATGCGGCAGGGCGTACACTTGCCACAGCTTTCGATCGCGCAGAACTCCATCGCGAAACGGGCCATGCCGAGCATGTCGGCACTGTCGTCGAATACTACCACACCTGCGTGTCCGATCAAACCGCCGGCGCCGTCGAAGGGCTCGTAGGCGAAGGGCGTGTCGAATTTCTCCGGCGCGAAATAAGCGCCGAGCGGCCCGCCCACCTGCACCGCCTTCACCGGCCGCCCCGTCGCGGTACCGCCTGCGATATCGTTCACCAACTCGCCAAGCGGCATGCCGAAAGCGGTCTCGAAGAGGCCTCCGTGCTTCACGTTGCCCGCGATCTGGATCGGCATCGTGCCCTTGGACCGGCCGAGCCCGAAGCTCGCGTAGTGCGCGGCACCCTTCTCGAAGATCACCGGCACGGTCGCCAGCGAGATCACGTTGTTGACGACGGTCGGACGGCCCAAGAACCCCTCCAGCGCAGGCAACGGCGGCTTCGCGCGCACCACGCCGCGCTTGCCTTCCAGCGAGTTCAGCAGCGAGGTTTCCTCACCGCAAACATAAGCGCCGGCGCCCACGCGCACCTCGATATCGAATTCACGCGGTGAGTGAAGAACGCGCCCCAAGAGGTTGTTTTCACGCGCAATAACCAGCGCCTCGTTCATCACTTCGATTGCATCCGGATACTCGGACCGCAGGTAGATGTAGCCCTTCGTAGCGCCGACCCCGAGGCCCGCGATCACCATGCCTTCGATCAGGCAGAAGGGATCGCCCTCCATGATCATCCGGTCCGCGAAAGTGCCGCTGTCGCCCTCGTCGGCGTTGCACACGATGTACTTCTGCGGCGCCTCGGCAAGGCGCACCGTGTTCCACTTGATGCCGGTCGGGAAGCCCGCGCCGCCGCGACCGCGCAACCCGGACTCGGTGACATGGGTCGTGATGTCCTCGGCGCTCATCGCCAGCGCGTTGCGCAGCCCCGTCAGGCCCCCGTGAGCCTCGTAGTCTGCCAGCGAGAGCGGGTCGATGACACCGCAGCGCTGGAACGTCAGCCGGTTCTGCTTCGCATAGAACGGGATCTCTTCCACGACACCGAGGCTCTCCGCGCTGCCGTCCATGATCGCGGGAATGTCATCCACCGTGACCGCGCCGTAGCCGATCCGCTGCCCATCCCGCTCGACCTCGACGAGCGGCTCCAGCCAGATCATGCCGCGCGTCCCGTTGCGCACCACCTCGGCACCGGCGGCGGCAAAAGCGGCGGCAACATCATCGGCGCCGAGCGCCTTTGCGGCGGCATCGCGGGGAACATAGACCTTCATCGCGCAACCTCCGCCGCCAGAGCCTCGGCCGTGACGCGCCCCTTGACCTTGCCGTCGATCATCGCCGCCGGCCCGCAGGCGCAAAGACCGAGGCAATAGATCGGCTCGACCGTCAGCCCGCCATCGGGCGCGGTCTCGTTCCAGCCGAGCCCGAGCTTGGCCAGCAACGCCTCGGACATCTCGTTCGCGCCCATCGCCTGACATGCCTCTGCACGGCAGATTTTCAGGACCCGCGCGCCCGCAGGCTTGCGCCGAAAATCGTGATAAAAGGAGATGACGCCGTGCAATTCGGCCTCGGTGATGTTGAGCGCTTCGGCAATCGGCGCGCGCGCGGCATCGGGAACATAGCCGAAAGCCGCCTGCACATCATGCAGGATCGGCAGCAGAGGCCCCTCCAAGTGCATGTTTCGTTGGATAATTTCGCTGATCTCGGATGGATCGTGCGGGGCTGGCGAGGCTGACATGGCGTGCTCCGAATGGTGTGCCCGTTGTATGGGACTCAGTCATTCAGCATTCAATATCGCAATCCCGTTGGACGATTGAGATATTCAATCAAGAAGGCGCCCGCTCGCGGCACCCGGAAAGCGGCCCTAAGCGGAGCTGACGCCCTTCTTCGACAGCGCCCGTGTCTCGGCGATCAGGGCCGTGAGCACCGGGGTGTGCGGCTCCCGGTACGGCGCGACGAGGCCGACGGCGTGATCCATCCCCTGCCCTTCGAGCTCGCGGATCACCAGTTCCGGTTTGCCGGCACAAAGAAACCGCGCCATGTCGATCGGCAGGACGGTGATCCAGCCCCCCGCCTGCACATGGGCCGCGAGCACCACGGTGGAGTTGCTCTCGACCTGCGCTTCGGGAGAGATCCCGGCCGCCATGAAGTTCTCGTTGATGATCCGGCGATTCTGCATGTTGGGCGTGAGTAGGCACAAACGCTCCCCCGCGAGGTCCGCCCATTCGACTCTTTCCTGCAAGGCGATATCGCTCTCGCGATGGCAGACGACCGTGTATTTCTCCTGATAGAGCGTCTCCATCGTGACGCGGCCCAAGGGCTCGTTGTCGAGGTAGGAGAGGCCCGCATCCACCTCGAGGTTTTCAAGCATCGACAGGATCTCGACCGAGGTTCTGCTGAGGATCGTGAAGCGCACATTGGGATGCGCGGCGGTGAAGCGCGCGCTGAGTTGCGCGGCCCATGTAAGCGCCGTGGGGATCACCGCGAGCCGCACGATGCCGCTCAACCCGTGGCGTGCGGTGCGCATCTCCTGCCGGAAGGCGCGCGCATCGCTGACCAACTGCCGCGCCCAGACCAACGCGCGCTGGCCCTCTGGCGTCAGCCCGCCGTAACGCGATCCGCGAAAGATCAGCTGCACCCCCAACATCTCTTCCAACTGCTTGATACCGGTGGAGAGCGTGGGCTGCGTGAGGCCAAGGCTTTCGGCGGCGCGGCCGAAGTGACCCTCGCGCGCGACGGCGATGAACATTTCGAGTTTATGGATCATGCCACCAGTTTCGCAATCAATCACCCCGGCTTCAATCGGGATTCTCTATCGACGGATGGTTTCTGCCCGGCCCCAGTCACCTTGGACGCGCCCGCGCGCCGCAAGGTGATTTGTCAAAACCCTGATTATAGTCCAAACGGTTCTCTATCTCGTCAGTTGGGCATTGCGTGCTACGTTCGGTCAACGACAACGAAACGAGCCAATGAGGCACAGCTTCCGTGGTGCCGAGATAAACAACAGGCGAGACCGGATGACGGACGCAAAATCTGCGAGAAGGATCAGCACCGCGCGGTGGCTGAGGGGCTTGCTGGCACTGGCGATCACACTTCTTGCACTTTGGGGCATACGCTCGCTCGAGGTCGAGGCCGACGTCATCAGCGCGCTTTCGGGCAACAGCGAGGGTTATCTCGCCTACGAGGCGTTTCAGGAACGGTTCGAGCTTGGCGCCGCGGACGAGGCGCTTCTGGTGCGCGCCGATGATCTCGCGGAGCCGGAGGCCTTTGCGGCGTTGGAGGATCTGATCCTCGACCTGCAGTTCACCGATGGGGTGTCCGAAGTCGTCAGCCTCTTCTCGCTGCCTGCCGAGGGTACGACGACGCCTCTGATCCTTGCCGATGACACCGCCCCCCTTGCGGAGCGTTTCGAAACCTTTGCCGAAGCCGGTCCCGCCGCAGGCGCACTGGTCAGCTCCACCCGGGACGCGGCGCTCTTGCATGTCATTGCGGTGCAAGGCGCTGAGCGGGGTGACATCGCCAGCGCCCTGCCCGCCTTGATCGAGGCCGCAGCCCCTCTGGATGTCGCCGCGGTGGGCCAGGCCGAAGTGGAGCGTCAGATCTCGGCAAATCTTCTGCGCGACCAGATGCTCGTGACCCCGGTCGCCGTACTCATCTGCATCATCGTCGCCGCACTGATCCTGCGCTCGGTCCGCGCCGTGGCGGTCTGCGCACCGCCCGCGATCTGCGGCGTTCTGTGGTTCCTCGGGCTTCTGGGATGGGCGGGTCACGCCCTCGACCCTTGGCTTGCGACCCTGCCGATGCTGGTCATGGTGCTGGCCTTCGCGGACACGCTGCACCTGTTTTACGCCAGTCGAGAGGAAGGCGGGCTCGAAAAGGCCGTGCACAATGTCATGCCGGCGGCTTTCATGACGTCGCTCACCTCGGCGCTGGCTCTGGCGAGTTTCGGTTTCGCAGGCAGCGACGCGCTCTGGGGGCTCGCCGTATGGGGCCCGGCAGCCGTCTTCAGTGGCTTTGTCGCCGTTTACCTCCTGTTTCCCCTTCTCAGCCGCCTCCTGATCCGCGGAGAGATCAACCATCCCGCGGGTTTCTCCCTCGTCATGGCCCCGGCCCAAAGCGGCCTACGCCACCCGCGCACCATGGCCGTGATCGCGCTCGCCGTGGTGATCGGGCTGATCCCCGGCGTCGACAGCACCGAGCCGGACTTCTCCCTGTCCGAACATATTCGCGATGACAGCCCCCTTGGGCATGATCTGCAATTCATGGAGGAAGAAGGTCTGGGCTCCGCCAGTCTCTTCGTGATGATCGATGACGCCGACGGCTCACCCGGCCTCTCGCCCGAGGACGGCAACCGGATCGCGCGCGTCGCCTCTCTGGCACTCAGCGGGCCGAGCGCCGTGGATGACGACGAGACGCCGATGGTGCCCGAACGCTTCCGTGCCGACGACGGGCTTGCAGTCGCGCTGCCGGTTCTGGTCCCGCTTGGCAATGGCCCCGAGCGTTTCGGCGCCGAGCTGGAGCGTTTGCAGACCGGGCTTGAAGAGGCCGAGCTGGACAGCGTCGCACGCTTGGCCGGGCAATCCCTGCTCGCCCATGAGGTCGTGCCCGAGACCGTCGACGCGATGCGCTCGTCGTTCTACATCGCGCTTGCGGCGATCACCCTCGTCGTGGCGATCTCTCAGCGGTCGCTGCCGTTGGCCGTGCTGGCCACGGCAGTCAGCGCGCTCCCGATGATGGCGATCGAGGGGGTCCTTTACCTCTCCGGTCGGGGCATGACGATGACGGCGGCCATTGCCCTGACCGTGGCCTTCGGCATCGCGGTCGATAACACCATTCACTACCTGAACCGCTGGAAGCGCTCCAATGGGCCGCGCGGGACGCGCTTGGGCGAGGCATTGGGCTTCGCAGGCCCGCCGATGGTTGCCTCCACCCTGATCATGACGCTCGGCTTCGGCGCAACTTTGCTGAGTGCGACCGCTTCGATGCCGCAGTTTGGCCTTTTCGTCATCTCGGCGCTATGGATGGCTTTGGTCGCGGCGCTCTGGTTTCTGCCTGCGCTGATCCGACTGGTCCGTCGAAAGGAAATTTGATGCGTCGCACCTCAGTTCTGTTGCTGGCTCTTGCTACCACGCTCCCCGTTCCGGCCATGGCCGAGATTCCCGCTTGGATGTTGGGAGAGTGGAGCACCACCGCGCGGTTGACCGCGCCCGATGGCGCCCGCCTGCGCATCCGCTGCACGCTCGACGCCGCTGCAGCGTCCGAAATGGATTGGGGCGGCACGCTCGGCTGCGCCACGGTTCAGGGCCGGTTCGAGGGCCAATGGCAGGTCGCGGTTGACGGCACGAACGCACAGGGCGCCGTGGTTTTCTCGGGCGCTGAGGACGCGCAGATGGATGTCATGGGTATCTATTCCGAGACCCGGATGGAGCTGGCATCCGATGACGGGCAAGGCGTGGCCTTCGCCCCCGGCCCCGACGGGGCGCTGGTTGTCGAGATGACGGCCATGGGACCCCAGAGGCTGACCGGCACGTTAACGTTCGAGTCGCGCTAACTGGCGCCAAACTGCAACACCGAAGTTGCGGCCCCAGGGTCACATCTGAGCCTATTCACCCTCGAAATCCGGGTTCTGCGGGGTTCCTCCGCAGGGCTCCGAACTGCACACTTGCGAATTCTCAGGACGTTATGACAGATTTCCCCCAACGCAGGGGGGGAGATCGACGGTGACCGAGGACGCAGCGGAAAATCAGACCGAAAACCAATACGATGACCAGCCGTTCTTCGTGGGCATCGGCGCGTCGGCGGGTGGGCTGGAGGCTGTCTCGACCCTCGTGCAGAACCTCTCGCCGGACGTGAACGCGGTCTACATTCTGGCGCAGCACATGTCGCCGACCCACAAGAGCCTGCTCACCGCCCTGATCTCGCGCGAGACGCCTCTGCCGGTCGTGGAGATAACCGACGGGACCGAGCCTCAGGCCAATACGATCTTCATCACCCCACCCAACACGGACGTCGTGATCAAGGACGGCCTGCTGCGTCTGGTGGAGCCTGCGGGCCATCCCGCCTCGCCCAAGCCGTCGGCCGACCGGCTGTTCACCTCGCTGGCGCATCACGCTGGCGAGCATTGCGTGGGTGTAGTTCTCTCGGGCACTGGCAGCGATGGCAGCTACGGTGTGCAGGCGGTGCGCGAAGCGGGCGGCATTACCATCGCCCAGGACCTGACCACGGCAAAATACAGCGGCATGCCGCAATCGGCGACGGAAACGGGCTGCATCGACCTGACCCTTTCGCCGGAACAGATTGGCGAGCACCTCTCGAAAATCCTCGCGAGCCCGCGGAATTTCGACCAGCTCCGCCGCCTTCACGAACGCCCGAGCAAGATGTCCGACCTGTTCCACATCCTGCTGGCGCGGACCAATGTGGACTTCCGCGACTACAAGGAAAACACGGTCGCGCGCCGGATCAATCGACGCATGTCGGCCTTGGACATCACCAATTACGACGAATACGTCTCCTATTGCCGCACCTCCAATGACGAGGTGGAGGCGCTGTACCGCGACCTGCTGATCTCGGTCACCCGCTTCTTCCGCGACAAGAACCAGTTCGATTGCCTGCGCAAGGAGTTCGAGGAACTGGTCGCCCGCAAGGACCTCGGCCAGATCCGCATCTGGGTCGCGGGCTGCGCTTCGGGGGAAGAGGCCTATACCATCGCGATCATTCTGGCCGAGGCGATGGGCGGCATCGAAAGGCTCAAGAAGTCGCGGTTGCAGATCTTTGCCACTGATATCGACGACCGCGCGCTGGAAGTGGCGCGGCGCGGTTCCTACCCGATCACCGCCGCGGCGGACATTCCCGAACCCATGCTCGAGAAGTACTTCACCGTCCACGAGGGGCGCATCGAGGTGAAGCCCGAACTGCGCGCCGTGACGCTCTTCTCGATGCACAACATCTTCCACGATCCGCCGTTTCTCAACGTCGACGTCGTGTCGATCCGCAACGTCATGATCTACTTCAACGCTGCCCTGCAAAGCCGCGTCCTGCATCGCATCCACTATTCGTTGAACAGCACCGGCATGCTGTTTCTGGGCACCTCCGAGACCGTCGGCAACATGGAGAGCCTGTTCGAGATGCGGGCCGGCGCGGACAAGATATTCTCCAAGCGCCGCATCAGCGTCAGCAATCCGCCGCGCTTCGAGGTCGGCAGCGGTGGCTATGGTCGCAAGGCACCGCCGCAGTTCGCCAACCGCTCGGACCAGAGCCAGCACCGCACGCCCTCCGACACCGCCATGTTCGACACGCTCGCCCGTGCGGTCGCGCCCAACGGTTTTGTCATCACCCACAGCGGCGAGATGATCCGGGTAATCGGCGACATCTCGCATCTGACCGAGCTTTCCGAGAACGCGCCGCTCTGGATCGGCATCCGCAACCTGCGCAAGCCCCTCGGCGACGAGATCCAGGGCCTCATCGCCACCGCCATGAAGACCCGCGAGCGCCGCGCGGGCCGTTGGCACGATATCTCCGGGGCCGATTTCAACCAGGCACGCTGCGTCTGTTACCCGCTGCACGGATCGGATTCCGGCGAGGACCACCTTCTGGTCGCGCTCGAAACCCGCACCAAGGACCCGCAGGTCGAAAAGACCGACGCGCTCAGCGAGAACGAGCGGCAAATCTACATTCGCCAGATGGAAGTCGAGGTCGCCCAGACCCGCGAAGCGCTGCAACAGACGGTCGAGGAATTGCAGACCACCAACGAGGAACTGCAATCGATCAACGAGGAAATGCAATCCACTAACGAGGAGCTTCAGGCGACGAATGAAGAGCTCGAAACCTCCAACGAGGAGCTTCAGTCGACCAACGAAGAACTGATCACCGTCAACGAGGAACTGCAGGTCAATTCCTCGGAGCTGCAACGGGTCACGACCGAGCTGGCCGCCACGCTGGAGGTCGTGCCCTTCCCGGTTCTGGTCATCGACCACGCGCTGATCGTGCGCCGGGCCTCCCTTGCCGCAATGACGCGGTTCAATATCGAGGATCTTCCGGCCACCGGCGTCCACCTCTCGCAATGCACCCTGCCGGTCGAGCTCGCGTCGCTGGCGTCGATCTGCAACGACGTGTTCAAGTTCCGCGACGACCGGCACGTGGTTTTCAACGACGGGCAAACCGTCAAGCTGCTCGACGTCACCCCCTTCCGCAACCAATCCGGCGACGTGATGGGCGTCGTCGCCACGGTCGTCGACGACATCTCCACCGGCACCGCGGTCGAACTGATCCAGCGCCTCGGAAAGATCGGCCATTGGCAGGTCGATCTGAACACCTACAAGCTGTTCTGGTCCAACGAGGTCCGGAAAATCCATGGGCTTGGTCCCGACGATCCGCTGCCCTCGATCGAGAACGGGATCAACTTCTACCACCCAGATGATCGCGCCACGGTCGAAAACGCCATCGAGCACTGTGTCGAGACCGGTGAGCCGTTCCAATTCACGCTCAGGCTGATCAACACGCAGGGCAAGACGCGGGTGGTCGAGTCGGCGGGCACGCGGATGACGGATGCCGACGGCAAGCCCTCACGCCTGATCGGCATTTTCCGTGATGTGACGGAACATGCCTCGGCCGATCTCTTCATCAACCAGTTGGAAAGCCTGCAAAAAGAGGCCGGTCAGGCCTTCTTCTCCTGTGACACCGTGAACGATGTGCCCTATTGGAGCCTCGGTTTCCAAGCGCTCCTGGGCTATGACGCCGATACGCCGCTGCCGCCGGACCAAGGCATGATCGAGCTGTTCCATCACGACGACCGCAGCATGATGCGAGAGCATTGGGACGCCGCTTTGTCCTCTGGCGCGCCGTTTGAATTCTCCGCGCGGATGATGTGCCGCGATGGCTCATTTCTCGCCTGTGAAGGCCGCTGCCGCACCAATACGGACCGCAGCGGCACGGTTACGAGCATCTATGGCTATGTGAGAGCCGTTTGACCCGCGGATTTGACGGCCGGCGTCGCGCGCTCTGACCGTAAAATTTCGCTGCAAAAAATTGACCATTAATACAAATTTAATGATTATTGAGTATAAATTGACAGGGTTTTGACAATCGGAGGATTCATGGTTCCGGAGGCGCGATTTGCGGACGGGCTGTCCATCACATTATCCAACGCGGCTCCGAAAGAGCCGTGGGTTGCTGTGGCTATCGTCATTACCAAGCCGGATCACCGCCATCGTGTTACTTTCGTTAAGGAAAAACCTTTCGAAGAGGTTTTTCGCAAGGAACTGGTCGACGCCCTCCGGCCGATCCTCGACAGTTTTTCGGATCGCGACGGCGTCTATTCGAACCCGGATTTCACCCTCAACCTGCCCGGCATTTCCTTCAGCCAGTTGCGGGTGATCTACTCCGATCACGGGGACAAGCCGTCGCGCGTTTTGGTCCGTTTCGGGACTTTTGCAGGCAATCCGCACGACGCGCTGATCGACGATGACGGCTTCAGCCATCCCCTCGACAGGCTCAATTCCAAGGCCTACCGCGACGCGCTGGATTGGGTCCTGATCCCGGCGCTCAACATCGTCTCCGTCGATGAGGTCGGTGGCTTCGAATTCAGCAGCCGTCAGGATCTGGAAACGGCCCTGACCCGCCTGCGGGAGTCCAAGGAGCAGCTTCTCTACCAGGTTGAACTCGTCAAGCGCGAGCTCGGGCGACTGGAGGCCCATAGCTACGCCAGGCACCAGCCGCGCCCCACGCTGGTCGCGGCCGAGCCGGACCAGGAGGATTTTCAGACCCTGCGCGTAATCCGCAATCTGGATTGAGCTCCCGCCCGCCAGCGTGGCTTGCAAGGCGTGTCGCGCCCCACAAGCCACCAGTTTCTAGGGCGCGCCGTATCCGCCGCCGCCCGGCGTGCGCATGGTGAAGATATCGCCAGCCTCAAGCTCTGCCTGATCGTTGCCTTTCAGCGCGTCAACGCGACCATCGGCACGGTGCACAAGGTTCTCGCCCACGCCGCCCGGACAGCCGCCAGCCACCCCGTGGGGCGGCACGTCCCGGTGCGACGACAGCACGGTCACCGTCATCGGCTCGTTGAACCGCAAGCGACGGGTGATCCCCTCACCGCCCTGCCATCGCCCGGCGCCGCCGGAGCCGCTGCGGATCGAGAATTCCTCGACCCGCACGGGGAACCGCGTCTCCAGAACCTCCGGATCGGTCATCCGCGTGTTGGTCATGTGGGAATGAACGGCCGAAGTGCCGTGGAAGCCGTCGCCGGCCCCCGTGCCGCCGCAGATCGTCTCGTAATTCTGGTAACGCTCGTTGCCATAGACGAAATTGTTCATCGTTCCCTGGCTCCCGGCGATCACGCCAAGCGCGCCGTAGAGCGTGTCGGCGATGGCCTGGCTCACCTCGGTATTGCCTGAAATCACCGCCGCGGGCGGCAGCGGGTTAATCATCGAGCCTTCGGGCACGATAAGGTTGAGCGGCTTGAGACATCCCTCGTTCATCGGGATGTCGCTGCCCACCAAGGTGCGGAACACGTAGAGCACGACGGCACGACAAATTGCGAGGGGCGCGTTGTAGTTGAACTCCGATTGCGGGCTGGTGCCGGTAAAATCCAGCGTTGCGGAACGCGCTTCCCTGTCGACCGAGATCTTCACCTTGATCTGTGCGCCGGTATCCAGCGGATAAGTGAACGCGCTGTCCTTGAGCACGTCGAGAACACGCCGCACGCTTTCCTCGGCGTTATCCTGCACGTGCCCCATATAGGCGTGGATGGTCTGCTGCCCGAATTGGCGGGTGATCTTGCGAAGCTCCTCCGCACCGGTCTCGTTCGCGGCAATCTGCGCCGCCAGATCGGCCATGTTCTCATCGATATTGCGGCAGGGATACTGGCCCGAGGCGAGCAATTCACGGGTCTGGGCCTCTTGCAACGTGCCTTCCTTCACCAGAAGGAAGTTGTCGATCACCACGCCCTCCTCCTCGATCACGCGGCTGTCCGGGGGCGCCGAACCCGGCGTCTTGCCACCGATGTCCGCGTGGTGCCCGCGCGAAGCGACCGTATAGATGATCCGGGTCCCGTCCGCGTCGAAGACCGGGGTGATGACCGTCACATCGGGCAGATGGGTGCCGCCGTTGAACGGATTGTTCATCATGAACACGTCGCCCGGCTTGATCTTGCCGGCATTGATGCGCAGCACGGTTCGAACGCTTTCGGACATGGAGCCCAGGTGCACGGGAACATGCGGCGCATTGGCGACCAGATCTCCGGCCTCGTCAAAGATGGCACAGGAAAAGTCGTACCTTTCCTTGATGTTGACCGAATAGGCCGTGTTCGCGAGCGTCGCGCCCATCTGCTCTGCGATCGACATGAAGAGGTTGTTGAACACCTCCAGCATCACCGGGTCGACCTGCGTGCCGATGGCCTCCGCGCGCTCAAGCGGGACGGTCCTTTCGACGATGAGGTTGCCGCCTTCCGCGACGGTGGCCTGCCATTCGGCCTCGATCATGTTGGTGCCCGTAGGCTCCGTCAGGATCGCCGGGCCGGTCACCGTTTCGCCCACCGAAAGCGTGGTACGGTCGACGAGGGGCACGTCGCGCCACTCTCCGCCTGAGACGCATCTCACCGCCGTTTCCTGCCGCGCCTCCGCGCCCGGATCGGGCAGTGCCACGCCTTCGCCGGTCTCGCCCACGGCCTCGGCAACCAGCACGTCCAGCAAGAGGTCGGACGTGTCGGGTGCGAAGCCGAAGCGTTGCTTGTGCGCCTCGGAGAACGCTTCCGTCATCTCCTGCGCCGAGCCGAAGGGCACAGACAGGCTCTGCTGAGCGCCACGCGGCCGGATGTGTGCCGATGCGATCACGTGGATGTCTTGCGCGTCGAGCCCCTGTGCCGCCACCTCATCGCGCGCGGACTGGCTGAGCGCGGCCATCGCGGCGCTGGCATCATCACCAATCGCGGCCCCCAACTGCTGTTCCTTCATCGAACGGATGTCAGCGAGGCCCATGCCGAAGGCAGAGAGGACACCGGCGAAGGGGTGGATGAAAATACGCTCCATCCCAAGGGCATCTGCCACGAGGCATGCATGCTGCCCCCCGGCCCCGCCAAAGCAGTTCATCGTATAGGTCGTGACATCATAGCCGCGCTGCACGGATATTTTCTTGATGGCGTTAGCCATGTTTTCGACAGCGATACGCAGGAAGCCCTCGGCCAGTTCTTCGACCGATTTCTCGGGTCCGATCTCGGCGCGCAGAGCCTCGAATTTCTCGCGCACGACTGCGCTATCCAGCGGCTGGTCGGCATTCGGCCCGAAGACGGCGGGGAAATGCTCGGGCTGCAATTTGCCAAGCAGCACGTTGCAATCGGTCACCGTCAGCGGCCCGCCCCGGCGGTAGGCGGCCGGTCCGGGATTGGCTCCGGCGCTTTCGGGTCCCACCTGCATGCGCCCATCGCGGTAGGAGAGGATGGAGCCGCCGCCCGCCGCGACAGTATGGATCGACATCATCGGCGCGCGCATCCGGACGCCGGCGACCTCGGTCTCGAACGAGCGCTCGTACTCGCCCGCGTAGTGGCACACGTCGGTCGAGGTGCCGCCCATGTCGAAGCCGATCAGCTTGTCGTAGCCGAGCGCCGCCGCCGTGCGCACCATGCCCACGACGCCGCCTGCGGGCCCCGAAAGGATCGCGTCGCGCCCATGGAACATCGAGGCGTCGGTCAATCCGCCGTTGGACTGCATGAACATCAGGCGCGCGTCTTGCGACAGGGCGCCCGCGACCTGATCCACGTAGCGCCGCAGGATCGGCGAAAGGTAGGCATCGACCACCGCCGTGTCGCCCCGGCCGACCAGCTTGATCAGGGGAGAGGCCTGATGGCTCAGGGAAATCTGGGTGAACCCCACTTCCGCGGCGATCTCGCCCAAGCGGCTTTCATGATCGGAGAACCGATACGAATGCATCAGCGCGATCGCCACCGAGCGATAGCCCTCGTCATAGGCCTTCTGCAGTTCGGCGCGCGCACGAACTTCGTCCAGCGGCGTGATGACTTCACCGTCGGCGGCAAGGCGTTCGGTGACCTCGATCGCATCGTCGTAGAGCAGTTCCGGAAGCTTGATGTTCAGATCGAACAGGCGCGGCCGGTTCTGGTATCCGATGCGCAACAGGTCGCGCTGGCCTTGGGTGATCAGGAGCAGCGTGCGCTCACCCTTCCGCTCCAGCAGCGCGTTTGTCGCAACAGTCGTGCCCATCTTAACGGCGTTAACCTGTCCCTCGGGGAAGGCGTCCTCCGGGCCGAGTTCCAGAAGCTCGCGGATGCCGTGAACCGCCGCGTCCGGATAGACCTCGGGGTTTTCCGACAGCAACTTGTGCGTCTTCAGGTCCCCCTCGGGCGTCTTGGCCACGATGTCGGTGAAGGTGCCACCTCGGTCTACCCAGAATTGCCACATGTCAGTTCTCTCCTGTTTGCAGGCGGCCCCGGGCCCCCGCAGTCAAAACGTAAACGCCGTTAACGGTCTACTGAAGCGCGTTCGGCAGCCAGAGCGCGATTTGCGGGAAGGCGATCAGCAAGAATGCCATGGCCAGCATGACAAGCGCGAAGGGGATCGCGCCCAACATCACCTCATTCAGCGAACCTGATTTCCGCGCGCCTTGAACCACGTAGAGGTTCAATCCCACCGGCGGCGTGATCAGGGCCATCTCCACCAGCACGATCATCAAGATGCCGAACCAGATCGCGTCGTAGCCCTGCGCCAGCACCATCGGCACGATGATCGGAATGGTTACCACCATTAACGAAAGCGTTTCGATGAAGAAGCCAAGGACGATGTAGAGCACGACCACGACCATGATGAAGCCAAAGGGTCCAAGTCCCAGACCCTCCATGAAGGCCGTCAATTCGCGCCCCAGACCGGCGGAAGCGAGCGTGAAGTTGAGGAAGGAGGCGCCGATGACGATCAACATGATCATCGCGGTGATCTTCATGGTGCCCAGAAGCGCCTCGCGGATCATGGTGAGGTTCACGCCGCCAAAGAACGCCGCGATGACGAAGGCACCGGCGACACCCACCGCCGCCGCCTCGGTCGGGGTTGCCCATCCCTGGTAGATCGAGCCGACGATGAGGCCGAAGAGGATCAGGATCGGCACCAGATCTATTAACGCCCTTAACATTTGCGGGAACGGGAAGGTGCGCCGCACGCCGCCCAACTCCGGCCGGATCAGGCAGATCAGCGCCACAACGACCATGAAGGCAAACGCGAGCGCGACGCCCGGTATCAGGCCAGCAAGGAACAGCTGCGGGATGCTCGATTGGGTCAGGAAGCCGTAGACGATCAGGTTGATCGACGGGGGGATCATGATCCCCAGAGTGCCGCCTGCCGCGATCGCGCCGGAAAAGAGCTTCGGGTCGTAGCCGAGCTTCTCGGCTTGCGGCATGGCCACCGTCGCGACAGTCGCGGCCGTCGCCACGGATGAGCCGGAGGTCGCCGAAAACATCGTGGCGGTCGCGACATTGGCATGCACCAAGCCGCCCGGCAGCCAGCTCACCCACCGATCAAGCGCGGCATAGGTGCGGGTCGCGACGCCGGAGCGGACAAGAACCTCGCCCAACAGCACGAAGAAGGGGATCGCGATGAGCGTGGCGGAGTTCGAAGACGTCCACACCATGTTGCCGAGCGCCCGCGACAGCGGGAAGCTTGAGAAGAACTGATCGACCCCAAAACCGAGCAGGAACAATACGATACCCACGGGAATCGAGAGCGCGAGGAGGCCGAGAAGTCCGACTGAAATATATGTGACCATCAGAGGCTATCCTGCTCGGAGAAAGCGCCCACGAAGGGCTCGGTCTCTGCAAATCGACCGCGCAGAACGAGGCTGAGCGCGCAGAGGGTGACAAGACAGGACATGATCGCGAACCAGACCCATCCGGCGAACCATGGCGCCTGAACCCAGATCAGCGGCGTCTCGAGCGGCGTGTTGGCGCGGCTGCCATTGGTCAACGCCCGCTCCACCACGGACCAAGATTTGATCGCCACCATGACGACGACGCCGGACATGCAGATCATTGCGAAAACGTCGAACAGGGCCTTCGCCGTGGTGCCGGTGCGCGACCGCAGAAGGTCGATCCGAACGTGGCCCATTTCCAGCAGCGCGAAGGACATGCCCCATGCGGTGGCCAGCGCCATCGCGTAGCCCGCGATTTCATCGGTGCCCCCGAAACCTTCGCTGAATTGGCGCATGGCGATGTCGAGGACGACGAAGGCGGCAACCCCCAGAAGGCCCACGCCCACGATCAGCGCGATCAGGCGGTTGAGGCGGCGGAGCTTGTCGATCAAGGCCAGTTCCATAGGGGTTAATCCTGTTAAGAAATCGGGCGCGCGAGCCGTCCCGCGCGCCCTGTCAGATTATTCGATGGTGACGCCGACAACTTCACCGACAGAAGCGTTCCAGCGCTCGGCCCAGTCACCGCCCGCACGCTCGGCCCAATCGGGCAGCACGTCGGTGGTCAGAACCTCGCGGGCGCGTTCGAAGTCGGCATCGGACGCCTCGACCAGCACCATGTCGCGCGCCTCACCCGCCGGGCATTCGCCGTTGCCGGTCAGGCAGGCGATGTCGTTAACCAAGGCGTCCTGGGCAGAGGCCCATGCCGGGTCTTCGAATTCGGCGGCGATCTGGCTCTGGATCGTGGACTGGGCATCTGCGCTCAACCCGTTCCAGGTGTCGAGGTTCATCGCCGTGACGACCGGGTCCCATCCCCCGAGCGGGATCGGGAGCAGATGGGTGGAAACCTCCCACCAGCCCGCGGAATAGCCCGAACCGGCCCCGGTCACGGCGCAGTCGACCACGCCGTTCTGTAGCGCGCCCGGGACCTCGGAGAACGCGACGTTCACGCCTTCAGCGCCAAGCGCCTCAAGCAAAAGCGCGGTCATCCGACCCGACGCGCGGACCTTCAGACCCTCCAGATCGTCGAGCGACGTGATCTCGGCGTTGCAGAAAACAACCTGCGGCGGGTAAGGCGCAATCGCCAGAACCTCGGCGTTGAACCGGTCGCGGAAAATGTCCGAGACCATGGGACGGGCCGCGTCGACCATCGCGCGCGCCTCATCCGCGCTCAAGGCGACGAGTGGCACGTCCAGGCCTTCCAATTCCGGCGCGTCGCCAACCGCGTAATCGCCCACGGTCATCGCAACGTCGTAAACGCCCTGACCCAAGAGAGGGTAAACTTCCGACAGCCCCAGGCCCATCTGGTTGTGCGTCGTCAGCTCCACGTTGAAGCCCGCCTCGGTCATGGTTTCCGTCCAGAACGGGACTTCGTATTGACCGTGCAGCGGCAGGCCGGACCAGCTGCCGACGACGGACAGATCTTGCGCCTGCGCCGCGCCGGCGAGCGCGGTGGTCGCGACGAGAATGGCTGAAAGATGTTTCATGGTGTCTCTCCTTGTTGCGTTTATTGTTGGTAAATCGGTGTTTCGGCGTCCTCGGCCACATCGGAAATCAGCATGTGACCGGGGGAATGGGTGATGCAAAGCGGGAGCTTCGCATCGAGAAGTACGTTTTGCGGGGTGACGCCGCAGGCCCAGTAGACGGGCACTTCACCCGCGCGAACCTGGACCGGATCGCCGTAGTCCGGCTTTGAGAGGTCTGCGATCCCAAGCTGAGACGGATCCCCCGTCGCGATCGGTGCCCCGTGAGCCTGAGGGTATTTCGCACTGATATCATGGGCTTGCGTGACGAGGTCCTCGGGGATCGGACGCATCGTCACGACCATGTCACCCCGGAAGGGCCCGGCGGGCACCAATGGGATGTTGCTGCGGAACATCGGCACGTTCACCCCATCCTCAATATGGCGAACCGGAATATCGGCGCGCATCAGCGCGTTCTCGAAGGTGAAGGAACAGCCGAGCGCGACCGTCACGAGATCGTCGCGCCACAGATCGTTAATGTCGTTAACCTCTTCGCTCAACACGCCGTCACGAAACACGCGGTAACGCGGCACGTCGGTGCGGATGTCGATGTCGCGGCCAAGGGTCGGGAGCATCGGGTCGCCCGTCTCGCTCACGCCCACGACCGGACAGGGCTTGGGATTGCGCTGGCAGAAGCGCAGGAAATCGAGCGCATATTCAGCCGGCAGGATCGCGAGATTGCACTGCAATTTGCCGGGCGCCATGCCCGAGGTATGGCCCGTAAACGAGCCCGCGCGTATCGCCGCGCGGATCTTGGTCACATCTTGTTCGTCACGCAGGTTCATCGAGTCCCCCATAGGCTCGGACCTAGCTTGTCACAGGGGGCGGCTTCGTATCAAATTATCATTTTAAATATGAGGTGATAGAATTTTCGGATCACTACGCGGGATGCGCGCGATGCCATTTCTCGGCCACGTCATGGGCGATCTCGGCGCTGGTCTCGATCAGAAAGCTACGCGGCTCAGCCATGTAGGACGCGGTGAATTCCAGCGGTGTGAGCGGCAGGTCGGGATCGAATTCCACCACCTGTCCCGCGTCCAGAAACGGCGTGGCCAGCACGCGTGGATAGGGTCCCACGGCGATACCCGCCGCGATCATCCGCAAGCTGGCGGAGAGCGAGGCCGATGAAAACAAACGCATTTTCGGGCCCACGCGCCCCGCGAGCTCGGTCGTCAACTCGCGGTACGGGCGCGTCCGGGAGGAATAGGAAATGACCGGGATTTCTCCCAAGTCGATATCTCCCAGATGCGCCGCGCGGTACCAGTGCAAATCGAACTGCGGCAGCGCCACGTTCTTGACCGAGAATTCCGAAACCGGCCCCATGAGGAAGACGAGATCCAACCGCCGTTCCACCAAGGCGTCGCGCAGCGAGCCCGAGATATCGACGGTCAGGTCAACGTTAACCCTCGGGTAAGTCTCTGCAAAGACTTGCAAAAAGTCCGGCAACCAAGCCTGCGCGATGGTCTCGGCGGCGCCGACGCGGAACAGACCCTCGGTCTCGGACGCATTGCCGACGCGGTTCTTGATCTCCTCCTCTACGAAGAGCAACTGCTCGGCATAGGCGAGCAGTTGCTGCCCATGTTTGGTGAGGATCATCTGCCCCGGCCCCCGGTCGAAAAGAAGGACCTGAAGCTCCGCCTCGAGGTTCGAGATGCGTGTCGAGACAGCGGGCTGCGACAGGTTCAGCCGTTCCGACGCCTTGCGGAACCCGCCCAACCGCGCGACCCAGAGAAAGGTTCTGATCTGCTCAAAGGTCATGGATATCGACCTCTGGTCGCGTGCCGCCCAGTTCCAGAAACGCCATTGTCCGGCAGGTGAACACGAGGATCTGCTGCTCCTGAGCGACGCGGGTTAACGCCGTAAACATTTTCACGATCCGCGCGTCGTCGGAGTAGACCAACGCATCGTCGAGCACGATTGGCATGTGCCGTCCCTGTCCCTGAAACAGCCGGGCGAAAGCCAGCCGCGTGAGGATCGCAATCTGCTCCTGCGTACCGCCTGACAGGTCGTCCAACCGCTCTTCCGTCTGCGCCCGTGTCAGCCCCGAGGGCAACAGGCTATCCGTATCGAACTGCAGCCCGGCCTCGTCGTAGAGGATCGATAACAGCGGCGCCAACTCCCTCTGAACCGGCCCAAAATAGGTGTCCCGGGCCGCGGACCGCTCGGCCTCCAGCGCCGCCCGCAAGCGCAGCAGCGCGGCTGCCTTGTTCGCCAGACGCGCCTCTTTCGCCCGCGCGGCGTCCAGGCGTCCCGAGAGCGTATCGCGCGTCTCTTCGATGCCCGCCTCGGACTGTGCGTGGATTTCGGCTGACAGGGCAGCGATGCGAAGTTGTAGCTTTTGCAACTGCCCTTCCGCAGCCGTGACCGCGTTCTGCGCGCGGGTGCATTCGGCTTGCGCCGTGCCCAGATCCGGCGCCTGCGCGCGCATATTCTCCAGAGCCTCGGCCTTCGCGGACGCGTTTTCCTGTGCCTGCGCGTCGGTTCGGATGAGATCAGCCTTCGTGGCATCCCGCGTCTCGGTGTGTCCCGCCTTGGCCTGCGCGGCTTCCAGTGCGGTTTGGGCCGCCTGCGCCGCCGCCTGCGAATGAATCGCCGCCTCGCGCGCGGCGGCATGGCTCGCACTGGCGCGCGCCAACACGGCCTGCGCCTCCGCGTCCTCCGCCTGCGCCTTGGTGAGCGCGGCCTCCAAGGCATCCTGAGCGGGGAGCGGCGCATCGTCAGCCCCTGCCCCGGCGAGATCGGCGGCGGCTTTCTCGGCGCGCAACGGCGCGGTCCCCTGCGGCGCGAGCGTTTGCAACACCGCCTCCGCCGTCTGCAATTTCTGAACCCACTGCGCGCGTGCCGCTGCAAGGTCCCGCGCTTCGGCCAGCGTTTGCGCCTCCGCCTTTGCCAAGACCTCCGCCAGACGAGCCTTGCGCGCGGAGAGAGCGTCGGCCGCCTCGCGCCCGCCGTCGGGGACGTCGACCCGCAGCGACCCGATGCCGGGCAGTTCGAAATCGGTCGACCCCGAAAGCATGACCGGAACGCCGTCTGACAGCACCTCCGAGCCCTGCGTCACGCGGGCTGCGCCGGAATAGGTGACCGCGAGCGTCGCGGCCTGTGCGTTGACCGCGGCAGTCTGCGCCGCGACGGCGTTTTGCGCCTCTTCCACGGCGGCCAGCCACTTCGGCGTTGCAGCGGATGCTGCGATCCTTGCGCGGGCGGCATCGCGTTTTTTCTCTACCTCATCAACCTGTTGCAGCTGTTTTTCCAGCCCCTTAGCCCGCGCCTTCGCGGCCTGTGCGGCGGCCTGCTTGCGCGCAGCGTCAAGAACACCGCGAGCCTCCGTAACCGCTGCGGTGGAGCCATCCGCCGCCGCTTTCGCGACCTCGAACGCGGCCTCTTTCTGCGCCGTTTGGGATGCGACTTCCTCAAGGGCACCGCGCGAGGCTTCCATGGCGCTATGCGCGCTGGCAAGTCTTTCGAGCGCCGCCAGAAATTCATCCAACCGACCCCGCGCCGTCTGCGCCTCGATCTGCGCCAA
This sequence comes from Gymnodinialimonas ceratoperidinii, assembly GCF_019297855.1. Lineage (NCBI taxonomy): Bacteria > Pseudomonadati > Pseudomonadota > Alphaproteobacteria > Rhodobacterales > Paracoccaceae > Gymnodinialimonas > Gymnodinialimonas ceratoperidinii. The sequence goes on from NZ_CP079194.1 coordinate 2,407,512, forward strand.
CTTGTGCGCTTGTTCCGCCGCCGCGACCCGGCCTGCGTGGGCCTTCGCCTCTTCCAGCGCCCCTTCGGCCTGAGCCAAGCCCGCCGCGCGCGCGGCGCGGGCATCGGGCTGGTCGAGTTGCGCCAACAGGTTCTCCGCCTGCTTGCGCGCGTCGAGAGCGGTTGAGAGCTTGTCGATCTGCGCGTCCAGCTCTGAAAGCTCGGCCTCCATCTGCGCGATTTCGCCATTCAGCGCGCGCCACTCACCGGTGGGCTTGCCCGTCGCCGTGACCAGAGTCTTCAACTCCTCCGCCACGCGTTTCATCACCCGGTCCATCCGGCGCCCGCCGGTCATGGCGTCGATCTCGCCACTCACGGAGGAGAGCAAATCCCGGCGCGTTTCCAATTGCTTGACCGTCTCGTCCCGAGTGTCAGGATCAAGCCCGATCGCGCCCTGCCGCACCCATAGGAGCCCGGCAGGCCCGTTCTTGTCAGAGCCTAGGGCGGTGGAGATCCAACGCTCCGCGCCGTCATCCTGGGCGATGACCGCGCCGTCTGACATTCGCAGGACACGCGCCGATTTGCGCTGCAGGAAGGTCTTCTCGACCCGGAAGCGCCCCTCGTCCGTCTCGATTTCGGCGGCCACTTCCACGGCGCCCTTGGCGTAGGGTTGCAGGCTTTTGACCGTCTTGGCGGCCGAGCTGTATTTCTCGAAGAACAGCGCGTGGAGGGCGTCGAAAAAGGTGGATTTGCCGAATTCATTGGCCTCCGAGACCACCGTGATCCCATCGCCGATCCCGGTGACCGAGGCTTTCTTGCCCGCGAATTTCCGGACGTTTCCAAGGTGGAGGGCGCGCAATCGCATCTAATCCTCCCCCACGTAAGAGAAAAGGTAGGACAAGGCGGTGCGCGCGGTCGTGCGCTCCTCCGGTGTCCGCGAGGTATCCTCGGCCTCGGCGGCGAGCACGTCCGCCGCCGCCCGGAGCGCGCCGTGGCGGTCGATCTGGTCCAGATCGGAGGTGTCATGGATCAGCCGCAGGGCGTCGAGGGTCGCCTCCGCCCAAAGGAAATCCGGCGAGGCCTGCGCAATGTCGGCTTCAACCTTCCGGCGCAAGGTCGGGCCCGCGTGGCCCGTCACGGTTAACGACATTAACGTATCGGACCGCGCGTCTTGCGGCAGCGAAATCTCGGTCTCTTCGCCGGTCAGGTCGATCTCGAGCGCCCGCCAATTCAACGCCGCGGTGGGCTGCGGTGTGACGCGCACGCCCTGCCCGTCAAGCTCCACCAATAGCGCCGTGGCGGCGGCGTCATGCTTGAAACTGTCAGCCTCCGGCGCGCCGGAATACCACGTGGTCTCAGATATCTTCAGCTGTCCGTGCCAGTCGCCCAATCCGAGATAGGCCAGCCCGGCCTCCCGCGCGCGGTCTGCCGATAGCACCGAGGCGCCGCCGTCCTCCGAGGAAAAGCCCCGGATCGAGCCGTGAGCCAAGCCGATGCGCAGCGCCTCGCCCGTTGCCGCATCGTTGAACCATTCGGTCAGGTCGCGGCCGGGATGACGCTCGGTCGGCGGGGCCGGCAGGAGGGTCACGTCCTCGCTCAAGGCCACTGGCTCCGGCGTCAGCAGCGCGGTGACATTGGGCGGCGCATCTTTCGTGAAGGTCCGCCAGAGCTCGGTCGCATTGGCGTGGTCGTGGTTGCCGGGCAGGACTAGCCACGTGATATCGGAGGCCGCACCCGTGGCGTTCAACGCATCCCGGATCACCTTGGGCGCCGGCGTCATCTGGTCGAAGGTATCACCGGCCAGCAGGACGTGTCCGGCCCCCGAGGCGCGGGCGCGCTCGGCCAGCACCTCGAGCGACGCCATCCGGGCCTGGCGCAACCGCACCCGGACGTCCTCGGGATAGCGCCCGAACGGTTTGCCGAGGTGCAGGTCAGAGGAATGGATGAACCGGAACATCGCGCGCAGGCCTAGCCGATGCCGCCCACGAGCGCACCCCGCGACTGGATCACCTTGCCCGAGACCTTGCAGGCCGCCGCGACGGCCTCTGCCGGGCTGTTGCCCGCGATCAGGCTCGCGAGGAAGCCCGCGTTGAAGCCGTCTCCGGCCGCCGTGGTGTCGGTGACTTCCGCCACGGCCTCAGGCGTATGAGACCCCGCCTCGCCCCCGCAGGAATATTGCACCACGCCCGCGCCATTCTTGACCACAACGCTGGTCGCGCCTGCCGAGAGGTAGCGCTTCACCGTGGCCTTGGGGTCTGCGTCGCCGAAATGGGCCGCTTCCTCGTCGAAAGACGGCAAGATGATCTCGGAGCTCAGCGCCGCCTCCATGATGGCGGCCCGCATGTCTTCGGGATCGTCCCAGAGGTTCGGACGGATGTTGGGATCGAAGGCCACGATGGCCCCATCGGCCTGCGCCTCCGAGATCGTGTCGAAAAGGACTTCGCGCTCCTCCTCGGTCAGGATTGCGAGGGTGATGCCGCTGAAAAATACGATATCGGCGCCCCGCAAAGCCTCCGCCAGCACCTCTTCATCCCGCGCCAGCTTGCGCGCGGCCGACGTGTCCCGCCAGTAATGAAAGGTGCGCTCGCCGTCCGTCAGTTCGATCTGGTAGAGACCCATGCCAAGCTTGGGCTCGCGCGCGATGTGCTTTGTCCCGATCCCCGCCTCGGCCGCGAAGGCCACGAATTCATCCGAAATGCTGTCTTGGCCCACAGCACTCAGGTAATCCACCTGCCAACCCGGCGCGAGCTGCGCGAGATACCAAGCCGTGTTGAACGTATCGCCCGCAAAAGACCTCTCGAACGTCGCCTCCTGCCCCGTCGGAGCCATTTCCACCATGCATTCGCCGATCGAGACAATGCGCGTCATGGGCGATCCCGGCGTGTGAGGAAAATGCTCTGCAAATAGGCCATGGGTGTCTCCGCGTAGATGATGTTTGACGGCCAGACTGCGCAAATCCGTCCGGAATGACCAGTGGCGATCTGGGGGTTTCCGGGCGGGTGTTTTTGGAGGGTCGCGATGGTGGAGGTGCGCTTGCGTTGGCTACAGAACGACCTACGGAAATGGTTGGACGGCTTCGCCATCCAAGAACATAGGGTTTGCTCTATCACCGGCCTTGATGCACGCTTCGTGCTTTGGGGGCATAATTGTGAATTATTTAATCGAAGAAACACTCGATCCCGAAGATTGGGAAGCGACCCGCCTGATGGCCCACCAGATGGTGGACGATGCGATTGAACATTTGGCCCATGTGCGCGAGCGTCCTGTCTGGACCCCTATGCCCGATGAGGTGCGGGCGCGTCTTCAAACCGCGATGCCCCACGATCCGGCCCCTTTGGCCGACGTGTATCAAGATTATCGCGAAAACGTTGCCGCCTACGCCATGGGCAACATTCATCCGCGTTTCTGGGGCTGGTACATGGGATCCAGCAATTTTACTGGCGCACTCGGCGATTTTCTTGCCGCAGTCGAAGGCAGCAATCTTGGAGGCGGCAATACGGGCGCGTCACAGGTTGAGCAGCAAGTTGTTGATTGGTTGAAGGAAATCGCGGGCTTTCCCCAAAATGCAAGTGGCACGCTGACCAGCGGAGGTTCCGTCGCAAACCTCGTGGCACATACCGTCATTCGCAATTTGGCAGCGGGCTTCGACGTTCGCAAAGATGGCATTGCCTCCTTAGAGAAGCCGCTGCGGTTTTACGCGTCCGATCAGGTCCACAGCTGTCATCAAAAGGCGCTGGAGATCCTCGGCTTAGGTGCGCACGCACTTGTCGAAATTCCAAGCGACGATCGCCAGCGTATGCGGCTCGACGTGTTGGAAGAGACCATCGCCAATGACCGCTCACAGGGACGACAGCCCGCCTGCGTGATCGGCACGGCAGGTACGACCAACACGGGCGCCATTGATGACCTCACCGCGCTCGCCGATGTCTGTGAACGCGAAGGTCTTTGGTTCCACGTTGACGGCTGTATCGGGGGCGTCCTGCGATTGTCTCAGGAACATGCGCAACTGGTGGACGGTTTGGAACGAGCCGGATCAGTTGCGATAGATCCACATAAGTGGCTCCATGCGCCCTTTGAAGCGGGGGCCGTATTGATCAAGGACCCTGAAGCGCACTTTGCAACATTCGAGATGCACGGGCCCTATCTCCAAATGCAGGAGCGCGGGATGATAGCGGGCAAATTTCTTGCAGACTATGGTCTTGAGCTGAGCCGAGGGTTTCGGGCGTTGAAGATCTGGATGGCGTTCAAGGAGAAGGGCGCTGTCAAGTTTGGCAGGCTGATCACGAAGGATATTGCATTGGCGCGGTATATGTCCGATCGCGTGAAGGCTCACCCGCAGCTTGAACTTATTGCGCCGGTCGACCTCAATATCGTGTGCTTCCGTCACATTGCTGAAGACGAGGAAGCGTCAAAGGCCCTGAACACCGAGATCATGCTGAGACTCCAAGAACGCGGCCTCGCGATCCCATCCGATACGACCGTTCAAGGAAGGCACGGGTTGCGATGTGCGTTCAACAACCATCGCACCCAGCGTGAGGATATCGACGGCTTCCTCGAAGACGTTGAAAGACTCGCAATAGAGATCAGTTCTGAAGGGAGCGTTTAGACCCCGGTGTCGTTCTCACGCTGCCTCGTGGTTTTCCGCTCGAACATGCGCGCGAGGGTATTTGGACGCATCCATCGTCGGCCCAGACCGGTAATTCATTGAAGGTCAGGGCGCCTCCGGTGTCCCCAAAACCGGCCCTCCGTTGAGTACGCAGCGCGCGCATCGCCCGCTCACTCCACCTCAGGTTCGGCGAATATTGGAACCTCCGCCGTCCTTCCTCCGTTCCCTCAACAAGGAGGACCTATCGTGACGATGCGTTTTGAACAGATCCTCGCGGACGGCGTGGCCGAATGCTCCTACCTTCTGGGAGATGACGCGGCCCATGTCTGTGCGGTGATCGACCCGCGCCCCGATGTCGACATTTATATTGAGACTGCGCGCCGCTTCGGCATGGCCATCACCCACGTCTTCGAGACACATATCCACGCCGACTTCCTGAGTGGGGCGCGCGAACTCGTGGATCGGCTCGGCGGACAGGCCAAGCTTTACGTCAGCCGCGAAGGCGGCGCGGAGTACGGGTTCGACCATGAACCTGTGCGCGATGGCGACGAGTTCACCTTCGGCGAGATGCGGATGCAGGCTCGTTTTACGCCGGGACATACGCCGGAGCACATGGCGTACATGCTCTACGATGGTGACAAGGACACGCCCTGGGGCGTGCTGTCGGGTGATGCTTTCTTCGTCGACAGCGTGGGTCGACCGGATCTCTTGGGCGATGACCAGACCGAGGAGCTGACCGAGAGGCTTTTCCATACCGTGCGCGACGTATTCATGGCGCTGCCCGATGACGTGATCATCTACCCCTGTCACGGCGCGGGCTCGGCCTGCGGCCCGGACATCGGCGACCGGATGTCCTCCACCATCGGATACGAGCGGCGATTCAACCGGTTTGCGCAGATCGAGGACCTCGACGCGTTCAAAGACAAGATGCTGAACGACGCCCCGCCGGTGCCGACCCATTATCCTCGGATGAAGGACGTGAATTCCAGTGGGCCGGAAGTGCTGCGCAACCTGCCGCGCATTCCTCCTCTGAACGTGGATGATTTCGAACGCCTGTCCCAGGAAGGCGCGCAGCTTCTCGATGTGCGCGACATGATGGCCTTTGGCGGTGGATATATCGACGGCAGCCTGAACATCGGCGCCCGCCCTGAATTATCGGTCTGGGCCGGATGGCTGCTCGACCCCGAGGCACCGATCTATCTGGTGCTCGAACAGGACGCCGACGTGGACAATGTGCTGCGCTTGCTTTGGCGGACTGGCTTTACCGACTTTGGCGGCTATCTGGCGGGCGGCATCGGGGCTTGGCGTGAGGCCGGCAAACCGCTTAAACAAATCCCGCAGATGTCTGTGCATGAGCTGAACGATGCCCAGAATGTCACGCCGCTCGACGTCCGCAAGCCCGAGGAATGGACGGCCGGCCATATCCCCAACGCCACCCACGCGTTTCTGGGAGAGCTCCGCGACAAACTCGACGGCCTCGACAAGACCGCGGCCTACGCGACCTATTGCGCCAGTGGTTTCCGCGCCAGCATCGCCTCGAGCCTGCTTGCAGCGCATGGGTTCACCAATATCCGAAATGTCCCGGGAAGCTGGAAAGCCTGGACTGCCGCTGGCTACTCAACTGAACAGGAGACGGAAGAATGACGGACAACACGCAGAAAATTGCAACTATTGATCCAAACCACACGGTGGCGCTGTTCACCCCGGATACCGAGACCTTGAAGCAAGCGGCCTCGGCAGGGGCAAAGACAGTGGTGAACTTCCGCGCCGAGGGAGAGAACGGGGGACTAAGCCCCGACGATGAGCGACAGCAGGCCGAGCGGTTGGGCCTGAACTACCTGCATTTCCCTGTCACTGCCGACAGCCTTGATGCGGAACTCGTAGATGAGTTCCGACGGTCGCTGGATGACCTGCCTCAGCCGGTGTTCCTGCACTGCGCCTCGGGCAAGCGCGCGGGCGCGATGACGCTGATGGCGTTGGCGGCTGACAAGGGTTGGGATGGTGAGACGGCGGTGCAGGAGGGCAAGGCGCGCGGCATCGATCTGACCGATGAGAAGATCGGCCAGTTCGTCGAATCCTATGCGGACCAGAAGGCCAATGCCTGAGAGCGCTCGCTGCGCCGGGATCACTTGAGCGCGCGACATCAATTGTTGCGGTCACAATAGAGCCCGTGCAGCACCTCCAGCACCGCGGCGGCTTCCTGACCCTTGACGCTATAGTAGATCGTCTGCCCGTCGCGGCGCCCCTCCACCAAGCCGGCCTCTTTCAGCTTCTTGAGTTGCTGCGACATGGTCGATTGCGACAGCCCACAGGCCTGCGCCAGATCATTCACTGACCGCTCGCCGTTCAACAGGCGGCAGAGGATCTGCAACCGCGCCTCGGATGCGAGCATCGTCATCAGCGCCGCAGCGCCCGAGATGTCGCCGTCGAGGAAGTCGTCAGAGAATTTCATATTACGTCCATTGAATATTATACCGTTCGAATATACTATCCTCCGCAGAGTGATACAAGTCCGGCCCGGCGCGAGATCGCGGGCGACAGTTGGAGACGGAAGATGGAAACGGAATTCACCCCCTGGCTGTCGCTTGGCGGCGGCGTGATGATCGGGGCCGCCTCAGTGCTGCTGATGGCCACCAACGGCCGCATCGCGGGCATCAGCGGGCTGACCTCGAACATATTCAAGCGCGCCTCGGACGGAGAGGCCCGCGGCGTCTCGGCGCTCTTCGTTCTGGGCCTGCTTCTGGCCGCGCCGCTATGGCTGCTCGTCTCGGGCGACTGGCCGCAGCAATGGGTGCCGTCGAGCCCGGTCCTCATGGCCGCCGCCGGTCTCCTCGTGGGCTTCGGCGCGACCTACGGCAACGGCTGCACCTCGGGCCATGGTGTCTGCGGCATCAGCCGGGGATCGGGCCGCTCGATCGTGGCAACCCTCACCTTCATGGCGACGGCCTTCGTGACCGTCTTCGTCATGCGGCACCTGATCGGAGCGTGAGATGAAACAGATCTTCGCACTTCTCTCGGGCCTGATCTTCGGCCTTGGGCTGATCATCTCCGGCATGGCCGATCCGGCCAAGGTCCTGAACTTCCTCGACCTCTTCGGCACGTGGGACCCGAGCCTCGCCTTCGTGATGGGTGGCGCCATCGCGGTGACGGCGCCGGGGTTCGCCCGGCTCTTCCGCAAACGACACGCGCCGATGTTTGATACCGAGTTCCGGCTGCCCACCCGCAAGGATCTGGAACCGACGTTGCTTGTCGGTGCTGCGATCTTCGGCGTCGGATGGGGTTTGGGCGGCTTCTGCCCCGGCCCTGCCCTGACCGCGCTGCCGATGGCGGCCACGGGCACCCTGATCTTCGTGCCCTTCATGCTCGCCGGCATGTGGGCCGCCCGAAACACCCCCGACCTCTCCCTTCCCCGCAAGAAAGGAACCGTATGATGAGCGATCCCCTGAACACCCCCGTTGTGCGCCATTCCCCCTCGACCGGCGCGGGGAGTCCTGACGTCTGGGGCATCTACGAGCCGGACACCGGGTCGATCCAGTATATCTGCGCCGACCCTGCCACCAAGAAAGCCGCGCTGATCGACGTGGTGTGGAACTTCGATCCGAAGAACTATCGCTTCTCCACCGAGGCCATCGATCAGGTGCTGGACCTCGTGGCGGAGCACGGGCTGGAGGTGGAATGGGTGCTCGATACCCACCCCCACGCTGACCACGTCATGGCCTCGGCGCAACTGAAGGAACGCACCGGCGCGCCGAACGCCATCGGCGCGTTGGTGCCGCAAATCGCGAAGATCTGGGCGGACCTCTATAATCTGCCCGATGCCTTTGACGCGGAACGGGATTTCGACCACCTCTTCGAGGAGGGTGAGACCTTCAAGATCGGCGAGCTGGAAGCAAAGGTGATGCTGTCGCCCGGCCACACGCTCGGCTCGATCTCCTATGTCTGTGGCGATGCGGCTTTCGTGCACGACACGCTGATGCAGCCTGACGCGGGCACCTCACGCTCGGATTTTCCCGGCGGCGACACCGGAGAGCTGTGGGAGTCGATTCAGGAAATCCTCGCCCTGCCCGGCGACACGCGGCTCTATATCGGCCACGACTACGGCACGAAGGACCGTAAAGAGCCGAGGTGGGAGGCAACCGTCGACGAGCACAAGGCGCACAACATCCACGTGAAGGACGGCACCGAACGCGAGGTCTATATCGAGCGGCGCCAGACCCGCGACGAGACGCTGTCGCTGCCAAACCGCATCCTCGCGGCGCTGCAAATCAACCTGCGCGGCGGGCGGCTCCCGCCGGCGGAGGATGACGGCCATCACTACCTGAAATTGCCGGTCAATCGCTTCGACTGAGAGCCCCAAGCGCCGGCAGCAGCCGCGCCGGCGCTTGCGCAGGTCTTTGCAGTTTCCCGCGACCTCTCCTCTTGCTTGACGGAACCGCTCTCATGACCCTCGCGCCCCTCGCACGCTATCTGCCGATCCTCGATTGGGGCCGGGGTTATGATCGCTCCCAGTTCGCCGGAGACATGATTGCGGCCGTGATTGTCACTATCATGCTGATCCCGCAGTCACTGGCCTATGCGCTGCTGGCCGGTCTGCCGCCCGAGGCCGGGATCTATGCCTCCATCGCGCCGATCGTGCTCTATGCGGTCTTCGGCACCAGCCGTGCGCTGGCGGTGGGACCGGTGGCGGTCGTCTCGCTGATGACGGCCGCGGCCGTGGGCAACATCGCCGAGAGCGGCACCGCAGGCTACGTCACGGCGGCGCTGACGCTGGCCTTCCTGTCGGGTCTGATGTTGCTGGCTCTGGGGCTGTTCCGGCTCGGGTTTCTTGCCAATTTCCTGTCGCATCCGGTGATTGCCGGGTTCATCACCGCCTCTGGCATCCTGATCGCGGCAAGCCAACTGCGTCACATCCTCGGGGTCGAGGCCGAGGGTCACACGCTCGTCGAAATTTTCATGAGCCTCGGCACGCATCTACGCGACGTGAACCCCACGACCGTCATTCTGGGCGTCAGCGCGACGGCCTTCCTGTTCTGGGTCCGTGGCGGGCTGAAACCGCTGTTGCGGCGGGTCGGACTGGGGCCGCGGTTGGCGGACATCGGCGCGAAGCTCGGACCGGTGCTGGCGATCGTTGGGACGACGCTGATTGTATGGGGCTTCGACTTGCAAGAACGGGGCGTCGCCATCGTGGGCGAGGTGCCGCAAAGCCTGCCACCGCTGACCCTGCCTTCCTTCTCGCCCGATCTGCTGTCGCAACTCATCGTGCCGGCCCTGCTGATCTCGATCATCGGCTTCGTCGAAAGCATTTCGGTCGCCCAGACCCTTGCCGCGAAGAAACGCCAGCGCATCGATCCGGATCAAGAGCTGATCGGCCTTGGCAGCGCCAACCTCGGCGCGGCCTTCACCGGGGGCTTTCCCGTCACCGGCGGGTTCTCCCGCTCGGTGGTGAATTTCGATGCCGGCGCAGAAACCCCCGCCGCCGGGGCGTTCACCGCCATCGGACTGGCGCTGGCGGCCGTGTTTCTCACACCGCTGATCTACTTTCTGCCCAAAGCGACGCTTGCCGCCACGATCATCGTGGCCGTCCTCAGCCTCGTCGATTTCTCGATCCTCAAACGCGCCTGTCACTTCAGCCATGCCGACTTCGCAGCTGTTACTGTGACGATCCTGCTGACCTTGGCGCTTGGGGTCGAGGCCGGCGTCAGCGCGGGCGTGATCACGTCGATCATCGTTCACCTCTACAAGACCTCGCGCCCGCACATGGCGGTCGTCGGGAGGGTCCCCGGCACCGAGCATTTCCGGAACGTGCTGCGGCACGAAGTCGAAGTCCAACCCCACGTGCTGTCGCTCAGGATCGATGAAAGCCTCTACTTCCCCAACGCGCGGTTTCTGGAGGATCAACTGTCGCGCTACGCCGCCGACAAACGCGAGCTGACTGACGTGGTGCTGATGTTTCCTGCGGTTAATGAAATAGACCTGTCAGCGCTCGAGTCGTTGGAGGCCATCAACGCCCGCCTCAAGGAGGCTGGCATCCGCCTGCATCTGAGCGAGGTAAAGGGCCCCGTGATGGACCGCCTGAAGGGAAGCCATTTTCTGGAGGAACTGACCGGTGAGATCTTCCTGAGCCAACATGAGGCAGCTTCCAAACTGGATGGATGCGCACCCCGGCAAACTATGTGATCAGACCGACCTGCGAGGCATCAACACGGAACCGCCCACGGCGACACAATCAAACTAATGCAGAAAGGGATGGTGGCGGACAGACAGGGATTCGAACCCTGGAGACGGTCTCCCGCCTACACACTTTCCAGGCGTGCGCCTTCGACCACTCGGCCACCTGTCCGTGGAGGAGCGTTTAGCGGCTATGGTGATGGGTTTGCAAGGGGTTTCGGGGAGAAATTTCCGCCGTGGCAAACTGCTGCCACGCCTCTCCTCGCCTCTCGCCGCGAGAGGCGCTGGAACCCGCGCAGGCGCGCGTGGTTCAGGAGGCGAAGGCGATGGTGACGCGGCGGTTCTGTTTGCCCTTGTTCTCGATCTTGGTGACCGTGAGCTTGCCGATCTCGGAGGTGCGCGCGACATGGGTGCCGCCGCAGGGTTGCAGGTCGACGCGGGCCTTGTCCTCGCCGATCTGCACCAACCGGATCTGACCGGCACCGCGGGGTGGTTGCACCGAGAGGGTCTTCACCAGATCGGGTTTGGCGTCCAGTTCCTCTTCGGTGATCCAGTCGATATGGACCGGCAGATCACGGGTCACCAGCGCGTTGAGCTGCCCTTCCAGCACCTTCTTGTCTTCCGGCGCATAGGGCATATGGAAATCGAGCCGTCCCTTGTCGGCGGCAATGGCGCCCCCGGTGACCGGCAGCGGGATCACCACCGACAGAAGATGCAGCGCCGTGTGGATGCGCATGTGGCCAAGCCTGCGGTCCCAGTCGAGGCGCTGTTCCACCTCGGCCCCCACCGGGGGCAGCGCTGCGGGTTCAGACGGGATCAAAACGATGGCGCCCGCCTCGCCCTTCACCGCCGTCGCGATCGGGATGCGGCCGCCCTCCCAGTCCAGCGTGCCGCTGTCGCCGGGCTGCCCGCCGCCGCGCGCGTAGAAGATCGTGCGGTCGAGGATGACACCGCCCTCCTCCGTCTGTCCAATCACCCGCGCCGTGGCGGTGGTGCGGTAGGGATCGTCCAGAAACAGGGTCTCGGTCGTTGTCATTCCGGGGCATCTTTCGGGGAAACGGCCTGGGCCAAGGCTTCGGGGTTGCGCAGCCAGATGTCGCGTTGGGCGAAGGGAATCTCGATGCCCTCCTCCTTGAAGCGTTCGGCAATCTGGTGGTGGAGCTCTGTCTTCACGGCAACCAACTCGTTGATATCGCGCAGGATACAGCGCATCCGGAAATCGAGGCTATCGGCCCCGAACCCGAGGAAGTCAACGCCCGGTTCGGGGAAGGTCAGCACGCCGGGATGGTTCTTGGCGATATCCATCAGGATGTCCGAGACATGGCGCGTGTCGTTGCCGTAGGCCACGCCAACCGTCACCACGGCCCGCCCCACGGTATTGCCGCGGGTCCAGTTGGTGACCGTGCCGGAGATGAAATCGGCGTTGGGCACGATCACGTCGGTCTTGTCGAAGGTCTCGATCGTGGTGGAGCGGACGGAGATATCCTTGACGATCCCCATGTTGCCCGCGACCTCGATCCAATCGCCCTCGCTGATGGGGCGTTCGATCAACAGGATGATGCCCGAGACGAAGTTCGAGACCACGTTTTGCAGGCCGAAGCCGATGCCGACCGAGAGCGCACCGACGACGAAGCCGAGCGCCGTCAGGTCGATCCCGGCGCTGGTGACGGCGATGACACTGGCCAGCGCGATGCCGACATAGCCCACGCCCGCCGTGACCGCGTTGCGCGCGCCCACGTCCATGTGCGTGCGCGGCAGAACGGTGGATTTCAACGCGCCCTGCAGCAGTCGCGTCACCAGCAAACCGGCCGCGAAAACGAGGATCACCGCCAGAACGACGCCCGGCGTGATCCGGGTTTCGCCCAAGGTGAAGCCCTCCAACATGCGCACGTAGAGCTCCTGCAACCGCTCCGCACGGACGCCCCACGCCATTGCAATGAACGGGGTCGCGACGAGGAAGAGCAGGAAGTTCACGATCACCGGCAACAGCGCCTCCGAGGCGGCCTCGGCGGTGGAGCGGAAGATCACCGCGTAGAGGTCGCGCACGACCGCCTGCAGCACCAGCAACACGCCAAGCATGAAGAGCGTGATCGCGGTGGGTACCATCACGGCCTCGGCGGCATTCAGAAAGCCGATGGCCGCGAGCAGCGGCCCGACGATGGCCACAAGCGACAGAACCCGTGCGAGGATGTTGGTGACGGCGAGGTTGAAGCTCGACACCTCGCCCTCCGGGGCCTCGGTGCGGATGCGGTGCATCAGCCGGGCGAAGCTCCAGTAGCTCCACGCCAGCCCGATGTAGACGGGCAGGACCAGCACACCGCGCGCGTCGACCGGGACGACCTCGAGCGCGGCGACAACCTCGGCCACGTTCGCAAGGCCCATGAACAGGCCGATGAACAGGATCGCCCGGCGCGCGGGCCAGCGGATTTCCATGTCCGCATCGAAGGCCGCGGCGCGTTCCTGATGGTTCGGGAACAGCCGGCCGCCAAGCCAGAGCGCGGCGTAGATCGCGATGATCAGGCCGAGGGCGGCATCCATGATCGCCTCTCCGGCCTCGGTCAACAGGCCGGATTCCTCGAAGGCGATGACCACCATCAGGAAGCCCGCGACCGGCAGCAGCAGCTGTCCGAGGGACACGAGGAAGCCAAGCGCCACCCGTCCACGACGGCGGTCGGCGTCAAGGAAACGGTCGCCAAGGCGCGAGATCAGCGGCCGCCCCCGCAGGATCAGCACAAGGCCGATGAGGATCAGCAGGATCAGAAGCGGCGCTTCGTCCTGGATCGCCTCGCGCACATCGGGGTCTTGCAGCCGCGCGCTGGTGTCGGTCTGCAATTCGACCGCCAGATCGGCGAGCGCCCCAAGCGCCGTGGCCCAGTTCACCGGGTTCAACGGCGTCGGCGAGAGTTCCAGCAACTCCTCGGTCTGGCGCTCGACGACGATGGCGTCGATCTCGGCGATCAAGCCGTTGGCGCGGTTGAAGGCCTCACTGGCGCGCAGGCTCGGCGCCTGTGCCTCGCGCAGCGCTTCGGCGAGGGTTTCGCGGCGGGCGGCAATGGTATCCGGCTCCGTCTCGCCTTCCTCAGGCGCGGCGCCCAAGGCCTCGATCTGGCTCCGGATCGTTGCGACCCGCTCTTCGTTTCGGGCGTCGGCCTCAAGAAACCGGGCGCGCCATTCGGCCAATTCCGCGCGCCGCGCCTCCAGCATCGAGGTGGAGGCGACGGAGCCGTCGATCAACGCCTCGGCGCTCGTCGCGGCCTCTTCCCAGGCCTCGTAGTCGATCTCGACCACGTCGGTCGTCGTTTGTGCCTGCGCGGCACCGATGGAAAAACTTCCGGAAAACCCGGAGACAAGCGGCGTCAGCGCCAGGAACAGCGCGAGAAGAAGTCTGACGTGAAACATGGTTACTCCGCGAATACAGTCGGCACGTCACGGCCCGGCCCATCCATCCACGCAGGGACCGGAAGGCCCTTTTCGCGCAGAAAGTCAGGGTTGAACAACTTGGACTGGTAGCGTGTGCCATAGTCGCAAAGTACCGTCACGATCGTGTGGCCCGGCCCCATTTCCTTCGCCATGCGGATCGCGCCAGCCACGTTGATGCCGGAAGAGCCGCCAAGACACAGCCCCTCGTTGGCGAGGATGTCATAGACCAGCGGCAGCGCCTCGGCGTCGGGGATCTTGTAGCAGGCATCCGGCGTGAAGCCTTCGAGGTTCGCGGTGATGCGCCCCTGCCCGATCCCCTCGGTGATCGAGTTCCCGCCCGCTTCCTTGCCCGTGTAGATCTTGTAGAGCCCCGAGCCTTCCGGATCGGACAGGGCGACCTTCACGCCCTTGGGCTGCAACGCCATACCGACGCCCGCCAGCGTGCCGCCCGAGCCCACGGCGCAGGTGAAGCCGTCAACCTTGCCACCGGTCTGCTCCCAGATCTCGGGCCCGGTCATCTCGACATGGGCCTGCCGGTTGGCGGTATTGTCGAACTGGTTCGCCCAGATCGCGCCGTTGGGGTCGGACTGTGCCAGCCGCTCGGCCAGGCGGCCGGAATATTTCACGTAGTTGTCGGGGTTCGAATACGGCACCGCGGGCACTTCGATCAACTCGGCCCCCGCGATGCGGATCATGTCCTTCTTTTCCTGGCTCTGGGTCTCGGGGATCACGATCACCGTGCGAAACCCGAGCGAGGCGCCGACCAGCGCCAGACCGATGCCGGTGTTGCCAGCCGTGCCTTCGACGATGGTGCCGCCGGGCCGCAGGGTGCCGCGCTTGACAGCATCCTGAATGATGAAGAGCGCGGCGCGATCCTTCACCGACTGGCCGGGGTTGAGGAATTCCGCCTTGCCGAGGATTTCGCATCCCGTGGCCTCGGAGGCGCCGCGCAGGCGGATCAAAGGCGTGTTGCCGATCGCGGACGCAAGCTCGGTGTGGATCGTCATGGCGCGGGCCCTTTCGTGATGCAATCGCCCTCTCAGGCGCGCGGGAAACTTTGGCATAGGTAGACGCGCGACGTCACGAACTCAACCCGCGCCGGCCGCCTCTGCTTCCGCGCGCAGGCGGTCGCGGTGCAGCATGAGATATTGCATCGACAAGATCAGGGGCGCGTTGGCCATGTCGCCCTCCTCCTGCATCCGGCAGGCCAGATCGTAGGAAACGAGGTGGCTGAGAATATCTTCGGCCTCATCGGCATGTCCGCCGATGCCCGCGACGTCATCGGGCAGATCTGCAATGCCGAGGTAGGAATACAAGACCTGCGCCACGCCGCCGGGCGTCGGATAATAGCGGCCGATGTAGTGCAATTTGCCAAGCGTCAGGTTCGCCTCTTCCACGGCCTCGCGGCGGGCCGTGGTTTCGGGCGTTTCGCCAGCGTCGAGGATGCCCGCGACAGGCTCCAGCAACCAGGGCGCCGCATCGCCATTGGCGAAGGGCCCCATGCGGAACTGCTCGATCAACATGATGCGGTCACGCAACGGATCGTAGGGCAGCACCGTGACCGCGTCGGCGACCCGGTAGACCGAGCGCCCGATCGGCCCCTGCGTGTCGCCATCGAAGCGCCGATGGCTCAGGCGGCGCTCCTCGGTGTTGAAGAAGCCGTCGTGGATGTGCTCGACGGCGTGTTCCGTCACATCGGCGCGGGTCATGCCCGCCCCCACGAGGCCCGGCCGCTGCCACCGCCCGGCCCGCACGGTGGCCTCGGCGCGGGCGCGGATGATGCCGAAGCGCGCGCCGATATCGCGCGGCGCAGCGTGGCCGATCTGACGCATGACCTCGCCTGCAGCCAGAAGCTGGATCTCGCCCCATAGCTCCGCCCATGTCGACAGCGACCAGTCCTCGCCCGGCGTGCCCGCCTGCTCCGGCGGGAACCACGCCTCGGCGGCGATCTCGGTGTCGCCCCGGAGCACCCGGACCGGGCGGCGGGTGTAGTCGAAACAGGCCTCGTAGAAATCGAGCCGCGCCAGCGCCTCTGCGCCGGGGGCGATCAACGCACCCTCGGCCGCCATCTCCGCGCGCGCCTCCAGCATCGGCCAGGATTTCCCCGCGACCCACGCCACGCGGTAGCCCGGCAAACGCGCAGGCTCCATCGCGACGGGCGCACCCGCGACAAGGTCCAGCAGGGGCTGGTGGCACAACGTGCCGAAAAGGAAAATCGGCACCATCTAGCGCCAGGCCCGCGCGGCGAATTCCGTCAGGATGCCCGCGATGACGCCGCCGACCAGCAGCACGCCCCAGACGCCAAGGGTCAGGGACTGCGTCAGGTACTCCAGGAACAACTCCAACGAGGCGGTCACGGCCTCTTCGGGGTTGTCATAGCGCAGATTGGCGGAGCGGATGAACATCGTGCGCAGGGCGAAGAGCGCGATGGCGAAGAAGGCGATCTGCAACGAGGTCCGCAAGCCGTTCGACGCCGCAAGGCTCATGCCCGCGCCCGCGCGGTTGCCCATGACCATCCATCCCTGCCAGAAGCCGATGGCCGCGATCGTGATGTTGAAATAGGTCGCCGGCGTGCCTTCGGGCAACGTCAGTTTCGCCTGCATCGCCGCCACGTAGGCCACGGCGAAGAACAGCAAGCTGCCGGCCAGTTTCGCGCCCGTGGGCATGTGCTTTGTCCCGTCCCGTTCCGCTCGGACCGTCGTTGCGGCCAGAATTTCCACGCCAATTTCCGGGATGACGGGACGCGGCGCAAGGGGCGAGATTTATTTTCCGGCGCAGCTGATCCCTTCACGGCACAGCAGGGTCGGAACTTCACGCCGTGTCGCGGTTCTCGTAGGCTTGCAAGGCCCGCGCGCGGCCCTCCGAGGCGCTGACGATGGGCGCATCGGGGTAACCCATATCGGGCGACAGGTTCCACGAACGCGGCACCGCCTCGAAATACGACAGCGCGCTCTCCAACGCGGGCTGCGAGGTCTCTGCCAGCCAGCGCCGGCGATAGCGGCCATTCTTATCGAACTTTTCCGCCTGGGTCTCGGGATTAAAGACTCGAAAGAACGGCGTCGCATCCGGGCCGGAGCCCGCCGACCATTGCCACCCCATCGCGTTGCTCGCCGGGTCCCAGTCCACCAGACATTCCTCGAACCAGTCGAGCCCGATTTTCCAATGACACATCAGGTGCTTGGTCAGGTAGGAGGCGACGAGCATCCGGGCGCGATTGTGCATCCGACCGGTCACATACATCTCGCGCATGGCGGCATCGACGATCGGCATCCCCGTGCGCCCCTGCTTCCAGTCGCGCACCTCGTCGCGGCGTTCGTCGGTGTTCCATGGGAAGGCGTCCCACTCCTCGCGCCAATTGGCCGAGGTGATGCGCGGGGTGTGATAGACGAGGTGATGGGCGAAGTCGCGCCAGACGAGCTCTTTCAGAAAGGTCTCGGCACCCGATTTGCCCTCCGCCATTGCGCGCTGCCCCGCGTGCCAACACTGGCGCGCGCTGATCTCGCCGTAGGTGAGGTTCTCGGAGAGTTGCGAGGTGCCGTTCTTCTCTAGGTTGTCGCGTGCATCGGCGTAATCGTCGATGCCCTCCGCCATGAAGGCGCCCAACCGCTCCCTTGCGGCCTTCTCGCCGACGTTCACATGTTCGGCCACCACCGCCGCGCCCCGGTCCATCGCGGCGCCAAGCTGCCAATCCTCCAACGTGTCGGAGGCGGGCCACGCCTCGGGCGCGGGAATATCGGGCACGTCCAGCGTCTCACCCGGAGAGCGGTTGCGCACGGACTTCCAGTAGGGTGTGTAGACCTTGTAATAGCCGCCGGTCTTAGTCTCGACCGTCCACGGCTCGAACAAGACGTGACCCTTGTGGCTGACGGCTTTGATGCCATCCTCGACAAGGGCGGCTTTCACGGCCTCGCCACGCTTGCGGCTGTCGGGGTCATAGAGGCGGTTCCAATGGACCGTGTCGGCGCCCACTTCGTCGATCAGGGCGCGCAGGGTGGTCAGCGCATCGCCGCGCCGCAGGATCAGGTTCGAACCGGCATCCCGCAGCGCCTCTGCGAAGGCGGCGACACCCAGGCCCAACCGCCACTTCGGCGCGGCCTTGTGGCTTTCCACCACCTCGTCGCAAATGAAAACCGGCACCACCGCGCCGCTTTCGCAGGCCGCAACCAGTGCCGGATTGTCGGCCAGGCGAAAATCCCGCCGGGCCCAGTAGATCGCCGTCATGCGCGCCTCCAAATTCTCAGCGAAAACTAGGGCGCGACAGGCAGGGTCAAGTCTTTCGCGGGCGTCAAGGCGCCTCGATCAGCACCAGATCCCGCTCGGACGCGCCGGTCGCATGGGTCATTGCCTCTTGATAGGCCTCGGATTCGTAGCAGGCATTCGCCGCATCGAGCGAGGGGAAAACCGCCACGACGTTGCGCGGATGGGCGCGGCCCTCCTTCTGGATCGAGCGCCCGCCCCGTGCGAGGAAACAGCCCCCATGGGCGGTGATCGCATCGGTCGCCAGCGCGGCATATTTCGAGTAGGCCGCGTCGTCGGTCACGGTCACATGGGCAATCCAATAGGCTTGAGGCATCGTGCTTCCCTTTGTTATCGCATGTTTATTTTATTTCGCGACGGTTCACCCCGCCTGCGCCAGAACCGCCTTGGCCGCGGCAAGAGCCGCCTCGGCATTCTCGGCACTGGCCCCGCCACCCTGGGCGAAATCAGGCCGGCCACCGCCGCCCTTGCCGCCCAATTCGACGACCGCCGCGCGCACCAAATCCACGGCGCTGATCCGGTCTTTCAGATCATCGGTCACGCCAGCGGCCACAGCCGCTTTGCCGCCGGTATCGGCCACCAGCACCACCGCGCCCGAGCCGAGACGCGCCTTGTGCTCGTCGACGATGCCAGCAAGGTCCTTGCCCGTCACGCCCGAAAGCGCCTGACCGTGGAAGGCGATCCCGTTGACCTCGGTCGCCTCGGGCGCGCTGGCGCCGCCGGCCATGGCCAACTCACGACGCAGCTGTGCCACCTCGTTCTCGAGCTTCTTGCGGTCGTCCTTCAGGGCCTTCACCCGATCGATCACATCGCCGGGCTGCGCGTTCAGCTCCTGGGCCAGCGCGGCCATGCGGTGATCCTGCTCGGAGAGATACTCGAACGCCGCCGGCCCCGTCAGCGCCTCGATCCGGCGCACGCCGGCGCTGGAGGCGCTGTCGCCGAGGGTCACGAAAACGCCGATGTCGCCGGTGCGCGCCACGTGGGTGCCGCCGCAAAGCTCCAGCGAGTAGGTATCCCCGCCCGTGCCCTTGCCCGAGCCCGCCAGCGCGCCCATGGAGACCACGCGCACCTCGTCGCCGTATTTCTCACCGAACAGCGCCTGCGCGCCGAGGCCGCGGGCGTCATCGGGGGTCATCACCCGAGTTTCCACCGCGCCGTTCTGGCGGATGTATTCATTCACCTCGGCCTCGACCTGGGCCAGCTCCTCAAGGCTCAGCGCCTTGCCGTGGCTGAAGTCGAAGCGCAGCCGATCGGGTGCATTGAGCGAGCCGCGCTGCGCCACGTGATCGCCAAGCGCGCGGCGGAGCGCCTCGTGCAGCAGGTGGGTGGCGGAGTGGTTGGCGCGAATGGTTGTGCGGCGCTCATGGTCGACCGTCAGCTCCGCGCCCTGCCCCACCTTGATCTCGCCCTCGCTCACCTCGCCGATGTGCAGGAACACGTCCGCCACCTTGCGCGTATCGGTCACGGTCACGACGCCGCTTTCGGTGCGGATCACGCCGGTGTCGCCGACCTGACCACCCGCTTCGGCGTAGAACGGCGTCTGGTTGACCACGACGGTCACGCTGCCCGTGGCCGCATCCACCGTCGCGCCGTCCTGCACCAGCGCCAGGACCTGGCCCTCGGCCACTTCGGTGTCGTAGCCCAGGAACTCGGTCACGCCGTGCTTCTCTGCGATGTCGAACCAGATCGTGGCATCCGCCGCGTCGCCGGACCCGCTCCAGGCGGCGCGGGCCTTGGCCTTCTGCTCGGCCATGGCGCTGTCGAAGCCCTCGGTGTCCACAGCGCGCCCCTGCTCGCGCAGGGCGTCCTGCGTCAGATCGAGGGGGAAGCCGTAGGTGTCATAGAGCTTGAACGCCGCCTCGCCGGGCAGGTTTCCACCCTCGGGCAGCTTCGCCACTTCGTCATCCAGCAGCTTCAGGCCACGGTCGAGGGTCTGGCGGAAGCGTTCTTCCTCCAGCTTCAGGGTCTCGGTGATCAACGATTGCGCTTGCCCGAGCTCGGCATAGGCCTGCCCCATCTGGCTCACCAGCGCGGGCACGAGGCGATACATCAGCGGGTCCTTCGCGCCGAGCAAATGCGCGTGACGCATGGCGCGGCGCATGATCCGCCGTAGCACGTAGCCGCGCCCGTCGTTCGAGGGCATGACGCCGTCGGCAATCAGGAAGGAGGTGGAGCGCAGATGGTCCGCGATCACCCGGTGGTGCACGTTCTGATCGCCGTCGAGATCGGTCGACGACGCATGGGCCGAGGCCTCCATCAGCGCGCGCATCGTGTCGGTGTCGTAGTTGTCGTGGGAGCCCTGAAGCAGCGCCCCGATCCGCTCCAGCCCCATGCCGGTGTCGATCGACTGCATGTCGAGCGGCACCATCGAGCCATCGGCGAACTGCTCGTTCTGCATGAAAACGATGTTCCAGATCTCGATGAAGCGGTCGCCATCTTCTTCCGGGCTGCCCGGAGGGCCACCCCAGATGTGCTCGCCGTGGTCGTAGAAGATCTCGGTGCAGGGGCCGCAGGGGCCGGTCGGGCCCATCTGCCAGAAGTTGTCAGAGGTCGCGATGCGGATGATCCGATCCTCGGGCACGCCGACCTTCTTCCAGATCTCGAAAGCCTCGTCATCGGTGTGGTAGACGGTGACGTAGAGCCGGTCCTTGGCGAGGCCGAAGTCTTTGGTGATCAGCTCCCACGCGTAGCGGATCGCGTCTTCCTTGAAGTAATCGCCGAAGCTGAAATTGCCGAGCATCTCGAAGAACGTGTGATGACGCGCGGTGTAGCCCACGTTGTCGAGGTCGTTGTGCTTGCCGCCAGCGCGCACGCATTTCTGGGCCGAGGTGGCACGCACGTAATCGCGGGTCTCGACCCCGGTGAAGAGGTTCTTGAACTGGACCATGCCCGAGTTGACGAACATCAGCGTCGGGTCATTGCGCGGAACCAACGGGCTGGAGGGCACGATCTCGTGCCCCTGCCGACCGAAGTAATCGAGGAAGGTCGAACGGATATCATTCAGGCTGGTCATGGCGCGGCGGTTCCAAAGCTAAAGATGCGGCGCATGATGTAACCGTGCCCCGCCGCCCTGTCCATGATCCCACGCGAAAAAGCCGGGGGCGGCCGCGCTAACGAAAAAGGGCGGCCCGTGAAAGCCACCCTCTCCGTCGCATCTCCCTGCCCGGAATGGGACCGGACCGAGATGAAACTTGGCAGGCGCCCGTCTGAATGCCGGACAACTGCGTAGCCTGCGCTATTCGTCGTCGGCCAGCATGTCGGGGTCGTCCTTGTCCATGTCAAACTCGAGCCCGTGGGCCGCGCGGATCTTGTCCTCGATCTCCAGCGCGATGGCCGGATTGTCCTTCATGAACTGCTTGGCGTTCTCCCGGCCCTGCCCCACACGCTCGTCGCCGTACGAGAACCAGCTGCCGGATTTCTCGACGATGCCGGCCTTCACGCCCATGTCGATCAGCTCACCGCTCTTCGAGATGCCCTCGCCATACATGATGTCGAATTCCACCTGCTTGAACGGCGGCGCCACCTTGTTCTTGACGACCTTGACGCGGGTGGAGTTGCCAACGACCTCGTCGCGGTCCTTGATTGCGCCGATGCGGCGGATATCGAGGCGGACGGAAGAGTAGAACTTCAGCGCGTTACCGCCGGTCGTGGTTTCGGGCGAGCCGAACATCACGCCAATCTTCATGCGGATCTGGTTGATGAAGATCACCATGCACCCCGAACGATTGATCGAGCCGGTCAGCTTGCGCATCGCCTGCGACATCAGCCGCGCGTGCACCCCGACCGAACTGTCGCCCATGTCGCCTTCCAGCTCGGACTTCGGCGTCAGGGCCGCGACCGAGTCGACGATGACCATGCTGACGGCGCCCGAGCGCACCAGCGTATCGACGATCTCGAGCGCCTGCTCTCCGGTATCGGGCTGCGAAATCAGCAGCTCATCAAGGTTAACGCCAAGCTTGCGGGCATATTGCGGATCGAGCGCGTGCTCCGCGTCGACGAAGGCACATACGCCGCCCTTTTTCTGCTCTTCCGCGACCGCGTGGAGCGTCAAGGTCGTCTTGCCCGAGCTTTCAGGCCCATAGATTTCAACGATGCGCCCCTTGGGCAGCCCGCCGATCCCCAAGGCAATGTCGAGCCCGAGGGAGCCTGTGGAGGTCGCCTCGATCTCCTGAATGGCATTCTCGCCGCCCAGTTTCATGATAGAGCCCTTGCCGAACTGGCGTTCGATCTGCGCCAGCGCGCTGTCGAGGGCTTTTTGCTTATCAGCAGATTTACGATCGGTCATGTCGAGAAGGTTCGCCGTTGCCATGGAATTCAGATCCTTATGTCATGCCGCAGGGTCTGGCGGCAATGGGGCCGGTTGGGGCAAAGCACCCTCGGGTCCGGCTTCGTTATGTTCACCTCTTGTTCACATTGCAGCTAGCAAACAAAACGAGAACAATTCAAGTTAAATCTTCTGTGCTGTGATAATTCACACGAAGGCGTTAACAATCGGTTACGAAAACTGGGAAGACTTGAGGGGTGCAGGCGGTGTTGGTGTTTTGGAAAGCGCGGCTGGTGCTTCTGGCGGTGCCGAAGACGGGGACGACGGCACTGGAATCGGCGCTTTTGCCCCATGCGGACACCGCGATCCTGAACCCGCCTCAGCAGAAGCATTGCACGGTACGGCGCTACCGGAACCAGTTGCAGAAATTTTTCGAGCAGCGCGGCCAGCGGCAGTTGGAATTGATGGCTGTCGTCCGCGAGCCTGTTGGCTGGCTCTCGAGTTGGTATCGCTACCGCGCGCGCGACGAGATAAGCGGCACCGAGAACTCCACTGCCGAAGTAACGTTCGATGATTTCGTCGATGCCTGGCTGGAGGATACTCCGCCCGAATTTGCCAAGGTTGGCCGTCAGTCGCGTTTCGTCTCGGCGGAGGACGGCAGCCTCGGCGTCGACCATCTTTTCCGCCACGACCAACTCGATCGCGCCGTCTCCTTTCTGGAGGATCGGCTCAAGACGCCGCTGGAATTGGGCCGCAGCAACGTCTCCCCTGCCCGGCCCGTCGACCTGAGCGCCGCGATGGAGGCGCGCCTGCACACAGAAGCGCCCGAGGAATTCGATCTCTGGTCGCGTGTGGGCGGTGATCTCGTCCCTTAGTGCAGTTGCTGGCGCACCGTCTCGGTCAGGTCGACAAGCGAAAACGGCTTCGGCAAGAAAACCGAGCCCGGCACGCTCATCGATCCCTCCGCCATTGCGTCATCGGCATAGCCGGACACGAAAACCACCTTGGTTCCGGGGCGGTCCTTCAGAGCTTTCCGCACCCATGACGGACCGTCCATCCCCGGCATGATCACATCGGTGACGAAGAGATCGACCTCCAGGCCCGTGTCGGAGAGTGTTTCCAGCGCCTCTTCCGCGCTGCCGGCCTCCATCACGGTGTAGCCGCGCAGGCGCAACGCGCGCGAGGCAAAGGCCCGCACCGGAGCCTCGTCCTCCACCAGCAAGACGACGCCGGGTCTCCCCTCGTTGGCGGTTTCGATCAACTCGGATGTGTTGCTTTCGATCAGTTCTACCGTCGGCCCCTCCCCCGACTTCAGATGCGCCGGAATATAGATGGTGAAGGTCGTGCCAGAGCCCAGAACACTGTCCACGAAAATATAGCCGCCGGTCTGTTTCACGATGCCATAGGCCATGGACAGGCCGAGGCCGGTCCCCTCTCCCGTGCGTTTGGTCGTGAAGAACGGCTCGAAAATCCGGTTGAGCTTGTCGGGCGAGACGCCGTGGCCGTGATCGCGCACCCGGATCGTGACATATGAGCCCTTCGGCACGATCGCCTGATCGCGTGACATGGGCGCGGTCAGATGCACCATCCGTGTCTCCACCCGCACTTCGCCGCCGTCGGGCATCGCGTCCCGCGCATTTACCACGAGGTTCATGATCACCTGATCGAGCTGCCGCCGGTCGGCGCGGATCGGCAGAAGCTCGGGATCATTGGACAGCGTAAGCTTGATCTTTTCCCCAACGAGGCGATTGAGCAGATGGGTCAACTCGCCAATCGAATCCGCGAGGTCCAGAACCTCCGGCTCCAGCGTCTGCTTGCGCGAGAACGCGAGCAACTGGCCCACGAGGCTGGCGGCGCGGTTGGCGTTCTGGTTGATCTGCATCAGGTCGGCGTAATCCTGATCCCCCTGATCGTGGCGCAGCAACAGCAGGTCGCAATGGCCGGTGATCGCGGTGAGCAGATTGTTGAAATCATGCGCCACGCCGCCTGCAAGTTCGCCAATTGCCTGCATTTTCTGGCTCTGGACGAATTGCTGCTCCAGCGTTTTCAACTCGGTCGCGTCGTGGAGCACCGCAAGAAGCGAGGGGCCGGTGCCGTCGACGATCCGACTCAGCGAGATCTGCAGGAACGTCTCGTCCCGGCGCTGCTTGGCCCGCGCCACTTCCGAGCGGTTCGGCACCCTTTCGGCCAATGTGTCTGCCACCCAATCGCTCACCGGGCGGCCGAGGTTCTCGACGAATTGCGACATCGGTCCCGTCGTCCCCGGTTCAACCCCGAGAAGTTTCTGCGCATGGTAATTGGAGGCCTGCACTTCTCCGTCAGCGCTGATGTGGAGGAGCGCCACCGGCAGCGATTCGAAGGCCCGCGCCGCGACAGAGGCCGCGGGAGGTTCCGACAGGCCCGGCACGGCGTAGACCTCCCTGCGGCCATCCTTCGACGGCACCACGATAGGAATGACCTCGATCTTGCCATCCGCGCCCGAGAGGCTGGAGCGGCGCCCCGCCACGAGCGGCTGTTCCGGGAAGACATCCTCCAGCGTCGTGGCGCGGCGGCCCAGGACATCGCGCATCGCAGAATTCATCGACAAGACCGTATCGTTGTGACTGACCACCATCATCGGCAGGCCGATCCATTCCCCCTGCCGCGAATTCGCATCCGCCAGATCATCGAGCCGCCAGATCACGCCGCCGTTGAGCCGATGCGCCGCCAGCCGCACCGTGCCGCGGGGTGTGACGATGACTTCATGGGCCGAGGGACGCCGTCCGAGCGCCGTTTCCTGCCTGAAAACGACGGCTGCCGCGTTCGGCAACACGCTGGCGATGGCGCGCGCCATGGGCAGGCCAAGACGCTCTCCAAACCGACGGTCGGCGGCCGCGTTCTGCAATACGATGGCCCCGTCGTCGTCCGTGCAGAAACACGGCGCGGGATCGTGCTGGATCAGGGAAAAGGCTGCCTGAAACGTGTTCTGCACCCGCCAGATGCGCCATATATCGCGCAGGGCGACAAGGCTCGCGGCAGCCAGAAACCCGCCGGTTGCCGCCATCAGGCCGAAGCGCAACTCCGCCCCCGGCGCGAGCAAGGTCGCGGCGCCAGCGACCAGACCCAGAACCAGAAGGACCGCCGGCTGAACAAACGGCTTGATACCGCGTGCGTCCGTCACAACCCGATCAGCGGTCTCGTCTGTCACCTGTCATTCGCCTCCAACTCGGTGGTGGCACCCCACGCGCGGCACCCGGCCTTGCGTGAAGCTTTCAGCCAAAAGGTTAAATTAACCTTAAGATGAACGGAGAAACGGCACCAAGGAAAATCTGGAGCGCGCTATGCGGGGTCGTGGATCAACTCGGCGCTGAAAAAACCGTCGGATGCGGTCAGCGGCGTGTCGACCGTCGTGACGCCAACCTTCCACTCCGGATGCCGCGCCAGAAAACCTGCCACCTGCGCCTCGTTCTCGGCCTCGAAAAGCGAGCACGTCATGTAGACGATCCGCCCCCCGACGGCGGTCAGGGCGCTTGCCTTATCGAGGATCTCTGCCTGGGTTTTCACAAGATCTTCAAGCGCTTGAGGCGTCAGGCGCCACTTCGCCTCGGGGTCGCGCCGCCATGTGCCGGACCCGGAACAGGGCACGTCGGTCACGACCACATCGAATGGGCTCCGCGCGGCAAGATCGGCGCCTGCCAGTTGTTTGATCCGCACCCCTGCCCGCTCTGCCCGCGGCTCCAGATCGGCCATGCGCTGCGGCAAGGCATCATGGGCAAAGACCTCGGCGCCCGTCCGATCCGCAATCGCCAGAGCCTTGCCGCCGCCGCCCGCGCAAAAATCGAGGATCGTCCCGTCGTGAGGCCAATCCACCTGCGCAATCGCGCGTTGGACCGACAGATCCTGAGGCTCGACCAAGCCCGTCGTGTAGGCCAGCGATTGCCGCAACCGCCGCGCGCCTTCGGTGACCTCAAGCGCGGTCTCGACCTCGCCATGGGCCCGCGTGGCCATGCCATCGGCCTCCAACGCCCGCGCCGCGGCCTCGCGCGTGGTGCGGCGCAGGTTGACCCGCAGCCAGAGCGGCGCACGATGGGCAAAGCTCTCCAGCAACTCCGGCAGTGTATCCCCGGCACGGGCGACAAGCAGGGGCCGCGTCCATTCCGGCACGTTGAGCGCGGGATCAGAGGCCGGCACGGCGGCGGCTTGCTCAGCCTCGGTCAACGGCGCGGGCGCATGGCCAACGCCCGAGAAGACCGCGTCCACATCGCCGCCCTGCGCGCGCAGCAAGCCGAGCACCAGCCCACGTCCGTCCGCGCCGCCGAGGGCTTCACACACCCCTTTTTGCCGCAGCACGTCATAGACGTGGTCACGCACCGCCGCGCGGTCCTTGGAGCCCGCGTAGCGCGCGCCCCGCGCCCACCGCGTCAACGCCTGCTCCGCGGGCATGCCGTCGAGCCAGGCGTCCAACACGCCAATCGCCGCTCCGTATCGTGCTGCAGGTTGCATTTTCACCCATCACTTTAACAAGAGGCCACAAGTCATTGATCTTACAGTGTATGTTCTTCTACGTAGTCGAGACCGAGCCTCCACCCGTCCCGCCAGTTTGCCAGATCTACACGCTGGCGCCAGAGGAGGAAAGCGCCGCGCGCCTTAACCCCATCGCGCTTAGCCCGCAGCCCGCTCCTCGCGGCCGCGCAACAGGAGCCGGATGATGTCCGAGCGCGTCAGGATCCCGACCAGCCGCGTATTCTTCACCACCGGCACGACCTCGCTGCTGGCCCCCGCCAAGCGCTCCAGCAAGACCCCGACCGGCAGATCATGGGGCACAGACCGCACGGGTTGCATCACATCCGCCACCAAACGCTGCCCGGTCCGCCTACGCCGCAACGGACGGTCCTGCGTCGAAATCCCCTCCAACAGATCCACCTGCAACACGATCCCCTCGAACGCGCCGCCCGCCGACACCACCGGCAGGCTCTTGATCCGATGGGTTTCAAACAGCCGGGCGGCCTTGGGCAGCGGCGCCTCGGGGCGGATCGTAACGAGGTCCGAGGTCATGACGTCGCCGCAGGTCATGCCGTCGAAGCGGTGCTGCGCAGCCTCCGCCTCTGCGGCCGCCAACAAGCGCCCGAGGTCCGCCACACCGAGGTTGGTGGACTGGTTGAACCGCTCCAACAGCGTCTTCAATTGCGCGCTCGACAGGCCGAGGCGCGGGGACTCCTCCGTCGGGCCTGTTTCCGCGGGCAGGCGGAAGGGATAAACGCGCCCCGTGGCGCGATTGTAGAGCGTCGCGCTGACCACGAGGATCACGGTCGTCACCGCCAAGGGCACAAGGGCGAAATAGGCGCCGTCCGCCAGCGCCGCATCGGGCGAGAGCGCCGTCAGAAGTGCCACCGCCCCGCCCGGCGGATGCAGCGCGCGCAGGAAGATCATCACCGTGATCGCCGCGCCGACGGCCAAGCCGACGACCAAGGGCGTCGGTACGAATTCCACCAAAACCAGCGCCACGGATGCCGCGCTGACATTACCCACGACGGCCGACCAGGGCTGCGCCAGGGGCGAGTTCGGCACGCAGAACAGCAGCACCGCCGTCGCTCCCAAAGGCGCCACGAGGAAGATCGACGAGACCTCAAACCACGCCCCGATGCCTGCGCAGAGCACGCAGAGGCTGATCCCGATCAGGGCGCCCATCCCGGCGCGCAACGCCTCGCTCCCATGGGCGCGCGGCAAGGCGGGGGCAAGGTGATGCCAGAATTGCATGAAGTGGCTCTCCGAAACTGCGAACCCGCGCGGACCCTTACGGCAAGCAGGCGCGCCGTTTGCGCGCCCTGCCATTTGCGCCGTTACCCGATCCGGTAGTTGGGGCTCTCGCGGGTGATCTGCACGTCGTGCACGTGGCTTTCCTTCAGGCCCGAGCCGGTGATCCGCACGAACTTGCAGTTGCGCCGCATCTCGTCGACCGTGGCGCTGCCGGTGTAGCCCATCGCAGCACGCAACCCGCCGATCAGCTGGTGCACAACGGCGCCGGCCGAGCCCTTGTAGGGCACTTGCCCCTCGATCCCTTCGGGCACCAGCTTGTCGCTGGCCGCATCCTTCTGGAAGTAACGATCCGCCGAGCCCCGCGCCATGGCGCCGAGCGAGCCCATGCCCCGGTAGGACTTGAACGAGCGGCCCTGGTAGAGGATCACCTCGCCCGGACTCTCGTCGGTGCCCGCGATCATCGAGCCGACCATGGCGCAGGAGGCACCTGCGGCAATCGCCTTGGCGAAATCGCCCGAGAACTTGATGCCCCCGTCAGCGATCACGGGCACGTCGCCCGCGGCCTCGGCGCAATCGGAAATCGCGGTGAGCTGCGGCACGCCCACGCCCGCCACGATCCGCGTGGTGCAGATCGAACCCGGCCCGATGCCCACCTTCACCGCATCCGCGCCCGCGTCGATCAGCGCCCGCGTGGCTTCCCCGGTGGCGACGTTACCCGCGACCACCTGCACCTCGTTCGACAGCGCCTTCACCCGCTCGACAGCCTTCGCCACGCCCTCGGAGTGGCCATGGGCGGTGTCGATCACGATCAGGTCGCAGCCCGCCTCGATCAGCGCCTGGCTGCGCTCGAAACCCGCATCGCCCACCGTCGTCGCAGCAGCCACGCGCAAGCGCCCGAGGGGGTCCTTGCAGGCATTGGGGTTCAGCACCGCCTGCTCGGTATCCTTCAGCGTCAGAAGCCCGGTCAGCACGCCGTCACCATCGGTGATCAGCAGCTTCTCGATCCGCCGCGCGCGCATCAGCGAGATCGCCTCGTCCCGGTCCGCAGGCTCCCGCAGCACCGCAAGATCCTCTGCCGTCATCATCGCGCGCACCGGCGTCGCGTCATCCTGCGCGAACCGCATGTCGCGGTTGGTCACGATGCCGAGCACCCGCCGGCTCTCGTCCACCACCGGAAAACCGGAGAAGCCGTAGCGCTCCATCAGCGCCTTGGCATCCGCCAGCGTCTGGTCGGGCGTCAAGGTCACCGGCGAATAGACGATCCCGCTCTCGAACCGCTTCACCCGTCGCACTTCGCGCGCCTGCGCCTCCACGTCGAGGTTGCGGTGGATCACCCCCATGCCGCCGGCCTGCGCCATGGCAATCGCCATGCGCGCCTCGGTCACCGTGTCCATCGCCGAGCTCAGCAACGGAATGTTCAGGGCGATGCTCTTGGTCACACGCGTACGCGTATCGGCGTCCGACGGCAGGACCGAGGACTTGCCGGGAACCAGCAGAACATCATCAAAGGTGAGGGCCTCGCGAATCTCCATCTGGGTGCTCCTTGGAGGGGATGTCGGTTGGCACGTCGCTATCCCATGGGGTGGACGCAGGGGCAAGACCTAAATCTGGTGGCCCTCTTCGTCCTCCGAC
This sequence comes from Gymnodinialimonas ceratoperidinii, assembly GCF_019297855.1. Lineage (NCBI taxonomy): Bacteria > Pseudomonadati > Pseudomonadota > Alphaproteobacteria > Rhodobacterales > Paracoccaceae > Gymnodinialimonas > Gymnodinialimonas ceratoperidinii. Next base: position 2,437,573 of record NZ_CP079194.1, read on the forward strand.
CCGCGGCCGCGAAACCCTGTCGCTACCACGAATTTCTCCGAACTATCGGCGCGCGAGGCCCCCGGCTTCACGTTCGCCACCTTCTTGAAACGCTGCTTGAGAAGCGTCTGCAAATTCCCCTCGGCGCCACCCGCCAGAACCTTGGCCACGAAGGTGCCGCCGGGCTCCAGCACGTCGAAGGCCAGCTCCGCCGCCGCCTCGCACAACGCCATGATGCGCATGTGATCGGTCTGCTTGTGCCCCGAGGCGCTGGCCGCCATGTCGCTCATCACCACGTCAGCGCGGCCGCCGAGCCACTCCTTCACCTTCAGATCGGCATCGTCCTCCATGAAATCCAGCTGATGCAGCTCGCAACCCGCGATCGGCTCCATCTCCTGCAGGTCCAGCCCGATGATCCGACCCACAGCCTTGCCGGACTTCTCGCCCAGGGCATTCACCCGCTTCACCGCCACCTGACACCAGCCGCCGGGCGCACAGCCCAGGTCCACCACCCGCGCGCCGGGCACGAGGAAGCGGTACTTGTCGTCCAGATCGATGATCTTGTAGGCCGCCCGCCCGCGATAGCCATCGCGCTTGGCCGCGGCAACATAGGGGTCATTCAACTGCCGCTCCAACCACCGGGTCGAGCTCAACTTGCGCCCCCGCGCGGTCTTCACCTTGACCTTCAGATCGCGCTGACCGCGCCCGCTCGTATTCTTCACCATCGTCTCAACCCTCGCGCCACTGCGCCCAATCTTCCGGCCCTCGCATCGTAATACAACGCTCGCAGACCCGCGCCACCGCGCTCCTTCATCTTGGCCAATACAACTCAAGACCGCCACTGGCCACAAATCCAAGCATCGGCGATGGCAGCCCACCGCCAGACCAGACCGCCCCATGCCAAGAAATCATCGCCCCCGCCAGCGGTCAGGCCAAATTTTTCCTTGAAAATTTGCCCCCCGGCGACGACGGCGTCGGCGCAATCCGTTGCCAAGACGCCCGACACTCTCAGTACGGCCCGTCCTCCAGCACCCCGTCGCGGCTCATCTGCGCATAGAGCAGCCCCTCACGCAGGCCGCGGTCCGCGACCGAAAGGCGGTCCGTGGGCCAGGCGCGCAGCAGCGCCTGCAGGATCGCGGCGCCGGACATGATCAGCGTCTGCCGGTCGCGCCCGATGCGCGGGTCGCGCCGTCGCCCGTCGGGGCCCAGCGCGAGGTAGCCGTTGATCACCGTATCGATCTGCGTCGAGGTCATCCGCAAGCCGTCCACCTTGTTGCGGTCATACCGCCGCAAGCCCAGGTGCGAGGCCGCCACCGTTGTCACCGTGCCGCTGGTGCCGATGATCTGGAACCCCTTCAGCGTCTGCTCGGCAGCATCGGTATAGGGCGAAAACTCGGCCAGTTGTTCCTCGAAGAACCACGACATCAGGGCAAAACGCGCGCCATCGTCGGTCACATCGTCATACATGTCCTTTAGCGTGGCGACCCCCAGCGGGATCGAGATCCAATCCACCACCTTGGCGCGGGGAAAGACACTGTCGTCGTAATCGAACCCCTGATGCAGGCGCATGATCGCCTTGGGGCGTTCCAGCTTCGGCACCCGGCTCAGGTCGATCCAGACAAGCTCCGTCGAGCCGCCGCCGATATCGACAACCAGCAATTGCTCGGTCCGGGTCGAGACCAGCGGCGCGCAGGACACGACGGCCAGCTGCGCCTCTTCCTCGGGCTTGATGATCTCCAGCTCCAGCCCCGTCTCGCGCTTCACCAGACCGATGAACTCCGATCCGTTGACCGCCCGCCGGCAGGCCTCCGTCGCCACCAGCCGGGCGCGATCCACTTCGACCCGGTGCTTGGAAAGCTTCTTCTGGCAGATCTTCAGCGCCCCCACGGCGCGGGCCATCGAGGCGCGGCTCATCCGGCCCGAGGCCTCCAGCCCTTGGCCCAGTTGAACGGATTTCGAGAAGGAATCCACCACATGCAGCTGGCTGCCCTTGGGCTGCGCAATCAACATCCGGCAGGAATTCGTGCCCAGATCCAACGCGGCATAGAGGTCGTCGGGATCGGGGCCGTCCTTGTGGGTCTTCGCAGAGGGCGGGACGCGCCGTTCAACAGTCGGGGCCGCGCCGGGCTCTCCCTTGGGGATGACCGGGGCAACGGGTCTGGGGAACGGGCCGTCACCGCCGGGACGCTTGGGCGACATCGGCGCGGGCCTTTCCAAATTCGGTTACCAATGAACCTAACGGGTTCACCGGCCTCAAACAATGGTTGAGATCGCCCGCGCCGCCTTCCCCCGCCGTAACCTCATAAAGATGATGAGCGTTTTGGCCCGCGCCCGCTCTGGCAGAAACCCGCATCCCGCCGCTATGGTGCCGCCACGCGCAAGCAGGTCGTTTTGTCAGCGCGTGATGTCGAAAACAGGCCCGGTCCGGCGCAAACCGCCCCCTATGGTGCCCGAAACCCGGGCCGGATTCGCGGCCCCAACCGGAGAGTGTGCCATGCCCGCCATCACCCATGTCTTCTGGCGCGATATCCCCGCGCAGGTGATCATTGGCAAAGGCCGCTCCGGGGCTAAGGCGCCCCTGCCTGAGCGGTTCGAGCAGGCGATCGACCGCGCGGCCATGAAGGTCGGCGCCAAGGACGATGATGCCTATCTCGCGGGCTTCCACCGCGTCGTGGTGGGCGAGGCCGAGGGCGATCTGCACGAGGCCGCCGCCGCCGAGGTCGCCAAGATCGATGCCGCCTACGACACCACGCGCCTCAAGACGCTGATCGACGCCGAAGGGCACGATCCCTCCAAGACCGCTTAAGCAATTGACCACCCTCCGGGAGACACTCATGGCCCTACTCAACTTCCGCAAGCAGGCGCCCGCGCCCACCGCTTCCAGCGCCGATCTGGAAGCCTTGCTGCAAGGCTATTCCATCGAGGTGATGCCCCGCACCGCCGAGAAGGTCGAAGACTTCCGCCATTACCTGCCGGCCGGCACGCGGGTCTATATCGCCCATATCGACGGCACGCCGATCGAGGACATGGTCGCCACCGCCGCCCGCATCCGCGCCGAGGGCTTCGAGCCGATGCCCCATTTCGCGGCCCGCTCCATCCCCGACGCGGCCACGCTCGCGGATTGGATCGCCCGCTATCAGGGCGAGGCCGACGTGCGCGAGGGCCTGATCCTCGCCGGCGGCATTGCCGAGCCGCGCGGTGCGTACCATTCCTCCATGCAACTTCTGGAAACCGGTCTCTTCGACCGCGCGGGCTTCACCCGCCTGCACGTCGCAGGCCACCCCGAGGGCAACCGCGACATCGACGTGACCGGCGACGCCGGCGTCATGGAGGCACTGCGCTGGAAGCAGGACTTCTCCGAGCGCACCGACGCGCAGATGGCCATGGCCACGCAATTTGCCTTCGAGGCCGGTCCCGTCATCGCCTGGGCCGAGCGCTTGCAGGCAGAGGGCATCACCCTGCCGATCCATCTGGGCATCGCCGGTCCCGGCAAGCTGCAGACCCTGATCAAGTTCGCCATCGCCTGCGGTGTCGGCAACTCCCTGCAGGTGCTGCAGAAGCGTGCCAAGGACGTCACCAAGCTTCTCATGCCCTTCGAGCCCGATGAAATCCTTGCCGAACTGGCGACCTACAAGGCCGCGCATCCCGACAGCCTGATCGAGTCCATTCACTTCTTCCCCCTCGGCGGCATCAAGGCCAACGCCCGGTGGGCCATTGCCAACGGGGGGGCGGCCACCGCTCCCGTCAACCCTATCTCCGAAAGCGAATAAATGACGCGCACTGTTATCGAGTCGAAAACCAAAACCACCGTGATCGGCTTCGACGAGCCTTTCTGCGTCATCGGTGAGCGGATCAACCCCACGGGCCGCAAGATCCTCAACCAGGAGCTGGAGAACGGCGACTTTTCCCGCGTGGAGGCCGACGCCATCGCCCAGGTCGCCGCAGGCGCCACGGTGCTCGACATCAACTCGGGCGCGGTCTTCTCGGGCAAGATGGCCGAGGATCCCCGCTACGCCGACAACAACTTCGTCGAGCCGCCGCTGATGAAGCAGCTGATCGAGGTCGTGCAAGCGGTCACCGATTGCCCGCTGTGCATCGACAGCTCGGTCCCTGGCGCGCTGGAGGCCGGCCTTGCGGCGGCCGAGGGGCGTCCGCTCCTGAACTCCGTCACCGGCGAGGAAGAGCGGCTGGAGCTCGTCCTGCCGCTGGTGGCCAAGTACAACGTGCCCGTGGTGGCGATCTCCAACGACGACACCGGCATCTCGGAAGATCCCGACGTGCGCTTCGCCGTGGCCAAGAAGATCGTCGAGCGCGCCGCCGATTTCGGCATTCCCGCCCATGACATCGTGGTCGACCCGCTGGTCATGCCCATCGGCGCCATGGCGACGGCGGGCCATCAGGTCTTCACCCTCGTGCGCCGCCTGCGCGAGGAGTTGGGCGTCAACACCACCTGCGGCGCCTCCAACATCTCCTTCGGGCTGCCCAACCGCCACGGCATCAACAACGCCTTCCTGCCCATGGCCTTCAGCGCCGGCATGACCTCGGCGATCATGAACCCGGTGGCCCTGCCCATCGGCCCCAAGAAGATCGCCGAGAAAAAGGCGCTGGTGGAAGCCGCGGGCATCGTCCTGCCCGAGGACATGGACGACGAGACCTTCGTGAAGCTCTTCGGCATGGGCTCCACCAAGCCCCGCGCCGGCAAGGAGATGGAGGCCATCCGCGCCGCCAACTTCCTGCTGAACCATGATGACGGTGGCACCGAATGGATCACCTTCAACAAGGACCCCGACAGTGCCCCTCGCCGGGGGCGCGAAGGCGGCCGCCGCCGTGCGCGCGGGTGATCGCGCAGTTACGATACCCTCTAACGGCATCCCGATCCTTGCGTTCGGGGTGCCTTTTGCAATGACGGACCCCGTCACACCCCGAAATTTCCAATGGATCTGGCCCGCGCTGCGCATGCTGCGGCGTCTTTTGGTGATCGGGGCCGTGGCCCTGCTGGCGCATTACCTGCTCAACCTCTCGATGGACATGGCCGAGCGTCTGCCCGAAAGCCAACCCTCGCGGATGCAAAGCGCGCTGCTGGTCGCTGCCCTGATCGTCTACGCCCTGCTGATCGCCACCCCCTTCGTGCCGGGGGTCGAAATCGGCCTTGCCCTCCTGCTTTTGCGCGGTGCCTCCATCGCGCCCGCGGTCTATGGGGCGACGGTTCTGGGGCTCACCTTCGCTTACCTTCTCGGCCGCTACCTGAAGGACGACGCCCTGTCGCGGTTCCTGCTGGACCTCGGCCTGAAGCGCGCCGGGCAATATGTCCACCGCCTCACGCAAATGCCGCCGCGCGATCGCGAGGCCGAGCTTGAGGCCCGCCTGCCCGACTGGCTCGCCCTACCCCTCGTCCGCTACCGCTACCTGTCGCTGGCGTTGCTCTTGAACCTGCCGGGCAATGTCGTGCTCGGTGGCGGCGGCGGGCTGATGATCATGGCCGGGCTCAGCCGCCTCTACCATACCGCTCGCACGATCCTGACCATTGCGCTCGCCGTGCTGCCGGTGCCACTGATGATCTGGTGGTTCGGGACCGGCATGTTCACCCTTCCGCCCGCCCATTGAGCTTTTCACGAGATGCCTCCCATGCCCGACACACAGCCCCTCGTCATCTTCACGCCCTCCGGCAAGCGCGGACATTTTCCTGTCGGCACGCCGATCCTGACCGCCGCCCGGCAGTTGGGTGTCGACCTCGACAGCGTGTGCGGCGGACGGGGGATCTGCTCGAAATGCCAGATTACGCCGGGCTATGGCGACTTCCCCAAGCATGGGGTCACCGTCCATGACGGCGCGCTGAGCGAATGGAACGAGGTCGAGGCGCGATACGACCGGGTGCGCGGCCTGAAGAAGGGCCGCCGCCTCGGCTGCCAGGCGCGCGTGGAAGGCGACGTTGTCGTCGATGTGCCGCCCGAGAGCCAGGTGCACAAACAGGTGGTCCGCAAGGCCGCCTCCACCAAGCCCATCGTCATGGACCCTGCTACCCGGCTGGTGATGATCGACGTGATCGAGCCGAACATGCACACGCCCTCCGGCGATCTCGAGCGCGTCGCCGATGCGCTGCAATCGCAATGGGGCATCGGCCCGATCACCGCCCGCCTGCCGGTCCTCAAGACCCTGCAACCGGCGTTGCGCAAGGGCCATTGGCAGGTCTCGGTCGCGGTTCACACGGCGGCAGGGCAGGAAACCTCCGAGATCCTCGGCGTCTGGCCCGGCTATCACGAGGGCGGGCTCTACGGCCTCGCGGTCGATCTGGGTTCCACCACCATCGCGGCACATCTCTGCGACCTCTCCGACGGACGGGTGCTGGCCTCGTCCGGCCTGATGAACCCGCAGATCCGCTTCGGTGAAGACCTGATGAGCCGCGTGTCCTACGTGATGATGAACCCCGGCGGCGACGCGGAAATGACCTCGGCCGTGCAGGAGGCGCTGAACACGCTGGCCCGCGAGATCGCCGAAGAGGCGGGCATTGACCCAAGGCTGATCTTCGAGACGGTGATCGTCTGCAACCCGGTCATGCACCACCTGCTTCTGGGGATCGACCCGGTCGAACTCGGCCAGGCCCCCTTTGCACTGGCGACCTCGAACAGCCTGACGATGGACGCCCGCGACATCGGTCTGCAGGACATCGCCCCCACCGCCCAACTCTACCTGCTGCCCTGCATCGCGGGCCACGTGGGCGCGGACGCCGCCGCCGTGACGCTGGCAGAGGAGCCGCAGGCCTCCCAGGACCTCGCGCTGATCGTCGACGTGGGTACCAATGCCGAGATCCTACTGGGCGATACCAATGGCGTGCTGGCCTGTTCCTCGCCCACCGGCCCCGCCTTCGAGGGCGCGCAGATCAGCGCCGGACAACGGGCCGCCCCCGGCGCGATCGAGCGGATCGAGATCGACCCGGAGACCAAGGAGCCGCGCTTCCGCGTCATCGGGCTGGACCTCTGGTCCGATGATCCTGCCTTCCCCGAAGAGACCCAGATCACGGGCATCTGCGGCTCCGGCATCATCGAGGCCGTGGCCGAGATGCGCATGGCAGGCCTTCTGGACGCCTCCGGCCTGATCGGCAGCGCCGAGGCCACCGGCACGGCGCGCTGCGAGCCGACGGGGCGCACCCATGCCTATCTGATCCACGATGCCACCGCCACGGGCGGCCCCCGCGTCACTGTCACCCAGGGCGATATCCGCGCCATCCAACTGGCAAAATCCGCGCTCTACGCCGGGGCGCGCCTGCTCATGGATCACCGCGGCGTCGACAAGGTCGACCGTGTCGTGCTCGCCGGGGCATTTGGCGCCCACATCAGCCCGAAACACGCCATGGTGCTCGGCATGATCCCCGATGTGCCCCTGGAGAAAGTGCAATCGGCAGGCAATGCCGCGGGCCACGGCGCGCGGATCGCCCTGTGCAACCGCGCCGCCCGCACCCGGATCGAGGAGGTCGTGGGCGACATCACCAAGATCGAGACCGCCGTCGAGCCCCGTTTCCAGGAGCACTTCGTCAACGCCAACGCCATCCCCCACGCCACCGCCCCCTTCCCCGAACTCTCGAAGGTCGTGACGCTCCCGCCGGTGCACTTCGGTCAAGGCGGCGAACCCGGAGAAGGCGGCCGCCGCCGACGCCGGCGCAGCTAACCCCGCTCAAGCACCCAGACGACCCAACAGGCAACACCCCGCACCAAACCCGCGCGTCAGCGACAGCGGCGTCAACCGCCGCGCGAGGCTTCCGCAGCCCCACCGACACACCACGCCTCAACCCCACCAGCACCAAGCCTAGCCTCACGCCCCCTCCTTCCCTGTTCCCAAAATATCCCGGGGAGCGTGAGGGGCTGGCCCCTCACTCCCGCCCCATCCCCCAGAAACCCGCTCCGAGAGGCGCGCCCCGCGTACACGTCAAACAAAATTGAGAGACACCAACACCTGCCTGAATTAATCAACCATAACAGGGATCTATCCTAAACTCATACACCTACGCACACTCCCGCCACCCTCTGTCATCCACCTTGACGGACACCGCTTATCGGCGTATCTCGAAGCTCAGCGGCGGGTATGGTGAAAAGGTATCACGGCAGCTTCCCAAGCTTTAGTTACGGGTTCAATTCCCGTTACCCGCTCCAAATCTCCCGACCCAACAACCAATCGCTAGCGCGATTTCGGCACGCCCCGGCGCGGTCCATGGCGCGGCGGTTTTCCGGGCCGGCGTTTGCGGCGATAGCGCGCGTTGGGCTCCTCCGCGTCCCGACGGAACACCGCCCAGGCCGCGATGATGATGATACCGATTGCCAGCGCGGCGACGCCGCCGAAGGCCCAGAGCATGATTTTCATCGAGCCGATCCTCCCTCGTGGCGGAGCCTATGCCATCGTCGCCACGATCGCCAAGACCTCCGACCAGTCATCGAAAGCCGCCGCATGGGGCAGGTCCTGCAGGTCGGCTGACCGGTAGCCCGGCGTGTAGATCAGGAAGGGAACGCCCGCCCGCCGGGCGGCCTCGGCGTCGATCTCGCTGTCTCCGACGTAGATCATCGGACCGTCGCCCAGGGCGTCGAAGGCCGCCCTCAGCGGCGCCGGGTCGGGCTTGCGGCTCGGCAGGCTGTCGCCCGCCAGAACCACCTCGAACCTTTCCTGCCAGCCCAGATGCGCCAACACCGCCTCGGTCGGGCGCGCGGGCTTGTTGGTGCAGAGCCCAAGCCGGTGACCCGCGCGCGCCAGCGCGTCCAGGGAGGCCGCCACGCCCGGATAGATCTCCGTCAACCCGACCGCACGCTCGTAGTGGTGCAGGAACCGGGGCATCAGGCGGGCAGGTTCGCTCAAGCCACGGGCCTGCGCCATGCGCTCGACGAAGACGCCGGCCCCCTCGCCAACGAAGCCACGCGCCTCGGCGAGGCTCAACGGCGCGACACCGACCTCGGCCAGTGTCGCATTGGCGGCGGCGGCGATGTCCGGGACGCTGTCGATCAGAGTGCCATCAAGATCAAAGACGATGCGTGCCATGCTGCCCTCCAGTTTCCGCTTGAGCTACCGGGCGCGCCGGGGGGATACAAGACCAACCAGACGCCCCGGACGGAGACCTGCATGCCCCCCTATCACACGCCTCTGACCACCGACGCCCTGCGCTCGCTCGGCATTCCCGCGCCGTGGAACTTCGGACTGGCCGACCGCGTCCGGTTCGGAGAGATCGACGCCCTGGGCCACGTCAATCACACCGCCTACCTGCGCTGGTTCGAGAGCTTTCGCCTGCCCTTCCTCAAGGCCCGCAAGGTCACCGACTACGGCCCCACCGACCCGCGTCTCGTGCTCAAGCAAGTGACCTGCACCTATGACGCCGAGATGCTGATCGGAGAGGATTACGTCGTCACCGGCCGCGTCAGCGCATTTCGCAACACGTCCTTCACCATCGACTTCGCCGTCTGGCGGATCGAGACCGATCTTGCCCCCGTTCGCTGCGCCCATGGGGGTGCGGTCGTCGTACTGCTGAACCCCGACGCGCCGGGTCGATACCCGATCCCGGAAGCTGGACGGGCGGCGTTTGTCGCCGAGGATGGCGCGATCTCCGAGGCCTAGGCATGCCTGCGGAATACCCGCAATTGCCGCAAGGCCCTCCTTTTGATAAAATTTTCCCACTCTTGAGGAAATTTCGTTAACGTAGCGTAACCGTATGATTTCGCGGTGAGCTTCGTCCGCCCGGACATCCGTTTCCTATTCCGGTGTCCGCGTTTCGGGCGATGCCGCGCCTGAAATTCAATTTCGAAAGGAATGTCTCATGCATACACTTAATAGACGTTTAACGCGCGTGGTCGCCGCTGCAGCCTTGGCCACAACAGCCCTCACCGCGCCCGCCGTCGCCGGTTTCGTGGGGGTGAGCCGCTGCAACGCCGCCGGCGGCACCAGCGAGCCGGTGCTCCATTTCGTCGACGGCGGCCGTCGGTTCACCGTAGCCATCGGTCAAAATGGGCTGACACGCAATATCATCATGAACGAGCGCCGGGCGCTGGCCTGGGCGCGGGCTTCGGGCCTATTCCCCGAAGGCACGACCTTCGGCAATTACAACGATCACGTCTGCGGCATGTCGGTAGAGGACGCCCCCGAGCCCGCCCCCGAGCCGGAGCCAGAGCCTTCGCCGGAGCCCGAGGAGGAATGGCAGATCCCGATCGATATCGAAATCCCGTACTGCAACGGAAACTGCGTTGAATAGGCATTGACGGCCGGGGCAGGATCAGACCCCGCCTGCGGCCTTCACCTTCTCGACCAGCGCGAGGGTCGAGCCGTCCTTGCCCGCGCTGTCGCTCTCCCCGGTCAAAACCGGCTCCAGCGCCATGGCAAGCTCCTTGCCCAGTTCCACGCCCCATTGATCGAAGGAATTGATTCCGAGGATCACCCCTTCCACGAAGACCCGGTGCTCATAGAGCGCGATGATCTGGCCAAGGGTAAACGGCGTTAACTGATCGTAGAGCAGCGTCGTGGACGGTCGGTTTCCCGCAAAGACGCGATGTGCGGCCTGACGCTCCAGCTCCGCGCCTTCCAGTCCCTTCCGGGCCATCATCTCTCGCGCTTCATCGAGCGAGCGGCCCCGCATCAACGCCTCCGACTGGGCCAGGCAATTGGCGACCAGCAGGCGATGGTGATGGGCCAGTTCCGGCTCGTGCCCCTTGGCGGCGACAAGGAACTCGCAGGGCACGACGCGGGTGCCCTGATGGATCAACTGATAAAACGCGTGCTGCCCGTTGGTGCCCGGCTCTCCCCAGACGATGGGGCCGGAATGCAGATCGAGAGCGCTGCCGTCCATGGCCACGGACTTGCCGTTGCTCTCCATCTCCAGCTGCTGAAGATAGGCAGGCAACCGGCTGAGGCGATTGTCATAGGGCAAAACGGCACGGGTCGCGTGGCCCTGCACCTGGTTGTGCCACATGCCCACAAGCGCCAGCAGGACCGGCAGGTTGTCGGCAAGATCGGCCTCTTGGAAATGGCGGTCCATCGTCGCTGCGCCGTTCAGGAAACCGGTGAAGGCGTCCTTGCCAATCGCGATCGTCAGCCCAAGGCCGATGGGACCCCAGAGCGAATAACGCCCGCCGACCCAATCCTCGAACCCGAAGACCCGCTCTTCCGGGATGCCGAAATCACCCGCCTTTTGCGTGCTGGACGACAGGGCCACGAACTGCGCTGAGGGATCCGAGACCGTCTTCGCAAGCCAGTCGCGTGCGGTCTTGGCATTGGTCATCGTCTCGATCGTGGTAAAGGTCTTGGAAGCAACGATCACCAAAGTCGTTTCTGGATCAAGCCCTTGCAAGGCGTCGTTGATGTCCGCGCCATCCACGTTTGAGACATAATGCAGGCGCGGCCCATCGTGATAGGGCGCCAGCGCCAAGGTCGCCATGGCCGGCCCAAGGTCCGAGCCGCCGATGCCGATGTTGACCACGTCGGTGAAGCGTCCGCCCTGACCCTTGAAGCTGCCGCTGCGCACCGCCTCGGCGAAAGCCAGACAGCGGGCGCGGGTGTCCAGAACCTCGGGCATGACGTCTTCGCCATCGACCGTGATCGGCCCCTCGGACGCGCGCAGCGCCGTGTGCAGGACGGCCCGCCCCTCGGTCTCGTTGATCTTATCGCCCGCGAACATCGCTTGACGGCGCTCCTCGACGCCCTTGTTGCGCGCCAGTTCCAGCAGAAGAGACAGCGCGCCATCGTCCAACTGGGTCTTGGAGAAATCGAAGTAAAGCCCATCAGCCTCGGCCGAAAATGTCGCCACCCTGCCCTTTTTATCGAACAGGTCCAATATGTTGCGCCCGGACTTCGCCCGATTATGCGCCCGCAGTTCCGACCAGATTTCACCCATGGTGTCTACTCCGCCCAATGGACCGTTGCGCCCGACAGAACCGCGCTGATCGGCGCCTCTTCGGGGGGTAATTTCAGCGCGCGCTCCAGCGCGGCGCGTTTCTCAGCGCCGGTGATGACCACATGCTTGTTCAGCGCGTCGTTCAGGACCGGCGCGGTCAGGGTGATCCGCGGCTCGCCAGCGCCCTCGGCCCGCATCGGCATCAGCAACGGCGCATCCGCGTCGAGGGCAGCCATAAGGTTGTCGGCCCCGGGAAATAGGCTCGCCGTGTGCATGTCAGCGCCCATCCCGAGCAGAAGGACCGAGATCGGCAGATGCGGCTCCAGCCCTTCGGCGAGGCTCTCCATCGCATCCTCCGCGGCCATTCCATTCTTGAACAATGGGATGAGGTTCGCCTCGGAAGCCTTTGATACCAAAAGCTTTCGCTTGAGGAGCGCCGTGTTGGACCGCGGGCTATCTTCTTCCACCCACCGCTCATCATTGAGCACGACAAAGACGCGGTCCCACTCGAGGGATTGCTCGCTCATCACGTCGAAGATCGGCCCCGGCGTGGTGCCGCCGGGCACGCAGAACGTGGCCCTGTCATTGCCGCGCAGCGCCTCACCCAGTTCCGCCGTGAGCCGGTCCGCAAGGTCCAGCATCATCAGTTCACTGTCGGGGTATTCCACAAATTCCTTCATACGATATCCCTCCAACGTCGCCCGTCACGGTGCATCAGCATCAGGGCCTCTTCCGGGCCCGAGCTGCCTGTCTCGTAAGGCACTGGTTTCTCTCCGCGGGCCTTCCAGCCCTCGATGATCGGGTCGGTCCAGGCCCAGGCGGCCTCGACTTCGTCCCCGCGCATGAACAGCGTCTGGTTGCCCCGGATCACGTCCATGATCAGCCGCTCGTAGGCGTCAGGCACATGGCCCACGTCGGGCCCGAGCGCATCGGCAAACGACATGTCGAGAGGCACGTCCACAAGGCGCATCCCCCCCGGTCCCGGCTCCTTGATCGTCACCCGCAAATCGATGCCCTCGTTGGGCTGCAGGCGGATCGAGAGGACATTGGCCTTGTTGCCGGCGTCCTCCTCGAAAATCGAATGCGGCGTGTCCTTGAAGTGGATCACGATCTCCGAGCCGCGCGCCTTCATGCATTTGCCCGTGCGCAGGTAGAACGGCGTGCCGTTCCAGCGCCAGTTCGAGACGTGCAGCTTCATCGCGATGTAGCTTTCGGTGCGCGAAGATGGGTCCTCCACGTCCTCCAGATAGGATTGCTTGCCGACATATTGCCCACGGACGATGTCAGCCGGCGCCACCGGGTCGAGCGCGCGGATCACCTTCAGCTTCTCGTCCCGCACGGCATCGGGCTCGAACCGGTTGGGCGGCTCCATCGCGGTCAGGCAGAGAAGCTGCATCAGGTGGTTCTGCACCATGTCCCGCATCGCGCCGGACTTGTCGTAATAGGCGCCGCGGCCATCGACGCCCACCTCTTCGGCCACGGTGATCTGCACGTGATCGACGTATTGCGCGTTCCACAGCGGCTCGAACAGGACATTGCCGAAGCGGATCGCCATCAGGTTCTGGACCGTTTCCTTACCGAGGTAATGGTCGATCCGGTAGATTTGCGTCTCGTTGAAATGCTCGGCCAGCGTCGCGTTCAAGGCGCGCGCCGAGGCAAGGTCGCGGCCGAAGGGCTTCTCCACCACGATCCGCGCATCCTCGCGCGCGATGCCGTGGGCGTGGAGCCGCTCTGCCAGCGCCCCAAAGAGGCTCGGCCCGACCGAGAAGTAGAACGCCTGGGTCACGCCATCGCGCATCTTGCCCTTGAGCTCTTTCCAACCGCCCTCGCCCATGGCGTCGATCGGCAGATAGTCGAGCCGCTCCAGAAACGCCTTGATCAGCGCCTTGTCGCATTCTTCCTTGGGCAGGAATTCCTTCAGCGCCTTGTGCACCCATTCGGCCCAGGCCGCGCCGTCCTGCTCCGTCCGGGCTGCCCCGATGATCCGCGCCTCTTCCGGCATCTGCCCATCGCTGAAGCGCCGAAACAGCGCCGGCAGGATCTTGCGTCGGGCCAGGTCACCCGTGCCGCCAAAAATGACCAGATCAAACGGGTCGACCGGAATTACGCGCGAGACCATCACAGGTCCTCCTCGATTTGCGTTAGCGCTAACGGCGCCCTTCTATCCGACACTGCAACGGAATGTCTAACAAAACCGACACCGCCGACAACAACTCATCCTCGATCGGCCATACGGGCGGAAACCCGCGGTTTTCGGTGCCGATCAGCCTCCTGCTCAAGCGCCTGATTGCCGATGAAAACGGGCGGTTTCCTCAGTCCGGCTGCATCGCGCAGATCAACTCGAACATCACCGAGGCACCCAACCACGCGGTGATCCCGCCATTGTCGAAGGGCGGCGATACCTCCACGAGGTCCGCCCCGATCACGTCCAGCCCACGCAGCGCCCGCACGCAGGAGATCGCCTCGAACGATGTCGGACCGCCCACTTCCGGCGTGCCGGTGCCGGGCGCATAGGCGGGGTCCACGAAATCGATATCGAAGGAGACATAGGTCGGACCCTCGCCCACGACGTCCCGGCAGATCTGCATGACCTCCGACCAGCCGCGCTCCATGCACTCCTCGATCGGTATGATCCGCACGCCTTTCTCATGGCCATAATCGAAGTCCGAGGTGTTGTAGGACGTCCCCCGCATCCCCGCCATGACGCAGCGTTCAGGGTCGATGCACCCCTCCTCGATCGCCTGCCGGAACGGGTTGCCATGGGTCAGTGTCTTGCCCCCGAAATACGGCGGGTAGAGATCGGTGTGACTGTCCAGAAGCACCAGCCCGAAGGCCTCGCCCCGCGCCGCGCGCAACTCGCGCAAAACTGTCAGCGTGCAGAGGTGATCGCCGCCCACCATGAAAGGACGGATGTCCTGCGCCAGCATCCCCTTCACGAAGGCCTGCGCGTTATCCAGCGCCTCATCCTGATCCACCGGGCTCATCGCCACATCGCCCAGGTCCGCGATATTGGCCGTCTGAAAGGGCATCTGCCCCGTCGCCCGGTTCCGCTCCCGCAGCATCGTGGAGGCATCGCGCAGCGCGCGCGGCCCGTGGCGGGCGCCGGGCCGGTTCGATGTCGCCCCGTCCCAAGGCAGCCCGAACACACCGATATCCACCTCACCCCGCCGCGGATCCTCCGCCGCCAGATAGGGCAGCCGCATGAATGACGGCACGCCCGCATAGCGCGGCAAATCGGTACCCGAGGGCGGTTGGAAAAACGGATCGGACATGGAGCTTCCCTTTGACTGAGATTTCGAGCCGACGCTAGCGCCCGGCGCGACCGCTGTCACCCCGCACCACGCTTCCCTTCATCTTGGCAAATACAACTCGATCCCGAAGCCCTGCCGCGCGCGCCTAGGCTTCCAGTTCCGTGTCCCAGTAAAGGAAATCGATCCAGCTCTCATGCAGGTGATTGGGCGGAAACCGCCGCCCCTGGTTGTGCAACTCCGAAGCGTCGGGCTGCCGCGGCGCCCGCCGCAAAGCCATCCCCGAGCGCCGCAAGGATTTCGAGCCCTTGCGCAAGTTGCAGCGCGAACAGGCCGCCACCACGTTCTCCCAGGACGTCACCCCGCCGCTCGCGCGCGGCACCACGTGATCGAAGGTCAGATCCCCCTTCGCTCCGCAATACTGGCAACTGAACTGATCGCGCAGGAACAGGTTGAACCGCGTGAAGGCGACCCGCTTCTGCGGCTTCACGTAGTCCCGCAACACCACGACCGAGGGGATGCGGATCGTCGTCGAGGGGGAATGCACGTATTCGTCGTATTCCGCCACGATCTGCACCCGGTCGAGCCAGGCCGCCTTCACCGCCTCCTGCCAGGGCCAGAGCGACAGCGGCAGATAGCTCAGCGGACGGTAATCCGCATTCAGCACCAGTGCCGGGTTCTGCTTCAGCGCCCCCGGCGCACGAATGAATGTTGTCTTGAAATCCGTCTCGTCGCTGGACCGCACCTGCATCACAAAGCTACCTCACCCGGTTCGCCGCTTTGGCTCCAGGGCGAGAGCACCCGCCCAAGCCGTAACCCCACTATATCTAGGCGCGACCTAGGGGCAAGCAAAACGACATGATGTGGTCGCACCCATCTTCTAGGGTGCATTTGCGACACACAGGTGACGGTCCCGCGCGCTCAGCGCGGCAGCTTGTCCTTCAGAAACGCGAGCGCGACCGAGAGCCCGTCGGGCGCGATCCCGTGGGCCGTGCCCTTCATCACATGGGCATAGACCTCTTCCCAGCCTGCCGTCTCCAGACCCTGCGCGGCTTCCGGCAGGGATTGCGGCGGCACCACGTCGTCGACATCACCATGGATCAGCAAGACCGGCGGCCGCACGACCACCTCGTCCACCAGCGTCTCCGGGTCCAGCAACCGGCCCGAGAAGCCGACGATGCCCGCGAAGGCCTCCTCACGCCGGGGGGCCACATGAAGCGCGATCATCGTCCCTTGCGAGAAACCCACCACCGCCGTTTCCGCCGCGCTGACCCCGTGCTCTTCCATGACGTGATCGAGAAAGGCGTTCAGATCGACCACCGCTCGCGCCATGCCCTCGGCGGCCGCAGCCTCCGAGGAGCCGTCGATCCACGGGATCGGAAACCATTGGTACCCGGCCGGGTTCATCGCCGAGCGCTCGGGCGCGTCAGGGGCCACGAAAACCGTGTTGGGCATATGCTCTGCCAAGGGATCGGCCAGCCCCAACAGGTCGCGCCCATCGGCGCCATAGCCGTGGAGGAACACCACGAGCGAGGTCACATCCCCCGATTTCGAGGCCTTGGTTCCGTATTCCAACACGTTCTTCATATCGCACCTTCTCGCTTGGTCTTTTCCCGGTAGTAGGCCCAGAGCGCGCGGGCGGCAATGGCCCGCACCGGGCGCCACGCCTCCGCCATCGCCCGCATCTCCTTCTCCGAGGGCCGCGCGGAAAGCTCGAACAGCAGTTTCGCCCCCTCCTGCAACGCCAGGTCCCCCGCCGCGAAGACATCCCCATGGCCGAGCGCGAATTTCGCGTAAATCTCCGCCGTCCAGCGCCCGATCCCCGGCACCGCGATCAGCGTCGCCAATACCTCCTCGACCGGCGCCTCACGCAAGGCCCCGTAATCGATCCGAGCCGCCGCCAGCGCTTTGGCATAGCGCACCTTCGGACGCGACAACCCGCAGGCCTGCAAATCAGCCTCCGTGGCCCCCGACACCGCCGCCTCCTCATCAAGCCCGGCCGCCTGCAACCGCCCCCAGATCGCCGCCGCCGACGCGGTGGAGACCTGCTGGCCCACGATCGCGTTGAGCAAGGCGGCAAACCCATCCGCACGACGGCGCAGCGGCAAGGGGCCCGCGATCACCGCGAACCGCGGCTCGATCCGGCAGAGATGCGCAAAACCCTCCGCCACATCCGCCTCGGTCTCGATCCGCGCCCACTCCTGCGCCATGCGCCCTCCCCTTCATCTTTTCCCAAATACGGAAATTCCCGGCCCGAGACACGGGTCCGACGTCAGCCCATCTGGACGCTCCCGCGCAAACCCTATACCGCTGAGCCCATGTCTGACAGTACACTCACTACTCCGCCCGAGGAGCACAGCGCCGCCAAGCGCAATGTCATCGTCCTCGTGATGGCGCAAGCGCTGCTCGGCGCCCAGATGCCGATGCTTTTCGTGATCGGCGGCCTCGCGGGCCTGATGGTTTCGCCCAACCCGGCGCTGGCCACCCTGCCGATCTCGCTGATCGTCTTCGGCTCGATGACCACCGCACCCTGGATCTCGCCCCTGATGCAGAAATACGGGCGGCAGGTGGGCTTCTACATCGGCGCCACCGGCGGCGGGCTCGGGGCGGCGATCGCCATGGCGGGGCTCTGGACGAACAGCTTCCCCGTCTTCCTCGTGGGCTCCTACTTCAGCGGCATCTACATGTCGGCGCAGGGTTTTTACCGTTTCGCCGCGACGGACCGCGCCTCGTCCGCGTTTCGGCCCAAGGCGATCTCCTATGTCATGGCCGGCGGGCTTCTCTCGGCGCTGATCGGCCCGCAGCTGGTGAAAGCCTCCAGCGAAGCGACGGTGATCCCCTTCATCGGCACCTACGCCTTCATCCTCGCGATCAACGTTCTGGGCTCCGGTCTCTTTGCCTTCCTGAAGCTGCCCAAGCCCGAGCCCGCCCGGGCCGACGCGCCCAAGGGACGCTCGCGGGCGGAACTTCTGCGCGATCCCAAGATCATCGTCGCGATGATCTGCGGCGCGGTCTCCTATTCGCTGATGAACCTGATGATGACCTCGACGCCGCTGGCGGTCGTGGGCTGCGGCTTCACCACCGCCAATGCCGCCGACGTCGTCTCCGCCCATGTCATCGCCATGTTCGCGCCTTCCTTTTTCACCGGCCACCTGATCGCGCGCTTTGGCAGCGCGAAGATCGTTGCGGTCGGCCTCGTGGCGCTTGCGGCGGCGGGCATCGTCGCGATGAGCGGGGTCGAGCTGTTCCAGTTCTTCGTCGCCCTGATCCTTCTGGGGCTCGGCTGGAACTTCGGCTTCATCGGCGCAACCGCCATGCTGACGGCGGCTCACGCACCAGAGGAACGCGGCGCGGTTCAGGGCATGAACGACTTCATCGTCTTCGGCTCGGTCTTCATCGCGTCGTTGAGCTCGGGCGTGTTGATGTATTCGGGCGGCGGCGACGTGGTACGCGGCTGGACCTCGGTCAACATCGCCATGGCACCGTTCCTGGTGCTGGCGGGCGCGGCACTCATCTGGCTCGCCCTTCGCCCCAAGGCGCATCCGGTCTAGATCCGCCCGAGGAATGCGGCCCCCATCAGGCTGAGTTTCTCGCGCCCGTCAGGCAGCGCCAGCCGCCCTTCGACGACCGCCACCGGGTCCGAGACCACGCGGGCCAGGATCGCCTTGGCCCCTGCCGTCTCGTAAAGCGCCGCGCGCGCTGGCATCGCCGTATCCACGCGCCTTGGCCATCCATCCAGCGCCGCTTTCGCCAGCGCAGCGACCGCCTGCGGTCGCCCGTCGAGCAGCGGCACGCGGCCCCTTGCTTCCAGCGCCGGCACCGCCACGAGGTAGCGCGCCAGTCCCGCGGCATAGCCAATCGCGTCCGTCGCGGGGGTCGGCGTACCGCCAAGGGCGCGCAGCCCGGTGTCGATCAGATGGCCCGAGGTCCGTTGGATGTATTGCCTGAAAGCGGCCTCATCCTCGAACGGCTCCTTGTAGATGTCCCACCGCCGCGCCGCGATCAATTGATCCAGCGCCGCCACGCCCTCTGGATCCAGAAAAGACAGCGCGTCGACCACCTCGTGACGCCGTGCGCGGCGCTCCGAGATTTCCTCCAGCGCGTCGCGCCACCATTGCAGGCGCATCTCGGCGATCATCGGCTCCTCGGTCACCCAAGGGGCGCGGCTCACCTCGATGTTGAAGGCATAGAGCGGCAGGAGTACCTCGCGCGCCGCCAGAGGGGCGGCCATCGCGGCACGAAACCGGCGCGGGTCGCCGCGCGCCACCAGATCGGCACAGGCTTGCAGGCTCACAGCGGCCTCACCACCGACAGGAGGTAGCCGGTCTCCGCACGGTTGGCGCGCCATGCGGCGATCTCGGCCTCGGCCTCGTCCAACGCAGCATGCATGCGCGTGTCGGCACCGGGCCGGAGCGCCGCAATGCGCGCCTCCATCGGGCCATGGTAGCTCTGCCACGCCACGTCCGAGAGCTTGCGCGTGGCGAGGGTCTCGAAGCCTGCCAGCCGCACCTGCGCCGCGATGCCATCGGCGTCGGTCAGGCGCGGGTAATCGCTCCAGATCGCCTTGACCACATCCGAGGCCGGGCCGGGCTTGAACAGGCAAGGTTCGGAGAAGGCAATCGCCCCGCCCTCCGCCAAGGCAGGCCGCCAGATCGGCAGCAATTCCGCGATGCCGTGAAAATAGACCGCGCCCGCCGACCAGATGAAGTCGAAGGGTCCGGTGATCTCGGTGTAATCGCCTGCGACCAGATCGACCCTCTTGTCCGCCCCCCACCGCGCCTGCGCGGCGTCGATGAAGGGCGCATGCGCGTCGATCGCCGTCACATGCCCGCCATCGGCCGCGCGCAAGAGCGCGCCGATGTCGCCGCCCGGCCCGGAGCCCGCGTCACAGATCCTCGCGCCAGACGGCAGATCGGCAACCTCGGCGGCCCAGGCAACATCCGCCGTTTCGCCCGGCCCTTCGCGGGGCAGGTCGGCGTGGATCTTGAAGAAACTCTCTTTGTCCCAAGCGCTCATCAGGCGGGCTTTCGTTCTGTGTGCATGATCAGGGCCAGTCGCCCAGAGGCGCGGTCATCATCGGATGCCCCTGATCCACCTGTTCGAGGTCGAGGTCCGCATAATCACGCTCCCCCTCCATCCCGAAGGCGGCGGTGGCATGGTAGACGTCGTTATCCTCGCCGTGGCCGACCCATCGCAACGCGGTGCCGTCGGGCAGATGCACGGCGATCTCGTGGCGCAGGCCGTCCTCGGCCGAAGGCGTCCCGACCTCGGCGGAGAGGCCTACCAGATGCGGCGCGAGCCGGGCCCATGTCTGCGCGAAGCGCCCCGGCTCGGTCAGCGTGGTGAGGTCGCCGCCATCTGCATCTGCGGTCAGGACCCAGACCTTGTCGTCCGCGTTGACGACCTCGACGGTGCGGAAGCCGTCGTCGTAGCGCTCGAGATTACTGAGCCGTTGCGGCGTCAGCGCCGCCATGTCGTCGGCAGTCAGAGGCACGTCGCTCATGGTTTGGCTCCCTCGTGGATCAGTTTCCAGTTCACCGCGTCCAGCAGCGCCTCGAAGCTGGCGTCGACGATGTTGGGGGACACGCCCACGGTGGACCAGCGCCGGCCGTTGCTGTCTTCGCTGTCGATGATGACGCGGGTGACCGCCTCGGTGCCGCCTTGGGTGATGCGCACCTTGAAGTCGACCAGCCGGATATCCTCGATAAAGCGCTGGTACGGCCCGAGGTCCTTGGCCAGCGCCTTGGAGAGCGCGTTCACCGGGCCCCGGTCGCTGCCGGATTCGTCCATCGACTCGCTGACCGAGAGCTTTTTCTCGTCGCCGATCTTCACCACGACCACCGCCTCGGAGAGGCTCGTCATCCGGTCGTACTTGTTCTTGCGGCGCTCCACCGTCACCCGGTAGCGCTTGACCTCGAAGAACTCCGGCAGCAAGC
Source organism: Gymnodinialimonas ceratoperidinii (assembly GCF_019297855.1). Taxonomy (NCBI): domain Bacteria; kingdom Pseudomonadati; phylum Pseudomonadota; class Alphaproteobacteria; order Rhodobacterales; family Paracoccaceae; genus Gymnodinialimonas; species Gymnodinialimonas ceratoperidinii. The sequence continues at coordinate 2,458,590 of NZ_CP079194.1, forward strand.
CAAGCGCCTTGCGGGCGAGCAGTTCGAACGAGGCTTGGGCGGTGTCGAAGCTATAGCCCTGATCCTCGCGCTCCTTGATCGTATCGAGGATGCGCGGCAGGGCCGGATTGTCCTTCTCGACCTCCAGCCCCGCGTCCGCCAACCGCTTGCGCAAGTTCGACTGACCGGCCTGGTTCGACATCGGGATGATGCGGGCGTTGCCGACGACGCCGGGCTCCACATGTTCGTAGGTCGCGGGGTTCTTGACGATGGCCGAGGCGTGCAGCCCGGCCTTGTGGGCGAAGGCGCTGGCGCCGACGTAGGGCGCCTGACGGTGCGGGACGCGGTTGAGGATGTCGTCGAGCATCCGGCTGATCTGGGTCAGGCCCTCCAGCTTCTCGCAGGCGATGCCGGTCTCGAAACGCGAGCGGTAGGGCTCTTTCAGCAGCAGCGTGGGGATCAGGGTGGTGAGGTTGGCGTTGCCGCAGCGCTCGCCCAGACCGTTGAGCGTGCCTTGAATCTGCCGCGCGCCCGCCTCCACCGCGGCAAGGCTGCCCGCGACGGCGGTTTCCGTGTCGTTGTGGGTGTGGATGCCCAAGCGGTCGCCGGGCAGGCCCGAGGCGATGACGGCGCGGGTGATCTCGGCGATCTCCGAGGGCAACGTGCCGCCGTTGGTGTCGCAGAGCACGACCCAACGGGCGCCGGCGTCGACGGCCGCATGGATGCATTCCAGCGCGTAGTCGGGGTTGGCCTTGTAGCCGTCGAAGAAATGCTCGGCATCGAAAAGCGCCTCGCGGCCCTGCGCGGTGAGATGGGCGATGGAGGCGCGGATGTTCTCGACGTTCTCCTCCAGCGAGATCCCGAGCGCTTCGGTGACGTGGAAATCGTGGGACTTGCCGACGAGGCAGACCGTGCCGGTGCCCGCGTTCATCACGGCGGCGAGGACGTCATCGTTCTCGGCCGAGCGCCCTGCCCGCTTGGTCATGCCGAAGGCGGTCATCCGGGCGCGGGTCGTAGGAGCCGCGTCGAAAAAGGCGCTGTCGGTCGGGTTGGCGCCGGGCCAGCCGCCCTCGATATAATCGACGCCGAGGGCGTCGAGGGCCTCGGCGATGCGGATCTTCTCAGGGGTGGAGAATTGCACGCCCTGGGTCTGCTGTCCGTCGCGCAGGGTGGTGTCGTAGAGATAGAGGCGGTCTTTGCTCATCGGGGGCCTCCGGCGGGGGTGTGCAAGCTTGAACAAACTTGCAAGCCACTGATTTTGTTTAATTTATTGGAAAGACTTGTTGCCGCCGGATCGCTTGCGATCCGGTTCGCCCCCGACCCGCCCCCCAGGGCGGGGGCGAAGACGCCCTCACCCTCGGGCCGGGGGCGAACCTGTGTTGGGGTGAGCATCAGAGCCCCTCCAGCTTGGCGGCGTCGAAGTCGGGACCCGGCACAAGGTCCACGCCTTCCTTCGACATGCGGACCTCGACGCCGGCGGCCGTGAGCGCGGATTTGAGCGCGTCCACCGCCGCGAAATCCTTGCTTTGCATCGCGGCTTCCCGCGCCTCGGAGAGGCGGGTGGCATAGGCCGACAGATCTGCTGCATCGCCGCCCTGCGCCCAATCTGGCACGGTGCCGCTCCACAGCCCCATCAGCGACAGGGCCGCGCCGAGATCGGCGCCGTTGAGCTTGTGCATCACCGCCAGGGCTTGGTGAGTGTTGAGATCATCGGCGAGTGCCGTGACGACTGCCTCGGGCACCGCGTCGCCGGCCTCGGCCAACCCATACCACTTCCGCAGGGTCTTCTCGGCCTCGGCGCGCTTCTTCTCGGTCCAGTCCATCGGCTTGCCGTAATGGGTGGACAACATCACGAAACGGATCACCTCGCCCGGGATGCCCTTCTCGAGCAATTCGCGCACGGTGAAGAAATTGCCGAGAGATTTCGACATCTTGCGACCCTCGACCTGCAGCATCTCGTTGTGCATCCAGATGTTGGCGAAGCCGTGGCCCGCCGCGCAGGACTGGGCGACCTCGTTCTCGTGGTGGGGGAACATCAGGTCCGCGCCGCCGCCATGGATGTCGAAGCTCTCGCCCAGAAGCGCATGGGCCATGGCCGAGCATTCAATGTGCCAGCCCGGACGCCCCCGGCCCCATGGGCTCTCCCACCCCGGAATATCGTCGGTCGACGGCTTCCAGAGCACGAAGTCCATCGGGTCTTCCTTGTAGGGCGCGACCTCGACCCGGGCGCCCGCGATCATGTCGTCGACCGAGCGGCCCGAGAGCGCGCCGTAATCGTCGAAGCGGCGCACCCGGAACAGCACGTGACCGTCGCGGGCATAGGCGAAATCGCGGGCGATCAGATCCTCGATGAAGGCGATCATCTCGGCGATGTAGCCGGTGGCGCGGGGCATGTGGTTGGGGTCCAGCACGCCAAGCGCGCGGGTGTCGTCGAGATACCATTGCGCGGTCTCGGCGGTCAGATCGGAAATCTCGCGCCCCTCTTCCGCCGCGCGGGCGTTGATCTTGTCGTCCACGTCGGTGAAATTCCGCACGAAGGTGACGTTTTCGGCGCCGTAGACATGGCGCAGCAGCCGGAAGAGCTGGTCAAAGACCACCGCCGAGCGCGCGTTGCCCATGTGGGCGCGGTCATAGACCGTGGGCCCGCAGAGATACATCGAGACCTTGCCCGGGATGATCGGCTGCAACACCTCGATCTTGCGGGACTTCGAGTTCTTGAGGCGGATTTCTACCATGGATCAGGCTTTCGGGCAGGCGGGAACAGAGCGCGAGACCGGGCTAGCAGATGGGCAGAAAAGAGGAAACCACACGTAGCCGGTCCGCAAGACTTAGCGGATAATGAGACAGCCGGGACAGGACAATGTGTGTGTCATGGCAATCCCCTAGCACGGCTGGCCGTGACGGGACAAGATCGCGCGCGACACCGGTGCGCCGGGGGACGTGGAATTTGGGGTTGCGCCACGGGAAATGACGCAGCACCTTCGCGCAATTCCCGTGACCCGGTTTTTGGAGGTTCTACCATGCCCGCCTTTTCCAATCGCCTCAGCGGCATCACCGGCGGCGGTGACGACGGCTGGAGCCTGTTCTACCGCGCGCGCGCCCTGAAAGACGCCGGCGAGCCGGTGCTGGAACTCACCATCGGAGAGCATGACACCCGCACCGCGCCGGATATCCTCGACGCGATGGCGGCCTCTGCACGGGGCGGCCACACCGGTTATGCGGCCGTGCCCGGCACCCGAGACCTGCGCGAGCTGGTGGCGCGCCGCCTGCAATCGCTCGCCAATATTCCCTATGGCCCCGAGAACGTGCTGATCACCCCCGGCGGGCAGTCGGCGCTCTTCGCCGCCCACAGCCTTGCCTGCGACCATGGCGACACGGCGCTGCTGTTCGACCCCTATTACGCCACCTACCCCGGCACGATCCGGGGCGTCGGCGCGGTGCCGCGCGCGGTCGCGGCGCGTCCCGAGGATGGGTTCCAGCCGCGCGAGGCGGACCTGATGGACGCCAGCGAAGGCGCCAAGAGCCTGTTGATCAACACGCCCAACAATCCCACCGGCGCGGTCTATTCCGACGCGACCCTCGAAGGGATCGCGCGGGTGGCCGAGGCGCGCGACCTCTGGGTGATCTCGGACGAGGTCTATGACGCGCAGGTCTGGGAGGGCACCCATCGCCCCTTCGCGAGCATGCCGGGCATGTTCGGACGGACGCTGACCGTGGGCTCGCTCTCCAAGAGCCACGCGATGACCGGCTCGCGCCTTGGCTGGATCGCGGGGTCGGCGGAGGCGATCGGCCATCTGATCAACCTCTCGACGCACACGACCTATGGCGTGCCGGGCTATATTCAGGACGCGGGCGCCTATGCGCTGTCGCGCGGCCCGAAGGTCGAGGCCGAGGTCGCGGCCCCGTTCCGCCGCCGTCGCGACATGGTGCTGGCGCGGCTGGCCGACCAGCAGGCGATCAAGGCGATCCCGCCGGCGGGCGCCATGTACGTGATGCTCGACATCCGCGCGACGGGGCTGAGCGGGCTGGAGTTCGGCGAGATGCTGCTGGATGAGGAACGCGTGGCGATCATGCCGGGCGAAAGCTTCGGCGAGGCGGCCAAGGGGCATATCCGGGTCGCGCTGACCCTGCCCGACGAGATCTTTGCCGAGGCGCTGGACCGGCTCTTTGCCTTCACGGCGCGCAAGCTGGCGGAAAAGGCGGCGTAAGCGCGGGAGCGCGTGAGTAACCCATGAAAAAGGCCCGCCCCCGGGATGGGAGCGGGCCGATCTTGTGGCTTGCCGCAGATTAGAAGCGGAAGGCCGCGTTGATGCCGAAGGACGTGCCAGAGATGTCCTGACCGGTGCCGTCGAAGTCATCGAACTCGTGCTGCAGAACTTCCGCACCCACGGTGACCTGGTCGGTCAGCATGTAGTCGATGCCAGCGCCGTAGAAGAAGCCGGTGTCGTCATAGTCGGTGCCACCGATTTCAGCGGAGGCCTGGGCCACACCAGCGGTACCGTAGAAGAGTGCGGGGCCTGCGTCGTAGCCGACCTCACCACCCAGACGGTGGACGGATTCCACGGTGCCGATCTCAGCGCCGCCCGAATCTTCCAGCGCGATGTCTGCGAAGTTCAGGTCCAGCTCGGCGCCGACAACCACGTTGCCGAGGTCGTAGCGGTAGCCGCCGAAGACGCCGTAGAGGGCGCCGTCGCCGTCAAGGTCGCCGACGGTAGGTGCGGTGTCGTCGGTCTGCACGTCGCCGTACTCGAGCTGGATACCGCCGTAGGCGCCGGTCCAGTCGGTGCCGAGCGGCGCGACGGGGGCCACGATGGGCGCGGGTGCCGGGGCGGGTGTCGGGGCAACGCCGCCAGCGAAAGCTGCGGCGGGGACGAGAAGGCCGGTGAGCGTGCCTGCGAATACTGCGTATTTCATAGCTGTTTTCCTCTTTTCCGTGTCTGGAAACTGTTTTGGTTCCGTGAAGCCAACGCATCGTTTTGGCGCTGGTTCCGGGTCACAGCTAAGGTGTTGCAGCGTGAATACACCTCACAAGCAGGTGAAGGCCGCAGGCGGGCTGTTGTCTGCTGACAAGGCAGGATTTTTCGGCGTTTTGCCGCCGCGTCCGGCACCGTCTGCAGAAAATTATTTGGCGTTGCGTGGAACCCTCAGCGGGGGAGCGCGGCGGCCTCTTTGGCGAGGCGTTCGACCTCGTCCCAATCGCCGGCCTCCACTGCCGTTTTCGGCGCGACCCAGGAGCCGCCGGCGCAGACGACGTTGGGCAGGCTGAGGTAATCCTTGGCGTTTGCCATGCTGACGCCGCCGGTCGGACAGAAGGAGACCTGCGGGATCGGGGCGCCGATGGCCTTGAGCGCGGGGGCGCCGCCATTGGCTTCGGCGGGGAAGAACTTCAGCATGTCGAAGCCCTGCTCGAACAGCGCCATGACCTCGGAGGCCGTGGCGGCGCCGGGCAGCAGCGGCAATTCGTTGGCGATGCAGGCGTCGATCAGGCGCTGCGTGGCGCCGGGCGAGACCCCGAAGGTGGCGCCGGCGGCCTTGGCGTTCTCGACATCCTGCGGGGTGAGCAACGTCCCTGCCCCGACCGCGCCGCCGTCGACCGTGGCCATCTCGGAGATGACCTCCAGCGCGCAGGGCGTGCGCAGCGTGACCTCGAGGGCGGGAAGGCCGCCTTTCACCAGCGCGCGGGCCAGCGGCGCGGCATGGGCGGGGTCGTTGACGACGAGCACGGGAATGATCGGTGCGAGGGCCGCGATGCGGTGGGCGGCGACGGATTGGGCTTGCGGGGTCATGGGCGTCTTTCCAATTGGCCGGGGCGGTCGCGGATGGGACGGGAGCCTCCGGCGGGAGTTGTACGGGCCAAGATGAAGCCCGGAGCGAGCGTGCGGCGCGGGGGCGGTGTCAGACCACCACGCCGGCGCCATTGGTTGCGGGACCGGCGGACTGGCGGAAGATCTCGAAGAGTTCGCGGCCCACGCCATGGGTATTGGCGGAGAGGTCCACCGGCTCGGGCGCGCGGTCCGCGACCCCCTCGGCCAGCACATCGAGGGTGCCTTTCGTGGCGTCGACGCGGACGATGTCCCCGTCGCGCAGCTTGCCGATCAGCCCGCCGTCCAGCGCCTCGGGGGCGACATGGATGGCGGAGGGCACCTTGCCGGAGGCGCCGGACATGCGGCCATCGGTGACGAGGGCCACGCGGTGGCCGCGGCCTTGCAGGATCGAGAGCAGCGGCGTGAGCGAGTGCAGCTCGGGCATGCCGTTGGCCTTGGGGCCCTGGTAGCGGACGACGACGACGACATCGCGGTCCAGCTCCTTGATCTTGAAGGCTTCCTTGACCGCTTCCTGCGAATGGAAAATGGCCGCCGGTGCCTCGATGCAGTGCCGCTCGGGGTCGACAGCGGAGACTTTCATCACGCCGATGCCGAGGTTGCCTTTCAGCTCGGCCAGACCGCCTGTGGGCGCGAAGGGCTCGGTCACCGGGCGCAGGATCTTTTCGTTCAGGCTGGACTTGGTGCCCGCGCGGTAGTGGAAGGCGCCGTCTTCGAGCGCGGGTTCCTGCGTGTAGAGCGACAGGCCATCACCGGCGGCGGTTTTCACGTCGTCGTGGAGCAGGCCCGCGTCGAGCAATTCGCCGATCATGTAGCCGAGCCCGCCGGCGGCGTGGAAGTGGTTCACATCCGCCAGACCGTTGGGATAGACCCGCGCCATCAGCGGGGTCACCTCGGATATGTCGTTGAAATCGCTGCATTCCAGAATGATCCCCGCCGCGCGCGCCATGGCGATGAGGTGGATCACGAGGTTGGTGGAGCCGCCCGTGGCCATGAGGCCCACGAGGCCGTTCACGAAGGCCTTCTCGTCGAGGATGTCGCAGACCGGCGTATAGGCGTTGCCGAGCCCGGTGATCGCAGCGGCGCGCTCGGTCGCGGCGACGGTGAGCGCCTCGCGCAGCGGGGTGCCGGGATTGACGAAGGAGGCGCCGGGCAGATGCAGGCCCATGAATTCCATCAGCATCTGGTTTGAGTTCGCCGTGCCGTAGAAGGTGCAGGTGCCCGGCCCGTGGTAGGAGGCCATCTCGGCCTCCATCAACTTGTCGCGGCCCACCTCGCCGGCGGCGAATTGCTGGCGCACGCGGGCCTTCTCGTCGTTGGGCAGGCCGGAGACCATGGGGCCCGCCGGCACGAAGAGCGCGGGCATGTAGCCGAAGGTCGCCGCCGCCATCACGAGGCCCGGCACGATCTTGTCGCAGACCCCGAGGTAGAGCGCCGCGTCGAAGGTGTTGTGGCTGAGCGCCACGCCCGCGGCCATGGCGATCACGTCGCGCGAAAACAGCGAGAGTTCCATGCCCACCTGGCCCTGGGTGACGCCATCACACATCGCTGGTACGCCGCCGGCCACCTGTGCCGTGGCCCCCACCGCGCGGGCGGCGTCCTTGATCTTTTGTGGATAGGTTTCAAAGGGTTGGTGTGCGGAAAGCATGTCGTTATAAGCCGTCACGATCCCGATATTGGGCGCCCGTGCTGCCACCAGCGCGTCCTTGTCGCCCTCCATCGCCGCATAGGCGTGCGCCTGGTTGCCGCAGGTCAGATGCGCCCGGCGGGGGCCGTCTTCGGCGAGCTTGCGCATCCGGTCCAGATAGGGCTCGCGGGTCGGGCGCGAGCGGTCGATGATGCGGTCTGTGATCTCTTGAATGCGGTTGTCGAGCGGCATGGAAGCTCCTCCCGTGAGGTTGGTTGGGCATCTGCTATCATGTTAGCGCTAACACGTCCAGAGGCCGAAAACGCAGGGCTGAAGGGTGTCCCGTGCCCATTATCTCACAGTCGAAAGGGTCTTTCCAAGCGCCCTGCCCGGCCGGGTCTCAGACCTCGGCGCGGGCCGCCCGGATGGCCGGGGATCAATGGGGCTGAACACCCGGCAGGAACACCTTCTGATCACGGTAGAGCAGCGAGATGCCGTCCTTGAACAGGTGCACCTTGTCGGCGGCGGCGGTGAGCCTGACGTTGGACCCGCGCAGGTCCTTGTGGATGCCGGGCAGCTTGCCGATGATGGGCTCCTGATCCGGGGCGTCGGTGTCGAAATAAAGGAGCGTGACCTCGCCCAAGGCCTCGGTGATGGCGACCTTGCCCTCGAAGGCGAAATCCCCGGTCGCGGTCTCTTCCATGTCCTCGGGGCGGATGCCGACCTCGACCTCGGCGCCCATGTCGGCCTCGGTCGAGGGGTAGTCGGAGGTGATCGTGCCGCCGCCCTCGTGGGTCTTCACGGTGGTGACCGCGCCGGTGCCCACAATCGTGCCGCCCAGAAGGTTCATCGCCGGAGAGCCGATGAACTTCGCCACGAAGGTGGAATTGGGCCGCTCGTAGAGGTCCAGCGGCGCGCCAACCTGCGCCACGCCGCCGCCCGCAAGCACCACGATGCGCGAGGCGAGCGTCATCGCCTCCACCTGGTCGTGGGTCACGTAAACCATTGTGCTGTCGGGCATTTCCTCTTTCAGCTGCGCGATCTGAATGCGGGTGGCGACCCGCAGCGAGGCGTCGAGGTTGGAGAGCGGCTCGTCAAAGAGGTAGACCTTGGGATCGCGCACGATGGAGCGTCCGATGGCCACGCGCTGGCGCTGGCCGCCCGAAAGCGCCTTGGGCAGACGGTCGAGGAAATTCTCCAGCTGCAGCTTCTCGGCCGCGGCCTGCACCTTGGCGTTGATCGTGGCCTTGTCGTCGCCCGCGATCTTCAGGGCGAAGGCCATGTTGTCGCGCACGGTCATGTGCGGATAGAGCGCGTAGGACTGGAACACCATGGCGATGCCGCGCTCGGAGGGGGGAACGTCGTTGACGACCTGACCGTCGATCTCCAGCGTGCCGCCGGTGATTTTCTCGAGACCGGCGATCATCCGCAGCAAGGTGGATTTGCCGCAGCCCGAGGGGCCGACGAAGACGACAAGCTCGCCCTGCTCGATCTCGAGGTTGATGTCGCGCAGCACCTGAACGGTGCCGCCGTAGGTCTTTTCGACATCCGTGAGCTTCAATTCGGCCATCCGTCTGACTCCCTTAACTAAGCGTTCATGCGCAGCGCGAGCGCGGGCTGCCACGGACCAAGATGCAATTTTCCGTCCGGCGCGAGGCCGGTGGAGCCGAGTTCCTGTCCGATCTGCAGCCAGTTGCCCTCGGGCGCGGCCATCTCGGCGGGGTCGCCGGAGAGGTTGATCGCGATGAACAGGGTCTCGTCGCCGTGGCTGCGGGTGAAATGCAGGATATCGCCGCTGGCCTGAACGTCCGCGTGGGTGCCTTTGACCAGCGCGCGGTGGGCGTGGCGGAAGGCAATCGCGCGGCGGTAGTGGTGCAGGAGAGAGCCGGGATCAGCCTCTTGCGCGGCGACGGAATGGGACAGATGCTCATGCGGGACCGGCAGCCAGGGCTGGCCCTCGCTGAAGCCGGCGTTCTGGTTCGACATCTCCCAGACCATGGGCGTGCGGCACCCGTCGCGGCCCTTGAATTCGGGCCAGAATTCAATGCCATAGGGGTCCTGCAGCGCCTCGAAAGGCACGTCGGCCTCGTGCAGGCCCAACTCCTCCCCCTGGTAGAGGCAGAGCGAGCCGCGCAGGCACATCATCAGGGTCGTCAGCGCGCGCATGGCCGCCGGGGGCAGTTCCCAGCGCGAGGCATGGCGGACGACGTCGTGGTTGGAGAAGGCAAGGCAGGCCCAACCGTCGGGCGCGGCGGCGTCGATGCGCGAGAGCACATCGGCAAACCGCGCGGCCGTGGGCCTTTCCTTGGCGAGAAACTCGAAGGTGTAGCACATGTGAACGAGGTCATCGCCGGCGGTGTACTGGCCCATGATCTCAAGCCCGAACTGGGCGTCACCGACCTCGCCCACGGTGGTCGTGGCGGGAAACTCGTCGAGCACCGAGCGGAAGCGGCGCAGGAAATCGAGGTTCTCGGGCTGGTTCTTGGAGTAGAGGTGCAGCTGGTGATTGTAGGGGTTCACCGAGGGGGCGATCGTGTCGTCGCGCTCTTCCTTGGGCAGCGCCGGGTTCGAGCGGAGCTGCTTGTCGTGGATGTAGAAGTTGATCGTGTCGAGGCGGAAGCCATCGACCCCGCGCCCGAGCCAGAAACGGGCCACGTCCAGCAGCGCGTCCTGCACCGCGGGTTCGTGGAAGTTGAGGTCGGGCTGCGAGACGAGGAAGTTGTGCAGGTAATACTGCTCGCGCCCCGCGTCCCATTGCCATGCCGAGCCGCCGAAGATCGAGAGCCAGTTGTTGGGCGGCGTGCCATCGTCCTTCGGGTCGGACCAGACGTACCAATTGGCCCGGTCGTTGTCGCGGTCGGCCCGGCTCTCGATGAACCACGGATGCTGGTCCGAGGTATGGGACAGCACGAGGTCGATCATCACCTTCAGCCCAAGCGTATGGGCCGTCTCGATCAGAACGTCGAAATCCGACAGCGAGCCGAACATCGGATCAACGTCGCAATAATCGCTGACGTCGTAGCCGAAATCCTTCATCGGAGAGGTGAAGAAGGGCGAGATCCAGATCGCATCGACGCCGAGGCTCTGGATATGGCTCAGGCGCGCGGTGATCCCGTTCAGATCGCCGATGCCGTCGCCGTTGCTGTCCTGAAAGCTGCGCGGATAGATCTGGTAGATCACCGCACCGCGCCACCAATCGGCATCGGGGGCAAGGATCTGGTCAGGCGACAGGGCGAGGTTTGCAGTCATGAATTACTCGAAGCGTTGAGGGTTTACTTCACCGACCCGGCCAGCAGGCCGCGGACGAGGTAGCGTTGCATGGAGAAGAACACGATCAGCGGGATCGCGATGGAAACGAAGGCGGCCGAGGCGAGGATGCCCCAATCGCCGCCGCGCGAGCCCAGAAGATCGTCGGCGATCTTCACGGTCATCACCTGCGCATCCCCGGCCGACGGCAGGAACACCTTGGCGACCAGCAGGTCATTCCACGTCCACAGGAACTGGAAGATGGCGAAGGAGGCCAGCGCCGGGAAGGACAGCGGCAGGATGATCTTGGTGAAGATCTGGAAATCCGTCGCGCCGTCGACCTTGGCGCTTTCGATGATGTCGCGCGGCAGGCCGACCATGTAGTTGCGCAGCAGGTAGACGGCGAGCGGCAGCCCGAAGCCGGTATGGGCCAGCCAGATGCCGAGGAAGCTCTGCCCGATGCCGATCTGGTTGTGCAGGTTCAACAGCGGCACCAGCGCCAGTTGCAGCGGCACCACCAGAAGCCCCACGACGCAGGCGATCAGGAAGCCACGGCCCGGAAAATCCATCCACGCCAGCGCATAGGCCGCGAAAGCCGCGATCAGGATCGGGATGATCGTGGCCGGGATCGTCACGGTCAGCGTGTTGACGAAATTGCGGAAAATCCCCGTCTCCTCAAACAGCAGCTCGCCGAAACTGGACCCGGACGCGATCTCCTGCGCGCGTTCCTCCTCATCGAGGCCGGTGAGCACTTGGGCGTAGTTGCCCATGGTGAAATCGGGCGGCGTCTCGGCAAGGAAATAGAGCCGCGGGCCGCGCTCATCGAGCGGTTCGGTGGAGGTGTAGACGTAAGAGCCGTCGGCGTTGACCACCACGGTGCCGCCGTCGTTGTTCTCGGCGGTTTCACCGGCGGCGAAGGCCCCCGGCTCACGCCCGCGCAGGCCGAAGGCGGCGATGGAGCTTGCGCCCGAGGTGAACTGATCCTGCACCTCTCCGGTCTCGAAGATGTTGCCCTGTGCCACGTAGAGATCACCGTCGCGCGTGGGCGCGTCATCGGCGCGGGTGCGGTAGGTCAACTCGACCGAGAACGGCGCTTCCCACCAGCCCGAAACGCTGATCTGCTCGCGGTCGCGGAACGACGAGACGAAGAGGCCCACGGTCGGGATCAGCCAGATCAACACAATCAGGAAGACCACCACGTTGGTGACGATGGAGAGGCCGGATTTCTGGCCTGCAATGTTATCCATTGTGCGCGCTCCTTGCGTCTGCCGGATGGGGGTGGGCCATCAGCGCATCTCCTTGCGGGCTTGCACGATGTTCCAGATCATCACCGGCAGCACCACCAGCATGATGACGAAGGCCACCGCCGTCGCCTGCCCGTCATCGCGGAACATGAAATCCATCATGAAGGACGGCAGGATCTCGGTGCCATAGTTACCGCCGGTCATCGTGTAGACGATGTCGAAGACCTTCAGTACGAGGATCGTGATCGTGGTCCAGACCACGACGATGGTGCCGATGATCTGCGGCACCTTGATCTTGAAGAACACCTGAAACGGGTTGGCGCCGTCGATGATGGCGGCCTCGATCGTCTCTTCCGGCACGCCGCGCAGGGCGGCGGAGAGGATCACCATGGCGAAGCCGGTCTGAATCCAGATCAGGATCACCATCAGCAGGAAGTTGTTCCAGAACGGAATTTGCAGCGGGTCGAGCGGCGCGCCGCCGAAGCTGGCGCGGATCGCGTTGATGATGCCGAGGTCCGGGTCCTGGGCGTAGACGAACTTCCAGATCAGCGAGGCGCCCACGAAGGAGATCGCCATCGGCATGAAGATGATCGATTTGGCGATGTTGCCCCAGCTCAACCGGTCGGTCAGCTGCGCGATCAGCAGGCCCATGAAGGTGGTGACGGCGGGCACGACCAGCGCCCAGAGGATGTTGTTGAAGAAGGCCTGTCGGAAATCGGGGTTGTTGAACAGGCGCACGTAGTTGCCCGCCCCCACGAAGTCGTTGCCCGAGCGGTCATAGAGCGAGCGCACGAAGGAGCCCACGACCGGATACATGAGATAGAGGCCGAGGGCGAAGACGGCGGGAAAGAGGAAGACCCAGGGCCGCACCATGTTGGCGCGGTTGATGTTGCGCCCGGCGTTGGGGCCACGGGCCGGGAACAGCACTTTGTCGAGAAAGAGGTTCGCTGCGTAGAAATAGCCAACGCAGCCGCCAACACCGACAATGATCGTGATGATGCCCTGTAGAATTGGCGACATGCGCGCGCCCTCCGATGTGCGTGGACCAGCCTACCGCGCCGGGAGGCAGAAGCAAGCCGGGCACCGCAGCCCCGGCCAAGGCCGCCCCCCGCGCGCGGCGGGAAGCGGCAGTCTTTTGAGGCGTTTACTGGATCTCGGACCAGCGATCCTGGATGCGGCCCGCGACCGAGGCGGCGTCTTCGCCGCCGACGTAATCGACCATGCCGGACCAGAAGATGCCCTGCCCGATCTCGGACGGCATCAGGTCGGATGCGTCGAAGCGGAAGGTGGTGGCATCGAGCAGGATCTCGTTCATCTGCCGCAGGGTGTCAGAGCCGAAGAGCTCGGCGTTGACGCCCTGGTGCGGGGTCAGGAAGCCCGATTGCGCCATCCAGACTTCGTGGCTGATCTCGGTCTGCAGGAAGGCCATGAAGGCCTGCGCCGCTTCGCTGTCGTCGGTGATCCCGAAGAGCGTGCCCGCCCCCAGAACCGGGGAGCCGAGGTCTTCACCCTCGTAGGCGGGGAAGTAGAAGAAATCCGCCTCCGCGTCTTCCGGGAAGAAGGTCGGGATGAAGGAGGCCTGACGGTGCATGTAGCACTCGGGCGGGAAGGAGAAGAGGCCCAGCGGGCTTTCGCGGAAGTCGGTGGAGGCCACCGCTTCGACGCCGCCGTTCACGTAGTCCTCGTTGCGCGCGAAGGTGCCGAAGGTCTCGATCGCGTTGACGACCTCGGGCGCGTCGAAGGGCATCTCGTTGGAGACCCATGCGTCATAGACCTCGGGCGACTGCGTGCGCAGCATCAGGTCCTCGACCCAGTCGGTCGCGGGCCAGCCCGTCGCGCCGCCGGAACCCAGACCGATGCACCACGGCGTCTCGCCGTCGGCCACGATCTGGTCGTTGAGCGCGAGAAGCTCCTCCATCGTTTCCGGCACGTCGTAGCCGGCCTCCTCGAAGGCCTCGGGCGAGTACCAGACCAGCGATTTCAGGTCGACCTTGTAGAAGAAGCCGTAGAGCGCCTCCTCCCCCTCGGGGCCGGCAGCAGTGCCGAGCGAAACCCAGCTGTCGCCCGCGGCGTAGTTGTCGCGCACCCAGTCGGCGGTTTCAGGCGCCAGCGGCGTCAGCGCGCCGCGCGATGCGAGGTCGGTCATCAGGCCGGGCTGCGGGAAGACGGCGATGTTGGGCGCCGAGCCAGCCTGCGTGGCGATCACGATGTCCTGCTCGAAGTTGTCGGAGCCGGAATATTGCACCGTCGCGCCCGTCGCGCTCTCGAAATAGTCGATGACCGAGTTCACCAGCTCGGCGTCCGCGCCAGTCCAGGGACCGGTGATCGTCAGCTCCTGACCGGACAGGTCGAAGGCATCGGCATAGGCATTGTAGCTATCCCAGTTGAAGGCGCCCTCGCCCACGGGGAAAACATGCGACACATGGCCATCGGCCAGTGCACCACTCGCGGAAAATGCCAGCGCGGCGGCGCTGGCGAGATAAATCGTCTTCATTGGTGACCTCCCAGTCAGTTGAACCTGCGCCTTGGGCTGCGGGGTGCAAACTCCCCGATCTCCACCAGCTTTCAAAGCGCTTTGAACCATGCGCAAAGTCGCGCAAGAAAAACCATCTGTCAACGGATTTTTCGGAGGCTTTGCAGCGCCTCATTTTCCGGCCTTTCACGGGACTGAGCGTCAAAATCCTCTTTGACAGCCCCGGCATCCTTCCCTAGCTTTGGAAGCTACCAAACCGCTTTGAAAGCCCCGCAACCGATGAACCTCAGGCAATTGTCCGAACAGCTTGGCTTGAGCCAGACCACGGTCAGCCGCGCCCTGAACGGCTATCCGGAGGTGAGCGAGGCGACGCGGCTGCGGGTGCAGGCGGCCGCGAAGGCTGCGAATTACACGCCCAACTCGCGCGCCCGGAAACTGGCCACCGGCCGCTCCATGGCGATCGGCCACGTCATCCCCCTCTCGGGCAAGGAGGAGTTGGTAAACCCGATCTTCGCCGACTTCATCACCGGCGCGGGCGGGGTCTATGCGCGCGAAGGCTATGATTTGCTGCTCTCGATGGTGCCGCTTGAAGGAGTGGAGGACGCCTACCGCCAGATGGCGACCAATGCCTCCGTCGATGGCGTGATGGTGCAGGCACCCAAGCTCGACGATCCGCGCATCGCGCTGTTGCAGGACCTGGAATTGCCCTTCGTCGTCCACGGCCGCACCGCCGAGCCTGCCGGCTACAGCTGGCTCGATGTCGCCAACGCCCGCGCCTTTCGCCGGGCCACGGACCTGCTGCTGGATCTGGGTCACCGGCGGATCAGCCTGCTGAACGGACAGGAAACGCTGGATTTCGCCCTGCGCCGTCGCCGCGGGTTCGAGGAGGCCATGGCCGCGCGCGGCGTGCCGGTGAACCCCGCCTTCATGCACTCCGCCGCGATGACCGAGCAATACGGCCACCGCACCGCCAGCGCGCTTCTGGATCAGGACGACGCCCCCACGGCCTTCCTCGTCTCCTCCATCATCACCGCCATCGGTGTGCGTCGCGCCGCCGGCGAGCGGGGCTTGCGCACCGGGCGCGATATTTCGATCATCTGCCACGATGATGTGCTGAGCTACATGGCCAACGACGGGATCAACGCGCCCGAGGGGCCCGCCTTCACCGCCACCCGTTCGTCGATCCGCGCCGCCGGAGAGCGCTGCGCCGAGATGCTGCTGGCGCTGATCGACAACCCGTCACAACCGCCGCTGCAGGAGCTGTGGGAGACCGACCTGAGCCTCGGGCGGTCCACCGGCCCTGCCCCGTCATGAGCGCACCGCGCCGAAAAGTTAACGCCGTTAAGGATATCCGATGAACTTCACCCGCGCCGATTTCCCCGAAGGCTTCGATTTCGGGGTCGCCACCTCTGCCTACCAGATCGAAGGCCACGCCGCGGGCGGTGCCGGGCAGACCCATTGGGACAGCTTCGCCGCCACCCCCGGCAATGTCGTGCGGTTCGAGGATGGCGCGCTTGCCTGCGACCATTACCACCGCATGGACGAAGACCTCGACCTGATCCGGGACCTCGGCGCCGACGTCTACCGCTTCTCCACCTCCTGGGCGCGGGTTCTTCCCGAGGGGCGCGGGCGCCCCAATGTCGAAGGGCTCGATTTCTACGACCGCCTTGTCGACGGCCTGCTGGAGCGCGGGATCAAGCCCGCCGTGACCCTCTACCATTGGGAATTGCCGCAACCGCTGGCCGATCTGGGCGGCTGGCGCAACGCCGACATGCCCGATTGGTTTGCCGATTTCACCGAAGTCATCATGTCGCGCATCGGCGACCGGACCTGGTCCGCCGCCCCGATCAACGAGCCGTGGTGCGTCAGTTGGCTTTCGCATTTCGAGGGCCACCACGCCCCGGGCATGCGCGACATCCGCGCCGCCGCCCGCGCCATGCATCACGTGCTGCTCAGCCACGGGCGCGCGACGCAGGTGATGAAGGGTCTGGGCGTCAGCAACCTCGGCGCCGTGTGCAACTTCGAATGGGCCACGCCGCTGACAAACAGCGCCGCCGACGTCACCGCCGCCACCCGCTATGACGCTATTTACAATCGGTTTTTCCTGGGCGGCCTGTTCAAGGGCGAATACCCGGCCGAGGTGCTGGAGGGGCTGGAGCCGCATCTGCCGAAGGGCTGGCAGGACGATTTCGCCACCATCCGCTCTCCGCTGGATTGGGTCGGCGTTAACTATTACACGCGCAAGCGGCTCCGCGGCACCGACGCGCCCTGGCCGGCCTATGATTACGCGGGCACGCAAGGTCCCCTCACCGACATGGATTGGGAGATCTACCCCCGCGGCCTGCAGGATTTCCTCACCCGCACGGCGCGCGAATATACCGGCGATCTGCCGATCTACGTGACCGAGAACGGCATGGCCTCGGCCCCTACCCCGGACCCCGAGCGCATCGCCTACCTGAGCGATCACCTCGACGCCGTGCGCGCCGCCATCGCCGAAGGCGCGCCGGTTGCGGGCTACTTCGTCTGGTCCCTGCTCGACAACTACGAGTGGTCCCTGGGCTACGAGAAGCGCTTCGGCCTCGTCCATGTTGATTTTGAGACCTTGGCACGGACGCCAAAAGCGTCCTATCACGCTCTGGCAAAATGGTGGGCATGACCGCCGGGCTGGTTATTGGGTGGCGCAGCGCGCGTCAGGCTGGCAAACTGGTGGCGCTAACAGTGCGTTAAGGAAATAGACTTATGGTTCCCCCAGCTCTCTCGCTGGTCGCCGATATCGGCGGCACCAACACCCGCGTCGCATTGGCCGATGCGGCGACGGTCCAGGTGGACAGCGTCCGGCGGTATCGCAACGCGGAATTCGACGGGATCGCCTCGGTCATCGCGCGCTATCTGGAAGACAGCGGGCAGAATGCCGATGGCATCACCGGGGTCTGCGTGGCCATGGCCGGCCCGGTGCATGACGGTGTCGGCACGCTCACCAACCTTGACTGGCGCATCGACAAGGCCGTCTTGGCCGAGGCGCTGACGGCTGAGCATGTCGCGGTCCTCAACGATCTGCAGGCGCAAGGCCACGCCATCGGCAATATCGCGGAGGCGGATCTCGAAACCATCCTGCCACAGCCCGAAGTGCCGGAAACGGCGGCGAAACTTGTCATCGGCCTTGGCACCGGCTTCAACGCCTGCCCGGTCTTCGACACCAAGGCGGGCCGGTTCGTGCCCCCGTCCGAAGCCGGTCACGTGAGCCTGCCGACCTCGATCACCGAGCTGCACCCGCTGCTGGAGAACCTGACGGATTCGCAGGGCTACCCCTCCGTCGAAGAGGTGCTGTCCGGCCGGGGCGTGAGCCAGCTTCACGCGGCACTTCACGGCGAAACCGTCGATCCCGCGGACATTCTGGCGCGCATTGGTGAGGGCGAGGCGCTGGCGACGGACACCGGCGCGCTGTTCGTGAAGGTTCTGGGCGACGTGGCCGGGAACCTCGCGCTGTCGCATCTGCCCTTTGGCGGCGTGTCGCTCGTGGGCGGCGTCACCCGCGCGTTTGCGCCCTACCTCGAGCAATTCGAATTCGCCGCCGCCTTCCGCTCCAAGGGCCGGTTCTCGACCTTCATGGAGCAATTCGGCGTCTGCGTGGTCAGCGACGATTACGCCGCGCTGACCGGCTGCGCCAGCCACCTCGCACGGGGCTGAGACAGGGCTTCGACGCGCGGCGCAACCGCGCGTCCTGTGCGCCTCAGGCTACCTCGTGGCCAAGCGCCGCCGTGTAGATCTCGTACCAGTCCTGACGGTCAAGAGATACCTTAAGAGCGTCCGACAAGGCACTGATCCGGTTGAGGTTATTGGTCCCCATCACCGGCAGGATCCGCGACGGATGACGCAGCAACCATGCCACCGCAACCGCCTCCGCGCCGACGCCATGCCCCTTGCCGATCCGCTCCAGAACCGCCCTCACGGCGGCCCCTTCCTCGCCAAAGAGCGCGCCGCCCGCGAGCGGTGACCACGCCATGATCGGCTGGCCGTGACGCTGATGGAAGGCCACGTCGCCGTTGGTGAAAGGCACGTGGCAGAGGACGGAGGCTTCGATCTGGTTGGTGGCGAGCCGTGTGCTCATCGCCGATTGCAACAGCTCCCAATCCCACGGGCGAAAGTTCGACGTCCCCACCGCGCGCACTTTGCCCGATGCCACCAGCGCGTCGAGGCAAGCCCCGGTGTCGGCGTGGTCCATCAGCGGATCGGGGCGGTGGACCAACAGCAGGTCGATCACGTCGATGTTCATGTTCTTCAACGAGCTTTCGACCGAGCGGGTGATGTAATCCGCGCTGGTGTCGTAATATTTCACCCGCTTGTCGGAATGCTTCCCGATCGGCGCCACGATATCGCATTTGGTCACGATCTCGATCCTGTCGCGCAGATCCGGCGCCGCCTTCAGCGCGTGGCCAAGCAGGGCCTCGGCCTCGTAGCCGCCGTAGATATCCGCCTGATCCATGGTCGTGATGCCCTGCGCCAGACAGGCCTCGACCTTCGCCTGCACATGGGCGGCGGAGGTATCCTCGCCATCTCCCAAGCGCCACATGCCATAGACGATGCGGGACATTTCAACCCCGCCCACGTCAATCCGATCCATCTCGACTTTTGTCATCGTCTCTCCCCCACGCCCAATGGCGTTGCTGGCACCGAGTCCGGGACGCGCCCGTAAACCTCTGGCAATGAACATGTTTTCAGCTCCGGCATGACGAGCCGGCCGAAGTGCTTGCACTCATCCATATGCGGATAGCCCGAGAAGATGAAGGCGCGGATGCCCATCTTCTTGTATTCCTCGATCTGGGTCAGGACCTGATCGGCCGAGCCCACCAGTGCGGCGCCGCAGCCCGAACGGGCACGGCCGATGCCGGTCCAGAGATGCGGCTCCACGTAGCCGAACTTGTCCGCCAATTCGCGCGCCTTGGCCTGATGCGAGACCCCGAGCGACGTGCTGTCGAGCGCGCGTTCGCGGATCAACTGGCCGTATTCGTCATCGAGCTTCGAGGTCAAATGCTCCGCATATTCGCGGGCTTCGGCCTCCGTATCGCGGACGATCATATGCACCCGCAGCCCGTAATCCAGCGTGCGGCCATAGGTTTCGGCGACCGCGTTCACGTCCCGCATCCGCTGCGCCAGCGCCTCTTTCGGCTCGGGCCACATCAGGTAGACGTCGCAATGCTGCCCGCAGAGTTCCAGCGCCGACGGCGAGTAGCCGCCAAAGTAGAGCAGCGGGCCACCGGTCTGATAGGGCCGCACGGGATCGGTGCTCAGGCCTTCGAAATCATAGACTTCGCCGTGGTAATTGATCTCGTCCTGCGTCCAGGCCTGCTTCAGGATCTCCACCACTTCGCGCGAGCGCTGGTAGCGGTAGGCGCTCTCGGCCTTCTCACCGGGAAAATCGGACGAGATGATGTTCACCGTCAGCCGCCCCTCCAGCATGTGATCGAGCGTCGCGATGGTCCGCGCGAGCATGATCGGTTGCATCTCGCCGCAGCGGACCGCCGCCAAGAGGTTGATCTTGCTGGTAATCGGCGCGCAACCGGCGACGAAGGACAGCGTGTCCTGACCGACCTGATAGGACGAGGGGCAGAGGATGTTGCGGAAACCCTGCGCCTCGGCCTCCTGCACCAATCCGCTGCAATGGTCCCATGACGAGCGCAGTTTACCGTCAGGCACGCCGAGGAATTCGTAGTCGTCCGAGCAGAGCGCTGCGAACCAGCTGACCTCCGCCGCGTCCAGATCTGCGGATGTGACCGGAACCACAGTCATGTGCACTCTCCCTTTCGCCGATGCGGGCTCTTGACCCCTCTGACCTCAAGGCGTAGCAATCCGGGAGAGGTATATCAATGGTATATCAATTTCGGAAACCGCGCGGGAGGTCGTGATGTCCGAGGGCTCGAAAACCGACCGGTCTCCCATCGAGGCAACGGGCGCCCTGCCCACCTATCTGCGCATCGCCGAGACCCTTACGATCGACATCGGCGGGGGGCGGCTGGCCGCCGGAGAGAAGCTCCCCCCCGAGCGCGAAATGGCGCGCGCCCATGGTGTGGCGGTGGCGACCCTGCGCAAGGCCCTGCACCTGCTGGAGGAGCGGGGGTTGATCGAGCGTCGGCAGGGATCGGGCAATTACGTACTGGGCGGTGCGACGAACATCGGCACCTATGCGCTCTTCCGGCTCGAGCTGCGCGGCACCGGCGGCGGCCTGCCGACCGCGCGCCTTCTGGATATTCGCAAGGCGCCGAAGCCCGACGCCCTGCCCGATATCGGGCGCGCCCACGATGAAGGGATCCGAATGCGCCGGCTTCGGTTTCTGGCCGACACCCCCGTCGCGGTCGAAGAAATCTGGCTCGATCTGCGCTGGCATGATGAGGCCGGGCTGAACGCGCGCACGGTCTCGGAATCGCTCTACCGGACCTACGCGGACCGGCTCGGCCTGCACATCCGCGAGGCCGAGGACATGATCAGCGCCGCGCGATTGCCGGATTGGACGCCGCCGGAACTGGGGCTCGCGGCAGGCACGCTCGCGGGTTTCATCGAGCGCCGCGCCTACGACCAGAACGGCGCCCCCTGCGAGGCGTCCTGGACGTGGTTCAATCCGGAGAAGGCACAATATTACGCGCGGGTGCCCTGAGGGCGTCGGCGGACACGGGAGGCCTGAAATGGCCAACAAAACGAGGGAGTTAGCATGACCAAATACGGTCTCATAGGCGCCGGAATGATGGGCCAGGAGCACATCCGCAACATCCGTTTGCAAGAGGGCGCCTCCGTGGCGGCCTTCTTCGAGCCCAACGACATGATGGCGGAGAGATCGCAGGCCCAGGCGCCCGATGCGGTGCGCTGCGACAGCCTCGACGCGCTGCTGGCGCGCGATGATCTGGATGCGCTGGTCATCGCCTCGCCGAACCACTGCCACGTCGGGCAACTCAAGCAGATCACCGCGCAGGTGACGCTGCCGATTCTCTGCGAAAAACCGCTCTACACCGCGCCGGAAGACGCCGAGGCGGTCGCCGCGCTGGAAAGCTACAAGGCGCCGATCTGGGTGGCGATGGAATACCGCTACATGCCGCCCATCGCCAAGTTCCGCGAGATGGCGGGTGGGGTGACCGGGGGCATCAAGATGCTGACGATCCGCGAGCATCGCTTTCCGTTCCTCGAAAAGGTGGGCGACTGGAACCGCTTCAACCGGAATTCCGGGGGGACGCTGGTGGAGAAATGCTGCCATTTCTTCGACCTCATGCGGCTGATCCTCGATGACGAGCCGATCCGCGTCATGGCCAGCGCCGGGCAATCGGTCAACCACCTTGACGAGGTCTATGACGGCGAGACCTCGGATATCTGGGACAACGGCTACGCGATCCTCGACTTCGCCGGCGGCGCCCGCGCGATGCTGGAGCTGTGCATGTTCGCCGAGGGCAGCGCCTATCAGGAAGAGATCAGCGCCGTCGGTCCCGCCGGCAAGATCGAAGCCAAGGTCCCCGGCCCGACCCGGTTCTGGAACACCGACCTCGGCCCCGCGCCGGTGCCCAAGGTGGTGGTGAGCCCGCGGATGCCCGCGACCGGACAGGTGGTGCACGAGACCCCGGTCGACGCCAATCTCCTGACGGCAGGCGACCACCACGGATCGACCTATTACCAGCACGTCCAATTCCTCGACGTGGTGCGCAACGGCGCCAAGCCGCAGGTCACCTTGGCGGACGGGGCGGCGGCCGTGCGCATGGGCATGGCCGCGCAGGAAAGCGCGCGGACCGGCCGCGCGATCGACCTGCGCTGAGCGGTCCCGGCCTAGGCCGGTACATCAGACGCGGCCCGCGCGGTCGCGTCCGTCAGCCCTGTCGGGCGGGGCTTGGGACCGGCGCCGTCGTTCGGCGCCTGATACCCCTTCACGAAAGCCGCCACCGTGCGGCGCACCCGGCCCGCGTCGTCGTCGTCCACGGCTGAACGCAGCTCTCGCAACATCCCCGCGACTTCGATCTGGCTCAGGCTATGCTCTTGCGCCACCATGATTTTCTCATGCGGGGTCGCCACGAGAGAGGCCGAGTCGATCAGCAATTCCTCGTAGAGTTTCTCCCCCGGACGCAGGCCCGAAATCTCGATCGGAATGCCGTGGGTCTCGCGCCCTTCGCGCACCGTGGCGCCGGACATCTGGATCATCCGCCGGGCGATGTCGAGGATGCGCATCGGCTTGCCCATATCCAGCACGAAGACCTCTCCGCCGGTGGAATAGGCCCCTGCCAGCAACACCAGCCGCGCCGCCTCGGGGATGGTCATGAAGTAGCGCGTGACCTCTGCGTGGGTGACCGTGACCGGGCCGCCCTTGCGGATCTGCTCCTGGAACAGCGGCAGCACGGAGCCGGAGGAGCCCAACACATTGCCGAAGCGCACCATGGAGAAGCGCGTGCCGCTCGGCCGCGAGGCCATGTCTTGCACCACCAGCTCGGCCATCCGCTTGCTTGCGCCCATGATGTTCGTGGGACGCACCGCCTTGTCGGTCGAGATCAGGATGAAGCGTTCGCAGCCCGCAGCCTCCGCCGCCGCCGCCACGACCTGCGTGCCGAGGGTGTTGTTCCGCGCGCCCTCCAGCTCGTTACCCTCGACCAGCGGCACATGTTTATAGGCCGCCGCATGCAGGACGATCTCTACCCCGTCGGAGGCCATAACCGCGCGGAGCCGCCCCGCGTCGCAGACCGAACCGAGCCGTGTCGCCACCTCGATGCGCCGCGCCTCGGCAAGCGCGCGGATCTCCCGGTCGATCTGGTAGAGCGCCAACTCCGACCGCTCGAACAACACGATCCGCGCCGGGTTGCAGTCGAGCAACTGGCGGCACAATTCCGATCCGATCGACCCGCCCGCGCCGGTCACCATCACCGATCGTCCGGCATAGGCTGTCGCGATGTCAGGCACGTCGAGCGCGACCTTGTCCCGGCCCAGAAGCGCCTCTGGCGAGACGGTTTTCATCTCGCTCTCCCGCCCCGAAATGAGGTCCACGTAGGAGGGCAGCACCTGCACCTCGCAGGGCAGATCCGCCAGCCGCGTCAGCAGGGCGTCGAGCTCTGTCTTGGGAAGCGACGGCATCGCCACGAGCACCCGCTCCACGTGGCCGCCCGCCACCATGGTGCGCAGGCGCTTGGGCGGCGCGACTGAGAGGCCCGATATGATCAGCCCGTGCAGCGCCGGGTTGTCATCCACGAAGGTGACCGGGTGCACCTCGGCACAGCGGCGCAGGGCCGAGGCCATCTGGATGCCCGCCGCCCCTGCCCCATAGATCGCCACCGGCACGCCTTCCGGACGGAACCACGGGCGTTGCAGCAGGAGGCAGGCGACGGTGCGGCCGCCGACCGAGAGGCCGAAGAACATCACCGCGAAGATGATCGGGACCGACCGCGGCGCCCCGAGGGTCAGGACATAGCTCACCGCCATCGCAACGATGCCGAAAACCGCCGCCGCCGAGGCGATGCGGACAAGCGACGTGATGTCGAGCGCCGTCAGCTTGATCCACGGCAGCCGGTAGACCACGATCAGCAAGGGCGCCAGCGACGCGATCACCATGAACTGCGGCAGCGACGGAAGGATCTGTTGCAGAGGCAGCGCCGTCCCGAAACGCAGCGCATAGGCAAGGTAGAGCGCAATCGGCACCAATCCCCAGTCGAACGTCAGGAACATCAGCCGTTTCTGGCGACGGGACAGGGCACTTACTGACATCAAGTCCTCCGACTGAGGCACGCACGTCCAGAGAGACCGCCTGCGAAGGCCGTGCGAGGATAGCAACCATGCGATTTGTCAGGTGGACGAGGTCATGCCAAACCGTGCCTTCACGCTAAAGGCCAATGGTTAGCAATGGGTTAACGGCGCGCGCGCCGGTCTTTCTCGGAAAAACACGCACGCCCGGCACCGCAAAGCCGGGCCTAGACCGCGCTAGACGGCCTGCCCCACCAGCGCCCCGATTGCCGTGGTGACAGCCATCGCCAAAGCGCCCCAGAGGATCACCCGCAGCGCCGCGCGCCCCTGCGGCGCGCCACCGGCCTGCGCCCCGAGCGCGCCCAGCGAGCCCAAGGCCGCCAGCGTCGCCACCGCGACCCAGAGCACGACCGAATCCAGTGGTGCCACCCAGGACACCGCCAGCGGCACCGCGGCCCCCGCAGCGAACGTCAGCGCCGAGACCACCGCCGCCTGAACCGGACGCGGCGGCGACAGGTCCGTCAGGCCGATCTCGTCGCGCAGATGCGCGGTCAGCGCGTCCACTTCCGTCAGGTCGATCGCCACGCGCTCCGCCAGATCCGGCGCGAGGCCGCGCTCCACGTAGATCGCGGTCAATTCCGCCAGTTCTGCCTCGGGGTTGTTCTCCAACTCGTCGCGCTCGCGCTCCATGTCGGCGCGCTCCGCGTCGGCCTGGCTCGATACCGAGACGTATTCGCCCGCCGCCATCGACAGCGCACCGGCGACCAACCCGGCGAAACCCGCGAGGATGATCGTGGCATGGTTCGACGAGCCCGCGGCCACCCCCGCGATCAGCGAGGCGGTCGAGAGGATGCCATCATTGGCCCCCATCACGGCGGCGCGCAGCCAGCCCGAACGGCCGGACAGATGCGGCTCGGCATGGGCAGACGGGACAGCCGAACGGATCGGGCGCACCATCAGGCCAGCCCCGCAGCGGGAAGCAGGATCTTGCCCGGGTTCATGATGTTGTCCGGGTCGATCCCGCGCTTGATCGCGGCCATCATGCCCACGGCGCCCGCGCCCAGTTCACGCTCGAGATACTTGGCCTTGCCCTGCCCGATCCCGTGCTCGCCGGTACAGGTGCCATCCATCGATATCGCCAGCTCGGCCAGCCATCCGACATAGCCCTCGGCCTTGGCGATTTCCGCCGGGTCGGACATGTCCACCAGCAGAAGCGTATGGAAATTGCCGTCGCCCACGTGGCCCACGATGGGAGCGGTAATCCCGAGCTCCGCGAGCTTCGCCTCCGTCGCCGTCACGCATTCGGCCAGGCGCGAGAGCGGCACGCAGACGTCGGTCGAAATGCCCTGCGCCCCGGGCCGCAGCTGCAGCGCCGCCCAATAGGCATCGTGACGCGCCTGCCAAAGCTTGTTGCGGTCCTCCTCGCGCGTCGTGAACGTATAGCCGGTGCCGCCCAACTCGCCGGCAATCTCGCCGAAGATCTCGGCCTGCTCGGTCACGCCGCTCTCCGAGCCATGGAACTCCAGCAACAGCAAGGGAGCCTCGGGCAGCGACAGCTTGGAATAGGCGTTGCAGGCCTTCACCTGCAAGGCGTTGAGCAACTCGATCCGCGCCACCGGCAGCCCATATTGGAAGCTGGTGATGACGGCATTGCAGGCCGCCTCGAGGCTCGGGAAGGAACAGGTCGCCGCCGAGGTCGCCTCTGGAATGCCCTGCAGCTTCAGCGTCAACTCGGTGATGATCCCGAGCGTGCCCTCCGAGCCGATCATCAACCGTGTCAGATCATAGCCGGCCGAGGTCTTTCGCGCCCGCGCGGCGGTCTTGACGATCTCGCCCGAGGGCAACACCGCCTTCAGCGCGAGAACACTGTCCTTCATCGTGCCGTAACGCACCGCGCAGGTGCCGCTGGCCCGCGTCGCGGCCATGCCGCCGAGCGAAGCATCGGCGCCCGGATCAATCGGAAAGAACAACCCCGTATCGCGCAGATGCGCGTTCAACGCCTTGCGCGTCACACCGGGCTGGATCACGACGTCCATATCCTCGGCATGGACCTCAAGGATCGCATCCATCTGGCTGAAATCGAGCGAGATTCCCCCCGCCGGCGCATTCACATGACCCTCAAGCGAGGTACCGGTCCCGAAGGCGATGATCGGCACCCTATGGGTCGCACAGATGCGCACGATGTCCTGCACTTCCTCGGTGCTCTTCGGAAAGATCACCGCGTCGGGCGGCTGGTTGCGCAGCCATGTCGTTGTGTGGCCATGCTGCTCGCGCAGCGCCTGCCCCCGCTCCACCCGGTCGCCGTAAGCTTGCGTCAGGATATCCAGCGCCGTCGCGATCCCGTCTTCGTTGCGTTCCACCACTGCCTGCAAGCCCATCGGAGCCTCCTCTGCCCTCACCTCGAAACCTAGCGATCCGGCCCGCGGCTCTCAACCACCGGCTCCTTCATCTTGGCCAATACAACTCAATTCCGACACGCACCACCGGCGCGACGGCGGCAAGCCTGGCGCTAGACCTTTTCCGCCTCCGCGCCCAAAGCCGGACCCTCCGCGCCGCGGGCGGCTTCGATTGCCTCCGCCCGCTTTTCGACCTGCTCGACGATATGATCGACCATCTGGTCGTTGCTCATCTTGTGGCTCTGCTTGCCCGCGAGATAGACCATCCCGCTGCCCGCCCCGCCGCCGGTGAAACCCACGTCGGTCATCAGCGCCTCGCCGGGGCCGTTGACGACGCAGCCGATGATCGAGAGCGACATCGGCGTCTTGATATGCTCCAGCCGCTGCTCCAGCTTCTCGACCGTCTTGATCACGTCGAACCCCTGCCGCGCGCAGGAGGGGCAGGAGATGATGTTGACGCCCCGGTGGCGCAGCCCGAGGGATTTGAGGATCTCGAAGCCGATCTTCACCTCCTCCACCGGATCGGCGGAGAGCGAGACGCGCATGGTGTCGCCAATGCCGGACCAGAGCAGGTTGCCAAGGCCAATGGCCGATTTCACCGTGCCGCCGACAAAGCCGCCGGCCTCGGTGATGCCCATATGGAAGGGCGCGTCCGTCTGCTCGGCCAACTGCGTGTAGGCGGCGGCGGTCATGAAGATGTCGGAGGCCTTCATCGAGATCTTGAATTCGTGGAAGTCGTTGTCTTCCAACAGCTTGATATGATGCATCCCGCTCTCGACCATGGCTTCGGGACAGGGTTCGCCGTATTTCTCCAGCAAGTGCTTTTCCAAGCTGCCCGCGTTCACGCCGATGCGGATCGAGCAATTGTGGTCGCGGGCGGCTTGCACCACCTCTTTCACGCGCGCCGCATCGCCGATGTTGCCGGGGTTGATCCGCAGACAGGCCGCGCCGGCCTCCGCGGCTTCGATGCCGCGTTTGTAGTGGAAATGAATGTCGGCCACGATCGGGACCGGGCTCTCGCGGCAGATCTCCTTCATCGCCCGCGCGCTGTCGGCATCGGGCACCGAGACCCGCACGATGTCCGCCCCCGCCTCGGCCGCCGCGATGACCTGCTTGATCGTGGCGCTGGCGTCAGTGGTCAGCGTGTTGGTCATCGTCTGCACGGAAATCGGCGCGTCGCCACCCACGGGCACATTGCCGACCATGATCTGGCGGCTCGTGCGTCGCTCGATGTTGCGCCAGGGTCGGATCGGGTTGTGAGACATGACGGGCCTTTTCGCGCTGCTTGGACGTTAGATAGAGGCCTCGGGCGGGCGGGACAATGTGACGAGGCGGCGTCGCGGCAAAAAAGACCGGCGCGCGCGGGGGCGAGGACGGTATTGCCGTATTTTTGAAAAGATGAAGATGCGGGGACGCAGAGCGGAGTCGAGCCCATGCGCTAGTCGTGGAGGGTGCGCGAGTTCTGGAGGGTGCGCGGTTACGACCTTCAGGGGCGCGGGATCGGGCGCTCGTCCGCGTCGGTGGGGGTGAGCACGGTGACCGGCAGCGCGTTGCTGGCGATGATCGCGGCGGCGACGTCGGCGGGGATTTCCGGGAACAGGGCCAGAGGTTGCGGCTCGGGTGTCGCGGGCGTGGCGGCGGGACCGGTGGGGTTATAGGCCATCGCTGGCGCGGGGCGTGGCGTCTCGGGCACGACCGGGGCCACGTCGGGCACGTTCGTGGCGTCGAACATCAGCGAGGCCACCTGCGTGAGGTCCGGGTCCGCGTCGGTATCGGCCATGGTATAGGTTGCGGTCACGGCATCGGCGGTCAGTTCCACGTCGCGCACGATGGTGGCGCCTGTGCCGGCAGGACCAAGCGCCACGCCGTTCACCGCGAAATAGAGCGAGCCTGCATTGCCCGAGCGCAGGCGCGGCACGCTGTCGGTCTCGGGCACCACGTAGCTGTCCCCGGCGTTGAGCGTCGCTTCGTAGATCGTCGCGCCGCTGGCCGAGGTGATCCGCACCCAGGTCGGCCGTGTGGCGAAGATCATCACTTCATCCGCGCGACCAGCGGTGACCTGTACGGCGCCGTTGCCGGATGCGGTCTCGGCGGGCGTGGTGGTGCCGGCAGCGTTAGCCGTTGCGGGTGTTGCGGCGGCCGAAGCACCGCTCAATCCGGCGGGCAGCGTGCCGACCTCATCGGGGTTCAGCGTGGCCAGCGCCCCGTCGCGGGGCGTCAGCACCGGCGCTTCCAGCGCGCGCGGGCGGTAGAGCGTGTTGCTTGCCTCGGGGCCCGGCAGCGCGATGTCGAAGCTCTGATCGTCACCGAAGCTGTTGCCGCCGACGCCCTCCAGCGGGTCCAGCTGTGCCAGTGGCACCGCGGGCGCCTCGTCGATTGGTGCGATTTGCAGTCGTTGAATGTCGTTCAGGATCGCCCAGGCGCCGTAGCCGATGCCGAGCGCCAGCACCAAGAGCACGGCGACCGAACCGAGCGCGCCGGGTTCGACCCGGGAAAACAGGCTCTCGCGCGTGGGTGCGAAGGAAATTCGGGAGGAGGCCATCACCTCGTTGGGGTCCATCCGGCGCGGCGAGGCGGAGACGATGCGCTTGGCCTCGGTCCCCTGCTGGCTGCTGTTGCCGTGGATGCCGCGGAAGCCCGTGCCCTCGCAGAAGCGACGGAAAGTCCACTCCGGATCGATGCCGAGATAGCGTGCGTAGGATCGGACGTAGCCGGCGATGAAGCCCGGCGACTGGAAGGCGCCCACGTCGCCGTTTTCGATCGCGGCGATGTAGGTGGCGCGGATGCGCAACTCGCGCTCGACGTCGAGCAGCGACTTGCCCAGCGTGGCCCGTTCGCCGCGCATCAGGTCGCCGAGGGGCACATCGTTGAGGTCATAGCCATCGAACGCCGGCGGCGTCGAAGGCTCGGTTACCTCAAGCGCACGCAGGTCGGACTCAGCGGTCTGACCCTCTGCTTCATGGTCCCAATACTGGCCGTTGTCCTGGCCCATGCGGCCTGCCCCGATTCTATGGTTAACCCACTATGCCTAGTAGTGGTGCGCCTTAGTAGATCTATATGTTACCCCAATCGGCGCGATTCCCAAAGGCCTCGATCACCTTGCAAGGTAGATACCATGGCGCGTTGCACGAATGCACCCCGGTGATCCGGGAATATGCATGCCTCGGCGAGATCGCGCCGCCATTTCTGTGGATTCTTAAGGGACTAGGGATGAGCGCGCCAAATTGGCGCAATCATGCTTAACGATCAGGCAGTTAATTAACCAACCAGATCCTGCCGGTTCAGGGCGCAGTGAGACCACAACCCGTCCATCGCGCGCACCAGCCCGTCGATCATGCCCGAATCGTGGACCGGCGAAGGCGTGAAGCGCAGACGCTCCGTCCCGCGGGGCACGGTGGGGTAGTTGATCGGCTGCGCATAGATGCCGAAATCGGCCAGCAGCGCGTCGGAGATCGCCTTGGTGTGGACGGGGTTGCCCACCATCACCGGCACGATGTGGCTGCCATGGTCGATCACCGGCAGGCCCATGCCCTTGAGGCGCAGCTTCAGCACGGCGGCGCGTTCCTGATGCAGGTCGCGCAGGGCCTGGTCCGTCTTCAGGTGCCGGACCGAGGCCGCCGCCCCCGCCGCCACGGCGGGCGGGATCGAGGTAGTGAAGATGAAACCGGGCGCATAGCTGCGCACCGCGTCACACATCTTTTCGGAGGCCGCGATATAGCCACCATGGACACCGAAGGCCTTGCCGAGCGTGCCGTTGATGATGTCGATGCGGTCCATCAGGCCGTCGCGCTCCGCCACCCCGGCGCCGCGCGGGCCGTAGAGGCCAACCGCGTGAACCTCGTCGAGATAAGTCAGCGCGCCGAATTCGTCGGCGAGGTCGCACAGCTCCGCGATCGGCCCGAAATCGCCGTCCATCGAATAGATCGACTCGAAGGCGATCAGCTTCGGCGCGGCGGGATCGTCGGCCTCCAGCAGCTCGCGCAGATGGGCGACGTCGTTGTGGCGGAAGATGCGCTTGGCGCCGCCATTGCGGCGCACCCCCTCGATCATCGAGGCATGGTTGAGCGCGTCGGAATAGATGATCAGGCCGGGAAACAGCTTGGGCAGCGTCGAGAGCGTGGCATCATTGGCGATATAGGCCGAGGTGAAGACCAGCGCCGCTTCCTTCTGGTGCAGGTCGCGCAGCTCCGCTTCCAGCGCCTTGTGGTAAACCGTAGTGCCCGAGATGTTGCGCGTGCCGCCCGAGCCTGCGCCGGTGGCCTCCAGCGCCTCGTGCATCGCTTCCAGAACCACCGGGTGCTGGCCCATGCCGAGGTAGTCGTTGCCGCACCAGACGGTGATCTCCTGCTCGGAGCCGTCGGGCTTCTTCCAGATCGCATGGGGGAACTGCCCCTTGCGACGCTCGATATCGATGAACGTGCGATAGCGACCTTCTTCGTGCAGCTTGCCGAGGGCAGCGTCGAGCGCGGAATCGTAATTCACTGGCGGTCTCCTGTTCGAGGCGCGTACCGCCTCTGCAGATCGATGGCTTTGACGGGGATTCCCGCCATGGGCCAGACATATTGCGCCTGCCCCCGTAACGCCAAGCTACATTTTGCCGCGAGGCAGGCCTTGATCTGGGTCAAACCCGCGAAACAAATGATGAAACGGCCCCGTAACGTCGGGTCAGGGGCCGCTGCTTGTCTTGACCGAGGCGGCGTTTATTGGCCGAGGCGGACCTCCAGGGCCGGGTAGCCCAGGCTGTCACCGAAGGCGAAGCCGCCGTGGCAATCGTGGCAGAAGCTCTGCGAGATGCCCATGGGGTCACCGTTGGGCTGGACCGCGGAATAGATCCAGCCATCGGTCTCGGGGTATTCCGCCGTCTCGCCGCGGGTCATGATGAACAGCGGCCCGATGCGCGGAGCGCCGTCGCGCAGGGTGTAGGATTCCTTCGCGATGACAGAGCCCACGGGCATCTCGAAGGCCTCGTCATCCTCCTCGTAGCGGATGTATTCGGCGTAGCCCACCTCGTTCACGAAGGTATTGAGGAAGCGCCCGCCGTGAAATCCCGGCGCAGCGGGCCCGGTGGAGGCGGCCTGCCACTCGCGATAGGTGGCCGCGACCTCGTTGTCGCCGGCGCCATAGGCCGCGGGCAGGTCGTCGCGCACGCACTCATAGAGCGCGTCGATCTGGTCTTGGGTGAAATCGGCGACTTCGGCCTCGAAGGTGCATGAATGGGCATCGGCGAAAGCCACGCCGGAGGTGGCCGCAAGGGCCACGGCGGAAAGAAGAAGGCGGGTTGTCATGTCTGGCTGTCCTGCTGGAGTTGGGTCCCGTGATGCCAACAGGCTACGCCTGCTCGCCGCGATCGCGGTAATCAATGCTGATCACATTCCCGACAACAGCGGCCCTCTCGCGCTGGCCCCTGCTCCGTCACCTGTGCGCGTACACGCCTCCGGCTATCGCGTTGCAGCCCCGGCGCACAGCCGCCAAGATGCGCCGAAATTTCCGCGAAAGGATGCCTCCCATGACCCTCGACGCCGTTCTCGCCCGTGTAGATACCGACCTCGACGCCGCGATGGAGCGGCTGATGGCGCTTCTCCGGGTGCCCTCGATCTCGACCGATCCCGCCTATGACGCCGATGTCGCCCGCGCGGCGCAGATCCTCGCCGAGGACCTCTCGGGCATGGGGTTCGACGCGACGGTGCGCGAGACGACGGGCCACCCGATGGTCGTCGCCCACAGCGGCCCCGACGCCGAAGCCCCCGACGCGCCCCGAGTGCTTTTCTACGGTCATTACGATGTGCAACCGGTCGATCCTCTGGAGCTCTGGCACCGCGATCCCTTTGACCCGGCGATCGAGGAGCAAAACGGCAAGAAGGTGATCCGCGCCCGCGGCGCCTCGGACGACAAGGGCCAGCTGATGACATTCGTCGAGGCCTGCCGCGCCTGGAAGGCCGAGACCGGCAAGCTGCCGCCCAACCTCACGATCTTTCTCGAAGGCGAGGAGGAAAGCGGCTCGCCCTCCCTTGTGCCGTTCATGGAAGCCCATGCCGATGAGCTGAAAGCCGACCTCGCCTTCATCTGCGACACCGGCCTCTTTGCCGAAGGGGTGCCCGCGATCGTCACCCAGTTGCGCGGCATGATGAAGGAAGAGTTGACCATCAAGGGCGCCGACATCGACCTGCATTCCGGCATGTTCGGCGGCGTCGCGATGAACCCGATCCGGGTGCTGTCCGACGTCCTCTCGGCGCTGCACGACGAGAACGGCCGCGTCACCGTGCCCGGCTTCTACGACGGCGTGCCCGAGATCTCCGACGCGCTGCGCGACAGCTGGGAGGCGCTGAACTTCGACGCCGAGGCGTTTCTGGGCGCCGTGGGCCTCAGCCACCCGGCGGGCGAAAAGGACCGCACGGCGCTCGAGATGATCTGGTCGCGCCCAACGGCCGAGGTCAACGGCATCTGGGGCGGCTACACCGGCGCCGGCTTCAAGACTGTCCTGCCGTCCGAGGCGCACGCGAAGATCAGCTTCCGCCTCGTCGCGGGCCAGGACCCCGCGCGCCTGCACGAGAACTTCGTCGATTGGGTGCAGGCCCAGATGCCCGAGGATTGCACTGTCAGCTTCGCCCCTGCCATTGGCTCAGCCGCGAGCCAGATGGACACCAGCCACCCGATCTTCGAGATGACCCGCCAAGCGCTCAGCGCCGAATGGCCCGAGGAGGCCGCCTACATCGGCTGCGGCGGATCAATCCCCGTGGCCGGGCATTTCAAGGAAATTCTCGGCATGGACTCCGTCCTCGCAGGCTTCGGCAAGGACGACGACGCCATCCACTCTCCGAACGAGAAATACGACGTCGAAAGCTTCCACCGCGGCATCCGCTCCTGGGTCAGGGTGCTGGGCGGCCTGGCGCGCGCGTGAGCGGAACAGACCAGACAAGCAATCGTCGTTGGAACTTGCGTCGGCATCGCGAGACTATTCTCGGTCGTGCGCGGCAAGCGAGCCTGCGCCGTGGGGTAGGACCCTTTGCGTGCGTGGTGGGGGCGCTGCCCCCCGCGGCTATTCCAGAGGAATAGCCCCTCCCCCCGGGATATTTCTGGAACAGGGAAGACGCAGGTAACACTTCTTTAACCATGCGACGTTTATGCTGTCGGAGCGGTACAGGCTGGGAAGCCGATGACCGTGAACGGGGAAGGCCCCTGGTCATGGCTGGGGGCTGACCTCACCTCTTCCCTCATTCCCCGTTCTTCAAATATCCATTCTTCTGCACGACTTCGGCCATGCGCGAGACATTCCAGAGGCTTTGGCAGGTGCCGGGTTTGCTGCGTTTCCGGGACCCCGGATCAGACGGGTTGCGTCCCGGTTGTCTGTGCCGTGCTCAGGCGGGCGGCGATGCGCCAGAAGCGGATCACCAGAACCAGGCCGGCAACGGCGAGGCCGATGGCGAGGCCGGCCCAGATGCCTTCACCCTCCCAGCCAAGCGGGAAGCCCAGGGCGTAGGCCAGCGGTACGCCGATTATCCAATAGCTGATGAAGGCGTAAATCATCGGCACGCTGGTGTCCTGCACCCCGCGCAGCAGGCCGAGGGCCATGACCTGGGCGGCATCGGCCAGCTGGAAGATGCTCGCCACGACCAGCAGGCTCGCCCCAATGGCGATGATTTGCGGGCGCAGCGGATCGGCCGGGTCCACGAAGAGGCCGACCAGCGGCTCGGCCAGCGTGATCAGGACCACCATCGTCGCCGCGACCGTCAGGAAAGACAGCAGCAGCGCCGCGATGGCCGCGTTCAACAGGCCCGGCGCGTCATCGCGGCTCCAGGCGCGGCCCACGCGCACGGTGACGGCGGAGCTGAGCCCGATATGGATCATGAACGTCACCGAGATCACCTGCAGCGCGATGCCATGGGCGGCCAGTTCCATCGTGCCGATCCAGCCCATCATGATCATCGTCGCCATGAACAGGCCGGCCTCGGACAGGAGCGTGATGGCGATCGGCCAGCCAAGCCGGAAGACCTGCCAGAGCGCCTCCCAATCGGGGCGCCAGAAGCGGATGAACAAGGTGTATTGCCGCAACCCCTCCGCGCGGGCCGCGTAGATCGCGAGGATGCCAAGGATCAGCAGGTGAGTGAAGACCGAGGCCGAGGCCGCCCCCGCGATGCCCAATTCCGGCGCGCCGAGGTTGCCGAAGATTAGCACCCAGTTGATCAGTGCGTTCAGGGCGACGCCGCCAAGCCATGCCCAGAGCACGATGTTGGGGCGCTCCAGAGCGCTGAGGTGGGAACGCAGCACGATCAGCAGGCAGCCGGGCCAGATCGCCCAACCGGCGATGCGCAGGTAGGTTTGCGCATTGGCCGAGACCTCGGCCGTCTGGCCAGCCATCAGGAACAGGCTTTCCGAGAACCAGAAGAGCGGCATCACCAGCGCCGAGAAGGCGAGCGCGATCCACAGACCCATGCGCGTGACCCGGCGCACCTGCTGCTCGTCATCGCGCGCCGCAGCGGAGGCCACCATCGGCATGACCGCCAGACCGAAGCCCATGCCGAGGATCAGGATCAGGTGGAAATAGGACGAGCCGAGCGCCACGGCGGCCAGTTCCTCGACCCCGTACCAGCCGATCATCACCGTATCGGTCACGCCGATAAAGACCTGCGCCAATTGACCTCCGATCAGGGGGAGGCCCAGTTTCAACGTCGCGCGGATGTGGGATTTCAGAGACATGTTGAAAGCCTTACGGGCGCCGCTCGGCGGGGGCAAGGCACGGCGTTTGCGCGGCGGGCGGCAACGTCTAGAGGGCGGCGAGGGCCAGTTGCGTCGCGATCACGGCGACGAGGGCCCCGACGGCGAGTTCGAGCACCACCTGCGCCCGCGCCAGCGTCGCGTTTTCGGCAAGGCTCGCCAGCGCGCCGCGGCGCAGTCCGACGGCGGCGATGGCCACCACGACGGTGACGCTTGCCGTCCCAAGCGCCATTGCGAGTGTTCCCAGGACACCGGCCCAGAACGCGCCCATCTGCGCCGTCAGGATCAGAACGAAGAGCGCGCCGGTGCAGGGCCGGATCGCGACCGCGGCGATGAGGATCGCGACCTCCTTGCAGCCAGTGGCTTGGGCGAGGTCTTCAGCAGAGGGTCCGTGGGAATGGCCGCAGGTTTCGCAGATGTGGCCGTCGCCGGCGTGGTACTGCGCTGGTGTGTCGTGATCGTGGCTGTGGTGGTGGCCCTCCTGTCCCGCCGCTTGCTGCAACCGCCACATCCCGCGGGCGCCTCGCCAGACGAGCCAGAGGCCCACGGCGGCTATGGCGGCGAAGCTGAGGGGGGCGAAAATCTCGTCGGCCATACGCGTCATCGCGTCCCGGCTCCAGCCGACCAGCCAGACGCCGGCACCGACCAGCACGATGGCCGTGGCCCCCTGTGCCAGGCTCGAGGCCATGGCGACCGCCGAGAGGCGCAGCGCCCCGACCTGCCGCGCCGCGCCGTAGCCGCCGATCAGCATCTTGCCGTGACCGGGTCCTGCAGCGTGGAAGAACCCGTAGCCGAAGCACACGGCCATCAGCGTGAGCACCGCCGCCGGATCGCCCCCGCGCAGGCGGCGCAAGGCGCCCGCCATGGCGCCCTGTGCCTCGCGCTGGCCGTCCAGCGCCCAGGCCGTGACAACGCGGTCCGCGCCCACAAGCCACAGGAGCGCCCCGGCGGCCAGCAGGGCCAGCACCACGGTCAGCGCCACCTTCGCCCTCATGGCGCGCAATCGAACGCCACGCGGTCGGCGAACAATGCGCCCACCGCCGGGAAGTTGTCCTCGGCCGCGACAGCGCCGCCGATCGCGTCCATCGCCTCTTCCATTCCGGCATAGGCCGCGTCCAGATCGGCGCGCACCAGCGTCGTTTCGCATTCTGCACCAATCACCGACATGTCTCCGGTCATCTCGAAGGCCACGTAGAACTCAGGGTCGAAGACCTGCGCCACTAGGGGCGCGACACCGCCTTCATCCACCACCGGGCGGCGGTGGGTCGTGCGCAATTGTCCCTCGCCCACCAGCTCGAGCGAGACCGGCTCGGGCGCGCCAAGCGTCAGCTCCGCCCCGTCGCGGTGCATCACCAATCCGCCCTCGAACCCGTAGGACCAATCGAGATCGAACCCCAAGGTCCGCGCCACTTCCTCTTCGGTCAGCGCGAGGTCGAAATCCGCGTCGAGGTCGTAATCTTCCATCAAGATCAACGAGTAAAGCTCATCGTAGACCCAGGTCACCTCGACGGAGGTCACCCGCCCCTCCTCGATCACAAGGGCCAGCCCGGCGTCCACGAAGATATGCGGATGCGCCGTCAGCGCAGCGGGGCCAAGCCCGGCACAGGCGGCCAGGGCCGCGGTCATCACGGTGCGGGGATGAAAGCTCGGGAAACGCATGACGCCATATTGTCCGGCCGCCCACGGACCGCAAGTCAGAGCCCGAAACAGGCGCGGATTGTTGCTTAACCTTGCCACCATTGTTCACGGATCAGTGTTCAAAGCGCCACATTCTTGCCCCTTTCATCCCCCAAAACCGCCTCAGCAAATGTGAGGCCCCTGGTGACCCTGTTTAAACTAGTAACCAATTACCTGAGCGAGGACCGCGGCGCGATCACTGTCGACTGGACGGTCATCTCTTCGGCGGCGGTTGGGCTGGCCATCGCGACAACGGCCATCATGACCGACGCCCTCGACGATCTCGCGATGCGGATGGACGCCGAACTGCGCTCCCGTCAGCTGAGCGATGAGTGGATCCGATTCTTCGCCAACCACTTCGAGCCGATTCTCGAAACCGGCGCCTATTCCGAGGCCGACGTCGAGGCCGCCTACGACATTGCCAACGGGCTGATGAACCACACGCTGATCAACGAGCTTGCCGCCGGGATCGAAGCGCTGGAAGAAGGCACGATCACCTCGGACGAGATCGTGGAACTCGTGGCGCTGGCCTCCGTCGCCTACCAGCGCAACGTGGTGGATGAGGGCATGTTGAACTACTACTTCGGTTTCGACGGCTCGGACCCCTACTACATGACCGCCGGCGATGCCCCGGCGAACACCAACTGATCTCGACGCGCTGACACCCTCAATAGGTTAACGCCGTTAAGACTTGCACCGCCCGCCCTCCCGGTGGGCGTTTTGCGTCTCTATCGCTCACGTCAGGCGCGCTGTGGTCTTTCCCCTGCCCCCCAAACCTGCCATTATTGCGAAAACCGCCCACAATATAGAGCAGTACAATGGCTGATGACCTCCTCTCCGGCACGCCCGACGCGCAGGCCTATGACGCCTCTTCCATCGAGGTTCTCGAGGGGTTGGAGCCTGTCCGCAAACGCCCCGGCATGTACATCGGCGGTACCGACGAGCGGGCGCTGCATCATCTGGTGGCGGAAGTCCTCGACAACTCGATGGACGAAGCCGTGGCGGGCCATGCGACCCGGATCGAGGTCGAGCTGCACGAGGATTACGCCGTCACCATCCGCGACAACGGCCGCGGCATGCCCTTCGATCCGCACCCGAAGTTCCCCGGCAAATCGGCGCTGGAGGTGATCCTCTGCACGTTGCACGCGGGCGGCAAGTTCTCGGGCAAGGCCTACCAGACCTCGGGCGGCCTGCACGGCGTCGGCGCCTCGGTGGTCAATGCGCTCTCGGATTCGATGGTCGTGCAGGTCGCGCGCGACCGCAAGCTGGTCGAGCAGCGCTTCTCGCGCGGCATCCCCCTCGGCCCGGTGGAAGAAATCGGCGCCGCCCCCAACCGGCGCGGCACCACCACCACCTTCCATGCCGACGAGCAGATCTTCGGCTCGCACCGCTTCAAGCCCGCGCGGCTGATGAAGATGGTCCGCTCCAAGGCCTACCTCTTCTCGGGCGTGGAGATCCGCTGGAAATCGGCGATCGACGACGGCGAAACGCCCACGGAAGCCGTCTTCCACTTCCCCGGCGGCCTCTCCGATTACCTGATGGAAACATTGGGAAAATCCGCCACCTACACCGAGAAACCCTTCGCCGGGAAAGTCGACTTCCAGTCGCGCTTCTCCGTTCCCGGTTCGGTCGAATGGGCGATCTCATGGACGCCCGCGCGCGACGGTTTCATCCAGTCCTATTGCAACACCGTGCCCACCCCCGAGGGCGGCACCCACGAGGCCGGTTTCTGGGCCGCGATCCTGAAGGGCATCCGCGCCTACGGCGATCTGGCGGGCAACAAGAAGGCCGCCAACATCACCCGCGACGACCTGCAGACTGGCGCCTGCGCGCTGGTCTCCTGCTTCATCTCCGAGCCGGAATTCGTGGGCCAGACCAAGGACCGCCTCGCCACGACCGAGGCGCAGCGACTGGTCGAACAGGCCGTGCGCGACCACTTTGACAACTGGCTCGGCCAGAACACCAAGGAAGCGGGCGCGATCCTCGACTTCCTCGTGCTCCGCGCCGAGGAGCGCCTGCGCCGCAAGCAGGAGAAAGAGACACAGCGCAAGTCCGCCACCAAGAAGCTGCGTCTGCCGGGCAAGCTGGTCGATTGCAGCCAGGGCGCGCGCAGCGGTACCGAGCTGTTCATCGTCGAGGGCGACTCGGCCGGCGGCTCCGCCAAGATGGCGCGCAACCGCAAGAACCAGGCGTTGCTGCCGCTGCGGGGCAAGATCCTCAACGTGCTTGGCGCGGCTTCCTCGAAACTGGGGCAGAACGCCGAGATTTCCGATCTGTGCCAAGCACTTGGCGTCGGCATGGGCACGAAGTTCAACCTCGAGGACCTGCGCTACGACAAGATCATCATCATGACCGACGCCGACGTCGACGGCGCCCATATCGCGGCGCTTCTGATGACCTTCTTCTTCAGCCAGATGCGCCCGATGATCGACGCGGGTCACCTCTACCTCGCCTGCCCGCCGCTGTTCCGCCTGACCCAAGGCGCCAAGCGCGTCTATTGCCTCGACGAAGAGGAACGCGACGAGATGCTGGCCAAGGGCTTGGGTGGCAAGGGAAAAATCGACGTCTCGCGCTTCAAGGGTCTGGGCGAGATGGATGCGAAGGACCTGAAAGAGACCACAATGGACCCCGACTCGCGCAAGCTGATCCGCGTCTCGGTCGACGACGACGTGCCCGGCGAGACCGGCGATCTGGTGGAGCGTCTGATGGGCAAGAAGCCCGAACTGCGGTTCCAGTACATCCAGGAGAACGCGCGTT
This sequence comes from Gymnodinialimonas ceratoperidinii, assembly GCF_019297855.1. Taxonomy (NCBI): domain Bacteria; kingdom Pseudomonadati; phylum Pseudomonadota; class Alphaproteobacteria; order Rhodobacterales; family Paracoccaceae; genus Gymnodinialimonas; species Gymnodinialimonas ceratoperidinii. The sequence goes on from NZ_CP079194.1 coordinate 2,498,216, forward strand.
TCGTGGAGGAACTGGACGTTTGAAGGGGCGAGCGTTCAATAACGCCTTCCTATTATGGAACTCTGTTGAACGCTTGACGAATAACGAAATCAGTCGTGTCGTAGCGCTGATCCCTCTCATTGGTTACTTCATCATTTTCAATGATAGCGTTGCTGCCTACCTGTCATTCGACCTTCTGGCCGGTGCCGACGATACCGTCGCATCACCCTTTTGGATCTCGAGCCTCGTCAAGCTTCGTTTGGCATTCTTCGGGGCCATTAGTCTGTTCGTGGGCACGGCGATTTTCCTGATGCTGCGCCCTCCTGTACTCGACTTTGCGAAGTCGGACTTGAGCTTCGCGGACAGGGTATTGAGCGGATACGCAATCGAAGAAATCCAAGCGATGGAGGTCGATGTGGACAACAAGACCTCTTGGTCGTTGTGCACCACGCTAATCGAACAATACACGAGAGAAGATGCCAATGGGGAACGCGGGCTTCGATTTGCACGAGCGTTCGGGCGGCAGGTCGATCTGGTTCGTGCGCATGGGGAATACACCAGAGCATTGTCGCGTGAATGGTACACAGGGCAAGTTGCCCGAAGACCATTTGCACGAATGCTGTCGGTATCCTGCGCAATCGTAGGCTACGTCCTCCTCGCAATTCCGACGATCGACATATTTCAAGCAGTATTGCGCGACATTACGTTCTGACCCCACCCTTGTCCCCCCGCCCAATTCCCGGCACCTTCGCCCCATGCGCCTCGCTTTCCTGATCCTCGCGACCCTCCTGCTCGCTGCCTGCGGCCGCCCCCTCACGGACGCCGAGGCCGCCTACATGGCCGAGCTGCAAGGCGACACCTTCGACCCGCGCCCGGTCCGCATCGCGCGCAATCCCTTCGTCGGCCTCATCACCCAGACCTACCCCACGCGCCCCCCCGTCACCTGCCGCGAGCGCATCTTTCCGCCGCCGCAGACCCCCACGATCTCTTCGCAGACCGGCGGCATCGTGCTCTTCAACACGCTGCACCTGCGCGAGGATCTGGTGATCGAGGATTACACCCGCTTTCCCGACGGCACCCGCGGCCTCGTCGCGGCGATGTTTTTCGCCCACGAGATGACCCATGTCTGGCAGTGGCAGAACCGAGAGATCACCGGCTACCACCCTTTCCGCGCCTTCGCCGAGCATGCCCGGATCGAGGACCCCTACCTCTTCTCCAACGACGACCCGCGCCCCTTCCTCTCCTACGGCTACGAGCAGCAGGCCTCGCTCGTGGAGGAATACGTCTGCTGTCGCGCTACGGACCCCGAGGGCGCGCGGACCGCGCGGCTCGAGGCGCTGATCGGGCAGGTCATGCCGGTCACCCCGATCCGCGACCGGGTCGATAGCACGCCGATCCGCCTGCCGTGGGACGATGCGCCCATCGGCGGGATCTGTTCCTGATCAAAAGGTTACGCGATGCCCACGCAGGTTCTCATCATGTTCGCCGCCGGCATTGGCATCCCCATTCTCGCAGCCCTCAACGCGCGATTGGGCGCGAACATCGGCTCTCCGGCGGCGGCGGCGACAGTGCTGTTCATCGTGGCCTTCGCGGCGGCGGTGCTGACGCTGCTCGTCACCGGGCCGGAGGCGCTGCGCGCCATCCCCGGACAGCCGAGGCACCTGTTTTTCGCCGGCGTTCTGGTGGCCTTCTACGTGCTCAGCATCACCTTCGTCGCGCCGAGCCTTGGCGTCGGCAACGCCGTCTTTTTCGTGCTCGTGGGGCAACTCGTCAGTTCCGCCGTCATCGACCATTTCGGCCTCTTCGGAGCGCAGGTACACCCGGTGACGGGGCTGCGGTTGACGGGCATCGCGGTGATGGGGCTTGGCGTAGCGATCACACAAATGAGCGTGATGCGTTAACCGGCTTTTTCTTCCAGCGTCAGCCACTCCATCTCGGCCTCTTCCAGCTTCGCCTGCCGCTCCGCCAGCGCATCTTGCGCCTTCTGCGCCTTCACGGCTTGCGTCGCGTAAATCTCGGGGTCGGAGAGCAATTCAGAGAGCTTGGCGATCTCGGCCTCGAGCCGGGCGATAACCTTGGGGAGTTCCTCCAGCCGGTGCTTCTCGGTGAAGGAGAGCGCGGATTTCGGCGTCTTCTCAACCGCTTGAGCGGCCTGCGCCTTGGTGGCTTTGGCGCGCGCCTTCTCGGAATCCGGGCGTGGCTTGTCGCCCCGTTGCGCCAGCATGTCGGTCCAGCCGCCGGCATAGACGACGGCCCGCCCGCCCCCTTCCAGCGCCACCGTGGCCGTCGCCACGCGGTCGAGGAAATCGCGGTCGTGGGAGACCAGCAGAACCGTGCCGGGGTAGTCGCCGAGCAGGTCCTGCAACAGGTCCAGCGTTTCGACGTCGAGGTCGTTGGTCGGCTCGTCGAGCACCAGAAGGTTGCTCTCCTTCGCCATGATCCGCGCCAGCAGGAGCCGTGCTTTCTCACCGCCCGAAAGCGAGCGAACAGGGGCGCGGGCCTGGGCCTCGTCAAAGAGGAAATCCTTGAGGTAGCCCACCACGTGACGCGGCGCGCCGCGCACCAGCACCTGGTCCGAGCGGCCCGAGACACCCAGGAGCGGATCGTTGGTCAGGCTCTCCCAGAGCGTCGCGTTGGGGTCCAGCGCCGAGCGGGTCTGATCGAAGACCGCCATCTCGATTCCGGTGCCAAGGGTCACGCTGCCGGTGTCGGGCTCGAGCTCGCCCACCAGCATCTTCAGAAGCGTCGTCTTGCCCGCGCCATTGGGGCCGACGAAAGCCACGCGGTCACCGCGCAGGACGCGGATATCGAAGGGTTGCAGGATCACCTTCTCGCCGTAGGCCTTTGAAATCCCACGCGCTTCGATCACCCGCTTGCCCGAGGCGCTGCCGGCCTCCAACTGCATCGCGGCGGTGCCTTGGCGGCGGATCATGGCGGAGCGTTCGGCGCGCAGATCGCCCAGGGCGCGCACCCGCCCCTGGTTGCGCTTGCGCCGTGCCGAGATGCCCTCGACGGCCCACCGCGCCTCGGCCTTGATCTTGCGGTCGAGCTTGTGGCGCTGCATGTCCTCTTCGGCCCAGATGGTATCGCGCCACTCCTCGAAACCGTCGAAATTGCCATCGCGGCGGCGCACGACGCCCCGGTCGAGCCAAAGCGTGCCGCGCGCCAACGCCTTGAGGAAGGCGCGGTCGTGGGAGATCAGGATGAAACCCGCCTTGGTGGATTTCAGCTCGCCCTCCAGCCATTCGATGGCGTCAATGTCGAGGTGGTTGGTCGGCTCGTCCAGCAGCATCAGCTCGGGCGCTTCCGCCAGCAGACGCGCCAACGCGGCGCGGCGGCGTTCCCCGCCGGACGCCGCGTCCACGCGGGCCGAAAGGTTCAGCTTGAGGCCCTCGGCCGCCGCCTCCACACGCCAGGCCTCGGAGGGGCCGAGGGTGGCGAGGGCGAAGTCGCCAAGCGTCTCGAAGCCGGTGAAATCGGGCTCCTGCTCAAGGTAGCCCACAGTGGTGCCATCGGGCAGGACGCGGCTGCCGGCGTCAGGCTCCACAAGGCCTGCCATGACCTTCATCAGCGTCGACTTGCCCGAGCCATTGCGCCCCACGAGCGCCATGCGGTCGCCCGCCTGCACCACGAGATCGAGGGAGGAAAACACGGGATCGCCGCCGAAGGTCAGGGCGATGTCGGAAAGCTGCAAAAGAGGAGGTCTGGCCATGCAAGGCAGCTAGGCCAAGGCCCTGAGAAGATCAAGCCATAGCCGCGGCGCGTGGGCGGATGGGCCGCGCTATCGCCTGAGCATCCATATGCCCTCGGGCCAGAAGGCGTGGAAGGCGAAGGCGAACATCACGTCATGGGGGATGTCCCGCCCTGCCCCGTCGCGGACCCGGATCTGGCCGACGTCGCGGCCCTCGGCAAGCCGTGCCGCGTCCAGCGCCGAGGCAGTGCCCGCCGCCCAGGTGATCGTCACCCCGGCCTCGGCGACCGATCCTTCCGTTGCCAGCCGTTCCAGCGGCCAGGCCTGGTCCCCGACGCGCACGACGCGGGCGAGCGGGTCGATCCCGTGGGGCGGTTGCTCGCCGGAATAGAGGAACGGCCAGCCGGAGCTGTCGTATCCCACGTAGGGGTTGCGGCCGTAGGGACGCCGGTAGCCACGCGGCTCTGCCATGACCAGCCCTTCGGGATAGGCTTGCCGGAAACTGTCCCAGGATTCGAGCCACCCCGGCAGCTGCGCCAGCTCCGCCCCGGCATGGACCCCGGCGATCCCCTCGCCAATGGCCTGCTGCCACCAGCTTTCGGTCTGGCGGTCGAACATGATCATGTCCGAGTGGCGCAGGTTGCCCGAGACGCCGAAACTCAGGACCTCGCCCGCCACGCGGCGGTCGAACACCATGGCGGAGTTGCAGAGCGGGCAATAGGTGACCGCGATGGGGAGGTCGCCGACCATGTCATTCACGATCTCGTGCCAGGTCAGGTAACGCAGCGGATAGGCGCGGGCGGGGGCGCCGTCGAGGGCCACGGTCAGCACCGGTTCGGCGCCTTCGAGCGCGGTCTCCTCCCCGGCCGGGATCATCCTCGGCGCGTCGAGGGCGGGGATCCCGTCACGCGGCACGCCGCCGGAGTGGACCTCGGAGAGATCGACCGTCGCGGTGGAGAAATCCGTGTTGGGCCATCCCGCCGTGGGGTCGATGCCCTGAGCGGCGGCCGAGAGGCCGAGCGACAGGCCCAAGATCAGTCCGAGACTCCAGCGCATGACATCCTCCCACGGGCAAACGGCCACAAAAAACGGGCGCGCCAGATGCGGCGCGCCCGTTCAGGATGTCACAGGACGGCCTTTCCATACAGGCCGCCTCACGCAGAGTTGCGCGCCCGCGATTACTCGGATGCGGCCTCGTCTGCCTCTTCCGGCTCGGGCGCTTCGGGATCGTAATCCAGTACCCGAACGGCGGTCATTCGGTCCGGCTCGCCTGTGACGGCACCGTTGCGGCCCCGGCCCCGGCGGATCATGTCGACCACGTCCATGCCCTCAACCACTTGACCGAAAACGGTATATTGCCCGTTCAGGTGCGGTGCGTCCTCGAAGACGATGAAGAACTGGCTGTTGGCCGAGTCCGGACGCTGCGACCGGGCCATGCCGAGGGTGCCGCGCTCGAACGGCAGGTCCGAGAATTCGGCCGGCACGTCGTCATAGGTCGAGGCGCCGCGGCCCGCATAGCGCATGTCCTGCCCGAGGTTGCCGAATTCGACATCGCCGGTCTGCGCCATGAAGCCGTCGATCACACGGTGAAACACCACGTCATCATACTCGCCCTCTTCGGCCAGCGTGGTGATCCGCTCCACGTGCAGCGGGGCCACGTCCTCGAAGAGGTCGATGACGATGGTGCCCTCGGCCTCTCCGGCCACGTCGATCTCGATGCCGGTGGCGCCAAGCGGCGCCGTCAGGAGCAGCGCGAGCAGCGCGCCCCCTGCAGACGCGAGGTGCTTAGACATCGGCGGCCACCTTGACCGCGATCATCTCATCGGGGTTCGCGGGCGGCTCGCCCTTGGTGATGGCGTCGACATGCTCCATCCCCGAGATCACGCGGCCATAGACCGTGTACTGACCGTTGAGGAAATCGTTGTCCTTGAAGTTGATGAAGAACTGGCTGTTGGCCGAGTTCGGGTTCTGCGAGCGGGCCGCGCCGAGCGTGCCGCGCGAGTGGGGCAGCTTGGAGAATTCCGCCGGAAGGTCCGGCTTGTCGGAGCCGCCGGTGCCCGCCATGCGCAGGTTGCCATCCTTCTTGCCGTGCTGCACGTCGCCGGTCTGGGCCATGAAGCCGTCGATCACGCGGTGGAAGACGACACCGTCATAGGCACCTTCGCGGGCCAGTTCCTTCATCCGCTTGGAATGTTCGGGCGCCACGTCGGGCAGCAACTCGATGGCGACGGTGCCATCCTTCAGCTCGATCAGGATGGTGTTTTCGGGATCTTTGTAGTCGGCCATTTCGGCTCTCCTTCTTTCAACAGTGTCAGACCGCATCTAGCGGGGATATTTCTCTTTCAACGCCTCGAAGACGGAGGGTGTCACGAATGACGACACATCGCCGCCGAGACGCGCGATTTCCTTGACCAGTTTCGAGGCGATGGCCTGATGTTCGGCCTCCGCCATCAGGAATACGGTCGTTACGCTGGCATCGAGCTTCCGGTTCATGCCAACCATCTGGTACTCGTACTCGAAATCCGCAACCGCGCGCAGGCCACGGATGATGAATTCCGCGCCCACGTCGCGGGCGCAGTCGATCAGCAGGTTTTCGAAGGGGTGGGCGACGATCTCGGTGCCGAAGGCGTCGGTCATCTTGGCACATTCGTGCTCGACCATGGCGAGCCGCTCGTCCAGCGAGAACAAGGGCCCCTTGTCGCGGTTGATCGCCACGCCGATCACCAGCTTGTCGACCAGCTTGCAGGCCCGCTTGATGATATCGACGTGACCCAAAGTGATCGGGTCGAATGTCCCCGGATAAAGCCCTGTGCGCATGGCCGCCCCCCTTTTACTAGGGCAGGACGCAAACACGATTGCAGGGCTGGTTGCAACCAGAAGCGCGGGTTTTGCGGCGCTAGAAGCCCTTGATCATGCCTTCCAGCGCTTCTTTTTCCATCGACAACTCGGCCAGCTGCGCTTTCACGACGTCCCCGATGGAGATCAGGCCGACCATCTTGGCGTTGTCCATGACCGGCATGTGGCGAAAGCGGCCTTGGGTCATTTTCGCCAGAACCGACTGCACCGTCTCGTCGCGCGTGGCCGAGATGATGTCGGCGGTCATCAGGGTGGTGACCGGATCCGCGAGGCATCCCGGCCCGTTGGCGCCGATGGCACGGACGATATCGCGCTCGGACAAGATCCCCGCCACATCGGTGCCTTCGGACGAGACGACCAGAGCGCCGATCCGGCGCGCGGACAGAACTTTCGCGGCGTCGCCGACAGAGGCGTCGGGCGTGATCGTCACGACATCCCCTCCCGCCGAGTCTCCGCCCTTGTCCCTGAGGATCTGTTGTACGAGCATCTTGGCGCCTCCTTCACGAGATGATGGTTCAGCGTCGTCGCTAACTTGCCGACCTGTCAAGACATTCAGCGCTGGCGGGGGACTGTCGCGGCGGCTTGGGGCGGGGCCGTCTTGGCCTCCAGCCGGGCAATTTCCGCGCGGATGCCGTCACGCAGCAGGCCGGTGATCCGCTCCAGCCGCGCATCCTTGGGACCGGCGTGGGTTGTCAGCCAGAAGGTGCGGGTCAGCGCCACCGCGTCGGGCAGGACGCGCTGCAATTCCGGAGCCGCAGGCAGTGCGAAATCATGGACGACCGCCAGCCCGCCGCCGGCACGCGCCATTTCCAGCTGTACCGAGACCGAGGTCGAGGCCAGCGGCACCCGGTCGACGCCCAGGGTCGAGAGGTAATCGAGCTCGGCGTCGAAAATCATGTCGGGGATGTAGCCGATCATCCGAAGGTTCTTCAGATCGCTCAGAGACTGCGGCGTGCCGTTGCGGGCGAGCCAATCCTTGGAGGCCGCGAGCGACAGCTTGTAATCGCTCAGCCTCTCCCCTTCCAGCCGGTCGGTCTTGGGCCGGCTGACCGTGATCGCCAAGTCAGCCTCGCGGCGCGAGAGGTTCACGATTCGCGGCAGGGCGAGGATTTGCAGATCGAGGCCGGGATGCTTCTCGGCGATGCGTGCGCAGACCTGCGGCAGCAGATAGGTGGCGCAGCCATCGGGCGCGCCGATGCGGATGGCCCCGGAAAGCTGCTCGGCGCTGCCGGTGAGCGCACCGATCCCGCGCGACAGGGCGGCTTCGGCTTCCTCGGCATGGGTCAGGAGCCGCAGGCCCGCCTCGGTCAGCCGGTAGCCTTGGGGTGATTTCAGGAACAGTGCCGTGCCCGCCGAGGCCTCCAGCCGCGCAACGCGCCGGGCGATGGTGGCCGGATCCATCCGCAGGCTGCCACGCGCCGCGGTCAGGCTTTCGGCCCGCGCGGTGGCGAGAAATATACGCAGATCGTCCCAGTTCATGTGCCGCGCCCTCCTGCCATACGCCTATTTTTGCAAAATGACCCTGCGAACCTGTCTCTTTTCCCGGCACAAATGCAAGCTTATAAGCGCCCCAACGCAACTGCTTTTGGGAGAGAACGATGCAACAGATCGGTCATTGGATTAACGGCAAGCATGTCGACGGCACCTCGGGCCGCACGCAGGACGTCTGGAACCCGGCCACGGGCGAGGTTCAGGCCAAGGTGGCGCTGGCCTCCAAGGCAGAGCTCGATTCTGCGGTCGATGATGCCGCGAAGGCGCAGGTGGCCTGGGCCGCGACCAACCCGCAGCGCCGCGCGCGCGTCATGATGAAATTCGTGAGCCTGCTGCACCGCGACATGGATAAGCTGGCCGAGGCGCTCTCGCGCGAGCACGGCAAGACCATCCCCGACGCCAAGGGCGACGTGCAGCGCGGCCTCGAGGTCGTGGAATTCTGCATCGGTGCGCCCCACAATCTGAAGGGCGAATTCACCGACGGCGCCGGCCCCGGCATCGACATGTATTCCATGCGCCAGCCCGTGGGTGTGGCCGCCGGCATCACCCCGTTTAACTTCCCCGCGATGATCCCGCTGTGGAAGATGGCCCCTGCCCTCGTCTGCGGCAACGCCTTCATCCTGAAGCCCTCCGAGCGCGATCCCTCCGTGCCGATGATGCTGGCGGAACTGATGCAGGAAGCGGGCCTTCCCGACGGCGTGTTGCAGGTGATCAACGGTGACAAGGAGAGCGTGGACGCGATCCTCGACAACGAGACGATCTCGGCCGTGGGCTTCGTGGGCTCCACCCCGATCGCCGAGTACATCTACGGGCGGGGCTGCTCCAACGGCAAGCGCGTGCAGTGCTTTGGCGGCGCGAAGAACCACATGATCATCATGCCTGACGCCGACATGGACCAGGCCGCCGACGCGCTGGTGGGCGCGGGCTATGGTGCCGCGGGCGAGCGCTGCATGGCGATCTCGGTCGCCGTGCCGGTGGGTGAGGAAACCGCCGACCGCCTGATCGAGAAGCTGGTGCCGAAGATCGAAGCCCTGAAGGTCGGCCCCTACACCAGCGGTGACGATGTCGATTACGGCCCTGTCGTGACACCGATGGCCAAGGAAAACATCCTGCGCCTCGTGCAGACCGGTGTCGACCAGGGCGCGAAGCTGGTCGTGGATGGCCGCGACTTCTCGCTGCAGGGGTATGAGGACGGCTTCTTCGTCGGCCCGCATCTTTTCGACCACGTGACGCCCGACATGGAGATCTACAAGCAGGAGATCTTCGGCCCGGTCCTCTCGACCGTGCGCGCGGGCTCCTACGAGGAAGCGCTGAAGCTGACCATGGATAACGAATACGGCAACGGCACCGCGATCTTCACCCGCGACGGTGACGCCGCCCGCGACTTCGCCAGCCGCGTCAACGTCGGCATGGTGGGCATCAACGTGCCGATCCCGGTGCCGCTGGCGTACCACACTTTCGGCGGCTGGAAGAAATCCTCTTTCGGTGATCTGAACCAGCACGGCTCGGACGCGTTCCGGTTCTACACCAAGACCAAGACCGTGACCTCCCGCTGGCCCTCAGGCATCAAGGAAGGTGGCGAGTTTACCATTCCCGTCATGGAGTAAGTCGGCGCTTTGGCGGTTGGCTATTGTGAGGGGTCCTTCGGGACCCCTCATTTTTTTGTAAGAAGGTGAAGGGGCGCTGCCCCTTGCCGCGCTAAAGCACGGCTACCCCGGGATATTTGGAGAACGGGGAAGTGGGGGCGGGTGTCGTGGTGAGGGTGCTGTGGTGAAAAAAAAGCCCCTCGGAGGGAGGTCCGAGGGGTGAAGTCCAACAGGGAGGGTCGTTTGGGAGAAGGGTCGTGGGGGGTCAGCGCGTTGTGCCGAGGCCGCCGGTTTGGGCGCCCGTCCGGGGCGCCGGTGCGGTCAACCCGTCGATCTGGGCGGTGAGACCGGTAGTCGGGCGTTGCGGAGAGGCCTCTGCCACCGCGCCGAAGACGAAGCTGGCGACAACAGCGATGCTGAGGATCGAGCGGATGAACATGGCAGTGTCCTTTGCTGAGCGGGTGCTTGGGGGGTCAACGTCACCTTGAATGTCTTGTTCCATGGATAGCTTTTGGGCGCCGTCGGAGCGATTGCGGGAAACCCTACCTTCGCGCCGCGGCGGGTCGGGAAACCCTTACCGCGGTGGAAGGCAGGGTTTTTCGGGTTCAGGTCGCCTGCACGGTAACCTCAAGGCCGAAGGCCATGCCGGAAGGCGCGGCATGGGGGCGGACCAGGGCCTGCACGCGGTTCGTGGGCGCGTTGCGCAGAGTGGCACCGGCCGAGAGGGCGGCGAGGATCATCGCGGCCACGCCGGCGCCTTGGTACTGATCGCCGCCGATGACGGCTGAGGCCTCGGCCTCCAGCCCGCCGTCGACGCGGAACCGGGCGCGGGCCCCTGCGGCTGCGTTGGCGTCGAGGGTCCATGCTGTCTGGTGGCTCGCGGCCCCGTTGATGCCGTTGAACAGGACGCCGAAGCGGTCGCCGCTCGCTGCGTTGACGAGGCGGGTGATCGCGGCGGGGCCGAATTGGGCGACGATTGCCGGGCCGGAGGTGAAGGTCATGGAGACGCGGCCGTTGCCGCCGGGGCCAAAGCCCGGGATGTCGGCGCTGCCCGAGGCGGAGAGGCCCGCGGTCTCGATCAGCGTGGAGCCGGTGGCTCCGGCGCGCGCCGGCAGGCTGGAGAGCGTGAGGATCGCGGGGGCGGAAAGAAGGGTCGTCTTGAGAAAGGCGCGGCGGTTCATGATGTGGGTTCCTTGAAATGCGTGGGTCTGAAATGGCTCCGATGCGGAGCGGTGGCCTTTATGTGCCGCAAGACTGCGCGGGCCGCGATTGCGGAAATCCTGACCGACGCAACCCGCCCGCTGCCGCGTGCCGCGCGGGAGGCTCGGCTGAATCTCGCCGCATCCTCCCCGTCCCGGCCCTTGCCAAGAAAGGGTCGCGTCGCCACGCTGACGGAAGCAGGAGGAGGGTCTTGGCGATGCGGTTTACCGATGAACATTTCACCCTTGGCATTGAGGAGGAATACCTTCTCGTGGATCAGGAGAGTTGCGAGCTGGTCGAGGCGCCGGAGGCCTTGATGAAGGCCTGCGTCGACGAGTTGGCCGATCAGGTGAGCCCGGAATTTCTGCAGTGCCAGATCGAGGTGGGCACCGGTGTCTGCGCGACGATTGCCGACGCGCGGCGGGACCTGCGCCGGCTGCGCAGCTCGGTCGCGGAATGCGCCGGACGCTTCGGCCTCGCGCCGGTTGCGGTTTCCTGCCACCCCTTTGCCGATTGGAAGGACCAGAGCCACACGGACAAGGACCGTTATAACCAGCTGGCCCGAGACATGGGCAGCGTGAGTGAGCGGATGCTGATTTGCGGCGCCCATTGCCATGTGGGCCTGCCGTCGGAGAGTGACCGCGTCGATATCATGCGGCAGTTGAGTTACTTCATGCCGCATCTTCTGGCGCTGTCGACGTCCTCTCCCTATTGGCAGGGGCGCGATACCGGGCTGGCGAGCTACCGGGTGACGGTGTTCGACAACATGCCCCGCACGGGCCTGCCGCCGGAGCTGACGTCGATCGACGAATACAAACGGATGGTGGAGCTTCTCATCGAGCTCGACCTGATCGAGGACAGCTCGAAGATCTGGTGGGACCTGCGGCCCTCGGCGAATTTTCCAACGCTCGAGACGCGGATTTGCGACGTCTCTCCGCGGCTGGAGGATCAGCTTGCGCTGGCGGCACTGATCCAGTGTCTCATCCGGATGCTGATGCGGTTGCGCAGGACGAACCAGCGGTGGCGGGTCTACGACCGGTTCCTAATCAACGAGAACCGGTGGCGCGCGCAGAGATACGGCAACAAGGAGGGGTTGATCGATTTCGGTCGGGGCGAAGTCGTGCCCTTGCCGGAGCTGGTGGACGAGTTGCTGGCGCTGGTGGAGGAGGATGCCGAGGTGCTGGATTGCATCGACGAGGTTCAGCGCCTGCGCGATATGGCCCTTGAGACCAGCGCGGATCGGCAGCGCAAGGTCTATGACGGGACCCGCGCGGCAGGCGGGTCGCACGATGCGGCGATGCGGAGCGTGGTGGCGCATCTGATCGATGAATTCCACATCGATCTGTGAGGAAATCCGCGCCGCGCATCTGCTTGCAATACTCGTGTAACACTCGTTAATTAAACGAGCGTTCAATTCTGGTGTCGGGGAGGAGTGACATGGATTTTGCACTGAGCGAGGAAGCGCAGGCCGTCTACGACATGGCGCGCGCCTTCGGCGAGGCCGAGATCGCCCCCCATGCGCGCGACTGGGAACGCGCGGGCGACATCCCGAAGGAACTCTGGCCGAAGCTGGCGGAACTGGGTTTCGCGGGCCTCTACGTCAGTGAAGAGAACGGCGGCTCGGGCCTGTCACGGCTGGAGGCGACGCTGGTCTTCGAGGCGCTGTCGGAGTCTTGCGCCTCGGTCGCGGCATTTCTCTCGATCCACAACATGTGCGCGAAGATGATCGAGAAATTCGGCTCGGACGCGGTGAAGGAGACCTTCCTGCCCCGCGCGCTGAGCATGGAGACCGTGTTTTCCTATTGCCTGACGGAGCCGGGATCGGGCTCTGACGCGGCGGCGCTGAAGACGCGGGCCGCGCGCAGCAACGAGGGCTATGTGCTCAACGGTACCAAGGCGTTCATCTCGGGCGGGGGCTATTCCGACGCCTACATCGTGATGTGCCGCACCGGGGAGGACGGGCCGAGGGGGATCTCGGCGGTGATCGTCGAGGACGGCGCCGAGGGGCTGTCGTTCGGCGGGCTGGAAGACAAGATGGGGTGGCGGTCGCAGCCGACGCGCGCGGTGCAGATGGACGATTGCGCGGTGCCGGCCGGCAACCTGCTTGGCGAAGAGGGCAAGGGGTTCCGCTATGCCATGGCGGGGCTCGACGGCGGACGCTTGAACATCGCGGCCTGCTCGCTTGGGGCGGCGGCGGCGGCGCTGCGCGCGACGCTGGCCTACATGGGCGAGCGCAAGGCCTTCGGCCAGAGCATCGACCAGTTCCAGGCCTTGCAGTTTCGGCTGGCAGACATGGAGATCGAGTTGGAGGCAGCGCGGGTGTTCTTACGACAGGCCGCCTGGAAGCTCGACCAGGGCGCGCCCGATGCCACCAAGGCCTGCGCGATGGCCAAGAAGTTCTGCACCGAGGCCGGCTCGCGCATTGCCGACCAATGTCTGCAGTTGCACGGGGGCTATGGCTACCTCGCCGATTACGGGATCGAGAAGATCGTGCGCGATTTGCGGGTGCACCAGATCCTCGAGGGGACGAACGAGATCATGCGGATGATCGTTTCGCGGCAGATGCTGGCGGATCGCGGCTGAGGGTGGCACCCGGCGGCGTGGTTGGATTTCCGTATTTATGAAAAGATGAAGCCTGAGGGAGGCGCGCTTGTCGAAGGACATTGATATTCGCATCGAGGGACGCGCGGGACGCATCACGCTGACCCGGCCCAAGGCGTTGAACGCGCTGTCCTACGACATGTGCCTTGCCATCGAAGTCGCGCTGGACGCCTGGGCCGAGGACGACGCTGTGGCGCTGGTGATGATCGACGCAGAGGGAGAGCGCGCCTTCTGCGCGGGCGGCGATATTCAGGAGATGTACGAGACCGGCACGGCGGGCAATTTCGAGTACGGGAGACGGTTCTGGGCCGACGAATACCGGATGAACGCCAAGATGTTCCGGTTTCCCAAGCCGGTGGTGGCCTTCATGCAGGGCTTCACCATGGGGGGCGGCGTGGGGATCGGCTGCCATGGCTCGCATCGGATCGTCTGCGAGAGCTCGCAGATGGCGATGCCGGAATGCGGGATCGGTCTGGTCCCGGACGTGGGGGGCACATTGTTGCTGGCGCGGGCGCCGGGGCGGCTTGGGGAGTACCTGGGCGTGACGGCCACCCGGATGGGTCCGGGGGATGCGATTCATGCGGAGTTCGCGGATTATTACGTGCCGGAGGCTGAGTGGCCGGCGCTCAAGGCCGAGTTGCTGAGTGGCGATCACGAGGCTGTAGATCGGGCGGCCGCGACCCCGCCCGAGAGCACGCTCAAGGAAGCCCAAGCGGGCATCGACCACCTGTTTGGCGGCGAGACCCTGCGCGACGTGTTGATCGATATTGCCCATGCGCCGTCCGAGATCGGAGAGGCGGCCCTCAAGAAGATGCAGCGGAACTCTCCCCTCGCCATGGCCTGCACGATCGAGCTGGTGCACCGCGCGCGGATGCGCGACGATATCGAGCATGCCTTGCGCAACGAGTACCGCTTCACCGCGCGGTCGATGGAGCGGGGCGATTTCCTTGAGGGCATCCGCGCGGCGATCATCGACAAGGATCGCTCGCCGAAGTGGAAGCACGCGGCACCGGCGGATGTGACATTGATGGAGGTGGCGCAGATGCTGCAGCCCCTCGGCGCAGATGAATGGAGTATGGACTGATGCGGATCGGATTTATCGGGCTTGGCAACATGGGCGCGCCGATGGCCGCCAACCTCGTCGCGGCTGGGCACGAGGTTATGGGCTTCGACACGACGGCTGAGGTGCCCGAAGGGGTGGCCTCTGTCGCCAGCGCGGCCGAGGCGGCGGCGGGCGCGGATGTGGTCATCACCATGCTGCCGAACGGCGCCATCCTGCATGCGGTGGCAAGTGAGGTCATTCCCGCGATGCCCAAGGGGGCGATCTTCGTCGATTGCTCCACCGTCGAGGTCGACGCGGCCCGCGCGGTGGCGGCGGATGCGGAGGCGGCGGGCCTCGGTTGGCTGGATGCGCCCGTATCGGGTGGCGTCGGCGGAGCGGCGAGCGGCACGTTGACCTTCATGGTGGGTGGCGGCGAGGAGGCCTTCGAGACGGTCACGCCGCTCTTCGACATCATGGGGCAGAAAGCGGTGCTCTGCGGCCCGGCGGGCAACGGTCAGGCGGCGAAGATCTGCAACAACATGATCCTCGGCGTCACCATGATCGCGACCTGCGAGGCCTTCGCAATGGCCGACAAACTCGGCCTGTCGCGGCAGGCGATGTTCGACGTCGTCTCAACCTCCTCGGGGTACAGCTGGACGATGAACGCCTATTGCCCGGCCCCCGGCGTCGGCCCGAAAAGCCCGGCGGACAACGACTATCAGCCCGGTTTCGCGGCGGAGTTGATGCTGAAAGATCTCGGGTTGGCGCAGGCGGCCGCCGAGGCCGCCGATGCCGACACGCCGATGGGGGAAGCCGCGCTAGCGCTCTATCGGCGCTTCGTGGAGGACGAAGACGGCCTTGGGCGCGATTTCTCGGCCATGCTGCCGCGTTTCGAGGGCCGCAGTCGCGCGGACTGAGGCGCGGCCCGCTGCTGGTGGACGTAGCGCATATATAGTGCCACATGAACGGGCGCCGTGACTTGGGCGCGCGGCTCCCGGTCTATCTTGTTGATACGACCGAGGTATTCGGTCCCCTGCCCGCTGGCCATTCTACGGTTCGTGCCGCAAATCACCCTCCAATGTAAAAAAGATTTACTTCGCCCCTTGCGTGGATCGGCAGCCCTCCCATATGAGTTAATGTGATTAACATTTACATTCATGAGCACCCCACCAAAGGAGACACCCCGATGACCACCACAACCGCCCCCACCCTCATGCAACAAGGCCAGGGTTGGTTTTCCAAGGCGGAGAACTGGCTGGATGCCCGCGGCAAAGGCGCCTGGATCGCTGCCATGGTTCTTGGCTTCATCTTCTTCTGGCCGCTTGGTCTCGCCCTTCTCGCCTACATGATATGGAGCAAACGCATGTTCAACGGATCCTGCAAATCTCGCCGCCACAGCCCGACGTTCAACTCTTCCGGTAACAGCGCCTTCGACGCCTACAAGGCTGATACGTTGAAGCGTCTGGAAGAAGAGCAAGGCGCGTTTGAGGCCTTCCTGCAACGTCTGCGCGATGCCAAGGACAAGTCCGAGTTCGATGCCTTCATGGAAGATCGCGCGAAGAACGCCAAGTCCGACGACAGCGCCGAGGCCTGAGCCTCCGCTCCCCAGCCAATCCCCTGCGCGAGGCCTTGAGTGGCACCGCGCAGGGGCATTTTCCCCTTTCAAAGGCCCCGCCAAATCCCCATGTCCCATACCATGTCCTGTGCCGCCCTGCCCGATCCGACCTATGACAGCGCCTTCTACGAGGGCGTCGTGCCCAAGCGCCTGTTTGCGTGGATGATCGACGCCACGCTCATCTTCGTGATGATGCTGCTGTTGAGCCTGTTCACAGCAGGAATCGCGTTCCTGCTCTGGGTGCCGGTGCATCTTGGCGTCGCTTTCCTCTACCGGTGGAGCACGATCAAGGCCCGGTCCGCCACGCTCGGAATGCGGTTGATGAACATCGAGTTGCGCGGCCCCACCGGCGCGCGCCTGACCAGCGCCGAGGCGGCTGTCCACACCGGCAGCTACCTTTTCGCCGCAACGTTCTTTGTCGTCCAACTGATCTCGATCGCGATGATGATCGGCCGTCCCCTCAACCGTGGCCTGCCCGATGAAGCGGTCGGTGCGGTGATGCTCAACTGCTCGGCCGCGTGAGGTAAAAGAGCGTCTTTTTGCAGCGCGGTAACCACGTCCCAGAAAGAAGTTGCGCCGTGCCGCTCCCGTGTTGCAGTCTGTTGCGAAGTAAACGGGACCTTAATTTATGCGCCATACGCTGCCAATCGCGCCGCAATTCTATGTGACCGCGCCGCAGGACTGCCCCTATCTGGAAAGTCGCCGCGAGCGGAAGCTGTTTACCGCGTTGCAAGGCGATCAGGCGGAGGCGCTGAACAACTCGCTCAGCAAGCAGGGCTTTCGCCGGTCCCAGAATGTGCTCTACCGCCCCTCTTGTGCTGATTGTGCGGCTTGCCTGTCGGCGCGCATCCGGGTCGCGGATTTCGAGCCGAAGCGCAGCCATCGACGGATCGCCAAGCGCAACGAAGGGCTGAGCCGCAACCCGCGCTCGGCCTGGGCCACGGAAGAGCAATACGCGCTGTTCCGTGACTACCTGGACACCCGCCACGCCGACGGTGGCATGGCGGATATGGATGTCTTCGAGTTTGCCGCGATGATCGAGGAAACGCCGGTGAAAACCCGGGTCATCGAATACCGCGATGAGGCCTCCGATGAGCTGGCCGCGGTCTGCCTGACAGACATTCTCGATGACGGGTTGAGCCTCGTCTATTCCTTCTTCGCGCCCGAGCTGCAGAAGAACTCGCTCGGCACCTACGTGATCCTCGACCATGTCGCCCTCGCCCGCGAAGCGGTGCTGCCCTATGTCTACCTCGGCTATTGGGTGCCCGGCTCGGCGAAGATGGGCTACAAGGCGAACTTCCCGGCGCTGGAGGTTCACGTGAACGGCCAGTGGCAGGACATCGGCGCGCCCGAAGAATACGATACCCAGACGCATCCCCTCTCCAACGATCCGATCGCGCAGCAAGTGGCCCAGATCACCCTGCCCGATCTGCGCGGAGACCTCGGCCTGCGGGCGCCTTTCGCCTCCGATCAGGACCCCCTGGACTGAACCCATGCGCCTGAGCCTGGTGACATTATTGGTGCCGGACTACGACGCCGGCATCGACTTCTTCGTCCACGGCCTCGGCTGGACGCTCCTCTCAGACGAGGACCAAGGCCGCAAACGGTGGGTCACCGTGGCCCCCACACCGGAGGGTCCGGCCCTTCTGCTGGCGCAGGCGACAACGCCCAAGCAAGACCGCGCGCGCGGCGCCCAAGCCGGCGACCGTGTGGGCTTTTTCCTCCAGACCGACGATTTCGCCCGCGACGCAGCCCGTATCACGCGCGCCGGCGGCACCCTGCTGGAAACACCGCGCCACGAGCCCTACGGCATCGTCGCCCAATGGCGCGATCCCTGGGGCAACCTCTGGGACCTGATCGAGCCCGCCGCCTGATCGCCCGCCCCTTCATCTTTTCCCAAATACGGCCCCCGGAGGGTCCGCACTCTCCTCCGCGCTGCCATAACGAAAAAGGAGGGCCCACGGCCCCCCTTCCCCGATTTTACGATTGCCCGCCGACCGTCAGTTCGGCAGCAGGTCCGGCACGATCGTCACGATCCCCGGGAAGAACCACAGGATCGCGAGGCCCACCACCTGGATGCCCACGAAGGGCAGCACGCCGCGGTAGATATGGCCCGTGGTCACCGATTTCGGCGCCACCCCGCGCAGATAGAAGAGCGCGAAGCCGAAGGGCGGCGTCAGGAACGAGGTCTGCAGGTTCACCGCGATCATGATCGTCACCCATTTCGGGTCCAGCGTGCCGCCATAGATCACCGGGCCGACGATGGGGATCACGATGTAGATGATCTCCAGGAAGTCGAGCACGAAGCCCAGGAAGAACAGGATCGCCATCACCAGCAGGAACACCACCCATTCCTGATCGAAGGCGCGCAGGAACTGTTGGATGTAGTGCTCACCGCCGAAGGCGATCAGCGTCAGGTTCAGCACCTGCGAGCCGATCAGGATGGTGAAGACCATGCTGGTGACCTTCGCGGTCTCGCGCACCACCGGACCCAGAACGCTCGTGCGCAAAAGCGTCCAGCAGGCAAAGAGCAGGCCGAAGAACGCGAAGTGATAGGCGGCCTGGGTCACGATATAAGCGATCCAGTCGGCCAGGCTCACCGCCTCACGCGACATGCGCAGGTCGAAGTTCACCCCGACGATGATCATGATCACCACGGCGAAAGCCGCCCCGACGATGATCTTCGCCCCGCGCCGGTCGTCTCCGAACTTGCGGTAGGCCGCCAGCATGATCGCGCCTGCCGCGCCAAGCGCTGCCGCAGGTGTCGGGTTGGTGATCCCGCCGAGGATCGAGCCCAAAACGGCCACGATCAGCACAAGCGGTGGGAAGACTACGCGCAAGAGCTCGTTCTGCGCCAAGCGCCCGACCGCGTAGTAGCAGCCGTAGGCCGTCAGCGCGAAGGGGATGGCGAGGATCAGGAACGTCGCCCCCGGCCCCGTCAGCGGCCCGATGAACAGGATGTCCGCGATAAACGCCAGTACGACGCCAAGCCCACCGATCAGAAGCGGCACCGGAGAGGCCGTGGGCGAGATGCCACGGGCCAGCGCCAGCGTCAGCGCCAGCAGCGTGAAGAGCGCCGCGACACCGCTGCCGATGGGCGCGACCGCCGCAAGGGCGGCATCGGTCGCGACGACCATCTCTTCATCGGTCCGTTCGGTCGCGGCGGCATCATCGCCCGCAGCCTCGATCGCCGCCTGCTCGGCCACGGCGGCGTCCCACGCCTCCTGACCATGCAGCGCGATCATGCCTTCGGCACATTGCGGAGAGACATTTGTGCGCAGCGACGCACTGGCCGCACCGTCGGACATGTCCGAGACGGATATCGACTGGCCGCCGATCAGGCCGGAGGTCGCCGCAAGGCTCACCCCGATGATGATCGCGGCGGGCACGCCAAGGAACCACGTCAGCTTTTCGCTGCGCGTCACCGGCTCTCCGGTGCTTTCGCCCATCTGCACCGCGGGCGCTTTCGACGGGAACACCAGCGCGTAGCCGAAGGAATAGGCGCCATAGAGGAAGGCGAGGAAGATCCCCGGCAGCAGCGCCGCCTGGAAGAGCGTACCGACTGAGAGCACGGCGGGCTGGCCGAGGTAGGTCAGCGCGTCACGGCACCCGGCGGCCACGGCGCGCGCCTCCTGCCCGGTGGCGTAGAGGTCACCGGCAAGGGTGCCGAGCAGAACGATCACGATGGAGGGCGGAATGATCTGCCCGAGTGTGCCCGAGGCGGCGATCACGCCGGTCGCAAGCTCCGGTGAATAGTTGTTGCGCAGCATCGTGGGCAGGGCCAGCAGACCCATGGTCACCACGGTGGCGCCGACGATGCCGGTCGACGCGGCAAGGAAAGCGCCCACGATCACGATGGAAACGGCCAGACCGCCCGGCAGCGGGCCAAAGACGCGCGCCATGGTGGTCAGCAGGTCGTTGGCGATCTTCGAGCGTTCCAGCGTGATGCCCATCATCACGAACATCAGGACGGCCAGAAGGATCTCGATGGATTGGCCCGCGATCACGCGCTCGTTCATGCGGTTGACGATGAACGACAGGTTGCGGTCGAGCGCCGTCTCCCACCCGCCGGTGAAGAGCGCCTCTTCAACCCTTGGCAAACTGGGGTATCGGAAGGTTGAGATGGTCTCTCGCGGGACCCCGTCGGCGATCAGCGCCATGTAGTCGGCCGAGCGCACGTCCACCGCCTGGTGGATCAACAGACCCGAGCTGTCCAACGCCGCGATGATCGCGAAAGAGATCACCCCCGCCCCGCCGATGGCGAAAGCCACCGGGAAGCCTGTCATGATCCCACCAAACAAGGTGAGGAACACGATGATCAGGCCGATTTCTACCCCGTCCAATCCAAATAGCATCTGTTTTCGTCCCTATGCTGCGCCTATCGCTGGCGCATTGTCTTGTTGTGGATCAGGTCGTGCCTGAGTGGATGGCGTGCTCGAGCTCTTCGGCCTCGTCGCCCAGGTAATCGCGGTCGAGATACTTGTTCTCGCTCGCCTCGCCCTCTTTCCATTCGAGATAGGAGCGCCAGAACATCGACCACGCCTGCAGGAAGACCAGCACGCAATAGGCCACGATCAGCACCTTGAAGAGGAAGTAGGCGTTGAAGCCATTGGGGCTGAAGCCGATGGTCTCGACGTTCCAGCGCAGGGCGCGCGACTGCATCAGCATGCGGTCCAGCGTGCCGGACGCAGAGGGGTTCGGCACCACGAGGTGACGCCACATGAAGAACCACGCGTACATGTAGGTCAGCGTGACGACGGGGAGCATGAAGAACATCGCGCCCAACATGTCGAGCACCTTCTTGGTGCGGAATTTCACGGCGGAATAGACAAGATCGACACGCACGTGGCCGCCTTGCACAAAGGTATAGGTCACGCAGAGGGTCACGATGATGGCGTTATAGAGCTTCAGCTCCTCCGCCCACCACGACAGGTCTTGCGTGAAGGTGATGCCAAGCGGCCCGAAGGAGATGTCGGGCACCCGGAAAATCCGTTGCAGGAAGACGATCATCACCTGCTGAAGCACCATCAGAAGGCCGACCCAAGCGGCGGTGCGGCCGATGGCGTTGGCAAAGGCTTCCTGCACGCGGACGCATCCCCAGAGGAACTCGCGTTTGAAGAAACCGACGATGGTGATGACGCTGAAGATGAAGAACAGCGCGAAAAACAGCTCGACCGAGGCCCCGTAGTACATGAACCGCGCCAGCGCTTCGGGATTGGACCAGTCGAGCCAGGAACTCGGGTTGAGCAGCGCGGTCACGATGTTCACCGGCGCCATCACGAACTCGGTCAGAGCCCAAAGGATCAGATCTAGCATGTTGAGAATCTCCAGCCGAAGCGGTCTCGGTCAGCAGCGCAACCCAAGGGGCGGTTGCGCGTCAGGACGATTGCAAATTCCCCCACCCCGCCGCGAGGCAGAATGGGGGAGGACTTGCGTTGGTGCAGCGATCAGCCGGCGTTGTTCACGCGGTTACGCTGACGCTGGTACTCGCCGTCGGCGATCTCGTACCAACCGGCGGACTCGCGCAGGCTCTCGAAGTAGGAGTTCGCGATGTTGGCGTAGATCTCGTCGCCCATGTTCTCTTCGCGAACCTCGGCGGCGGCGGTGCCGAAGGCATCCCACACATCGTCGGGGAACTGGCGAACCTGAACGCCACCGGACTGCAGACGGGCCAGCGCGGCACCGTTTTCGGCCAGCGAAAGCGCGGTGTTCTGCGCGTGGGCGGCTTCGGTTGCCACTTTGCAGACCTGCTGCTGCGTCGGCGTCAGCGATTCCCAGATTTCCTGGTTAAAGCCGAAGTGCAGTGCCGAGCCGGGCTCGTGGAAACCAGCGGCATAGTAGGTGTTGGTGACTTCCTGGAAGCCCATCCGCTCGTCCGCGTAGGGACCGATCCACTCCGCACCGTCGATCTGGCCAGAGGACAGCGCCTGGTAGATTTCACCACCGGGGATGTTCTGGACCGATGCGCCGAGGCGACCGAGAACCTGACCACCCTGACCGGGCATACGGAAACGCAGACCCTGGAGGTCTTCGACCGAGTTGATCTCGGTGTTGAACCAGCCGCCGGGCTGCATCGCGGTCATGCCGCACATCAGGGGCTTCAGGCCGAAGAGCGACGACAGTTCGTCGTGCATTTCCTGACCGCCGCGACGGTAGTACCAGTTGGCCATTTCCTGCGACGTCATGCCGAAGGGCACGGAGGTCATGAAGGCAAAGGCGGGGTGCTGGTTGAGGAAGTAGTATTCGGCCGAGTGGTAGACGTCTGCCTGACCGGAGGAAACCGCGTCGAAAACCTCGAAGGCGCCCACGAGGGTACCGGCGGAGTTCTTGTTGAAGGTCAGCTGACCGTCCGTCATGGCGGCGATGTAGTCGATGGCCAGCTGCGCGGCGTCATCGAAGATCGCGAAGCCATCCGGCACCGACGTCACGAGCGTCAGTTCACGGTTGCCTTGCGCGTAGAGCGGTGCTGCGAGTGTGGTGGAAGCAGCGGCTGCCCCGCCGACTGCAGAAGTCCGCAAAAAAGAACGACGATCCATTATGGTATTCCTCCCCGTTTGGATCTTGTCCCCAAGCGCCCCTCCTGGACGCCCGGTGGATTTTTTAAGTAAGGGCACGTTAGCGAAGCGTTCGCCGTCCGAAAACAGTTTTTCTGCGGCTTTGTGTGGGTTTTGTAAAAAAAGTTTACCAATATGGGCTGTAACGGGTCTCGATGCCAGCGAACCCCTCCGGCTCGGACGCCCGATGCCGCGCGTTGCTCACAGAAGATGCAGCGTCCGCGCCGCCTGCCGCTTTTTTGACCAGCGCGAGGGGTGCGCAACGCCCGTCTCACGCCGGGGGTGATTCACCCTGTGGAGCGCGCGCACAGCGGCACCCGCACGCGAAGGGGGCCGCAACGTCCTGCGGCCCCCTTCCCCTCTTCTCCAAGCTATAGACCCGGTGGTCAGCCGATCGCCGCGCCGTCCTCGCGCCAGACGGCGATGACCGACGAGCGCGGCAGGCTGTCGCCGCCGTCGGGCCATGTGCCGCCGGGGTGCTGGATGCCGACGAAGGCCACGGTGCGGTCGCTGTTCCAGGTCAGGCCGGTCACTTCCGATCCGCTCGGGCCGGTGAGGAAGCGGGCGATCTCGCCGGTTTCGGGGTGGCCCACCAGCATCTGGTTGTTGCCCATGCCGGAGTACGGCCCCTCGTTGCTGTCGTCGCCGTCGGTCTGGATCCAGATCAGGCCGTTGCTGTCGACCTGCATCCCGTCGGGCGAGTTGAACATGTTGCCCTCGGTGACGTTGTCCGACCCCGCGTAGGACCCCAGGCCCACGACCGGGTTGCCGGCCATGACGTAGAGGTCCCATGTGAAGGCATCGGCCCCGTGGTCGCCGCCCTCGGGACGCCAGCGCACGATCTGACCGTAACGGTTCTCACCACGCGGGTTCGGCGTGCCGGGGGCGGGTTCGGCCAGGTCGCCACCGGCGTTGGTGAAGCCCTCGGCCCGGCGCGAGTTGTTGGTGAGGCAGCAATAGGCTTCGGGGAGCGTGGTGGAGACGGCCACCCACTCGGGCCGGTCCATGGTGGTGGCGCCGACACTGGAGGCCGCCTGACGGGTGTGGATGCAGATCATCGCCGTATCCATGGCCGTCGTGTCAGGGGTCAGGGCCAGCCAGCTCCCGGTGCCGTCCTCGTTGAAGGACGCGGCATAGAGCGTGCCGTCGTCGAGCAGACCGTCGGTCGGGCCGCCCTCGACGTAGGTGCCGTTGGAGACGTATTTGTACATGAATTCGCCGCGCTCATCGTCGCCCATATAGACGACAACCCGGCCGTCCTCGGCCAGAGTCATCGCGGCGTTCTCGTGCTTGAAGCGGCCAAGCGCGGTGCGTTTGACAGGCTGACTCTCGGGATCGGCGGGGTCGATCTCCACGATATAACCGAAGCGATGGGCTTCATTCGGCTCCTGCGCGATGTCGTAGCGCGGGTGATAGAGCTCGTAGGCATAGCGGCTGTCGTGCTGGATGCCATAGCGCGCAAACCCCTCGGGCAGTTCCAGCTCGGCGTCCGTGGACCCGAAGTAGCCGTTGAAGTTCTCTTCGCAGGTCAGATAGGTGCCCCAGAGCGTGCGACCGGAACCACAGTTGTTGAGCGTGCCCAGAACCTCGGTGCCGGAAGGATCGGCCGAGGTCTGCAGCAGCGCATGGCCGGCGGCAGGCCCCGAGATGCGCATCGGCGTGTTATGATGGATACGGCGGTTGAGCGGGCTGTCGACGACGACATCATAGCCTTCCTCGCCCCGCGCCACTTCCATCACCGTCACACCCTGCAGGTTCATCAGGGTCATCACGTCTTCTTCGGTCGGTGTCTCACGCTCGGGGATGTTGAGCGCGGGGTTCACGTATTCATGGTTGACCGCGATCACCTCGGCATCGCCGACGCGGTACAGCTCCATGCCATCGGTGTTCTCGCCAAAGATCCGGTCCGAGCCTTCGGCGCCATGGCCGTTATCGAATTCCGGCGCGTCGGAGAAGAGCTTGTCGCCCCACCGCGCGACGGGGCGCCAGGTGTAGCCTTCGGGAACGTGGATGGTGTTGTCGGTGAAGGCGGGGATCGGCTCGAAGGGGAAGTCGGACTGCCCATAAGCATGTGCGGTGGTGCCCTTGAGCATCGCGGTGCCCATCACCGCCGCGCCGGAGCCCAATGCCACCAGCGAGCCCAGAACGGCGCGGCGCGTCATCGCTGTTTCGACCACCCGGTCGAAGTCTGTCACCTCGGGCTCGGGGCGCACCTGCGCGTCCCAATCGTCCCAGCTCATGTCGCTTGTATCGATGCGTTTCATCTCGATGTCCTAGCTCTGTGTCGTTGTGGCAGCCCGCGCTCCTTCGCGCGTCTGACGCCGATCTAGGGAGGCTCCACGACAGTCCGGTGACGGTGAGATGAAGGTTCTGTTAAGCCGAGCGCGCGATATTAGTTGCGCAAAACGCCGCTCAAACGACATTTTCTTCACGGGTTCGCGCGTTTGGCTGTTGACGCGCAAAACCCCCGGTCATAACGTCCGGCCCACGCGATATCAGGAGGCTCGGAAATGTCCGGCATTCTCGTACTTGTAGGAAAAAGGCGCATGGGTCGGTAACGACATCCATATCTGGAACCATGCGCCCTCGGATCTTCCTCCGGGGGCTTTTTTTTGGACTGCAAAAGTCGCACACGACCGATGAAGCGCGATAAAGAAGGATCAAGCGCCCATGTCACAGAGCACGTCACAGCAGATGACCGGAGCAAAGATGATCGTCGAGGCCCTGAAGGAACAGGGTGTCGACACGGTATTTGGCTATCCCGGCGGTGCTGTCCTTCCGATTTACGACGAGCTTTTCCAGCAGAACGCGATCCGCCACATCCTCGCGCGGCACGAGCAGGGCGCGGTTCACGCGGCCGAGGGCTATGCCCGCTCCACCGGGCGGCCCGGCGTCGTTCTGGTGACCTCGGGCCCCGGTGCGACGAACGCCGTGACCGGCCTGACCGACGCGCTGATGGACAGCATTCCGATCGTCTGCCTGACCGGACAGGTGCCGACCTTCATGATCGGCTCCGACGCCTTTCAGGAGGCCGACACCGTGGGCATCACCCGCCCCTGCACCAAGATGAACTGGCTGGTGAAGGAAACCGACCGTCTGGCCGACACCATCCATCAGGCCTTCCACATCGCCACCTCGGGCCGCCCCGGCCCGGTTCTGGTCGACATTCCCAAGGACGTGCAATTCGCGACCGGTGAATACACGACAAAGCCGAAGGCGAAGGTCAGCCACTACCAGCCCAAGGTGAAGGGCGACATCGAGATGATCACCCGCCTCGTCGAGGCGATGGAGACCGCCGAGCGGCCCGTCTTCTATACCGGCGGCGGCGTGATCAACTCCGGCCCCGAGGCGAGCACGCTGCTGACCGAACTGGTGGAGGCGACGGGCTTCCCGATCACCTCGACCCTGATGGGTCTGGGCGCCTATCCGGCGTCGGGCGACAAGTGGCTCGGCATGCTCGGGATGCACGGCACCTACGAGGCCAACCTCGCGATGCATGGCTGCGACCTGATGATCAACATCGGCGCGCGTTTCGACGACCGCATCACCGGCCGGATCTCGGATTTCTCGCCGAACTCGCGCAAGGGCCACGTCGACATCGACCCCTCGTCGATCAACAAGGTGATCCACGCCGATTTCCCGATCATTGGCGATGTCGGCCACGTGCTGGAAGACATCCTGAAGGTCTGGAAAGCGCGCGGCCGCAAAGCGGAGCGCGCCGCCGTCAAGACATGGTGGGAGCAGATCGAGACGTGGAAAGCCGTGCGTTGCCTCGACTACAAGGCCTCGGAAACCGTCATCAAGCCGCAATACGCGCTGGAGCGGTTGGAGGCGCTGACCAAGGGCCACGACCGCTACATCACGACCGAAGTGGGCCAGCACCAGATGTGGGCCGCGCAATTCCTCGGCTTCGATGCGCCCAACCGCTGGATGACCTCGGGCGGGCTCGGCACCATGGGCTACGGCGTCCCGGCCTCGGTCGGCGTGCAGGTTGCCCACCCCGAAGCGCTGGTGATCAACGTCGCGGGCGAGGCCTCGTGGCTGATGAACATGCAGGAAATGGGCACCGCCGTGCAATATCGCCTGCCCTTCAAGCAGTTCATCCTCAACAACGAGCGCCTGGGCATGGTGCGCCAGTGGCAGGAACTCCTCCACGGAGAACGCTATTCCGAAAGCTGGTCCGAAGCGCTGCCCGATTTCGTCAAGCTGGCCGAGGCCTTTGGTGCCAAGGGGATCATCTGCTCCGACCCCAAGGACCTCGACGATGCGATCATGGAGATGATCAACTACGACGGCCCGGTGATCTTCGATTGCGTAGTGGAGAAACACGAGAACTGCTTCCCGATGATCCCCTCGGGCAAGGCCCACAACGAGATGCTTCTCGGCGAGGCCGACACCCAAGGCGTGATCGGCGACGCAGGCGGCGTGTTGGTGTGAGCATGGGACGGGTGAGTGGTCTTCGGAAACTGCAGGCGGCTGCGTTTTGTGTCGTGGTCGCAGCCCCCCTACCCGTCCAGGCTCAGGCCGTGGAGGCGCTGTTTGACCTGCTCTGCGGGCGGACGGTGCATTTCTATGACGGCTCGGGGAACCAGATCGAATATACCGCCGGGGATGGCACCGCCTATCTTTGGTACCACGACCTGCCCGAGGTGATCGTCGGCTCGTGGGGTGTCTATTCGGACGCCGAGCTTCGCGAGCTGCAGAATGACGGCTCGAGTGACACGGGCCGCGATGGGGGGCTCGACAGCTCGGATCTCTTCGATCTGCCCGTTGGTGGCGCGCAGGTCTGCTACGAATATCCGGCCGGTGGTTTTGGGCCGCTCGATCCCGGCGGCTTTCATTGTTGGGACGAGGTGGACCTGTTCGAGACCGTGGTGGAGGGCGGCGTCTTTCCGGGCGACCGCTACGCCCTGCGCGACGGAACCCCACCGTTCGTTCTGCAGGAACACCCGTTCCAGACCCTCGAGAGCTTTGACGCCGATTTCCCGCAGCTTCCGCCGGAGCCGGCTTGCGGGGTTCCGATCTCATGATCCGCACCGCGGCCCTTTTCTGCTTCTTCGCCCTGTCCGCAGCGGCACAGGACTTTCGCGGCTTGCTGCCCGGCATGCCGACGGCCGAGCTGGCGCGTCTGGGCGAGCCGTTCGAGCTGCAGACCGCCGAGGGCCGCACCGTGGCGCGCTATCCCCTGCCCTACGAGCGGCAACTCCATGTCGTGCATGGCGGCGGGCGCATCCTCTCGCTTGGGCTTGGTGCAATCGGCGCGCAGATGCGGCCGCCACAGAGCGACGGGCTGACGGTGGGGGAAAGCACCCTCGCGCAGACGCGCGCTGCGGCGGGCTCCGAGGGCTCTCCCCGCGCTCGCGAGACCGAGACGATCTTTGCCGGAGAGGTCTCCGTCGACTGGACGCTCTTCTTCGATTTGCCGGATCACCCCGATCTGACGTTGGAGACCGCTTTCGTCGCCCCCGACCGCACGCTCTCGGAGACAAGCAGCACGCTCCCGCCTGCCCCGCCCGCCGACGCCATCCTGATTGCCGCCAGTTTGCACCACGCAGATTACATCGCGGCCCACCCGGACATCTTCGGGGCCGACCCGGTCGACGAGACCGACGCCCCGTCTTTTGCAACCCCTTTGGCCGAGGCGTTTCCCCGCCTGCAAATGCCCTAGCCCAGACACCATCGCCCTGAAAAGGAACGCCCCATGGCTCTCAACATCGAACAAGGCTCCACCAGCCATTCCGCCTATGATCTTCGGTCGCATCTGTCCGACGTGATCGAGACTCACACCCTCGCGATCCTGGTCGAGAACGAGCCGGGCGTTCTGGCGCGCGTGATCGGGCTTTTCGCGGGGCGCGGTTACAACATCGAAAGCCTGACCGTGGCGGAGGTGGACCATGGCGGGCACCGCTCGCGCATCACCATTGTGACCTCGGGCACGCCGCAGATCATCAACCAGATCAAGATGCAGTTGGGCCGCATGGTGCCGGTGCACGAGGTCGCGGACCTCACCGTGGACGGGCCGTTCATCAGCCGGGAATTGGCGCTGATCAAGGTCGTGGCCAAGGGCGAACACCGGGTGGAAGCGCTGCGTATCGCAGAAATCTTCCGCGCCAACGTTGTCGACAGCACGCTGGAGAGCTTCGTTTTCGAGATCACCGGCACGCCGGAAAAGATCGATGCCTTCTGCGACCTGATGCGACCCCTGGGCGAGATCAAACTGGCGCGCACCGGCGTCGCGGCCATCGCCCGAGGCACGTGATGCGCCTTGCCCGCTTGATGCTTCTCTCTCTGGGCGTGGGCCTCGCGGGCCTGCCCGCCGCAGCGCAGAGCCTGCACGGCCTCACCCTGGGCGCGCCGATCCCCGAGGCGATGCCGATAGCCGACGACACCGCGGTTCAGGCGCCCTACACACGGTCGGTCTGGGCCGCGCTGGACGGGGTGATGATGACCGCCATCGCCGACAGCGAGACCGGCGGCGTTGTCTTCATCGAGTTGCGTCCTGCCGAGCCGGGCCCGGTTGCGACCGGTCTGGGCGGGCTCACCTTCGCAGAGACCACCCGCGCGGATCTGCATGCGCGCTTCGGATCTGAAGGCATCGTCTTTGAGGACGTCGGGCGTGGCGGGATTTTCGGCGATCTTGCCGCCTATTTCACCACCTACGAGGTGGCGGACAGCGACACGGTGCTCTCGTTCGTGACCATCGAGCCGCTCGACGCGGCGGATGAAAGCAGTGCGGCGCGATCGACCCTCGATAGCATTGTCATTGCGCAGGACGCTTATCTGACGGAAGTCTGGGGGCTCAATCGCGGCAGCCTGCCGGGCTATGCACCGATCGCCGACCCCTTCGACGGGTGATCATCGACACCCTCTCCGAGGCCGCGCCACGGATTCGCAAAGCATTATCAAGACGCGGAGGCTGTCTGCCCTGCCCCCGCGTCCGACCTCGGGACCTGCCTTTGTGGCACAGGTCCCGAGAAGGCTCGCCTTATTCCGTGGGAAGCAGTTCCGCTTCCTGCGCCGCGGCAATCTCATCCGCGTTCAGCACCCCGTCGGCATCCGCATCCAGCGCGGTGAATTCCTCTTCCGACATATCGGGCATGATCATCAGAAGCTCGGTGAAGCTGACCATGCCATCGGGGTCGGCATCGACATCTGCGATCTGCGCACCGGCAAGACCTGCCGTCACCATCAAGCCTGCAACCGCGGCGGCTGCGGAGATCACGCCAAGGCGGATTTTATTGTCATCGTTTCGCATGGGATTGGTCCCTTTGTTGTTGCGTGTCAGATGCGACCCTCCGGGATCGGTGGGGCATCTATGAGGGAAGAGCCTACTGAGGCCAGTTTCGTCCGGTGCGCCGCCAAGGATCGCCCCGGTCGGCGGCTCCCTGCTCAATATAGGGCGCGACAGGGGCAACGTCCCGCTGGTGTTTTCCCCATCGGCAAAGGATCGCCCGCCATGGGCGGGATAGCGGCCGCCAGCGGGCGCGCGGAGCGGCGCATCTTGCGGTCGCGGCAAGGCGGGATCAGCGTTCGATCAAGCATCCGCGTTTCAGACCTGCGAGGCCCCCATGCACCACCCCTCACGCCCCGCGCGGGAGAAGGACGCCACAGCCGCCCTTCCCCTGTCGCGCACTTTCACTGCATTGATGGCGGACATGCAGCGGACGGCGCGGCGATTGACGCGCACGGGCGATGAGGCAGACGACCTCGTGCAGGAAACATTGCTGCGGGTCTGGTCGCGGATGGCGATGGCGGCCGAGGGCGCAACGGATCAGCCCCCGATCGATGACCTGCGCGCCTATGCGTTCGCGACCTTGCGACACCGCGCCTATCGCCGCGGCTCCCTCGCGCAACCCGCCGAGATGGCGCCCGACGAGGTTTCCGCGCCGCGTGGCTCGGATGGGGTGACGCGGCTTGGCTGTGCCGAGGCCTTGGAAGCGCTGGCCGCCTTGCCCCAGGATCAGCAGGTCCTCTTGCGGATGCGCGCGATGGAGGGGCTGAGCTATGCCGAGATCGCGCAGAAGACAGGGCTTGCACCGGGTACCGTCACCTCGCGGCTGGCACGCGGCCGCGCGGCCCTGCGCGCCGCGCTGGACCTGCCCCCCGGCGCCTCGGTGACCGATCTTCTGGGCGGCACCTGACCCGGTGGCCGCCTTGCGAAAAAGGCGGCTACCTCCGCGTCTAAAGCGCTTCGCGCCCGCCTCCGTCACGGGCGCGCGTGTCTTTGCATGCCCATTTTCTGTCGGGATTTGGCAAGACGCACCCCCGGTTTTGAACACAGGCTGAATGCAATCTTTAGTCGGAGTTTGCGCCATGCCTGATGATCTGATCCGCCCCCTTGCCGACGTAATGGCCCCCATCGACCGCGCCCATGGCCTGCCCAACAGCCATTACACCGACCCCGAGACGATCTCGGCGGAAAACAACGCCGTTCTGCGCAATCAGTGGGCCGCTCTGGCCGTCGGCGCCGATGTGCCCGAAGCGGGTGACGCGAAACCGATCGAGTTTCTCGGGCAACCGCTCCTTCTCCTGCGCGATGACACCGGCACGCTGCGCGTCTTCTTCAACATCTGTCGCCACCGCGGCATGATCCTCGTCGATCAGCCCCGCAAGATCGAAGGCGCGATCCGCTGCCCCTACCATTCGTGGTGCTACTCCAAGGCGGGCAAGCTGGTGGCTACCCCCCATGTGGGCGGCCCCGGACAGAACGCCCACCCCGGCATTGATCGCACCACCCTCGGCCTCGCCGAAGTGCGCAGCCACATCTGGCGTGACGTGGTCTTCATCAACCTCTCCGGCGCGGCCGCATCCTTCGAGGAGGTCCACGAGGACCTGTTGCAGCGATGGGCGGAGTTCGACCAACCGATGTTTCATGGCGGGCCGGACAGCAGCTTCACGCTCGATCTCGCGACGAACTGGAAGCTCGCCGTCGAGAACTACTGCGAGAGCTATCACCTGCCCTGGGTGCATCCCGCGCTCAACACCTACTCGCGGCTCGAGGATCACTATCACATTGAGGCGGCCGGTCACTTCTCCGGTCAGGGCACCTACGTCTATCGACAACTCAAGGGCGAGGACGGCGCCGTCTTCCCCGACTTCCGGAACCTCGGCCCCCACTGGGACGCCGGGGCGGAATATATCTCGGTCTTCCCGAACGTGCTGATGGGAGTTCACCGCGATCACGCCTATGCCATCGTGCTCGAACCCGTCGCCCATAACCGCACCCGCGAGCACGTCCATATCTACTATGCCACCCCGGATACCGATGCGGCCCTGCGTGCCCGAAACGCGCGGCAATGGAAGGATGTGTTCGAGGAAGACATCTTCGTCGTCGAGGGCATGCAACGGGGCCGCGCGGCGGAGGGCTTTGACGGCGGGCGTTTCTCCCCGGCGATGGACGGGCCCACGCATCTCTTCCATGCCTGGGTCGCCGAAAAGATCGAAACGGCGCGCTGAGCTTGGCCTCGGATCGGTTCGACACCGCCCTCCGACGGGCCCGGGAAACCGGCGACTGGTCCGAGGTCATCGCGCTCTACGTCGCCGCGGCAGACGCGGAAACCGAGGCTCAGGGCGCCGCCTTCTACCTCACCCACGCCTATGTCCACGCGCTGGAAGCAGGCGACCCGAGGGCTGCCTCCCTGAAAACCCGCCTGATCGCCCTCGGCGCGGAAGTCGACACCCCCGAGACGTAAGTCACCCAAGATCCCGCATCACACCTCTCAGTCACCTGTAACCCACCGCACCCTTCATCTTTTCAGAAATACGGGCGGGGGTCCGGGGGCTGGCCCCCGGCGCTTCTCAGCTGCCATTTCATCCGCAACACTTCAGCGACTGGCCCATTCCCGCTGCCGGTTGCGAAACACCCGCAGGCAAGCCAGCAGGGACCACCCAAGGAACAACGGCCAGAACACGGGCTTGTAGTTGATGGGATGGCACCCGCGTGAGGGCGCCATCGAAAGACCGTCGCGGATCACTTCGAGGAAACCGTCGTTCCGCGGTCCGGGCACGATCGTCAGGGTCGCCTCATCGGCCCACAGGATCTCGACGGTGCCACGGCTGCGCATCAACTCGATGATCCGGCCCACCCCTTCCCCATCCTCGCCACGTTGCTCGAGGGTTTCGACCAGTTGGGCGCAGGTATTGACGGCCGAGAAGGCGCTCGGGCCGGAGGGCGTCAGCGCCTCGGTATAGGCGGCAAAGGGGCGCGAGGCTATTGGTCCCGTGTGGGGCGTGCAGGCGGCGTCGACGCAGGGCGTGACAACGATGGGCTCGAAATCGAGGCCCCGCATCCGGTCCGCGATCCAGAAGACGACGAGGGTGGAGAGGCAGCAGAACATCACCGCCTCCAGCAGCCGCAGAACGGCGTCGAGCCGTCCCGCGGTGCCTTCCGCCTCGGCGAGAGCACGCGGGGCATCCGCGCCGGGCGTGGAGGTGTCGCGCGGCTCGGGCGGCTCAGCTTCGCGTGCCAAGGATCACGCGAACGTAGTGTTGGGTCTCGTCATAGGGCGGTACGCCGTCGTGGCGCTCGACCGCCTCTGGACCCGCATTATAAGCCGCAAGCGCCAATCGCCACGTGCCGAAGCGGCGGAATTGCTGCGACAGGTAGCGCGCGCCCCCGTCGAGGTTTGCCACAGGGTCGGCCGGATCGACACCAAGCAGAACCGCCGTGTCCGGCATCAGCTGTGCCAGACCGACCGCGCCGGCAGAGCTGAGCGCCGCCGTGTTCCAGCCCGATTCCTGCTGCACGAGCCGCAGGAACAGATCCTCCGGCACCCCGTGGCGCCGGGCCGCGGAGCGGGCGACCTCCAGGAACGGGCCATTATAGCCGCCCTCGAATTCCGGCAGTGCGCGGGTCTCGACCGAGCCCGGACGCAGGCGCGAGGAGAACTCGTATTGCGTGGCCGCGCGCCCATCGAGCACACCCATCGCGCGGTCCAGTCGATCGAGCCCGCTTTGAGCGGAGGCGGACGGCGCAAGCAACGCGCCGAGAGCGCCTGCGGCAAGGATGGCGCCGGTGCCCTGCGCGAGGTCACGCAAGGACACTCGGGCAGACGCAGGGAAAGGTCGCAGGTGAAACATCAGGCCTCGGTTCACTTGTGGATTTGCGGCAGAATATAGCGCCCCGGACGCGCTATTCCTAGGGGGAGGATAATTCCGAAAGGTTTAAGGCTTTTCTTAACCTTGATCGGATGGTCTAACCGGACACCAACCAAGCGCCCGGAATCGGGGCGCCTCAGCAGTCCACGAGGGGGAATTCGATGGCCGGGTCCGTCAACAAAGTCATTCTAATCGGCAACCTGGGGCGCGACCCCGAAGTGCGTAGCTTCCAGAACGGCGGCAAGGTCTGCAACCTGCGGATCGCGACTTCGGAGACCTGGAAGGACCGCAACACCGGCGAGCGCCGCGAAAAGACCGAGTGGCACTCGGTCGCGATCTTCCAGGAGGGCCTTGTGCGCATCGCGGAGCAATACCTGCGCAAGGGCTCGAAAGTCTACATCGAGGGCAAGTTGCAGACCCGCAAGTGGCAGGACCAGAGCGGGCAGGACCGGTATTCCACCGAGGTCGTCCTGCAGGGCTTCGACGGCGTGTTGACCATGCTCGACGGGCGCGGCGAAGGCGGCGGCAGTGGTGGTGGCGGCGGCTACGGTGGTGGCGGCGGCTATGACGATCGTGGCGGTTCCGGTGGCGGCTTCGGCGGTGATGACCGTGGTGGATCGGGCGGCGGCGGCGGCTTTGGCGGCGGCGGGTCGGATCTGGATGACGAGATTCCGTTCTAAGAGCCCGTTCAAAGAGACTGCGATGCATCTGCGGCGCCCGGAGTGTCTCATGTTCGGGTGCCGTTTCGAGCCGCAGGATTGAGTTGTATTTACCAAGATGAAGGAGGAGCGTCGCGTGCGCCCTCCGGGGGGAGCGTGCCATGAAACCGGTGAACCCGAATATGGAGGCGACGTTTCCGCCCCCCGTCATGGAGGCCCGTCGGTGGGTCGAGTGCAAGGACTTCCCCGCTTCGCGGCCCTTGATGAACCTGAGCCAGGCCGCGCCGGTCGATCCGCCCCCCGAGGGGCTGATGCAGGCCATGGCCGACGCGGTGCTGAGCGATCCTTCGGTGCATCTCTACGGGTCGGTTCTGGGCCATGACGCCCTGCGGGCCGAATTGGCGGCGCAGTGGTCGGCCTCTTACGGGGGCGTGATCGAGCCCTCGCAGGTTGCCATAACATCGGGATGCAACCAGGCCTTCACCTCGGTCATGTCCACGATCGCGCAGGCCGGCGACGAGGTGATCGTGCCGCTGCCGTTCTATTTCAACCACCAGATGTGGCTCGACATGCAGGGCGTGCGGGCGGCCTATATAACGACCGGCGATGATCTGTTGCCGGACCCTGAGCGCGCCGCCTCTCTGATCACGCCGCGCACCAAGGCAATCGTTCTGGTGAGCCCCAACAACCCCGCGGGCGTCGAATATCCCCCTGCCCTGCTCGCGGCCTTCCGTGACCTGGCGCGTGCCCGCGACCTTGTGCTGATCGTGGACGAGACCTACCGGGATTTCCATTCCTCTGAAGGCGCGCCCCATGCGCTGTTCGAAGACCCTGACTGGGACGACACTTTCATCCACCTGTATTCCTTCTCGAAAGCCTACCGTCTGACCGGGCACCGGGTCGGCGCGATCATGGCCTCGCCCGCGCGGCTGGCGGAGGTGGAGAAATTCCTCGACACCGTGGCCATCTGTCCGCCCCAGATCGGCCAGGTCGGCGCGCTTTGGGGCATGCAGAACCTGCGCGACTGGCTTGCGGGGGAACGGCTCGAGATCCTGGCGCGGCGCGATGCGGTGCGTCAGAGCTTCGCGCGCCTGCCGGAGTGGGAGCTTCTGGGCTCGGGCGCCTATTTCGCCTACGTGCGCCATCCCTTCGATATGCCTTCCGACGAGGTCGCGAAACGGCTGGTGGACGCGGCGCATCTCCTGGTGCTTCCGGGCACCATGTTCGGCCCCACCCGCGCCCAGGGCGGTGCCGGTCAGGCCGAGGCGACGCTTCGGGTAGCTTTCGCCAACGCCGATCGTGCCGGGCTGGATGAGCTGGCAAATCGCCTCGCCCCGATCACCTCCCTGTAGCCAGGCCGCAGAGACTTATCCCGAGGCGTCAGCATTCCCTTGCTCCTCTTGGGCCAAATGCGTATCCGTTTGCGCAACTAACCACTGAAAGGGCCTGATCAAAATGGCTACCTCCGCTGCGAAAAAAGTCTCGACCCTCTTTGTCTGGATCCTCCTCGGGCTTCTGTTCGTCGCCCTGGCCGGTTTCGGCATCGGCTCGTTCAGCGGTGGCGCCTCGCAGGTGGGTGCCGTGGGCAATGCGCAGATCACGGCGGAGGATTACTTCCGTGCGCTCAACAACGAGATCAACGCGCAGTCCGCGCAGAGCGGCCAGGCGGTGAGCTTCGCGCAGATCCGGGCGCGCGGTATCGACGAGCAGGTTCTGGCCGGTTTGACCGCCCGTGCCGCCCTCAGCCACGAGGCGGCCGAGATGGGCATCTCGGTGGGCGACGGCGAAGTGGCGCGGCAGATCTCGCAGATCCAGGCGTTTCAGAACACCTCGGGCCAGTTTGACCGCAACTCCTACGAATTCGTCCTGCAACAGCAAGGCTCTACCCCGCGCGAGTTCGAAGAGGACACGCGCGAGGACGTGGCCCGCGCCCTGTTGCAGACGGCAGTGATCGGTGGGCTGACTCCGCCGGAAATCTTTGCCGAAATCCTCACCGCCTATCAGTCCGAGACCCGCGACTTCACCCGCCTCGCGGTGACCGAGCGTGATCTGCCCGAGCCGATTGCCGACCCCACCGACGCGCAGCTTGAAGCCTATTACGACGAATTCCCCGAGCGGTTCACCCGCCCCGAGGCGCGCCGGATCACCTATGCGTGGCTGATCCCCTCCGCCATTATGGATGACGTCGAGATCAACGAGGACGCGCTGCAAGAGCTCTACGACGAGCGCATTGATGAATATGTGCAGCCCGAGCGCCGCCTGCTGGAACGTCTCGTGTTCGGCTCTGACGAGGCCGCCGAGGAAGCGCTCGCCGCCATTGCCGCCGACGAAACGGACTTCGACACGCTGGTGGAAGAGCGTGACCTGACGCTGGCCGACGTCGACATGGGCGAGGTTGCCCCCGATGACCTGAGTGACGCCGCCGCCGAGATCATCTTCGGCGATGACGAGAACGAGATCCTGGGCCCCGTGCCGACGCCCCTTGGCCCCGCCATCTTCCGGGTCAACGCGGTGCTCGAAGCCTCCGAAGTGCCGTTCGAGGATGCCCGTGAAGACCTCAGCGCCGAGCTGGCGCAGGAAGGCGCGCGCCGCGCCATCGATGACATGCGGGAAGAGATCGATGACCTGCTGGCCTCCGGCGCCACGCTCGAGGAATTGGGCGAAGACACCGCGATGGTCCTCGGCACCCTCGACTACACGACAGCCTCCGAGGAAGGCATCGCCGCATATGACAACTTCCGCGACGCGGCAGCCGCGGTGGAGGAGAGCGATTTCCCCGAGCTGCTGGACCTGAGCGACGGCGGCCTCTTCGCGCTGCGCCTCGACGAGATCGTGCCCCCGGCCCTGCCACCGCTGGAAGAAATCGAGCAAGAGGTCGCAAACGCCTGGCAGGCCACCGCCTTGCGCGAAGCCGTCGCCGACCGTGCCTCGCAGCTGGTCGCACAGCTGGCGCAAGGGGCGACGCTCGACGATCTCGGTGACACCGCCGAGGAGCGTCTGATCCGCCGCCAGGACCTGCTGCCCGACCTGCCCGCCACCACCGTGGCGCAGGTCTTCCAGCTCGACGCGCCCGGCGACGTGGTCATGATCCCCGGCGCCGAAGCCGCCCATATCGTGCGCCTCGATGCCATCAATTCCGGCATCCGCGACGGGGAAGACACTTCGGTCCTGCTTACGATCATGAACCAGACGATCGCGCAATCCATGGCCACCGATATCTTCGAGGCATACGGCCAGGCGCTGCAGGCCGACGCGGGCATCTCCATGAACCAGGGCGTGATCAACTCGGTCCACGCCTCTTTCCCCTGAGGCCCGCCCATGGCGCAACTCTCCGCCTTCGAGGATTTTCGCGCCGCCTGGGAGCGGGGCGAAAACCAGCTCGTCCACGCGCGTCTTGCCGCCGATCTGGATACGCCCGTCTCGGTCATGCTCAAGCTGACCGATGCCGGGCGTGATGCCTTCATCCTCGAGTCGGTCACCGGCGGCGAGGTGCGCGGGCGCTACTCGATCATCGGCATGAAGCCCGATTTGGTCTGGGAATGCCGCGGCGAGGAAGCACGCATCAACCGCACCGCCCGCTATGATCGCGACAGCTTCGAGCCCTGCGCCGAGGCGCCACTCGACGCGATCCGCGCGCTGCTGGCGGAATCGGCGATCAACATGCCCGAGGATCTGCCCGCCGCCGCGGCGGGTCTCTTCGGATACCTCGGCTACGACATGATCCGGCTAGTGGAGCATCTGCCCAACGTGAACCCCGACCCCCTCGGCTTGCCAGACGCGGTGCTGATCCGCCCCTCGGTCATCGCCGTGCTCGACGGGGTGAAGGGAGAGGTCACCGTGGTCTCACCCGCCTGGCAATCGAGCGGCCTCTCGGCACGCGCGGCCTATGCGCAGGCCGCCGAACGGGTCTCCGACGCCCTGCGCGACCTGGAACGCGCGCCCTCGGTCGCCGCGCGCGAGATGGGCGATGCCCGCCCCCTGGGCGAGCCGATCTCCAACTTCACCCACGCGGACTACCTCGCGGCGGTGGAGACCGCGAAGGACTACATCCGCAAGGGCGACATCTTCCAGGTCGTCCCCTCGCAGCGCTGGACGCTGGATTTCCCGACGCCCCCCTTCGCGCTCTACCGTGCTCTGCGCCGGACCAATCCCTCGCCCTTCATGTTCTACTTCAACTTCGGCGGCTTCCAGGTCGTCGGCGCCTCGCCCGAGATCTTGGTCCGCGTCTTCGATGACGAAGTAACAATCCGCCCCATCGCCGGCACCCGCCCCCGCGGCGCCACGCCCGAGGAGGACCGCGCGCTGGAGGCCGACCTGATGGCCGACGAGAAGGAACTGGCCGAGCACCTGATGTTGCTCGATCTGGGCCGCAACGACACCGGCAAGGTCTCGAAAATCGGCACCGTGCGCCCGACCGAGGAATTCATCGTCGAGCGCTATTCCCACGTCATGCATATCGTCTCCAACGTCGTGGGCGAGCTCTCGGAAGATCACGACGCCCTCTCCGCCTTCATGGCAGGCATGCCCGCGGGCACCGTCTCCGGCGCTCCCAAAGTCCGCGCGATGGAGATCATCGACGAGCTGGAACCCGAGAAGCGCGGCGTCTACGGCGGCGGCGTGGGCTATTTCTCGGCCAACGGCGACATGGACATGTGCATCGCGCTCCGCACCGCCGTGGTGAAGGACGAGAAGCTCTACATCCAGGCCGGCGGTGGCGTCGTCTACGACAGCGACCCGGAGGCCGAGTTCATGGAAACCGTGAACAAGTCCCAAGCCATCCGCAAAGCCGCCGAGGACGCCAGCCTCTTCACCCGCAACAACGCGTAGCCCCGGCCCGACGCAGCCCGCCCCCATCTTCCCCGTTCCCAAAATATCCCCCCGCGGGAGCGTGGGGGAGGCCGAGGCCGACCAGGCCTCGGACGGGGGCAAAGCCCCTGAAACAAGAGGCGCGCCGAAGGCTCCGCAAAATTACCGTCCGACCAAAGCCAGACGTCGAGACTACTCCGCCGACCGCAACATCGTGGCCGACAGCGGGGCCAGG
This sequence comes from Gymnodinialimonas ceratoperidinii, assembly GCF_019297855.1. Lineage (NCBI taxonomy): Bacteria > Pseudomonadati > Pseudomonadota > Alphaproteobacteria > Rhodobacterales > Paracoccaceae > Gymnodinialimonas > Gymnodinialimonas ceratoperidinii. Next base: position 2,537,628 of record NZ_CP079194.1, read on the forward strand.
GCAACAGCCTCGGTCCGCCCGCTCAAGGCCCAGGAGAACAGCGCCGTTACCGTGTCCGGGCGGGTGCGCCCGACGACAATCACCGTCCCCTCCTGCGCCGCGGCGAAGGCCGCGCGTGACAGGAACCTCGTGATCACCGTGGCGCGTTGGTCCTCGTCGTCGAGAGAGCGGAACACCGTCGCCCCCGGCACCCCCTCGCGCGCGGCGGTCTGTTCTGCCGCATTCAACCCGCGCGGGAAAGCCAGCAAGCCGTGGCCACTGCGCGAAAGTGCTGCGACTGTGGCGTCGAGCACCGGTCGGTCGCCTTGGATGCGCCCCTCCGGCGTGTCCATCACCGCGATGGCTTCCGGCAGGATCTCCTGCGCGCCGGCCAGCGCCACCTCGATGTCCGAAGCGGTGGCTCCGTCAACGATCACCGTGCCCAGGATCACCACCTCAAACCCCGCCGCGCGGAAGGCTGCCGCGCGCGCCTCGGCATCGGGCGCGAGGGGGTCCACGGCGAAGGCTACCGGGAAGCTGAAGCCGGAAAGCGTGTCCAGATCCATCGGGTTTTCGGGGTCGTCGATCAGGACCACGGCCATCAGCGGCCGCGCCTCTGTCGGGTCGAAATCTGCCGCGAAGCGCTGGATTGCGGGCAGGACCTCGGCCGATATCACGGTCTCGGACACCGGCGCTTCGCCCTCCGTCGAAGCCTCAGCCGCGTCATCTGCCGCCTCGGGCGTGGCGATGGGCGCGATTTGAGGCAATCGGCTCCCAGATGCGGCGGCCGCGCCTACGCTTGGCAGGGCACCTCCAACGGCTTCCACATCCACGACGGTCGGAAAGCTCGGGGTCTCGATATCGACCAAGGGCACGTTGGGCCCCGCGTCGGCGGTCTCGGGCTCCTCTGCAACCTCCGCCGAAGCCTCTGCCGCAGCGACGGCCTCTGTCTCAGGCATCTCAGGCTCTGGCGCCGGCACCTGCTCAGGCTCCGGCTCAGGCGCCGTCACGACCTGCGGCAGCCGCGCCGTGCGGACCTGTGGTCCGTCGCTGAGACCGGGTTGGGTCAACGCGTTTGGGCCCGAGGCAATCACGGGCGCCGGGGAAGTCGCGGGACTGGCGGGCGCGCGGGCGTCCGCGGGGGCGCTGCGGATCGCGGAGGGCGCCTGAGCGGCGACCGAGGGCTGCGAGGCGGGCATGGTGTCGAACCGCGGCGCGATTTCATTGCCGGCCAGAACCGGGGCCTGCGGCGCGGCCGATATCGGGGCGGCGTCAGGCTCCGGCAGGGCGGCTTCAGGCTCGGGCGGGGGACGGTTGAACTCCGAGCCCGACGGCAGGGGCACTTCGGTAGCGGGGGCGGCCTCGTCGTTCCGCGCGGGCGTTTCGCTTTCGCTCTCCTCGGCCTCGGCCTCTGCTCCGGTCTCGGCCAGCGCAGGGTCGGCCTCGGGCGAGGCTGCCGGCGTTGCCTCCGGCGCGGGCGCCGGTTCGCCGACAGCAGGCGTCTCTGCGTCGGCACTGGTCTCGGCGTCGTCTTCGGCGTCGAGGTCGGCAACGACCGCGTCATCCGCGTCGGGCGCCTCTTCCACGATGACCGTGGGGGCACTCGGGGTCTCAGCCACGGGGTCTTCCACTTGGGTGATCGGCACAGTGATCGTGACGTCGTCCGTTTGTTCCGGCGGCAGGGGAAAGCTGAGCGAGAGGGCGGCAAGGCCCAATGCCGACACGACACATCCCCAGAAAACGCCAATACTCAGACCGCCCATGGCCCTGCTCCTGTCTGCTCGGCGCGAGACACCCCACGCACGTTTTGCCGGTCCGTTTGCCCGGCTATTCTTCTGGGCAGGCAAGCGTACCGTCGCTTGACCCCTGCCGCTCGCTTTGAAACATGTATAGCGTGGGCCCGCGCCGCCTTTAACCCTTTTCTGCGGCCCCTTCGTCAAGGAACTCCGGGATGCTCCTCCTGATCGATAACTACGACAGTTTTACCTACAACCTCGTGCATTATCTGGGCGAGTTGGGGGCGGACGTCCGCGTGGTGCGGAATGACAAAATCACCGTGCAGGATGCGATGGCATCCGGTGCGCAAGGCATCGTGCTGAGCCCCGGCCCCGGATATCCTGAAGACGCGGGCATTTGCCTCGCGCTCACCAAGGCCGCGGCTGGCGCGGGGATGCCGCTGATGGGCGTCTGCCTCGGTCACCAGACGATCGGAGAGGCCTTTGGCGGCCGCGTCGTGCAGCATGCCGAGATCGTCCATGGCAAGCTCGGCGCGATGAAGCATACCGACAAGGGCGTCTTCCGCGGCCTGCCCTCGCCCCTGAACGCGACGCGCTATCACAGCCTCGTCGTCGACCGCGCCACCCTGCCCGACGTGCTGGAGATCACCGCGGAGCTGGAAGATGGCACCATCATGGGCCTGCGCCACATGACATTGCCGATCGAGGGTGTCCAGTTTCACCCCGAAAGCATCCGATCCGAGCACGGCCACGCAATGCTCGAGAATTTTCTGACCCTCACGAAAGAGCCCGCATGACCGACGCCTCCCCTTCCGACCTGATGAAGCCGATCATCTTCGCGGCCTCCGAGGGCCCCCTTTCGCGCGCCCAGGCGGAAGAGGCCTTCCGCCACATGTTCGACGGCACCGCCACCGCGGGGCAGATGGGCGGGCTGATCATGGCGATGCGCGCGCGGGGCGAATCCGTGGCAGAATACGCGGCGGCGGCCCAGGTGATGCGGGAGAAATGCGTCTCGGTCACGGCGCCCGAGGGCGCGATGGACATCGTCGGCACCGGCGGTGACGGCATGGGAACGCTGAACATCTCGACCGCGACGGCCTTCGTGGTGGCGGGCGCCGGCGTGCCGGTGGCCAAGCACGGCAACCGCAACCTCTCGTCCAAATCCGGCGCGGCGGATGTGCTTTCCCAGATGGGGATCGACGTCATGGTCGGCGCAGAGGTGGTCGAGGCGTCGCTCGCCGAGGCCGGTATCGGCTTCATGATGGCGCCGATGCATCACCCCGCGGTCCGGCACGTGATGCCGATCCGGCAGGAACTCGGCTGCAAGACGATTTTCAACATCCTGGGGCCATTGACCAACCCCGCGGGGGTGAAGCGGCAGCTGACGGGCGCCTTTGCCATCGACCTGATCTACCCGATGGCGGAGACATTGAAGGAACTGGGCTCTGAGGCCGCCTGGCTGGTGCATGGCTCGGACGGGACGGATGAAATCTCGATCTCGGGCAAGACGGACGTGGTGGAATTGAAGGACGGCAAATTGCGGTCGCGGGTGGTCCACCCGGAAGACGCGGGCCTGCCGGTGCATCCTTTCCGGGACATCCTCGGCGGAAGTCCGGACGAGAACGCCCAGGCGTTCCGCGACCTGCTTGCCGGCGCGCCCGGCGCCTACCGCGATGCTGTTCTGTTGAACGCCGCGGCCGCGCTGATCGTGGCGGGTCGGGTGACGGAACTGCGCGATGGCGTGGAAATCGCGCGCGAGGCGATCGACAGCGGCGCGGCGAAACGTGCTGTCGAAGCGGTCGCCCGCGTCACCTCGGGCGCCTGACCCTTTCGGGAATTGTGCCTGCGGCACGATATATTGGCGCCCAAGGGCGCGAGGGGCTCTGCCCCTGGCGGCTTTTTCCAAGGAAAAAAGCGCGCCTGCCCCGGAGTTGTACCAGCCAAGATGAAGGAGCCGCGCGCCGAGGCCGCGGGCATCTTGGCGCGGGCCGGGGGATGGCTTAAGGGGGAATGATGAGTACCATTCTAGACAAGATCAAAGCCTACAAGCTTGAAGAAGTGGCGGCCGCCAAGGCTGCACGGTCCCGGTCCGAAGTTGAGGAGGCTGCAAAGGCCGCGCCGCGTGTGCGCGGCTTTGCCGACGCGCTTTGGGCGGCGCAGGAGACGGGCTACGGCCTGATTGCCGAGATCAAGAAAGCCAGCCCCTCCAAGGGGTTGATCCGCGAGGATTTCGATCCGCCGGCGCTGGCGAAAGCCTATGAGGCGGGCGGTGCGACCTGTCTGAGCGTCCTGACCGATACGCCCTCGTTCCAGGGCGCGCCGGAGTTTCTTGTCGCCGCGCGCGCCGCGGTCGACCTGCCCTGCCTGCGGAAGGATTTCCTCTACGATACCTACCAGGTGGCCCAGGCGCGGGCCTGGGGCGCGGATTGCATCCTGATCATCATGGCGTCCGTCAGCGATGGGCAGGCGGCGGAGCTGGAGGACGCCGCGCGGCATTGGGGGATGGACGCGTTGATCGAGGTGCACGACGGCGCGGAACTGGACCGGGCGATGGATTTGAACTCGCCGCTTCTGGGTATCAACAACCGCAACCTGAACACCTTCGAGACCACGCTGGAGACCACGCGGACCCTGGCGGCTCGGGTGCCTGAGGACCGAATGGTGATCTCGGAATCCGGGCTTTTCACCCCTGCCGATCTTGCCGATATGGCGCATCACGGGGCGCGGACCTTCCTGATCGGGGAAAGCCTGATGCGGCAGGATGACGTGACCGGCGCCACGCGCGCGCTCTTGGCGGATCCCGTCGCTCGCGGGGACCGCTGATGGCCGGTTTGACCCATTTCGATGGCGAAGGCCGCGCCCATATGGTCGATGTCTCGGGCAAGGCTGTCACGGATCGGATTGCCGTCGCCGAGGCGTTCGTGCGGATGCGCCCAGAGACGCTCGATCTGGTGGCGCAAGGCACGGCGAAAAAGGGCGACGTTCTGGGCGTTGCGCGGCTGGCCGGGATCATGGGGGCGAAACGCTGCGCCGATCTGATCCCGCTCTGTCATCCTCTGCCGATTACCAAGGTTGCGGTCGATCTGGTCGTGGACGCGAATCTGCCCGGCGTCCGGATCGAGGCGACCGTGAAGACCTCCGGTCAGACAGGGGTCGAGATGGAAGCGCTGACGGCCGCGTCTACCGCGGCGCTGACGGTTTATGACATGCTGAAGGCGGCGGAGAAGACCATGGAAGTCGGTGGGTTGCGGGTTGTCCTGAAGGACGGGGGCAAGTCGGGCCGGTTCGAGGCGGAGGTGACATGAGCCGCGCGCGAGACACAGCGCGTTGGATCCAGAAGGGATCGGGCCTTGGCGTCTTGGGCGTTGCGCCGCGGGGAGTGGCGCGATGATTTCGGTTGAGGACGCGCTGGCCGCCTGTCTGGATCTTGCCGCGCCTGTGGGCTCCGAGCGGGTGGCCCTGACCGACGCCGGCGGGCGGGTGCTGGTGGCCCCGGTGACCGCGACGCGCGACCAGCCGCCGTTCAGCGCCTCGGCCATGGATGGCTATGCCCTGCGTGACGTCGAGGCGATCCCGGGGCGGCGCCTCAAGGTCGTGGGCGAGGCGCCGGCCGGGCGCCATTGGTCTGGCACGATCGGACCCGGCGAGGCGCTCCGGATCTTCACCGGCGCGCCCCTGCCCGACGGGACCGACCGCGTTGTCATTCAGGAAGACGTGAGCCGCGAGGGCGATCGGATCACCCTTGGGCGTGACCTCGGCTCGGGCCATAACGTGCGGCCCTCGGGGGCGGATTTTGTCGCGGGCGATACGATGTCTGCGCCGCGCCGCCTCTCTCCCGCGGATGTGGCCTTGGCGGCCTCGATGAACGTGCCGCTGCTGGAGGTCTCGCGTCGACCAACCGTCGCGCTCATCGCCACGGGGGACGAGCTGGTCACCCCCGGAGAATCGCCGCGCCCTGACCAGATCATCGCGTCGAACACCTACGGGCTGAAGGCGCGGATCGAGGCCGAAGGCGCCGAGGCGCGTCTGCTGCCGATTGCGCGCGACAACCGCGAGAGCCTGGAGCAGGTATTCGACCTCGCCGCGGGAGCCGACCTGATCGTCACCGTGGGCGGCGCCTCCGTGGGGGATCACGACCTTGTGGGCGATGTTGCCGCCTCGCGCGGGCTGGATCGGGCGTTCTACAAGGTCGCCATGCGGCCCGGAAAACCTCTGATGGCCGGGCGCTTGGGCGATGCGGTCCTGTTGGGGCTGCCGGGCAATCCGGTTTCGGCCATGGTCTGTGGCGAATTGTTCCTGATCCCGATGTTGCAGGCAATGATGGGCCTGCCCGCCGGTGCGCGGCCTCGCCTTCGCGCCCGCCTCGGGGTCGAGCTTCCCGCCAATGGCCCGCGCGAGCACTACATGCGTGCCGAAATCTCTGCCGGGGAAGACCTGCCGATCATCACGCCCTATGGCAGCCAGGACAGCTCGCTCCTGACGGTGCTTTCGGGGGCCTCGGGCCTGTTGGTCCGGCCGGTGGATGCGCCCCGCACGCAAGCGGGCGAGATGGTGGAATACGTGCCGCTGCACCAGATGTTTTGACGATTCGTTGACAGGTCGGCGGGAACAGGTGTAGAACATACCCTGAACAGGCACGAAATGTGCTTGCTTTGTTTTCGGCGCACCGCGCCGGGGCATAAAAACGGCGCCAAACGCTACGACATTGCGAGGGAGACGGGCATGCTGACGCGGAAACAACGCGATCTTTTGGAGTTCATTCACAAGCGGATGCAGCGCGATGGCGTGCCGCCTTCCTTTGACGAGATGAAGGAAGCGCTTGATCTGCGGTCGAAATCCGGCATTCACCGGCTGATCACGGCCCTGGAGGAACGGGGTTTCATCCGACGTCTGGCACACCGCGCCCGCGCGATCGAGATCGTGAAGATGCCCGATGCCATGAAAGACAGCGGCTTTGCGCCCCGCGTGATCGAGGGCGACAAGACCGATCCGCCCGCTGGCGCCATGGCTGTCCGGGCCTCTGCCGCGCGTGACCTGCCTGTCATGGGCAAGATCGCCGCCGGTGTCCCGATCGAGGCGATTTCCTCGGTGGCCTCCCATGTTGCCGTGCCCGAGCAAATGCTCGGCACCGGGCGCGATCATTACGCGCTGGAGGTCAAGGGCGACTCGATGATCGAGGCTGGCATCAATGACGGCGACATCGTGGTGATCGAAGAAGGCTCGACCGCGGACAACGGCGATATCGTCGTGGCGCTGGTGGAGGATCACGAGGCCACCCTGAAACGGCTGCGGCGCAAGGGCGGCATGATCGCGCTCGAGGCGGCGAACCCGGCCTATGAGACGCGGGTGTTCCGCGACGATCAGGTGAAGGTGCAGGGCAAGCTGGTCGGGTTGATCCGCACCTACTGAGGTTGGGGGCGGTCGGGATCTCCGGCCCGTCTCCTACACGAATTGGCGCGCAGGGCGTGTTGCGAGGATCAGACTACCGAGGTGGTCTGGTCCTTTCGTTTATTCTGGTGGCGCGCAGCGGGTCGGCAAGCGGTTTCAGGCGTCCGCAACGACGCAAGCCTGGCCCCCCATTGCAGCCCCCGGCTCTGCGTCCTAGGTTCCGCGCAACACGTCCCGGAGGACCAGATGACCCAAGCCCCGCAGCCCGTTCGCCTCGCCGATTACTCTCCCTTTGGCTACCTGATCGACAGCGTCGAGCTATTCTTCACCCTCGATCCCACCGCCACCCGCGTAAAATCCCGGATCAAGTTTCGCCCCAATCCCGAAGCAACGGACCCCCGGTTTTTCTTGCATGGTGAGCAGCTTACGCTGATCTCCGCTGCGATCGACGGCGCGCCTGTCTCTCCCGACGTGACGGAATATGGCCTCACCTGCCCCGTCCCCAACGCGCCGTTCGTCTGGGAGGCCGAGGTTGAGATCAACCCTCAGGGCAATACCGCGCTGGAAGGGCTTTACATGTCCAACGGCATGTATTGCACCCAGTGCGAGGCCGAGGGGTTTCGCAAGATCACCTTCTACCCCGACCGCCCCGACGTCATGGCGCCTTTCACCGTCCACATCGACAGCGACCTGCCGGTGAAGCTCTCGAACGGCAATCCCGAGGCGTCTGACGGCAGCCTCTGGAACGATCCCTGGCCCAAGCCCGCCTATCTGTTCGCGCTGGTCGCGGGCGATCTGGTGGCCCATTCCGATCATTTCACCACCGCTTCCGGCAAGCCTGTCGACCTCAACATCTGGGTGCGCGCGGGCGACGAGGACAAATGCGCCTACGCCATGGATGCGCTGAAGCGATCGATGAAATGGGACGAGGAGGAATATGGCCGCGAGTATGATCTCGACGTGTTCAACATCGTCGCCGTGGACGATTTCAACATGGGCGCGATGGAGAACAAGGGGCTGAACATATTCAATTCGAAGTATGTCCTCGCCTCGCCCGAGACCGCGACCGACCGCGATTATGCCTTCATCGAAGCCATCGTCGCGCACGAGTATTTCCACAACTGGACCGGCAACCGGATCACCTGCCGCGACTGGTTCCAGCTTTGCCTGAAGGAAGGTCTGACCGTCTTCCGCGACCAGCAGTTCTCGGGCGACATGCGCTCCGAGCCGGTGGAGCGGATCGGCAACGTCCTGCAACTGCGCGCGCGCCAGTTCCGCGAGGATGCAGGCCCCCTCGCCCACAATGTCCGGCCCGAAACCTATATCGAGATCAACAATTTCTACACCGCGACCGTCTATGAGAAAGGCGCCGAGGTGATCGGTATGCTGCGCACCTATCTGGGCGCGGACCTCTACCGGGCGGGATGCGAGCTCTACTTCGAACGCCACGACGGAGAGGCCTGCACGATCGAGGATTGGCTCTCCTGCTTCGAAGAAATCGCCGCGACGGACCTGAGCCAGTTCAAGCGCTGGTACAGTCAGGCGGGCACGCCGAAGGTCTCGGCCACATGGACGCGCGACGGTGACACGCTGCGCATGACCCTCTCGCAACAGGTGCCGCCGACCCCGGGCCAACCGATGAAAGAGCCTGCGAAGATCCCGGTTTCCATGGGACTTCTGGCGGGCGACGGCACCGAGATCCTGCCCTCCACGCTGATCGACCTCGATAGCCCGAGTGTCGACCTCAACTTTGATCTGGCCGAACTCGCTGGCGGCAAGGCCCCAGATCACGTGGTCCCTTCCTTGCTGCGTGGCTTCTCGGCCCCCGTCATTCTCGACGCCCCGTTGAGCACTCAGGACCGCGCGCTGCTCCTCGCCCATGACACCGATCCGTTCAACCGGTGGGAAGCCGGGCGCAGCCTGCTCCGCGAGATGCTGCTGGAAGAGATCTGCGCGCGTGACATCTCGGCGGCGGCCGAAGCGCGCCGCCGTCTGGTCTGGCAGGCGCTGAAGGACTTCTGCGCCGATGCCTCGCTGGACCCGGCCTTCGTGGCGCTGGTGCTGACTTTCCCCTCCGAGGACGATCTCACCCAAGCCACGGTGGACGCGGGCGTTGTGCCTGACCCGGTGCTGATCTCCGACGTGCGGACAGAGCATATGCGCGCGCTCGGGTCGTGGATGCAGGACACCCTGATGGACTTCTACAACGCTGTCGATCCGGACACGCCCTATTCGCCCGACGCCGCGAGCGCCGGCAAGCGGGCCCTGCGCAACACGGCCCTGTCGCTGCTCAGCAATCCCGACAACCTCGATCTGGCGCGCGCGCAGTTCGATGGGGCGACGAACATGACCGATCAGCTGGCCGCGCTCTCCGTCCTGATCCGCGACGGTGACCGCACCGCCGCGAAAGCCTTCGAGGAGCAATGGCAGCACGACCGTCTGGTGATGGACAAGTGGTTCATGATTTCTGTCGCCAGCGCGCCTGCGAACGAGGCGCTCAACGCCGCGGCGGCGCTCAGCCAGCACCCGCTTTTCGACTGGCAGAACCCGAACCGGTTCCGGTCGCTGATGGGCGGTCTGGTGGCCAATCCGGCCGCCTTCCACGACCCTTCGGGCGCGGGCTACACCTTCGTGACCGATTGGCTCCTGAAGATGGATAGCGCCAACCCGCAGACCGCCGCGCGCATGTCCACCGCGTTCGAGACATGGCGCCGCTACGACGCGGACCGCCAAGGCATGATGGCCACGGCGCTGGACCGCATGGCCGCCACGCCGGACCTGAGCCGGGACCTTGGAGAGATGGTCGCCCGCATGCGCGCGGCCTGACGGGAAATCGTTAAGCGCGCGGGCCGATCGCTAGGCGTGCGCGTTACCGCAACAGGTATGTGGCGCTCCAGACCAGGCCAATGAGGATCGGCTGGTGGATCAGGTAGATCACCAGCGAATAGCGTCCCGGCAGCCCTGCAAGGCGCGCTGCGCGCGAGGGGGCCGGGTTCGAAAGCCGCGCCCACAATCCGCTCTGCGACGCCAGTTTGGAGGCCGCGATCCCGGCCAGAACCGGGGCGAACCACGGGAAGACCGGCTCGTAGTCCACGGTACTCACCCGCACCGTCTGCAGGCCGCTCCACCACCACCAGGGCGCATCAAAAGCGGGTCCGCGCAGCGCGTCGGGCGCGTAGAACACCGCCACCGCGAGAGCCAATATGACGACCACAGGCAAACGCAGGACCAGCAGCCCAAGCAAGCTGCACAGGGCGATGGCGTGCAGGATGCCGAAGAAGACGAAGGCCTGCGGGAACGCGATGTAGGTCCCGAGGCTGACCAATGCGGCCGCCCCCGCGATCATCGCGAAGCGTCGCCAGAAGGCGGGCCACCGGATGCCCGCGCCGTGGGACAGCCAGAGCCCCACCCCCGCAAGGAAAAGGAACGAGCCCGCCGTGGCGATCGCCAGCCCGCGCCAGAACCCGGTGCCCGCCGTGCCGGGCGCGACATGGCCGAACATCTCCAGATCGAAGACGAAATGGAATACCGCCATGGCCAGCAAGGCGAGGCTTCGGGCAATGTCGAGCGCCGGAATGCGTCCGGCTGCGGGCGTCATCGAAGGGCTCAAGGAAGGCGTCGCGTGGGTCATGGCTCCGGTCTAGCAGCCTGCCTTCGCCTTGCCCATCGGGCAATCGAGCGAGACCCGCGGCGCAGCCTCCGCCCGCCCTCTCGCTTCCACCCGTTGCGCCACGTCGAGAAAGCCGCGAATGCGCCGCGCGCCGGTCGCACGCCTTCCCTGATTTCGGCACAATTGCCGCTCTATATCCAATCCCATGACCGATACATTCGAATATGCCACACGTCCCGGCAGCGCCGGCCTTAGCATCCTCAGCTTTGCAGGACTGAGCGCCCTTTCCGTCTTTCTCTGGCAAATCACCCCCGGCCTCGTGCTGCTCCTGATGGTGCCGGCGTTTCTGGTCTGTCTGTGGCAGCTGATGAACGTGCCGACCTACGGCATTCGCATGACGCGGTCGGCGTGGAGCGTGATGGGCGGAGCGGAGGACATCGTGATCCCGACCGCGCAGATCGCCTACCTGAAGGTCATCATGCGCAGCGAGAACCCGCGGATCGGCCTGATGCTGGATGATGGCACCGAAATCGTCCTGCCCGTCGAATGCCTGCCGGATCCCTACGATCTCATCCGCGAGGCGACGAACCGCGGTATCCCGGTTCGCGAGCAGGTCTGAGACCCCGTAACCCTATTTCTAAATGCTCTCCGGTCGCGGCGTCGGCCGCGGCAGGGTGCGATCCCGAGGTGAGGCTCCCTCCCCGTCACGGGTGAGCAGCGGCCGCATGACCGGGCGCGTGGAGGGCACCGGCGCTTGGCAGTAATCCTGCTCCCGCACCCAATTCCTCATATCCTCGCGCTTGCGCGCGGAATGGAACGGCCCCCAGTCCGCCGCGACGCCGCGCATGCCTTCAGCGACCACGTTGTCGCGCGGCACGGTGATGCCCATGATCCGGATGCCACAGCGCAGATTGGCCGCCCCGCTCAGCAGGGCTTCGCCCGAGCCCACGTCGCAATCGCGCCAGCGCGCGGTGGCGGGCGCGATCTGTACCAGCCCGAACCAACGTCCGCCGCCGCCCACGGCGCGCGGGTTGTGCGTGCTTTCATGCCACGCCAGCGCCGAGATCAGGCCGGTCCAGAAGGCCGCGCGTTGCTCGGGGCTGGCCTCCAGGTAGCCGGGGCACCAGGCGCGGATGTCATTCGGCTCGGTCTCAAGCAGAGACGCGCCGGGACCGCGCAGGGCCGAGAGGACGGCTTGCGTCCAACGTCCGCCGCGCGGGTGTTCATCCCACCGGGCCGCCGGGACGGCCCATATATCGCGCTGCACCGGGCGCAGGCTGGATGCTGGCGCCAACTCACTGATTTCAGGGGCTTCTTCGACGGCGGGGATGTCAATCTCAGGGGCCTCGGCACCCGGATCGGGCACGTGGAGCAACGTCGCCGCTCCCGGCTCGGCCCCTTCCAGTACCGTGTCGGCTCCGACAACGCCAGACGTGACTTCGACGGCCGCTTGGGCCTGTTCTGCGACCGCTTCACCCACGCCTTCCACCTGCCCCAAGGCAAGTCCGGGCGCGAAGGCCCCGGCGGCTGAAAGCACGCCGGCGATTGTGAAAAGACGCAGAGCGTCCATGGGCAGCCACCCCCCCGGGTTTGGCACAGACTGTACATGCCCGAAATTTATGCAGTTTTGCAAGGGGTTGGGTCAGACCCACCCCCAAGCATGGCAGACGCGCCCTAAAGGCAGGTTAAAGGGTGCAATAGGGCTGCGACGAAATCCACTGTCGCATCTCTTCGCGCTTCGAGCCTTGAACGAAGGGCCCCCAATCGGCAGCGACACCGCCTCGGCTGGCCGCAACGACACCGTCGCGCGGGACCGTCTGGGCCCAAATGCGCATGGCGCAGGCGACATTGGCATCACCGTCGAGGAGCGCCTGACCGCTGGTGGCCGCGCAGCCGTAGTGCCGCGCCGTGGCGGGGCTGATCTGGACGAGGCCGAACCACCGACCGCCGCCGCCCACGGCCTGCTGGTTCCACGTGCTCTCGTGGCGGGCGAGCGCCGACATGAGACCGGTCCAGAAGGCCTGCCGGTTCTCCAGCGGGGCGTCGGGGTAGGCCGGGCACCAGTTGGCGATATCGGCCGGCAGCACCGTTGGCAGCACGGCGGCATGGGTTTCCAGCGCGGAGAAGGCGGTTGCCGTCCAGGAGGCGCCATCGGGGCGGTGATCCCACCGCATCACGGGCACTTCGACAACGGCGGCTTCTCTCTCGAAGCCCGGCAGCGAGACATCGGACAGGGCGTTGCAGGCCGTCAGGCCGATCACGGCAATCAGACTCACGCCGAGGCGGGTCATACGGGAAAGGATACTCATCACTCTAATCACTCTTGCATGGCAGTCATTTGCAGACCGACCGGAGGTGCGCGGCCAGACGGGGCAAATCAAGCCAGAGGCCTGTGCAGACAGGAAAAAGCGGCTGAATCCCGCCCAAAATGTCTCGTTTCAACGCAAAAAGGCCGAAGCGCCCCTATAGCGCTCCGGCCTTTCCAGCGTTCATCGGGCCGGTTCAAGCCCGCGAAAGAATCAGGCGGCGTCGCGTTCGTGACGGCCTTCCTTCACCTCTTCGATGATCTTGTTGACGAAGGCGTCGAGGTCATCGGGATTGCGGCTGGTGATGATCCCGTTGGAAATCGCCACTTCGCTGTCTTCCCACTTCGCGCCTGCGTTGATCAGGTCGGTCTTGATCGAGGGGTAGGACGTCATCTCGCGGCCTTCGACGACACCGGCTTCCACCAGCATCCAGGGGCCGTGGCAAATCGCAGCGACGATCTTGCCGGAATCGACGAACTTCTTGACCAGCGAAACCGCCTCGGACTTGGTGCGCAGGATATCGGGGTTGATCTGGCCACCGGGCAGAACCAGCGCGTGGTAATCGTCGTGGTTCACCTGGTCGATCGTCAGGTCGACGCTGACCTTGTCGCCCCAATTGTCGTTGTCCCAACCGGTGATCTCACCGGATTCCGGGGCCGCGACATGCACTTCCGCGCCGGCGTCGCGCAATTTTTTCAGCGGCACCTCCAGCTCCGATTGCTCGAAACCGTGGGTGGACATGATCAGGATCTTTGCGTTGCTCATCTCGGGCATGGCGTTTCTCTCCTATTATTTGGTTACAGGAGGCCAACGTGTGGTGACCGCTCGTGTTCCATCACACTCTTGCCCGGCCCCCGCCCCTGCCCTAAACCACCTCCGACACTTTCCGGAGGCTCCCATGCTCGACCTGACCTACGACACACCGAAACCCCGCGTGATCTCGGGCGCCAAGCAAGATTGGGAGCTTGTGATCGGAATGGAGGTTCACGCGCAGGTCTCCACCAACGCCAAGCTGTTCTCGGGCGCGTCGACCAAATTTGGCGCCGAGCCGAACTCCAACGTGGCCTTCGTGGACGCGGGCATGCCCGGCATGTTGCCTGTCATCAACGAGGCCTGCGTGGCGCAGGCGGTGCGCACGGGTCTTGGGCTGAAGGCAGAGATCAACCTCGCCTCGGCCTTCGACCGGAAAAATTACTTCTACCCCGACCTGCCGCAGGGCTACCAGATCAGCCAGCTCTACCACCCGATCGTGGGCGAAGGCGAAGTGCTGGTGGAACTGGGCGACGGCTCTGCCCGCATCGTGCGGATCGAGCGCATCCATCTGGAACAGGACGCGGGCAAGTCGATTCACGACATGGACCCGGCGCTGTCCTTCGTGGATCTCAACCGCACCGGCGTCGCGCTGATGGAGATCGTCTCCAAGCCCGACATCCGCTCGCCCGAGGAAGCCGCGGCCTATGTGGTGAAGTTGCGCCAGATCATGCTCTACCTCGGCACCTGCGACGGCAACATGCAGAACGGCAACCTGCGCGCTGACGTGAACGTCTCGGTCTGCGCGCCGGGTCAGTACGAGAAATACCAGGAGACGCAGGATTTCTCGCATCTCGGCACCCGTTGCGAGATCAAGAACATGAACTCCATGCGCTTCATCCAGCAGGCCATCGAGGTCGAGGCCAAGCGCCAGATCGCGATTATCGAGAACGGCGGCACGGTCGATCAGGAAACCCGCCTCTACGATCCCGACCGCGGCGAGACGCGCTCGATGCGGTCCAAGGAAGAGGCGCACGACTACCGCTACTTCCCCGATCCCGACCTGCTGCCGCTGGTCTTCGATCAGGCCTACGTCGACGAGATCGAAGCGAACTTGCCGGAACTGCCCGACGCCAAGAAGGCGCGGTTCATCGGCGATTTCGGCCTGTCGGATTATGACGCCAGCGTCCTAACCGCCGATGTCGTTGCGGCGCAATATTTCGAGGCGGTGACCGCCGGCACCAAGAACGGCAAGCTGGCCGCGAACTGGGTCATCAACGAGCTGTTCGGCCGCCTCAAGAAGGACGAGCGCCAGATTGCCGACAGTCCGGTCACGCCCGCGCAGCTGGCGGAACTGATCGAGCTGATCGGCGCGGACACGATTTCGGGCAAGATCGCCAAGGATGTGTTCGAGATCAGCTACACCACCGGCCGCTCGCCGGGGGAGATCGTCGAAACCGAGGGGCTGAAGCAGGTGACCGACACCGGTGCCATCGAGGCCGCGGTGGACGAGATCATCGCCAACAACCCCGATCAGGTCGAGAAGGCCAAGCAGAACCCGAAGCTCGCGGGCTGGTTCGTGGGTCAGGTCATGAAAGCCACTGGCGGCAAGGCCAACCCGAAGGCGGTCAACCAGATCGTGGCGCAGAAGCTGAACGGCTGAACAGCCGTTTCATGCCGATCCTGAAGGTGTCGGCGCCCACATATGACCCCGCCGCTCGGATTGATCTCCGGCGGCGGGGTTAACTTTGGCCGGGGCAGGCTCGCCCGCGCTTTGCGCACAGGAAATCAGCAAGTCCCCGCCGGACTGCCCGGAATGCCATTGCGCCTCTCACCCGTCCGGCCTAAACAACGCCGCCCTTACCAGCAGCCGAGGCGTTTATGAGAACCGAATACAAAGTTGTCCCCGCCCCCGAGAAAGCCCGCAAGCAGCGTGGCCTGAAAGGCGCGGCGCTCTTCGCCCGCTCCGTGGAGGAGCTGATGAACGAGATGGCCGCCGACGGCTGGACCTACCTGCGCGCCGATACGCTGCCGCAGGAAGAGCGCGCGGGCCTGACCAACAAGACGACGGTCTACCGCAACCTGCTGGTGTTCCAACGGGTCGTGGACGGCTCGCGGGACGAGTCGCTGGCCGATGAAATCGAGCTGGAGGCCGACGCGGACGAGACGCCTGACGAGGTTGGCGACAGCGACGATGCGGACGAAGCTGACAACGACAGCGACGAGGAGGTGACAAATCTCTGGAAGACCGACGACGCGACGCCAAAACCCCTAGTCGCGAAGCGTCAGGGCCAGGGCGTGGATCTCTGACATCAGGTCCTTGCCGATGGCGTCATGCACCATCCGGTGCCGCGCGATGCGGCTAACACCCTGAAACTTCTCGCTTTCGAGAAAAACGTTGAAGTGGCTCTCGCCGCCTTCCTGAAATCCCGCGTGGCCCCGGTGGGCCTCGCTATCATCCACAACTTCCAACACGCGCGGCGCGAAGGCCTGTCGCAAAGCTGCTTCAATTTTCTCTGCCCGTGTCGTCATTTTAACCCTCTCAGACCTTCCCCTCAGCCGCCAAAACACTAAACTGCTTACTCCCAATAATACAGGTGCGTTCCCATGGCCGACAAAGATCCCTTCAATTTCGATCTTAGCGTCAAGTCCGACAAGAAGAAGCGTCGGACCGGGCGTCGTGGCATGTCTGGCGCGGTGGAGACATCGCAGCGCCAGTGCGAGGGTGAGGGTTGTCAGGAGCAAGGCCAGTACCGCGCGCCGAAGGGACCCGACAACCTCGAAGAATTCCACTGGTTCTGCCGCGAGCACGTGCGCGAATACAACCTGAAGTGGAACTTCTTCGAAGGCACCACCGAGGCCGAAATGAACGCCCAGATGGACCGTGACCGCGTCTGGGATCGCCCGACCAAGCCGCTGAAACGCTCGGCCGAAGAACGCGCCTGGTCGCGGCTTGGCATCGAGGATCCGCACCAGGTTCTGGGCCAGAACGCGACGCAGAACCCGGGCCGCGGCGCTGGCTCCAAAGGCCGCCGCCTGCCCCCGACCGAGCGGCGCGCGGTGGAGATCCTCGAAATTAAGGACAACGCCACCAAGCCCGAGATCCGCAAGGCCTACAAGGCGCTGATCAAGGTGCTGCACCCCGATATGAACGGCGGCGACCGCTCGGACGAAGAGAAGCTGCAAGAGGTCGTCTGGGCCTGGGACCAGCTGCGCGTCAGCCGCAACTTCGCCGACTGATCCCTACGGCGCCCGCGCGCGGCGTTCGGCGCGCGGCGCAGGCCCCTGCAATCGGCGCACCGGCAACGCCTGAAGCACGAGTGTTCCGCCATGGCCCACCACGTCAACACGCTCATCCTCGGCGCCGGTGCCGCCGGCCTGATGTGCGCCGCTTACGCCGGTCCCGATACCTTGGTGATCGACCACGCCAAGGCGCCGGGAGAGAAGATCCGCATCTCGGGTGGCGGGCGTTGCAACTTCACCAATATCTATACCGGCCCCGAGAACTTCCTGAGCGAGAACAAGCACTTCGCGAAATCAGCGCTTAGCCGCTACACCCAGTGGGATTTCCTCGACCTCGTGCAATCCCACGGCATCCCCTACCATGAGAAGACCCTCGGCCAGCAGTTCTGCGACCGCTCGGCCAAGGACATCATCGCGATGCTCATGGCCGAAATGGGGGCGGCGAAGCTCTGGCTGCAAACGGGCGTCGAAGAGGTCTCCCACCGCGACGGTCTCTTCCACGTGCGGTTGAGCCGTGAGGGGAAAACCACCCCGGTCACCGCGCGCAATCTGGTGCTGGCCACGGGGGGCAAGTCGATCCCCAAGATGGGTGCCACCGGCCTCGCCTACCGGATTGCCGAACAATTCGGTCACCGGATCACCGAGACCCGACCCGGCCTCGTGCCGCTGACCTTCGAAGGCGATACCAAGGCCCATTTCGCCGCCCTCTCCGGCACCTCTGTCCCCGCGCGCGTGTCGTGCAACGGCACCAGCTTCGATGAGGGGATGCTCTTCACCCATCGCGGGCTGTCGGGCCCTTCGATCCTGCAGATCTCGTCCTATTGGCGCGAGGGGGATACGCTGTCCCTGCACCTTCTGCCCGAGATCGACCTCTACGACACCCTGCGCACCCGGCGCACGCAGGTGGGGGCGAAGGCCCTGACGACGGTGCTGGCTGATCTGTTGCCAAAGAAACTGGTGCAACATCTGGGCGAGGCATGGGACCTCGGCGGCAACCTCGCGGATCAATCCGACAGCGCCCTGCGCGCGCTTTGCGACCGTCTGACAGCGTGGCCGGTCACGCCGACCTCGTCCGAGGGCTACCGCACGGCAGAGGTCACGCTCGGTGGGATCGCGACCGACGGGATCTCGTCCAAAACCATGGAAAGCCAACAGGTTGCGGGGCTCTACGCCATCGGCGAAGCGGTGGATGTGACGGGCTGGCTTGGCGGGTACAATTTCCAATGGGCCTGGTCATCCGGCGTCGCGGCAGGCCGCGCGATTGCGGCGGCGGCTTAGACGTCAGGTCCGCCAGAAGGTCGCGGTGAAGAGCACCAGAACCGCCATGATCTCCAACCTTCCGATCAGCATCGCGGCGGCCAATATCCACTTCGCCGCATCGTTGAGCGACGCGAAATTACCGCTCGGCCCGATGACGTCCCCCAACCCCGGCCCGATGTTCCCAAGCGCCGTTGCCGCCCCCGAGATCGAGGTGACCACGTCCAGCCCGGTGAGGCCAAGGACGACCGAGAAGATGCCCAGAAGCACGAAGAACAGCACGAAGAAGGCCATGACCGACGAGATGACCTCCTCCGCCACGGGGCGCCCCTCGAAGCGCGGCTCGAAGATGCCGTGGGGCGCGTAGATGCGCCTCACCTGTGTCGAGATGGACGCGAACAGAAGCTGGTAGCGGAAAACCTTGATGGAGCATGACGTCGACCCGGCGCAGCCGCCGATCAGGCCCATGAAGAAGAACATCACCGGAACGATCGGCCCCCAGAGCTGGTAGTCCGTGCTGGAATACCCGGTGCCGGAGATGATCGATGTGACGTTGAAGATGCCCTCGCGCATCCCGACTTCGATGGGATCGCCCAGAAGAAACAGCCGGTAGAGCGTGAACGTCGCGGTGAGGATCGCGATGATGGTGAGGTAGACGCGGATCTGTGTGTCGAGGAAGAAGGGACGCGCGGTGCCCGCGACGAGCTGGATGTAGCGCACGAAGGGCAGGCTCGCGAGGATCATGAAGACCGAGGCCACGTATTCGGCCGGACCCTGAAACGCCCCGAAAGAGGCGTCGTAGTTCGAAAAGCCCCCCGTCGACATGGTCGTAAGCGCATGCATCAACGCGTCGAACGGCTCCATGCCCACCGCGAGAAACGCAAGGCCGCAGGCAATCGTCAGCCCGAGGTAAATGACCGAGATCCGGCTCGCGATCTCCCCCGCGCGTGGCAGGATCTTTCCCATCGTATCAAAGGATTCCGAGCGGAAGATCTGCATGCCGCCCACCCGCAGCTCGGGCAGGAACACCATGGCGACAACGATGATCCCGATGCCGCCGAACCATTGCATCAGGCCCCGCCAGAGGTTCAGGCCCGCAGGCAGGTTGTCGAGGTCGGTCAGGACGGTGGAACCGGTTGTGGTGAGGCCCGACATCGCTTCGAAGACCGCATCCACCAGCCGGGCGTCCGGCTCGCCAAAAATGAACGGCAGCGCGCCGAAGAGCGGCAGCACCAGCCAGACGCCCGTGGTCAGAAAGAAGGTCTGCTGGATCGACAGCCCCTCGGTGACGCCATTGGCGCAGGCCATCGTCAGCAACATGCCCAACCCGATGGTGACGACCGCGGACTCCGCGAAGGCGCCCCAATGGCCGTTGCCTGCCAGCACGTCAGCGGCCAGAGGCACCGCCATCGTCACCCCGAGGGTCAGGACCAAAAGGCCAAGGACATAGCCCACCGGGCGCAGATCGAACATGGGCGGAGCGTTGGCGCGCCGAGCCGTGGCTGTCAAGCGGGCGCTTGGCGGAATGGGCGCTTGTCAGCCTCGCCATGGGTGGCGGGGCATCATGCAGTAAAGAATTGATTTGATGCACCTCTCCGGCTACCCTTGCGTCAACCAAAAGACGCGAGAGAGCCGATATTTTGCGGCTCCAGCCGGGATCAATGGCGCCGCAATACATCCGCGGGGCCGCAGAAGGGGATGGATGTTATGGCGAAGGATGACCCCAAGGGCAAAGCGAAGTCGCTCAACGACAGCGACATCGCAACCTACCCGCGCCGGGCTGGCCCCGCCTCCGGGGCACCGGGCACGGATTCCGATGCCCATAGCGATTCCGACGCAGCCGCGACCGATCACGATACGGCGCCTGCGACCGACAAGGATAATTGACAAGACAACCCGGGATACCACCGGGGCGGACATATTACTCAGCTGATTTGCAAGGGAGACACCAGATGGACGACAACCACGACGACAAGAAGCACAAGAACGCCTCGAAGGGTAAACCCCTGTCGGCGGATCAGATTTCCTCGAAGCGCGTCGACCGTCGGACCGTCCTGCGCAGCGTTGGTCTGGCCGGTCTGGGTGCGGGCGCCATGGGTGTCACCGCCTGTGTCCCCTACGGCGTGACCGATGTGGACAACGGCAACATCACCGATCCGGTCGGTCTGGGCCGGGGCGCACCGCGCGGCTATCGCTCGGGCATTACCGATCGCGACTGGGGCGGCAACATCACCGACCCGGCGGGGTATGGCCGCGGCTGAGCCTTTCAGCTCAACAAACAAAAAAGCCCCTGCGAATATGCGGGGGCTTTTTAATGTCAATGAGTTACGAGCCGATGCTCGTGTAAAACATTAGCTTGGATGGACGAGCGTTCCGAGGAGTTTCGGGTCGAGGCTCGCATCGGCGAATGTCTCTCCCTCCGTCAGAAGGCTCACGGCGTCGTGGCTGTGCAGGCTCTCCTGATGGCTCGCCAGCACGCGGAAATCACCCACGCCCGGATGCTCCAGCAGTTGCGCGGCAAAGAGGCGGGCGGCGTCTTCCACGAAGATCGGATTGGCGGCGTTCAGCTCCGCAAACGCCTGCTCGTCCTCGCGCTTGACCATGACCTGCGTCTCGGTCGGCACCGCGCGGCGGGCCATTTCGATCAGGTCTTCAACCCAGAGCCCCTCGCCCGCCAGCACGACCGAGAGGCGCGCGACGGACCGTTGCGAATGGGGCGTGGCCAATTGTCCGCGCGTGGCGCGCGCGTGTTCGGCAAGCTCAAGGGAACAGGGACAGGTCGAGGAATATACATAATCGACGTGCACGATCCGCTGCCGCACGCCGTCCTGCTCCACCAGTTCAAGCGCCACATCGTAATATTGCCAGCCGGAGAGCCCGGACCGCAGGCTTTGGACCTTCATCGGCACGCTCATGCGCATCTGGATGCGCGCGTCGAAGCTGCCGAGGTCGGCCTTGTAATCATCCAGCGCGGCGTCGATCACATCGAAGCCGAAGGCCTCTTCTGCATGGGTATAGAACGACCGCATGATGCGGCTCATGTTGATGCCCTTCTGGTCCGCCTCAAGGCTGACCGTCCCGGTCACCGAGGTTTCCAGCGCCATTTGCGAGCCATCGCGCAACTTGTGGCGGATCGGCAGGCGGAAATTCGAGATCCCCACATGCTGGATGCGCCGATGGGCACCTTTGATCAGCGCCGCCGGGCCGTTCTGGAGGTCCGGCAGGGACGCGAGGTAGGCCGCATCGGGCGCGAAATCGGCCGGATAGTCAGCCGAAATCCCCTGCGCGCGCAGCAGGCCCGCAATCTGCGGGCTCAAAGCTTCGATCTGTTCCGAGGAGGCCTCCGCCGCCCAGGCACTCAATAAATCGAGCGCTTCCTGGGCCTGGCCGGTGGATGGTTTCTGGTCGGCGGTCTTAACATGAACGTTCACGTGCCACCCCCTTTTGCAAAATTGTAGGTGCCCTAGATATGGCGACTTTTACCCGGAACCCAAGCGTTGATTTGCGACGCATTCGCGCAAATTACGCGATTTCCGCCGCGAAAGAGCCCTCTACTCGAAGCGTTGGACGAAATTCCGGAGGATTTTTTCCGGCACGGTAATCTCTTCCGCCATGACCGCATCCGACAGCGCGTCCGCATCTTCGGGCGCGAAATAACCGCGATTTCGGTAAATATCGATGCGGTTGGCAAAGTTTTCGCCCCGGGCTTCGGGGTGGAACTGCGTGGCGTAGACGTTCTTGCCCGTCCGGATCATCTGGAACGGACAGGGGGCGGAGGCGACGAGGTGTACGGCGCCCTCGGGCAATGCCTCCACCGCTTCCTTGTGTCCCACCAGCGCGCGGAACTGCGACGGCAGCGCGCGCAGCAAGGGGTCGCGCGCGCCCGCATCGGTAATCTCGCAAGCGACACCTCCGATGGATTCGCCAAAGCGGCCCTTGCCGACGGGCGCGCCCAGGGCCGCGCCGAGAATGCCCATGCCGTAGCAGCAACCGAGGAACGGCATATCGCGGGACAGGATTTCGGGCATCAATCCCATGATATCGGCCTCGATCCGGGCCTCCAGCGGGTCTTTCTCCGCCGGGTCGTCCGAGACGCAGCCCGGACCACCGCCGACGATGACACCTGCGTAATCATCCAACGAAAGCGCGGGAAGCGGCGCTTCGTCGAGCCGCACGCGCGCCGCTTGGTCTGCCGCCAGACCGCCGCGCGCCATGAAGGCTTGGAACTCTTCGTCAGCGGCCGCGTCTTCGGGGCGCAGTTGCAGGATCAGGAACGGTTTCATGCGGCTGCGAACCGCCGGATCAGGCGCTTTTCCATGCGGGCGTTGGGGATCTTGACCCCGCCGCGCTCGATTTCCTGCCGCTTGATCACCCGCCATCCCTGACGACGGAAGAACGGCTCTGCCAGCAGGCTCGCTTCGGTCTCCATCACCCTGTGGCCCTTCACCCGCGCGCGCCCCTCGATCACTGCATAGAGCGCCGAGGCCACGCCATGCCCCATGAACTGAGGCGCGACGTAGGCGAAGTCGAGGTAGGCGCTGTCGATATCAAGGGTCATGAAGCCCAACAACGCGCCGTCCCGCTCGGCGACGATCGTCTCGGCCTCCTCCACCCGCGCGCGCCAGCCTTCGCCGGTTGGCGGCGCCGGGGACCATGCCTCGCGCTGCTCTGCGTCATAGGCGCAGGCCGCCCCCTCGCGCACGGCGCGGTGGAACAACGTGGCCAACGGGATTGCGTCCGCCGGCCGGTAAGGGCGGATGATAAGGCCGTTCATGCGGGCGCCAATGCGTGCAGGAGATCCGCGATCAGGTCGTCGGTGTCTTCCAGCCCGATCGAGAGCCGCAAGAGCCCGGACGTCACGCCGATCTCGGCGCGCTGTTCGTCGGTCAGGCGTTGGTGCGTGGTGGTCGCGGGATGGGTCGCGATGGATTTCGCATCGCCCAGATTGTTGGAGATGGTGAAGATATCCATGCCGTTGAGCGCCCGGAAGGCGCCGGCCTGCCCGCCTTCGGCTTCGACCGCCACAACGGTGCCGCCCGCCCCCATCTGCTTCATGCAAAGCGCGTGCTGCGGATGCCCGGCGAGACCGGGATAGAGCACCCGCGCCACGCCCGGCGCGCCGTCGAGCGCTTCGGCAATCGCCTGCGCCGAGGCCGCTTGCGCGCGCACGCGCAGGTCCAGCGTCTCGAGGCCCTTCAGCATGACCCAGGCGTTGAACGGGCTCATCGCGCCGCCGGTATGCTTGAGGTAGGGCTCCACCGTCTTGCGAATGAACTCCTCGGAGCCGAGGATCACACCGCCCAGGCAACGTCCCTGCCCGTCGATATGCTTGGTCGCGGAATAGACAACGACATCAACGCCCTGGGCGAAGGCGTCGGAGAAGACCGGCGTGGCGAAAACGTTGTCGCAGATCACCGTCGCGCCAACCTTCTTGGCGATCTCGACCACGGCGGCGATGTCGATCACCTCCAGCGTGGGGTTGGAGACCGACTCGAAGAAGACCGCCTTGGTGTCGGCACGCACCGCGTCGCGCCATTGGTCGAGGTCGACGCCGTCCACGAAAGTGACCTCGACCCCGAAGCGGGTGAGGATCTCGTCGAGGATGTAATGGCACGACCCGAAAAGCGCGCGCGAGGAGACCACGTGATCGCCCGCGCGCAGCATCGAGGTCAGCGCGCCCGAGACCGCAGCCATGCCCGAGGCCGTCGCAAAACCCGCCTCCGCCCCTTCCAGCGCGGCGATCCGGTCCTCGAACATCGCCACGGTGGGGTTGCCGTAGCGGCCGTAGATATACTCATCGTCTCCCGACTTGATGAAACGCGCCTCGGCGTCTTCGGCGGTGTCGTAGACAAATCCTTGCGTCAGGAACATCGCCTCGGACAGTTCGCCATATTGCGAGCGGCGGCTGCCGGCATGCACCGCTCGGGTGCGTTTGGACCAGTTTTTCTTGGTGGTATCTGTCATACCCCATTCTCCATTCATCGGGCGACCACAACGTTGGGTCCCATGTCTATGGTCGGGGACGGCGCTGCCTTGCAGCGGCCTCGACCTCTTTAGCGGAATGTTTAACGTGGCCCGCAATCCGGTTCACAAATCACCACGGGAGGTGGCCTACGCCTGCGGATGCAGGGCGTCAAGTCGCAAGCGCGCCGCGCCAGACCCGCCGCATTGGGGGAGGCCGAGGCGCGCTTTCCCCCCGCGCGCCCCTTGCGATCACGCGATTGTGCCCCGATCTCTTCCCCGAGACGTCGCCACCCGGCGGCGAACCGCCTGTCTCTCTGGTTTTCGCCGGAAAACCTGCATATCGTGACGGGTGACACAGCTTGCCGATCGTGGCAGGCAGAACGAAACGGCAAGGACGGGGCGCAAATGTCATCCAGCTTTCTTCAAGGTGTGTCTTTCTTCGTGTTGGTCCTCGTGATCCTCGGCGCGATTTTTGGCGGATTCGGAGCGCTTTAGCATGGCAAAACGGTATGGCGGCGAGTTCAGCCCCTCGGGGCAGCGCGATGGCGAGACGCCGCGTGAAACGGTGACCCATCAGAAGATGGAGATCGCGCCTTTCCGCGGCCGTAAGCCGATGCGTCACGGCGCGAAGCTGAACATCCTGTTCATCCTGCCGCTGCTCACCATCTTCTCGGTGCTGTTCAACTCGGGCGTGACTGAAATGGCCGTCGATCTCCTTGGCGGCGCGCTCCTGATGCTGGCCGCGTGGTTGACCCGTGACGGCGTGCGCGCGGAGGATGCCTTCAACGAGCGCAAGGTCGCCCGCAAACCCGCGATCCCGCGCAAGATTTTCGGCGCGGTCGGCACCGGCGTCGGCGTGGCGCTCCTGATCCTTGGCGGCTCGAACTTCGGCCCCGGCGCGCTCTTCGCCGCCAATGTCGTAGGCTTCCTTGCCGCTGGCCTGCATCTCTTCTCCTTCGGGCTGGACCCGCTGAAGAACAAGGGCATGGAGGGGATGGACAGCTTCACCTCCGACCGGGTGGCGCGCAAGATCGACGAGGCCGAGAAGCTTCTCGCCGAGCAAAAGGACGCCATCGCGCGCGTCCGCGACCCGCAACTCGAAGCCCGGGTCGCGCGTTTTCAGGACGTGGCCCGCGGGCTGTTCCGGCAGGTGGAGGAAGACCCCCGCGACCTCAATGCCGCGCGGCGCTACCTTGGCGTCTACCTCAAAGGGGCGCGCGACGCGACGGTGCAGTTTGCCAACCTCTACACCCGCAAGACCGACTACAAGGTGCGCAGTGACTACATCGCCTTTCTCGATGATCTTGAACAGAACTTCGCTGCCCGCAAAGAAACGCTTCTGATTGATGACCGCACGAATTTCGACGTGGAGATCGAGGTCCTGCAAGACCGACTGAACCGCGAAACAAAATATCTGGAACGACAGGAATAAAGACCATGCAATCCGAGACCCATACCAAAGCCCAGGAAGTCGAAACCTTGGTTAACGAACTCAATGCCGTCGTGCTGCCCGAGCCCTCCGCCGACCTGGTCCCCCTGCCCGAGGCCGATGCGCCCACCAGCGAACAGATCCGCTCCCGCATGGCCGAGATCAACATGACCGACACGAACTCCATCGTGTCCTTCGGCTCCTCCGCCCAGGCCGAGTTGCAGCAGATCTCGCAGGCGATGCTGGCCGGCGTGAAGAACAAGGATGCCGGCCCCGCCGGTGACAGCCTGCGCGAGATCGTCGGCACCATCCGCGGCTTCTCGGTCGACGAGCTGGACCCCAACCGCAAGCAGAGCTGGTGGGAGCGTCTCTTCGGCAAGGCCAAGCCGATCCACGATTTCATGGCAAAATACGAAGACGTGCAGGAGCAGATCGACAAGATCACCGACAATCTGCTGGAGCACGAGCACGTGCTGATGAAGGACATCAAGTCCCTCGACAAACTCTACGAAAAGACCCTCGATTTCTACGATGAGCTGGCGCTCTACATCGCCGCCGGTGAAGAGAAGCTGAAAGAGCTGGATGAGCAGACGATCCCCGCCAAGGAAGCGGAAGTGAACGCCGCGCTCGAGGATGACCAGGTGATCAAGGCGCAGGAACTGCGCGACATACGCGCCGCGCGCGACGACCTCGAGCGCCGGGTCCATGACCTCAAGCTGACCCGTCAGGTCACAATGCAGTCCCTGCCCTCGATCCGGCTGGTGCAGGAAAACGACAAGTCGCTGGTCACCAAGATCAATTCGACCCTCGTGAACACCGTTCCCCTGTGGGAAACGCAGCTGGCCCAGGCGGTGACGATCCAGCGCTCCGCCGCCGCGGCCGGCGCCGTGAAGGAGGCCACCGACCTCACCAACGAATTGCTCACCCGCAACGCCGAGAACCTGCGCGAGAGCAACCGCATGGTCCGTCAGGAAATGGAGCGGGGCGTCTTCGACATCGAAGCGGTCAAGCACGCCAACGCCGAGCTGATCTCCACGATCAACGAGAGCCTCGAGATCGCCGACGAAGGCAAGCGCAAGCGCCGCGAGGCGGAAGCGGAGATGGAGAAGATGGAGCGCGAGCTGCGCGAAACCCTCGCCTCCGCCTCGGCCCGCCGCCCCATGGCCGAGCCTGAAGTGATCGACGGCACTGCCGCGACCGCCCAGGACTGAGGCCCGGCACATGCGCCTTCTCACGGCTTTTCCCGTGGCGCTGACGCTGGCCCTTTCGGCCTGCGTCACCTCCGCGCCCGATACCTCCTCCCGGCCTGAACCCCGGGAAGAGGCCGAAGCCGTGCCGGAACCGCAGGCGCCCTCCGACCTCAGCCAGAGCCTCGCGCGCTATTATCGAGGTGCCGAGGCCCGCCTCGTCGGGCGCGGTTTGCTGCGCACCGATGGCGGCGGCCCTGACGCGCCGTTTGGCGCCGGGGATCTCGCCACCAATTTCGAGCGCATCGCGCTCTACGATGAATACCAGCTTGAAAACGGCCGCTTCGTCGCCCGTCAGACCCCCTCCACCCTGCGGCGCTGGCGCGGCCCCGTGCGCCTGCAACCGCACTTCGGCGCCTCGGTCGAGGCAGGCCAGCAGGCCGAGGACCGGTCCGTCCTCTCCACCTACGCGACCCGTCTGGCCCGGCTCACCGGCCATCCGATCCGCACGGTGAACGCCGGCGGCAATTTCCACGTCCTCTACATGAACGCCGATGCCCTCGCTGCTTCCGAGCCGCTCCTGCGACAGCTGGTGCCGAGCATCAATGACGCCACCATCCGCGAGATCCAGAACATGGGGCGCCTCACCTATTGTTCGATCTTCGCCTTTTCCCCCTCCGGCACCTCCGAATACATCGCCGCCATCGCCGTGATCCGCGACGAACACCCCGATCTCCTGCGCCGCTCATGCGTCCACGAGGAAATCGCCCAGGGCCTGGGCCTTCCCAACGACAGCCGCTCCGCGCGCCCGACGATCTTCAACGATGACGAGGAATTTGCCCTCCTCACCCGCCATGACGAGGCGCTCCTGCGCATCCTCTATGACGACCGCCTCACCATCGGCATGACCCCGGACGAGGCCCGCCCCATCGTGCGCGCGATCGCGGCCGATCTCGTCGGCGGCCCCTCCTGATCCCGGGCCAGACCTTACCGCGCGCCGCTCCCGCCTTCATCTTGGCCAATACAACTCATTCCGCCCCCGATTTCGCCACCTCGGCCCGAAGGGGTGAAAACCCGGTAAGGTTTCCCTCCCCCACTTCCCTGTAGATCGGCGGCGGTCGTACCTATATCATTCGGGAAAACGAACAACATTTCAGTGGGAGTTGCTTGCGCATGGCCATTATGGATTTTCTCAAAGGTCAATTTATTGACGTCATCGAGTGGACCGATGACACCCGCGACACGATGGTCTACCGGTTCGAGCGCTATGGCCACGAGATCAAGTACGGCGCCAAGCTGACGGTGCGCGAAGGACAGGTCGCGGTCTTCATTCACGAAGGCCAACTGGCGGATGTCTTCACCCCGGGCATGTATATGCTCGAGACCAACAACATGCCGATCATGACCTCCCTGCAGCACTGGGATCACGGCTTCAACAGCCCCTTCAAGTCCGAGATCTACTTCGTGAACACCGCCCGGTTCACCGATCTCAAGTGGGGCACCAAGAACCCGATCATGATCCGCGACAGCGATTTCGGCCCAACCCGCATCCGCGCCTTCGGCACCTATACGGTGAAGGTGGAAGATGCCGGCCTCTTCATGACCGAGATCGTCGGCACCGACGGTGAATTTACCACCGACGAGGTCACCCACCAGATCCGCAACATCATCGTCCAACAGTTCAGCCAGGCCGTCGCAGGCTCCGGCATCCCGGTGCTCGACATGGCCGCCAACACCGGCCAGTTGGGCGAGGTCGTGGCCGAGAAGATCTCCGCCACCATCAGCTCCTACGGCCTGACCCTGCCCGAGCTCTACATCGAGAACATCTCCCTGCCCCCCGCGGTGGAAGAGGCACTCGACAAGCGGACCTCGATGGGCGTTGTCGGCGATCTGAACAAATACACCCAGTTCCAGACCGCCGAGGCCATGGCCGCCGCCGCCTCCACCCCCGGCTCCGGCATGGGCGAAGGGCTCGGCATGGGCATGGGCATGGCGATGGCCAACCAGATGGCCAGCAACATGCACCAGCCCCAGCAGGCGCATCAGGCCGCCCACGCGGCCCCGCCCCCGCCGCCGGTCGAACATGTCTGGCACATCGCCGAGAATGGCGCGACCAAGGGTCCCTTCTCGAAAGCCACCTTGGGTCAGATGGCCGGCGACGGCTCGATGACCCGCGACACGATGGTCTGGACGGCTGGACAGGACGGCTGGAAGAAGGCCGGCGAAGTCGCCGAGCTGGCGCAGCTCTTCACCGTCATGCCGCCCCCGCCGCCCCCACCAATGTAAAAGTTGGCGCACGCCGCGACGACACGCCCCGCCGCAACCCGCGCCGGGGCGTTTTCTTATCTACTCCAACGAAATCCGCCGCTTCATCTTTTCAAAAATACGGCGGGGGTAGGCGCATCCACGGGATGCGCCAAGGGGGCAGCGCCCCCTTCCCTCAGGCCGCCTTCCACTCCAGACGGCGCGCGTGCAGCACAGGCTCGGTATAGCCACTGGGCTGCTGTCGCCCCTTCAGCACCAGATCGAGCGCCGCGGCATAGGCGATGCCGTTATAGCCCGGCGCCATCGGCTGATAGAGCGGGTCATCCGCGTTCTGCTCATCGACCACCTTCGCCATGCGCCGGAACACCTCGCCGACTTCGGCTTCCGTCACCACGCCGTGGTGCAGCCAATTGGCGATGTGTTGCGCCGAGATCCGGCAGGTCGCCCGGTCCTCCATCAGCTCGACACCGCTCAGATCCGGCACCTTGGAGCATCCGACGCCCTGATCGATCCAGCGCACCACGTATCCGAGGATGCCCTGGGCATTGTTCTCCACCTCGCGGATCACCTGCTCGCGGGTCCAGCGGCGGTAGGTGGCAAGCGGAATGTCGAGAAGCGCGGTGACATAGGCGCGCTTGCCGCCGGCCTCCAGTTTCTTCTGCACCTCGGCCACGTTCACCTTGTGGTAGTGCAGCGCGTGCAGCGTCGCGGCCGTGGGCGATGGCACCCAGGCGCAATTGGCCCCCGCGCGCGGATGCTCGATCTTCTGCTCCAAGAGCGCGGCCATCTCGT
This sequence comes from Gymnodinialimonas ceratoperidinii, assembly GCF_019297855.1. Taxonomy (NCBI): domain Bacteria; kingdom Pseudomonadati; phylum Pseudomonadota; class Alphaproteobacteria; order Rhodobacterales; family Paracoccaceae; genus Gymnodinialimonas; species Gymnodinialimonas ceratoperidinii. The sequence continues at coordinate 2,567,534 of NZ_CP079194.1, forward strand.
CGGGCTTGGCCCACATGCCCTTGCCGATCTGCGCCTTGCCGCGCAATCCGCATTCCAGACCGATGTCGACGTTCTGATCTTCGTAGGCCGTGATCCAGCCCTTCCGCTTGATGAACTCCTTGCGCGAGAAGGGACCCGCTTCCATCGAGGTGTGAATTTCATCGCCTGTGCGGTCGAGGAAGCCGGTGTTGATGAAGGCCACCCGGTGCTTGGCGGCGCGGATGCATTCCTTGAGGTTGACCGAGGTGCGGCGCTCCTCGTCCATGATGCCGATCTTCACGGTATATTGCGCCATGCCGAGCGCGGCCTCGACGCGGGTGAAAATCTCATCCGTGAAGGCCACCTCGTCGGGGCCGTGCATCTTCGGCTTCACCACGTAGACCGACCCGGCCACGGAATTGCCGCCGTCGCGTGCCAGATCGTGCTTGGCGATCAGCATCGTCACCATCGCGTCCATCAGGCCTTCGTAGATTTCCGAACCATCGCGCAGCAGTACCGCGGGGTTCGTCATCAGGTGGCCCACGTTGCGCACCAGCATCAGGGCGCGGCCCTTGAGGGTCAGCTCACCCCCGTCAGGCGCGGTGAAGACGCGGTCCTCGGCGAGGGCGCGGGTCACGGTTTTGCCGCCCTTCTCGAAGGTCTCCGACAAATCGCCCTTCATCAGGCCAAGCCAGTTGCGATAGGCCAGCACCTTGTCCTCGGCATCGACACAGGCCACGGAATCCTCGCAATCCATGATCGCGGAAACGGCGCTTTCGATGCGCACATCCGCCAGCCCCGCCTGATCGCGCGCGCCGATCACGTGGCCGCGGTCGAAGACCAGCTCCACGTGCAGCCCGTGGTTGACCAAGAGCACCGCGTCCGGCGCCTTGGCGCGCCCCCGGTAGCCCGCGAATTGCGCCGGGTCCGAGAGCGGCTTGTCATCGACCAGCAGCGCGCCCTTCTCGACATGATAGCGGCGCACATCGGCGTGGGAGGCGCCGTCGATCGGGAAGGTTTCGTCGAGGAAGACGCGGACCCGGGCCACGACCCGCGCGCCCCGGCCCTTGTCATAGCCACCCTTCGGCGGATGCGAGCCCATGGCGTCGGTGCCATAGAAGGCGTCGTAGAGGCTGCCCCACCGGGCATTGGCCGCGTTCAGGGCGAAGCGCGCATTGGTGATCGGGACGACAAGCTGCGGGCCCGCGACGGTTGCAATCTCGGGGTCGATCTTCGTGGTGTCGATGTGAAACGGCTCGCCCTCGGGCACGAGGTACCCGATATCCTTGAGAAACTCGAGGTAGGCGTCAGGATCATGGGCCGTGTCCCGCCGCGCGATGTGCCATTGGTCGATCTTGTCCTGCAATTCGTCGCGTCGCGCCAACAAAGCGGCGTTCCGGGGGGCGAGGTCATGGGCGAGGTCCGAGAACCCTTCCCAGAAATCCTCGGCGCTGACGCCGCTGCCGGGCAGAGCCTGCGTCTCCACGAAAGTTGCCAGTTCCTCGGCCACCTGCAGGCCATTCTTTTCCACACGCGTTGTCATTGGATCTCCCTCCGCCCAGTTCCCTATCGGATGTAAGCCAAGGGGGGTGGCCCGGCAATAGATCAGCGCGCCCGGCGGCAGCGCTCCGAGCAGTAGCGCACCTCGTCCCAGACATCGGCCCACTTCTTGCGCCACGAAAAAGGCCGCCCGCAGATCGCGCAGGTTTTCGACGGTAGATCGGTTTTCTTTCGCATTCGGGCCATGGCGGTCAACCTAGCGCGGCGCGCGCGGCAGGCGAGGTCGATCAGTTCGACCACAGCCGCTCCCCCTGCCCCTCCCGCGCGGTGTCGACGTGCAGTGCGTCCCCCTCCATCCCGAGCGACAGCGCGCCTGTCCGCGACAGATTGCGAGGTGTCAGCAGCAGACAAGGTGCGGGCCGCTCGGGCTCGGCCCCAGCCAGATGGCGCTGCGTCTCGCGTTCCGCCCTTTGGAGCGCGGCGCTCGGGTCTTCCGGTGGAAGGTTCACCACGATGATATCATGGCGTGCGCAGGCCTCTTCCACCCGCCGCGATGCCGCGCGTCCGGTGCCGTGCCAAAGGCTGAGATCGCCGAGCATGGTGGTGAAGCCGGGATCCGCGTCGTGCCAGCCCGCCCGGCTCGCGGCGCTGGCCTGATCGGCGCGGTCGCCGTCATTCTCCAGCCAGATACGCGCCACGAAGCCATCCCCCCGTGACCGGCTCAGCACGCGCCCCTCGGGCGACATCTGCCCCACCAGCCCGCCGGGCTCAGAGATCAGCAGCGCCGGGCGCTCGGCGAATTGCCAGAGGAAGACGCCGAGCGCCATTGGTGCCAGCGCCAACCAGCGCCCCGGCCCGCGCCAGAGGCACAGCGCGATCCCCGCCAGCGCAATCAGCGGCAGAACCGCGTCGGGCGGTGAGGCCACCATCCGCACCGCGCCGGGCAAGCGCGCCGTTTGATCGGCCACCCCGAGAATCCAGACCAGCGCGTGTTCCATGATCCAGAACGCCATCCATGCCGCCCCGAATGGCGTCAGCAGCAGGGCAAGAACCGCGCAGGGGATCACGACCGACCCCATGATCGGCACGGTCAGCAAGTTCGCGCCAAGGCCATAGACGGCGAGCCGGTTGAAATGCGCGGCAGCGAAGGGTGCCGTGGCTCCGCCCGCGATGATCGACGAGGTCAACAACGCCCACCCGGCCTTCACCCACCCGGGCCAGTTCCGCATCCAGGTGGCCCCCTGCAGCGCCGTGAAGGCGGCCACGAGCGCCGTGGTCGCGGCGAAGGACATCTGGAAGCCTGGCGACATCAGCGTCTCGGGCCGGTGCAACAGCACGATGATCGCCGCGATGGCGACCGAGCGCAGGGTGATCGCGCGCCGGTCGATCAGCACCGCCGTGAACATCACCGCGATCTGGATGAACGCCCGCTCCGTCGCCACGTTCCCCCCTGACAGCGCGAGGTAGAACGCACCCGAGCCAAGCGCCGCGGCAGCCGCCCATTTGCGGATCGGGTAGCGCAGCGCGACTGCCGGGATCAGGGCCAGCAACGCGCGCAGGGTCGTGTAGACGAAGCCCGTCAACAGCCCCATGTGCAGGCCTGAAATCGCCAGCAGATGCGCGATGTTGCTGTCGCGCATGTCCTGTATCGAGCCGAGCGACAGCCCCGACCGGTCGCCGGTCAGCACGGCCGCCGCGAAGGCACCCGGTTGCCCCGGAACCTGCGCCTGAATTGCGGCCGACATCCGCATCCGCAAGCTGAAGAGCGGCGCAAACCCCGCCTCGGGCGGCGCAAGCAGCAGGACAGGTGCGCGGGTGTAGCCGATCCCGCCAATGGACTGGAACCAGGCATGGCGCTGGAAATCGAAGCCGCCGGGCTCCGCCGCGCCGCTCGGCCCGGCGAGGTGCCCCGTCGTAAAGACAATCGCGCCCGGGACAGGCACCATGTAGCCCTGCTCTCCATGGAGCGCGATCCGCACCCGCCGCGGCACATCGCGCACGTCGTCGAGCCGCACGCGGTCCAGCGTCAGCCGCACCGCATCGCTGGACGAGCGGTCGATGCCCACGATGCGACCCTCGATCGCGCCGTAGTAGCGAAAGTCGATGACCGGCCCCGCCACCCAATGGGCGCGCGCGCCCGCAACGCAGAACCCGAGGGCCGCGAGCACCACGGCCAGGCTCAATGGCCCCCAGACCTCCCGACGCCGCGCCCCGAGCCAGGCCGCCGCCGCCGCCACGCCGACCGCCACGGCGTAAGCCCCGACGCCCGGTTCGACGCGCGCGTTGAAGTACAAGGCCACGCCCAGGCCTAGCGCCACGGCGGACCATGGCATCAACGAACCTCTCTGGCCCTGCTGGACCGCGTTCACCGCGCCTAAGTTCAAAACGCCCGCCTATCGTTACCGACCCTGTTTGCCCGCGCCGGATCCCCTCCGGCCCTTGCCCGGATCAAGCGCCCAAGCTACCTAGCCCCCAAAGGTGCCAGATCATGGTTGCCAAAAGGTTAACGCGCGCGGCCTGACCAGGGCCGGAAAGGTCTTCTACATGTCGGACGCTCAGCAAATCGTCACCCGGATCGCCCCCTCGCCCACGGGCTACATGCACATCGGCACGGCCCGTACAGCCCTGTTCAACTGGCTCTACGCCCGCGCCCGCGGCGGCCGCTTCGTGCTGCGGGTGGAGGACACCGACCGCGCCCGCTCGACGCCCGAGGCGACGCAAGCGATCCTCGACGGGCTGGACTGGCTCGGCCTCGATTACGACGGCGAGGCGATCAGCCAGTTCGAGCGCGCCGACCGCCACCGCGAAGTGGCCGAGCAAATGCTGGCCCAAGGCCACGCCTACAAATGCTTCTCCACCCAAGAGGAAATCGCCGCCTTCCGCGAGGCCGCCCGCGCCGAGGGCCGCTCCACCCTCTTCCTCTCGCCCTGGCGCGACACGCCGGAAAGCGAGCACCCCGACGCCCCCTTCGCGATCCGCCTGAAGGCCCCGCGCGAGGGCACCACGGTGATCCGCGACCGCGTGCAGGGCGATGTCACGATCCAGAACGCGACGCTCGACGACATGATCCTGCTGCGCTCGGACGGCACGCCCACCTACATGCACGCCGTCGTGGTGGACGACCACGACATGGGCATCACTCACGTAATCCGTGGCGACGACCACCTCAACAATGCCGCGCGGCAGGTGCAAATCTTCAACGCCATGGGCTGGCCCGAGCCGGTCTGGGCCCATATCCCGCTGATCCATGGTGACGACGGCAAGAAACTCTCCAAGCGCCACGGCGCGACCGGGGTGATGGAATATGCCGAGATGGGCATCCCCGCGTCCGCGATGCGCAACTACCTCGCGCGGCTCGGCTGGTCCCACGGCGATGACGAGCTGTTCACCGACGAACAGGCGCTGGAATGGTTCGACCTCGACGGTATCGGCAAATCCCCCTCGCGGCTCGACATGAAGAAACTGGCCAATGTCACCGGCTGGCACATCGCCCGGACCGAGGACGCCGATCTTGTCGCCCAGATCAACCATTTCTTAAAACTCACCGGGCAGTCTGAGCTTTCGCAGGCGCAGCAAGATGGGCTGACCCGTGCGATGTATTGCCTCAAGGATCGGGCGAAGTCTTTGCCTGATCTGCTCGATAAGGGGCGGTTTGTATTGGAGAATCGGCCATTCGACTATGATGAGAAAGCCCGCGCTGCGCTCGACCCGGTATCCCGTGGTATACTGAAGGAATTGACTGCGCAGTTGCAGAATGCTAGCTGGTCCCGTGACACGCTAGAGGGCGTCTTGAACGCCGCCGCGCAATCCCACGGATTGAAATTCGGCAAACTGGCAGGACCGCTCAGGGCGGCTCTCTCCGGGCGGACGGTATCGCCCAGTGTGTATGATATGATGCTTGTCATTGGCCGGGACGAAACGCTCGCCCGCCTTGACGAGGCCGCCTCCCTCGCCTGATCGCGAGGGCAGCATCAACGGGGGAAGACCGAGCGTGGATCGGACGCCCCCTACCCGTTTGGAGGCTCGCCTCCCGGACCCAATTCCCGCCGGCATCCCGCCGCGCGCGCCTTACGAAGGGACGACCATGGCCGACACCAGAACCGCCACTTTGACCATCGACGGAAACTCCGTCGATCTTCCGATCCACTCGCCCACCCTCGGCCCCGATGTCGTGGACATCGGCAAGCTCTACGGCACGGCGGGTGTGTTCACCCATGATCCGGGCTTCACCTCCACCTCGGCCTGCGCCTCCTCGATCACCTTCATCGATGGCGACAAGGGCGAGCTTCTGCACCGCGGCTACCCGATCGACCAGCTGGCGTCCCAGTCACATTACCTCGAAGTGTGCTTCCTGCTGCTCTACGGCTACCTGCCCTCCGAGGCCGAGTTGGAGAAGTTCGAGACGACGATCACCCATCACACGATGCTGCACGAGCAGATGGCCAACTTCTTCCGTGGCTTCCGCCGCGACGCGCATCCCATGGCCGTGATGGTCGGCGTCGTCGGTGCCATGTCCGCCTTCTACCACGACAGCACCGACATCAACGATGAGCGCCAGCGCGAGATCGCCTCGCACCGCCTGATCGCCAAGATGCCCACGATTGCCGCCTGGGCCTACAAATACACCATCGGCCAGCCCTTCGTGTATCCGCGCAACGACCTGAGCTATGCCGCGAACTTCCTGCGCATGTGCTTTGCGGTCCCCGCCGAGGAATATGTCGTCGACCCGATCCTCGAACGCGCCATGGACCGGATCTTCACGCTTCACGCCGATCACGAACAGAACGCCTCCACCTCCACGGTGCGCCTGGCGTCCTCTTCCGGCGCCAACCCCTTCGCCTGCATCGCCGCCGGCATCGCCTGCCTCTGGGGCCCGGCCCACGGCGGCGCCAACCAGGCCTGCCTGGAGATGCTGAAGGAAATCGGCACCGTCGACCGCATCCCCGAGTTCATTGCCCGCGCCAAGGACAAGAACGACAGCTACCGCCTGATGGGCTTCGGCCACCGCGTCTACAAGAACTTCGATCCCCGCGCGACGGTGATGAAGCAATCCGCAGACGAGGTGCTGGACCTGCTCGGCGTGGAAGACAACCCGCTCCTGCAGGTTGCGATGGAGCTGGAAAAACAGGCCCTCGCGGATCCCTATTTCTCCGAGAAAAAGCTCTTCCCCAACGTCGACTTCTACTCCGGCATCATTCTCGAGGCGATGGGCTTCCCCACCTCGATGTTCACCCCGATCTTCGCGCTCTCGCGCACCGTGGGCTGGATTTCGCAGTGGAAAGAGCAGCTTGACGACCCGGCCCTCAAAATCGGCCGCCCGCGTCAGCTCTACACCGGCGAGAAGCAGCGCGACTACGTGGACATCAAGGACCGCTAGATCGCAATAGATCACCAACGCAAAAGGCCGCCCCTCACCGGGCGGCCTTTCCTTTTGCCGATCGGCATAGAACGCCACGGACGCGGCGCCATTCACCGCGCTCCCTGCTTCATCTTGGCCAATACAACTCGATCCGACGCCCGCGAAGCGTCACGCCGCCGCCTGCTCGGCTGCCAACAGACGTATACGCTCCACCATCGCGCGCACCCCGTTGGACCGCTGCGAAGACAGGTGCTCGTCCAACCCCAGACGCGCCAATTCCGCCGGAGCGTCCACCGCCAGAACCTCTTTCACGTCCAGTCCGCCATAGAGCGCGTGGAGCACCGCAATCAGGCCGCGCACGATGATGGCGTCGCTGTCGCCTTGGAAATCGAAAACCCGGCCCTCCACCCGTGGCAGGATCCAGACCTGCGACGCGCAGCCGTCAACCTTGGTCGCGGGCACTTTCACCGCGTCGTCCATCGGCTCCATCGCTTTGCCAAGCTCGATCACATGGCGGTAGCGCTCTTCCCAATCGTCAAGGAATTCAAAGGTTTCGGCGATTTCTTCAAAGGCTTCGCTGGCCATGGGCGTCTCCGGCGCGTTGGTTTACACCCCTCTGAGGTAGGGTGTTCGGGGCACGTCGTAAAGAGCGTGTCCCACGGGCCGGGTTTCCAAGCCTCTCGCGATCGTTTACGCATCTTATCAAGCTATTGTCTGAGGGTTTGATCCATGCTGCGCGCCATCCTTGTTGTCTCCGCCATCCTGTCGCTTGCGGCTTGTGACAGCCGGATCAATCCGTTGAACTGGTTCGGTGGCGATCGCGAGCAACGCATCGCGGTCGATCCTGCGACCACCGAGATCATCGTCGACGGCCGCAGCCTTGTGTCCGAAGTCACGCAGCTTTCGGTCGAACAGACGACCTCGGGCGCCATCGTGCGCGCCACCGGGCTGGTGCCGCGTCACGGCTATTTCGACGCTGAACTTGTGCTGGTCGACGCCTCGCAGACCGAGCTGACCTACGAGTTCCGCGCCGCCCCGCCGCTCACTCCCTCCGCGACGGCGATCCAGCGCATCGCGGTCGGTGCCGAGCTGACCGTGGGAGAGCTCGCCGGCATCCGCGCGATCACCGTGATTGCGCAGAACAACCGCCGCTCCGTCGGGCGCCGTTAACCTACTGATAGTGTTCCGCTTCAGGCGGCGACGATCTTGACCTTCTGGCCCTTGGCCGAAAGCGCGATCTCGCCGCTCAGCAGCCGCTGCGCATCCGCCCCGAAGACCTCTTTCCGCCAACCCGAGGCCCATTTGCCGTCGGTATAGCCCGAGGCGATATCGTCCAGATCCGCGCTCGAGGCGATCAGCTTCGTCGCCACGCCCGCCTCTTCCGCCTTGGCCTTCAGCAGCACCCGCAAGAGGTCCGCCAACGCCGGGTTGAGGTTCGAACGGTCCCGACCGGCGGCAACCTTCGGCATCTCGCTGTTCGGGATCGCCATGCCACGCGCCACGGCCGCAACCAGCCCTTCGGCAATCGCGCCCTTGCGTGCATCCCGCAGCAGCAGCCGAGATTTGCTGAGGTCCGCGACCGTTTTGGGTTTGGTTCCGGCAAGCTCCAGAAGCGCGTCGTCCTTCACCACGCGGTTGCGCGGCACGTTCTTTTCCTGCGCATAGGTCTCGCGGAACGCGGCAAGCTCGCGCGCGATGGCGACCGTGCGGCCTGAATTCGTGCGCAACTTCAAGCGCTTCCACGCATTTTCCGGATCGACGACGTAGTTCTCCGCGTCGGTCAGCTGCGCCAGTTCCTCCTGCAACCAATGGGTGCGTCCCGTGCGCTCCAGCTCCGCCGAGAGGTGCTCGTAGATCTGGCGCAAATGGGTCACGTCGCCGAGCGCATAGGACTTCTGCGCATCCGACAGCGGCCGGCGCGACCAATCCGTGAAGCGGGAGGATTTATCGAGATCGGCCTTGGCGATCTTGCGCACCAGCGTCTCGTATCCAACCTGATCGCCGAAGCCGCAGACCATCGCCGCGACTTGCGTGTCAAAGAGCGGCGCGGGCACGACGCCGCCTTCCACAAAGAAAATCTCCAGGTCCTGGCGCGCCGCGTGAAAGACCTTCACCACGTTGGGGTTGCGGAACAGATCGTAAAGCGGCTCCAGCGAGATGCCCTCGGCCAGAGGGTCGATCAAAACCGCGTCGCTCTCGTCCGAGCCGGGAAGCGCCACCTGCACCAGACAAAGCTGTGCGAAATAGGTGCGTTCTCGTAAAAACTCAGTGTCTACAGTGACATAGGGATGCGTGGCCGCACGGGAACAATAGTCTGCGAGGGCTTGGGTCGTCGTGATTGTATGCGGCACAGGAGGGCGATCTTCATGAAGAAACAGGGTGATATTTTTGTAGATCAGTGGCGCACAGATGAAAAGCCGATGTGAAAATTTCGCAACGGCGCAGGCGCAGGGGTCATGCTTACGGCAGGAACAACGGCGTGCGATCGCCCGCCGCGAACCGTTCCAGCACCGCCGGGTAGAGGCGGTGCTCCCACGGCAGTATCCGCGCGGCCAGCGTGTCCGGCGTATCGTCGGGCGCGACCGCCACCCGGGCCTGTCCAAGGATCGGGCCGTCATCAAGGGCTGCGGTCACTTCGTGGATGGTGCAACCGGCCTCGGCGTCGCCCGCCGCAATCGCGCGGGCATGGGTGTTGAGCCCCTTGTAGAGCGGCAGCAACGAAGGGTGGATATTGAGCATCCGCCCCTCCCAGTCCGCGACGAAACCGGGCGTCAGGATACGCATGAAACCGGCAAGGCAGATGATGTCGGGCGCGTGGTCCCGCAAGACCTCCGACAGCGCCTTTTCGAACCCGTCGCGATCCTTGCCGAACGGCTTGTGATCGACGCAAGCCGTTGCGATCCCGAGGTCTTTCGCCTTCTGAAGCCCCGCGACACCGGGCACGTTCGAGACCACGACACAGGGCCGCGCCGGGTGATCCCCGGTCATCGAATTGGCCAGCGACACCATGTTGGAGCCACTGCCCGAGATCAGGATGGCAACCCGTTTGCTCAAAGAAGCGCGCCCGAGTAGCGCACGCCCTCGCCCGCCGTGACCGTGCCGATGCGGTGCACGGATTCACCGGCTTCCTGCAAGGTCCACGTCAGCCCCTCAACCGCTTCCTCCGCGACCACGAGCACCATGCCGAGGCCCGCGTTGAACGTCTTGAGAAGCTCCGCCTCCGCCAAGCCGCCTTCCTGAGCCAGCCAGCCGAAGACCGGCGGCAACGGCCATGCGTCCAGATCGATGTCGACGCCAAGCCCCTCGGGCAGAACGCGCGGGATGTTCTCGGTCAACCCGCCGCCGGTGATATGCGCCAGCGCATGGACGCCGCCCGCGCGGATCGCCGAAAGGGCGGGCTTCACGTAGAGCCGCGTCGGCGCCAGAAGCGCCTCCCCCAGGCTGGTGCTGGCAAAAGGCGCCGGCGCGTCCCAATCAAGGCCCGAACGCTCGACCACGCGGCGCACCAGCGAATAGCCATTGGAGTGAACCCCGTCCGAGCTCAGGCCGAGCAGAACGTCCCCCTCGCTCACGCCATCGGGCAAGGTCTGCCCGCGCTCCATCGCCCCCACCGAGAACCCCGCGAGATCGAAATCTCCCGGCGCATACATGCCGGGCATCTCGGCCGTCTCGCCGCCGATCAGGGCGCAACCCGAGGCCGAGCAACCGGCCGCGATCCCTTCCACGATGCGCGCTGCGTCATCGACGTCCAGCTTGCCGGTGGCGAAATAATCAAGAAAGAACAAGGGCTCCGCACCTTGGCAAACGAGGTCGTTCACGCACATCGCCACGAGGTCGACGCCGATCGTGTCGAAGTTTCCGGTGTCGATGGCGATCTTCAGCTTGGTGCCGACGCCGTCCGTCGCGGCCACCAGAACCGGGTCCGAATAGCCCGCCGCCTTGAGGTCGAATAGCGCGCCAAAACCGCCGAGGCCCGCCATGACGCCGGAGCGCGTCGTCGCCGCAGCGGCGGGCTTGATCCGGTCGACCAGCGCGTTGCCGGCATCAATGTCAACGCCAGCTGCCGCGTAGGTCAGCGCGTCCGGTTTCGTGTCGCTCATGTGAAGGCCCCTTTTCGCAGACGCCGCCCAGTTACCAGCCCGCAAGGGTCCCGTCCATGCACATCAGGCGCGGCGCGCGCCAATCTTCACCGCAACAATACCGCCACAGCGCGCCCTTTGTGTCCCAATGCGCCCAATTTTAGACAAATTCGAGCAGTAGCCGAAAGAAAAGAGAAACCAATAAGACGAGGCACCACAGTGACAACGCCCCCCAAGACCGAAGTTTTCTTCATCGTTGATGGTGTCAAACTCGAATCCCAAGCCACGCTTCTGGCCTCGACCCTCAAGCGTCACCTGATGCCGCATCAGAAGGCCGTGGCCTACGTCCGCGAGGATTACCGGGACGAGATGAAGGAATTCACGCTGGAGGTTCTGGAAGCCTCTGATGTCGAACTTCGCCTGATCCCGAACACCAATGGCGGTCACGCGCCCTGGCTCTCGCCCTACCCTCACGGCAACAAGATCCTCGCCGCCGCAGAGCCGCGCGACTGCGACATCTCGGTCTTTCTCGATACCGACACGGTCCTGACGGAGCCTGTCGAGTTTTCCGATGAACTGGGCGACGGTTTGGTCGCGGCCTGTGTCTCGGATTACGCCTCTTCCACAGGCGCTGACGAGGATTGGGAGGCCTTCTACAGCGCCTTCGACATGCCCCTGCCCACGGATCGGGTGCAGCTTCTGGGGGGCCGCAAGCTGACGTCCCTGCCCTATTTTAACGCGGGCGTGATCGTGTTCCGGGAGCGGACCGACGACGGCGTATCGCTCAACTTCGGTCGCGACTGGTTGGAGACGGCCTTGCGCTTCGAGCGTGAAGTGACCCACGACTACCCGCGCCCCAACATCGACCAGTTCACCCTGCCGATCCTTGGCTACCTGCGCGGTATGCCCGTCGTGACGATGGGCCAGCACATGAATTTCAACATTCAGGGTCTGGGTAACGGCGAAGGCCAGCGTCAGACGATCGCGCATTACCACACGGCGGGCGCGCTGTGGAAACACAACGTCCACGGGCGCAGCGCGCTTGAGGCGATGACAGACGTCCGGGGCCACAAGGCGCCCGAGATGTTCCTGGAGACCTACGGCCTCCACGCGCGGCGCAAGAACCTCAAGCACCACCTGCACGAGATGGCGCAACGCGAAGCCGCCTGACGGGCGCGTGTCCTTGCCGCGTCAAAGACCTCTTCAAAGTGCCAAAGCGCTCTGCTAGTCCTGCGCCATCGGGGGCCTGTAGCTCAATTGGTTAGAGCAGAGCGCTCATAACGCTTTGGTTGCGGGTTCAAGTCCTGCCGGGCCTACCAAAACCCCGTTTTCCCGGCCTGTTACGCCTCATCGCGGCAGGGTCAGGTCCACCCGCAGCCCGCCCAGTTTTGCGCTCTCTCCAAGCGCCAGCGATCCCCCATGGCGTCGCGTGATGTCCTGGGTGATCGCGAGGCCAAGGCCCACGCCCGAGCCGAGGTTCTGGTTGCGGGCCGCGTCGAGCCGGATGAAGGGCCGCAGGGCATCTTCGCGCTGCTCTGGCGGAATGCCCGGCCCGGTATCCTCCACCGTGATCCGCAACGTCCGCTCCCGCACCGCCACCGTCACCGCCGCGCGGGTGCCATAGCGCAGTGCGTTGGACACGAGGTTCGTGACCGCCCGTTGGATCGCGAGCGGCCGCAGCATCACCTTGTCGACCGCCTCGGGCATCTCGAGGCTGACCTCCCCGCCGCCCCGGCGGGCGTTCTCCACGACCTGCTCGATGATCGCCAAAGGATCGACGAGTTTCGGGTCGTCCAACGCGTCGCCGCGCACGAAGTCGAGGAAGGTGCCCACGAGGGTCTCCATCTCCTCTACGTCTTTGATCAAGGCGTCGCGGTCCGCGCCGTCCTCCATCATGTCCAGCGCCAGCCGCATCCGTGTCAGAGGGGTGCGCAGATCATGGGACACACCGGAAAGCATCAGCGTGCGCTGCTCCACGTAGCCTTCGATCCGGCCCCGCATGTCGAGGAAAGCCCGCCCGGCCGAGCGGACCTCCGTCGCGCCAGAGGGGTGATACTCCAGGCTCCGCCCCTTGCCGAAAGCCTCTGCGACTCCCGCAAGACGCCGGATCGGCCGCAGCTGATTGCGCAGGAAAACGTAAGCCACCAGCGTCATCAGGATCCCGGTGCCCACCATGATCACCAGCAATTGGTGCGGAGCCGCGGCCGAGGCACGGCGCCGGGTGGTGCTCAGCGCTATGGGATCACCCGCCGTTTCGACCACAGCATAGACCTGCCGCTCGTTGCTGCGCAGGTCGATCGCCTGCACGCCGGGCACGTTCTGGCGCAGGACCTCGATCACCACGACGCCTGAAAGATCGTAGAAATACCACTGATCGTCAGACATCGGACGCGGTGTCGTGATCTCGATGTCCAGGGCCGAGGCCAGCGCCTCCGCCGCCTCCGGCCCCTCCGCGTCCCACGTGTCGAGCAGGAGGTTGAAATCGAGGCTCAGCGCATTGGTAAGCTGCCGCGTCACATCCTCGAAATGGCGTTGCAGAAAGACGGAACTGACGACAAGCTGGATGGTGACCACCGGAACGATCAGGATCAGCGCCGCACGCCCGTAGAGGCTGCGGGGCAGGAAACGCTTGATCCATGCCGATGGCTTCATGGGGCGTATCTAAGCGGGACGGGGCCAATCATGCAAAGCGAAACACTGGAACCGGGCGTGCGCCGGGTGACGGCGAACAATCCCTCGCCGATGACCTTCACCGGCACCCAGACCTACCTGCTTGGCGAGGGCGATGTCTGCGTGATCGATCCCGGCCCTGCCGATCGTGCGCACCTGCAGGCGATCCTCGACGCGCTGGCGCCCGGGGAGAGGATCACGAAGATCCTCGTGACCCATTCGCACCTCGATCACTCGCCGCTGGCCCGCCCGCTGGCCGACGCAACCGGCGCGCCGGTGCTTGCCGCCGGACCGTCAGACTGGGGGCGGAGCCCGGTGATGACGCAGCTCGGCGCGGCGCTAGGCGGCGGCGAAGGCGTGGATGAGGCCTTCGCCCCCGACGAGCCTATCACCGAGGGTGATGCCTTCGACGGAATCACCGTGCTTGAAACGCCGGGCCACATGGCCAACCACCTCAGCTTCACCTACGGCGACGCGCTCTTTTCCGGCGATCTGGTGATGGGATGGTCGACCTCCCTCGTCTCCCCGCCCGACGGCGACATGACCGCCTTCTTCGCCTCGGTCGAAAAGCTGGAGGCGCGCCACGACCGCGTCTTCTACCCCGGCCACGGCGACCCGGTGACCGAGCCACAGGCCCGCTGCCGCGCCCTTCTGGAGCATCGCAGATCCCGCGAGGCCCAGATTCTCTCAGCCCTGCAAGACATTGGCCCCGCCAACGCCGAGACCCTCGCCCGCCACATCTACACCGAGGTGGCCCCCGCCCTCCTGCCCGCCGCCGCGCGCAACGTGCTGGCCCACCTCATCGACCTCCACACCCGCGCCCGGATCACCACCCCCGCCCCACTCCACGCCAACAGCCTTTTTCGCGCCGAGTGAAATTTTCCGACATCCCCCACTGGACGCCCCATAAGACCCTTGCTATATCGCCCTCAGTTCCGGCGTAGCTCAGCGGTAGAGCAGTTGACTGTTAATCAATTTGTCGTAGGTTCGATCCCTACCGCCGGAGCCAGTTTTACCACAAAAATCAGCTACTTACGGTCATTGATTAATTGGCCGGAATGTTGTCGGCTTTTCATGTAGACGCTGTGTAAACTGCGACATCCAGTCTCACTCTTTGAACTGGCCGACAAAATCTGCTCTCTAACGATTCTGGCAAACAGGCCGCCAAGGCACCCCGCACCTACCCTCGCTTTGCTCGGCGCGTCTTACGCGCGGGATGTCGGGCTGCCCTCTAGCGTTGCCCCAAGATCAGACCCCGAGGGGACCATTCGCCATGGCCCCCTTCTCGATCCCCCTAGGCACTGCCCGATAGGTAAAAGAGTAGCGAACGGCCCTAACCAGACGTTCACAGGCTAGATGAAAACTGCGCTGCAGCTTCTCCGAAGCGGACCTTCATCCAAAGCACGCCCCTTAGCGGAACCAACGACCGCACAGCGGACAAGGTTGCCATTCGTTGCGGGCGCGCGTGATTGCCTCAGGACCGACTTAGAAATTTTGCCACTGCTGCGGAGATTGAAGGGTCGAGCCCTCCCTCTTCGTCTTTGATGATCCCATCTGGGGTAGGCCTAAACAACGCCGCAAGCACGATGCTCTCGTTTTCCATGGCAATTGACTTATCCTGAGTAATGGCAGCAAAGGACTTCGCAAATGCTGTCTTCTCCTCCGCATCAAGACTAAGATGGCGTTCGCTCAGAAACATACGATATTGCAGCCTCGTGGCCCAGAGCAGCACAGAGAATGTCACGAGCAGGCTGGCGACTAGGACAGGCCCCTTGTAGTTAAACATGATTTCGCAGGTCTGGACTCCGTCTCGAATGGTGCAGACCTCTCGCGAAAATGATGCAGCGATCTCATCACCGAAAGCAACGGCTGTGACAATCGCGGCGGCAACAGTCGCCACTCCTAGCCCGAAAAACCACTTTAACGCGGCAACAGACCGTGTTCTGTGCTGCCCGGCCCTTTTGCCCCAGAGAACAACCGGTGCATCGAGCTCCATATGTTGGCGATATCGCTGAATCATCTCTTCAAATTCGTCCATTCGCCCATCGAATTTCTGGGCCCGCGACACCCCGGCGTTCATGAATTTTCGATCCCGACGTTCTTCAAGGTATCTAAACACCCTGAACAGCCTGCCAAACTGTTCCGTGTGGGCGTCGTTCGCCGCCGCACCGTCATCGATCAACTCGTGAACTCTGGCGAGCTCATTCTCGGCCTGAACTGCTCCGACCTTCATTTGTTGGAGATCGCCCGCGTTTGGCACGACAGACAAAACAGCGCTTATTGTTTGGAGAGCGACTCTTCCCTGCTCAAGTTTCTGCATATTGTTTTGATGGCCGTTCGCAACCCGCAAGGAGCGACTGTCGACCATAAAGGCCTCCAACATATAGATCGCCGCTGCTGATCTATGGCTTCCAAATAGGCTGAGAATAGCTGCTCCTTCCGGAGACTTGCTCGGCGGCGGCAAAGCTAAGGCCTTGTTTTTGCCGTCGGCCCTGTGATTGAAGACCTCCACATCTCCAACGAAATTGCGTAGTTCACTTATCGTTTCCACAATTCGGCCAAGCGTCAATATATCATTCCTTGGGCCTCGAACATTCAAGGCAACTAGGTTCCCCTGCTGGACATCTAGCATTGCCGACCAGGCTTTCTCTTCGCCGTTTAAGTAGGCTGTTACGGCCCTTTGCGATTTGAACTCCTCACCGGGGAGGTCTTCGTACGAAATCCTATATACGGCCAAAAGGGTTCTCCGAATGTTACGCCTAAAAATGGCCGTTCATCACGACATGAATTCAGCTCAGTGGCAAGACTGCGATGGGCATGGTGGACTCGTCCCCGAACTTTGCTGCACCGCAGGTCCAAGCGCCTCGTCGCCTCTCGCGCGGCGTCGCTCTCGGCCCGAACCGGACAGTCGCGAGCGTTGGAATTGCTGCAGTGCAGCTCTGGCACTGCTGTCGTTCATAAACGCAAGGCGCCGCGCGGCCTGCCCCGCAGATGGTCGGTCGAGTGCCTACCAAAACTTCAAAATCAAAATGCTCGTGAGGATTGATGGGAAGACCAGCAAAGCCGACCCCATAGCGTAGAACAGAAAGACGATAATTCGCGCGGCGCTCCGGTGATACTCAAGCGCACGATGCTCAAGGTAGAAGACGTCGGTCGGATGTGCGACGGCTTCGTCCAACAAAGCAACATGCAAGATGCGGTCCGCCCGTCGTCCTGAATATGCTACGTCCAAAACTTCGTCGGTCATTAGGTAGCCAGAGCCAGTCCAAAAGCGACTACCGAGTCGGTCTTCGGCCGGTTCGAAGTCCTCGTCAGAAAACTCCGTCGCCAGAAACAGGCGTTCGACAAACCGGTGCAGGTCGCCGCTTACGTCCGAGGGAAAGCCAATTCTTCGAGCGACGAACATTGAACTTCGCTCTTCGCCGTGGAGGCTAGCAAAATACATGCCGATGGTGTTTTCGAAGCTCCCGATGACCAAGTTGGGCGTCCTTATGGTGTCCATCGCCGCAATGTAGCTTTCGGCTGCTGGGAACCGACGTATTTGGGATGGTGCAACGACGTTGAAGAGGGCCACACCCCCCCCGAATAGCAGCAGGCCAAAATAAAGGAAGTAGAGATTCCGGGAGTAGAGGAAGGTCCAGAGGTCGCCACTTTCGTGCGCTAGATCCGCTGGCAGAATCGTCGAAAAATAATCTGAAAGCGTCGAGTTGAAGACGATGAGGTAGCCGACGAACGGCATAATGATCGTCAGCCGTGCAATGCGCGAGTTTCCGATACTTGAGAGTGCGGACCAACTGATCGCCGTCCCGAAGCTGTAGAATTGGTCCGAAACTGCTTGAATAATCCAACGCCTGAAGAATTCTCTGACGCGCGCACTCAAGTTTAATCCCTCCCAGCTCGATCGTCGCCCCATTGGGCCTGTTTGGCATATCCGAACTCCTGTGGGCGGTCGAGGCCATCGTCGTTATCATGCAAAAAATAGACCCGAGACGTCTCAAGGTGAGCGCCCCTGAAATCATGCAGGCCATCCCGGTCGTCCTCTCCTCCACGGGTTCGCTTGCGAGCTCGTACCTCCACCGAATGACCGCTTGCCAATCACACGCCGGAAAAATGTGTAATCGTGTTTCATGCTGCAGAAGACTCGTTATTCAAACTAGACTTCCATAAGCTGGTTAGATGTAGAGCCAACGTGAGGAATCAGATGCCACAGCCAAAAGAAGAAAGCTCACAAATTTTCATCCTGATCATAGATGAAACCTACGGCGGTGATGATGACGCGTGGGAAGAAGAAAGTCACCGTTTTAGACGCAGTCTTGAGCGTGATTTTGACTGTGAGTTTGCAGAAGCGAACATTGGCCCCGGTGCCGATATACCCGCGTTCTTGACGATCATTGCAACGACGACGGTTCCAATCTGGACTGTTCTCCTTGGCGCTTTTTTCCTTGGCAAACCGATAAGTGAGAACCTGACGGCTTGGTCCGAGATCGGTGGAAGATTACGGTCATTTTTTGGAAGGCAGGTTGTCCTTGCGCGAAACGGTGCGGCCGCGATTGCAGTCGAAGCTGTCTTTGAAGAATTGGGCGGTCTACCCAAGACGATTCGGCTTTTGAGCTACCGACCTGGACACATTGGTGACGATGAAAGAATAGGTGATATGCCTCAAAGTGACAGCATTCAAGAGAATGTTCCGACCCTCAATCTCGGATATGTTCGTCACATTTTTGAAATTGAGGCTGATGGCGTTTTACATAGGGTGACCGTCGATGGAAAAAATACAGAAGTTTTGAAACTTCAGCGTAGCATCTGAAACATATTACCTGTCCAGATTAGCGACTAGTTCGATAGCAGATTCTGAGACCGGATTTGCGAATGGCTGATTTGTCCGCTCAGCAGGCCTTGGGGCAGTACGCAGCGAAGGTCCTCTCCCCGTCCCTTCTATCGCAACATTCCCCCTGTCCCGTCACCTCGCGCAGCAAGCCACTCGCAGGCGGGCTAGTAAGGAATGTCTGTTTCGCAGAGGCCATGCGAGGAAAAAATCTCACCAATGTCTTCAGTTTTACCCCTCGTATCATTCTCCTTCAGGGCAAACCGCAACAACTTGCCGGAAACCTCCCACGGCACCCACTCGTTGATTCCTCTAATCGAGCTGGCCGTTTCACCGCCACCGAACGCCTTCCGTAGCTTCTTAAGGAACACCAAACGCTTCCGTGCGGATTTGATTTGTTGCGGCTTTCCATACTTAAGGGCCTGTTTGAGTTCTGCCCGCGCCTTGGAATTCGCATAACGTTCCGTCGAACGGCGGAACATATAGAACTCGGCTGCCGTGACATTGTTCTCTTGAACGTCGGTAGGCCATCGGCCGCCGCGCCCCCAAACACGGCCTGTTTGCGCCTTCCATTCAGGCGGGAGGCTATCTGCTTGGCGTTGATAGTGACCAAGCCCTCTTGCGGCATGTTTCGCCATGTAGATGAACCAACCGTCTGCCCCCCTGATGATCTTGACCAACTGCGCGCGCTCAGAGGTGCCATAGCATTTCGTGTACGCGAGCCATGCGTCTTCAAGGTCCCAAACGATGTCCGCATGGGTCTCGATCCAAAAGGCGCATCCATGGAGATGTGGGCGCCCCTCTTTCGTCCACTCTGTGACCATGTGCCAGCAGATACACCCGAACCTATCATTCAAGGCACGGACGAGTTTCAGCTTTAGTCTCTTCCATTCCTTAGGGGTTGGCATATCGCGAATTGTGAAGGTGAAAGCGAGTCCAAACGGCGGGAGCTGATCGACCAGTACGGACCGCAGAAAGCGAGTATTTCCCCGTGCAGATTGCAGTGACCATCCGTTGATCTTTTGACGCTTGCCGTGTTGCCCGCCATTTCCGCCCGCAGCTCCGCCGGTAACCCCCAAAGGGCTTATTTTGATTTTGAACATTTCATTCTCCGGGATTGTCGTTCCGTCGGGATTCCGTGTTCCCCACGCCCAAAACGTCACCGTTTGATACTACTTATCGAGAGGCGGCCTCCGGCCACCTGACCACCCGCGCGCCGCGCCCGCTCCCTGACGGGCGCGCGTCGCGCGCGTGGACAGCTGTCCTTGCATCCTGCAAGTCAGAGCCGGAGGCGCACAGGTTGGCGCTCTAAGGCCTCAAGCCAGCGCTCTAGCGATTGCCGCCGATAGACGACTTTTGCGCCGTGCTTGATACGTGGTGGACCCATGCCTTCGTTTTCACGGCGCGTGAGGGTGCGAACGCTGATCCTAAGAAAATGCGCCGCTTCTTGTTTTGTGAGAAAAATCTTGTGGTGTTCAGACACGACGAGACCTCCGTTGCAAACCATGCCGACCCGCTGTCCGGGTACGGAAGATTCAAGTTACGGTTGCACGTCCTTGCTTCGGTCTAATGTCGTCGGTTTGAGCGCTCTTACATCACCATGGGGCCCGTCGCGTCGTCGCAGCTGTCTGCTAACCGGAGCTCTCCCATATCCTTTTATGCGCTATCTCTATTTGTGCTCATTGTTCTATCTCGTGGACGTACTGAAGAATTGGCGCGGCTTGGCCTCGTTTGCAATAGCAACGCCTGAATTGTCCCCTTTTGGCCTCAAGAAAGAGCTATCTCACTGACGAAGCTACCCTTTCGGCAGCGGCTGCAAGGGTGTCATCGAAGAGGTGCGCATAGCGGGCCGTCGTGTTTGGTTGCGTGTGGCCAAGCATCGCTCCGATGATCGGAAGGCTTGTGCCT
This sequence comes from Gymnodinialimonas ceratoperidinii, assembly GCF_019297855.1. Lineage (NCBI taxonomy): Bacteria > Pseudomonadati > Pseudomonadota > Alphaproteobacteria > Rhodobacterales > Paracoccaceae > Gymnodinialimonas > Gymnodinialimonas ceratoperidinii. Next base: position 2,587,854 of record NZ_CP079194.1, read on the forward strand.
TGCGAGGCGAGCAGGCTTGCAAACGTATGGCGCAAGTCGTGCATCCGTACATCTTCAAGACCAATCTCTTCGCACAAGCTGAACCATGTCCGTCGGATGGTAACGAACGGCTTTCCAGTATGAGAAGGAAAAACCCACTCGCTATCCGATTGGGCGCGACGATGCGTTAGCAGTTGGGCAACAGTGCCGGACACCGGAACCCGATGCAGCTTCTTCTGTTTTGTTGTCGCGGCTGGCTTCGTCCAAACTCGGTACTCTGGATCGAATTGATCCCAGCGCGCCCGGAACGCTTCACCTGAACGACACCCTGTCAGGATCAAGAACCGGATGATGTCGCACGAAGTCTGTTCAGGGTGCTTTTCCATCGCGTCGTTGAGCTGGCCAATCTCAGAGGGCGTCAAGTATCGCTCCCGCTTGTTCTCAGGATTCAGGGCAATGCCTTGCGCCGGGTTCTGATCGATCCAACGCCAACGGATAGCCAGATTGCAGGATTTGCGAAGGAGGCCAATGACTCGATTGGCTTGGATTGGCGTCTTAGCCGATATCTTGCGGTGGAGCGCATCGCAGTGATCGAAAGTAAGGTCTGCTACCTTCAAAGCCCCCAAAACAGGTAGGATGAAATTCTCCCACATCTGGCGGTCAGTTTGCTGGCTTGAAGGGCGTTTCTTGGGCAAGTGGTCCCGGCAGTAGCGATCAAACAAATCACGGATGATGGGCGCTTGGCGTGCGTCCTGTTTCTCGGCCATCGGATCGATCCCTACGTCGATCATTCTACGCAGTTCTTGCGACCTCTTTCGGGCAGCATTCACTGTCCAATCCGGATATCTACCAATCGTGAAACGCCGAAGCCGACCGGACGCGCGGTAGTTCAGAATGAAACTGATCGCCCCTTTGGACGTAATACGAACACCGAACCCCGGCAGATAAGTGTCTTGCGCCAACTTGTAGCCGGACGCTGGCGGAACGAGGCCGTTCAAGACAGCTTGAGTGATTTTCAGTGGGGCGCGTTCAGGTCTACACGTAGACCCTGTGTAAACCGAATCGTGGGTATCATCTGGCATTCGCTTGTCTCCTCGTGTCCGTGACTGTCCAGAAATTGCTTTCTTTTCAGAAGGATACAGGGATAATCTCAAATTTTTCAATGACTTGATGTACGGCCACTTCCGGGCTGTTAATCAATTTGTCGTAGGTTCGATCCCTACCGCCGGAGCCAAAATTCCCTAAAAATTAAAGCACGCTCGCGCCAACCATCTATACGGTCGCACGCCCCTCCTCGGCAGGCTTTTGCCATGCTGATCGCCGTTGGGAACCCTCCTCCGCGGCCACCTGTTGTCTCGTTGAACGCACGCGGCATTGATTGAGCTGACGTCGATCGCCTTTCCGAACGCGCGGGGTTCCTGCGGCATCGGGGTGCGGATGCAACAGTCAGCGACGGAGGTTTCTCAGATGACCAGCCAGAATTTCGACGCGATGGAGAGCCCGCAGCGGCAGCCGGGACTGGAGCACGAAATGAACCCTCAGCCCGAATACATGCCGCGCTATGGCGGCTCCGGGCGCCTGAAGGACAAGGTGGCGCTGATCACCGGGGGCGACTCGGGGATCGGGCGTGCGACGGCGGTGCTCTATGCCCGCGAGGGCGCGCGGGTGGCGATCCTTTACCGGGACGAGGACCGTGACGCGAAGAAGACGCAGCAGCTGGTCGAGGACGAGGGTTCCGAGTGCCTGCTGATCGAGGGTGACGTCGGCGAGAAGAGCGTCTGCGAGGATGCCGTTTCGCAAACCGTGAGCCGCTTTGGCCAGCTCGACATCCTTGTGAACAACGCGGGCGAGCAGCACGCGCAGGATGACCCGACCGCCATCGAACAGGCGCAGATCGAGCGCACGTTCAAGACCAATATCTTCGGCATGATGTTCATGACGCAGGCCGCGCTGCCGCACCTCAAGAAAGGTGCGCGGATCATCTGCGTGACCTCGATCACGGCCTACAAGGGGCAGGATTTGCTGATCGACTACGCCTCGACCAAGGGCGCGATCCTGTCGTTCCTGCGGGCCATGGCAAGCAAGCTGGCCCCGGACGGCATCCTCGTGAACGGCGTGGCCCCCGGTCCGATCTGGACGCCGCTGATCCCCGCCTCCTTCCCCGAGGACAAGGTGGAGGACTTCGGCAAGAACGCTCCGCTCGGGCGCCCCGGTCAACCCAACGAGGTCGCCCCGTCGCTCCTGTTCTTGGCCTGCGAGGATTCCTCCTACATGTCCGGCCAGGTGCTGCATCCCAACGGCGGCGAGTTGGTGGGCGGCTAGACCCTCCGCGCGGTCGCCCACACCGGCGGCCGCGCGCTTCACGGAACCAACTGGCGGATCATACGTTTTTCTAATCACGCCCCTGTGAAAGGAAGTTGCTATGGCCCCCCGCGCGCTCTGGAAAGGACAGCTCCGCCTGTCATTGGTATCCATTCCGGTCGAAATTTTCTCGGCCACCAAGACCGGCGCACGGGTCTCTTTCCGCCAGATTCACAAGCCGTCGGGCAAACGCATCCGCTATGAGAAATCGGTGCCGGGCATCGGGCCCGTCGACGCCGAGGATATCGTGAAGGGCTACGAGGTCGAGCGCGACGAATACATCCTGCTCGACCCCGAGGAGATCGACGAAATCAAGTTGGAGACCAAGAAGACCTTCGAGTTGGTCCAATTCGTCGAAGCTTGTGAAATCCCGCCCCTTTATTTCGAAAAACCCTATTACATCACCGCCGCCGACGATCTGGCACAGGATGCCTACCGCGTCGTGCGCGACGCGCTGCGCTCGGCCGGCAAGGTCGGGCTTGGTCAGGTCACCATGCGCGGGAAAGAGTATCTCGCGGCGGTCAAACCCTGCGGCGATGGCCTGCTGATGGAAACGCTCCGCTACGAGGACGAGCTACGCGAGGCGGACGAGATTTTCACCGACATCACCGACGACGAGTCAGACAAGGAACTGCTCGACGTGGCGACCTCGCTGATCGAGCGCAAGACCGCGCCTTTCGATGCCAGCGCCTATACCGACAAATACGCCGAGGCGATGCAGGAACTGCTCAACGCCAAGATCAAGAACAAGAAAACGCCGCGGGTGCGCACCGACGATGAAGCGCCAAGCGGCGGTGAGAACGTCATCGACCTGATGAGCGCCCTGAAGGAGAGCCTGAAGGAGGCCAAGAGCAGCAAGAGCACGGCCGCCAAGAAGAAAGGCACCCGCAAGAAGGCGTCCTGATGGCTTATACTCCCGACAGACTGGCAACCTACAACACCAAGCGCGACTTCGAACAGACCGAGGAGCCGCGCGGTCAGGTCGGCTCGGGCGCGGGCGGCTATCGCTTCATCGTGCAAAAACACGCGGCCTCGCGGTTGCACTACGATTTCCGCCTCGAATGGGACGGCGTGCTGCTGAGTTGGGCCGTCACCAAGGGCCCCTCGCCCGCCCCATCCGAAAAGCGCCTCGCGGTCCGGACCGAGGATCATCCGCTGGACTATGGCAACTTCGAGGGCACGATCCCCAAGGGGCAATACGGCGGCGGCACCGTGATGCTTTGGGACGATGGCACCTGGGCGCCGCAAGGCGACGTGGCGGCGGGGCTGAAGGAAGGCAAGCTGAAGTTTACCCTGCAAGGTACGCACATGAAGGGCGGCTGGACCCTCGTGCGGATGCGCGGCAAGGAAAAGCGCGAGAACTGGCTGCTGATCAAGGAGCGTGACGACTACGCCGAGGATCGCCCCAACGCGCTGATCGAGGGCGAGGCGATCTCGGTCAAGACCGGGCGCACCATGGCGGAAATCGCCGAGGACGCCCCCGCCAAGGAGTTGCCCGATACCACCCCCAAGCGCCGCCGCAAGCGGCCCGCTTTCGTCAAACCGCAGCTCGCCACGCTGGTGAGCGACGCCCCCTCGGGCGAGGATTGGATGCACGAGACGAAGTTCGACGGCTACCGCTGTCTGGCCTCCATCGGCAAGGGCGGCGTGCAGTTGTTCACCCGCTCCGGCAAGGATTGGACCGACCGCTTCCACGGGCTGGCCCATGCCTTCGATGCCCTGCCCTGTGACGCCGCGCTGCTTGATGGAGAGGTCATGGCCGCCCGGATCGAGGGGTCGGCCTTTTCGTCGTTGCAAAGCGCCCTCAAGACCGGCGCGCCCCTGGTGTTTTTCGCTTTCGACCTGCTCTCGCTCGATGGCAAGGATTTCCGCAAGGAGGGCCAGATGGATCGCCGCGAGAGGCTAGCGAAACTGCTGAGCGGGGCGCCACAGGGTGGCCCGCTGCGGTTGAGCGAGCATGTTCTGGGCAGCGGACCCGAGGTTTTCGAGCGTGCCTGCAAGGCCGGTGCCGAGGGGATCATCAGCAAGCGCATCGATGCGCCCTATCGGGGACGACGCTCGAAGTCCTGGCTCAAGGTGAAATGCACCCGTCGGCAGGAATTCGTCATCGTGGGATATTCGCCCTCGGACAAGAAAGGGCGGCCCTTCGCCTCGCTGCTACTGGCGAGCCACGAGGGCGACACGCTCCGCTTCAAGGGCCGCGTCGGGACCGGTTTTTCGCAGGACATGATGAGCGAGCTGGCGCGCGAGATGACGCCTCGCAAGACCCCGCCCGCCGAAGGCACGCCGGACGAGATCGCCCGCACCGCGAAATGGGTGCGCGCCGATTTGGTGGCGGAGATCGACTTCACCGAATTCACCGCCGATGGCCATATCCGCCACGGCAGCTTCATCGGGCTGCGGCACGACAAACCCGCCAGCGCGGTGCGGCTGGAGCAACCCAAGAAGGACATTCCCACCATGGAAAGCAAGGTCGCCGGGGTTCGGATCAGCAACGCGGACCGGCAGGTCTACCCCGAGGCCGGATGCACCAAGGGCGACGTGGCCCGCCATTACGAGACCGTGGGCGAGCGGATGATCGAGCTGGCAGGACACCGCCCGCTGTCGCTCTTCCGCTGTCCGTCGGGCATCGACGGGCAGTGTTTCTTCCAGAAGCACGACAACGGCGGGATGCCGGACAGCCTCTCGAAGATCGCGATCGAGGAGAGCGACGGCGACGAGGCCGATTACCTCTATGCCACCCGGCCCGAGAGCCTGATCGCAGCGGCGCAGATGGGCAGCATCGAGGCGCATATCTGGGGCGCGCGGGTCGACAGGCTCGACCGGCCGGACCGGCTGGTGTTCGATCTCGACCCCGACGAAGGGATGGATTGGCCAAGGGTGCGCGATGCCGCCTTCGAGGTGCGCGACGCGCTGGCCGAGCTTGGCCTGCGCTCCGGCGCGATCGTGACCGGGGGCAAGGGCGTACATGTCTGGATGGCCCTGCGGCGTACGCGCGGGTGGGACACGGTGAAGCTGTTCTCTCAGACCTTCGCCCATGTGATCGCCGGCCATTCTCCGGACCGCTATACCGCGACGATGTCCAAGGCCAAACGGCGGGACCGGATCTTCATCGACTGGCTGCGCAATGAGCGGGGATCGACAGCGGTGGCCCCCTACTCCCTCCGCGCCCGCCCCGGCGCGCCGGTGGCGGTGCCGGTGACATGGGACGAGTTAAAGACCCTCGACGCGCCAAACCGCTTCAGCCTCGGGGACATGAAAGCGCGGATGAAGCAGGATTGCCCCGCGCTGGCGGTGCAGGAAGACCTGCAGTCCCTGACCAACGACGTGGTGGCCGCATTGCAGGATTGGGCCGCGCAGGATTAGGCGGGGGCCGCACGCGTCAGGCACGTGTCGAGCCGGAGCGCGTCGAGGCCGGCAAGCTGCGCCATGTGCCAGGCAAGGACGAGGTTGCTGGAGAGGACCGGGATGCCGAGGGCGCGCTCGGTCGGGGCAATGACATCGAGGGTCCGCAAGTTGGTGCAGGAAAGAAAGACCGCGTCGCAGGGCGCGTGGGCGGCGGTGGACCGGGCCGCGTCAGCGATGGAGGCCGGGGCGATGCGGACGACGCGGGCCTCGGAGGCTTCGTTGAAGCTGGCGAAGGCGGAGATCTCGATGCCCGCGCGGGAGAGGACCGCCATCAGCCGTGCCGAGACGGCTTCGACGTAGGGGCTGACGAGCGCCAGCCGGTGGATCTCCATTGCATGACACGCCGCGATCAGGGCGGTGACGGGGTCGGAGACCTCGGCGGCATCGACCCCGGCGCGGGTCCGGGCGGCGACTTCGGCGGTGCCGATCTGGGCGGCGCCGGAGGTGCAGCCGAAACCCACGGCCGAAAACCGGGTGCCGCGCGGCAGGAGGCTGGCGGCGGCGGTGAGATCGCTTTCCATCGCCGCGAGACCCTCGGGCGAGACCTCGGGAGAGGACGGGATGCGGGTCACCAGAAGCTCGGCATCCTCGGGAAGAAGTCGGCGGAAATCATGCTCGAGGCTCTCATCTGCCTGAAGGACCACGAGCCCAAGCGGCGCGGGGTGATCAAGCGTGCGCACATAGGGTAAGCTGTTCATATCACACGAATTTCCCTATCTTGCGGACGCGAGAGATAACTTGCGCCGCCGCTCTTGATGACGATATTTTCCTCGTGAACCATGATCTTGCCGCCCGCCAGCGCAACACCCGGCTCCAGCGTCAGGACCATGCCTTCTTCCAGCACCGTTTCATCGGCGGCGATGATCGAGGGCCATTCCGTCAACTGCATTCCCAAACCGTGGCCCAAGCGACCGGCGTCAGCGCCGCCCCCCTCCCGCGCGGCGTTCGGGTTCACGACCGTGTTCATCGCGTGGAACAGGTCGCAGATGCGCGCGCCGGGGCGGGCGGCGGCGAAGCCTGCCTGTGTCGCCTCGATCAGGGCGGCATGGGCCTCGGCCACCGCGTCCGAGGGCGGGCCGAGGCTGAAGTTGCGGTCGAAATCGCAGAAATAGCCGTCACGGATCAGGCCGGTGTCGAGCATCAGCACATCGCCTGTCGCGAGCGGCGTATCATCGGCGGGAGAGATCACATCGCCGTAGCCGCCGGGCGCGGCGGCGCCGGCGAGATAGGGCACCCAATCGCCCCCCTCCTCCAGACAGAGCCGCTGAAAATCGCGAAACACCTGCGACAGCGCCACCTTCGGGCGCGCGATCTCGGCCACACGGTCGAAGGCCCGGTCGCCGATCCGGACGGCCTCGGTGATCTTGGCGATCTCGGCGTCGGATTTCACCAGCCGCAAACGCCGGGTGATCGTGGCGTCGCCGGTGATCTGCCGCGCGCCGAGCAAGCCCTCCAAGCGGCGCAACGCCGAAAGCGGCATCCGCAGATGGCTCTCCATCTGGTCGGCCACGCCGATCCGGCCCGTGGCGGGCACGCAGTCGGAAAGGGTCTGGGCGAGAAGCCCGATCCCGTCGTCGTCGTAATCAGGCGCTTGCCACGTGCGAATGTCCTGAAGCCACGTCTGTCCCATCAGATGCGCCCCGATGCTTGGGATCACCGCGATGGGATCGCCGGTGGCGGGCAGAACGAGAAACCACGGGCGCGTCGGACTTTCCCAGAAACGGGTGAGAAAGCCGGTGTAATAGCGCAGTTCCGGCTCAGTGGTGAGCAGCAGCGCGTCCAATCCGGCCTCGGCCATCAGCGCCTGCGCCCGCGCGGTGCGGTCGCGGAACTCGGCCGCCGGGAAGCCGCGCGGCGGGCTCACCCCTCGGGGCCTTCGCTGAGGATCACCAGAACCCGCGAGGCGGCATCGAGACCGAAGGCGGAGGCGTGATCTGCCGCGGATGTAGCGACGCAAAGCCCCGCAAGGCCCGCCGCGCCGGAGGGGGTGGAGGGCAGGCCCGCCTGCGCCGCGATCTCTGCGCCGTTCGCGCCGTCCTCCTCCGAAATCAGCATGAAATCAGTGGCATCACGGGCCAATCCCTTGAGCGCGATCAGCGACGGCTCCTTGCAATCGAGCCGCCCCATGGCGCTGGCCGGGCCTTCGGTGACCTGTGCCGCGCCGGCCTCGACCGAGGCGAAGAGCGCGGGCGCCGCATCAGGCTCGACCACGATGATGCGCGGCGCGTCGCCCCAGACCTCGCGCGCATAGGCGGCGGCGGAGGCAGCGAGGCCGCCGACACCGGCTTGCAGGAAAATATGGCTCGGCGGCTCAGAGATCTGCGCGGCGGCCTCCTGCATCAGCACGAGGTAGCCCTCCATCAGGCGCCACGGACGCTCGGTATATCCGGGCCATGAGCTGTCCGACAAAAGCACCGCGCCCTCGGCTTCGGCATCGGCCTGCGCGGCGGCCATGCTGTCCTCGTAGACATCGCCGCGCCACCGGACCTCGGCCCCCATCGCTTCGAGCCGGGCGGCGAAGGCCGGGGGGACGGTGGCGGCGAGGTAGATGACGGCCCGCGCGCCAAACGCCTGCGCGCCCGCCGCGACCGAGAGCCCGTGGTTGCCGGCGCTGGCGGTGTAATAGGCCTGCCCCTTCGCGCGTCCCTGCTCCGCGTCGCAGGCGATGACATAGGCCGCGCCCAGCGCCTTGAAGCTGCCAAGGCCCATCCGGTTGCGTTCGTCCTTGGCATGGAGCGCGGCGATGCCGAAGCGCTCGGCCAGATCCGGCAGATCGCAGAACGGCGTCTCGGCGGCTTCAGGGCACCGGCGCAGCAGATCGGCGGGCGCATGGGCCGCCACCGAGGGCCGGGGAATGTCGGTCAGCGTCGCAAGAAGCGGCGCGGTCTGGGCGGTGGTAGGGGTGAGATGTCGCATGCAGCATGGGTAGCATGAGATTGCGTTCGGCCAAGGGAAATCTGGCGCCCCCGCCCCACGAAAAAGGGCGCCCCGAAGGACGCCCCAGGTCGGGAGAGACCATAGAAAAGGGTCTGGTCGTGCCCTTAGTCTTCGGCGCTCAGGCGGTCGAAGATGTCGGCGCCGTAAGCCGGGCCGCCAGAGACAACGGTCGCGCCGTTGGTGCCGGTCACGTCGGCAGGCGTGTCAGCGGATTGATTGAGGACCGAGAAGGTCTGCGCCAGCGTCGAAGTGCCGTCGGTGGAGACTTGCTTGACGTTCTCGTTGCCACGGAAATCGACAACCTCCGACGCGCTGTCTGCGGAGGCGTTGAAATGCGCGATGGCAAACGCCGTGGAGGTCGACTGAGCTGCGACGGGAGCGGCGATGGCGGCGGTGAGGGCTGCGATGAGGGCGATCTTTTTCATGACTTTTGTCCTTTGCGTGACGTTATGGCGAGCCGGATTCGGGCCGGCCCATGGTTGATTTGGTTTCGGCGTCGAGGCCTGTCTGCCCCGTGCCGATGAGAGGCATATGGACCCAAGATCGCGGTGCTTCCAGACACGAATTGCAATTTTTGCGCGAATTTTGGTGCGCATATGCACAGGGATTATCGACCTCTGCACCGTCACCACAAAGCTGTGAGAAATCGTGGAGTTCGTTGAAACAATTACGATTTCCGCGACGGAAAGCGCGCGAGCCGCGTGGAATGTTGGATGAAGCCTCGGCACCGTCGGATCTGCTCCGGGCAGCACGGGTATCTTGGGCCGCGCGCAGGTGTTGCCTTAGGGACGCAGCCACATTTCTGCCACATTTAAGTACCGGTGTTCGCCCCATTTGCGGAGCAGCGTTTCGTGAGGTCAACGATAAAAACGGAGCAGTATAATGCCGACCCACAAGCCAAAGCCCGCGAAGGGACAATCGCCGAAAAAGGAACTCCCCACCCCGGTACGGTTCTCGGATTGGGCGAGTATCTAGATCCACCCCAAGAGGCATCGCGCAGGCGTGACCATGGAACTTAAGGCGCCTTGATCCGTTGAAAGATCGAACACGATCTTACACCGGAGCACCCGCCATGGACCTCGTCCGCATCATCATCGCCATCATCTTGCCGCCGCTTGGCGTTTTCATGGAAGTGGGCTTCGGCAAGCACTTCTGGATCAACGTCCTGCTGACGATCCTGGGTTACCTGCCGGGCATCGTCCACGCGATCTACATCATTGCGCGCAGCCCGCGGTCGGCCTGAGCCATGGCCGTGAAAACCGCACAGGAGGAACTGGAGCGTCTCGAAGCCCTCGCCGGGCAGATGGACAGCGCCTTCCGCATCCCCGGCACGTCGATCCGTCTGGGCTACGACTCGCTGCTTGGCCTCGTGCCCGGCATCGGTGACACACTGGCCTTGGCACCGGCAGGCTACATCCTATGGAAAGCGCGGGATCTGGGCGTGCCGAACACCCATCTGCTGCGCATGGCCGGCAATGTCGGCATCGACACGGTGATCGGCTCGATCCCCCTGATCGGTGACATCTTCGACGTGGGCTTCAAGGCCAACCGCCGAAACGTGGCGCTGCTGCGCAAGCACCTGGAGCGCACCGGCAAGGCCGCTCCGAAAGCAAAAGGGCCGCGCGTCGGCACGGCCCCTTCCAATCTGTCAAACGCCTGAGCGCAGTCGCTTAGCCGACCAGCTCGAGACCGGAGAAGAAGAAAGCGATTTCTTCGGCTGCGGTCTCGGGCGCGTCGGAGCCGTGGACCGAGTTCTCACCGATCGACAGCGCGAATTCCTTGCGGATGGTGCCCTCGGCAGCCTCCTCGGGGTTGGTCGCACCCATGACTTCGCGGTTCTTCGCGATGGCGTCTTCGCCTTCCAGCACCTGAACGACGATCGGCTCGGAGATCATAAATTCGCACAGTTCGTCGAAGAAGGGGCGGTCCTTGTGGACGCCGTAGAACGCCTGCGCCTGGGCCAGCGTCAGCTGGATGCGCTTGGAGGCGACGATGCGCAGACCGGCCTCTTCGAACTTGGCAATGATCTTGCCGGTCAGGTTGCGCTTGGTGGCGTCGGGTTTGATGATCGAGAATGTACGCTGGATGGCCATGGGGCAGCTCCGATGTGGGTTGAGATTTCGCGGCGCAGCTAGCATGGGCGCGCGGCTTTGGAAAGACTTCTCGACACGGACCCGGTTTACGCGCGCCCTGCCCCGCGTTATGCAAGCCCCATGGGTCAGCAGTTCACCCTGTCGTCGCCGGGGCGCGCGCGCCTCACGCCAAACCTGCCATGAACGATCCGGTTTCATATGTCTGACATGTGCCACCGACAAGGGCGACACTCGGACCCCCGCCGCGGGGAGGCACGTATCCGGAAGGCATTGCCATGACCCGTTCGCCCGAGCCGCTCTATATCGCGGACCTCTCCCTGTTCACCAAGTCGCTGCGCACGTCGCTTGCCCGCGACAGCACCGCCGAGCCCATCGGCCACGCCAAGCTGATGGACCTGATCGCCAAGGCCGCAGGCTACCGCAATCAGCAGGCCCGCCGGGCCGCCGCCCCTCCTGCACCGGAAGCGCCGCGCCCCTCCTCTCGCGTGGGCCGCGCGCTGCGTTGTTTCGACGAGACCGGCCAGATGACCCGCTGGCCGAAACAGACCATGGTGCAGGCGCTGTGCCTCTGGGTCATGTGGCATCACCTGCCGCCGCGCCGGGAGCTCTCGGAGCCTGAGGTCAACGCAGTGCTCAACGCGCGCCACAGCTTCGGCGATCACGCTCTCCTGCGCCGCTCGCTGGTCGATCACGGGCTGCTCGCGCGCAGCCGCGACGGCCGGGTGAACCGACGCATCGAGCAGCGCCCGCCCGACGACGCCCGCGCGATGATACAGGCGCTGTCGGGACGCTAAACAGAAGCCCTAGCGGAGGCCCCGCGCCTCTGCTAGGCCGCGCCCCATGTTACGCATGTCTGATATCGGTTATTCCGTCGCCGGCCGCACTCTGCTCGAGGGCGCCTCCGTCACCATCCCCGCGGGCCACAAGGTCGGCATCGTGGGCCGCAACGGCACGGGCAAGACCACGCTCTTCCGCATCATCCGCGGTGAGCTGGGCCTTGATACGGGCGAGATCACCCTGCCCGCCGGCGCCAAGATCGGCGGCGTGGCGCAGGAAGTCCCCTCCTCGGACACCTCGCTGATCGACACGGTGCTGGAGGCCGATACCGAGCGCGCCGCGCTGCTGGCCGACACCTCCGACGATCCCACCCGCATCGCCGAGGTGCAGGCCCGCCTTGCCGACATCGACGCCTGGGGCGCCGAGGCGCGCGCCGCCACGATCCTGCGCGGGTTGGGCTTCAGCCACGCCGACCAGCAACGCCCCTGCTCCGCCTATTCCGGCGGCTGGCGGATGCGCGTGGCGCTGGCGGGCGTGCTGTTCTCGCAACCCGATATCCTGCTGCTCGACGAGCCGACCAACTACCTCGACCTCGAAGGCGCGCTCTGGCTGGAAGCCTACCTCGCGAAATACCCCCACACGGTGCTGATCATCTCCCACGACCGCGGCCTGCTGAACCGCGCCGTGGGCCATATCCTGCACCTGTCCGACAAGACGCTGACCTATTACACCGGCGGCTACGACACTTTCGCCAAGACCCGCGCCGAACGCCGCGCGGTGCAGGCCGCCGCCGCCAAGAAGCAGGACGCCCAACGCGCCCACCTGCAGAGCTTCGTGGACCGCTTCAAGGCCAAGGCATCCAAGGCCAAGCAGGCGCAATCGCGCGTCAAGATGCTCGAGAAGATGGAGACCATCCGCGCGCCCGAGGATGCCGCGCGCACCGTCTTCACCTTCCCCGAGCCCGAGGAACTCTCGCCCCCCATCGTCGCCATGGACAATGCCGCCGTGGGCTACGGCGACACGCCGGTGCTCAAGCGCCTGAACCTGCGCCTCGATCAGGACGACCGCATCGCGCTTCTGGGCCGCAACGGTCAGGGCAAATCCACCCTGTCGAAGCTGCTCGCCGGCAAGCTCGCCACCATGGAGGGCCGCGTCACCGCCTCGTCCAAGCTGCGCATCGGCTATTTCGCGCAGCATCAGGTCGATGAGCTGCACCTCGACGAGACCCCGCTCGACCACCTGCGCCGCGAGCGCCCCGAGGATGCGCCGCCGAAACTCCGCGCCCGTCTCGCGGGCTTCGGCCTTGGCGCCGATCAGGCCGAAACCCTCGTCGCCAAGCTCTCCGGTGGCCAGAAGGCGCGGCTCTCGCTGCTTCTGGCCACCCTTGATGCGCCGCACCTGCTGATCCTCGACGAGCCAACCAACCACCTCGACATCGAAAGCCGCGAGGCGCTGGTCGAGGCGCTCACCGCCTATACAGGCGCCGTGGTCCTCGTCTCCCACGACATGCACCTGCTCAGCCTCGTGGCCGACCGCCTCTGGCTGGTCAAGGATGGCCACGTAGCCCCCTATGCCCACGATCTGGAGACCTATCGCCAGAGCCTTCTGGGCAACGAGCCCAAGCCCGCGAAACCGGCGAAACCCAAGCCGAAGAAATTCTCCCAGGACCAGGTCAAGGAGCTCCGCTCCGAAGTGAAGAAGGCCGAAGCGCGGGTCGAGAAGATCGAGGACATGCGCGAGAAACTGGCCAAGAAACTCGCCGACCCCGCCCTCTACGAGGACGCCCGCGTGGGCGAGCTGACCACCTGGCAGAAGAAATACGCCGAGGTGATGGAGGGTCTGGCGCGCGCCGAAGACCTCTGGGAAAAGGCGCAGGCAAGGCTCGATGCCGCAAAAGGGTGAAGCCCCTTCATCTTGGCCCTACAACTCCGGGGTCAGCGGGCTTTTCCACCGGAAAAGCACGCGTAAGGGGCAGCGCCCCTTGCCCTTGAAAAAGTCATGCAGCTTTGCTGCGCAATCCGGTTAAGGTCGGGCACATGGATCTGACGCTCTACATCCCCGCTTTCGTGACGCTTTTCGTCATCATCGACCCCATCGGCCTCGCGCCGCTCTACGTGGCGCTGACCCAGGGCATGACAACGCGGCAAAGACGCTCCATCGCGATCCGGTCCTGCCTTGTGGCCGCGGGCCTCCTGACGCTCTTCGGCCTCGCCGGAGAGGCGGTTCTGGGTTTTCTGGGGATCTCCATGGCCGCCTTCCGCATGGCTGGCGGCATCCTGCTGTTCCTCACTGCGCTCGACATGTTGTTCGAGCGGCGCACGCAGCGCCGCCAAGGCACCGCCGATGCCGAGCCCGAGGGCGACGACCCCTCCGTCTTCCCCCTCGCCATCCCGCTGATCGCGGGGCCCGGCTCCATCGCCACGATGATCCTTCTGACCGGTCAGGACGACACCACGCTCAACATCATCGCGATCCATGCGGTGATGGCGCTGGTCATCGTCCTCGTCTTCTTCCTGTTCATGCTCGCCACCCCGCTGGAGCGGCTGCTGGGGCCCACCGGCATCAACGTCGTCACCCGCCTTCTGGGCATGCTCCTTGCGGCTCTGTCGGTGCAGTTCGTCATTGACGGCTTCCGAGACCTGCAAGTTTTCTGATCCGTCGCTATATGTTCTCCGAGAGGAGCCTTTGATGGAAACCGAGGATATTCCCCGCCTGATCTACCTGATCGTCCTGCTCTGCGCGGTGGCGGGGTATTTCCTGTGGGGGCAGCGCGGACAATTGGGCAAGATGGCGCGCTACCTCGCGGTCTGGGGGTTCATCTTCCTCGGCGCCATCGTCGCCGTCGGGCTCTGGACCGAGATCAGCAACCAGATCGCACCGCGGCAATCGGTGATGCAGAGCGGCGCGATCACGGTGCCGCGGGCCTCGGACGGGCATTTCTACCTGACGCTCGAGGTCAACGGCGTGCCGACCCGCTTCGTCGTCGATACCGGCGCCTCGGCCATCGTGTTGAGCCTCCCGGACGCGGTGCGCGCGGGGATCAAGACCGATGACCTGATCTTCTCGGGGCGCGCGACCACGGCCAACGGCAGGGTGGAAACCGCCCCCACAAGGGTCGAGACCCTGTCGCTGGGCGGCATCGTCGATGAAAACGTCCGCGTCATCGTCAACGGTGGCGACATGTCGGGGAGCCTTCTGGGCATGACCTACCTCAACCGCTTCTCCCGGCTGGAGATCGCCGACGGCCGGCTGATCCTCGAGCGCTAGGCGCGCGGGCTCTCGGCCTTCATCTCCCAGCGGCCCGAGGCCTCGGACCAGTATTTCGCCGCACAGCCCGCCGCCGTCAGGGTCTTCCATTGCTCGCGCGCAACCTGCACCGCGCCCTCGTCGAAGCCATCGAAGAGCACCATCACCCGTTCCATTGCGCCCACTTCGGCGGGGTCCACCTGCGCGCCCTCGATGGTGACGAGGCAGGTCGGATCATTGCCCGCCGTTCCGGTGGTCAGAAGCACCGGCTGCGCGGCATCATGGTCGCCACCCGCGCGGCCATGGGGCAGGAAGCTATCGGGCGGCACGGACCAGAGCGCGAGGTCGAGCCGATCGAGCGTCGCCTCGGTCCGGCCGCGGATCGCGATCCGCCAACCGGCCTGCAGCGATTTGCCCAGAAGTATCCGCAAAGCCATGTCGAGCGGCGACTGGGTGAGGTGATAAAAATACGCCTCACCCATGACTTACGCGCCGTTCTTCATGCAGAACTTCAGCTTTCATAATCATCCCGAACCAGCCGGTCGAGCGCCATGACGCCCCAACCCGTGGCACCCTTCGGAGCCAGAGCCGTCTCGGACTTGACCGAGGCCACGCCCGCGATGTCGAGGTGGATCCAGGGCGTTTCGTCCTTGACGAAGCGCTGCAGGAACTGCGCCGCGGTGATCGAGCCTGCGGCCCGACCGCCCACGTTGGCCATGTCGGCCACGCGCGATTTCAGCAGCTTGTCATAGGCATCCCCAAGAGGCATCCGCCAGGCGCCCTCGTTCTCGGCACCGGCGGCCTTCAGGAATGCGCCCGAGAGCGCATCGGAGTTGGAGAAGACGCCCGCGTTCTCGTGACCCAACCCGATGATGATCGCGCCGGTCAGGGTGGCGAGATCGATCATGCCGGCGGGCTCGAACCGTTCCTGCGCGTACCACATGATGTCGCAGAGGACCAAACGCCCCTCGGCGTCGGTGTTGATGACCTCGACGGTGTCGCCCTTCATCGAGCGGATCACGTCGCCGGGGCGCGTGGCGCGGCCGTCGGGCATGTTCTCGACGAGGCCCACGACACCCACGACATTGGCCTTGGCCTTGCGTCGCGCCAGCGTGCGCATGACGCCCGAGACGACGCCCGCCCCGCCCATGTCCATGGTCATGTCTTCCATGCCGCCTGCGGGCTTGAGGCTGATGCCGCCGGTGTCGAAGACGACACCCTTGCCGACCAGCGCCAGCGGCTTCTCGTCACCGCCGCCGTTCCATTTCATCACCACGACCTTGGAGGGGCTTTCCGAGCCCTCGCCCACCGCCAGCAGCGTGCGCATGCCAAGCTCGGCCAGTTCGGCCTCTTCCAGCACCTCGACCTCCAGCCCGAGGTCGGTCATCGCCGAGAGGCGGTTGGCGAATTCGGTGGTGGTCAGCACGTTGGCGGGCTCATTCACCAGATCGCGGGTGAAAAAGACGCCCTCGGCCACGGCCATGGCGGTCTCGGCCTCGGGTTTGACCTCGTCAGGCTTGGCGCAATGGATCGTGACGCCCTTGGCCTCGGGCTTTTCCTTGGTGAGGTGGTCGTCGAAGCCGTAGGCGCGCAGCGCGAGGCCGAGCGCGATGTCGGCGGCGCGCTGGTAGGCGCCGGCGCAAAGGGTCAGCGCTGCCTTGCCCTTGAACTTCGCAAGCGAAGCGCCCGCCTTGCGGGCATCGGCGACGGAGGGGCGACGGTCGAGCTTCACGACCAGCAACGCCTCGGCCGCGAGACCGGCGGGGAAGCCCATGGTGAAGCCTTCGCCGGTTTTCACCTTCTCCCATGCCTCAGAGTCCACCAGCCGCGCCACCGCCTGCTTGGTCAGACGGTTCACCCGCCGACCGGCGGGATCCAGCTTGCCATCGGGCGTGACGAGAATCGCCAGCTTGCCGTCCGCGTCAGCGAGGGCATCAAGGTCGGTTTCAACATAATCGATGGACAAAAGGTCGGTCATTCAAGGCTCCTGATGGGCGAAAAGCGTGACATTCGCGCCAGACCTTAGGGCGCTGTGCCGCCCTTGGCCAGATCGCCCCTACGCAAGGCTGAAAAACTCATCTAAAACATAGATGACGCGGTCGGGCTGCCATCCGGACACCGCATGTGGGGGGTGCCAGTCTGGCTCCTGATTGCTTCGGAGGATGACCCTTGGGTCAATACGACCGGTATATTTTGCGACAGCTTGTCATGCTGTTCGGATTTTTCAGCCTCGTGCTGGTGTCGGTCTACTGGGTCAACCAGGCGGCGCGGCTGTTCGACTCGTTGATCGCGGACGGACAGAACGTGGGCGTCTTCCTCGAATTCTCGGCCCTGACGCTGCCATGGATCGTGCAGTTGATCCTGCCCGTCTCGGCCTTCGTGGCGACGCTTTACATCTTCAACCGGCTGATCGGTGACTCGGAACTGGTGGTGTTGCAGACCGCCGGCCTGTCGGCGCTGCGGCTGTTGCGGCCGGTGCTGGCCTTCGGCTTGCTGATGGCGCTGTTGGTGGCGCTGCTGAGCAATGTCCTCGCCCCTTCGGCGCGGTCGCAATTCGTACAGCGGCAAGCGGAGGTGCGCGACGATCTGACGGGGCGGTTCCTGCGCGCGGGCGAGTTTATTCATCCCGGCAATGGCCTGACGGTTTACATTCGCGACATCAGCCCCTTGGGCGAGTTTCGCGACCTGTTCCTGCAGGACACCTCGACCGAGGGCGTCGAGGTGACTTACACGGCGACGAATGCGCTGCTGGTGCGCTCGGAAACCGGGCCGCGGCTGGTGATGTTCGACGGGCTGGCGCAGACGCTGGACCTCGAGACCGGCCGCCTCTCGACGATTTCGTTCAATGATTTCACCTATAGCGTGGACAGCCTGCTGAATGATGGCGGGCGGCGGCGCGTGGATGTGCGCGAACTGCCGACGCCGCTGCTTTTGACGGCGGACGCGGAATTGGCCGCTGCGCTGAACCTCGATCTGGCGAAGATGGTGTTCGAGGGGCACGACAGGCTGGCGCAATCGCTGTTCGTGATCTTCGTGCCGCTGATCGGAGCGGCATCCCTGATGCTCGGGAGCTTTTCGCGCTTCGGGGTGTGGAAACAGATCTTGGTCGCGGTGGCGCTCGTGTTGCCGATGCAGATCGTGCGCAATGCCGGAGAGGCGGCGGTGCGCGCCGATGCGGAGGCCTGGCCGATGGCCTATGCGCAACCTGCGTTGTCGGCCCTGATCGCGGCGGGCATGGTGACGCTCGCGATGCGCCGGTCGACCCGTTGGCGGAGCATTCCGGCATGATACTGCACCTCTACATCGCGCGGCGTTTCATGGTGGCCTTCGGGATCGTTCTGGCGGTCTTCGTGGCGATCCTGCTGCCCATCGACATGGCCGATCAGCTTCGCCGCCTCGGGACCGACCAGGGCTTCGTCGCGGTGCTGCAGCTGGCGCTTCTGAACCTTCCGCGGAGCCTCAACGGGCTGATGCCCCTGTTCGTGATGCTGGCGACACTGATCCTGTTCCTCGGGCTGGCGCGGACGTCGGAACTGGTGGTGGTGCGTGCCTCGGGGCGCTCGGCGCTGAAATCGGCGGCCTCCCCCGTCGTGGTGGCCCTGATCATCGGCGGGCTGTCGCTGCTGATCCTCAACCCGCTGGTGGCGGCCACGGCGCGGCAATACGACGTCACGCTGGCGCGGCTTCTGGGTTCGGAGAGCCGGTCGGTCTCGGTCACCGGCCAAGGCCTGTGGCTGCGGCAGGGGGTGGGCAGCGAGCAGACGGTGATCCGCGCCTCGGCGACCAATTCCGAGGGCACGCATCTCTTTGACGCCTCGTTCTTCACCTTTGATGCCGATGGCCTGCTGCTGGAGCGGATGGACGCCCGCGAGGCGCTTCTGGAGCGCGACGCCTGGACGCTGACCGACGTGAAGCGCTGGCCAGTGGCGGGCTCTCTCAACGCCGAGGCGGATGCGCGCCGTTTCGAGACGCTGCTGCTGCCCTCGACCCTGACCGCCGAGCAGATCCGCGACAGTTTCGGCGACCCCGAGACGGTGCCGATCTTCGAGCTGCCCGCCTTCATCCGGCAGCTCAACGACGCGGGCTTCGCGGCGCTGCAACATCGCACCTGGTTCCAGATGCAGCTGTCCTCGCCGCTGCTGCTGGCCGCGATGGTCCTGATCGGCGCGGGCTTCACCATGCGCCACACGCGGTTCGGCAAAACCGGGGTCATGGTGCTGTCGGCGATCCTGCTGGGGTTCGGCGTCGTCTTCATCCGGCGCTTTGCCGAAGTGCTTGGCGAATCCGGACAGGTCGCGGCCCCTCTCGTGGCCTGGACGCCACCAATTGCAGCAATCCTCTTGGCGCTCGGCTTTTTATTGCATACGGAGGATGGGTGACCCGGCGCGTTGGACATATGACGGCGGCCGCTATGGCCGCGCTACTCTGCCTCTGCTCGCCGGGGGCGGCACAGCAATCTTCTGCGCCGGCGACGCTGATCGCGGACAACATCCGCTTCGACGGCAGCAGCACCGTGACGGCTCTTGGCGCGGTGGAGGTGTTCTACGACGGTATGCGCCTGCGCGCGGAATCCATCACCTATGACGGCACGGCGGACAACCTGCGGGTGCAAGGCCCGCTAACCTTGGTGGACGAGACCGGCGACGTGGTCTTTGTGGCTGATTTCGCTCAACTTTCCGCTGACCTGCAAGACGGCGTCCTGCAATCGGCGCGGCTGGTTCTGGACCGTCAGTTGCAGATCGCCGCGACCGAGATCACCCATACCGAGGGCCGCTATACGCAGCTCTACCAGGCCGTCGCTTCCTCCTGCGAGGTCTGCTTCGACAACCCGACGCCCCTGTGGGAAATCCGCGCCCGGCAGATCGTCCACGATGCCGAGGAACAGCAGCTCTATTTCGAGAACGCGCAGTTCCGGGTGATGGGTATTCCCGTCTTCTTCCTGCCCCGGATGCGCCTGCCCGACCCGACGCTGGAGCGCGCGACCGGCTTTCTGGCGCCGTCGATTAACGCGGATGATGTGACCGGAACGCAACTGCGCGTGCCCTATTTCATCGAGCTGGGCGACCATGCGGACATTACCGTGACGCCCTGGATCGGGCTTGGCAGCCAGACGGTGGAGCTGCGCTACCGGCAGGCGTTCCGCAACGGAGAGCTGGAGGCCGAGGGCGCAGTGTCGTGGGACGATCTGACCGACAATGCGACCCGCGCCTACCTGTTTGCCGACGCCAGCTTCGAAGTGCCGCGCGACTTCACGCTCGACCTGCAAGTGCAGGCGGTGAGCGACCGGGGCTACCTGACCACCTATGGCTTCGACAGCCCGACCATCCTGGAAAGCTACGCCCGCCTGAGCCGGGTCGCGCGGGATGAATATGTCGAGGCCTCGGCCACCCTCTACCAATCCCTGCGCGACGGGGTCGACAACGAGACCCTGCCGACCCGCGTCGCCCATGCCGAGATCACCCGTCGCATCACCCCGCCGGTCGTGGGCGGTATCCTGACCGCCGAACTGGAGGGCACCGGGTTCTACCGCTACTCGGACGTCGACGGCGATGACGGGCGCGACGTGTTCCGGGTGACCGGCTCGCTCGACTGGCGCCGGTCCGAGACCTTCGGCGGCCTGCTGGCCACGGTCGAGGGCGCGCTGCACGGTGGCATCTACAACACGCAGGAAGACAGCTCCTTCGACACGACGGTCTACCGGCTAACCCCCTATACCGCCGTGACCCTGCGCTATCCGTTGCAGGCGGTCACCGGCTCCGGCGTCAGCCACGTGATCGAGCCGGTGGCACAACTGGTCTGGTCCGACACCATCGGTGAGGCCGCGCCCAACGAGGACAGCTTCATCGTGGAATTCGACGAGGCCAACCTCTTCGCGCTCGACCGGCTGCCCGGCTCGGACCGGCGCGAGACCGGCACGCGCGCCAACCTCGGCCTGACCTACAACCGCGTCGCGCCCTCCGGCTGGAGCGTGGGCGTGGGCGGCGGCGTCGTGCTGCGCGCCGAGGACGAGGGACAATTCACCGACGGCTCAGGCCTCGACGGGGTGCAGTCGGATTTCCTCCTCGCGGCGCATGTAAGCTATTCCGACCAGTTCCAGATCATCAGCCGCTCGCTTTTCGACACCACGCTCGATTTCACCTCCAGCGAGTTCGCCCTCGCATGGAGCGGCGCGCGCACCGACGTGGTTTCAACCTATACGTTCCTCGATGCGGACGCGGGGGAGCAGCGCGACGACCCGCTGGCCGAGCTGGCGTTCGAGGGCGAATACACGCTCGACAGCGGGTGGGACGCAGGGCTGGATTTCCGCTATGACTTCATCGACAACGAAGCCACGCGGACCGGCCTGACCCTGGGCTACGGGAATGAGTGTCTGGATATGGAGTTTTCGGTCTCGCGGCGATATACGTCTTCGAGCAGGGTGGAGCCGTCGACCAGCTTTGGCCTGACGGTATCACTTGCGGGTTTCGGGGCCGGTCGCGAAGGCCGCTCGGTGGCGCGCAGTTGTCGCGGATGATGACCCGGCAAGGGTCGCGAATGGATGACGCCCCCGCGCAAAGCGGTGGGCAGGTAGGAACGGACAGGGGTTCACGGATGAACGGCATACTCATGGCAGCACTCCGTATGCGGCGGGCAACAGGTCTTGGCGCGGCGCTGGTCGCGGCACTTTGCCTGGGCGGCGCGGTCAGCACCCCGGCGCAGGCCCAGAACCCCTTCTCGGTCGCCGTCGAGGTCAACGACAGCGTGGTGACCAACTTCGAGATCAGCCAGCGGATGCGTTTCCTTGAAGTGCTGAACGCCCAGGGCGATCTGCGCCAACAGGCGATCGAGGCGCTGGTCAACGAGCGCCTGCAACTGGACGCCGCCCTTGCGGTGGGTGCCGAAGCGTCGCCTGAAGCGATCGAGACCGGGCTGGAGGAATTCGCCGCCCGTGCCAACCTCGGCGCCGAGCAGTTCCTGCGCCAGATGGCACAGCAGGGCATCGCGCCGGAGACGGTGCGCGACTTCGTGGCCAACGGCATCACGTGGCGCAATGTCGTCAACGCGCGGTTCCGCCCGATCGTCGAGATCGACGACGAAGACGTGGAACGGGCGCTGGAGCTTGGTACGGTTCTGGGCGGCGGCATCGAGATTTCGCTGGCCGAGATCATCATTCCCGTGACCCCGGATAACCAGGCCAACCTGCAGTCGGAACTGGGCCGGTTGGGCCGTGACCTCAACGGCAACGTGGAGCGGTTCTCGCAGGCCGCGCAGCGGTTCTCGGCCGCCCCCACCCGCGAGGCGGGCGGTGTGACCGGTTGGCGTCCGCTGAACGAATTGCCCGAGGGCCTGCGCGAGATGTTCATGGGCATGGGCTACGGCCAGGTGACGCAGCCGGTGCCCCTTGGCGGCGGTCAGGCCTATGCGCTGTTCCAGTTCCGCGGCCAGCGCGAGGTCACCTCGCCGCGCCTGCCCATCACCGCGATCGATTACGTCACCATCGCCCTGCCCGGCGGCCGCACGCCAGAAGCGCTGGCCGAGGCCGCGCGGCTCAACAATGCCGTCGACGTCTGCAACGATTTCAACGGCGTGATCCCCGGCGGGTTCGAGCGTCAGTCGGTGCCGCCCGCGCAGGTGCCCGAGGACATCGCGCTGGCGATCCGGACGCTCGACAACCACGAGATGTCGACCGCCGTGACCCGCAACAACGGCACGGTGCTGCTGGCGGTCATGCTCTGCGACCGGGTCAGCGCCGAGCCCGAGGCCGGGATCGACGCCATCCGTGGGGGGCTCTTCGGGCAGCAGTTGCAGCGTCTGGCGGCGAATTACCTTGAAGAACTGCGCGCCGAGGCCCGCATCAACTACGTCAACTGAATGACCCCTTCACCGACGGCCCCTGTCGCGGTTTCGGTGGGCGAGCCCTCCGGGGTCGGTCCCGAGATCGCGGCCCGCGCCTGGGCGGCCCTTGGCGCCTCGCTGCCGTTCTTCGTGATCGGTGATCCGGCCCATTTGGCCGGACAGGGCGCACGGATCGTCGAGATCGACCACCCCGCCGAAGCGGCGATCGCCAGCGAAGACGGCCTGCCCGTCCTGCCCCATGCCTTTGCCGCCCCCGCCGTGCCGGGCGCGCCCGACCCGGCCAATGCGCAGGGCGTCATCGACGTGATCGCGCGCGGTGTGGAGCTGGTTCGGGCCGGCGACGCCTCGGCACTGACAACCGGGCCGATCCACAAGAAAGCGCTGAAGGACGGCGCGGGCTTCGCCTTTCCCGGCCACACGGAATACCTCGCCCATCTGGCGGGGGTGGAGCGGGTGGTGATGATGCTCGCCTGCGCCGAATTGCGCGTGGTGCCCGCGACGATCCACATCGCGATAGAGGACGTGCCGGGCGCGCTCACGCCCGAGGTCCTGCGCGAGACGCTGCGCATCACCGAGGCCGCGTTGAAACAGGACTTCGGCATCCCCGCCCCGCGCATCGCGGTCGCAGGGCTGAACCCCCATGCGGGCGAAGGCGGGGCGATGGGGCGCGAGGAGATCGAGATGATCGCCCCCGTCCTCGATGCCCTGCGCGCCGAGGGGATGGACCTTGCCGGCCCCGCCTCGGCTGACACGATGTTCCACGCCGCCGCCCGCGCGCGCTATGACGCGGCGGTGGCGATGTACCACGACCAGGCGCTGATCCCGATCAAGACGATCGATTTCGCGGGCGGCGTGAACGTGACCCTCGGCCTGCCGTTCATCCGCACCTCGCCCGACCACGGCACCGCCTTCGACATCGCGGGACAGGGCGTGGCCGATGCGACCTCGATGATCGCGGCGCTGCAAATGGCGCGCGACATGGCCCGCGCGCGGGCCGGTTTCGGGGGGCTGGCATGAGCGGCATCGACGACCTGCCGCCGCTGCGCGAGGTGATCGCGACCCACGAGCTGTCGGCGCGCAAGGCCTTGGGGCAGAACTTCCTGCTGGATCTGAACCTGACCGCCAAGATCGCCCGGCTGGCCGGGGATCTGAGCGGCTCGGATGTGCTGGAGGTCGGCCCTGGCCCCGGTGGCCTGACGCGCGGGCTGCTGGCCGAGGGCGCGCGGCGCGTCGTGGCGGTGGAGAAGGACCCCCGCTGCCTGCCGGTGCTGGCCGAGATCGAGGCCGCCTACCCCGGCCGCCTGAAGGTGCTCAACGCCGATGCGCTGGAGCTGGATTGGGAGGCCGAGCTGTCGGCCCCGCGCAAGATCGTGGCAAACCTGCCCTACAACGTCGGCACCGAGCTGCTGGTGCGCTGGCTCACCCCGGCCTCCTGGCCGCCGCCGTGGGAGAGCCTGACGCTGATGTTCCAGCGCGAGGTCGCCGAGCGGATCGTGGCGCAGCCGGGCTCCAAGACCTATGGCCGGCTGGCGATCCTGTCGCAGTGGCGCACGGATGCGCGGATCGTGATGAGCCTGCCGCCCGAGGCCTTCACGCCGCCGCCCAAGGTGCATTCCGCCGTGGTCCATCTGACCGCCCTGCCCGAGCCGCGCTACGAGGCCGACGCCCGCGTGTTGAGCCGCGTGGTGGCCACGGCCTTCGGCCAGCGCCGCAAGATGCTGCGCGCCGCGCTGAAGGGGCTAACCCCGGATATCGAGGACCGCCTGACCGCAGCCGGACTGAAGCCCACCGACCGCGCCGAGCAGGTACCATTGGAGGGCTTCTGCGCGCTGGCGCGGCAGATGACGGATGTGATCAAGCCCGAAGACTGACGCGCAATCGGGCGGAGGCGACGAGGCCTCCACGCACGAAAAAAGGGGCCCGCGAAGGCCCCTTTGTCGGGATGAAACCACACGGTGTTTGCTTATTCGGCGGCTTCGGAGGACGGCTTGTCGTCGCCGCCGTTGCTGCCGCTGTCGTCCTTGCCGTCGGAGCTTGCCGCGTTTGCCTCGGCTGCCGGTGCCTCCTTGGGCGTGTCGGCCTTGCGGCGACGGGTGCGCGGGCGCTTGGGCTTGGGGGCGCTCTCGGGCGTCTCGACGAGGCCGCTATCGCCCTCGGCGGGATCAATCACCGCGTCGAAGGAGCCTTGGGTCTCGGAGGGTTGTTCGGCCTTGGCGGGATCGGGCTTCTGCTCGGACGACTGGTCCTGGGGCTGCTGGTTGCCCTGCTGGTTGTCCTGGTTGCCGCCCCGGCTGCGACGGTTGCCGCCACCTTGGTTGTTGCCGCCCTGGTTATTCCCCTGGTTGCCGCCCTGCTGGTCGTTGCCGCCCTGCTGGTTGCCGCCACCCTGGTTGTTATTGCCACCCTGGTTGTTGTTCTGGTTGCCGCCGCCCTGGTTCTGCTGGTGCTGCGCCTGCTTGGCTTCCTGCTCGCGCTGCGCCTGCGCCAGAAGGCGGGTGTAATGCTCGGCGTGCTGCTGGAAGCTTTCGGCTGCCACGCGGTCGTTGGAGAGCTGCGCATCGCGGGTCAACTGATTGTACTTATCGACAATCTGCTGCGGCGTACCGCGCACCTTGCCCTCGGGGCCGGACGAGTCGAAAACCCGATTGACGATATTCCCAACCGAGCCATTGCGGTTGCGGTTACCTTTGGACCGCGAGCGGTTCTTCGAAGATCTCATGTGTGTACTAATCCAGTGGTCCTGGTTGGCGGCCACATCGCACCATTGGCGGGGCCCGGGAAGTCTCAGTCTGCGCGTCGTCTGTGCCGGGGTGTGGCACTGCGCGATCTGGCGAGAAAAGCGCGGCGGGCTCGATAAGCCTCGGATCACGCTTGCAGGTGAGTAAACATGTGGGGTGGGGTGAGTCTAGTCAAAAATAACGCGAAACGGCCATTTCGCCCCATAAACGCGGCGATTTAGCGCTGAACTCCGCTGACAACCCGCGATTTTCCGTTCAGGTCGGCGTCGATGCGGATGTCGCTCAGGCCGGCCGCCTCCAAGAGCGCCGCAACCGCCGCGCCCTGATCGAAGCCGATCTCGACCATGAGATGCCCACCGGGGCGCAGGAAGGCGGGCGCCTCGGCCGCGATGATGCGATAGGCGTCCAGCCCGTCGCCGCCGGGTGTGAGCGCGATGGCTGGCTCCCACCGGGTGATCTCGGGGGCGAGACGGGCGTAGGTTTCGGCATCGACGTACGGCGGGTTGGAGACGATGAGATCAAAACTGCCCTCGATGGCGGCCAGCCAATCGCTTTGCACGAAGCGCACCCGGTCGGCCACGCCCAGCGCCTGTGCGTTATCAGCGGCGACAGCCAGCGCGGCGGAGGAAATGTCGCTTGCGATGGCGTGGGCCTCGGGCAGTTCCGCCAGAAGCGTCAGGGCAAGGGTGCCCGGCCCCGTGCCGAGGTCGAGAATGGCGCGCGGCGCGGTGGCAAGCGCCGCATCGAGTAGCACCTCGGTATCGGCGCGCGGGGCGAGCACATCAGGTGTCACCCGGAACATCCGGTCGCGAAACGGGGCTTGGCCCAAGATCTGCGACAGCGGCTGCCGGTTGAGGCGCGCCGCGATGATCGCCTCGAACCGCGCCATGTCACCGGTGAAGGGCTCATTGCCGCTGAAGCTTTGCTGCGTGCGGCTCATGCCGGTGAGATGGGTAATCACGAGGCTCGCCTCGCGCCCGGCCTCGTAGAGGCTCGTGAAGTCCTTCACGGCGTCGATGTAGGCGGTCTGGATGTCGCGAAGGCGGGTCACGTCAGCCGTTCATCTCGGCCAGTTTCATGGCCTGATCCTCGGCGGTCAGCGCGTCCACGATCTCGTCCAGATCGCCCTGCATGACGGCATCGAGCTTGTAGAGCGTGAGGTTGATCCGGTGGTCGGTCAGCCGTCCTTGCGGGAAGTTGTAGGTGCGGATGCGCTCGGAGCGGTCGCCCGAGCCGATCTGCGCCTTGCGGTCGGCGGCCATGGCGTCATCGGCCTTCTGGCGTTCGAGATCGTAAAGCCGGGTGCGGAGCGTCGCCATGGCGATCTCGCGGTTGCGGTGCTGCGACTTCTCGGAGCTGACCACGACGATGCCGCTTGGCACATGGGTGATCCGCACGGCGCTGTCGGTGGTGTTGACGTGCTGGCCCCCTGCCCCCGAAGCGCGCATGGTGTCGATGCGGATGTCGGTGGCGGGGATCTCGATATCGACCTCCTCGGCCTCGGGCAGCACCGCGACGGTGGCCGCCGAGGTATGGATGCGGCCGCCCGATTCCGTTTCGGGCACGCGCTGGACGCGGTGGACGCCGCTTTCGAACTTCAGCCGCGCGAAGACGTTCTCGCCCTCCACCCGCGCGGTGCATTCCTTGATGCCTCCCAGATCGCTTTCCTGCAGGTCGACGATCTCCAGCCGCCAGCCCCGCGCCTCGGCGTAGCGGGTGTACATGCGCAGGAGGTCCCCGGCGAAGAGCGCCGCCTCGTCGCCGCCGGTGCCGGGGCGAATCTCGATCATCGCCGGGCGCGCGTCGGCGGCGTCCTTGGGCAGAAGCGCCAGTTGCAGGCTCTTCTCGGCCTCGGGGATGGCGGCTTCCAGACGCGGCAGCTCCTCCAGCGCGAGGGGCTTCATGTCCGGGTCTTCCAGCATCTCCTGCGCCTCGGCATGATCGGCCAGAAGCTGTTCGTAGGTTTCGATCTCGGAGACGACGGGTTTCAGCTCGGCATATTCGCGGCTGATCTTGGCGATATCGGAGGCATCAGGCCCGCCGTTGAGCTGCGCTTCGAGGTATTCGAACCGGTCGGTGATCTGGCGCAGGCGGTCCCGCGGGAGGGTGCTGACAACCATTACACCGTGCTCCCTTCGCCGCGTGCGGCGGTCAGCCAGCGCTGCGCCCGCGCGGTGTTCACGCCGAAATCGCTCCTGCCATAGGCCGAGCGGGAGAAGAGGTGGAGGCGCGTGGTCTCTTCCTCGGGCACCAAGCGGATCGAGATGAAATCGGGATAGCCCATCAGCCGCGAGCGGACCATGTAGGTGGCAAAGCCTTCGCCGAGGCTTCCGGCGACAAGCGTGGCGCCCTCGGCTTCGGCGGCGGCCTGCAACCGGCCCGCGACCGAGAGGGAGGGCGCGTCGATCGCCACGGCGCGGTCGCCTGCGAGCAGCACGTAGTTGGGCGTGGTGGGAGGCGTCACCGTCTCGGGGTCGACATGCCAGCGGGCGGTGTCGACGGGCGCCAG
Source organism: Gymnodinialimonas ceratoperidinii (assembly GCF_019297855.1). Lineage (NCBI taxonomy): Bacteria > Pseudomonadati > Pseudomonadota > Alphaproteobacteria > Rhodobacterales > Paracoccaceae > Gymnodinialimonas > Gymnodinialimonas ceratoperidinii. Next base: position 2,615,738 of record NZ_CP079194.1, read on the forward strand.
ACGGACATAGAGCGCGGCGGCAAGGGTCACGACGACAAGCGCCGCAAGGATGTAGATCAGGATACGCATGGATCGTGAGATGCGCCGCCGCGCGCGTCCCGTCAAGTCGCAGGCGACAAGGGCGGTGCTTTTGTGGCGGCTGCGGACGCGCGCGACGCAAGCGCGGCAGGCGGACCGCGCGTCACCCGGCGCGCGCGTGGCGTCTTGCATCTGTGCGGGCGCTGCTCTTTGATGCCGGCGTTGGAGGAGAGACCATGGCACGCAAGATCATCATCGACACGGACCCCGGACAGGACGACGCGGTAGCCATCCTTCTGGCGCTCGCCTCTGCCGAGGTCGAGGTTCTGGGCCTGACCGCCGTTGCCGGCAACGTGCCGCTGGAGTTGACCGCGAAGAACGCGCGGATCGTGGCGGAGCTGGCCGGACGGCCCGATGTGCCGGTCTTCGCCGGCTGCGACCGGCCGATGAAACAGCCGCTGGTGACGGCAGAGCATGTGCACGGCAAGACCGGCCTGGACGGGCCTGCGATGGACGAGCCGCAGATGCCCTTGCAGGACAAGGACGCGGTGGATTTCATCATCGACACCCTGCGCGATGAGCCTGCGGGAAGCGTGACGCTCTGCCCGATGGGGCCGCTGACAAACATCGCGACCGCTTTCATGCGCGCGCCCGACATCGTCGAGCGGGTGCAGGAGATCATCCTGATGGGCGGCGCTTATTTCGAGGTCGGCAACATCACCCCGGCGGCGGAGTTCAACATCTACGTCGACCCGGAAGCCGCTGAAATCGTGTTCAAATGCGGCCGTCCCATCGTGGTGATGCCGCTCGACGTGACCCACAAGGCGCTGACCACCGCGCCGCGGGTGCAGGCCTTCCGCGATCTCGGCACGCGTCCGGGCACGATGGTCGCCGAATGGACGGATTTCTTCGAGCGGTTCGACAAGGAAAAATACGGCAGTGCGGGCGCACCGCTCCATGATCCCTGCGTGATCGCCTACCTGATCCGTCCCGACCTGTTCCATGGCCGTCACATCAACGTGGAGATCGAAGTGACCTCGCCGCTGACGCGCGGCATGACGGTCGCCGATTGGTGGGGTGTCACCGACCGCGAGAAGAACGCGCTTTTCATCGGGGATCTGGATGCGGACGGGTTCTTCGAGCTGCTGACCGAGCGGATCGGGCGTCTGTGACGGCGCGGGCGGCCGGGGTTGCCTGTGCCGCCGCGCTCTTGTCGCTCGGCCAGCCCGCGATGGCCGACGGCCCAGCCCTCGCGCTTCTGACGCTGGAGGGGGTGACGCTTACCCTGACCGAGAGCGCGCCGCCCGAGATCGGCGCCCGAGACGTCACACTGTCCTTCGCGCAGATGCACCTGGGCTTTCCCCTGCCCCCGCGCCTGAGCCTGACGCTGAGCTCCTCCACGCCCGAGGCGCCCTTTGCCGAGGGGGCGGAGACCTCTGTCATGGGGATCACCCTGAATGGCGCGCCGGGTGATGGCACCGGGACGGTGCTGGGCCATGAGACCTACCTCTGGTTCGAGCCGGAAGACGCGGTTCTGCGCCCGGTCGAGGGGGCCGGGAGCGGGGGCAGTGTCGTGATCGAGACCCACGCCATCGCGCGCCGGGCGCTGGGACAGTTTCGGAGCCTGCCGGTCGTGATCGAGGTGCGACGAAGCTCTCCGTGAGGGGCATAGGCATAGCGCGCCCTTGCGCCCGCCCATTGGCCCGACCGGTCAAAGCCCCTACATGCGGAGGGCGCTTCAGCTTCAAAGGACCCGCCATGCCCGCCTTTCCCTTCGACAACAGCTACGCCACCCTGCCCGACCGTTTCTACACCCGCCTCGCGCCGACGCCGGTGGCCGAGCCCGAGTTGATCGCGGTGAACGAGGATCTGGCGGCACGGCTCGGCATCACGCTGGGCGACGACCGGGAGGTGCTGGCGCAGATTTTCGCCGGCAACGAGGTGCCCGAGGGCGCGGCGCCGCTGGCGCAGGTCTATGCGGGGCATCAGTTCGGCGGCTGGTCTCCGCAACTGGGCGACGGGCGCGCTGTGATGCTGGGCGAGGTCGTGGCACCCGATGGCGCGCGGTTTGACGTACAGTTGAAGGGCGCGGGCCCGACCCCCTATTCACGCAACGGCGACGGGCGCGCCTGGCTCGGGCCGGTGCTGCGCGAATATATCGTCTCGGAGGCGATGGCGGCCTACGGCATTCCCACCACGCGCGCCCTCGCGGCGGTGAGCACCGGGGAGACCGTGCTCCGCGAGAGGGCCTATCCGGGCGCGGTACTGACGCGGGTCGCCTCCTCTCACATCCGCGTGGGCACGTTCCAATTCTTCGCCGCCCGCATCGATGTGGAGGCGTTGCAGGCGCTTCTGGATCACACGATCGCGCGCCATTATCCCGGTGCCGAGGGGCCTTTGGGTCTGTTGAATGGTGTCATGCAGGCACAGGCGGAACTGGTGGCGCGCTGGATGGGCCTGGGCTTTATCCACGGCGTGATGAATACCGACAACATGGCGCTGTCGGGCGAGACCATCGACTACGGCCCCTGCGCCTTCATGGATACCTACGAGGCGATGAAGGTCTTCTCGTCCATCGACCAGTTCGGCCGCTATGCCTACGCCCAGCAGCCGCAGATCGCGGCATGGAACATCGCGCAACTGGCCACGGCGCTGTTGCCGCTGATGCCGGACCGCGAGGCGGCCATCGAGACCTTCACCGAGGCAGTGAACGGCTTTGCCGCGCGCTTCGATGCGGCGTGGCAGGGTGTCTTGTCCGCGAAGCTGGGACTGGAGGGCGCGCGCGAGGAGAATGCCGCGCTGGCCTTCGACCTTCTGGCGCGGATGGAGCAAGGCGGCGCCGATTTCACCCGGAGCTTCCGCGCGCTCTCGGGCCCCGAGCCGGAGCGCGCCGCCGAGGCCTGGGCGGCCCCTGGACCGCTTGCGGCCTGGCTGGAGACCTGGCGTGCCCGACTGGCCGAGGAAGGCGTGTCCGAGGCAGAGCGGATGGCCCGGATGCAGGCGGTGAACCCGGCCCTGATCCCGCGCAACCATCGCGTCGAAGAGGCGATACAGGCCGCCGTGGGCGGAGATTACGCGCCGTTCCACCGGCTCAACGCGGCGCTGCGCGACCCGTTCAACGACCGGCCCGAGATTGCCGACCTGCAGGCCGCGCCTGCCCCGTCGGAGGCGGTGACGCGGACGTTCTGCGGTACGTGAGGGCGTGGCGGCCGGCGTGGGATTGAGGGGCCAGCCCCTCAAACTCCCCGCCGTATTTTTGAAAAGATGAAGGGCGCTCAGCGCCGTTTCGGGGGGCGGTTGATCAGGATCAGGCCGAGGCAGACGAGGGTCAGCGCGACGAGCAGGCCGGCGCCCACCTGTTCGTCCAGCATCAGCCAGCCGAGGCCGACGCCGAAGACCGGAGACAGGAACGAGAAGGCGGCGACGGAGCTGGCCGGGTAGATCGACAGAAGCCAGAGCCAGAACAGGAAGCCTGCCGAGACGATGACGAGGATCTGGGCGCCGAGGCCGACCCAATGGATGAACTCGGGCTCGCGCAGGAGCGGGCCGAAGAACAGCGCGGCAAGCAGCAGCACCGGGGCGGAGACGGTGAGTTGCCAGAGCAATTGCATCTCGGGCCGAACCTGGTTGAGCTTCGTGGCCCGCGCGCAGAGCGCGATGGCGGCCCAGGCCATGGCACCCAGGAGTGCCAGGAAATCACCGAGCAGAGAGGTCTCTCCGGCGCTGTCGCCGCGCAGGGTCAGGGCGATGACGACGCCGATGAAGGCCAGCACGAGGCCTGCGGATTTCATCGGGGTCAGGCGGTCTCCGGGGATCAGGAAATGGGCGGCGAGCGCCAGCCACATGGGCATCGTGTAGAAAATCACCGAGGTGCGGGTGACGCTGGTCAGGTCGAGCGCCCAGAAGAGGCAGATGAACTCGAAGGCGAAGACGACGCCGATGGCGAGGCCGGCCGGCACGGTGCCGGGTTTGATCGCCACGGAGAGGCCGCGGGCTTTCATCCAGAGGAAGATCACCACCGCGCCGCCGAGCGAGCGCAGGCCCGCGAAGAAGACCGGTTGCAGGCCCTCGTTGACCTGTTTGATGATCACCTGGTTGAAGGCCAGAAGCAGCGCGAAGCCGGTGAGAGAGATCGCGCCGAAGGCGTCGATCTGCGTTTTTCGGTCCATCCTTGTCGTCCCCTGTAGCGTGCCCGTCGGCAGTGCCGGGCGGCTGCGGCGGTGTCAAGGCGGGCTGCGGGTGGCGTTGCAGGCGGCCGGGCCAGTGCAAGGGCGCGGCGACGCGGGGGCTTTATCCGCGCGGGTGAATCGCCTAGACCCCGGCGCACTTCGGGCGTTTGGCCGGAGGCCGCCATCCAGTGATCCCGCGCGAGGACCCCGCCATGACCGACACCATCGAGGACCGCTGCGCTGCCAAGGGTCTGCGCATGACAGAGCAGCGACGGATCATCGCCCGGGTGTTGCAGCGCTCGGACGATCATCCGGATGTCGAAGAGCTCTATGCGCGTGCGGTGGCGGTGGATCCGAAAATCTCGATCGCGACGGTCTACCGGACGGTGAAGCTCTTCGAGGAGGCCGGGATCATCGACAAGCTGGAGTTCGGCGACGGCCGCGCTCGTTACGAGGATGCCGAGCGCGACCACCATGACCATCTGATCGACATGAATTCGGGCGAGGTGATCGAATTCGTCGACCCCGAGATTGAGGCCTTACAGGAGCGGATTGCCGAGAAGCTGGGCTATCGGCTGAAGGGGCATCGGTTGGAGCTTTACGGGGTGCCGCTGAAGAAGAAGTAGGCTCGCGCCTTGGCGGGGCCATTGGCTGTGCGGTTGTGGTTTGGCTTTGGTGGTGCGTGGGGCGTGGAGGGTTTTATGGGGGCTTTGCCCCCAGACCCCCAGGATATTTGAAGAACGGGGAAATGGGGGGTGTCGCCTGCCGGGGAACGGGCGTAGGGCTCTCGTCGACAATGACAGGGCGGAGCGCGCGGATGGACAATCTCAAGGGCATGGGCTGGATGACGCTGGCGATGTTGGGGTTCGCCCTGGCGGATACCTTCATCAAGCTGACCCTCGGCGCGCTGCCGGTGGGACAGGTCGTGGCGATCTTCGGCTTTGGCGGGGCGCTGGTGTTCGGCGTCTGGGCGGCAATCAAGGGCGAGCGGATCGCCGATCGGGCGCTTTTTACCCGACCCTTCGTCTTTCGGCTGATGTCAGAGATCCTCGGCACGATGTGTTTCACCTTTGCGCTTTCGGTAATCGACCTGTCGCTTCTGTCCGCGATCATCCAGGCCAACCCCTTGATGGTCACCCTGGGCGCGGCGTTGTTTCTGGGTGCGAGCGTCGGGTGGCGGCGGTGGGTCGCGATCCTGATCGGTCTGGTCGGCGTGTTGATCATCGTGCGGCCGGGGCTCGAGGGGTTTGACGCAAACAGCCTCTGGGCGCTTGGCGCTGTCATCGGGTTGACCGGGCGGGACCTGGCGACGCGGGCGATCTCTCGCGAGGTCTCGACGCATTTGCTGGCCGCTTGGGGGTTTCTTGCGGCGGGGATCGCGGGGTTGATCCTCTTGGCCGGGACCGGGGGCGCCGCCCTGCCCGACGCGCTTCTGACCGCGCAGTTGTGCGCCGCGCTCGTCTTCGCGCTGGTGGCTTATTATGCCGTGACCGCGGCCATGCGGGTGGGTGACATCCCGACCGTCACGCCGTTCCGCTACACGCGACTGGTCTTCGCGCTGATCCTCGCCTTCGTTGTGTTCAACGAGCGCCCCGACCAATGGACGCTGATCGGCGCTGGCATCGTGATTGCGACCGGACTCTACACGCTTTGGCGCGAGCGGCTTTCCTTGCAGGGGTGAGCCTGCGCGAGGACGCGCTGCGCATGGGGCGCGCCTGTGCGTCATGTTACCGCTAACACAGCGCTTCGCGTGAGGGCGCTCCTCTGTTATAGCGCCCGCAACAGCATTCTTCAGGAGAGCCGCCCATGAGCGTTATCATCGACATCCACGCCCGCGAGATCCTCGACAGCCGGGGTAACCCGACGGTGGAGGTCGATGTCACGCTGGAAGACGGCACCATGGGCCGCGCCGCCGTGCCCTCGGGCGCCTCGACCGGCGCCTACGAGGCGGTGGAGAAGCGCGACGGCGACAAGGACCGCTACAAGGGCAAGGGCGTTCTGGCCGCCGTCGAGGCGGTCAACGGCGAGATCGCCGACACGCTGGTGGGCTTTGACGCGACCGAGCAGGTCGCCGTCGATCAGACGATGTGCGAACTCGACGGCTCCGACAACAAGGGGCGTCTGGGCGCCAACGCGATCCTCGGCGTGTCGCTGGCCACCGCGAAGGCGGCCGCCGATTTCACCGCGCAACCGCTCTACCGCTACGTGGGCGGCACCATGGCCCATGTGCTGCCGGTGCCGATGATGAACATCATCAACGGCGGCGAGCATGCCGACAACCCGATCGACATCCAGGAATTCATGATCATGCCGGTTGCCGCCACCTCCATCGCGGAAGCGGTGCGGATGGGCTCGGAGGTGTTCCACACCCTCAAGGGCGAATTGTCGGCCGCGGGCCTCTCCACCGGGATCGGTGACGAGGGCGGCTTCGCGCCCAACCTCTCCAGCACCCGCGACGCGCTGGATTTCGTACTGAAGTCGATCGAGAAGGCAGGTTACAAGCCGGGCGACGACATGGTGCTGGCGCTCGATTGCGCGGCCACGGAATACTACCGGGACGGCAAGTACGAGCTGTCGGGCGAAGGCAAGAGCCTGAGCAGCGAGGAGAACGTGAAATACCTCGCGGACCTGGTGGCCGACTACCCGATCTTCTCCATCGAGGACGGCATGGGCGAGGACGACTGGGAGGGCTGGATTGCACTGACCGAGACACTCGGCGACAAGGTGCAGCTGGTGGGCGACGACCTTTTCGTCACCAACCCCGCCCGCCTGAAGGACGGGATCGACCGCAAGGCCGCGAACTCGCTTCTGGTGAAGGTGAACCAGATCGGCACCCTGACCGAAACGCTCGCCGCCGTGAACATGGCGCACCGTGCGCGCTTCACCTCGGTCATGTCGCACCGCTCGGGCGAGACCGAGGACGCCACCATCGCCGACCTCGCCGTGGCGACCAACTGCGGTCAGATCAAGACCGGCTCGCTCGCGCGCTCGGACCGGCTGGCGAAATACAACCAGCTGATCCGCATCGCGGAGCAGCTGGAGGAAACCGCCGTCTACGCAGGCCGCTCCATTCTCCGGGGATGAGCGCTTAAGCCCCGAGAAGAATTACCGAAAATTCGGGATGACAAGCGCGCCGGTCCGTGGGTATGGTATTTTTGCCCTACCCACGGACAGGTACTCTCCCCATGTCACGACCGACCTCGAATGAGCTCTCATTCGACCGCCATGCGATCGATTCCGACCTCGCGTTGCTGCTCCACTCCGAGTTCGGCTCGCGGCGCGAATTGCTCGTTCGGTGCTTTGGCATCATCATCGGTGGCATTGCGCTTTGGGCCTATGAGGGCACGAGCCTCGGGCCCGTCTGGGCGGCGGCCTATCTCCTTGCCCTGACCGCGAACTACCACGCCCTGACCGCGCGCGGCATGGCGGCACGATGGCAGAAACGGCTCTGCGTCGGGGGGTATTGCCTGCTCACGCTGATCTACCTGGCAATGCCCGTCTACCTCTTGGTGGCGGGTGATCCCTTCCTGTCCTTCTGCGCGGCACTGGCGGTGATCGCCTTCGCGATCTTCACGCTCTACCGCCCCGAAACCCCGGATTTCGCACGCACCTTCGATGTTCTGGTCGGCTGGATGCTGGTGGTGATCGCGGCCTACTCCTTCATGCCATCCGGGGTCGCCGCGCTGGAACAGGGCCTGATCGCGGTGCTCTGCGCCGTGGTGGGCCTCTATTACACGATGACCTTGATCTCGACCCGCAAGGCCCGCGCCGAATTGCGGCGCGCCACGCAGCGCAACCTCGATGAGCAGAAGATGGAGGCCATCGGGCGGCTCTCTGGCGGGATTGCGCATGATTTCAACAACATCCTGACCGCCATGCTCGGCAATCTGGAGCTCTACAACGAGGTTGAAGACGCCAAGGAAAAGGACGCGCTGGTGAGCGATGCGCGCAAGGCGGGCAACCGCGCGAGCGAGTTGATCGTGCAAATGCTGGCCTTCGCCCAACGGACCCGCCTTGAGGTCGAGCGCCACGACGCGCGCGAGATCGCCAAGAACCTCTGCGTCATGGCGCGGCGCATGCTGCCGGCCCGCATCCAGCTGGAGCACCGCTGGCCCGAGCAACCGGCCTGCGTCCTTGCCGATGCCGGGCGCCTCCACAAGGCGCTGCTCCATCTGGTGTTGAACGCGCAGGAAGCGGTCGAGGGCGAGGGGTCGATCACGGTCGCGGTCGACCTGATCGCTGGACCTGCCACCGAGGCGGGGAGCGACCCGGCCGAAAACCCCGAGGATGCCCATCTGCGTTTCACCATCGCCGACGACGGACCGGGGATGAACCCTGAGGTCGCCAGCCGCGCCGCAGAGCCGTTCTTCACCACCAAGCCCGTCGGCAAAGGCTCCGGCCTCGGCCTCTCCACCGCGATGGGCTTTGCCGAGCAATCCGGCGGCGCCCTGCGGATTCGGACCGGCCCCCTGGGGACCGCGGTGATGATCCACCTGCCCCTCTGCCCCTGAGCCACCAACAAGGCGCACCACGCCACCCCTACGCCGCAAGCCCCCACGCCCGCCACTCGGGCGCGCCCGCTCCCCCTTCATCTTGGCCAATACAACTCAATCCCACCCCATCACCGCGCGCATCGCCCAGCAGAGGCGCACCAACCGCGGCCTTACCCCAAGACCGCCCCCGCAGGACGCGACCGCCGCCCGCCACCCACGGGCGCGGCCACACCGGTGGTGGTCGGAGACGAGGTCGGCAACCCGCGCGCCACGCGGACGGCGAGATAAGCGAAAGCCTGAGCCTCCAGCGCGTTCCCGTCGAGGCCCACTTCGTCCACCGACCAGACCTTGCAACCGGTGGCCTCTCTCAGCATCTCCATCAACGTCGCATTCAACCGTCCGCCCCCTGTCACCAACAGGTCTTCGGGGCGGGAGGGCAGATGCGGCATCGCGCGGGCTACCGCGCCGGCGGCGACGGCGGTGAGGGTCGCGGCCGCGTCGGCGTCGCTCAACCGCGCCACGGCGGCGCCGACGTCCGCGAAAGCGTCCCGGTCAAGCGCCTTGGGCGGCGCGATGTCGAACCACGGGCTGCTCAAGGTCTCCTCCAGAAGCGCGAGGTCGATCTCTCCCGCGCGGGCGAGCACCCCTCCGGCGTCAAAGGCGCCGAGGCCGCGTTGCACCATCATGTCGTCAATCGGCGCATTGGCCGGGCCGGTGTCGAAGGCCACGCACGCGCCGGGCAGTTCCGGGGCCGCGATGCCCGGGTCCACCCAGGATATGTTGCCGACACCGCCGAGGTTGAGGAACGCCACCGGGGCCTTGGCGCCGATCCAGCGGGCACAGGCCCAATGATAGAACGGCGCGAGCGGCGCGCCCTGCCCGCCCATACCCATATCGCTGCTGCGGAAATCCCAGATCACCTCGACCCCGAGCGCCCGGGCCAGCGTGGCACCGTCCCCGACCTGATGGGTGCGCCCTCCGGCCGGGTCGTGGGCCAGGGTCTGACCGTGGAAGCCGAGCAAATCCACCGCCGGCAGATCCACCATGGCCGCGATATGCGCCGCCTCGACGATCCGCGCCGCCGCATCGGCGCGCGCCTCTCCGGGCCAGGCGCCCATCGCGCCGCGCAGGACCGCGCGGTCGGCCTCGGAATAAGCGACCTCGCGGGTCTCGCCAAAAGCCGCGATCTCGACCCCGTCCGTTCGCAGCACCGCCACGTCCACCCCGTCGAAAGACGTGCCCGACATCGCGCCCGCCGCCCAAATCGAAGGCATCTGCGCGCCAGCCCTTCCGGCCCTCTTTTCCTTGCCTGTCATTCCCGTTAGACCTCATCCGCGCCGTATCCCGGCCCCCATGTTTACTCTGGACCCAAGCCACCATGACCTACCAGCCCAAATCCGACTTCCTTCGCATCATCGTCGAGCGCGGCTTCCTGGCCGATTGCACCGATCTGCAAGGCCTTGACGAAAAGCTTCTGGAAGGGCCTCTGACGGCATATATCGGTTATGATGCAACGGCGCAGTCGCTGCATGTGGGCCACCTGCTGAACGTCATGTTGCTGCGTTGGTGGCAGAAGACAGGCAACCGCCCCCTGACCCTGATGGGCGGCGGCACCACCAAGGTGGGCGATCCGAGCTTCCGCGCCGACGAGCGCCCGCTTCTGGGGCCCGAGCAGATCGACGCCAATATCGAGGGCATGGGCCGCGTTTTCGCGCGCTACCTCGACTACGGCGAGGGCAAGGCGGTGATGCTCAACAACGCCGAATGGCTCGACGGGCTGAACTACCTCGATTTCCTGCGCGACATCGGGCGTCACTTCAGCGTCAACCGGATGCTGAGCTTCGAATCGGTGAAGTCGCGGCTGGACCGCGAGCAGTCCCTGAGCTTCCTCGAGTTCAACTACATGATCCTGCAAGCCTATGATTTCCTTGAGCTTAGCCGCCGCCACGACTGCATCCTGCAGATGGGCGGCAGCGACCAATGGGGCAATATCGTCAACGGCATCGACCTGACGCGCCGGGTGATCGACAAGGAGATCTTCGGGCTGACGACGCCGCTCCTGACGACCTCGGACGGGCGCAAGATGGGCAAATCGCAAGGCGGCGCGATCTGGCTGAACGGCGACATGCTCAGCCCCTACGAGTTCTGGCAGTTCTGGCGCAACACGACCGACGCCGACGTGGGCCGCTTCCTGAAACTCTACACCGAGCTGCCGGTCGAGGAATGCGAGCGCCTGGGCGCGCTGGAAGGCGCCGAGATCAACGCCGCCAAGGTGATCCTCGCCAACGAGGTCACGACGCTCCTCCATGGCTCTGAGGCCGCCGAGGCTGCCGAGGCGACCTCCCGAGAGGTGTTCGAGAAGGGCGGCACGGGCGATGACCTCCCCACCCTGACGCTGAGCGCGGCAGACGTGGGCGACGGAATTTCCGTGGTGCAGCTGATCACCCGCTCGGGCCTCGCCAAATCCGGCAAGGACGCCAAGCGCTTGATCGCCGAGGGCGGTGCGCGCCTGAATGACGAGGCCCTGGGTGATGCCGGTCTGGTCATCGGGGCCGGCGATCTCGGCACGCCGATCAAGCTCAGTGCCGGCAGGAAGCGTCACGCGCTGGTGGTGCTGGAAGGCTGACGGCCTAGAGCGGCTTGAAAAGCGCGGCGGCGTTTTTTGCGGCCGCGTTAACTGGGGGTTCATGGAATCGGGGGCAATGTTCCCCTTATGTTCGATGCCTATTCCGAGAAAACCGCTCCGCTGCCCGCGCAAGCTGTCAGGCGCTTTCCGCCCCCTGAAGGCGCGGGCGCCCGCGATCCCGTCCCGCGAATGCCGCTGCAGCAAAGCCCCCTCTGGCTCGCGGCGACGCGACTGGTCGGCGGAGACGGCGAGATGGTGGAACTGGGTCCGCGCCGCGCGGTGGTTCTGCGGCGCAGGCTGCGTTTCGTGGGCGATCTGGCGCTTCTGTCAAGGGCCGATTTGCAGCTATCGAGGTCTGACGCGGCGCAATTACGAGAGACCTTGGATGCCAAACACCTCGTCGTGAACGCCGAGACCGAGGCGGACGCCCGCGCCTTGGCTGCCGCCGGGTATCACCGGCTTTTCGCGCCACGCATCGTGGCGGAACTGACGCTTGATCCCTGCCTCGACAAAATGGCGGCGCGGCTGCACCAGAAGTGGCGCAACAGGCTGCGCCATGGCCAAGCACAGAACCTCGTGATCCAGCGCCGCCCGATGCCGCCCGACAAGCGCTTTTGGCTCTTCAAGGCCGAGGCCATTCAATCGCTGCGCAAGTGGTACCAGCCTCTGCCGCCCGACATGATCGCGGCCATGGCCGCCTGTCAGGCGGGCGCGGTGCAGGTTTTCACCGCCTACCACATGGGCCACCGCGTCGGGGCCATGCTGTTCCTGCGCCACGGGCGGCAGGCCACCTACCAGATCGGCTGGAGCACCGCGGAGGGGCGCAGGATGTCGGCCGGACCGGCCCTTATGTGGCGCGCGATGATCGAGTTGCAGGCCATGGGGGCCGAGCGGATCGACCTCGGCGCCGCTGACAAGAGCCTCGCGCCCGGTCTGGCCCGTTTCAAGCGAGGCACAGGGGCCGAGCTGCGCCCCTTGGGCGGGACCTGGCTAGATACCTGCTGGTCCCGCCGCCGACGCCGCCCAGCGCAGGTGCCGGCGTTGCTTGTGCGGTGAAGGCGGTCGTGCGCTGCCCTGGGCGGTATGGGTTCGGTGACGTGGCGTGTCTCGGTGCCATCGGCGCGGCGACGGGAGAGGCAGCGCGAAGGGCTCGCGCCTGTTCCCGCTCGCAGCGGCTCTTCTCAGGCTCGAAGACGTCACGCGCCAACATACATCGCAGTTCGGGTAGCAGCCGCGCTACGCTGCGGCCCCGCCCGGTTGCGTCTAGGTCAAAGGGGGCCGCATCACTTGAAGTCCGGCGTGAGGGGCAAGCCTGTCAGTTCCACCAATTCCGCGACGAGCGCCTCGACGGCGGGATTGCGGGTGTCGCCGACGGCGGCCGTCACCTCTTCCTTGCGGCCTTCGCGTCCGGCTTTGATCATGTCCGAAAAGCTCATGCCGCCCATCGTCACCTTTCGCGTGCCGGACACGTAGATTGATTTCCCCGCCTCCGGATGGCGCAGGTGGACGACCTCCAGCTCCAGCCCGTCGCCCTCGCCGTTACGGGCCGGGATATAGGTGAAGGCCTGGTGCACGTCCTTGAACTCGGAGAGCGGCGCGCTCCAGGAGACGTCATGCTCTCCCGTGCGGTCGGAGACCTCGACCCTATCCGCGAAGATGCTGGCTTCGCGCCGCCATTGCAGGTTGCCGGCGCGAGCCCGCAGCAGCGCCGGCCCCGCCACGAAAGCCGCGATCACCAGTGGCAGCACGATACCCATGCCGGCGTTCAGGCTCACCTCTCCGAGACGGATGACGTTGATCACCACGATGAAGGACAGCAGCACCAGAACTGCTCCGAGAAACAGCGGCAGGGTTGCGCCCGACAGGGCGGAGATGCCGGGCTTGCCCTCTCCGTAGCGCACGGTGATCGGACGGGCGCGGAGGTCGGGGATCGAGAGACCGCCGACAAGCTCAGGCGCGGGCGTACGGGCCAGCAGGTCCAAGACCGGGTTGGCGGCGCCAGTTTCAGGCGTGGTTTCCGGCGTGGATTCAGACATGTAACCTCCAATCGTGTTTCGCCATCACGCTAATGGGTCGGGGCACGTCTGGCTAATGGTGGAAAACCGGCCCCTCCCCCGCGAGGCTGCGCAACAGGCGCGCGCGGGCGGGCGGGACGGCGCTGATCTCCAGCCCGGTGAAGACGTGCAGCGTGTTCATCTGATCGTCGATCACCGCATGATCGCTGACCCACCCCCCCATCAGGAGATAGGTGCGCAGAAGCGGCGGCATGACCGCCTGCGCGGCGCGAAGATCGGGCTTGCGGCGCAACCGGGCCGCGAACTTGAAGACCGAGGGCGCCTTGACCCGCGGCAGCCAGCACTTCGGGGCGAGGTGGCGGTCCTTGAGCAGCGCGAAGGCGTCGTAATAGGCGCGCGCGCTGGTGCCGGTGAAGGAGGAGCAGCCGAAGAGCATCTCCACCCCGCGTGCGTCCACATAGGCCGTCATCGCAGCCCAGGCGACGCGCAGGATGTCGGGATCGTGGCGGTCGGGATCGACGCAGAAGCGCCCCATCTCGACCATCGGTCCGCTGAACTGCGACAGCGCCGAGAGCTCGTAATACTGGGCGGAATAGCTGCGGCCGATCTCGGTCCCGTTCTCCAGATGCAGCATCCGAAAGCAGCACACGAGGCTGCCGTCGAGGCTGTCCTCGACCAGAACATGGCGGCAGATCGCATCGAAACGGTCCCCCCTGTCGCCGTGAAACACCCGGGCCCGTAGCGCGCGCGCGGCCGCGAAATCGGCCTCGCTCGTGGCCAGTCGCGCACCGAAGCGCGGGGTGAGAGGTGTCACCATCGGCTCGCTCCTGAACCCAGTGGCCCGGCGTTCCACAGCCATCTCCATCGCGGCGGCAATGGGCTGTCAGCCTTCGTTTCCAAGATGATGGGCAGTGCCGCAGCGGCGCGCAAGAGGCTTAGTCGGAGAGCGCGTCGCCGATGTTGATCCGGCCGAAGTTGGACAGGATCGAGCTGAGGAACGAGATATCCCGGACCGAGCTTTCCGTGACCCGACGCGACAATTGCACCAGCTGGCCGTCTTCCAGACCAAAGCGCTCGATGTTCGAGACCCGGCCGCCCTCGTTGAAGGAGATCGCGACGATGTCGCGCTCGATCACTTCGGGGGCGTTGTAGGTGAAATTGCGCACACGGTACTGGGTGTAGAACCACGCCTCGTCCCGCATCACGCCGCCAGTGCCGGGCGAGCCTGCGGCTTCGGCCACCTGCTCACGCGTGCTGCCGATGTTGATTTCAGAGAGCACCTCGGGCGGGGGAACGTAGCCGTGATTGGTGTATGTCGCCGCGCAGGCCGTAAGGCCGCCTGCGAGGACCAAACCAAATCCAACGCGCCGGATCGCGGGGCGGAGGGTGGAAAAGAAAGACTGACGCATCACGAATGGTCCTGCCTGAACATGCTCTGTGGCCCCATAGGGGGCTCTCGTTGGGGCCTGATTGCGCGCGGCAAAACAGGTCGAGGGCACCGTACACGACTTGCGAACGCACACGAAGCTGAATATCGGCTTAACGCAGGGGCGCGCTTGGGGCAAGCAAAGCCCCCTCACCTTCTGATGATGCCCCGAATTTATTGATGCCGGAGGCCCCATGAAACCTGAAGTTCTGGCCCTCGCGCGGTTGGGCCGCGCCAAGGATACGACGTTTTCGGTGGAACCCGATGCGGCAGTCCGCAAGAAAATCGCCGAGGACCTGTCCCTGCTCGGCCTTCGCAAGCTGCGGCTGGAAGGGGTGTTGCAGCCCTCTGGCAAGAACGACTGGCACTTGAAGGCCACCCTCGGCGCGACGGCGGTGCAGGAATGCGTCGTCACGCTGGAGCCTGTCACCACCCGGATCGATACGGAGGTCGAGCGCCGCTACCTCGCCGACATGCCCGAGCCGACCGAGGAGGATTTCGAGATCCCCGAGGATGATACGCCCGAGCCCCTGCCGCAGCAGCTGAACCTGCACGACCTGATGTCCGAGGCGCTTGCCCTTGCCCTGCCCGATTATCCGCGCGCCGAAGGTGTCGAACTGGGCGAGGCGGTTTTCGCCGCGCCGGGCGTCGCGCCGATGACCGATCAGGACGCCAAGCCCCTTGCCGGCCTCGCCGCGCTGCGCGATAAGCTGAGCAGTGCCGACGAAGACCCTGAAAAAGAGGGCTGAATGCAGGTCACCCATTGCT
This sequence comes from Gymnodinialimonas ceratoperidinii, assembly GCF_019297855.1. Lineage (NCBI taxonomy): Bacteria > Pseudomonadati > Pseudomonadota > Alphaproteobacteria > Rhodobacterales > Paracoccaceae > Gymnodinialimonas > Gymnodinialimonas ceratoperidinii. Next base: position 2,631,253 of record NZ_CP079194.1, read on the forward strand.
CTGAACGGCATTGGGGAATAGGGCTTGCATGGCTGCGGAATCAGAGTATGTTCCCGGCCTCATTCGCACCCCGGTTTTGATGTCGCCTGGGCCATGCCGCGAAGCTTCGCGTCCGGCCTGAAAGTGACACCAGACAATCGGCACGCGAGACGAAATTTAGATTAGAGACGCAAGGCCCAACGGTGGGCGGCGCGGTCCCAAACCCGAGGTTGTGACATGGCTGTCCCCAAGAGTAAGATCACGCGCTCCAAGCGCGGTATGCGTCGCGCACATGATGCACTGACTGCAGCAAACCCCAACGAATGCCCGTCCTGCGGCGAGCTGAAGCGCCCGCATCACGTCTGCCCTTCCTGCGGCGTGTACAACGAGCGTGACGTTGTCGTACAAGACGAAGTCGATCTTGACGAAGACGCGGCCTAACTGCCGCCTGACCTGAGGCGGGCCGGAATACATGAGCGATGGTGCAGCGTTAACGGAAGGTGCGGTGGAAGACACCGTCTTGTCCATTGACGCGATGGGGGGCGATCTTGGCCCCGGCGCTGTCGTCTCCGGCCTGTCGAAAGCTGCGGCTGCCAACCCGCAGTTGCGCTTCATCGTGCATGGTGACGGTCCCGAGCTGGAACGTCTGATCGCCAAGAAGCGCGGCCTGGCCGAGATCTGCGAGATCCGGCACGCCAAGGGCGTGGTCACGATGGACGCCAAACCGTCCCACGTGATGCGCAACGGCAAAGACACTTCCATGTGGTCGACGATCGAAGCAGTCCGGGCCGGAGAGGCCTCGGTCGCGGTGTCCTGTGGCAACACCGGTGCGCTGATGGCGATCTCGATGATCCGCCTGCGCAAGCTGGAAGGCGTCAACCGCCCCGCCATTGCCTGCCTCTGGCCCTCGCGCAACCCTTCGGGCTTCAACGTGATGCTCGACGTGGGCGCCGATATCCGCGCCGATGCCGAGGACCTGCTGCAATATGCGCTGATGGGCGCGAGCTATGCGCGTAACGGGCTCGACCTCGTGCGGCCGCGCATCGGCTTGCTGAACGTGGGCACGGAAGAGCACAAGGGCCGCGCCGAGCTGAAGGTCGCCGCCGACATGATCGAGCGCGTGGCCCCGGCCGCCGATTTCGAATTTGTTGGCTTCGTGGAGGGCGGAGACCTGCCCTCGGACCGCGTCGACGTGATCGTGACCGATGGCTTCACCGGCAATGTCGCGCTGAAGACCGGCGAAGGCACCGCGCGCCTGATCCGCGAGCAATTGTCCGAAGCGTTCAAGAAGACCCCCTTCTCCCGCATCGCGGCGCTGCTGGCCTATACCTCCTTGCGGCGGCTGGTGAAACGCATCGACCCGCGCCGGGTCAACGGCGGCGTGTTCCTCGGCCTCAACGGCACTGTGGTAAAGTCCCATGGCTCTGCCGATTCGACCGGCGTCGCCGCGGCGATCCAGCTTGCGGCACAGCTGTCGGCCACGGGCTTTCACAAACGGCTGGCCGCGCGCATCGCGCAATCAGAGGCCGCCGCGACACTCGCCATCCAACAAGAGGAATCATCCGAATGACACTCCGTGCGGTTCCCGTTGGTATCGGCCACTACCTTCCCGAGCGGGTGGTCCCGAACGCCGAGTTCGAAGCGATGGAAGGCCTGGAGACGTCGGACGCCTGGATCAAGTCGCGGTCGGGAATCGAGCGGCGCCACTTCGCCGCCGAAGGCGAGACGACAAGCCAGATGGCCGTGGCCGCCGCGCAAAAAGCGCTGTCCCATGCGGGGCTTGAAGCAGCGGACGTTGATGCGATCATCGTCGCCACCTCGACCCCGGATCTCACCTTCCCCTCGGTCGCCACTATGGTGCAGGCGGGGCTTGGCATGACCAAGGGATTCGCTTTCGACGTGCAGGCCGTCTGCGCCGGATTCGTCTACGCGCTCGCCAATGCCAACGCCTTGATCGTCTCGGGCCAGGCAAAGCGGGTGCTGGTGATCGGGGCCGAAACCTTCAGCCGGATCATGGATTGGTCGGACCGCACCACCTGCGTTTTGTTTGGCGACGGCGCGGGCGCGCTGATCCTTGAAGCGCGTGAGAGCGCCGGCACCTCGGAGGATCACGGCATCCTCGCCACCGATCTGAATTCCGACGGCTCCTTTAAGGATCTGCTCTATGTCGACGGCGGCGTGTCGAGCACCGGGACCACCGGCGTTCTGAAGATGCAGGGCAAGGAAGTCTTTCGCCACGCTGTTGAAAAGCTTACACAAACTGCCTCCACCGCCTTAGAGAAAGCCGGCGTCGGCATCCCCGATGTCGACTGGGTCGTGCCGCATCAGGCCAACATCCGCATCATCTCGGGCACGATGAAGAAGTTCGGACTGCCAATGGATAAGTGCATCGTGACGGTGCAGGACCATGGCAATACGTCGGCCGCCTCCATCCCGCTGGCGATGTCCGTGGGCGTTCAGGAAGGGCGCATCAAGCCCGGTGATCTGCTGGTGACGGAAGCCATCGGCGGCGGTCTTGCCTGGGGCTCCGTGGTGCTGCGCTGGTAAGCGTTCATCTGCCGGTGAAGCGTCACCCCGCAACACACTGGATTGACTAAATAAACCGCATAATTCATCCTGCTGCGGAAACAGGGGGACGGAATTGATGTCAGCAAAAACTTTGACGCGCATGGACCTGAGCGAAGCGGTGTTCCGCGAAGTCGGTCTGTCGCGCAACGAAAGTGCGCAGTTGGTGGAGCGTGTTCTGGAGATGATGTCGGACGCATTGGTGGACGGGGAACAGGTCAAGATTTCCTCGTTCGGAACCTTCTCGGTCCGCTCCAAGACCGCCCGCGTGGGACGCAATCCGAAGACCGGGGAAGAAGTGCCGATCAGCCCGCGCCGCGTGCTGACGTTCCGCCCGTCGCACCTGATGAAAGACCGTGTTGCAGCGGGCAACCGCAAGTAGCACGAGGGCCGCATTGTCCCGCGAGAGGGCAAGCCGGCAGAGGCACCGATTATCGGCGCGCTTCCCTGATTGCACGGGCGTGTCGGAGCAGAGGACGTGAGACATGGCCAAATCCGCGCAAGCCTTCCGCACGATCCGCGAGGTCGCTGACTGGCTGGATGTTGCCGCTCACGTCTTGCGGTTCTGGGAGTCGAAATTCCCGCAAATCAAACCGGTTAAACGCGCCGGTGGGCGGCGCTACTACCGCCCCGCCGACATGGAGTTGGTCGGCGGTATCAAGGTGCTCCTCCACGATCGCGGCCTGACGATACGAGGCGTTCAGAAAATGATCTCGGACGAGGGCATTGGCGCGGTCACCGCCCTCTCCCCCTCGATCGACAGCTTCGCCGACAGCGCTGACGTGATCGAGATGGAGCCGACTGCCGCCTGGGAAGACGACGCCAAGGCCGAGGCGCGCGATGAGCCAGCTGACGCCGCGGAGCCAAGCGGCGAACCGGAGCAACCCTCGCCGGAGGAACGGTCCGAGACCGAGGAAGCCAGTGCCGCCACGAAGGCTGAGGAGGCCGCAGAGGGAGTTCCCTCGGACGCTAAAACACCCGAAGCGACGGCGCCAGAAGCGCCCGCCCGCGACGAGCCTGCCACCGAGGAAGCCGCGCCAGACGTGGCCAATACCCCCTCCGAGCCCCCCGAAAGCGCGCCCGAAAGCGCGCCTTCCCCCAAGCGCGTCTCCTCCGATCCGGCAGAAGGCCCCCTCGGCACGTTGGTCGCCCTGTCGCAGCTCCCCGCCGCGCAGCGCCGCGCCCTGACCGGCGAAATCGCCGCCCTCGCCCGACTGCGAGACCGGATCAGCCAACACTCCCGCGCCGGTTGAGCATCATTCGCGAAGTGCCTCTTGCGTCGCCCCCAGAAATCCTTAGAAGGGCCGTCAGTCGGGCTATGGCGCAGCCTGGTAGCGCGTCCGTCTGGGGGACGGAAGGTCGCAGGTTCGAGTCCTGCTAGCCCGACCAATCAACCGCTCTACCTCCCTGCCACTTCTCCATAATTGCGAGATCCGCCGCGCCCGTGTAGGAGCGGTGTCACCATGACTGATTCCCTCTCGTCCAGCACCCACGGCGTTCTGCCCGACCACGCGATCTCCGCGATGATCGATGCGGGCGCGATCTCTGCCCGGCCTGCCATCCCGGCCGAACAGATCCAGCCCGCAAGCCTCGATCTGCGGCTCGGCACCAAGGCCTACCGCGTCCGCGCGTCCTTCCTCACCGGGGCGGAGAGGACAGTGGCCGAACGCCTGCCCGAGTTCACCATGCACGAGATGGACCTGACCCCGGGCGCGGTGCTGGAGAAAGGCTGCGTCTACGTCGTGCCCTTGACCGAGAGCCTCGCCCTGCCCCATGACATCACCGCCGTCTGCAACGCCAAGTCTTCCACCGGGCGGGTCGATTGCCTGACCCGCGTGATCGCCGACGGCGGCGTGGAGTTCGACCGCATCCCCGCAGGCTACACCGGGCCGCTCTACGCGGAAATATGCCCCCGCTCCTTCTCGGTGAAGATCGAGCCCGGCCTGCGCCTGAACCAGATCCGGTTCCGCCGCGGCCAGGCCGTGCTCAGCGACGCCGCGCTCAAGGCGCGCCACGATGAGACCCCCCTCGTCGACCAGACCCCGCTGATAGACGAGGGCCTGGGCTTCTCCGTCGACCTCTCGCCCAGGAATACCACTCTGGTGGGCTACCGCGCCAAACCCCATGCGGGCGTCATTGACCTGACGCAGATCGGCACCCACAAGACCGCCGACTTCTGGGAGGAAATCCACAGCGACAACGGCCAGATCATCCTCGACCCCGGCGCCTTCTACATCCTCGTCAGCCGCGAGGCGGTCACCATCCCGCCAGATTGCGCCGCCGAAATGGCCCCCTACCTCGCAATGGTCGGAGAGTTCCGCGTCCATTACGCCGGCTTCTTCGACCCGGGCTTTGGCCACGGCGTGCCTGCGCGCGGCGTCCTCGAAGTGCGCTGCCATGAGGCGCCCTTCGTTCTGGAGCACGGCCAGACCGTGGGCCGCCTCGTCTACGAGACCATGGCCGCAGCCCCCTCGCAGCTTTACGGCGCCGACATCGCGTCCAACTACCAGGGCCAGGGCCTGAAGCTCTCGAAACACTTCAAAGGCTAGCTCGCCTTCCCTTCATCTTTTTAAAAATACGGCGGGGGTCAGCATCCTTTGCGCAGCAAATGATGCGCAAGGGGGCAGCGCCCCCTTGGGGGGCCTCGCCCCCCGAAGCAAGCACCGCACCCCACGCCCGCAATCCCTGCCGCGTTCAGCCCTGCATATCATGGTCCGTTTCCGACCCTTTGACGCCGCGATCTGACAGGCAGAGGCCTCCCGCCCGCGCGACGCTTGGCCAAGGGAGTGTGAACATGAACCAAGCCTACCGCCGCACCATCCGCAAGATCGACCCCGCGAAGGGCGCGATGTTGCCCGATGGCACCCTCAACGACAACGACCGCATCGAGATCGGGCCCACCCCGCTGGCCTATGCCGAGTGGGAGGCCGCGGGCCTGACCCTGCCCGATCTGCCAGCCTTGCGCCGCTACCGCCTCTCACGGCTGGTCGACCAGCTTCAGCAACGCGACTTGGCCGGCGTCCTCATGTTCGACCCGCTCAACATCCGCTACGCCACCGATGCCACCAACATGCAGCTCTGGAACACCCACAACCCGTTCCGCGCCTGCCTCGTCTGCGCTGACGGGCACATGGTGCTGTGGGAATACAAGAACGCGCCGTTTCTGGCCGATCACAACCCGCTGGTGCGCGAGATTCGCTCGGGCGCGTCGATGTTCTACTTCACCGCCGGCGACCGCGGCGCGCAGGTGGCCGAGACCTTCAGCGCCGAGGTGGCCGAGATCCTGGCCGAACGGGCGGGCACGAACACCCGCCTTGCCGTCGACAAGATCATGCTCCATGGCGCGCGGGCGCTGGAGGCGCGGGGGCTGGTCCTGTCGGATGGAGAGCTGGTCACCGAGCACGCCCGCAAGATCAAATGCGCCGACGAGATCCTCGCGATGCGCTGCGCCGTGGACGCGTGCCAGAAATCGCTCAAGGCGATGGAGGAAGCGATCGAGCCCGGCCGCACCGAGGACGAGGTCTGGGCCGTGCTCCACGCCGAGAACATCAAGCGCGGCGGCGAATGGATCGAAACGCGGCTGTTCTCTTCCGGCCCGCGCACCAACCCCTGGTTCCAGGAATGCGGCCCCCGAACCCTGCAACCCAATGAAATCAGTGCCTTGGATACCGATTTGATCGGCTGCTACGGGCTCTGCGTCGACATCTCCCGCACATGGTGGACCGGGCCGGGGAAGCCGCGCCCGGACATGATCGAGGCGATGCAGCATGCCCATGAGCACATCATGGTCAACATGGAGCGCCTGCGTCCCGGCCGCTCGATCAATGATCTGGTCCACAACGGGCACAAGCTGGCTGACAAATACTGGGCGCGGAAATACTCGTGCCAGATGCACGGCGTGGGCCTCTGCGATGAATGGCCCCACGTGGGCTACCCCGATCATCACCACGACGATGCCTTCGATTACGAGCTTGAGCCGGGCATGATGCTCTGCGTCGAGGCGCTGGTGGGCGAGGAAGGCGGCGATTTCTGCATCAAGCTGGAGGATCAGGTCCTGATCACCGAGACGGGGTACGAGAATCTGACCACATATCCCTTCGATCAGGCATTGATGGGGCAGAGCTAACCCCCCTCACGCGAACCGAACGTCAGCACACAGACCCGTGAGCGGCCTGACAAATTTCTTGCGACGCTCGGCATGCGGACCACATGTTGAGTCCACAAGGGGGACCAACTCATGCCGACGGAACGCTTCACTTTTCCCGGTCACGCCAAAGATCACCTTGCCGCGCGCCTGGACCTTCCGGAGGGCCCGCATCTAGCGACGGCGCTGCTGGCGCATTGCTTCACCTGCGGCAAGGATGTGATCGCCGCGCGTCGCATCGCGGCGCGGCTCACCTCCCACGGGATCGCGGTTTTGCGCTTTGATTTCACCGGGTTGGGCCATTCCAGCGGCGAGTTCGAGAACACCTCCTTCAGCTCCAACGTCGATGATCTGATCGCCGCGGCCGCGACGCTGGCGGCCCGCGGGATGGCCCCCTCCCTGCTGATCGGACACTCGCTTGGCGGCGCCGCTGTCTTGCGGGCGGCGCATAATATCCCCTCTTCCAAGGCGGTCGTCACCATCGGCGCGCCCTTCGATCCTGCCCATGTGGCGCATAATTTCGGTGACGCGCTGGAGATGATCGACCGCGACGGCGTGGGAGAAGTCGATTTGGGGGGCCGCACCATCCGCATCGGTCGAGATTTTCTGGACGACGTGAAGGCCGAGACATTGGCCGAGGACATCGCGACCCTCGACCGCGCGCTTCTGGTCCTCCACGCGCCGCGCGATGCGATCGTCGGCATTGAAAACGCGACGGAAATCTTCGTGGCCGCCAAGCATCCCAAGAGCTTCGTGACCCTTGATGATGCCGACCATCTGATCACCGGCGCCAAGGATGCGGACTACGCGGCCGATGTGATCGCCTCATGGGCGGGGCGGTATCTTGACCTGAAACACCCCGCGCCGCCCATCGGGGCACCGGAAGGCGTGACCCGCGTCTCGGAGGTCGATCCCGACGGATTCCTGCAGGACGTGAACGCGGGGCCGAAGCACCATGTGCTCGCCGATGAACCGGAGAGCTATGGCGGCACGGACCGGGGCCTGACGCCCTATCAACTCCTTGCGGCGGGGCTTGGGGCCTGCACCTCGATGACGATCCGCATGTATGCGCGGCGCAAGAAATGGCCGCTCGAGCATGTCTCGGTCGACGTGACCCATAACCGGGTCCACGCGCAGGATGCGGGCGTCGATGGCGGCCCGCTGGACGAATTCACACGGGTCATCACGCTGCGCGGTGAACTGGATGACGCGCAACGCAAGCGGCTGCGGGAGATTGCGGACAAATGCCCGGTCCACAAGTCGCTGGAAGCGGGCGCGACGATCAAGACGGAACTGACGCAAGAGGCAGAAGCGGCGTCGACTTGATCTCCTCCATGCTCAGGAGTGCTGTGACGTTGTAGATCCGCACCTCCGAGATCAACGCCTGGTAGAATTCATCGTAGGCGCGGGCATTGGCGACGCGGACCTTGAGGATGTAATCGATGTCGCCCGCCAGCCGGTGCGCCTCCATCACCTCGGCCCGTTCCCTGAGCGTTTTCAGGAATTTGTTCTGCCATTCCGCCTCATGCTCCGAGGTGCGGATGAGCACGAAGAAACAGGCCTCCAGCCCGAGCGCATCGGCATCGAGAAGCACAGTCTGCTGGCCGATGACCCCGGCCTCTTTCATCTTGCGAATCCGGGACCAGACCGGCGTCTTGGAAGAGCCGACATGCTTGGCGATTTCCTCAAGGGAGCGGCTCGCATCTTCCTGCAGGGCGATGAGGATTTTCCGGTCGAGCGCATCGATCTGAACAGACATTCGGGCAACCTTTGGTTTGGCGGACAGGAGTTCTATCCTTCGCTGGATACAGAACATGCGTCCTTAACAGCAAGCGGATACTGCTACTTACCGGGAAAATATCCTAGATTGGGGGAAGAAATTGCCTGTGAGGTTCTGCGATGCGCCATTTTCCGATCTTCCTCGACCTGCGGGGCCGACGTGTTGTCCTCGCCGGGGGTGGAGAGGCCGCGCTGGCCAAGCTGCGCCTGATCCTGAAATCCGAGGCGCATGTCACCGTTTTCGCGGCTGATCCCGCGCCCGAGATCGTTGCATGGGATGCCGAGCGCCGGCTGCGCCTTGTGAAGCGCGCCTTTGCGCCGGGCGATGCGCTTGGTGCCTCGCTGGCCTATGCCGCGTCGGAAGACGATGCCGAGGATGCCCGCGTGGCCGAGCTGGCGCGCGCTGACGGCGCCCTCGTCAACGTGGTCGACAACCTCGACGCCTCCGCCTTCATCACCCCCGCCATCGTCGACCGCGATCCGGTCACCGTCGCCATCGGGACCGAGGGCGCGGCCCCGGTTCTGGCGCGCAAGATCAAGGCGGATCTCGAAGCGCAATTGCCAGCCTCCCTCGGGCTGCTGGCGCGGATCGGGCAAGGGTTCCGCGCCGCTGCCAACGCCCTGCCCATGGGGCGCAAGCGGCGTGATTTTTGGTCGGATTTCTACTTCAGGAAAGGCCCGGAAGCCCTTGCGAAGGAAGGGAAAGAGGGCGTCGAGCGTGCGCTGGACGGCCTTCTTGCCGATCACCTGCGCGCCGCCCCCGAGAAGGGGCGCGTGGACCTCGTGGGGGCTGGCCCTGGCGATCCGGACCTTCTGACGCTGAAGGCGCGCAAGCTGCTCGATCAGGCTGACGTGGTGATCTATGACCGCCTCGTCTCGCCCGAAATCCTCGAGCTCGCCCGGCGCGAGGCGCAGATGATTAATGTCGGCAAGAAGGGCTTCGGTCCCTCCACCAAGCAGGAAGATATCGCCACCGCGATGGTCGACCACGCGCTGCAAGGTGCCCATGTCGTGCGGCTGAAGTCCGGCGATCCGGGCGTCTATGGTCGCCTCGACGAAGAAATCGACGCGCTGGACGCCGCCGGTGTGGACTGGGCCATCGTGCCCGGCGTCACCGCCGCCAATGCCGCGAGCGCGCAGATTGGCCAGAGCCTCACCAAGCGCGGCCGCAACGGCGCGCTGCGGTTCCTGACCGGTCATGACGTGAAGGGCTTTGCCGAGCACGATTGGCGCAGCCTCGCCCGCCCCGGCGAGGTCGCCGCGATCTACATGGGCGCGAAGGGTGCGCGGTTCCTGCAAGGCCGCCTGATGATGCATGGCGCGGGCCCCGACACGCCCGTGACCGCCATCGAGAACGCCTCGCGCGCCGACGCCCGCGTGATCGCCTCCACCCTCTCTCGCCTGCCCGCCGACCTCGAGGAAGCCGCCCCGGAGGGGCCGGTGATCCTGATGCTCGGCCTTTCGCCGCGGGCCAACAGCTTCGCCCGCCTGCAACAAGAGGCCGCTCAACTCCCTGCCCTGCAAGAGGAATTTGCCTGATGCCCCGTACATTTACCCCCAAGGTCGTCACCGCCAATGCCCTGCTTGAGGGCGACGTCGTCTACCTCACTGCCCATGGTGACTGGACCCGCGACCATGCCGAGGCCGACCTGATCAAGGACGAAGGCACCGCCGAGATCCGCCTGCTGGAGGCGCAAGCCCAGGCGCACGAGGTCGTCGGCCCCTATCTTGCCGATGCGACGCCCGGCGCGCGCGGTCCCGAACCCGTCCACTTCCGCGAGGCCTTCCGCACCCGCGGCCCCTCCAACTACCCCCACGGCAAGCAGGAGGCCTGATCCATGTATGCCTACACCGATTTCGACCGTGATTTTCTGGCCGAGCGCAACGCCCAGTTCCGCGCCCAGGTGGAGCGCCGCATCGACGGCTCGCTCACCGAGGACGAGTTCAAGCCGCTGCGCCTGATGAACGGCCTCTACCTGCAATTGCACGCCTACATGCTGCGCGTCGCAATCCCTTACGGCACGCTGAACGGCGCGCAGATGCGGCAGCTGGCGATGATCGCGGACCGGTGGGACAAGGGCTATGGCCATTTCACCACCCGCCAGAACATCCAGTATAACTGGCCCCAACTGCGCGACGTGCCCGACATGCTCGACGCGCTCGGCGAGGTGGGGATGCATGCGATCCAGACTTCGGGCAACACGATCCGAAACGTCACGGCGGACCATTTCGCCGGTGCAGCCGCCGAGGAGGTTGCGGACCCCCGCCCCGTGGCCGAGCTGATCCGCCAATGGTCCACCGACCACCCGGAGTTCCAGTTCCTGCCGCGGAAGTTCAAGGTGGCGGTGACCGGCTCTGCCTTCGACCGGGCGGTGACGGCGGCCCATGACATCGGCTTGCGGCTGGTGGAGCGCAACGGCGAGATCGGCGCGATGGTGCTGGTCGGCGGTGGCCTTGGCCGCACGCCGATGATCGGCAAGGTGCTGGCGGATTTCGTCGCCTTCGACGACCTGCTGCCGTATCTGGAGGCCATCGTGGCCGTCTACAATCTGCTCGGCCGGCGCGACAACAAGTACAAGGCGCGCATCAAGATCACCGTGCACGAGAACGGCATCGACGAGATCCGCCGCCTCGTGGATGAGGAGTTCATCCCCCGCCGCGCCGCCTTCAACGGCGCCGACATGGCGCTGCTGGAGAAGATCAAGGCCGACTTTGCCGCGCCGGATTTCGTGGCCGGAAGCGGAGAGTTCGAGGCCCAATACGCCGACGACCCCGTTTTCCGCAGCTTCGTGGATACCAACGCGGTGGATCACAAGCACCCGGACTACACGATCCTGACCGTCTCGCTCAAAGCCCACGGCGCCACGCCCGGCGATGCGACAAGCGACCAGATGCGGGTTCTGGCGGATATTGCCGAGACCTATGCCCATGACGAGCTGCGCATCAGCCACGAGCAGAACGTGATCCTGCCGCATCTGCCCAAGCGCCACCTGCGCACGGTCTTCGACACGCTGGCCGAGGCGGGTCTTGCGACCGCCAACATCGGGCTGGCCTCGGACATCATCGCCTGCCCCGGCATGGATTACTGCGCGCTGGCCACGGCCCGCTCGATCCCCGTGGCGCAGCAGATCGCCACGCGTTTCGAGGAGCTGAAGCTGGAGCACGAGGTCGGGCCGCTGAAGATCAAGATCTCGGGCTGCATCAACGCCTGCGGCCATCACCACGTGGGCCACATCGGCATCCTCGGCCTCGACCGGGCGGGGGTGGAGAACTACCAGATCACCCTTGGCGGTGACGGTGGCCCCGATGCGGTGATCGGCGAGCGCGCCGGTCCGGGCTTTGCCTACGATCAGGTCGTCGATGCCATCGAACGGCTGGTGCGCGGCTATCTGGAGCTGCGCGAAAGCGCCGATGAAACCTTCCTCGACGCCTACAAACGTCTTGGCGCGGCGCCCTTCAAGGCCGCGCTCTACCCGGAGGCCAAAGCAGATGCCGCTTAAGGAACTCGCCGAACGCCGCACGCTCCTGCACCGCAAGAGCGATGCGCAGACGATCATCGCCCATGCCCTCGACGATCAGGCCATCGGCCCGGTCGCCATGGTCAGCAGCTTCGGCGCCGACAGCGTCGTGCTGCTGCACATGCTGGCGCAGGTGGACAAGGGGGCGCCTGTGCTCTTCGTGGATACGGAGTTCCTTTTCCCCGCGACGCTGACCTACCAGCGCGACGTGGCCGAGCATCTGGGGCTGACAGACATCCGCGTGATCAAGCCCTCCCGCGCCGCCCTGCTGGAGCGCGACGTGGACGGCATCCTGCACCATTTCGACCCCGACGCCTGCTGTGCATTGCGCAAGACAGAGCCACTGGAACGCGCTCTGGAGGGCTTCGGCGGTTGGATCACCGGGCGTAAGCGCATACATGGTGGCGCGCGGCAATCGCTGCCGCTCTACGAGAAGAACGCGCGCCGCATCAAGATCAACCCGCTGGCAGATTGGACGCAGACGATGGTGAGCGATTACATCGCCTCGCACGATCTGCCGCGACACCCGATGGTCGCTCAGGGCTTCCCCTCGATCGGGTGCCAGCCGTGCACGACGCCCGCCAAGGACGACGAGGATCCACGCGCCGGACGGTGGCGCGGACAGCAGAAGACCGAGTGCGGCATTCATTTCATCGATGGCGTCCCGCAGCGACGCGCGTCCTGAGACTTGTAAGAAAGGACCAGAAATGGCCCAGACGATTGTAACCGACACAGGCTTCGCGCCGGACGATTGGAATGGCTGCGCGGCCCCTCTGGCCGACGGGCTGCCCGCGAACGCGACCGCGGTGGACGTGGCGCCCTCGGACGACGTGACGCTCTTGGCGGATGCGTTAACGCGGTTAACCATGATCCGCATTGGCTTCCCCTCCTCCGCCGACGGGCGCGGGTTCACGCTGGCGCGCCGCCTGCGCGCCATGGGCTACCGGGGACGCCTGCGCGCGGATGGCCACGTGCTGGCGGACCAATACGCCATGGCCCGGCGTTCGGGGTTCGACGAGGTCGCCATCGACGCCGCCCTCGCCGCGCGCCAGCCCGAGGACCAGTGGCTCGCCCGCGCCGATTGGCGCGCCCATGACTATCAGGCCCGCCTGCGCGGCGCCTCGCTGGCCCGCGACAACGCGTCCAGGGCCACCGGGGTGGCGTGAGCGCCCTTTCCCTGAAACATATCACCGATTATTGCTAAGGAGCGGGCGCATCGATGCGCCCGAACATTGATGACCGAGCAAGCACCTTTGACCCAGACCGATGTCACGCCTGTGAAGGCGACCCCCACCCTGCCCGATGCGCAGACCGTTACCGAGGTCAAGCATTACACCGACCGCCTGTTCAGCTTCCGCTGCACCCGGCCCGCGTCGTTGCGCTTCCGCTCGGGCGAGTTCGTGATGATCGGCCTGATGGGCGAGCCGCACCCCGAGACCGGCAAGCAAAAACCGCTGTTGCGCGCCTATTCCATCGCCTCCCCCTCCTGGGACGAGGAGCTGGAATTCTACTCGATCAAGGTGCCCGACGGCCCGCTCACCTCGCGGCTGCAGCACATCAACGTGGGCGACCAGATCATCCTGCGGCCCAAGCCCGTCGGCACGCTGGTCCATGACGCGCTGATCCCCGGCAAGCGGCTGTGGTTCTTCGCCACCGGCACCGGCTTCGCGCCCTTCGCCTCGCTCCTGCGCGAGCCGCAGACCTACGAGGATTACGACGAGATCATCATCACCCACACCTGCCGCGAAGTGGGCGAACTGACCTACGGCCGCGACCTGATCGCAGCCCTGAAAGAGGACGAATTGCTCAACGAACTGATCGGCGAGGGTTTCTGGAAGAAGATCAAGTACTACCCGACGACGACCCGCGAGGAGAGCCCGAAGATGGGCCGCATCACCGACCTGATGCGCTCGGGCGAGGCCTTTGCGGACCTCGGCGTGCCGCCGCTTTCCCCGGAAACAGACCGCGCGATGATCTGCGGCAACCTCGCCTTCAACCTCGAGCTGAAAGAGATGTTCGAGGAATACGGGCTGGAGGAAGGCGCCAACTCCAGGCCCGCGCATTACGTGGTCGAGAAAGCGTTTCTCGACTGACGCGCGGCCTGCCGGCTGACGGCAAGCCATTGTTGGAACAATAAAAAACCCCCGCCGTGATGGCGGGGGTTTTCTTGTTTGGTAGCTTCGGGCTCGGGCTTATTCGATGCCGAGAGCCGCGCGCGCGGACTCGAGCGCCGAGCCCAGAAGTTCGGGGTTGTCGCGGGCCTGCTCCAGAGCCGTGGTGACGGCAAGGCGGACCGGCGCGGAGATATCGGCGTTCTCGACGGCCTCCAGCGCGGCATCGGCGTCGAAACCATCGATGGAGAAGAGATCCGCCAGACCGGCGGCGTCGACGGCCTCGGAAGCGGCCTCGGATGCATCGGCGGCGGCCTGCGTGGCGTCAGCGGCGGCTTCGGTCGCAGCGTCGGCGGCTTCGGTCGCGGCCTCGGACGCAGCCTCTGCGGCACCTTCGATGGTCTCCTCGGCAGCCTCTTCCGCGGCCTCGGTTGCAACGTCGGCGGCGTCCTGAGCGGCAGCGGCAGCGGCTTCGGCTTCTTCCGCCGCGGCGGCAGCGGCCTCTGCTTCGGCAGCAACATCCGCTTCAGCGGCAACCTCTGCTTCAGCGGCAGCTTCGGTCTCACCGGTGGCCTCTGCGTCGGCTTCCTCTTCGGCAGCCACTTCCTCTTCGCCAGCCGCTTCCTCTTCAGCGCCAGCTTCCGCTTCGGCAGCAGCTTCCGCTTCGGCGGCAGCTTCCGCTTCGGCGGCGGCTTCCGCAACAGCGGCGGCCTCAGCAGCGGCGGCGGCTTCCGCCGCTTCAGCTTCCGCTTCGGCGGCCGCTTCTTCCGCGGCAGCGGCGGCGGCGGCGGCAGCTTCGGCTTCCGCTTCGGCGGCAGCGGCCTCGGCTGCGGCTGCCGCTTCTGCAGCCGCTTCCTCGGCGTCGGTCGTCACATCCTCGACGGCGCCCTCAACGGCCTCGCCGGCGGCATCGACGGCAGGCACGTCGTCCTGGATCAAATAATAGCCGCCCACTCCGAGGGCTGCGAGAATAACAATGATAATAAGAGCACGGCTCATGTCAGGTCCCCACTGGGTCAATAGAAATCAACGCCTTGCGCTTACCCCGCGGTCCCGGCCCGCGCAATGGCGCAAATTCCCGCACAATCGACGCAAACACCCGATCCCGCCGTTATCCACCTTGAAGAACAGGGGGGAGAGCGATACATTTAGCTATCGAAATGAAGGCTACAAAAGGACAAACGCCATAGCCCGCAGACCCCATAACGCGCCGCCGCAACGAGATACCGGCCCGCGCGTAAATGACCGTATCCGTTCTGAATCCGTGCGCCTGATTGGTGCAGAGGGTGAAAACCTCGGTGTCGTGACACCCGCTCGCGCCATGGATCTGGCCGCCGAAGCGGATCTGGACCTCGTTGAAATCTCGCCGAACGCCGATCCGCCCGTGTGCAAGATCATGGACTTCGGCAAGTTCAAATACGAGACCCAGAAGCGCGAAGCCGAAGCTCGGAAGAAGCAAAAGACCATCGATATCAAGGAAGTGAAGATGCGTCCGGGTACGGACGATCACGACTTCATGCGCAAGGTCAACGATGCGGTCAAGTTCCTCGAGAACGGCGACAAGGTGAAAGTCACCCTGCGCTTCCGAGGTCGCGAAATGGCCCACCAGAACCTCGGCCGCGAGATGCTGGAAAAGGTTGTCGAGAACATCGAAGGCATCGGCAAGATCGAATCCATGCCCCGCATGGAAGGCCGCCAGATGGTGATGATGATCAACCCGGTGAAGACCAACTGATCCGCGCCTGACCCGCACAGAATTCAGAAAGGCGCGTCCCGATGGGGCGCGCCTTTTCTTTTCTCTCGCTCAAAGCCGAGCGGCGCGCGGGCACGTTTCACACGTGCCGCGTGCCGTGCCAGTCACGCTGCCGCGGACACAGCCCGTCCGGTCAACACCTTGATCAGATGCGCGCGGTATTCTGCACTCCCGTGCAAATCCGCGATCATGTCGCCCGCCGGTACACCGAGGCTCTCGACCGCCGAAGCCGAGAAGTCCCGGTTCAGGGCGTCTTCGGCTTCCGTCCAGCGAAACACCCCGTCAGACGACGCGCCGGTCACCGCCACGCGCACGCCCTCGGCGAATTTCGCCACGAAGACCCCCACCAGCGCAAAGCGCGAGGCGGGTTGCACGAACTTCTGGTAGTTCGACGCCTCGGGCACCGGGAAGCGCACTTCCGTGATGATCTCGCCATCCTCCAACGCGGTCTCGAACATGCCCTTGAAGTAATCATCCGCCGCAATCTCGCGCTTGTCGGTGACGATCGTCGCGCCCGAGGCCAGCGCCGCGGCGGGGTAGCAGGCGGAGGGGTCGTTGTTGGCGAGCGAACCACCGATCGTCCCGCGGTTGCGCACCGCCGGATCCCCGATCCGCGCCGCGAGCGAGGATAGCCCCGGATAGCTGCCGTCCGCCGCGACCGCGCCATGGGTCGTGGCCCCGCCGATGCAGAGCTTGCCGCCCTCGTGGCGGATCCCGATCATCTCGGAAATGCCGTTCAGGCTGACAAGGGTCTCCATCTGCGCCAGCCGCGCCTTCATGGTGGGGAGCAGCGTCTGCCCCCCACCCAGCGCCTGCGCCTCCTCCTGCGCGAGCGCTGATACCGCCTCGGCCACGGTGCCGGGTTTCACGAACTCGAAATTATACATTTCGTCTCCTTTCGGAACGCGCGCGCGCTCCTTCATCTTGGCAAATACAACTCAATCCCGACGCCGAACCTTGCTCCGACGCCGGCTCAATTCATCCCTGCATCGCGGCCCAGACCCGGCCCGGCGTCAGCGGCATATCGATATGGGTCACATGGCTGTGCCCGCCGCGTTGCAACGCATCCACCACCGCGTTCACGATAGAGGGCGGAGAGCCGATCGCCCCCGCCTCGCCGCAGCCCTTCACCCCGAGCGGGTTGTGGGTGCACGGCGTCTGGCTGGAGTGATCCACCTGGAACATCGGCAGATCGTCGGCCCTCGGCATGGTGTAATCCATGTAGGAGGCGCTCAAGAGCTGGCCGTTCTCGTCATAGGTGACATTCTCCAACAGCGCCTGTCCGATGCCTTGGGCCAGACCGCCATGGACTTGGCCCTCGACGATCATCGGGTTGATGACATTGCCGAAGTCATCCGCTGCGGCGAAAGAGCAGACCGTCACCTTGCCGGTCTCGGGGTCGACCTCCACCTCGCAGGCATAGGCGCCGGCGGGATAGGTGAAGTTGTTCGGATCGTAGAAGGCGGTCTCTTCCAGCCCCGGTTCGATCTCTTCCAGCGGGTAGTTATGGGGCACGTAGGCGGCAAGCGTCACGTCCCCCCAGGCCACCGACTTGTCGGTCCCAGCGACGCTGAAGGCACCGTCCTTGAGCTCGATATCCCCCTCGCCCGCTTCCAGCAGGTGCGCGGCGATCTTCTTGGCCTTGGCGATGATTTTCTCGGTCGCCCGCACCATGGCCGAGCCGCCGACAGCCAGCGAGCGCGAGCCGTAGGTGCCCATGCCCATCGGCGTATTGGCGGTATCGCCGTGGACGATCTCCACCTGGTCCTCGGGAATGCCGATCATGTCGGCCACCACCTGGGCGAAAGAGGTCTCGTGCCCCTGCCCATGGCTGTGCGAGCCGGTCATCACCACGAGGCCGCCGGTCGCATTCACCCGCACCGTGGCACTCTCGTAGAGGCCAGCCCGCGCGCCCAACTGCCCCACCAGTGCCGAGGGCGCGATGCCGCAAGCCTCGATGTAGCAGTTCACGCCGAGCCCGCGCAGCTTGCCGTTGCGCTCCGATTCCGCGCGCCGCGCCTCGAAGCCGTCACGGTCGATCATTTCCAGGAGCTTCGACATCGTGCCTTCGTAATCGCCGGTGTCGTATTCCACCGCCACCGGGGTGGCATAGGGGAACTCGGTGATGAAGTTCTGCCGCCGCAGCTCGATCGGGTCGACGCCCAACTCCCGCGCCGCCTTGTCGATGACGCGCTCCAATTGGTACGTCGCCTCGGGCCGCCCGGCGCCGCGGTAGGCGTCCACCGGCACGGTGTTGGTGAAGACTGCCTTCACGTTCACGTAGATATTCGGCGTCTTGTAGTTGCCCGCCATCAACGTGCCATGCAGCCAGGTCGGCACCGAAGGCGCGAAGGTCGAAAGGTAGGCGCCCATGTTGGCGTAGGTGTCGGTGCGGATCGCGGTGAAATTGTTCTCCGCGTCCAGCGCCAGTTCGATCTTGGTGACGTGGTCACGGCCGTGGGCGTCGGTGATGAACGCCTCGGACCGCGATGAGGTCCATTTCACCGGACGCCGGCAGGCCTTGGCGGCGAAGGTGCAGAAGGCCTCTTCAACGTAATGGAAGATCTTCGAGCCGAAGCCGCCGCCCACGTCGGGCGCCACGACCCGCAGCTTGTGCTCGGGGATGCCGAGCACGAATGCGCCCATCAGCAGCCGGATCACATGGGGGTTCTGCGAGGTGGTGTAGAGCGTGCTGTCATCGGTGCCGGTATTGTAGTCACCGACCGCCACGCGCGGCTCCATCGGGTTCGGGCTGAGGCGGTTGTTGACCAGCTCCAGCGTCGTGACATGGGCCGCGGCCTCGAAGGCCGCGTCGACCGCGGGCTTGTTCTCCTCCACGAAGCCCCAGTCGTAGCAGAGGTTCGAGCTCAGGTCGTCGTGCACCTTGGGCGCGCCGTCCTTCACCGCCTCTTTCATGTCGATAACGGCCGGAAGCTCCTCGATATCGACCTCGATCGCCTCGGCGGCGTTGCGCGCCTGCTCGGGCGTCTCAGCCACCACGGCAGCAATCGCGTCACCCACGTAGCGCACTTTGCCCTGGGCCAGCACCGGATGCGCCGGCTCCTGCATCGGCTCGCCGTGCTTGTCGGTCACCTGCCAGCCGCAGGGCACGCCGCCTACGCCTTCGAAATCGGCGCCGGTGAAGATCCGCACCACGCCCGGCATCGCCGCCGCCGCCGAGGTATCCACGCCGTTGAGCACACCATGCGCCACGTCCGAGCGCAGGAAATGCACATAGGCCTGTCCATGAAGGTTGATATCGTCGGTATAGCGCCCCTGTCCGGTCAGAAACCGAATATCCTCGCGCCGCTTTGAACTCGCACCGATGCCGTGATCCTTGGGCATGTCACTTCTCCCTGTTTCTCAAGCCCCGCCGCTCACCACCATGGGGAGCCGGTCCGGGATGACAGGGCCTCCCGCCCCGTCCGATATCCTGATATGCGCCGTCATTGCTGCCCTCCTAGGCACGGCGCATGGGTCACTCCGCCGCGACGGCTGCCACCTCCTGGCCAGAGGCCGCCATGATGGCTTTCACGATGTTGTGGTACCCCGTACAGCGGCAGATGTTGCCTTCGAGGTATTCGCGCACCTCGGTTTCCGTGGGTTTCGGATTGTCTTTCAGCAGCGCCGCCGCCGACATCACCATGCCCGCCGTGCAGAACCCGCATTGCAGTCCATGGTGGTCCTGGAACGCCTGCTGGATCACCCCCAGTGAGCCATCGTCGTTCGCCATGCCCTCGATCGTGCCGACCTCGGCGCCATCCACGTCCAGCGCAAGCGTCGTGCAGCTCTTCACCGCCTCGCCATTCACGTGGACCACGCAGGCCCCGCATTGACTGGTGTCACACCCCACATGGGTGCCCGTCATGCGCTGCCCCTCGCGCAGAAACTCGCTCAGCAGCGTCCGGCCCTCAACGTCCCCGGAAACGGACTTGCCGTTCACCGTCATCGTTACCTGGGTCATGAATTCCTCCCTTGGTGATTTTCTCCATCCAAGCACGAATTCGAAGATTAACAAACCCTAAGTTTCGCCCCGCGCCCGCGCTTTACACAGGTAGCGCCATGCTGCACTTGCAGCATTAATTCCAACCATTTCAGTAGGCTGCGCCGGAAGGCCCGCTTATCCCTGTCGCAAGACCTGCGTCACCTGCGCCATGATCGAGACGGCGATCTCTCCCGGCCCCCGTCCCCCGATCGCCAGCCCCACCGGTCCATGGATGCGCGAGATTTCAGCCTCCGAGAAACCCTCGGCCTCCAGCCGCGTCACCCTTTTGGCATGGGTCCGGGTGGAGCCGAGACAGCCGAGGTAGAACACCTCCGAGCGCAGCGCCCGCGCAATGGCGGGATCGTCGAGCTTCGGGTCGTGGGTCAGCGTCACGACACAAGTGCGCGCATCGAGCCCCAGAGCATCCAGCGCCGCGTCCGGCCAATCGTCCACGATCGTCTCGCCGGGAAACCGCGCCGCGGCCCCGAACGCTGGCCTGGGGTCGACGATCACCGGATCGTATCCCGCCAGCCGCGCCATGGGCACCAAGGCCTGGGCGATATGCACAGCACCCACGACGATCATGCGCAGGGGCGGGTTGTGGATGTGCACGAAGACATCCCCCTCCATCCCCGACTGATCCGTGCGAAAGCGCGCCGCGTGACCCTCACGTTCCACCGCGCGCGCGCCAGTCTCCATATTCACACAGTAAGCGACAGGGAGGCGCTGCGCCCGCGCCTCGACCAGTTGCGTGAGGTACTCTTCCATCGCCGCGACCGGCTCCAGCCAGACCTTGATGCGCCCTCCACACGCGAGCCCGACCGCGAAGGCCTCCTCGTCCGAGACGCCGAACTCGAGCATCCGCCCATCCCCCGAGCTGATCATCTCCATCGCCTCGACGACAACCGAGCCCTCCACGCAGCCCCCCGAGACAGAGCCCGCCATCTCGCCATCACCCGACACGGCCAGCTGAGCCCCCACCCCGCGCGGCGCGGAACCCCAGGTCTCCACGACCGTCGCAAGGACCGCGCTGCGCCCCTCCCGATGCCACGCCAATGCCACTTCCGGCACGCGCTCCAAGTCTGCCATGAGATCGCCTCCTCCCGCTCAGCCTAACGCCGCCCCGCGCCGGCACAACCCGCTCCTTCATCTTGGCCTTACAACTCCGGGGTTTGGGGCAGAGCCCCAAGTCGACCCGCGCCACATAGCACCCCACGTAGAAAAACACCCCGGCGTCTCCGCCGGGGTGTCCTGTCTCTTGGTCGCATTCTTGCTACGGCGTCAGTTCGCTTGTGCCGTCTGCAGCAGCGGCGTCACGCGACGCACGACCACACGGCGGTTGGCACGCTCGGCATCGAGCGTCTGAACCCGAAGGTCCGTCTCGCCATAGCCTTGCAGGACCATGTTCGCAGCCGGGACGTTGAACAGCTCCGACAGGGCCAGTGCAACGCTTTCCGCGCGGCGGTCCGAGAGCGTCAGGTTGTAGGCCGCAGAGCCTACCGCATCCGTGTGACCTTCGATCAGGAAGACTTCACTCGGGTCTTCCTCGATCAGCTCAGCCATCAACTGGCCCAATTCCAGAAGCTCTTCCGCTTCCGTGGACCGCACGGCAGCCGAACCGGTTTCGAAGTTGATGTTGTCCACCTCGATGGCCGGGGCAAGGTAGCGCACCCGGTCGATCTCGCGGACCTGTGCGAGGGAGAAGCCGCGGTCCACGACTGTGGCGTCCTGCAGGGCGGCCCGCAGAGCGGTAACATCGGTTTGCTCAAGGGTCACGTTGGCGGCCGGAGCGGGCTCGGGCAGCGTCTCGACGTTGACCGCCGCGAAGGACCGCGTGTCGTCGAAGAGCACGATCTCACGACCGTCCGTGCCGATGATGGAGCGGCGCAGCACACGCATCTGGGGCGACTGGATCGTCACGATCCGGCTGCCGTCAGGCTGCGTCACGATCGTACGGGTCGAGCCGTCCTCGAACCGCTGCGTCGTCACTTCGGAACCCGGCTGGCGCAAGATGACATCATCATCACGCAGGACCTGCAGGTTGCCACTGGGATCACGCACCACGATCCGGTCAGGCGCGGTGGAGACGACCTCGCGGTCACCGTTCAGCAGTGCGCCCACGACGAGGCCACCGGCAGCACCCAGAAGCGCGGCCTGGAAGTTGGTCAGGCCATCGTCGTCGTCGTCCGAGGCCTCGGCGGAGGCTTCCGCAGATGCTTCGGTACGCGGCTCTTCCTCAAAATCCTCGTCGGAACGACGGCTCGTGTCTTCGGTCACAACCTCGGTCGTTTCCTCGACGGCTTCACCGTCACCTTCAGCGGAGGCGGCCATGGTTTCCATCGGCTCACCGCTGGCCGCAGCCATGGCTGCGGCAGAGGGTTCTTCGGGCGTCTCGGGGTTCACGTCCTCTTCGGCCATGACCTCGGTCTCGCCTTCCGCGTCCGCCTCGGCGTCTGCGGTTTCCAGCTCTACACCGGATTGGGTTTCAGGCTCGGCATCCATCTCCAGTTCGACACCGCTCTGGGTGATCTCACCGGTCTCTGCCTCGGTACCCATGTCCGCGTCACCTTCAGCGGCAACAGCAGTTTCCGTTTCCATCTCGGTTTCGGCATCGCCTTCCAGCGCTGCTGCAACATCTGCTTCGGTTGCGGGCATCGCCTCTTCTGCTTCCGCAGCTTCGGTTTCGGCTTCCGCCTCAACGGCTTCTGCTTCCACCTCTACAGCTTCCGCCTCAGCCGCTTCGGCCTCTGCTTCCGCCTCTACTTCCGCTTCCGCTTCTGCTTCCGACTCTACGGTTTCAGCTTCGGCTTCGACGGTGGTCTCGACGGTTTCCGCAGTCTCTTCCACGGACTCCTCGACCGAGGTCACGGCTTCTTCGGTGGTTTCCATCACCTCTTCGGTGACTTCATCCGTCGCTTCCATGGTGTCCTCGACGGTGTCTTCCACGACATCGTCGGTGACGACATCCGTGTCTCCGCTGGCTTCTGCTTCAGCTTCGGCTTCCGCCTCGGCATCGGCTTCCGCTTCAGCCTGGAACAGCAGGCATTCATCTTCGCTGAGATCCTCGGGGCACTCGATCAAGGGCATGTCGCTCTCTTGTTCCTGTGCCGTCAGCGGCACGGTGGGAACAATAAGGGAAAGGCTGGCAACAAGTGCGGTAGTAGTAGCTAGTGAACGGCGCATAGCGTCCTCCAAGTGTTACGTTTCGAGCTATCAACGCTTGCTGGAGGGCGATGTTCCAAGTGCCGGCAAATGGAAGCGATATTCCGCTGATGCGTCTTACAGTGCCGCGAGGAGCCGAGCCTTCTCGCCCGGATCATCCGGCCGGGCGACGGCCTGGGCCAGCCCTTCCAGCGCGGCAATGTTGTGACCGGCGCGAAAGCTTGAGACATGGGGCAGCATCGCACGGATGCCTGCGGCTTTCGGGGCGAAACCATCCCACCGCAGCAGGGGATTGACCCAGATCACGCGCCGGGAAGAGAGCTGCAATCGTTCCATCGCGGCCGAGAGCCTTTCCGGCTCATCCCGGTCAAGCCCGTCGGTGATCAACAAGACGACGGCGCCCCGTCCCAGAACACGGCGGCTCCAATCGCGGTTGAAATCCTCAAGGCAGGCCCCGATCCGCGTGCCTCCCTCCCAGTCCTGCGCCTCGGCCCCGGCCGCGGCCAAGGCCGCATCCACGTCGCGCGCGGACATGTGGCGGGTGATGTTGGTCAACCGCGTGCCGAAGGTGAACGCATGGACCTCGGCCCACCCGGCCCCGTTCTGGTTGCTGACTGCATGCAGGAAATGCAGCACCGCGCGGGAATAGCTGCTCATCGACCCGGAGATGTCACACAGCGCCACCAGCGAAGGCCAGCGCTCGCGACGCGACTTGCGCGCGAATTCCACGACGTCACCGCCGCGCCGCATCGCCAGCCGCATGGTGCGGCGCCAGTCGGGCTGCGCGCCACTGCTGGCCGCCATCGTGCGCCGGGACACCAGCGGCGGCACGGCCAGCGTCATCTGCGCGATCAACCGTTTCGCCTCGGCCATCTCGGCCACTGACATCTGTTCGAAATCGAGCGTCTTCAGCCGCTCCTCCCGCGACATGGTCAGCGTCGCGTCGACCTCGATCTCGGTGCCTTCCTCGTCTTGCGGAAGATCCGGCAGATCCTGATCAACCCCGTGCAACAGTGCCTCGGCGGCGCGTTTCTCCGCAGGCTTTGTCGCGCGTTCCTCTGCGGCGCCGCGGACAGCGGGCAGCAACATCGACATCATGTGCTCCAGATACCGCGGGTCGCGCCAATAGAGCCGAAAGACCTGATCGAACGTCGCGAGATGCTCGGGCCGGGAGGTGAAACACGCGCGCAATGTGTAGTAGAACTCCGCCTTCTCGCTGAACCCCACCGCCGCCACGGCGGAGACGGCATCCGCCACCCGCCCCGGCCCCGCCGGCAAGCCAGCCACCCGCAAGGCGCGGGCAAAATGCGTGATGTTGCGGGTGAGTTGCGGATCGTCGGGCAGATCCAGGGGCGCGTATTCCATGGCGCTCACGAAAACGCCCCCGGCCTGACAGGTCAAGGCCGGGGACGCCGAAGGGTCATGCCAGATGCCGGCCTATTAGGACCGGCGCGGGGTCGCTACGGCTCAATCCAGAGCCGCGCCGCGCAGGTCTTCCAGAATGCGCTGCGCCTCGGAGCCCTGAACCTTCTGGATGTCGTCCTGATACTTCAGGATCGCCCCCAGCGTATCGGCAATGACCTCGGGGCTCAGCGCGATCACGTCCAGTGCCAGCAGACACTTCGCCCAATCGAGCGTCTCAGCCACACCGGGGCGCTTGAACAGATCCTCGGTGCGCAGACGCTGCACGAAGGCCACGATCTCGCGGCTCAGTGCGGTGTCAGCCTCCGGCACCCGCGCCCGGAGGATCGCCATCTCGCGCTCCAGATCGGGATAATCCACCCAATGATAGAGGCACCGTCGCTTCAGCGCGTCATGCACCTCTCGTGTCCGGTTCGAGGTCAGGATCACGATCGGCGGCTCCGAGGCTTTCACCGCCCCCAGTTCCGGGATCGTGACCTGAAAATCCGAGAGCGCTTCGAGCAGGAAGGCCTCGAAAGGCTCATCGGTGCGGTCGATCTCGTCAATCAACAACACCGGCGGCCCGGCGGGGTCACCGCGCATCGCTTGCAACAGCGGGCGCTCTATCAGGAACTCCTCGCCGAAAAGCTCGCGCGTGAGGGCGGCCTTGTCGGCACCACCACTGGCTTCGGCGGCGCGGATTGCGATCATCTGGGCGGCGAAATTCCATTCGTAGACGGCGCTGGAGGCGTCCAGCCCCTCGTAGCATTGCAGCCGGATCAGCCGCCGCCCCAATGCTGCCGAAATTGCCTTGGCGATCTCGGTCTTCCCGGTCCCCGCTTCCCCCTCCAGGAACAGCGGACGCTTCAATGTCAGCGCAAGATAAACGACCGTCGCAAGGGCCCGGCCACAGACGTATCCCTCATCGGCCAGAGCCGCCTGAACCTCATCAATCGATTGAAACGTCGCCATATTTCCTCCCGCTTTCGACCATCAATGCCAGCCACGGGCCCGGGGTCAAGGCGCAGCCTGCGCGGAGCCCTGCCGAGCCGCTGCAAAACGGGTTAACCACATTGCCGCAACGTTAAGGATCTGTTCACCATATCCCACCGAAATGCCCGCCTCCCATCGCATCCTTGCCACAGTCTGCCGCGATACACTGCGGCATGGCACAAGCCGACAGTTTTCACACTCAACCGGTCCCGGAGTATGCCCCTCGATGCCCGACACCCAAGCCCCTCTCGACCCGCGTCAATCCTGGCTACGTCACATGGGCCGCATCGGGGCCGCCCACGGCTTCTTCAACCGGATCTCGTCCCGCCACATGGCGCTCTTCGTGGATGAAGGCGATACCCTCGTGCTCAGCTTCGACCGGGCGGATCGCACATGGGATCAAGGCGACCGAGGCCTGCCGCTCGGCTTCGACTGCCTGCGCGCGCTGGAGTTTTCGCTGCTGTCGATCCTGTCAGCCGGCCAAACATGGTTCCGGGACGCGGCGGTCGAGACCCTGCTGCAAGGGCTCGTCGACGACGGCTTCTTCGCCAGCTACAAAACCGTGCTGATAATCGCCAACGGCCCCGATTGTGGCCATGCCGCCGCCCGCGCGGCCCGCTTCGTGCCCGGCGCGCAGGTCCTGCTCAACCGCCCCGCAGCCGCCACCAGTGCCACCCATGCGCCGTTCGAGCGCCGCTTCAAAGCCAGCCGCCAGCACGATCCTGACACGCCCCCCCCGCTCGGCCCCGAGGCCCTGCAAACGGCCGCGTCAACCACGATCCTGTTCGATCCGAAAAACCCATCCGAAGCCGCCCAGGCCGCCCTCTTCCGCGCGCCCAACACCGCGCGCGTCGGCCTGCCCTACAGCGGCTCGGCCCTCGAGCACACTTTCACGAAAGGCGAGGTCCTGGTCCCCCTCGCCCGCCTCATGCAGGGCAAAGCCCTCACGCCCGCAAAGGCCCGCAAAATCCTGCGCCCCAGCTTGCGCCGCGACCCGGACTACCTCGCCCGCCTCAGCGCCGCCGCGATCCGCAAAGGGCATGTCGCCCGCGCCGCAACCATCAACGACAACGCCCCCGAAACGGCCACCCCCTAGCCCCCCCTTCCCTGTTCCCAAAATATCCCGGGGAGTGTGAGGGGCTGGCCCCTCACGCCAAACGCCACCTTAATACGCTACGCCTCGAACTGCGCGTCCACCGGCACCTGCATGCCGGTCACCAGACCGTTCGTCTGCATCGCCATGCCGATCACCGCCAGCATCTCTCCATACATGTCGTCTGACAGGCCTTTCGCCTTCGCACTCGCCGTGTGGGAGTGCACGCAGTAGGAGCAGCCGTTGGCCGTGCTCACCGCCACATAGAGCATCTCTTTCACCAGCGGATCCAGTGCGCCCGGCGCCATCACCACCTTCAACCGCTCCCACGTGGCCTTCAGCAGCGCCGGGTCATGGGCCAGGGCACGCCAGAAGTTGTTCACGTAATCGGTGCCCCGCACCGCCCGGATATCCTCGAAGACGGCCAGCGCCTCGGCGCTGACCTCCTCATCGCTCAACAGCGCGACCGTTGCCATGGAGATACCCTCACACCATCGCGAAGATGCGCGCCGGCCCGCCGGTGCCGCCCGCGTGCTTCGGCGCGCCGATGATCAGCGTCGCGCCCGAGGCGGGGACCTGGTCCAATCCGGCGAGGCATTCGATCCCGAACCGCCCCGCGGGCAGCCAGGCGTAGTGGGTGGCGAAATCGGCCGAGATCCCGTGATCGAGCGAGAGCGTATCCACCGCGATCGAGCGCGCTCCCGTCTCCAGCAGCATCTGTGTCGCCTCCGCATGAAAACCCGGATAATGCTGCGCGGTGCCATCGAAACCCCGGAACGCGTCGCTGCTGATCTTGGAGGCCCACCCCGAATGCATCGCGACACAGGCGCCATCGGGGATCTCGCCATTGGCGTCGATCCACGCCGAGATATCGTCGGGCGTCACCGTCGTATCCGCGTCCTCCTCGGCCCGCGCCGCGATGTCGATCACGCAAAGCGGCGCCACTAGGTCCGTGACCGGGATCTCGTCGACCGAGGCCCCGTCGGCGCTGAAATGCAACGGCGCATCGATATGGGTGCCCGTGTGCTCGTTCACCGTCAGGTTGAAGAGGTTGAAGCCATCATCGGCGAAATTGAACAATTGCTCGCGCGAGAATTGGCTCTCGCCGAAATAGGTCGGGAAGTCCTCGCTCAGCGTGTGGGTCATGTCGTGGAAGGTCCCGTGTCCCTCCGCCATCGCGGGCGTCGTGGGCGCGAAAGTTGCCGCTGTGGCGCCAGCGGCCGCGGCCGCACCGCCCTTGAAGAATGAGCGCCGCGACAGCATCCGCTCCTTGACCGAGTTCATTACGCAAATATCACACATCACTCATTCTCCTGTGGTTGGTTTCCCTGCTAATTCAGGTCTTTATCGTCTCAAGTATGTCTCCAGATCACGCGCGCGCCGCTCCGTGAGCCGAGCCATGCAGCCCCAATGCAGCATGGCCTCGCCCGAGCCGCCGCGCATGGCGTCGGCCTCCATGTCGCAGGTCGCGTCGCGGTAGGTCATCCAGGCCCGCTGCGCCACGCGCAGGCGTTCCTCGTCCTCGCCATCGCGCTCGGCGATGACCTGCTGGTAGGCGTTGTTGAGTATGCGGTCCCAAAAGGCATGCTGCTCCGCAAGGCACTGGTTGATCCCCTGCTGCGGCAAGGACTCCAACGCTTCGCAATCCCAGTCCTGAGCCGAGGCCGCACCGGCGACCGACACGGCAAGCGACACTGAGACGACGAACCCCGCCGCGTTGAAACGTCCTCTGTCCCCAGTGCCTTGCATGCCACATCCCCGAACACCGCCCCGCGCGGTCTCGGGCGCATGGTGGAACATCATGGGGCGTTCGTCTACTCCCCCGCGCGCCGCCTTCCCCCTTTGCTTGCCCGCGCCCATCGTGTAGCGAACACCGCGATGACACAGACACTCACGATCCGCCGCCCCGACGACTGGCACCTGCATCTGCGCGACGGCGCGATGCTTCGCGCCGTCCTGCCCGAAACCGCCCGCCATTTCGCACGCGCCATCATCATGCCGAACCTCGTGCCCCCGGTGGTGACAGCCCAGGACGCCCGCGCCTACCGCGACCGGATCCTTGCGGCCCTGCCCGCCGGCGCCGACTTCACCCCGCTGATGACGCTCTACCTCACCGAGCAGACCGACCCAGACGACGTCGAAGCCGCCTTCGCCGACGGGCTGATCCACGCGGTCAAGCTCTACCCCGCCGGTGCCACCACCAATTCGCAATCCGGCGTCAGCACCCTGAAAAACGTCTACCCGGTGCTGGACCGCATGGCGAAAATCGGCCTGCCGCTTTGCATCCACGGCGAAGTCACGACCCCCGAGGTCGATATCTTCGACCGCGAAGAAGCCTTCCTCGAGCGCGTCCTGATCCCGCTGCGCGCCGACCTGCCCGAGCTGAAGATCACGCTGGAGCACATCACCACCGCCCAGGGCGTCGACTATGTAGCCGAGGCCGATGGTGACATCGCCGGCACGATCACCACGCATCACCTGATGATCAACCGCAACCACATGCTCGTGGGCGGCATCCGCCCGCATTACTACTGCCTGCCGATCGTCAAGCGCGCCGCCCACCAGCAGGCCCTGCGCGCCGCCGCCACCTCCGGCAACCCGCGTTTCTTCCTCGGCACCGATTCGGCGCCGCACCTCGACGGCGCCAAGGAAAGCGCCTGTGGCTGCGCCGGTGTCTTCTCGGCGACCAACACCATGTCCTGCCTGGCCCAGGTCTTCGAGGAAGAGAGCGCCCTCGACCACCTCGAGGCCTTCGCCTCCCTCAACGGCCCGGCCCGCTACGGCCTGCCCGTGAACGAGGACACGATCACGCTGGAAAAGCGCGCGACCCCCTGCGACTACCCCGCCCGTTTCGAGACGGAGGACGGCCCCCTCACCCTCTTCGATCCTGCCACCCCGCTCCATTGGCACGTGACCTGACCGAGGCTCGCTCCTTCATCTTGGCAAATACAACTCACTCCCACCCTCGCCCCTGATCCCCGCCGCTAGAGGTTCCCATGATCCCCTCCGCCTACCCGTCCGACGCCACCATGGCCGCGATGACCGCGCGCATGCTGCTCGATATCCGCGCCGTTCATTTCAATACAAAAGATCTGTTTACCCATGCCTCCGGCAAGCAGGCACCGACCTATATCGACTGCCGCAAACTGATCTCGCACCCGCGCATCCGCTCGACGGCGATGGACTTCCTGACCTGCAAGGTCATGCGCGACGCAGGCCTCGAGGCCTTCGACAACATCGCCGGCGGCGAGACCGCAGGCATCCCCTTCGCCGCCTTCGTAGCCGAGCGCATGGCGCTGCCGATGTCCTACGTGCGAAAGAAACCCAAGGGCTACGGCCGTGCGGCCCAGATCGAGGGCGAGATGCCCGAGGGCGCGCGGGTGCTGCTGGTGGAGGACCTGACCACCGACGGCGGCTCGAAACTGAAGTTCGTCGATGCGATCCGCGCCGCTGGCGCCTCTTGCGCCCACACGGCCGTCGTTTTCTCCTACGGCAACCTGCCGGACACCGAGCGCAATCTCGCGGCCCACGGCCTCACGCTTCATTCGCTCACCACCTGGGCCGATGTCATCACCGAGGCGCGGCGTGGCGGCGATTTCGACGCCGAGACGCTGGAGGAGGTCGAGCGATTCCTCGACGACCCCGAAGGCTGGCGCGCGAGTCGGGGGCTGAGCTGAGGTCCGACGCGACGTTAATAAAATTCGGCGTGGCGATCGGGCCACGCCAATGCGCGCCTCTAAGCACATCTTGACGCAGCGGCGACCCCTGACACATTATCTAGTCAGTTCTCGAGATCTCTGCCGAGAGTGAAAGTTACTCACAGAGTTACCAAAGTTGACGGCCCCGCAGGCGCGCCCTTTATACGGATCCGATCAACACAGAGCACCGAGGCGCGCACGACCTGCCAGTCGTGCCATTGACCCGTGGCACTTGCTCGCCAGCCGCATCCGGGGGGACCACATGAATGAGATCGCCGCTTTGAATCCGTCGCTGCCCATGGGCGTTTCCCCAGAGGCCGAAGCCGTGGAACAGGCCCCGACGTTGCCGCACAATATCGAGGCCGAACAACAGCTTCTCGGCGCGATCCTGACCTCGAACGACGTGCTCGACCGGGTCGACGACCTCGTCAAGCCCGACCATTTCCACGATCCCGTCCATGCCGAGATCTTCACCATGGCCGCCGCGCGCATCGCCAAGGGCCTGCAGACCGATGCCACGACACTCAAGACCTTCGCCTCGGACATTCCGGGCCTGAAGGAGTTGGGCGGCGCCGAATACCTCGTGAAGCTGCAGCTCTCCGCCATCGCCACCTCGGCGGCGCGCGATTACGCACAACTCATCCACGACCTCGCGGTGCGCCGCGAGTTGATTGACCTCGGCAACCGCGTCACCGACCGCGCCCGCGCCATGCGGGACGACGTGGCCCCCGATGACCAGATCGTCGCCGCCGAGAGCGAGCTCTTCGCGCTGGCCTCCACCGGCTCGACCAACAAGGGCTTCCAGAGCTTCCTGCACGCTCTCCACGACGCGGTGCACATGGCGAACGAGGCCTACAACCGCCAGGGCGGGCTGGCCGGCGTCTCCACCGGGCTGACCGACCTCGACCGGATGCTCGGCGGCCTGCACAAATCCGACCTCCTGATCCTCGCCGGGCGACCCTCGATGGGGAAGACGTCGCTGGCGACCAACGTAGCCTTCAACGTGGCCAAGGCCTACCGCGAGGGCATCAAGGAGGACGGCAACCAAGGCACGGTGGACGGCGGCGTGGTGGGCTTCTTCTCGCTCGAGATGTCCTCGGCACAGCTGGCGCAGCGGATCCTCTCCGAAGCCGCCGAAGTGCCGTCGGAGCTCATTCGCAAGGGCGACCTGAACGAGCAGGAATTCCAGCGCTACCTCAAGGCCGCAGGCGACCTGGAGCGCTGCCCGCTCTATATCGACGACACGCCCGCCCTGCCGATCGCCCAGGTGGCGGCCCGTGCGCGGCGCCTGAAGCGCTCGCCCAAGGGGCTGGATCTGCTGATCATCGACTACCTGCAGCTGCTCAAGGGTTCCGGCAAATCCGACAACCGGGTGAACGAGGTCTCCGAGATCACGCAGGGCCTCAAGGCCATCGCGAAGGAGCTCGACATCCCGGTGATCGCCCTGTCCCAGCTCTCGCGTCAGGTCGAAAGCCGCGAAGACAAGCGCCCGCAGCTGTCGGACCTGCGGGAATCCGGCTCGATCGAGCAGGACGCGGACGTGGTAATGTTCGTCTACCGGGGCGAGTACTACAAGGAACGCGAGAAGCCCGGCGAGGACAACCTCGAGGCCATGACCAAGTGGCAGCAGGACATGGAGCAGCTTCACGGCAAGGCCGAGGTGATCATCGGCAAGCAGCGCCACGGTCCCGTGGGCTCCGTCGAGCTGGCCTTCGAGGGCCGCTTCACCCGCTTCGGCAACCTCGCCCACCCCCGCCACGTCGATTCCGACGGCTACTGAATCGCAGAAATCTCTTGC
Organism: Gymnodinialimonas ceratoperidinii; assembly: GCF_019297855.1. Taxonomy (NCBI): domain Bacteria; kingdom Pseudomonadati; phylum Pseudomonadota; class Alphaproteobacteria; order Rhodobacterales; family Paracoccaceae; genus Gymnodinialimonas; species Gymnodinialimonas ceratoperidinii. The sequence continues at coordinate 2,663,232 of NZ_CP079194.1, forward strand.
AAGAGATTTGCCCAAGGTCTTGCAAGACCTTGCCGCCACTTCCTTGCAAGGAAGTGGACAGGCTCTTGCAAGAGCCTTGACGCGCCAACCGATTGGTCGCACGAACCCGCCATGGCAGTTGGAACACTCACCATCGATCTTGGCGCGCTAGTCGCGAACTATCGCGCGCTGGCCGCGCGGGCCGCGGTCGAGACGGCCGCGGTGGTGAAGGCCGGCGGCTACGGCCTTGGCGTGGCCGAGGTCAGCCGAGCGCTCGCCGATGCCGGCGCCCGACAGTTTTTCGTCGCCACGGCCGAGGAAGGCGTGACCCTGCGCGCGACCCTCGGCTCCGGGCCTGCGATCGGCGTCTTCTCCGGCCATACGGCAGGCGACACCGCGATGATCCGGGACGCCGACCTCACCCCCATGCTCAACTCGCCTGAGCAGATGCAACGCCATCGCACCGCCCTGCCGGACCACCCCTTCGGCGTCCAACTCGACACGGGCATGAACCGCCTCGGTGTTGAACCGGGCGACTGGACCGAACTGCGCGATCAGGGGAAGGGGGCGAGCCTCCTGATGTCGCACCTCGCCTGCGCCGATGAGCCGACCCACCGGCAGAACACCGCCCAGCTGGCGAAATTTCACGCGATGACCGACGGGATGGCGGCGCCCAGATCCCTCGCGGCCACGGGCGGCACGCTTCTGGGATCAGACTACCATTTCGACATGATCCGCCCCGGCGTCGGCCTCTACGGCGGCCTGCCCTTTGCCGAGGCTCGCCCCGTCGTGCGCCTGTCCCTGCCGGTGATCCAGATTCGCACAGTTCACCCCGGCGAGAGCGTCGGCTACGCGGCCGCCTACCAGCCTGACACCCCGCGACAGATCGCGACCCTGTCCGCGGGCTACGCCGACGGCTTGATCCGCGCCCTCTCATCGCGCGCGACGCTCTGGGACGGAGACCACCCCTGCCCCCTCGTCGGTCGCGTCTCGATGGATCTGCTCACGGTCGACGTCACCGAATGCCCCGCTCCGCCCGAAAGGCTCGACATTCTCGGACCGCATCAGGGCGTCGATGACCTCGCCGCCGCCGCAGGCACGATCGGCTACGAGATCCTCACCTCCCTGGGCGCCCGCTACGTCCGCGAGTACATCCAATGACGCTGACAGCCCCCGTCGGCGCCCTCGGCCGCGCGCTTCTCACCTTTCTGGCCAGCATCGGACAGGTCGGCCTTTTCGCCGCCTCCGCCCTGCGCCACCTCGTCACCCCGCGCTATTACCTGCGCGAGACGGCACAGCAATTCCTCGCCATCGGCTGGCTGAGCCTGCCGGTCGTGGGCCTCACCGCGCTCTTCACCGGCGGCGCGCTGGCGCTGCAGATCTACGCCGGCGGCGCGCGCTTCAATGCCGAGGCCGTGGTCCCCCAGATCGTGGCCATCGGCATCGCCCGCGAACTCGGCCCGGTCCTCGGCGGCCTCATGGTCGCAGGCCGCGTCGCTGCCGCCATCGCGGCCGAAATCGGCACCATGAAAGTGACCGAGCAGATCGACGCCCTGCGCACGCTCTCGACCCATCCGATGAAATACCTCACCGCCCCGCGCCTGATCGCCGCCACGCTCTCTCTGCCCCTCCTCGTGGCCGTCGGCGACAGCATCGGCATCTTCGGCGGCTACCTCGTCTCCACCTCGCGGCTCGGCTTCAACGAGGCCGCCTATCTCGCCAATACCGCCGATTTTCTGCAGGTCTGGGACGTGACCTCCGGGCTGCTGAAAGGCGCGGTCTTCGGCTTCATCGTGGCGCTGATGGGCTGCTATCACGGGATGCATTCCGGCCGCGGCGCCCGCGGCGTGGGCCGTGCCACAACCTCCGCGGTGGTCTCGGCCTCGATCCTCATCCTCGCTGCCAACTACCTGCTGACAGAAGCGTTCTTCTCCGCATGACCCTGCAACCACCCAAGCCAGAGAACCGCGCTCCTTCTTCATCTTGGCCCTACAACTCCGGGGGTGTGGGGGCTGGCCCCCACCCGGCGCCACGGGGGTACCGGCCATGACGGCAAAAATCTCTCTCGACGGTCTCAGCAAATCCTTCGGCACCAAGCACGTCCTGCAAGGGATCTCGCTCAACGTGGCCGAGGGCGAGAGCCTCGTGGTAATCGGTGGCTCGGGCACAGGCAAATCGGTGCTGCTGAAATGCATCCTCGGCCTGATCAAGCCGGACGCGGGCACGATCCGCGTGGACGGGGCGGCGCAATCCACCAACCCGGCCTTCCTTGACCGTTTCGGCATGCTGTTTCAGGGCGCGGCCCTCTTCGATTCCATGCCAATCTGGCAGAACGTGGCCTTCCGCCTGCTTCAAGGCAAAATCTCGCGCCGGGACGCCCGCGAGCGCGCGATCGAGAAGCTGCGCCGCGTAGGTCTCAATCCCGATACCGCCGACCTCTTCCCGTCCGAGCTTTCGGGTGGCATGCAAAAACGCGCGGGGCTCGCGCGCGCCATTGCCTCGGACCCCGAGATCATCTTCTTCGACGAGCCGACCACCGGCCTCGACCCGATCATGTCGGGCTTCATCAACGACCTGATCGGAGAGATCGTCTCCGAGATGGGCGCCACCACGATCACGATCACCCACGACATGACCTCCGTCCGGGCAATTGCCACCACGGTGGCGATGCTCCACGACGGCAAGATCCGCTGGCACGGGCCGGTGGAGGAGATGGACCGGGCCGATGACCCCTATCTGCGCCAGTTCATCGGCGGCCACGCCCAAGGCCCGATCGAGACCCTGCGCTAGGGCTTTCCCCTTGCACCCCCGCGCGCCGCGCGCCACACCCGTTTCATGAACCCCGATATGCTTCCAGACGACTTCGGCGGCGTCCTGAGCCAGGGCGAACTGACCCTCGTGATCATCGGCGCGATGCTCCTGCGCGCGGTGCCCCTGCTGGTGCTGGCATCGTCACTCGTCAAGCTGAAGCGCTTCCCCGCCCTGCGCGCGCTCCATTTCACGTTGCTTGCCTCGGTCCTTCTCATCGGGGTTCTCGCCCTGATCGAAGTGGCCCTGCCGGCACTGGTGCCATCGGCCAACATCTGGTCATCGCTGTGGATCTTCGCCGTGGCGTGGCTCTGCGTCACCTGGACCCGCTCGGCGATCAAGACCGGTCTGCGACCGCGCGTTCTGGACATTGCCACACTCGCCGCATTGGCCGGGACCGCCCTGGCGCTCTTCCTGCCTCTGGCGACAAGCACCTGAGGCGCGGGAGGCCCCTATGACCCCCATCGCCCTGATCGAGGCTCTTGCCACCCTGCTTTGGTCCTACGCCGCGCTGACCGCCCTTGTCTGGGCGCTGCACCTGCGGCGCGAGGATCAAGGCGCCCATGTCCCCGCGATGACCGAGTTGTTGAGCCATCTTGTCCCGGCGATGATCATCCTCGTCGTGGTCGTGCTTGTCGGCGCGCTTATCGGGCTGCCGAGCGTCGTGGCCTTCATCGCGCTGCTCTTCCCGGCAGGCCTCGCCTATGGCTTCCATATGGCGCTGACCGACCTGCGCGATACGCCCACGGGCCGCCAGGACCTGCCCCGGCTCGCCCTCAGCCTCGGCCTCGCCGCCGTGGTCATCACGTTCCGACAGCTCACCTGAGCGCCCTGCACAAGGCTCTGCCCATGCCCAAGGCCCTGATCGTCGCCAATCTCCTCCTGTTCATCGCCTTCCCTGTCTCTTGGGCCGCGCCGCTCCTGCGCGCGGGCCTGCTGCCGCTCTTCGGCCTGTCCGAGGTCTCGATCCTCTCTGGCTTGGGCGCACTCTGGTCCGATGGAGAGGTCGCGCTGGCGGCGCTGGTGGCGCTCTTTGCGCTGGTGCTGCCGATGGCCAAGACCCTGCTGCTGGCCATGATCCACCTTTCGCGCGCGCCCGCCCGGCTGCTGCCTGCGCTGGAGCTGGCTGGCAAGCTGGCCATGGCCGACGTCTTCCTCGTCGCGGTCTACATCACCCTCGCCAAGGGGCTCTCGGTCGGCCGGGTGGAGACCGCCTGGGGCCTGTGGCTCTTCACCGGCTGCGTGCTGGCCTCGCTGGCCCTCTCGGTGCTGACCTCCCGATACGAAACAGCCCGCGCGAGTTAGACGCGGGCCGCAACGGCTTTTGCAATGTCGGGGCGGCTCAGAAGGTGAAGGCCACCCGCAGTCCGCCGGAGACGGAGCGGAAATCGCCGCCAAGGCCGCTCACCTCGACCGCGGAGCGCAGGCCGAGGCCGCTGGTAAGCGCCATGTCCGCGCCGAGTTCCACGCGCCCGGTCCAGCCCTCGTCGGCCAGCAGGTCGCTTGCCAGAACCGAGGAGGCATCCTGCGTCAGGTAATCGGCGTGGATGCCGGTAAACAGCGAACCCGCGCCGGTTTGCTGCGTCAGCCGCCCGCCCAGGGAATACTGGCTGAAGGTCACGTCGCCCGAGGTGCCCGCCAGGGTGCCGCCGGTCCCGTCGACCTCTTCACGGCCGTGGAGCAGCCCGAGGGTGGGGGTCAGGGTGACGCGGTCGGAGACGGCGAGGTCATAGCCGCCCTCGAAAGACAGCGCCGAGATCGTCACGTCCGCCGAGCCGTCGCCGCCGAGCGAGACCTGATCGAAAGAGCCGCGCCCGTGCAGCAGGCCCGCCGTGCCGCTCCATGCGCCGGAGCGATAGGCGAGATAGGGCTGGAAGTAGGTGTAGCTGCCCTCGGAAGTCGTGCCAGCGTCCGACGAGGTCACGTTGGTGTAGCCGAGCGAGACGCCCGCCACCATGTTCGGCCCGATCGCCACGTCGGCGCCGATCTGCAGGCCGCCGCCCTCCAGAGTGCCGTCGCCGCTGCCGAAGCTGTCGGAGCGGAAGCCCGTCACCTCGGCCCAGGTGTAGAGGTTGCCCATCATCCCCGGCGCGCCCGAGGTGGACATCACCACACCGCCCGCATCCGGCCCGGAAGCGACCCGCGTGAAGCTGAGCCGCCCGTCGCGGGTGGCGAGGCTCACCTCGCCGGCATTGCGCACGACGCCATCGGCACCGACAACCACCAGTCGCGCCGAGCCACCCGAGGCCGCAAGCGCCGCGGCAAGTTCCTCTTCCACGGAGGGACCGAGGTTGAGGATCTCGAAGAGGACATGAAAATCATAGTCTACCAATGCCGAAACGCCTGGCGCCACGAGCAACTGATATGCGCCGGCGGGCCGATCGATGAAATCGAGCACGATGTCACCTTCAAACTCGGCCTCATCTGCGTTGAGCACGGTGAACGGCTGCTCGATTTCGCCGCCAAGTCGGTCAGGGATTGGATCGTCCGGCGCTACGAGAAAGAAAATTGGACGATATTCCTTCACTGGGGGGCCGTCGATCTCACTGATCAGTTCCGGTGAGGTAGGACCATCATGAACTGTCGCCGGTTGGATCTCGATGGGCCCATCTATACCATTGGAAACGAGGTTATACTCCATGCGATCGAAGCGGATCGCGAACCTTGAGCTATCGGGAATCTGGATGCGGAACACGTCAAATCCGGTCCGGTAGCCTTCCAAATCGTACGCGAACCGCGGGCCGTAGTTGTTACCGCTTGCGGTGTAGGAACCACTCTGCGCCGATGCCACGCCTGCGATTGCCGTCGTGGCCAAGAGCGCCGCAGCGCCCAGTCTCAAGATTTTCATGTAGTTGTCCCGTATTCTGCTTCTTGCCCCGTTTCCGGCGTCTGTCGCACCGATGGGGGTTGTACCATTGAAGGAGATACATCCGATAATGATATGAAATGAATATGTTTTTTCCGAGACTTCAAGCTTTCGCGTCCCTCGTGACCTTTACGCAACGACAGGCGGCAGAGCCATCGCAACGGCGCCCCTGACCCGGCACACGCACCTCTTTCCCCTCTCGGCGCGCTCGGCTACACCGCATTCATGGCCAAACCCGTCACCCAATTTACCTGTTCCAACTGCGGCGCGATCCACAAGAAGTGGTCGGGGCGCTGTGACGATTGCGGCGAGTGGAATACGATCCGCGAAGAAACGCCGCTTGGCACCGGCCCCGGCAAGGCGGCGCTTGGCTCTGCCAAGGGCAAGCGGATGATCCTCAAGGACCTGCGCACCAAGGAGGCCCCGCCGCCGCGCCAGTCTGCCGGGGTGGCGGAGCTGGACCGGGTTTTGGGGGGCGGCCTCGTGCCGGCCTCGGCCACGTTGGTCGGCGGCGATCCGGGCATCGGCAAATCGACGCTTCTGTTGCAGGCCGCTGCCGCCTTCGCGCGGCAGGGGCTGAAGGTCGTCTATGTCTCGGGCGAGGAAGCGACGGCGCAGGTGCGGATGCGGGCCGAGCGGCTCGGCCTGTCGGAATCCGCCGTGATGCTCGCCTCCGAAACCAACCTGCGCGACATTCTCACCACGCTGGAGGCCGAGGCCCCGGACCTCGCGATCATCGACTCGATCCAGACCATGTGGCTCGACACCGTGGACAGCGCGCCCGGCTCGGTGAGCCAGGTGCGCGCCTCCTCGCATGAGCTGACGACCTTCGCCAAGCGCCGCGGCACCTCCGTGATGCTGGTGGGCCATGTCACCAAGGAGGGCCAGATTGCCGGTCCCCGCGTGGTCGAGCACATGGTCGACACGGTGCTCTATTTCGAGGGCGAGCGCGGCCACCAGTTCCGCATCCTGCGGTCGGTCAAGAACCGCTTCGGCCCCGCCGACGAGATCGGCGTCTTCGAAATGACCGGACGCGGTCTGGCGGAGGTCTCCAACCCCTCCGCCCTGTTCCTGTCCGACCGCGAGCAACCGGCGCCCGGATCGGTGGTTTTTGCCGGCATCGAAGGCACACGGCCGGTGCTGGTGGAATTCCAGGCGCTGGTGGCGCCCTCCAACCTCAGCCAGCCGCGCCGTGCGGTCGTGGGGTGGGACGGCTCGCGCCTGTCGATGATCCTCGCCGTGCTGGAAGCGCGCGCGGGCATCTCGTTCCAGGGGCTCGACGTCTACCTCAACATCGCCGGCGGCATGCGGATATCCGAGCCCGCCGCCGACCTTGCCGTGGCGGCAGCCCTGCTGTCGGCCCGCGAAGACGCCGCTCTGCCCCGCGAAACCGTGGTTTTTGGGGAACTTTCCCTTTCCGGCGCGCTTCGTCCCGTATCGCAGGCGGAAAACCGGTTGAAAGAGGCGGTGAAACTTGGTTTTTCGACAGCAATCGCGCCGACCGGCTGTCGGATCGCGGACAATGCAGGTGTCAGCGTCAAATCCTTCTCGGATCTCCCCACTTTCGTGGGCGATGTTTTTGGGGCAGGTTGACCTGCAAAACTTGCGCCAGAGAATGACCCCGCAGGCCGGGGAAGCGATTTAAGAGGGCGGACATGGACGGATTTACTATCTTTGACGGGATCGTCGGCGGCGTGATCGTCATCTCGGCGATTCTGGCCTATGCGCGCGGATTTATCCGTGAGGTCATGTCGATCGTCGGCTGGATCGCGGCCGCGATCATCGCGTTCATCTTTGCCCCCAACGCCTTGCCGCTGGTGCTGGAGATCCCCTACCTGGGCGATTTCATCGGCGAGAGCCGCGAATTGGGCATCCTTGCCTCCTTTGCCATCGTCTTCGTCGTGGCGCTGGTGGTCGTATCGCTGTTCACGCCGCTGTTCTCCTCCGTCGTTCAACGCTCGCCCCTCGGCGGGATTGATGCGGGTCTGGGCTTCCTCTTCGGCGTCGCGCGCGGGGTGTTGCTGGTCGTGGTGGCGTTGATTGCCTACGACCGCATCGTGGGTGACGAGCCCATCCCGGCGGTGTCGGAGAGCCGATCGGCGGCGGTCTTCGCCAACATGCAGGAATCGGTCGAGGCGCAGATCCCCTCGGACATGCCGGGCTGGATCCTCGATCGCTATGAGACCCTGATCGACGGCTCGGCGCCCGCGGTTGAGGACGATGCCGCGGTCGAGGTCGAGGTCGAGGATACGGCGACCGAGTAAGCGCCCGCTCCGGCAGACGCCTGCCACGGCTTCAAGCTTTAACTGAAACGCGCGAGGGCGGGCCGCTGCCCTTCCGCCCTCGTCTCGGCAAAGACCCGCGCAAAGGCGCGCGGTCAGCGCCGCCCGAAGGTGAGGCTCAATCCGGCCAGCAGCAGGATCGCCGCGCCGCCGGTGTACATCCAGAACCCCGCGCGGATGAAGTCGCCCATCAGGTCGTAGACCTGCCCCAGATCCTGGAAGTTGACCGAGAACGGCAGGCCGAAATCGGCCCGGACGTCTTCGGCGCGCAGGTAGTAATGCACGATCAGGACCAGTGGCGACAGGCCGGCCAGAAGCGCCAGCGCCCCCGCCGCGCGGGCCAAAAGGGCAACGAATGCAGCAAGCCCGGCCAAGGCGAAGCCGCCGAGGAAGACCCAGGCCTGCCACGGCCCCTCCATGATCATCCCCCGCAAGCGGTCGCCGATCAGCACCGAGGGCGAGATTTCCTGCCCGGCGAAGGGCGGCTCGATCCATGTGACGAAGTAGCTCGCGGCCATCGCGGCCCCGGCCAGAAATATAAAGAAACGCATGTGCCTGCTCCGCCTGCTTTTGCCTTTGATTAAGCGACATTCTACCGCAAACGCCACTTCCGGTCCATTGCAGCGACATTGCGTACATGATCGTTTGGTGACACCGGCGCGCGGTCGTCTTATGTGTTCGGCACGCACAGAAAGGATTCGCCCGATGGACGAGACAGCCTTCCCCCAGCATCCGTTCGATGCCCGCGACGATGACAAGTTGCGCGAGGAATGCGGTGTGTTCGGCGTGATTGGCGTGGCAGACGCGGCCAACTTCGTGGCGCTCGGCCTGCACGCCCTGCAACATCGCGGACAGGAAGCGGGCGGCATCGTCACCCATGACCCGGAAGCGGGCTTCTCCTCGGCGCGGCGCTTCGGCTACGTGCGCGACACCTTCACCTCGCAGAAGGTAATGGAGACGCTGCCCGGCTCCATCGGCATCGGTCACGTGCGCTATTCCACCGCCGGCTCCAAGGGCGCGACGCAGATCCGCGACGTGCAGCCCTTCTTCGGCGAATTCGCCATGGGCGGCGCCGCGATCGCGCACAACGGCAACATCGTGAACGCCGACGAACTGCGCAAGGAGCTGATCGAGCGCGGCTCGATCTTCCAGTCCTCCTCCGACAGCGAATGCATCATCCACCTGATGGCCCGCTCCCTGCAGCGCAACATCCCCGAGCGGATGAAGGATGCGCTGCGCCGGGTCGAGGGGGCCTTCTCGGTCGTCGCCATGACCCGCACCAAGCTGATCGGCTGCCGCGACGCGCTTGGCGTGCGGCCGCTGGTGATCGGCAAATTGGGCGAGGGCTATGTCCTGTCGTCCGAGACCTGCGCGCTCGACATCATCGGCGCCGAGCTGATCCGCGAGGTCGAGCCGGGCGAGATGGTCGTCATCACCGACAAGGGCATCGAATCCGCCAAGCCCTTCAACCAGAAACGCCCGCGCTTCTGCATCTTCGAGCATGTCTATTTCTCGCGCCCCGACAGCATCATCGGCGGCCGCTCCGTCTATGAGACGCGGCGCCAGATCGGGGTGGAGCTGGCCAAGGAAGCGCCCGTCGATGCCGATCTCGTCTGCCCCGTGCCCGACAGCGGCACGCCGGCGGCCATCGGCTACAGCCAGGAATCGGGCATCCCCTACGCCATGGGGATCATCCGCAACCAGTACATGGGCCGGACCTTCATCGAGCCCTCCGAGCAGATCCGCAACATGGGTGTGCGCCTGAAGCTGAACGTCAACCGCGCGCTGATCCGTGGCAAGCGGGTGATCCTTGTCGATGACAGCGTCGTGCGCGGCACGACCTCGCGCAAGATCAAGGAGATGATCCTTGATGCAGGCGCGGCAGAGGTGCATTTCCGCATCGCCTCCCCGCCCACGGCATGGCCCTGCTTCTACGGCGTCGACACCCCGCAGCGCGAGAAGCTCCTGGCCGCCACCATGTCCGAGGAAGAGATGCGCGACCACCTCGCCGTCGACAGCCTCAAGTTCATCTCGCTCGACGGGCTCTACCGCGCCGTGGGCGAGGCGAACGGCCGCGACCCGGCCCAACCCGCCTACTGCGATGCCTGTTTCTCGGGCGAATACCCCGTCGTGCCCACCGACCAGATCGCGAAAGGGTTCGAGCTGGTGGAGGCGGCCGAATGATCCGCCTGTTCCGCCGCCAGAAAGCTGCCCCCATCGTGCCCGAGGCCGAACTGGCCCGTCGGCTGGTTGATCCGACCTATACCTGCGCGTGCTGCGGCGAGGTCGTGAACGCGGTGCGCTGCCTCCACCCCGAGGCACCCTTCAGCTGGAAGAACCCACCCGAACCCGCAGATGATGCGGTTTTCGACGAGGGCGGGGCGGAAATCTTCACCTACAATTACGCGCGGCGCGACGGCGACAACCTCTTGCGGGCCTATCTGCCGATCCCCGTGAAAGGCACGGAAGGCTCGGTCTTTCTCGGCGTCTGGTGCAGCTTGAAGGTCGGCAACCACGCCCGCTTCCGCGCCGCGCAACAACGTGGCGATGCCGACAAGCTCGGCGATCTGCACTCCTGGCTCTACACGCAACTGCCGCGTCTGACCGGTCCGCTTCTGACCGAGGGGGTCGTGGTACCCTATTCCGAGGGGCGCACGCCGCTCTATTGGATCACGACCGAAAAGCACCCGTTCTATGCCGCACAGCAGGAGGGGCTGACCGCCTCGGCAATCCTCGATGTGTATGAGAGCTTCGGTTGCGGCGACGTGGTGGCGCATCTGAGGGCATGAGCGCGCCGCTGTCGCTCAGGCCTCACCACATCCTCTGCGCGCTCGGGTTCGAGGGGCATGGCTACTCTGATGCCTTCACCGCGAACATGGAAGCGATCGTGATCGGACAGCTTCGCACCGAAGCCGGGGATGAGACCGTGATCCAGATCACCGGCGGTGCCGATGCCATCTGCGCGCCCTGCCCTCGTCGGCGTGGCGCGGGGTGCGAAGCGCAGACCGAGATCGACACGCTCGACCGCGCCCATGGCGAGGCCTTGCACATTGCCCCCGGTGACCGCCTGACGTGGAAAGCCGCGCAGGACAGAGTGCGTGAAAACGTGCGACCGGATGATCTCGACATCATCTGCGCGGGCTGCCGTTGGCTGTCCCTTGGCCTGTGCAAGGCCGCCGTGGCCCGTCTGCACGACTAAGAGGCATCCCAACGAAAAACGCCGCCCCGAGGTTCGGGACGGCGCCAACTCCACTGGTTGTGGAAGATCTCAGTCGGCTTTGCGCGCGGCGAGGGCCGCCCATGCGCCGGTCACGATCAGCGCGGCAAGAACCGCTTTGACCGCGTCGCCGATCAGGAAGGGAGCCACGAAGTGGGTCCAGTAGAAGCCCACGCCCTGACCGGCCCAACCGGCGTCCAGCCCGAAGGTGCCTGCAACCGCCATGGGCCACGCGAGGCCGGGGATGTAGAGAAGCGCGGAGATGACCAGCGCCGACAGGGTCGTGCCGATCACGCCGCGGGCGATGCCCCGCTCAGCCGCCCAACCGGCGGCCCAAGCCATGAACACGAAGCCCAGAAGGAAACCGGCCGTGGGACCGGCGAAGGCCAGGCCGTTCATGCCGTTGGCGAAGACCGGCAGACCCATGGCACCTTCCGCGAGGTAGGCCAGCAGGGTCGCCGCGCCGAGGCGCGAGCCGAAGGTGAAGCCGACAGCCAGGATCGCCAGCGTCTGCAGCGTCATCGGGACCGGGATCATCGGCACCGAGGTCTGTGCGGCAAGCGCGATGACAGCCGTGCCGCCCAGAACCAGCAGGGCTTTGCGAACGAGGCCCTCTTGTCCCAGTGTGGCGGAGAGAAGTGTAGCGTTATGGCCCATCTTTGAAGGCTCCCTGTGCTATGTCCCATATCAGTGAAAGGTCCGATGACCCTTTGACGCAAGGGTATACCCCTTGCGCTTGGGCGTGCAAGCAGGCAACAGGCGGCGCATGACTGAAAACATGCCTCTCAAACCCCTCTCCGGTAAAATCGCGCTGGTCACCGGCGCTTCGCGCGGGCTCGGCGCCGCCTCGGCGCTGTGGCTGGCCGAACAGGGTGCCCATGTGGTCGCCGTCGCGCGCACCATCGGCGGGCTGGAAGAGCTTGACGACCGGATCAAGGCGGCCGGCGGCCAGGCGACGCTCGCGCCCATGGACATTTCCGACGACGGGGCGATTTCGCATCTGTGTCGGTCGCTCCACGACCGGTGGGGCCGCGCCGATATCTGGGTGCACGCCGCGATCCACGTCAGCGCGCTGACCCCGGCGCCCCATGTTCAGGTGAAGGATCTGGACAAGGCCGTGGCGACCAACATCCGCGGCATCTCGCGCCTGATCGCCAATGTCGAGCCGCTGATCGCCCCCTCCGATGCACCCACCGCGATCTTCTTCGACGACGCGTGGGAAGAGAAATACGCCGGGCCCTACGCCATGTCGAAAGCCGCACAGCGTGCGTTGGTACAGTGCTGGCAGGCCGAGACGGCGAAGCAGGCGACCTCGGTCCATCTGCTGAGGCCGAAGCCGATGCCGACCGCCGTACGCGCCCGCTTCTATCCCGGTGAGGACCGCGCGCCGCTGGCAGACCCGGCGCAAGAGGCCGCGCGCCTTCTGGCACCGATCCTGATCCCGTAGGAAGAAACGAGCGAGGCCGCCCTTTCGCGGGACGGCCTCGACACTTCAACAAATGGTTTAACTCTCAGGAAGCCTCGTTCCGGGTGGCGGCTTCCATGGCCTCGGCCATCGCCTCGGCCCGCGCGGCGAGATCGGCGAAACCTGCGCTCAGCGCCTCGGGCACCTCCGCCGGCGCCGTGGACCCGGACGCCCCGGCCTCCTGAAGATCCGCGATCTTGCGCCCCCGGTCCGCCAGACGCTCTTCCGCCGAGCGCAAGGCCCGGTCCTGCGTCGCGATCTTGTCCTGCAGCTCGCGCAAGTCATCTTCCAGCGCCGCCGTCTTGTCCGCCAGCATCAGGCCCGCCATCAGCAGCATCCGATCCGGCGGCATCCGCCCGATCTGCCCCAGAACCACGGAAGCCTCCGTGTCCAGCATCTTGGCTGCGGCGTGCAGGAATTGTTCCTCGCCGTCCTGACAGGCAACGGAGAAGACTCGCGTTCCGATCTCGATTTGCACCTCAGGCATCTGCGCCTCCCTCGGCCCGGTCCAGCCCGGCCTGCATGTCGTGAATGATCCGGTCCAGCTCTGCGGCGTCGGTTTCGCGCAGCTGGCGCAGGGTTTCGACCTCGGCCAGCAGGCCTTGATCCAGCACCGCCGCGTCGACCCCTGCCCCGCTTTGCAGCAGGGAAACCTGCGCGGCGAGATCCTCGGCCCGGGTCCGCATCAGGCGCAACTGGCGCCGCAACACGAGCACGCGCTCATCGACGCTGGCGCCGGTGGCCTCTTTTAGTTCATCCAGAGCGTCCGTTGCTGCATCGCAGGCCGTGCGCGCCTGATCCCGCTCGATCCGGGCGCGTTCAACCCGGCGGCCCATGACGGCGAGCGCCTTCTCCATGTCTTCGGGCTCGGCTTCCGGCTCTGCGGGGGCCGCGTCGGCCTTTGGCTCGGCGCTTTGCGCGGCCTGCGCGGCCTCCAATGCCGACTGCATCTCGTCCAGCTTGGTCCGCATCTCTGCCAGCGCCGCGTCCTTCTCGGCGAGCTCTGATTGCGCGGCACCGCGAGAGGCCTCTGCCGCCGCCAGCTTCTGTTCAAGCGCCGCCAACGTAGCGGCATCGGTGCCGGGGGTCTGGGCGGCATGGGCGATCGCGGTCTCGGCTTCGGCGCGGGCGGCCTCTGCCTCGGCACGGGCCGAGGTGACATCGCTTTGGGCCTCGCTCAGGGCGTCCTGGGTCTCCGACAGCCGATCCTCCAGTGCGCTCACCCGTTCCGCCGCTTCCGCCGCGCGGGCCTCGGCTTCCTGTTGCGCGGTCTCGGCTTCCTGACGGGCAGATTCAGCCTCCTTGCGGGCAGACTCGGCCTCCTGCCGGGCGGTCTCGGCCTCTGACGCGGCTTGCTCTGCTTCGCGCTTTGCAGCCTGCGCGGCCTCTAGCTCGGCGCGGGCCTGTGCCGCGGCCTCTTCCGCTTGCGGATCCGGTTGCGACGCCTGCTGCGCTTCGGTCTGGGCCGCAACGCCCGCCGCAATGCGGTCCAGCGCCTGCGACAGCCGCTTTTCCAGCGCGCTTAGGTGTTCAAAATCGGCAGTGTCGCTCATGACAGCCGGTGCCCCCTCAACTTCCCCGCATAACCGCGGTGTTTGGATTCCCACCTGCCCTGTCCCGTCGCCCTTGCCGGGCGTGGCGTCGCAGATGTCGTGTGTAGTGCCTGTATCGCACCGCTATTTGGGGGTCAAACCGCAACCCTTTGCAAGGTTTTCTGCTCATTTGGAGACGTTTTAGGCCGGAAACGGCCCGTCAAACGGCTCTGAGCGCCTTGCACTTCATCCGGCCTTTGGTATCACCGCTGCAACCATAGCCATTGCTGCCACAAAGGATCCTTCCATGGACATCAAAGCCCTTGCAAGCGCCCACCCCGATCATTGGGCCCGTGCCGCCTGCATCCGCACCCTGACGCTGGACGCCGTGGCTGCCGCCAATTCCGGCCACTCCGGCATGCCGATGGGCATGGCTGACGTGGCGACCGTGCTTTATGACAAGCACCTCTCCTTCGATGCTTCCAATCCCGATTGGCCCAACCGCGACCGCTTCATCCTGTCGGCGGGCCACGGCTCCATGCTGCTCTACTCGCTGCTGCACCTGACCGGCTACGAGGACATGACGCTCGAGCAGATCAAGGACTTCCGCCAGTTGGGCGCGATCACCGCCGGCCACCCGGAATACGGCCACGCCAAGGGCATCGAGACGACGACCGGCCCTCTCGGTCAGGGCATCGCCAATGCCGTGGGCTTTGCCATGGCGGAAGAGCATCTGCGCGCCGTCTGGGGCAAGAAGATCATCGATCACTACACCTACTGCATCGCCGGTGACGGCTGCCTGATGGAGGGGATCAGCCAGGAAGCGCTGGCACTGGCCGGCCATCAGGAGCTGTCGCGCCTGATCGTGCTGTGGGACGACAACGGCATCACCATCGACGGCAAGGTCTCCATGTCCGACCGCACCGACCAGAAGGCGCGGTTCGCCGCCTCTGGGTGGGATGTCTTCTCCTGCGACGGCCACGACCCCGAAGACATCGACCGCGCGCTGACCGAGGCGAAAGCCTCGCCGCGCCCCGCGATGATCGCCTGCAAGACCCACATCGCCATCGGCTCCTCGGCGCAGGACACCGCCAAGGGCCACGGCGCGCTGACCGATCCGGAAGTGGTAGCCAACACCAAGGCCGCCTACGGATGGGAGCACGCGCCCTTCGAGATCCCTGCCGAGCTGAAGCAATGGTGGGAAGAAGTCGGCCGCCGCGGTGCCGAGGATCGCAAGGCATGGGAAGAGCGGTTCAACGCGCTTTCCGCCGGCAAGCAGTCCGAATTCACCCGCACCTTCGCCGGCGAGATGCCCAAAAAGCTCACCGCCACGATCAAGGCGCTGAAAAAGCAGCTCTCCGAAGAGCAGCCCAAGGTCGCGACCCGCAAGGCCTCGCAGATGGCGCTTGAGGTGATCAACACGATCGTGCCCGAAACGCTCGGCGGCTCCGCCGACCTGACCGGCTCGAACCTGACCCACACCGGCGGGCTTGGCATCTTCTCGCCCGAGGATCGCAAGGGCCGTCACATCCATTACGGCATCCGTGAACACGCGATGGCGGCGGCGATGAACGGCATGATCCTGCACGGCGGCATCAAGCCCTACGGCGGCACATTCTTCACCTTCACCGACTACGCCCGCCCCTCCATGCGCCTCTCGGCCCTGATGGAGATCGCGCCGGTCTACGTGATGACCCACGACAGCATCGGCGTGGGCGAGGACGGCCCGACGCACCAGCCCGTCGAGCATCTCGCCATGCTGCGCGCGACGCCGAACATGAACGTCTTCCGCCCCGCCGACGCGGTGGAAACCGCCGAGGCATGGGAGCTGGCGCTGACGGCAAACAAGACCCCCTCCACCCTCGCGCTGTCGCGTCAGGGGCTGCCGACTGTCCGCACCGAGCACAAGACCAAGAACCTCACCGCTCAGGGCGCCTATGTGTTGGCCGATGCAGAGGGCAAGCGTCAGGCAATCCTGATGGCCACGGGTTCCGAGGTTGCCATCGCGATGGAGGCCCGTGACCTGTTGCAGGCCGAGGGCATCGGCACCCGCGTCGTCTCCATGCCCTGTTGGGAGCTGTTCGAGCAGCAGGACGAAAGCTACCGCAAGCGGGTTCTGCCCGGCGGCCCGGTCCGCGTGGCCGTGGAAGCTGCTGCCGATTTCGGTTGGGACCGCTGGTTGTTCAGCGAGCGCGGCAAGCGCGACAAGGGCGGCTTCGTGGGCATGACGGGCTTCGGCGCCTCCGCCCCTGCCGGTGATCTCTACAAACACTTCGGCATCACGGCCGAGGGTGTTGCCGAGAAGGTCAAATCGCTGCTCTGAGCCGCGCGACCGTTCAAGATCAAGCCCGCCTGAGCGCTTCGCGTTCGGGCGGGTTTTTTGTGGGCTACCCGCGCATCTCGCTCGGCACCTTGCCCGGCGACGCCCCGCCGTGATCGCCGCCTGCCACAGTCAGAAAACGTCCACCCCCGGCAGGGTCCAGACCGCCGAGGGTTTCGCTAAAACGGATCAAGTGCTCATGTCATCTCGACCGCGGCACCTTGGTTAACAGACGAGTGTGAACATAGCGTTAACGCCGCGTGGATTTACCTTCGGTCCGAGAGGGGCGCCGTAGCGCGCGCCTTCAGTGGCCAGCCTCACCCGCCAACCCCACCGCGCGCATGACGGGCGCGATGGCATAGGTCACGATCGGGATGAGGATCATCCCCAGAAGCAGGCCCAGAACGCCGTCGATCGCAGCCTTGACGGACCATTCGATGGCACCGTTCTCGCCGCCCGCACTGTGCGCGATCCCCTCGATCCAATGCTCCGGCCCGTGCCAGCCCATCTCGGCCAGACCATGCACGATGATCGAGCCGCCAACCCACAGCATCGCCGCCGTTCCGACGATCGTCAGCCCGCGCAGGAAGCCGGGCATGCCACGCACGATCAGCTCTCCGATCTTCTGGGTCGCACCAAGACGCCCCTTGGCCGCCATGTGCAGGCCCAGATCATCGGCCTTCACGATGATGGCAACAGCGCCATAGACCAGCACCGTGATGCCCACGGCCACAACGGCCAGCGCCCCGGCACGGAACCAGATGTTGTCTGTCTCAAGCGCGGCCAATGCGATGGTCATGATCTCTGCGGACAGGATGAAGTCCGTCTTGATCGCGCCCTTCACCTTCTGCTCTTCCAGATGCGCGCTGTCGACGCCCGCCGCCTTCACGGCAGCCGCCTCTTCCACGTCGTGATGCGCAGGAGAGAGCCAGTGGTAGACCTTCTCCGCCCCCTCGAAACACAGATAGGCCCCGCCGAGCATCAGTAGCGGCGGAATCAGCCATGGCGCGAAAGCCGAGAGCAGCAGCGCCACGGGCAACAGGATGATCAGCTTGTTGAAGATCGATGCGCGCGCGATTTTCCAGACGATGGGGATCTCTCGCTTGGCCTCGAACCCGTGCACGTATTTCGGCGTCACGGCGGCATCGTCGATCACGGCACCCGCCGCTTTCGCCCCCGCTTTCGCCGCCTGCCCGATCACGTCATCGACCGAGGCCGCAGCCACTTTTGCAATGGCTGCCACGTCGTCCAGTAGGGCCAGAAGTCCGCTCATGCTCTATCCTCAAATTTCGCGCCTGTCGCTATACTTACGCCATAGGCCAACCGCGTCCACCCACAGACGGTTCCGACCGGGCGCGCGCGCTCTCTGCGGCGTGTTAGCGCAATCATCCCATGTTTGCGCCACCGTTTACGCTAACATCAGGAAAATGCGGGTTTTTCGGGTTCCCAAACGGGGGGGCGACGCCCTATCGGTAACCCATCGACGCAAAGGAGATCCGCAATGACCATCACGCTCGGCATCAATGGCTTCGGCCGTATCGGACGCGCCACTCTTGCCTATATCGCCGAGAGCGCGCGCAATGATGTTCAGGTGGTCAAGATCAATGCGACGGGCCCGGTCGAGACCTCGGCCCACCTGCTCCGCTTCGACAGTGTCCATGGCCGCTTCCCCGGCGAAGTCCGGGTCGACGGCGACACCATGGACCTCGGCCGCGGCCCGATGCAGATGTTCTCCACCTATGATCCCGCCGAGCTGGATTGGGAGGGCTGCGACGTGGTGCTGGAATGCACCGGCAAGTTCAACGACGGCCACAAATCCGCGGTCCATCTGGAGCGCGGCGCCAAGAAGGTGCTGATCTCGGCGCCGGCCAAGAACGTCGACCGCACCGTGGTTTACGGCGTTAACCATCGCGACATGCTGGCTGACGAGCGCATGATCTCCAACGGTTCCTGCACCACCAACTGCCTCGCGCCGCTGGTGAAGGTGCTGAACGAGGCCATCGGGATCGAGCGTGGCATCATGACGACGATCCATTCCTACACCGGCGATCAGCCGACTTTGGACCGCCGCCACGACGACCTCTACCGCGCCCGCGCCGCCGCCATGGCGATGATCCCCACCTCCACCGGCGCGGCCAAGGCGCTCTCCGAAGTGATGCCGGAGATGGCCGGCAAGCTCGACGGCACCGCGCTGCGGGTGCCGACGCCCAATGTCTCCGCAGTGGACCTGACATTCGAGGCCGCGCGCGACGTGACGGTTAACGACGTTAACGAAGTCATGGCCGAGGCCGCCAATGGCCATATGGGCGCCGTGCTGGCCTATGACCCGCTGCCGAAGGTATCGGTCGACTTCAACCACACGACACCCTCCTCGATCTTCGCGCCTGACCAGACCAAGGTCGTCGGCGGCCGCACCGTGCGCGTGCTGGCATGGTACGACAACGAGTGGGGCTTCTCGGCGCGCATGGCCGATGTCGCAGGCGCCATGGGTCGTCTGGTTCATTAAGCTGCAGCGCATCGCCTAGGGCGCTTAGCGGAAGCGATAGCGAAGCCGCACGATCAGGTGGGAGCCCACATCCCACTGCACTGTAGATCTGTCATCTCGCCTGACAGATCCTTCGGCTTTTCTTCTTTACCACGCGCCAGCCCTCCCCCACTCTGACCAGCATCAGATGCCAGGAGGGCGCCCCGATGACCGACGAAACCTATCTTCTCAAAGCCGAAGAGATCGCCGCGATGGAGGGCTTGGCGAAGACGCACTTCCTCAATCAGAACGCGACGCGGATTAATAAATCACTGGGTGACGCGACTGGGCTGACAGGCCTCGGCATTCACCTGATCGAAGTCGCGCCGGGCGCCGAGACCACCGAATATCACGTCCATCATTTCGAGGACGAGGCCGTCTACATTCTGGAGGGCAGTGGCACGGCCACCATCGGCGAGACCGACCATCCCATCAGCCCGGGCGATTTCATCGGGTACCGCAAGGGCGGTCTGGCCCATACAATCGTGAACACCGGCTCCGAGATGCTGCGCATTCTCGTGATCGGTCAACGGCTTGCCCATGATGTCGGCGATTATCCCCGCAAAGGTCAGCGCATCTTCCGCAACGAAGGGCTGCCGTGGGATCTGGTCCCCTCCGACGCCATGACCCATCCGCAGGCTGGCGCCAAGAAATAGCCTTCCGCCCGCGCCCGCGCCGTGGCAGGTTCCACGCCGATGACCAATACGCTCGCCATCTGGATCGTTATCGTGATCGCCGCATTCATTGCGGTCGATGCCGTGATGCTCGACTATACAATGTCGCTCTTTCTCGCCCGAAAGTTTGCCGACCTGCTCAACTGGATGGCATTCTGGCGCTGAACAAGCTGCCCCTTCCCAAGTTGCTTTTCTCAGGTTAAGACGCACATGTTAACGCTAACACCACAAGAAACGTTAACGCGACACCCATAGCCCGAGCCGAGCTGCTGCCCTCGGTATCGCCCGACCCCGCCGCAGTTTGCGGCAGCCAAGCAATAGGAGTCTCCCCATGGCCGTCAAAGTCGCCATCAACGGATTTGGACGCATCGGACGCAACGTGTTGCGCGCGATTATCGAATCTGGTCGCACCGATATCGAGGTCGTCGCGATCAACGACCTCGGCCCGGTCGAGACCAATGCCCACTTGCTGCGCTACGACAGCGTGCACGGCCGCTTCCCGGCCACCGTGACCACGACCGAGACCACCATCGACGTGGGCCGCGGCCCGATGGAGGTCACCGCAATCCGCAACCCCGCCGACCTGCCTTGGGGTGACGTCGACGTCGTGCTGGAGTGCACCGGTATCTTCACCTCCAAAGAAGCCTGCCAGGCGCATCTCGAGAACGGCTCCTCCCGCGTGCTGATCTCGGCGCCGGGCAAGGACGCCGACAAGACGATCGTCTATGGCGTGAACCATGACCAACTGACCGCGGACGACATCATCGTCTCCAACGCCTCCTGCACGACCAATTGCCTCTCTCCGGTGGCCCACGTGCTCCATTCCGAGATCGGCATCGTGAAGGGCTTCATGACGACGATCCACTCCTATACCGGCGACCAGCCGACGTTGGACACGATGCACAAGGACCTCTACCGCGCCCGCGCGGCGGCCTTGTCGATGATCCCGACCTCGACCGGCGCGGCAAAAGCGGTGGGGCTCGTCCTGCCTGACCTCAAAGGCAAACTGGATGGCGTTGCCATCCGCGTGCCCACCCCCAATGTCTCGGTCGTGGACCTGACGTTCGAGGCCGCGCGCGAGACCACGGTGGAAGAGATCAACGAAGCGATCCGCAAGGCGGCCAACGGCTCCCTGAAGGGCATCCTCGGCGTCACGGACGAGCCACTCGTGAGCTCGGACTTCAACCACGATCCGCATTCGTCGATCTTCGCCACGGACCAGACCAAGGTCATGGAGGGCACCATGTGCCGCATCCTGTCGTGGTACGATAACGAATGGGGCTTCTCCAACCGCATGAGCGACACCGCCGTCGCCATGGGTAAATTCCTCTGACTACGCAAAACCCCGGAGCGTCACCGCTTCGGGGCACCGTCGGATTCCGTACTTGGAAAAAGGTGAAGCGCGCATTTGATTCAAATTGAGCGCGCTCCCTTCATCTTTTCAAAAATACGGCCGTCGGAGACATCTAAACTCTTCCGATGTACCCTATCGCCGTGCGAATACATCGGCCGAATGGCACCTCAGGAGACTACCATGCGCTTCAATACCCTCGACGACATGGAGCTGTCAGGCAAACTTGTGCTGACCCGCGTGGATATCAACGTGCCTGTGGAAGACGGCAAAGTGACGGATGCCACACGCATCACGCGCATTGTGCCGACGATCAAGGACATCCTTGCCAAGGGGGGGCGCCCGGTGATGCTGGCGCATTTCGGACGGCCCAAGGGCGAATATGTTCCGGAGATGAGCCTGCGGGTCACCCTTCCCGCATTGGAGGAAGCCTTCGAGCAGGAGGTCACCTTCATCGAGAGGCCGGACCGCGAGACGCTGGACGCGTTGCCGGAGGGGACGATCACCTTGATCGAGAACACGCGCTTTTCGGCCATGGAAGAGGCGAATGATCCGAAGATGGCGAATTTTCTGGCGTCGCTTGGTGACGTCTATTGCAACGACGCTTTCTCTGCCGCGCACCGGGCCCATGCCTCGACCGAGGGGGTGGCGCGGCTGCTGCCGGCCTGCGCCGGGCGGTTGATGGAAGCGGAGCTGAAGGCCCTGAACGCCGCGCTTGGTACGCCCGAGCGTCCGGTGACGGCCGTGGTCGGGGGGGCGAAGGTCTCGTCCAAGCTGGAGCTGCTCAGCAACCTGATCGAGAAGGTCGACCACCTCGTGATCGGGGGCGGCATGGCCAATACCTTTCTGGCGGCACAGGGGCATGGCGTCGGCAAATCGCTCTGCGAGCATGACCTGACCGGCACGGCTCGCGAGATCATGGTGAAGGCGGAGAAGACGGGCTGCGCGATCCACCTGCCGTCCGACATCGTCGTGGCGCGCGAGTTCAAGGCCCACGCGCCCTCCGAGACCCTGCCCGCCGACGCCTGCCCCGAGGACGCCATGATCCTCGACGCGGGCCCCGACACGGTCGCCGCCTTCATCAAGCTGCTGGAGAGCACCGAGACGTTGATCTGGAATGGCCCGCTTGGCGCCTTCGAGATGGCGCCCTTTGACACCGCGACCGTTGCCGCGGCCAAGGCGGCGGGCAAGGTCACGGCCGAACGGGGGTTGATCTCCGTCGCGGGCGGGGGCGACACGGTGGCGGCGCTGAACCATGCAGGCGCGGCCGACGACTTCACCTATATCTCGACCGCCGGTGGCGCGTTTCTGGAGTGGATGGAGGGCAAGACCCTGCCCGGTGTCGCCGCCCTGGAGGCCGCGAAGGGCTGAGCACGACCCTGATAGCGCAACCATGATGGACGCATCGTCCCTAGCCCCTTAGACCGCCTTCAACAGCATTGGAGGAGCACAAAATGGGCAACGTCGATCAAGTCGCACAAATGCAAAAAGGCGCGGGTTTCATTGCCGCGCTGGATCAGTCCGGTGGCTCCACGCCCAAGGCGCTTAAGCAATATGGTGTCGATGAAAGCGCCTATCGCTCCGAAGCGGAGATGTTCGACCTGATCCACGCCATGCGGACGCGGATCGCCACGGCGCCGGCGTTCACCGGGAAGAAGGTGATCGGCGCCATCCTCTTCGAGATGACGATGGACCGCGAGATCGACGGCGCTCCGGCGGCGGAATACCTTTGGGCCAAGCGAGGCGTTGTGCCGTTCCTGAAGATCGACAAGGGACTGGAGGCGGAAGCCGACGGGGTGCAGATGCTCAAACCGATGCCGGATCTTGACGCCACGCTGGACCGCGCGGCGGGCAAGGGTATCTTCGGCTCCAAGGCGCGTTCGGTCATCGCAAAGCCGAATGCGCAGGGCATCAACGCGAACGTGGCACAGCAGTTCGAGGTCGGCGCGCAGGTGCTCGATCACGGACTGGTGCCGATCATCGAGCCGGAAGTGCTGATCAACGCGCCGTCGAAGGCGGAGGCCGAGCAGCTTCTGCGCGACGCTTTGCTCAACGAATTGGACCGGATGTCAGGCGACCGGCAGGTGATGCTGAAGCTGACCCTCCCCGAGGAGCCGGACTTCTACGCGCCGGTCATCGCCCACCCCAAGGTGATGCGCGTCGTGGCGCTTTCGGGCGGTTACAGCCGGGATGAGGCGACGGGCAAGCTGGCCGCCAACCACGGCATGATCGCCAGCTTCAGCCGCGCCCTGACCGAGGGCCTTTCCGCGCAGCAGGATGAGGCTGCGTTCAACGCCCGCCTGGAAGACGCGATCACGAAGATCCACGCCGCCTCCGTCACCTAGGCGCAGGCGGGTTTTCCACCACGAAATGTGGGGGATTCCCAAAGCCCGAGGAATATGCGAATCTGTCTGCGACGGGCCCGCCAGAGGCCTGCGAGCATGGCCGTCTTGGCCTAGAGGCAGAAATCATGTTGCGAACTCAATCCTTCACCCGGGTCATCTTGCCGTGCGTCCTGTTGTTTGTGGGGCTCTACTTCACCTTCATGGCGGTGCAGGGCAGCAACGGCTTGTTCCAACGTATTCAAGTGGAAGCGGAGCGCGACAGGCTGACGGAAGAGCTTGCGGCACTGCGGCTGCAGACCGAGCGGATGGAGATCCTGACCCGCCGGCTCTCTGACGATTACCTCGATCTGGACCTTCTGGACGAGCGCGCGCGCAGCGTGTTGGGATATGTTCGCCCGGACGAATTGATCCTGCCCTAGCCGAATGCGCCTGCGGGTCTGAGGCCTTACGGCATCGATGCGCAAAAATTTTCGAGCCAACAAAGCTGCAAGCTGCTGAAGATTAATGGCTTTTCCTGCGCAGCCGCAGGGAAGCGCCCCTGCGTCAGCATTACCCCAAGACTCCCGGCCAAACCTCTGCTAGAAATTGGTTCAACGTTAAACTATTCCCGGCTGGAAGAGGAGTGGCGCGCGATGGCTGCACGCAAGACGACCGAAAAGACAGGCTCGAAAGCCAATGTCTCTGCCGAGGATCTCAAGAAATATTACCGTGAGATGCTCTTGATCCGCCGCTTTGAAGAAAAGGCAGGCCAGTTGTACGGCATGGGCCTGATCGGCGGCTTCTGTCACCTCTACATCGGTCAGGAAGCGGTCGTCGTGGGTCTGGAGGCTGCGGCTGAGGAAGGCGACAAGCGCATCACTTCCTACCGCGACCACGGCCACATGCTGGCCTGTGGCATGGACCCCAAGGGCGTCATGGCCGAGCTCACGGGCCGCGAGGGCGGTTATTCGAAGGGCAAGGGCGGCTCGATGCACATGTTCTCGAAAGAGAAGCATTTCTACGGCGGCCACGGCATCGTCGCGGCACAGGTGCCGATCGGCGCGGGTCTGGCCTTTGCCGACAAGTACCTCGGCAACGACCGCGTGACCTTCACCTACTTCGGCGACGGCGCGGCCAACCAAGGCCAGGTCTACGAGGCCTACAACATGGCCGAACTCTGGGCCCTGCCCTGCATTTTTGTCATCGAAAACAACCAGTACGCCATGGGCACCTCGACCCAACGCTCGACCAAGTCGCCCTCCTACTGGGAACGCGGCGCGGCCTACGGCATTCCGGGCGAGGAAGTCGACGGCATGGACGTTCTGGCGGTGAAGGCCGCGGGCGAGAAGGCCGTCGCGCACTGCCGCGCAGGCAAAGGCCCCTACATCCTCGAGATCAAGACCTACCGCTACCGCGGCCACTCCATGTCGGACCCGGCGAAATACCGAACCCGCGAGGAGGTGCAGGAGATGCGCGAGAAGCGCGATGCGATCGAGAACGTGCGCCAGATGCTGCTGACCGGCGGCCATGCCTCCGAAGACGATCTCAAGGCGATCGACAAGGAGATCAAGGAAATCGTCAACGAATCCGCAGAGTTCGCCAAGGAAAGCCCCGAGCCCGCGCTGGAGGAGCTCTGGACCGACATTTACGCCGAAGAGGCACCGCAAGGGGAGGCTGTGTAAATGGCTGTAGAAATTCTGATGCCCGCCCTCTCCCCCACGATGGAAGAAGGCACGCTGGCCAAATGGCTGGTGAAGGAAGGCGATACCGTTCAATCGGGTGACATCCTGGCCGAGATCGAGACCGACAAGGCGACGATGGAATTCGAGGCCGTCGATGAAGGCGTGATCGGCAAGATCCTCGTCGAAGAAGGCACCGAAGGCGTGAAGGTGAACACCGCCATCGCGATCATCGGGGAAGAGGGCGAGGACATGTCCGAAGCCTCTGCGTCCTCAGATGAGAAAGCCGCGCCCGAGCAGGAAGACAAGAGCGCCGATACGGCCGAGAAGCCTGCCCCCTCGGCCTCTGCGCCTGCCGCGCCCAGGGCCGACACGACGCCGGACTGGCCCGAAGGCACGACGATGAAGACCCAGACGGTGCGGGAAGCCCTGCGCGACGCCATGGCGGAAGAGATGCGCGCCGACGAGGCGGTCTTCGTGATGGGTGAAGAGGTTGCCGAGTACAACGGCGCCTACAAGATCACCCAGGGAATGCTGGACGAATTCGGCGACAAGCGCGTGATCGACACGCCGATCACCGAGCACGGTTTCGCCGGTATCGGAGTCGGCGCGGCCTTTGGCGGGTTGAAGCCGATCGTGGAATTCATGACCTTCAACTTCGCCATGCAGGCGATCGACCACATCATCAACTCAGCCGCCAAGACGCTCTACATGTCCGGCGGCCAGATGGGCGCGCCGATGGTCTTCCGGGGCCCCAACGGCGCCGCCGCCCGCGTGGGCGCGCAGCACTCCCACGACTACGCGACCTGGTACAGCCAGGTGCCCGGCTTGAAAGTGGTGATGCCCTACTCGGCCGCCGATGCGAAAGGCCTGCTGAAAACCGCGATCCGCGACCCCAACCCGGTCGTGTTCCTTGAGAACGAGATCCTCTACGGCCGCTCGTTCGAAGTGCCGGACATGGATGATTTCACCATCCCCTTCGGCAAGGCCAAGATCTGGCGGGAAGGCACGGACCTGACCATCGTCTCCTTTGGCATCGGCATGACCTACGCGCTGGAAGCGGCCGAGAAGTTGGCCGAGGAAGGCATCGAAGCCGAGGTGATCGACCTGCGCACCCTGCGCCCGCTCGATTACGACACGCTGCTGGCCTCGGTGATGAAGACCAACCGCTGCGTGACCGTGGAGGAAGGCTTCCCCGTCTGCTCGATCGGCAACCACCTGTCGGCCTACCTGATGCAGAACGCTTTCGATTACCTCGACGCGCCGGTCATCAACTGCACCGGCAAGGACGTGCCGATGCCCTATGCGGCCAATCTCGAGCGCCATGCGCTGATCACGACCGAAGAGGTCGTGGAGGCCTGCAAGCAAGTGACCTACAGGTAGGATGAGCTGATGAAGGTCAGCCCACTCTGTAGCCGCGATGGGGGCCGTGAACTTTACCTCACGGCCCGCGTCGATGCGCAAAAGTACCGCCTGACGCTGCCCGCCGCGATGCTGGATGACACCTGCGGCGACACGTCGAGCGAGGCTACGCGCAAGGCTTGGGTCAAAGATAACATGCCTGACGTCCAGGCGACGTTGACGGCGCGGATTTCGGACGCATCGGTCCGCGCGCCTTACACCAGAATTCTCGTCGAGGAGATCTCCTGATGCCCATCGAACTGCTCATGCCCGCCCTTTCTCCCACGATGGAAGAAGGCACGCTCGCCAAATGGTTGGTGAAGGAGGGCGACACTGTCTCTGCCGGTGATCTGCTTGCCGAGATCGAAACCGACAAGGCCACGATGGAATTCGAGGCCGTCGACGAGGGTATCCTCGGCAAGATCCTCGTCGAGGAAGGGACCGAGGGCGTCAAGGTGAACACCCCCATCGCCCTGATTGGCGAAGAGGGCGAGGATTTCTCGGCGCCTGCGGGCGATGCTTCCAAGAAGGACAAGGACGATGAGGGGGATGGTTCCTCGGATGCCGCTTCTGGCGGTGGCGCTGACGCAGGCGCCCCCGCGAAGGGCTATGGCCGGGGCGATACGGAAGCCTCGGAGAGCAGCTCGGGCCCTGCCCCCGCCGCCTCCAAGAATGCCGATGGCGCGCGCATCTTCGCCTCGCCGCTTGCGCGCCGGATTGCGGCGGACAAGGGGCTGGACCTTAGCCAGATCAAGGGCTCCGGCCCCCGCGGCCGGATCGTGAAGGCCGACGTGGAAGGCGCCAGCGCGGCCCCGAAGGCAGAGACCTCTGCCGCGAAAACCGAGGCGCCGAAGGCGGCCGCGGCATCGGGCGGCGGTGCCATGCCCACCGGTCCGAGCGCCGAGCAGGTTCTCAAGATGTACGAGGGTCGCGATTACGAAGAGGTCAAGCTCAACGGGATGCGCAAGACCGTCGCCGCGCGCCTTACCGAGGCCAAGCAGACGATCCCGCATTTCTACCTGCGCCGCGACATCCAGCTCGACGCGCTGCTGAAGTTCCGCTCGCAGCTCAACAAGCAGCTGGAAGGCCGGGGCGTGAAGCTGTCGGTGAACGATTTCGTCATCAAGGCCTGCGCCTTGGCGCTGCAACAGGTGCCGGACGCCAATGCCGTCTGGGCCGGCGACCGGATCATCAAGCTGACGCCTTCGGACGTGGCCGTGGCCGTCGCCGTGGACGGCGGCCTGTTCACGCCGGTACTCAAGGACAGCGATACGAAGTCCCTGTCGGCTCTGTCGTCCGAAATGAAAGACCTTGCGGGCCGGGCGCGTGACGGCAAGTTGCAGCCCCATGAATATGTCGGCGGCTCCTTCGCGATCTCGAACCTCGGGATGATGGGGATCGAGAACTTCGACGCGGTCATCAACCCGCCCCACGGCGCGATCCTCGCGGTCGGCGCGGGCGTCAAGAAGCCCGTCGTGGGCGATGATGGCGAGTTGACTGTGGCCACCGTGATGTCGACCACGCTGTCGGTCGATCACCGGGTCATTGACGGGGCGCTTGGGGCCGAGCTGCTGGCGGCGATCAAGGAGAACCTCGAGAACCCGATGGTCATGTTGGCGTGAGGCCTCTCAGCGAGGGGCCAGCCCCTCGCGCTCCCCACCGTACTGGTGAAAAGATGAAGGAGGGGCGTCGGTATCACCGGCGCCTTTTCACGTTTGGGTCGTCACGTCGCGCCACTCTCCCGGGGCGAGGCCGGTGATGTCATGGGGGCCGATGGAGAAGCGGACGAGGCGGATGACGGGGAAGCCCACCGCGGCGCACATGCGGCGGACCTGGCGGTTGCGGCCTTCGGTCAGGGTCAGGCGGAGCCATGTATCGGTGATGGATTTTCGCACCCTCACGGGGGGATCGCGGTCCCAGATCCAATCAGGCGTCTCGGCAGTTTCCGCCTCGCACGGGGCTGTCTTGCCGTCCTTGAGGGGCACGCCGGCGCGCAATCGCGCGAGTGCCTCCTCATCGGGAATGCCTTCCACGAGGGCGTAGTAGACCTTAGGAGATTTGTACTTCGGTGAGGAAATCCGTGCCTGGAGACTGCCGTCATCGGTCAGGAGCAGGAGGCCTTCGCTGTCGCGGTCAAGCCGCCCGGCGGCATAGACCCCTTTCGGCAGGCCCAGTTGGTCGAGTGCCGGCCAGCCCCCTTCCGAGGTGAACTGGGACAGCATGTTCATGGGCTTGTTGACGGCGATCAGCATGGCCTGTCCTTCCCTTCTCGGTGCGTGTCAGCGTGATGTCGCATCATGGGATGCCAGCCATTTCTTCGGCGCGAGCGCACGCCATGTGCGGCGCAGGCGTGCCTCGGCCCAATCGCGTTCGATCTTGCCGCCGGCAACGAGAATGAGGCCGGTGTTCACGTAGTGATCGTGGATGACAAAGGTCTCGGGTGCGGCGGCCATGAGCATGTCGCGCTCTTCCGCCGAGCCCTTGAAGATCGCCGCGTCGATGTAGGGCGACCACCAGCACCAGAGCTTGCCGTGGGCCTTCAGGTTCGGGTTGCCCCAGGATACGGCGTCTTCGACCTTCGGCAGGTCCAGCGACAGGGCGAAGGCGCGGAGTTCCGGCCAATCGCGGATCGGCTCGCTCATGGCCGCGTCCGCCGGATCGGGGCGGGGGTCAATGGGCCTCGGCCCAATTCGCGCCCTGCCCCGCGTCCACCGTGATCGGGACGCTCAGATGCACCGCCGGGTCGGCGGCGCCTTCCATCACGTCGCGGGCGCGGGCGATGAGCGCGTCGGTGGCATCCTCGTCCACCTCAAAGACCAGTTCGTCGTGCACCTGCAAGAGCATCCTGGCGGGCAGGTCGGCGATGGCATCCTCCATCCGGATCATCGCGCGGCGGATGATGTCGGCGGCGGTCCCTTGAATCGGCGCATTGATCGCGGCGCGCCCGGCGAAGCCCGCGCCGGGGCCCTTTGCGTTGATCTCGGGCGTGTGGATCTTGCGGCCGAAGAGCGTCTCGACATAGAGGTTTTGCTTCGCGAACTTCTTCGTCTCGTCCATGTAGGTCCGGATGCCGGGGAAACGCTCGAAATAGCGGTCGATGAAACCCTGCGCCTCGGCGCGCGGGATGCGCAGGTTGCGCGCAAGGCCGAAGCCGGAGATGCCATAGATCACGCCGAAGTTGATCGCCTTGGCCTGTCGGCGGACGTCGGGTGTCATCTCGTCGAGCGGCACGCTGAACATCTCGGAGGCGGTGGCCGCGTGGATGTCCTGACCGTCCTTGAACGCCTGTTTCAGCGCGTCGATGCCGGCGATATGGGCGAGGATGCGCAGCTCGATCTGGGAATAATCGAGCGCGACCAGCACCTTGCCGGGCTCTGCCACGAAAGCCTCGCGGATCCGACGGCCCTCTTCCGAGCGGATCGGGATGTTCTGCAGGTTCGGATCGGTGGAGGCCAGACGGCCGGTGTTGGCGCCCGCAATGGAGTAGGAGGTGTGCACGCGGCCGGTATCGGGGTTGATGTGGTCCTGCAGCGCGTCGGTATAGGTCGATTTCAGCTTCGACAGCTGGCGCCAGTCCAGCGCCCGGCCCGGCAAGTCGTGCTCGGTCGCGAGATCTTCGAGGATATCGGCCCCGGTGGAATATTTCCCGGTCTTGCCCTTCTTGCCGCCCTGCAGGCCCATGCGGTCGAACAGGATCTCGCCCAATTGCGCGGGCGAGCCGACGTTGAAGCTCTCACCCGCCAGTTCGTGAATCTCGGCCTCCAGCCCCGCCATCTTCTGGGCGAAGGCGTTCGACATGCGGCTGAGAACCTCGCGGTCGACCTTGATGCCTGAGCGCTCCATCCGTGCCAGCACGGGGACCAGCGGACGCTCCATCCGCTCGTAGACGCGGGTCACGCCGACGTTGTGTAGCTTGGGCTTGAAGAGCTTGTGGAAACGCAGGGTGATATCGGCATCTTCCGCGGCATAGGGGGCCGCGTCGGCAATCGGGACACGGTCGAAGGTGATCTGGGATTTTCCGCTTCCGATCAGGGACTTGATCGGCAGAGGCGTGTGGCCAAGGTAGCGTTCCGAGAGGCTGTCCATGCCGTGGTTGTGGAGGCCCGCATGGAGCGCGTAGGACAGAAGCATGGTGTCGTCGATCGGGGCGACGTCCACGCCGTAATTGGCCAGCACCTTGACGTCGTATTTCGCGTTCTGCGCCACCTTCAGGACGGCCGGATCCTCCAGCATCGGCTTGAGCATTGCCAGCGCCTCCTCGAACGGGATCTGCCCCTCGGCGAGGGCGGTGTCAGCGAAGAGATCATCGCCGCCGCCCCGATGCAGAAGCGGGATGTAGCAGGCCTTCCCCGGCTCGACGCAGAGTGAGACGCCCACCAGCTCGGCCGTCATTTCGTTGAGCGAGGTCGTCTCGGTATCGAAGGCCACCGTGCCACGGGCGGTGGCTTGATCGATCCAGGCCTGCAATGTCTTAACGTCGTTAACCACCTCGTATCCGGCGTGGTCGATCGGCGGCAGCTCGGGGGCGTCCTGGGCGGCGGGCGCTTCGGGCTCCACGATGGCCGGGGGCTCCACGCCCGCCCGGTCGGCGATGCGCTTGGTGAGGGTGCGGAACTCCATCTCGGCGAGGAAGGCCAACAGGACTTCGGGATCGGGATCACGGACTTCGAGCGAGTCGATCGGGTCCTCAAGCTCCATGCTGTCATCGAGCAGTACCAGCTGCCGCGACAGGCGGATCTGGTCGGCGTGGTCGATCAATGTCTGGCGCCGCTTGGGCTGCTTGATTTCCTCCGCCCGCGCCAGAAGCGTCTCGAGATCACCGTATTCATTGATCAAAAGCGCCGCCGTCTTGATGCCGATGCCGGGCGCGCCGGGCACGTTGTCGACGCTGTCCCCGGCCAGCGCCTGCACGTCCACGACCCGTTCGGGACCGACGCCGAATTTTGCCTCCACCCCTTCGCGGTCGATGCGGAGGTTCTTCATCGCGTCGAGCATTTCGACCCCGTCGCCGACCAGCTGCATCATGTCCTTGTCCGAGGAAATGATCGTGCAGCGCCCCCCTGCTTCCCGCGCCTGACGGGCGTAGGTGGCGATGATGTCATCGGCCTCGAACCCCTCCATCTCGATGCAGGGAAGGTTGAAGGCGCGCGTCGCGTCGCGGGTCAACGGAATCTGCGGGCGCAGGTCCTCGGGCATGGCGTCGCGGTTGGCCTTGTACTGATCGTAAAGCTCGTTGCGGAAGGTATGGCTGCCCTTGTCGAAGATGACGGCGGCATGGGTCGGCGCATCGGGGCCGGTGTTGGCCTCGATCATCCGGTGCAGCATGTTGCAAAAGCCCGCCACGGCGCCGATTGGCAGGCCGTCGGACTTGCGCGTCAGCGGGGGCAGCGCGTGATAGGCGCGAAAGATGAAGGCGGAGCCATCCACGAGGTGAAGGTGATGCCCTTTTCCAAATGCCATATGCACGCTCCTGACCAGATTGCGGGGCGGCGCGCCCCGGTTCGTTCGTTCTAACCCGTGCAAGGAAGCGCCGCGACCGACATTTTCAATGCGCGGCGCTCAATGTCGGAAAAAACCTTAACGGCGTTAACCAAGGCCGGCGCGCCAGAGCGAGAGCCGCACCGCGTAGGGCGTCGGCGTCCAGAGCCCCATGGGGATGCCCGCCTCGCGCAGAACGCGGCCGACCCAGGTGTTGCAGGTCCGCAGGATGTGGAAGCGGCCTCGCGCCTCGACGAAACCGGCGCTGGCGCGATGCCCTTCCGCCGCCACCCCAACCAGTTCGGGCGCGGCGGTGTCGGCGATCTCGGACAAGAGCGCCGTGTATTGCACCTCGGAGAGGCTGAGTTGCGGCACCTGCTCGAAAGCGATGCCGGGCGGCACGCTATCGACGCGCAGCACCGAGGCGTCGCCGGTCATCGCGCGCAGGGTCGCCCGCGCGGTCATGTCAGCCCACTCCGGCGTGGTTGTATAGAAGTCCCGCGCGCCCCATCCGACGATGAAATATCCGATACCCGCATCCGAGACATCGACGCCGCCAGCCTCGGCAAAGGAGAGCGCCGCGCGGGTCTCTGCCGTGGCGGGGAGCAGGAAATCGACGTGAATGGGTCCGTAGAGCAGCCCGATCTGCACGTCACCACCCGCGGGCAACGCGGCCGTGCGACCGGGGATCAGCCCGCCAAGGGCTGCCGCCGCAAGGTAGAGCGCCGCAACAAGAAAGGCCGCCCCGAAGAGGCGGCCCAGAACCTTGCCGACGCGGCGCGTCACTCAGAGATTTCCACGAAATCCTGATGGATAAATTTCTTGTCGCAGTAGCCACATTCGACGTGGCCCAGAACCGGGTCTATCAACAGCCATACGCGGGGATGGCCCAAGGCCCCCTCGCCGCCGTCACAGGCGACACGGACTGCGGTCACGATTTCGGTCTCGGGGGCGTCGATGCTCATCACGGGGGCTCCATCCAAAGTGCTTGGTTCAGGATATGGCAGAGGACCCGCGACCGGGCAAGTCCGCACGCGCGCGCGCGTCACGGCGCGCCCTGCCCCGCCGCCAATCAGTCCTTCGCCAGCATCCGTCCCAGGGGGCGGCCGCCAAGGATGTGCATGTGATAATGCGGCACCTCCTGCACCCCGTCGGCGCCCGCATTGGAGATCGTCCGGTAGCCGTTGCCATCCCCACCCGGAGAGACCTCGGCACAGACCTTCGCGGCAACCCTGTGGAAATCCGCGATCTCGGCGTCCGAGGCTTCGGCAGCAAAATGATCAAAGCAGACATAGGGCCCCTTGGGGATCACCAGCACGTGCAGCGGCGCCTGGGGATAGAGATCCGCGAAGGCCAGCGTATGTTCGCTTTCGGCCACCGTCTTGTTGGGGATTTCACCGCGCAGGATCTTCGCGAAAATGTTCTGATCGTCGTAGGAATAGGCCATCGTCGCCTCCTTCAGTCTGCAAAGAGATGTTGGGTTTCCGCCAGTTCACGGCCCACATCCTGATCGATATCGAAAAACTCCGCCAAGACGGCGCCGTTTTCCTCGGGCGAGCGCCATTCGCGCAGCCGCCAGTGATTGGTGAACTCGGCCTCTCGGATTTCGGTCTGCTCGTCAAGGAACTCGTGCCGCAAGGTCGGTAGCATCCGCTGCAGGACCTCGCTTGGCGTATCGTCGGTGGCCAAGCCCACGCGGTGGGCGTGGCCCACGAGATATTGATCGTCGAAGTTGCACTGCAGTTCGAGAATGCGGGCGTTGGCGCGGTCCGACATGAAATCGCGCATCAGGTCGAGGTTGGCGGGATCGAGGCAGATCACCAATTGCTCGGTCCCGTAATAGTCGAACAGCATCCGCATCAGCGCGCGGCGATGGCGGTTGCGCTTCTCCATCGTCCGCTCGATCCCGCCCAGATGCGGCACCCGGCAGCCTTCCTCGTCGAAGAGGTATTCGATCCCGCGCATGTCCAGCTTCTCGGACGAGGCCTTCAGGAGCCGCTTGGCAACGTGCCATTTCTTGCACACCAGCATGTAGAGGTCGCGGTCCGCGCCAAGGGTGCTCTCCCTCTCCCAGAAGCGCGTCCCGAAGCGTTTGCCCACCCGGCCCCGGCCGGTCAGGAAGGCGTGCAGCTTCGGGCCTTCGTTCGAGGTCGCGAAATCCTTGCGGTCGGAATGCCACAGCGCGCCCAACCGGTCCTTCAGCTGCGTCGCCTCGGCAGAAATCTTGCGCGCGAAGAGAAAATCCTGCGAAATCAACAGGTCGTACTGGTCGTTATAGAACGTCACCGGCATGCCGTAGTCGCTGAACATCTTGAACGTCAGCGTGCGGCTCTCGATCTCGCGCGAGGGGACGAGGTGGCGCACGAGGGTCTGGAAGAACGTCTCGTCCGGGATCCATGTGGTCTTGAAGAAGCGCACGACGTCCGGCCGCTGGCGGCAGAAATCGAGGATCGCCTCAATGGTATTGCGTCGCAGACACCACCATTGCGACCCGATCATCACCTGGATGTCGTCGGGGATCTTGCGCTCCAACCGCAGCTTCCGCTGCAGGTTGTAGGAGGCGTAGAACAGCTTCTTGTACTTCCGCTCGTTGAAGAAGTGCCGGTAGAAAAGACGCTCGCCCTTGAAGCCCGTCTTGATCCAGTCGGAGTTGAAGAAATCGAAGCTCTCGACATAGTCGACGTCGCGGTCGTCGAGGAACTTGTGCGCGTAAGCGGCGGATTTCACCGCGGCGCAATCGCCCGAGAGCATGTAGAAATGCGTGGCCTTGGGGAAGGCCTCCACCGCTGCCTCGATCGCGTGGAGCGTGGCTTGGCACAGCGACCACTCCCCCCACCCGCACTTGATCCGCTTCTTCGCGAAGGTCACGCCCGCGTTGTCGCCCAAGGCCGCCTGAAGCGCCGCGAAGTCAGCCGCCTTGGCGTTCGCGTCGAAGTGGATCGAGACATAATCGCCCGTCGCCGTCAGACGCTCGGCCTGCTGAATGATGCTCGGCGCATCCTTGTGACACAGGAGAATGAAGGCGATTTTTGCCATTCTAGAAACGATTGCCCCAGACCAACACGCATTGTTGCGACTTATTGTTAACTCATTAATACCTGAGAGAGATTGAAGCGACACCAATTCTTTGCAATTTATGTCTTAAGGCAGGGTAAAGACACGCCGCGGCAGTAGATAAGGTTACGAGCATATGGGCTTTCCGGGCACTTGGATGACGACGAGCGAGAGCATGGTCTACCGCGTGGTGCCCAAATGCGCCTGCTCGACCATCGGCCAGATCATGTATTACGCCGACAACGGCGAATACTTCGACGGCGACATCCATGACGCCACCGGCGGGATGCACAAATGGGCCTTCGAGCAGAGCCAGCCCGTCATCACGGCCAATGTTCAGGCACACAAAAGCTACGCCTTCACCTGCGTCCGCAATCCCTACACGCGCATTCTGTCCTCTTTCTTCGACAAGATCTGCGGGATTCAGCGCAATGGCCGGCGCTATCGCGGCAACCTCGTCCCGCTTCTGATCCAGAAGTACGGGATCGAAGTCGGGGGCGATGACGGCAAGGGAGAGTTCGACCAGATCGCCAGCTTCCGCCGCTTCCTGCTGTTCACCCGTGACACCATCCGCTGGCGCAAACCGATGGACCCGGACATTCACTGGTCGGCCATGTCGGGCCATGTCTCCACCTTCATCGTAAACGGCGGGCGCTACGACAAGATTTTCTGGACCGAGAGCTTCAACGACGGCATGCAAAGCGTTCTGGATGCAACGGAAAACGCCAACGAGGTGAAGCTGAAATCCGTGCCGCGCTTCAATGAATCCGAGGGCCATGGCCCCAAGCGCCTGCACCCGGTCGAGGATTATTTCGACGATCTCTCGATGCATCTGGTCAAGGAAATCTACCACCGTGATTTCGACCTGTTCAAATATGATTTCGACAATCCGGCCAACAAGATGCCGATTGGCGAGATCGATCTTGATGAGGTCCACGCCAAGCTCGGCGAGTAGCGCGCGAAGGCTTGCCGCCGCGTCAGGATAGTTGCCGCAATGTCGCAGCGGTTTCCTGTCAGGGCGGCGGAAGGCGCTGGTTTCATTGAACCGGGCAAATCGGCCAAGTAGGCTTCGATCCATTCAGTCGATGTCCCTTTCAGCCTTGTGAGGCCCTGCTTATGTTCCGCGCCCCCCTTTTGGCGTCCATCGCCGCCCTGACGCTGTTCGCGACCCCGCTCGCGGCACAAACCGCCGAGGTCGAGGCGCAGCGACAGGCTGTGTTCCAGCAATTGCTGACCGATCCGGGCAACCGCCAGTTGATGCGTGAATATGCGCGGCTGTCGGTCCGGGCGCGCGAGTTCGAGGCCGCTGCCGCGACGCTCGAGCGGCTCGTCGATCTGGAACCCGACAACACCGGCGCGCGGGTCGAGCTGGCGATTGCCTACTTCGCGCTCGGCTCCTACGCCGTCGCCGAATATCACCTCGCCGCCGCGCAGGCGTCGGGCTCGCTCACGCCAGCGCAGGCCACACAGGTCGCGCGCTACCGCGATCAGGCACAGGAACGCGACGACCGCTCTACCTACAACGGCCGCGTGCAGGTGGGCTACGCCTATGCCGACACCAGCAGCGAAGAGGGCGCCTTCGTGAATGGAGCCGTGGACTGGCGGATCGATATGGGCGATGCCCACGTCACCCAATGGGTCACGGAATTCGCCTTCAGCAGCTACGAGCCCGGCGACAGCTCCATCAACGGTCGCAACGCGGGCCGGCTGCGCAGCGGCCCCGAGTGGCGTCTGGCACAGGACGCCTACGGCCCCCGCCTGCAGGCCTATGGCGAGCTTGGCTGGTTCGAGAACGACAGCACGCTGGACGGCGATTACACCTCCTGGGGCGTCGGACTAGCCTATGCCAACCCGCTCAACGAACGCTTCACGGTCTATTCCGACCTGACCCTTGGCCGCGCTTTCGCACGGGACGACGGCGACGCGGATTTCGACTTCCACGAATTTGACCTCGGCGTGACCTACCGCCCGTCCCGCGATACGCGTTTCCGCCTGTCGGGCACTTGGGGGTCGCGCACGGGCGTGGACAGCCCCGATGAATATACCGAAGCCTCGGTCCGGCTCACGGCGCAACATGCCTTCGACGCGGGGCTGAGCCATGTGCCCAACCGGTGGGTCGTCAGCGCCTTTGCCGAGGTCGGTCAGGCCGAAAACTCCGTCTCCGGCACCGATTTCGAGATCGACACCGAAAGCTACGGCGCGTCGCTCCGGGCCTTCGTGATGGAAGACATCTACCTCGAAACCGGCGTGGCGCAGGTGATGGAGGATTCCCTCACTGGCGGCGTGACCACGACCCGTGAAGAATTGATTTACACATTCCAAGTCGGATGGGAGTTTTGATAATGCCCTCCAAGACCCTTAACAGCGTTAAGACATTGACGGTGGCCGCTGCGGCTGCCCTCTCCTTCTGCGCGCCTCTGGCGGCTCAGAACATCGGCACCGTGGCCTCCAGCGAGCCGACCCTGCGCGGCACGCCGCCCGGCGCGGGTACGCGAACCCTGAACCTCGGCACCGGCGTCGTGCAGGACGAAACCATCGCCTCTTCGGCATCCGGGCGCGGTCAGATCATGTTCATCGACCAGACGACGTTGTCACTGGCCCCGAACACCACGATCGTGTTGGACCAGTTCGTGTTCAACCCGAACGGCTCCGGCCAGATGGGGCTGCAGATGACCGAAGGCGCCCTGCGCTTCATCGGCGGCACGCTGTCTCGTGGGCAGGAGGCGACGGTCTCGACGCCCACGGCGACCATCGGCATCCGGGGATCAAGCGCGCTGATCATTCACCAGAACGGCGAGACGATTACCGTGTTTCTCGCGGGCGAACGGCTCTGCCTCACCTCCTCCACCGGGCAACGCGCCTGCACCAGCCGGCGCGGCGGTGTTCTGACCGAGGACGGCTATCAAGGCCGCGTGAACCCGGCCTTCCTCGCGCAGGTGCTGGAGCTGATCGACGGGCGTCCCGGCGGCAGCGGCGGCGCGGGCCTCGGCTCGGGCGTCGGCAGCCCCAACCCATCGGATCGCGGCCCGGTTTCCACCACGGGCGAAGAATTCGACCCCGAGATCTTCGACGACGACTTCCGCTTCGATGACCTCTTCGACGGCCTGCCTGAGGGGCGGATGGATGACCCTTACGACGATGAAATCGTCAACCCCAATCCTTGCGACGATATAGTTCCGCCGACATGGTGCTATGATTTCTGACCGACGCCTACCGCTTTGACAGCGCGACATATTCCCCCTGCCAGCCCTCTGGCGGGGGGATTTGTTTATAGGCCGTGATCCGGTCGAGGTAGACCTGCGCCAGCAGCCGGGTGTTGCAGGTCGGAACCTTGATCGCCGCCACCTGCATCATCGCCGTCTCTGCCGCTTCCCAATCGCGAGCCACGAACCGCGCGCGCGCCTCAGCCAGCGCCTTCGCGAACTTCTCCAGCCCCGGCGTCATGCACGGCAGCACGGTGAAAACCTCGACGGCATTGGCAAAGCCCTTCACCGCGATCAGGTCGAGCGCCACGGCTTGCAGATGCGGCGGACATTCCGCCACCGTGTTCGGGCCGACGCAGTTGCGCGTGCCGTAAATCCGCGTCAGCCCCTCCAACCGCGCGGCGAGGGTCACGCTGTCGCCGATGCAGGTATAGGACAGCCTGTCGCGCGAGCCCATCAGCCCGACCGAGGCCGGTCCGGTGTTCAACCCCACGCCGAGCTTGACCCGCGGCAACCCCTGTGAGGTCAGCAGGAAATTCGCCTCCTCCGCCGCGTCATTGATGGCACTGAGCGCGCCGAGTGCTGCGACCGCGTGGTCCGGGCGCTCGATCGGCGCGTTCCAGAACGCCATCACCGCGTCCCCCATGAACTTGTCGATGGTCGCGCCGTGGTCGACCAAGGTCTCGGCCACCGCGCTGAGGAAGGTGTTGACGAGGGTCACGACGCGATCCGGCGGCATCCCTTCGGTCAATGTCGAAAAGCCGCGCATGTCGACGAACATCACCGTCAGGTCACGCTCCGCGCCTTCCGGCGTCAGGGCGGCGGCGGGGTTCTTCTCGATCTCGGCTATCAGAGGCGGCGGCAGAAAGCGCGCAAAACGCTCCCGGATCGAGCGCCGCGCCCGCTCCTTCGCGAGGTAGCCGAGCGTCGTCCCGGGGATATAGACCAGCACCGCCGTGAGCAGCGCCGTCACCGGATTGAACAACACCCCCCAAAGCGAGAATGCCGCGATTCCTCCGGCCACCGACCCGCCGCCGAGCACCAACGCTGCGCCAAGGCCGAGCAGAGGCCGCTCGAGGCGGATGAGCGCCGTCAGGAGAATGCCGGTGAGCGCGACGATCAGGATCTCCAGCCCGCGCATCCAGTCGGGCCGCATCAGGAACGCGCCCGAGACGATCTGCTCGATGATCTCGGCATGGAGCGTCACGCCCGCGATCTGTGCGTCGAGGGGCGTGGTCCGGATATCGAAGAGGCCCTGCGCCGAGGACCCGACGAGGATGATGCGCCCCGCCAGCCTGTCCTGCAGCGCCGGATCGATGCCATCGGCCTCCAACAGCGCGCTCACCGGGGTCACGCGCTCGGGCTGGTAGCCCGCGTAGTAGAGCCGGAAGCGTCCGTCGGCCTCCAGCGGGAATGCCAATGCGCCGACCTGCATGGCGGTGGCGGCAACGGTCCCGCCCGATACTTCACCCGATGCCTCCGACGTCTTCAGCACATGCCCCCCCGCCCCTTGCGCGACCCTGAGCAATTCGGCCGAAAGCGACGGGATCAACACACCGCCGAAGTCCGACACCATGGGCACGCTGCGGGTGATGCCATCGGCGTTGCGGCCAAGGGAAATCGTGCCGATCCCCCGCGCCGCTGCCGTCAATTCCGGCAGGTTGGTGATCGCGCCGGGATAGGTCGTCAGCGTGGTCGGCGTGGTGCCGGTGACGGCAAATCCCGCCACGGCCTCGGGCATCGAGCCATCCAAGCCGCCCGCCACGGAGAGGACGACAGGCCGGTCGCGGATCGCATTGGCAAACCGCGTGTCATGGGGCTCGATGCCCAAGGCGGGCAGTGCGAGTGCCGGGCCTTCCGAGAACCGCGACCAGGACTCGACGATCAACTCGGGCGAGGTCCGGTCCGGCTCGGGGAACAGCACGTCGAAACCCACGGCCGCGGCGCCGTGATCGAACAGGCGGTCCGTCAGTTCCGCCATGTAGCTGCGCGGCCACGGCCATTGACCATAGGCATCCAGCGCGGCCTCGTCGATATCGACGATATGGACCGGCGCGGCAGGGTCATAGGCGCGCGGCATGGTGCGTTGGTAGCCGTCGAACACGGCGTCGCGGGCGCGTTCGGCGATGGGCGTCGGGAAGGCCGTCAAGGCGACCATCACGGCCGTAACCGCAATCCCAAGCACCACCGTCATCCGAGACATCTCCGCCCCCTTCCTCTGCTCCCCCGGTCAAGGCCGAGGGTTCGCCATCGGGGCGCGCGCCCCGCCCTATGATCGTGGCGGATTTTCCGTGGTGCCGCAAACCCTTCCGCTGATGGCGACTTTGCTTTGGCGGTTACAAATGTCCGGCGGATTGAGACGGAAAGAGGGACCGAGGCAACACGCCTACGTGCAAGGTCGCGTTCGGCGGTGCCGCCAAACAAAGGTTAACGGTGTTAACCCGACGCTGACGGGGCGCGGTCCATGGGCACTGAATTTGCCACCTTCCGCGCGAGCTCTGCGCCGAAAAGCGCGATCATGGCGTTGTTGAAGGCAGGCGAGCGCGCCATGCGCTGCCGCAGGGCGGCGCTGTCGACCCGCAGCACGGTGCCGCCCTCAGGCAAGGTCACATCGGCGCTGGAGGTATTCCCGGTGAGAAAGGCGATTTCGCCCACGAAGGCCGGCCCGTTGATCGGGAAACTCTCTCCGGCCTTGGTGATGGTGATCGTCGGCGCGAAAACCAGCATCAGGTCGTCCACCGGCGCGCCCTCGCGCGTCAGCACGGCACCGGCGGGGGCCGCCTCGGCGGTGATGATCTTCTTGAGACGCCGGAACTGTCCCGGCGTCAGGGTCGGGAACAGCGCGAAGGTCTCGCGGTCCTCGGCGCTCATCCGCCACCGTGTCCGTTCCAGCGCGATGGCCGAGATCAGGATCACGTTGATCGACAAGAGCGCGAGGTTGGACAGGACCGACGGGATGATCGGATCGGCGCGGAAGTAATAATAGGCCGCGTCGCAGATGAAGCCGCAGACAACCAGCACGCGCAGAAGCATCTCATCGCGGACGGCGAAGCCCGTCAACTTGAACACCAGCCCCACCAGAAGGATCGTGACGGAGCCCGTGCCCATGTTCAACTGCGCGAAAAGTTCCGTCATGCCGCGTGCCCCGTTTCAGATCAGACCATGCTCGGCGAAGACGTCGCGCAACGACCGCTTCGGGCGCGGGCCCACATGGGCGATGACTTCGGCCGCGGCCGCCACGCCCATTTTCCCGGCCGTTTCAAGCGTTTGGCCGGTGGCGACGCCGTAAAGGAAACCGGCGGCAAACTGGTCGCCCGCGCCTGTCGCATCCACCGGCGTGACCCGCGTCACCGGCACTTCGACACGCTCACCATTGCGGATCAGGATCACCGGATCGCCCGAGCGCGTGCAGACAACGGTTTCGCAGACCGCCGCCCCCTGGCTCAGCGCCGCGTCGATGTCGTCGGTCTGGTAGAGCGACAGCCACTCCTCCTGATTGCCGAGGGTGATGTCCATTTCCTCGGTGATCAGGCGGCGGAAATCGTCGCGGTGACGATCGACGCAGAATGGATCGGACAGCGAGATGCCGGTCTTGCCGCCGCCCTTGTGGCAAGCGCGCGCGGCAGCCGTGAAGGCGCGTTTGCCCTCGTCCTTGTCGTAGAGGTAGCCTTCAAGGAACAGGTAGCGCGTATCGCCCGCGACGCTGGCGTCCACGTCGCCCTCGTCGAAATCCGCGCCCGCGCCGAGATAGGTGTTCATCGACCGCTCGCCATCGGGCGAGACGAAGATCATCGAGCGCGAGGTCGGCGGCACGTCCCCCTCCGCAGGCGGGTTGGGAAAATCGATCCCGTCCGACGTCATGCCATCGGCGTAGAATTTGCCGAGGGCATCCGCTTTCACCTTGCCGAGAAAGGCCGTCCGCAACCCAAGCGTTCCGGCCCCCGCGACAGTATTTGCAACTGACCCGCCCGGTGCCTGCACCCTGTCGGTCATCGCGCCGTAGAGGATCTCGGCGCGCTCGCGCTCGATCAGCTGCATGATGCCCTTCTGGATGCCCATGTTATCCAGAAAGCTGTCATCACCGTGGGAAATGACATCGACAATCGCGTTGCCGATGCCGACGAGGTCGTAGGTCTGGGTCATTTCTGGTCCTTAAGAATAGCGTCGAGTTCGATCTCGACCAGCCAGTCAGGATCAACGAATGCAGAGACTTCCATCACCGTGGTGACGGGGCGAATGTCAGTGAACACCTCGGCGTGGGCGCGGGCCGCGTCCTTGTAGGTGCGGATATCGGTGAGGATGATGCGGGTGCGGATCACGTCCTGAGCGGTGCCTCCGGCCGAGCTCAGCGCCGCAAGCGCAATCTCGAGGCAGCGTTTGGTCTGACCGTAGACATCGCCCACGCAATCCGTGCCGCCTTCCGCCGCAATCGGAGCGGTGCCCCCGATGGCCACGGTATTGCCAATGCGGACGGCGCGCGAAAAGCCGATCTGCGGCTCGAGGTAGGAGCCGGAGGAGATGTTCTGACGGCTCATTGCGGTGCCTTTCCGGGCAAGGGGTCGGGCATCTTGTCCTCGTAGACGCAGAGGTCGCGGATCAGGCAAGCGCCGCATTTGGGCTTGCGCGCCACGCAGATGTAGCGCCCGTGCAGGATCAGCCAATGGTGCGCGTGTTGCTGGAACTCGGCGGGCACGTTGTCCTCGACCGCGCGCTCCACGGCGTCGACGTCCTTGCCCGGCGCGATCAGGGTGCGGTTGCCGACCCGGAAGATATGGGTGTCCACCGCCTGTGCGGGCATCCCCCACCACATGTTGAGCACCACGTTCGCGGTCTTGCGCCCCACCCCCGGCAGCGACTGCAGCGCCGCGCGGGAAGAAGGCACCTCGCCGCCGTAGTCATCGACGAGGATTTGGCTCAGCTTGATGACGTTCTTGGCCTTGTTGCGGTAGAGGCCGATGGTCTTGATATGCTCGGTCACCTTCTCCAGCCCGAGATCGAGCATCTTCTGCGGTGTGTCGGCGATCTTGAACAACTCCGCCGTCGCCCGGTTCACGCCTGCGTCCGTCGCCTGCGCCGAAAGCGCAACCGCAACGACCAACGTATAGGCGTTCACGTGGTGCAACTCGCCCTTTGGCTCGGCCTCTGCCGCGCGGAACCGCGAGAAGATCTCGTGAATCGTATGATAAGGAAGCGCTTTTGCCATGACCTCCCTTTTGGCTTGCCCTGACCGAGCGGGCAAGCCCCCCGCAAATCCCGCAAGAAGCGGGTCGCGGCACGGGGCGGTGCGGGATAGATTGAACGCGTCAAGGAGACCCGCGCCATGCCCAATGATCACGACCCATCCGGCAGCTACCACTTTCACGTTATGCGGCGGGCTTTGGACCTGATCGATGCCAACCCGCATCAAAGCCTCGAAGATCTCGCCTCATCCCTCGGGATGAGCCCGGCCCATTTCCAGCGCACTTTCAGCAATTGGGTCGGCGTCAGCCCGAAGCGCTATCAGCAATACCTGACGTTGGACCACGCCCGGCGCCTGTTGGCGGATCGGTTCACCGTGCTTGATACCGTGGGCGAGACCGGGTTGACCTCGGGCGGGCGGTTGCACGACCTGTTCCTGCGGTGGGAGGCGATGAGCCCCGGCACCTACGCGAGCGGCGGCGCGGGGCTGACGATCCGGTGGGGGTGGTTTGACAGCCCCTTCGGCCCGGCGCTTGTCATGGCGACGGAGAAAGGCATCTGCGGCATCGGCTTCGCGGCGGAAACCGGCCCCGATCACGCCATGGCGGACCTGCGCTCGCGCTGGCCCAAGGCAGAATACGTCGAGGATACCGAGGCGCTGCGCCCGATGGCGGATGCGGCATTCCAAGGCGCGGGCGATTTGCAGCTGTCGCTGATCGGCGCACCGTTTCAGATCAAGGTGTGGGAGGCGCTGCTGGCGATCCCCACCGGCCACGTCACCACCTATTCCGAGATCGCCGGCGCCATCGGCAAGCCCCGTGCCGTGCGTGCGGTGGGCACCGCCGTGGGCCGCAACCCGATCTCGTGGCTGATCCCCTGCCACCGCGCCCTGCGCAAATCCGGCGGGCTCGGCGGCTACCATTGGGGCCTGCCCGTGAAGCGCGCCATGCTCGCGTGGGAGGCCGCCGCGACCGAGGAAGGCGCGGCCTGACAGCCGTTGGAAACGGGCGAATATCTGCCACCTCACGCCCCTGTCAACGCGGGCCCTCATTTCCCCCTGTGACAGGGGCGAGAGCCTGATATACAGGCCGCAAGCACTCCCGCGGGAAACGGGACCACAGGCAAAGGGCATCCAATGCAACGATTTATCAAACCTACCATTCTGGCGACGGTCAGCGCCGTCGCGCTCTCGGCTTGCGTCGGCAACACCGTGCCTCCGAGCAACACGCCGCAGAACCGC
Organism: Gymnodinialimonas ceratoperidinii; assembly: GCF_019297855.1. NCBI lineage: Bacteria > Pseudomonadati > Pseudomonadota > Alphaproteobacteria > Rhodobacterales > Paracoccaceae > Gymnodinialimonas > Gymnodinialimonas ceratoperidinii. The sequence continues at coordinate 2,707,807 of NZ_CP079194.1, forward strand.
ACCCTCGACGGTGCCGTGATCGGCGGTCTTCTGGGTGGCTTCATCGGCGCGACTTCCGATGACGAGAACCAGGGCCGCAACGCCGTTCTGGGCGCCGCCGCCGGCGCGGCCGCGGGCGGCCTCATCGGCAACGCGCTCGACCGTCAGGCGCAGGACCTGCGCGGCGCGATCGTGAATGATCGCATCCGGATCGAGAACACCGGCTCGCAGCTGGTCGTGACCATGCCCGAAGGCATCCTGTTCGACGTGGACAGCGCCGCCATTCGCGCCAGCCTGCAAGCGGACCTGCGCGCCCTCGCGCGCAACCTCAACCAGTATCCGAACACCGACGTGGAAGTGGTGGGTCACACCGACAACACCGGTTCGGCCTCCTACAACCAGGACCTCTCGACCCGCCGTGCGCAAGGTGTGGCCGGCGTCCTGCTGGAAGCAGGCGTCGCACCGTTCCGCGTGCGCGCCTACGGGCGTGGCGAAAGCGACCCGGTGGCGACCAACCTGAACGCCGCAGGGCGTCAGCAGAACCGCCGCGTCGAGGTCATCATCCGCCCGCGCTAAACGCGACAGCGCGCGACGCGCAATACAAATCAACCACTTACAGCGGCCTGCTCCCATCCGGGGGCGGGCCGTTTTCCTGCGCTGGAGGCCTCAAGGCGGCTAGACAGACCCTACACGTGGTCATATCATTTTACCAATTTTACGGCCCAGGGGACGGGAGGGTCTTCCATGCCATTTCAGCCAATCGATGCCGAGAAACTGTCGCGCGCCGTCGTGCGGCAGATCGAGCAACTGATCCTCCGCGGTATCCTGCGCCCCGGTGACCGCCTGCCCTCCGAGCGTGAGTTGAGCGAACGCCTGAGCGTCTCGCGACCCAGCCTGCGCGAGGCGGTGGCCGAGTTGCAGGACAAGGGGCTTCTGGCAACACGGGCCGGTGCGGGCATCTACGTCGCCGATGTTCTGGGATCGGCCTTCTCCCCTGCCCTGATCGACCTGCTGGCCGCCCATGAAGAGGCCGTCTTCGATTACATCTCGTTCCGCCAAGACCTCGAAAGCATCGCCGCCGAGCGCGCGGCGGTCCACGGCTCGGACACCGACCTGAAGGTCATCGACACGATCCTGCAGAAGATGGAAGCCGCCCACCGCAAGCGCAATCCTGCGGATGAGGCGGAGTTGGACGCCGAGTTCCACCTCGCGATCATCGAGGCGAGCCATAACGTGATCCTGCTGCACATGATGCGCGCGAGCTTCAACCTGTTGCGGCAAGGCGTGTTCTTCAACCGTCAGCAGATGTTCAAGAACCGCACGACGCGCGACACGCTGCTGGACCATCACCGCGCGATCAACGCAGCCATTCAGGAGCGGGACGCGGAAGCCGCGAAAGAGGCGGTGATCGTCCATCTCGACTACGTGAAAGAAGAAATGGACGCGCTGAAGACGTCCGAGAAGAACGAAGAGATCGCCCGCCTGCGCTACGCCCACGAGGTGGAGAGGTAACGCCGGGTCGCGCGGCCAGCGATGGGCACGCGCGGTTCTCCCCTAGTCTGCCGCTCCCCCGCTGAAGGCATTGCCGTTCTGCCAATCGCAGGGCGCTTCCTGCATCTCGAGGTGCAGCCGGTCACCGGTGTAGGGATGCGCCCGCGCCACGTCATCGTTCAGGGTGATCCCCAGACCCGGCGCATCGGGCGCGGAGACGAAGCCGTTTTCAACCCGTGGGCGTCCGGAGACGAGGGCATCATGGAACGGCGTCTCGATCGCCTCGACCATCAGCAGGTTCGGACAGCTCACCCCGAGGTGGACATTCGCGGCCCATTCGACCGGCCCGGCATAAAGATGCGGCGCCAGTTGCGCGCCATAGGCGGCGGCGAGAGTGGCGATCTTCTTGCCCTCCCAGATGCCCCCGGCGCGACCCAATGCCGGCTGCAGGATCCGCGCGCCGTGGTGGAGGGCCTGCGCGAATTCGCCAGCGGTTGTCAGACGCTCTCCGGTTGCGATGGGGATCGAGGTATGCGCCGCGACCTCCGCCAGGCCCGGAAGATTGTCGGGCGGGATCGGTTCCTCGTACCACAGCGGATCGTAGGGCTCGATCGCCTGCGCCAAGCGGATCGCGCCGGAGGGGGCGAACTGGCCATGGGTGCCGAAGAGCAGATCGGCGCGGGTTCCCACCGCATCGCGGATCGCGGCACAGAACCGCGCGGAGAGGTCGATATCGGCCAGCGCCGGCATGTGCCCGCCGCGCATCGTGTAGGGTCCGGCCGGATCGAACTTGACCGCCGTATAGCCTTCCGCCACCCGCGCAGCCGCGGATTCCGCTGCCATTTCGGGTGAGGTCCAGAAGGCCGTGATGTCGTGATGGGGTTCCGGATAGAGATAGGTATAGGCGCGGATCTCGGCATTCATCCGCCCGCCCAGAAGCGCGTGGACGGGGCAGTCCCGCGCTTTGCCGAGGATGTCCCAACAGGCCATCTCCAACCCCGAAAACGCCCCGAAAACAGTGGGATCGGCGCGTTGCGTGAAGCCCGACGACTGCGCACGCCGTGACATCAGCTCGATATTCGCGGGATCTTCGCCCTGCATGTGGCGGGTGAAGACGTCTTCGATCACTGCCTGCATTGCCGTGGGGCCGACCCCTGCGGCGTAGACCTCTCCCAACCCCGTGATGCCGGTATCGGTGGTCACGCGCAGGATCAGCCAGTAGCGCCCGCCCCAGCCGGGAGGCGGAGGCGCTGCGGCGAAGAATTCGAGAGAGTCGAGTTTCATGGAGGTCCTCGGATTGGGGGCCAGCCCCCAAACCCCCGGGATATTTATGGAACGAGGAAGGAGGGGCGTTCAGAAGGTGATGACGTTGCGGCGGGCCTGTCCCGTGTTGGTGTCTGCAATGGCCTCGTTGATCTGGTCAAGGGACCAGCGGGCGGAGACGAGCTCATCGAGTTTCAGGCGGCCCTGGGTGTAGAGATCCACCATCCAGGGGATGTCGCGCTTGAGGACGATCTCGCCGAGGAAGGAGCCGCGAATGCCCTGACCGGTCGCGGCGAAGATGACCGGCTCGTAGGGGGTGGTTTCGCCGTTGTGGGTCATACCGACCGCATAGGCGGTGCCGCGCGGCGCGAGGAGACGCAGGGCGCTTTCATAGGCGGGGATGGCGCCCACGGAGACGAAGACATGATCGGCGAGGGTGCCGCCGAGGATCTTCGACAGCGCCTTCCAGGGTTTCTCGGTCTGGGCAGGGAGCGTATCGGTGGCGCCGAATTCCAGCGCGTCGGCGAGCTTCTTTTCCTCAAGATCCATGGCGACGATCCGGGCCGCGCCCGCGATCCGCGCGCCCTGGATGGCGTTCAGGCCGACGCCGCCCGCCCCGATGACCACGACCTTGTCGCCGGGCTTTACCTTGGCGGTGTTGATCGCGGCGCCCATCCCGGTGGGCACCCCGCAGGCCAGCAGGCACGCCACGTCCGAGGGGATCTCGTCGCCGATTGGCGCGGTCTGGCTGGCGTCGACGATGACGGCCTCTGCAAAGGCGCCGCAGTTCATCGCCTTGACCACCGGCGCGCCTTCCGCGTCGGTGATGACCTGCGCTTCGGGCGTGTTGCCGCCGCAATACATCGGTTGCGCCGAGGCGCAGGAGGGGCATTGGCCGCAGGATTTCGCAAGCGTCACAATCACCCGGTCCCCCTCCTTCAGCGCGACGCCCGCGCCGATGCTCGTGACCTTTCCGGCCGCCTCATGGCCATAGATCGCGGGCAGATCGCCGCCCCAGGCGCCCTCCATGTAGGAAATGTCCGAATGGCAGATCGCCACCGCGTCCAGCGTCACCTCCACCTCACCCGGGCCGGGATCGCGCAGGGTGACGGGTTCGATCACGAGGGGCGCACCATGGCTGTGGCAAACGGCGGCGCGGACGGTCTTGGGCATGGCTCACTCCGGTCTCTGGTTGCCCCACCATTGCGGCTGACGCATCCGATTGCGAGGCGAAACGCGCCATTTGACGGAAAACTTGCGACCCGGCCGTGGCGTAAACACCTTGCGAATTGCCGCCCGATTGAGAGACAAGGCGCCATGGATATTTTGAGCTTCGATGATGTGTCCCTGCATGTGCAGGTCGATGGCCCGGAAAACGGCCCGGCAGTGGTTTTCGGCAACTCCCTCGGGACCGACTTGCGGTTGTGGGACGCGGTGGTGCCGCTGCTGCCGGAGGGGCTGCGGCTGATCCGCTTTGACCTGCGCGGGCATGGGCTTTCGAGTTGCCCGCCGGCGCCTTACGGCATGGGCACGCTGGTGCGCGACGCGGAACGGGTGATGGAAGCGCTGGACGCGCGCGACGCGGTGTTCGTCGGCCTCTCGATCGGGGGGCTGATCGCGCAGGGTCTGGCGGCGAAACGGCTTGATCTGGTGCGCGCGGTGGTGCTCTCGAACACGGCGGCCAAGATCGGCACCCGCGCCATGTGGGAGGACCGGATCGAGGCGCTGCGACGCGACGGCCTGGCCTCGATGGCGGACACCATCATGGCGCGTTGGTTCTCTCGCGCGTTCCGCGAAAGCCCGGCCGTTTCGCCATGGCGGCGGATGGTCGAGACCTGCCCCGAGGAGGGCTACGCGGGATGCTGCGCGGCCATCGCGGGCAGTGATTTCTATACGACGACCGCGTCGTTGCGCCTGCCCGCGCTCGTCATTGCGGGCGACCAGGACGGGGCGACGCCGCCGGACCTGGTGCGCGAGCTGGCCGAGCTGATCCCCGGCTCGAAGTTCGAACTGATGCGCGGCGCGGGGCATCTTCCTTGCGTGGAAGATCCCACGACCTATGCCGCCCACCTCACGACTTTCCTCAGCGATATCGGACATTTGCCATGAGCACCTCTGTCTTCGACAGCACCTTGCACCGTGACCTCTTCGGCGACGGCGAGATCGCGCGCCTGCTTTCGGACAGCGCGGAAGTGCGTGCCATGATGCTGGTTCTGGGGGCGCTGGCGAAGGCGCAGGGACAGGCGGGTATCATCCCTGAGATCTCGGGCCAGTTCCTGCACCGCGCCACGATGGAGATCCAGATCGACCCGACGGGGCTTGCCGGGATGAATGGCGTGGTGGTCCCCGGTCTGGTCGCCGCGATGCGCACCGCGCTGGAGGCCCCGGAGCACGCGCAATACCTGCACTGGGGCGCAACTTCGCAGGATATTCAGGATACCGCGCAGAGCCTTCGGCTGCGACAGGTTCTGGCGTTGATGGAAGCCCGTCTGCGCGAGGTGTTAACGGCGTTAACGGATCTGGCGGAGAGCCATGCCGAGACGCCGCAAGCCGCGCGCACCTATGGGCAGGTCGCGGTGCCCAGCAGCTTCGGCGCGCTGGTCGCTTCCTGGGGCTGGCCGATCCTCCGGCTGTTGGAGAGACTGCCCGACCTGCGCCGCCATGCGCTCTGCGTATCGCTCTCCGGCGCGGCGGGCACCGCGAGCCAGTTGGCCCCGGACCCCGCGGCGCTGCGCGCGGCCCTTGCAGAGGGCCTCGGCCTGAGCGATCCACAACGCAGCTGGCACGCGGATCGCAGCGGAATTATCGAGATTGCGCAATGGCTTGCCAGTGTCACCACGACGATGGGAAAGCTAGGTGAAGACGTCTTGCGCCTGAGCCGATCTGACGTGGGCGAAGTGCAATTGGGCGCTGCAGGCGCGTCCTCCACCATGCCTCAAAAGCAGAACCCCGTGGCGGCCTCGGCGCTCGTGGCGCTTGCCCGCGTGGCCCCCGCCCAGGCGGGCGTCCTGTCCCTGCCCCATGGCGAAGCGCGCGACGGCGCGGCTTGGTTCACCGAATGGCTGACCCTGCCGCCGCTGGTTTCGGCCAGCGCGCGGTCGAGCGCCCTCGCCGTGGATGTCGTGCGCAGCGTGACGCCCAAGGCCGAGGCCATGGCGGCCCGCCTGAACGATCCGCTCGGGCTGATCCACGCCGAAGCGCTCTCCTTCGCGCTGACAGCCACCCTCCGCCGCCCTGATGCGCAGGCAGAGGTCAAAAGGCTCACGAAAGAAGCCATCGCATCATGCCGGTCTCTGCCGGAATTGGTCGCGGAAGCGCACCCGGACGCACCCCTGCCGCCGCTCAGCGGCGCTGACGCGCTTGGTCAGGCGCCCCGTGAGGCGCGTGACTTCGTGACAAAGGCGCGGGAATTCCTTTCGGACGCCTAGGCCTCGTACGCCGCCATGATCTGCGCGAAGAGGTTGGGATCGACGTTGCCGCCCGACAGCGTCGCGATCACCGGCCCCGGTTCGAGCGCACCGCCGTGAAACAGAGCCGCCGCCAGTGCCACCGCGCCGCCGGGTTCGACCACCAGCTTCAAGCGGATCGCCGCAATCGCCATCGCGGCCTTCACCTGTGCGTCGGTCACCACGATGCCAGCCCCGCAGAGCCGCTTCATCACCGGGAACGTCAAGTTGCCCGGCGCGGGCGTCAGGACCGCATCGCACAGGCCGACTTCAGGACCGTCGTTCGACTGGATCTCACCCGTGTCGAGCGACCGCGCGACATCGTCAAAGCCCTCGGGCTCCACCGGGCGCACGCGCAACCCCGGCGCTTTCGCCTCCAGTGCGGTCGCGATGCCCGAGGTCAGGCCGCCGCCGCCGCAACAGGTCAGGACCGTGGCGTCCTCGACACCCGCTTCAGTGGTCTGCTCGGCGATCTCCAGGCCGCATGTTCCCTGCCCCGACATAACCATCGGGTCGTCATAGGGCTTCACGAGCGTCAGGCCCCGTTCTTCGCTCAACCTTGCGCCGATGGCGTTGCGATCCTCGCCCCCCTTGCGATCGTAGAGCACGACATCAGCGCCCATCGCGCGGGTGTTGGCGATCTTCAGGGATGGCGCATCCGCAGGCATGAGGATCGTCGCCGGCACGCTCAAAATCTGCGCAGCGCGCGCGACCCCTTGCGCATGGTTGCCCGAGGAAAAGGCGATCACACCGCGCTTTCGCTGGTCATCGGTTAACGCCGTTAACGCGGACCAACCGCCGCGAAACTTGAACGAGCCCGTGTGCTGGAGCACTTCCGCCTTCAGATAAACCGGGCGGCCTGCCATGTCGTCGATGAACGGAGAGCTCAGGAGCGGCGTGCGCCGTACCACGCCCTCTGCCCGAGCGGCCGAGGCTTCGATATCGCTGATCGTGATCATTCACATTTCTCCAGAACGCTGTCGATGACGGCCCGCGCGCCGGGCTCGTCCAGAAACGGAACATGGCCGCGATCGGCCAGCTCCGCGAAGGCCATGTCGGGTCGGCGCCGACGCATTTCGGCCGCCGTCTCCGCCGAAAGGATGTCCGACTGCGCGCCCCGGATCAGTCCAAGGGGCACGCCCTCCAGCGCATCGAAAAGCGGCCAGAGGTCCGGCGCCTCGTAGTCCGGCGCGAAGGCTGGCGCCACCGCGTCGCGCAACTTCGGGTCATACCGCAGATGCAGCGCGCCCGCCTCCTCGCGCCAGACCCGACGCGCAAAGTCCTCCCAGGTCGCGGGCGGAACATTGCGGAACGCGCCGCCATAGACCTCTGGCATGGCCGCCGCCGCTTCCGCCAGTGAGCGATAGGGCGGCGCCTTGCCGATGTAGGTCATGATCGTGGAGAGACCCTCGCCCATGACCTCCGGCCCGATGTCGTTGAAAATGACACCCCGCAGCCGATGCCGCGCCGTGACCGCCATCATCACCGCCACCAATCCGCCACGCGATGTTCCAAGGATGCAGGCGCTTTCCAGCCCGAGATGGTCGAGCAAGACAGCGACATCCTGCGCCTCCTGCATCGGCGTATAAGTGGCAAAATTCGCATGGTCCGATGCCCCGCGTCCCCGAAAATCCATGCGGATGACGCGCGCGCGGTCGCGGTAGTGCTCCAGCACCGGCTCGAAATCATCCATGTTCCGGGTCAGCCCCGGCAGGCAGAGCAGCGCCACCCCCGCGCCCGCATCGTCATAGGCAAGGCGTACACCGTCCTCGGCCGTCACGAACTGCATCAAGCAGCCCCCACGATTGCCGTCACACCACTCAGATCGCGCGCCTCGCGCCCGGGTTTGCCGCTCAACCGGTCCATCGGCTCGCCCGCCCGGTTCACCCAAAGCGTATCGAACCCATAGGCTGCCGCGAAGGACGCGTCCCAGCCGTTGGACGAGACGAACAAGACCTCTTCCGCCGCGCAACCGAACCGCTGCCCCACGAGATCATAGACCCGCCGGTCGGGTTTGAAGACACCGACCTCCTCGACGCTCAACACCGCGTCCAGCATCTCGCCGATCCCGGCGCTTTCCACCGCGCCCGAAAGCATGTCGGGCGAGCCGTTCGACAGGATCCCCGTCTGCATCCCCGCCCGCTTCAACGCCGCCAGCATCTCGGGCACCTCCGGATAGGCGTCCAACTCCCAATAGAGCCCCAACAGATCCTCGCGCAATTGCGCATCATCCAGACCCGCCCGCGCCAGCGCCCAGTCCAGCCCGTCCCCCGTGACGCGCCAGAAATCGCAGTGATCCCGCGCCACCGCGCGCAGCCACGAGTACTGCAACTGCTTCAGCCGCCAATCGTTTGCCACCTGCATCCAGACCTCGGCGAAGGCCTCGCGCCCCGGCTGCCCCGCCAAGGCACGCGCGGCCGCGGATACGTCGAACAATGTCCCGTAAGCATCAAAAATACATGTGGTGATCTTTGCCATCGTCTTTCCCCCAAACTGTCAGGCCAAGTCGTGACACGCAAAAAAGGGGGCCGCAACGCCCCCTTCCCTGTTCCCGTAAATATCCCGGGGTCCGGGGCAGCGCCCCGGTCCTTCCGCGCAGCACGAAAACCCGTCAGAGGTTCTCTGGCTGCGCCATGCCAAGCACGTGGTAGCCGCCATCCACGGTGATGATCTCCCCCGTGGTGCAGGCGCCGTAATCCGACGCGAGGTAGACAGCCGTGCCGCCCACCGCATCCAGCGTCGCATTGGCCCGCATCGGCGCATTGGCCTCGGTCGTCTTGAAGGTCTTGCGCGCGCCTCCGATGGCCGCGCCCGCGAGGGTTTTCATCGGACCGGGAGAGATCGCGTTGACCCGGATGCCCTGCGGCCCAAGATCATTCGCCAAATAGCGCACCGAGGATTCCAGCGCCGCCTTGGCTACGCCCATGACGTTGTAGAAGGGCGTCACCCGGTTGCTGCCCTGGTAGGTCAGCGTCAACAGCGTGCCGCCTTCCGGCATCAGCTCGGACGCGCGCTTGGCCACGTCGATGAAGGAGTAGCAGCTGATCGTGAGCGAGTTCTTGAAGTTCGCCCGCGTCGTGTCGATGAAGCGACCGGCCAGCTCTGCCTTGTCGGAATAGGCGATGGCATGGACCACGAAATCGAGGCTGCCCCATTCGGTCTTGAGGGTCTCGAAACAGGCGTCCATGGAATCGTCGTCGTTCACGTCGACATCGACCATGAGGTTGCTGCCGATTGATGTGGCCAGCGGCTCCAACCGCTTGCCGAAGGCCTCGCCTTGATAGGAAAACGCCAGTTCCGCGCCCTCTGCGTGCAGTGCCTTGGCGATGCCCCATGCGATCGAGCGCTCGTTGGCGACGCCCATCACGAGGCCCCGCTTACCCTTCATCAAATCAGCCATGTCTCAATATCTCACTTCACAAAACGGCTCAGCAGCATCGAGCCGTTCGTGCCACCAAAACCAAAAGAGTTCGTCATCACGGTATCGAGACCCGCATCGGCCTTGTACTCGGTCGCGATCTCCGCAGGATCGAGCGCCGGGTCGAGGGTTTCCACGTTGATCGAAGGCGCGATGAAATCCCCATCGAGCATCAGGAGGCAGAAGGTCGCCTCCAGAGCACCGGCCGCACCCTGGGCGTGTCCCGTCATTGATTTGGTTGATGAAATCGGTGGCGTCTTGCCTTGGCCGAAGACCCGGCGCACGGCCTCCACCTCGCCCACGTCGCCCACCGGCGTCGAGGTGCCATGGGCGTTGATGTAATCAACGGACCGTCCCTCGGGCAGGCTCTGGAGCGCCAGACGCATCGCCCGTTCGCCGCCCTCGCCCGAAGGGGCCACCATGTCGTGTCCGTCGGAGGTCGCGGCAAAGCCCGTGACTTCCGCGTAGATCTTCGCGCCGCGCGCCACGGCGCGCTCCATCTCTTCCAGCACAAGGATCGCACCGCCGCCGCCGATCACGAAGCCGTCGCGGTCCGCGTCGAACGCGCGCGAGGCGCGCCCGGGCGTATCGTTGTATTTCGAGGACATCGCGCCCATCGCGTCGAAGAGGCACGACAGCGTCCAGTCCAACTCCTCCGCGCCGCCCGCGAACATCACGTCCTGCTTGCCCATCATGATCTGCTCGGCGGCCGATCCGATGCAGTGCAGCGAGGTGGAGCAGGCCGAGGTGATCGAGTAATTGATCCCCTTGATCTTGTAGGCCGTGGAGAGGTTGGCCGAGATCGTGGACGACATGCACTTGGGCACCGCGAAAGGCCCGATCCGCTTGGGCGAGCCCTTCTCGATCACCGTCTGATGCGCCTGGAACATGGCGCTGGTCGATGGCCCGCCGGAGCCTGCGATCAGGCCCGTGCGCTCGTTGACGACGTCGCCTTCCTCCAGCCCCGCATCGGCGATGGCCTGCCCCATGGCGATATGGGCATAGGCCGCCCCCGGCCCCATGAAGCGCAGTGCGCGCTTGTCGACATGCTCAGCCACGTCGATCTTCAGGGTGCCCGCAACCTGGCTGCGGAAACCGTGTTCGACCATCTCGGGCGAGGCCTCGATCCCGGAGCGGCCGGCCTTCAGGCTTTCCGTCACCTCGGCGGCGTTGTTTCCGATGGGGGATACGATGCCCAATCCTGTCACGACGACACGTCTCATTAGCGAACCTCTGGTTTGACGCAGGCCCTTGGGCGCGCACGTCTTGCTGCTTTCACCCCGTATCTAGGCATTGGGGCGCTTTGCGCGCAACCCGTTAGCGCCGGAAGTGGATGTTGCTGTCCCGGCCCAAAACACGGCGCATGCACCAGAAAATCACCACAAGGCTGATGATCAACCAGAGCGCGCCCCAGATCATCGTGGTGCCGCCGACCTCTTCCGCCAACATGCGCGCGTCCGAGCGCAGGGAGGCGCGGCGCAGCGTGTCATCGAAGATGTCGTAGGGGACGTAGATCAGGCTGGAGAGGCCGATGACCCGCAGGATGAGGTCGCACCATTGCGCCGAGAGGAACCGCCCCGCCGCAATCAGGGCCGCGCCCGTCGCGCCGCAGATCAGCAGCGCCGTGACGTCGCGGACGTAGAGCAGCATCACCACCAGCATCAGCACGCCAAGTCCCGAGAGGACCATCCGGTCCGCCCGGCCGCGCAGCGCGGCGATCAACAGGCCCGCCCCGATCAGGAGCGAGCCCAGGTATCCGGCGGTGAGGATCAGGAAGCGCGAACCGCCCCGCGTCCAGGCCTCGCCGCCCTGCTGGAAATTCACCGAGAGCGACTCGATGGAGCCGCCCGTCAGGATCGCGGCAAGCCCATGGGACAATTCGTGGAAGAACACCACGAGCAGTTTCAACGGCAGCACCAGCGGCGTCGACCAGAGCGCGAAGACCGCGACGGTCAACGCGATCAACTGCCAATGGTCGCGCAGGAATGCCATGGGGCGAAAGGCCATTGCCGCGTCAGCTTTCGCTCAGCGCGACCTTCATGTCCTTGACCTGATAGATGACTTCGCCATCGGCCTCGACCCGGCCATCGGCCACGCCCATGGTCAGGCGGCGGGTCTGGATCGCCTTGGTGAAATCCACGTAGTAGGTCAGCATCTTGCGGTCAGGACGCACCATGCCGGTCAGCTTCACCTCGCCTACGCCAAGCGCATAGCCCCGGCCCTGCCAGCCGCGCCAGCCAAGATTGAAGCCGGTCAGCTGCCACAGGCCATCAAGGCCGAGGCATCCGGGCATGATCGGGTTGCCGGGGAAATGGCATTCGAAGAACCAGGCGTCGGGCTTGATATCGAACTCGGCGACCACGTGGCCCTTGCCATGCGCGCCCCCGTCGCCGGAGATTTCGGTGATGCGATCCATCATCAGCATCGGCGGTTCGGGCAATTGCGCATTGCCTTCGCCAAACAGCTCTCCACGCGCGCAGCGCAGCAGATCTTCGCGGTCAAAGCTCGTCGGATAATCGGACATCAGTCCCCCTGCTCGTCTTGTTTCCTGCCGCTTGCGGCTTGCCCCACACCTATCATCCCGTCCATTTCCCACGCAAGGGCGGCCGATTGGGCACAATAAAGCATAGGCGACATGGGTATTTGCATTGGGTCGGCAATTGACCATATATGGGGTTGTGCACCTTACAAGAAAGCCCCGGGCCCATGACCCCTGAAGCCCTAGAGCGCTCACAATCCTGGCTTGGACAGGCCGAGCTTCGCCCCACGCGCCAGCGCCTTGCGTTGGCCTCTCTGTTGGTGGGCGACGGTCAGGACCGCCATGTGACAGCGGAAAGCCTTCACGAAGCGGTATTGGGCACTGGCGACAAGGTGTCCCTCGCGACCGTCTACAACACCCTGCGCGCGTTCTGCGATGCGGGGCTGATGCAGGAGGTCACCGTCGACGGCAATCGCAGCTACTTCGATACCCGTGTCGACGATCACCCCCATTTTTACCTCGAAGGCTGCGGCTCGCTCAAAGATGCGCCGGCGGCCGAGCTACAGATCAAGAGTTTGCCTGATGTGCCAGAGGGTTACGAGGTCGCGAAAGTCGACGTCGTGATCCGGCTGCGGCCGATCGAGTAAGCGCGGCATGGCAAAGGTAATCGATCCCGCTGCGGCCAAAGGCTATGTGGCGGCGCCCCATCCGTCGAATGACCAACGCGTTGCGGCGCTGCATTCCTATGGCATTCTCGATACGCCCCGGGACGCGGAGTACGACGCCGTGGTCGAACTGATCGCGCGCATCTGCGACGTGCCTTTTGCCGTGATCAACTTCATCGACGAGGATCGGCAGTGGTTCAAGGCCGAGGTCGGCCTCGGCACCCGGGAACTGCCGCTGGACGAATCCATCTGCGCCCATGCGATCCTGCTCGACGATTTCATGGAGATCGAGGACACGCTCAACGACGATCGCCTTTGCGGCAATCCGCTCTGCGTGTCCGGCCCGAACCTGCGTTTCTATGCCGGTGCGCTGTTGAAAACGGCGGAAGGCATGCCGCTCGGCACCCTCTGCGTGCTGGACCAGAAACCGCGCGTCCTGACCGATCTGCAGCGCGACGCTGTCAAGGTGATGGCCGCACAGGTGATGCGCCAGATGGAACTGGCGCTCGCCCTGCGGCGCGAGGAATTGCTGCGTCTGGAAGTCGATCACAGGGTCAAGAACTCGCTGCAATCGGTCTCGGCCATGGCGCGTATCCAGTCCCGCATGCTGACCGACGAGGCCGCACGCGACGCCCTGCAACTGATGCAGCAACGGGTCGAGATCATCGCCGCTCTGCATACCGCGCTCTACAAGACCAACGCGGGCGAGCGGATCAACATCTCCGCCTACCTCGCCTCGGTCGCCGACCTGATCCGGGGCACGCTGCACCCAAATCAGGAGCTCGCGCTCTCTACCGGCTGCAACAAGGCAACGATTACCTCGCAGGAAGCCGGTGCGCTTGGCCTGATCGTGGCGGAACTCACCGCAAACTCGCAAAAGCACGGCTTCGCGGACGGACGCGCGGGCAAGATGACCCTCGACCTCAGCACCGCCGAGGACGGAGAGCTGGTTCTCACCTATACCGATGACGGTCTGGGCAGCGCCGCGCCGAAGTCGGAAAGCTCCACCGGGATGGGCATGTCGGTCATCGATATGCTGTCGGAACAACTTGGCGGCGTCTTTTCCGCTGACATCACCGAGGCGGGATATCAGGGCACCCTGCGCTTCCGCGCCGTGGTGTAACTTCCCTTTTTAGCTAGCCATCGGCGCGAAAACCCCCTAAGCGCGCGGGAAAGCATTCCCTTATTCTAAAAAGGCCATCGTAATGGACCTCCGTAATATCGCGATCATCGCGCACGTTGACCACGGCAAGACCACTTTGGTGGACGAGCTTCTCAAGCAATCCGGTGCTTTCCGCGAAAATCAGGCCGTCGCCGAACGTGCCATGGACAGCAACGACCTTGAGCGCGAGCGCGGCATCACGATTTTCGCCAAGCCCACGTCGCTGGAGTGGAAAGGCACGCGGATCAACATCGTCGACACCCCCGGCCACGCCGATTTCGGGGGCGAGGTGGAGCGCATCCTGTCGATGGTCGATGGCGTGGTGCTGCTGGTCGACGCCGCCGAAGGCCCGATGCCGCAGACGAAATTCGTGACCTCCAAGGCGCTCGCCCTCGGCCTGCGTCCGATCGTGGTGCTCAACAAGGTCGACAAGCCCGACGCCGAGCCCGACCGCGCGCTGGACGAGGTCTTCGACCTCTTCTCCTCGCTCGACGCCGACGAAGATCAGCTCGATTTCCCACACATGTATGCCTCGGGCCGCTCCGGTTGGGCCGATCACGAGCTGGACGGCCCGCGCAAGGACCTGCACGCGCTGTTCAACCTGATCGTGAACCACGTCCCCACGCCCAAGCAGATCAACCACCAGGATGATGACTTCCGCATGCTGGCCACCACCCTCGGCGCCGACCCCTTCGTGGGCCGCCTGCTGACCGGCCGCGTCGAAAGCGGCCGCCTCAAGGTGGGCCAGACGGTGCAGACCCTCTCGCGCCTGGGCGAGAAGATCGAGCAGTTCCGCGTCACCCGCATTCAGGCCTTCCGGGGTCTTGCACAGCAGGACATCGACGAGGCGCTCGCGGGCGACATCGTCTCGCTCGCCGGGATGACCAAATCCACCGTGGCCGACACGATCTGCGCGCTGGCCGTGGAAGAGCCGCTGGAAGCCCAACCCATCGACCCGCCCACCATCACCGTCACCTTCGGCATCAACGACTCGCCGCTGGCGGGCCGTGACGGCAAGAAGGTGCAGTCCCGCGTGATCCGCGAGCGCCTGATGAAAGAGGCGGAAAGCAACGTCGCCATCAAGATCACCGACACCCCGGGCGGCGAGGCCTTCGAGGTTGCCGGTCGCGGCGAATTGCAGATGGGCGTGCTGATCGAGAACATGCGCCGCGAGGGGTTCGAGCTGTCGATCTCCCGCCCGCAGGTGCTTTTCCGCGAGATCGACGGAGAGCGTCACGAGCCGGTCGAGGAAGTCACCATCGACGTGGATGACGAATACTCCGGCGCCGTGATCGAGAAGCTGACCGGCGCGCGCAAGGGCGAGTTGGCCGAGATGAAACCGGCCGGCGCGGGCAAGACCCGCATCATCGCCCATGTCCCCTCTCGCGGGCTGATTGGCTACCACGGCGAATTCCTCACCGACACGCGCGGCACCGGCGTTCTGAACCGCGTGTTCCACGAATGGGCGCCCTACAAGGGCACCATTCCGGGCCGTCGCCAGGGCGTGCTGATCTCCATGGAAAACGGCACCTCGGTGGCCTTCGCTCTGTGGAACCTCGAAGATCGCGGCAAGATGTTCATCGGCGCGCAAGAGCCTGTCTACACCGGCATGATCATCGGCGAGCACAGCCGTGACAACGATCTGGAAGTGAACCCGCTCAAGGGCAAGAAGCTCACCAACGTGCGCGCGTCTGGCACCGACGAGGCGGTCAAGCTGACCACCCCCGTCACCATGACGCTCGAGCAGGCCATCGCCTATATCGACGATGACGAGCTGGTCGAAGTCACGCCCAATGCGATCCGTCTGCGCAAGCGCTACCTCGACCCGCACGAGCGCAAGCGCCAAGCCCGCGCCAGCTGATACCGACCAAGATACGCCGCGGATCACCGTGGCGTATCCTTGCCCTCCGAGGCACCTCTCCCAAGGGCGCGGTTCGCGCGTCGGGAACCTTGACCCCTCTTTTGCGTTTATATTGCAAGGAGGTGGCCCATGATTGCCCCATTTACAACTCTCAAGAAATCGACGGTTTCCGCGAAGGCTGGAAGCTTTCAGGTCTCGGATCTGATGTTCGATCCCGACCGTCACACGGTGGACTACGCGGTGCTGAGCGGCGGCGGATGGATTGCCCATACCGACGTGCTGCTCCACAGCAAGCGCCTGCGCGCCTTCGAGCCGTCCGAGATGGTCTGGCCGGCCCAGATGGGCGAGTCCGACCTCGCCGACGCTCCGCGCATCGGCACTGACAACCGCGTGGACCTCACCAACCTGCCCCCCGTCATCGTCGGTCCCTTTGGGATGACCTATTCACCGATGCTGCTGGCCGCGAAGCTGTTCGGCTACCCGATCTCCAAGGATCGCGCCACCAAGGACGCGGAAGAGCGGCTGGAACGGATGAGTGATTGGATCGGTGCCGTGGTGTTCAACGCCGAGGGTCCGATTGCGCGGATCGTCAACTTCAACGTCGATACAGAGACGATGAAGGTGGTGGAGGTCAAGATCGCCATCGATGCAGAGATGCACGCCTTGCCGATCACCTCGCTGCGCAACTTCGTGACGGGCGATGGCTACGCTGTCACCGATCTCACGGTTGACGATATCCAGCAAGGTTTCACGGCGGTCGAGCCCGGCCCGATCATGCCCGTGCCGCCGCGCCGCAGTTGGGTGCAACACGCCGCTGCCTGAACGACGGGGCGAGTCAGCTTGAAGCTGGCCCGCCAAACAGATGATCCATGGTGAGCGACGGCTGGTCGCAACCCGCCTCGCCCACGATTTTCGCCGGAACGCCCGCCACGGTCTTCATCGGCGGCACCTCCGTCAGCACGACCGAGCCCGCCGCGATCCGCGAGCAATGGCCGATCTTGATGTTGCCCAGAACCTTCGCCCCCGCCCCGATCAAGACACCGTCGCCGATCTTCGGATGACGGTCTTCCTCTTCCTTGCCGGTGCCGCCAAGCGTCACGGAGTGTAGCATCGAGACGTTGTCTCCGACGACGGCCGTCTCACCGATCACGATGGAATGGGCGTGGTCGATCATGATCCCCTGACCCACACGCGCCGCGGGGTGGATATCGACGCCGAACACTTCCGAAACACGCATCTGCACGAAATACGACAGGTCACGTCGCCCCTGCCGCCACAGCCAATGGCCGACCCGGTAGGCTGTAATCGCCTGAAAACCCTTGAAGAACATCAACGGCTGAAGAAAGCGATGGCACGCCGGATCGCGGTCATAGACGGCCACGATGTCCGCGCGCGCCTGCTGGCCGAGCATCGGATCCGTGGCGAAGGCCTCATCCGCGATTTCACGCAGCAATTGCTCAGACATCTCCGACGACGCAAGCTTCTGCGCAACACGGTAGGCGAGCGCGTTTTCCAATGTGGGGTGGTGGAGGACACAGGCATGGACCAGCCCGCCGAGCAGAGGCTCAGAGGCGATGGCGGTCGATGCTTCCTCGGTGATCCGGCTCCAGACCGGATCGACTTGGGTGACGTGGGATTGAGTACGCGCCATGGGCCGTCTCCTTTGCGATGCTTCCCTGCCAGAATACGCAAGGCCACCGCAAAGGTCCATGAAACGATCACATGTAATCTGTTAACTCAGTTAACAATCCCTAGACGGGATCGGGCAACGCAAGCTCCGCGTAATGGGCGACCAGACGGATCGTCCCGCCCGCGAAATCGCCCCCCTGCGCGGTAATCTCCAAGGCGGTCGGTGACCAGTAGACCTGCGGCGTGCCGGGCCCGCTCACCCACGAATTGAGCGACGTCCCAAGGCCCGAGCCATAGCGCTGCAAATCTCCCGTGACGCCGATATCCCACGTCGTCGCCGTTCCCGTGATCGCCGAGATGACCCGCCCCGTTACGCCGTAAGCCACTGCTCTTGCGGGGAAAACAACCGGGGTTGTGACGCTCGCACCCGCTGCCAGGGTCACGTCGAACTCCGCGCTCGTCAGGCCAATGCAGGCGCCGCCGGGCGTCAACGTCTGCGCGCCCACGCGCCAGGCCGCCCCATCGAAAATCGCAAGCGATCCCGCATCGAGCACCACGGCCCGCCATCCCCTTTGCGCCGGCACGAAAATCCAACCGCCCCCCGAAGCAATCGCGACCGAGCCTTCCTGCCCCGCCCATGCGTTGACCGCGCCCGAGGGCACGCCATAGGCGAAGCCGTCAAGCGCTGCGGGCGGCGTCGTTTCGCTTACGGACTGCAAGCGAAGCTGCGCCAATCCGTCGAGCCGCACCAAGGCCTCGTTCACGGTGACATGCTTTTGCGCCTGCGCGGGCGCGAGCAATGGCAGGGCCAATTCGGGTGTATCACTCATTGATCTGAATCCTCGCGTTGGGCCCCGCCCCGAACCTTTCGGAGACCTGAGCAACTTCGATGGCATAATCGCTCAACGTGCCGTCGCTGGCGCGCATCGCGTCGGTGTAGGTGAACTGCGGGACGCTCAAGACCTCCTCGCGGCGGGTCTCATTGGCATCGACGATCCGCAGGATGTATTGCTCCGACGCCTCGCCAAGCGGCACGTCGGTGCCGTCCCAACTGTCCGCGTCGATGCGAGAGCGGCGGATCCAGCTGACCTCACGCGCCGCTCCGTCACGGGGAGCTCGCAGGTGGACCGGGCTATAGGGGCGCAGGCCATTGCCCTGAAAAGCCACGACCTTTTCGACGTAGCTCGGGTCATCAACGGACCGGCGCGCAGGACCGATACGCCAATGGCGCTCCAATCCGCGGGAGGCACTGGAGAGATCCACCTGGGTCACGCCGCCATCCAGCAGCACGAAAACGCTGCCGGCCGGCCAGAAATCCGGCATGAGGGCATCGGTGCCTTGCTGACCCCGCAAACGCATGCCGATCTCCCAGGTGTCCGGCGCCACCAATGTGGCGTCGGCGAATTGCATCACCTCCCAGATGTCATCCTCGCCCGACCCGATCGCCGCGCCGTTCCCGCCGGTCAGAACCGCCGAGAGTTCCGATGACGAGAGGCTCCCCGTCTCAAGCCGTATCCGGACCGGCCCAGCGCGATCCCAGACGCCCGGTCGCTGTGCATAGAGCGGCTCAAGCAGGGTCCCGATGATGGCGGGCTGTTCGACCAGCTTGTTCAAGGTGAACCCATCGGGTCCGGGAGCCGAGTAGACGGCTGCAGAACCCGGCCAGGGATCCGCGGCGACGGCAAGATGGGGCGCATGCGCGACCTCGTCCCCGGTCAAGAGCGGCAAATCAAGGAAGATGGGCGTAACAGGCAGGGGCGGCACAAAGGCATTCACGCGCACCGCTTCCTCGACCTCGTCCGAGGCTGTCGCGGTGCTCGGCTCGACCCGCACGGCCTCGATCTGTCGGAAGCCTCGATCCTCCACCCGGTCGACGCGCCATCTTTGGCCGTCCTCGGTTGCGATCAGGGCGCCGGCTCCGACGGCACGCTGCGAAGGCGGCAGGGCGAAGCGCAGCGTGTCCTTGGCCACCCGCCCCTCCGCCAGCCACCGCTCCGCCGTGGACTGTCCTTCGCTCGTCGTGAGAGCCAGGGGAAGGTTAACGTCGTTAACCTTATCCGCGCCGTCACCGGGGAAAACCGCCTCGGCAACCTTGTCGCCGTAGCCCCCCTCTGCCTCCGTGTAGGAAATGCGCAGACGCCCCACCGTCTCGGCCTCGGGCGCACGGATATGGGTGAAGCCTCCTTCGTCGTCATCGTCCCGCGCCGTCGTGGCAGCGTCGATGAGTGTTTCCGGCAGCTGCGGCATCGTCAGGAACACCAGCTTTCCGTCCCGCTCCACCGCATGAAACCCGTGGGTCAACATCAGCGGTTGCAACCGTGCGCGCGCGCTCTGGGTCTGTGCCGAGACGTGGCCGCGCACGAGGCCGAAAAGCCGCGAGACATCGTAATCCGTGACACCCGCCTCTTCGCAAATTTCCGCAACCACGAGGTCGAGCGGCTGCGCATCAAGCCGTCCTGTCAGCCAGTGCCCGCGCGTCCAGTTGTCACCATCGCTCCACCGTTCCCGATCATTCGGAAAGGCCGGCCAGACCCGCGCGTCCCAAGCCCAGGCATGGGCCCGACCCATATCCAGCATCCGCCCATCATATTGATCTGACGGCGGATTTTTCTCATCCGCCTGCCAGTAATCCATGACGGCCCGCAAATATTGCGCCTGGATCAAGTCGTCGCGGCGACCGTTGGAATGAGTGGGGATGGCGCTCTCATCCGACTTCGGATCGAGGAACTTGTTGGGTTGGTTGGTGCCCTTGTCGATCGCCGCGCAGCCAAATTCGGTGAACCAGATCGGTTTCGACCGCGGCACCCAGTCCGTGTAGGCATTCTCCACCGCCACCGTGACTTCGGACACCTGCAGCACCGCGCCCGCGGGCGAACCTGTCGTGGGCCCGTTCAGCGCGACCATCACCCGCCAATGGGATGCATCCGGCCAAATTGCGCCGACGCCCACCCAATCCTCTGGCGTCACCGTCGCGCTCTGCTCGATCCAACCGTCGGACACATGCGTGTCGCTCACCGTGAACAGGACCCGAGATCCCCCCGGATTGCCGTTCTCCCGGTTGAACGCCAGGTAGACCGAGGTCTTGTGAGGCTCGCCATCCGTGGGCTCCGCAAGCAGTCGCATTCGGATCGTGACGCGCACCTCCTGGCCCGGCACCATGGGCCGATAGCCCCTTTCCGAACAGGTCAGGTAAGCTCCCGCCACCTGCAGAACATCGCCCTCGCCGGGCGCGGTCTCGACCGTGGCAGAGCCGTAATAAGTGATCGGATCCATCCCCGGCAGGGCTGAAATCGCGTGGTTGAACAGGCGCACCCAGTAGCCCGAAGCCCACCCCTTTCCCTCGAATTCCGGCTCGCCGAGGATCGGCAAATCACGCGTGCGAAATCCGCCGATCCGGTTGGAATGCGGCTGCTCCCACCAATTGCGCAGGTCCTTGAACCGATAGATCCAAGGCTCGTCCATGCCATCGGTGATCTCCGTGCGTCGCTGCGCCGCTTGGGCTTCGGGGCCGGTGTAGAACCATGCGTAGCCCTCGCCGCCCTCGATATTAGATTGCAGGTAATCGAGCGCATGGATTGGCCCGGCCTCGAAATCGAGATGCTCTGTCCCGTCACGCCAATCGCTCACCGGCATGTAGTTGTCGATCGCCACCATATCGATGTTCGGATCAGCCCAGAGAGCGTCGAGGTGGAAATAGACATCGCCTGAACCGTCCTGGGGGTGATAGCCAAAATATTCCGACCAATCAGCGGCATAGGTGATCTTGGCTTGAGGCAGAAGCGCACGGACCTCGGAGGCCAGCGCAATCAAAGCCTCGACCGCCGGATAGCCCTGATCGTCGCGCATCTGGGTCAGGCCGCGCATCTCCGAGCCGATACAGAACGCCTCGACGCCCCCCGCCTGGGCGCAAAGCGCGGCGCAGTGCAGGATGAAGCGGCTGTAGCTCCACTCGGACGGCCCCGAGTACCCCACGCCGGACCCACCCGTGCTGAAGTCCGAGGCCTGTGCCGTGCCGAAGAACGCGTCAATTGCCGTGCGGTTGGCAGGTGTCGCGTCGGTCGTCCCCTCATGGCCCGGCGCGACGTCCCCGGTGATCCGGCCGCGCCACGGCAAGGCCGGTTGTTCCGCGCCGCCGTAAGGGTCGGGAAGACCGTTGCCCTCCAACATCTCCATAAGCAGGAATGGGTAGAACGTGACTTCTTGTCCGCCCGCATGGATCGCCGCGATGGCCTCCAGTACGGAGTCGTCGGCCGGCGTGCCACCGTAGACCGCGCGTCCATCGACCTTGGCGATCACCTCGGCTGACTGCCGATCGATCCCCCCCGCGCGCCACGGCATCTCGCGACCATCATGCTCGGCCTGCTCCACCTTCGGACGCACCTTGCAATGACCCGCGCGCAGGTCGTCGCCGAACCACGAATAGATCAGCGAGACCGACTCGAGGTTGGGCAGCGTATCTCGTAACTGCCCGAGAGATTGAGAGAAATCCGTCACCCCTCCTTCCGCGCTGACGTTGGTCGAGACCCCGCGCGCCAAGCCGTAGCGGTGGCTGACCGGTGTCGTCGCGAGCGCATATTCCCCGGTGCCGGGCATCAGCGCCACCGCGCGCACAGCCTCCGCCGCACTGGGCACGTGGGGCCGCTCAGGCTGCGCCGGGCGCACGACCTCAAAGGCAAATTGCGGCACACGGTTGCCGTAGGGCGTCAGGTCCAGATCCTCGAAGACAACGTAGGCCGTGCCGCGAAAGGCCGGCACTGCCCCCGCGCCTTCAACTGCCTCCAGCAATGGGTCCGGCATCTGGTCATCCGCGCCCTTGTAGAGCCGCCAGGTGACCGCTTCGCGATCGATCTCCACCCCATCAGCCCAGATCCGACCGACCCGCGCGATCTCTCCTTCGCAAAGCGCAATGGCGAGACTGATCGTGTAGGAATAGGTCGTCGTTTTCGGCTGCGGCGGTGCCCCCTTGCCGCTGCCCCCGCTGGTGCTCTTGTGCTCTTGGAACTGCGTCGCCCAGATCACATGTCCGCCCAGACGCATCCGCCCGAAGAGCTGCGCAATCGGAGCCCCTTCGCCCGCGCCCGTAATCCGCAAACGATCCGTCTGCCCCATCTCCACGGGGTCCGAGCCGCTGCCCATCAGGCGCTGGTCGATGACCCGCCCGACCGTCGCGCCCACGGCACGGCCCAGAACGGCGCCGGTCATGCCAAGAATGGGCGCCTGGATGAGCCCGCCGACCGCAGCACCCGCCGCTGAAAGGAGAAGAGTTGCCATGTGAGTTACGTCCTTTCGGGAAACACGAACCGCGCCGCAACGCGTCGGGCCCAGGGCGGCGTCAGCGCACCTTCGGTGACGCCGCGCCCGGAATAGGCATGGAGGAACCGGGCCTCTCGCCCGATCCGGGTCTGCAGGCCGACATGTTTGGCCACCGCGCCGGCCCGCATCCGGAAGATCAGGACGTCTCCCGGCGCGGCGTCTGACAGTTGTTTTTCGATCAGATGAGCCCGAGCAGCGTCGAGCAAACGCTCCTCGCCCGAGGTTTCGGACCAGTCGTTGGTATAGGCGGGAACCGGCGCGGGAAGGTCTCCGTGGCACTCGCGCCACAAGCCGAGGAGCAGCCCGAGGCAATCGCACCCCGCTCCTTTGCAGGAGGCTTGATGCACATAGGGCGTGCCAAGCCATTCTCGCGCCGTCGCGACTACCGCGCTCACCGGCGCGACCCGCCGCTGCGCGCCGACAGACGTGACGGATGGGCAACTTGCCAATCGCCGTCTGGAATATCCGGAAAACCGCGAAAGTTAACGAGGTTAAGGAATTTCAGGCGACAGGTCTCCATGCGCTTGTCGCACCCCGCCGTCAGGCGCACTGTGTCGCCCGGAACAACGTCTGCGCGCAGGTTGTCCCACAGCTCGACGTCCCGACCCTCATCATTCAGCCGATCCAGTTTGACGACACCGGCCAGCCCCTCCCCTGCGCCGGACATCACTCGCAATGTCCCGCGCTCAAACCAACGCGGCTCGAACCCCGCGAGCCCGTCGAAGGTGAAGACCCGCCCGTCGCTCGTGCGGACCTGAGCATTTGTGACATACCCCGGTGTCGTGAGGTCGAAGCCACAGGACGCGTCACCCAGAACAGCCTCGCAGCTCCGTTGGCACACACGCCCTGTGGGCTTGTTCATCAACTCTGCCAATCCGCGCAGCTCCGCCGAGAATGCCCCGTTCGCGCGGGTAATCTCCCCGATCGAGCCGCGAAACTGCAAAACACGGTTAACGGGCGCTGCCCACTGCACCAGCCAGGATTCGACATCGGCGCCATCAAATCGGCCCGCAAAAATATCCTCCTCGGTGATCGCTGCGGCCGACAAAGCGCCAACCGCTTCGGTATTATCCACCGAAAGGCCGGTCGTCTGGCTCAGGGCGGTCGCGCTCAATCCCGTTCCGGCACGAAATGTCGTGCCGTCGAAATCGAGATCGCAATCGTGGTCGGTGAACCCGAATTGAGCGCCGTCCCCGCGCGTCACCCGCCAGCACCGCGCCACGCCGGTCGCACAGGTTTTCAGATGCAGATCAAGGTCTTGTACGCTCATATCCGGATCTCCACGACGGGCACATTCGGAACCTCGCCCGCCTGAAACGATGCCACCGACGTCTGGATCGCATCGGTGTCGAACCGAACCGGCACGTCGAACTCATAGCCCGCGGTGACCTCCACATCCGCCGGCGGCGCATCAACGAATGTGATCGTCCCGGTCGTGTGGTCGACGTCGAAGTGGACGCCCGCGACCAGCTCATCGACCGAGACCCCCGCGAGCACGGAGCCCGTCACCGGTTTGGTTAACGGGCGCGCGTAAGAGTTAATGCCGGATTGGTAGGTCTTGGTCAGTTGAAAGGTGCGCGTCTCACCGTCCCCGGTCCCGATCCGTTGATCTCGAAACGACGGCGCGCCGGATGGGGCGCAGGACTTGAAGTCCGACCAATCCTTCCATCGGAACCCGTAGAGCTGACCGCGTCGGGCCTCGAAAAAGTCAATCAGCAGCGCAATGTCATCGAGCGATCGCATCGACACACCGGCATCATACCGGCGTCGAGAATGCGCCCACGGCGTGTTGCGCTCCTCGAACCCGTTGGTGAGCGCGATCACCTCCGTGCGGCGCTCCGGTCCGCCAACTGAGCCGAAGCTCAGGTTCGCCGGAAATCTAACCTCATGAAATCCCATGAAAATCCCCCCCTACCGGTTCCGTTGGCCCCGCGCCAAGGCGCGTTGGACCTGTGCTGCCACCTGGCTGGAAGATCGCTGGAAGCTTGCCACATCGGGGGTCGTGATGTTCATCGTGACATTCACCGCCCCGCCCTGCGTTGCGGCGGCAACGCCCAGTTTTCCATCAGGGCCACGGCGCAACGGCATGATCGCCTCCGGCCCCGCCTCGCCCATCAGGCCGGTGCCGCCGCGCATCGGAAAGGTCGTGGGACCACTGACAATGCCGCCGCGCGCGAAGGGCATCACGCGCCCTTGGCTGATCGCGCCACCCTTCTCGAAGGGCAGCAAACCGCCGAGCAAAGAGTTAACGCCGGTGCCCAGAGCCGATCCCAATGCGTTTTGCACCGGCCGCATCGCGGTGTTGTATGCGGCGTCGATCATGCTGCTGGCCACGTCCCGCAACGCATCAGAGAGACGCATTCCGTCGAACACCACGCCGTCGAATGCGCGCCGCAAATCACCGCCGATCGCGCGGCTCATCGAGTTCACCTCGCGCCCTGTGTAGAGCATCGCTCCCTGCATTTCCCGCAGCTCCCCCTGAAATGCCGCCGCCATCGACGTCGCCCCCGAAAGGCTCGTTTCCAGCTCCGCAATCTCGGCGTCAAAGCGGCCGAGGCTGTCATCCATCTCTGTCATTTTCGTCCTCGTTTCTCTGGTCTGGGAACCGCGCAAGAAGCGCGTCGAACGCGTCTCGTCGCAGCGGCGCAGCCCCGTTTTCAGGGCCGAGCAATGTCAGGAATTCCGATGGTGTGAGGGCCCAGAACGCGGCAGGAGACAGGCCAAGCCCTTGATAAGCCACGCGCATCAACGCAGGCCAATCGAAGCCTTCGTGCCTGTCGCTCATACCGGCACGGGCCTGAACGCCAACACCAAGAGCCGCGCCGCAACGCGCGCCGCCTCCAGGATGCCGCCTTCAATCTCGGCGTTCAGCAGGTCTTCCACCTGCCCGGTCCAGCCCGCCCCGCGCAGCCCGGCGCAAACCAGCGCCAGCACGTCGGCGGACTTCAACCCCTCGCCCTCGAAGCGCGCCACCATCTGCGCCAGTGAATCCGCGCCGAGCCAATCCTCCAATTCCGCCAAGGCGCCGAGTGTCAGCTTCGCCACGTGCCGCTCGCCGTTCACGGTCAGCGCCACTTCGCCGGTCCATGGGTTTGCCATCCCTCAGATCGCCGTAAAGGTTAACGCACCAGCGGAGGCCATCGAGATCTCGTAGGTCGCCTCGCCGTCATGGGTGCCGGCATATTCGATCGAGCCGATCTGGAATGGCCCCTCCACGATGCCGAAATCGGGGATGACGACCTGGAAATCGGGCACCCCTCCCTCGAAGAAAAGATCCCGCGCCCGCTCGTCGGTGGAGGCGTCGCGGAAGATCCCCGAGCCGCTAATCGAGGCCGATTTCACCCCCGCCCCACCCAACAACTCGCGCCATCCGCCGGTGCTCTCAAGGCTCGTCACATCCACGCTCTCGCTGTTGAACGAAAGCCGCGACGCCCGCAGCCCCGCCATCGTCTCGAACACGCCGTTTCCGTCCATGTCCACCTTCACCAGAAGGTCCTTGCCGTTCTGTGCCGTCATGGAAATCTCCATTTCTATCATTTGGTTAGATCAGCGCTCACGCGCCGCTTGCATCGATCATCGCGCGAAACCAGATTTCGATCTCGCGGCCGTCGCCCACCCGCCGGGCGCGCGCACGCAGGAACCTCAGGCCGATCAGATTGCCTCTCGCGAGCGTCAAATCCGCGTCGCTCAAGGCATCGGAAACAGCCGCTGCAATCGTCTTGGCGGTGTGAAACCCCGCGGCGTCCGAGACGACCGTCACCGGGAAGTCATGCACCGCGCCGAACCCTGTGGCGTCCGAGGCGTCGCGCGCCCTTTCCGGTCCGAGGCTCACGTAGATCGGCGGCACCGGACCCGGCGGCAGCGCGTCGTAGATCGCGCCCTGGGTCAGGGACGCGACCGACGCGTCCATGGTTAACGCGGCGTAGACGGCCTCCTGCAGCGCGGCTGTGGCGGCATAGCTCATGCGCCCACCTCCTCTTTTGCGAAACACACGAGGTAACGGCCCGTCGCGTCAGCCTCCGTCACCGCGTCGATGTGGTAGACCCGGTCGCCGTCGCGAAACCGCATGGCCGCCGTGGGGCGCGACGGCGCACCTTGGGCGGCCGCGCGCATGGTGATCTTCAGTTTCAGCTCCGAGGCCTCCACCTCCCGACCGGCACCGCGTGGCAGGACTTCCGCCCAGATCGTGCCAAGTGCCTGCCAAACCTCGGCAAATCCGCCCGCGCCATCTTCCGCACGGCTCGGTGCTTCCAGCGTCAGCTTACGATTGAGATGGGGCACCCTCATGCCACCCCCCCGCGCAGACGGATCTGACGATAGGGTTCGATCAAGGACATCACCGCGGCGGGCATCTGCCGCGGTGCTGCGGCACCGAGGGTGTAGAACTCCGCGGCCAGGGCCAGCAGCGCGCGCTGGAGATCGGCAGGAACCGATGGCCAGGCGGCCCCGTATCCCGCCGTGAGCACGACCTCGATCGTCCCCCCCGGCGTGGGCGTCGGCAAAGCGCCGGACGTGGCATCGAGGCTCGGGCGGTGAGCGTCGGGCAGCAGCGTGTAGCGGGCAGGATCGACAAGCGTCTCCTCCCCGCCGCGCGCAATCAGCGTCACGCTGTCGACGCTCGAGACCGGGGCGACAGGCAACCCATGGCTCGCCGGATTGTGCCAGACCACCAGCGTCAGCGCGAATTGGCGTTGCATCAGCACCTTCCCGATCCGCGCCTCGATCGCTGCCATGGCGGACCGCAGACAATCCTCCAGTTGCGCATCCTGGCTGCCGTCATCGGCAAACCCGGAGGAGAGACGCAGGTGCTCGGACAGCGCCTCCACCGGCAGCGCCGCACTGGGCACGGAGGTCAATTCGACCATCATCATCTTGATATCTCCTAGAAATTTAGGATCTCTGGGAAGAGCTGGGGCGTGGCACTTGCCTCCGCGCTGCTCATGCGGAGAGACGCGCAGCTGGACCCGCGAAAGCCCGCACACACGCCCCACCCGCCCCAAGGCCGCATTGGCCCCGGAGCGGGATCGATGACCTCAGATCAGCTGACGCCGAACTTCATCAACTTGATCGCCGCGAAGTCCGTCACGTCGCCGCCGACCCGCTTGGTGGCATAGAAAAGGACATGCGGCTTGGCCGAGAAGGGATCGCGCAAGACGCGCAGGTCGGGCCGCTCGGCGATGGTGTAGCCCGCGCCGAAGTCGCCGAACGCGATGGCCATGGCATCCACGGCAATGTCGGGCATGTCTTCGGCGATCAACACCGGGTAGCCCATCAGGCGCGCGGGCTCTCCTGCGGCCAATCCGTCGGACCACAGGAAACGGCCGTCGGCGTCCTTCATCTTCCGCACGGCGCCGGCGGTTTTCGAATTCATCACGAAATTCGCGTTGGCGCGGTAGCGGGCGCCCAGGGCATAGACCAGATCGACAATTGCATCGGCCGGGTTGGACGCGTCGAAGTCGCCCGCCGTTCCGGTCGCGACGTAGCCAAGGTTGCCCCAGCTCCAGGAGCCGTTGGCCGCCGTCGGGTGGTTCAGCAGGCCCGTCGGCTTCCCGACGCCGTCGCCGCTGATGAACGAGGCCGCCTCGGCCCGCGAGAACTTGTCGGCGATCCGCCCCGCCAGCCAGCCTTCGATGTCGAAAGCCGCGTCGTCCAGAAGGCGCTGCGACGCCTTGGGCAGCGCCGACAATTCATGCAGCGCGATCGAGATCCGCTCGATCGTGGGCGTGTCGGTTTCCGCCGTCGCGGTGACCTCGTCCGCCCATCCCGCACCGGTGTCGGTGCTGTCGATCAACACGTCGAAAGAGGTCGCCTCGACCGTCACCACATTGGCCACGGATCGCAGGGAAGAGGAGGACCGCAGCACCGATTGGATCATCTCGGAGGTCTGCGGATCGACGAGGTAGCCGCCCTCGGCATTGACGGCCGTGTTCATCGCCTTGCCCTCCAGTTCCAGCCCGCGCAGGGCGTCATCGTCGCCGCAGCGCAAGTAGGATTTCAGCGCCAGCTTGTGCGGCGCGGTGGTGTCGATCTCCGCCGAGAGTGCGGGTCGGGCGAAAGAAGTCGTCTTGGTATTCAGCATGGCGATACGGTCTTCCTGCTTTTGGAGTTTTGCATTCATGTCGTCTTGGAAATCATTGAATTCACTTAAGAAGCCGCCAATCGCGGTCTTGACTTCAGCCACGTCCGCGCGCGGCACATGCAGGTCATCGGGTGCGCAGGCCGCGCCCCGGTCATGGGTCTCGGTCATGAGGTGTCCCTTACGGTTGAGGTGAGGCTCCCGGAGCGCCGGAAGCGGTCGATCAGCGGGCCTTCCGGGCCGCCAGGTTCAGGCGAGCGTCCTCGAACACCTTCGCCAATTCGTGAAGCACGTCGGACTTGGCCTCATGCGGCGCGAGGCGCGCGTCGGGCAGCATCGGGAAGGTCACCAGCGACACCTCCCAAAGCTCCACCTCCGACAGGCAGCGCGCGCCCTTCTCGTCCTTGTGGGATTTCACCGTGCGGTAGCCGATGGAGAGCCCGTCGATGGCCCCCGCGCGCGTCAGGGCCGCCGCCTCGCGGGCCCGCGCCACCGACTTCAGCAAGCGTCCCCTGACGAACAATCCGCGGTCATCTTCGCGGATCTCGTCCCAGATGCCGATCGGCTCACTCGGGTCGTGCTGCCACAGCATCTTGACCTTCCGGCCTGCGCCCAGGGATTTCGCATAAGCGCCTTTCTCGACCAGATCGCCGCCCTGATCTCGGGCCCCGAACAAAGAGGCGTATCCCGCAATGGCGAAATCGTCGTCCAGCGTCAGGTCGCTGTCGAAGCGTTGAAACTTCGCCTCCAACCCGCTTGGAAGAATCGTATTCATATCAGGCTCCTATACGCCGACGTTCATGTTGAGTAGCTGACTGATGCCCTGCGCCAGGATCACCGAGACGACGCCAAAGACCGCCAGCCAGAGGCGCTTTTCCAGCCGTTGCAGCGCCAGCTCGATGGCCTCGAGCCGGAACGCCAGCGCGGCCCACCGCTCCTGCTGCACCCGCTCGTTGGCCTCGATCTGCGCGTTGGCGGCGTCGAACGGCGCATAGAGGTAGCGAGAGCCGCTCACCCCGCGCGGCTCGCTCATGGCTCGGGCTGCTCCGGCAGCCCCAACATCCGGCGTTTCTCGGCGTCGCTCAGAAATGTGGCCTCGGAGACCCGCCGCCATTGCGCTTCCCTCTCGGCCGCCAGCGCCGGCACCCCGTCGAGGTCGGGCCGGACCGTCACCGCGTCACCCGACAGGCCCGAGAGCCAATGGGAGACGGAGGCCCAGACCCGCTCGGCCAGCGGCAGAACGGTGAGCCGGTAGAATGCCCGGTTGGCCTCGGCGTAATTGGCGTAGGTGGCGTCGCCGGGAATGCCGAGCAGCATCGGGGGCACGCCGAAGGCCAGCGCGATGTCGCGGGCGGCGGCTTCCTTGGTCTTCTGGAACTCCATGTCCGAGGGGCTGAAGCCCATCGGCTTCCAATCCAGCCCGCCCTCCAGCAACATCGGCCGCCCGGCATTGCGCGCGCCCTGATGGTGGCTCTCCAGCTCCATCTGCAAACGGTCGAACTGGTCCGGGCTCATCGTGCCCGCCCCGTCCAACCCGTTGTAGATGATCGCCCCTGACGGCCGGGCCGCGTTGTCGAGCAGCGCCTTCGACCACCGTGCCGCCGCATTGTGCACGTCGATCGCCGTCGCCGCCGCCTGGATCGGCGCGAGGCCGTGATGGTCGTCCTGCGGGTGGAAGTTGCGGATGTGGCAGATCACCTCCGCCGGATAGCGATGCTTGCGCGCGCCGACGGTGTAATCATAGGCCTTGGGCCAGCCGTCCGCCCCCGGCACAAGGCTCATCCGGTCCGAGCGCAAGACGTGCAGCTCCGCCGGAAAGGCGTCCTCGGTGACGAGCGCTTCCAGGTAGGCATTGCCCGACAGCAGAAGCTGCGCGAAGGCCGCTTCCAGAAGGTCCGCGCGGGTCTGGCCCGCGTTGGGACGCGCCAGAAGCGACAGGAGGGGGTGCGCCTCATAGCGGCGCTCCGCATCGGCGCAGACCACCGGCAGCGCCGCAGCAGCCTCGGCGATGACCTTCACGGCGCGGAAACCCACCGGGTTGCCGAGAAAGCCGTTCTTGGTCAGAGACCCCACGTCGCGCGGGCTCCAGACCACGCGGCCGGACGATCCCCAGACCGCCAGCCGGGCGCTGGCCGAGGCCTTTGCCTCCGGCGGCTTGCTCGGAGATTTCTTCAGGAAATCCAATGCCATATAAGCCTCTCCTCAAGTCATACGTTAAGAGCCGGAAGGCCTGCGCTTTCCGGGTCGTCGGCCACTGGACGCGGCCGGTTCAATCTGTCGTCAAAGGTTGCGGATCGCCGGGTTCAAGCGGCGCTTCGCGGGCACCAGCATGCCCTCGGTCAGCGCCCAGACCAGCGCGTCGACCCGGTCCGGAGAGCCTTGCCCCTCGTAGCCGGTCACCGCCATCTTGCACATCTCATCTTCCAACTCCGCGTGGGTGCCCAGATGCACCACCCGCCCTTGCTCGTAGAGCGCGGCCACGGGTTCGGCGCGCGCCACCTTCCCGACCGAGGCGCGCACCTCGCGGAAGTTGATCGTCGGATCGACCGAGCGCACGACGTCGGTGACAAGCTGCCCGCCCTGGTTCACCTCGCCCACCATCCGGCTGGCCGCGTGGCGGTGGTAGGCGGCCACGGCGGCATTGGCCCATTGGTTGGGCGACACCCCTTGAACCGAGCAATCCTCCAGCACCACCGCGCGCCAGCAGGCCGGGTCGCCGCTCTCGATGATGCCGACCACGACGATGCCGCAGGCGTCCGAGTCGGCATGGCCCGTCACCGGCGGATCGACCGCCACGATCACCCGCGACAGCTCCGGCGCCTCCGTGATCCGCCCCGCGTCGATCTCAGGGCGCCCCCACAGGGCGCCCTCGACGTCGTCCAGCAGCACGCCGTCCAACTCCTGTCGTCCCAATCGCGTGTCGCCGTAGCGCAGCCGAACCTCGGTCAGGAAGGACTCTGCCAGGTAGGCCGCGTTGGCCTCGGTGGGCGCGTGGGTATGGGCCACCCGGTCGCGCGCCAGCAGGGTCTTGAGCACCGGCACGTTGCGCGGCGTCGTGGTGACGATCTGCTGCGGATGCTGCCCCAGCCGTAGGCCGAATTGCAGCATGTCCCAGGTCTCCTGTGCCTTGGGCCACTTGGCCAGTTCGTCCGACCACGCGAGGTCGAACTGCGGCCCCCGCAGCGCTTCGGGGTCATGGGCCGAGAAGACCTTCGCTTCCGCCCCGTTGGGCCACACCAGCTTGCGCTCCGTGGCGATCCAGCGCGGCACCCTGTCGGGTGGAGAGCAGGCGATCAGCCCGCTCTCTCCCTTCACCATCACCGCCAGCGCCTGGTCGTAGGTTTCGCCGATCAGCGCCACCCGCCGGGCGCGCCCCGGCGCCTCAGGCGTGGCGCCTTCCACCATCGAGCGGACCCATTCCGCTCCGGCCCGCGTCTTGCCCGCTCCGCGCCCGCCCAGCACCACCCAGGTGGTCCAATCGCCCTCGGGGGGCAATTGGTGCGGCAGGGCCCAGAACTCGAACAACCACGGCAGGGCCGCCAGCGCGTTCTCATTCAGAGAGCTCAGGAACGCCGCTTCCGTGTCCCGATCCACGCAGGCAAGCCAGGCGGAGCCCGATTTCAGCCCGTGCCTCATCGAGGTCGAGCTTTCCGGCCCCGCCCGATCCGAACCGTTTGCAACCTGCTTCACGTGCCTTCTCCCGCATTTCCATGGTGTGCAGAAACGCGCCGTTCATCTGGCGCACCGCTTTCGCGACATCGCCCTCTCCGGCGTCGGGCGCCTGCTCCAGCGTCTTGCAGCTGTCCTGCAGCGCCCGGACAGCGCGGTCGAAGGCCTCTTGCGCCTGAAGCACCAGAGTCTCGTCCCGCGTCTCTTCCGAGGGTTCAGTATCAATAGCTTTGGTCATGTTGGTCGTTCCCGTGTCCGTGATTGCTCTCGGTCACGAGCAGAATGCAGCAGCGCTGCCACGCTCTTTGGTCCGCCGGGGCAGTGCGCCCCGTCTCACCCGGACAAAAAGAAACGGCCCCCAAGGCGTACCCTTGATCGGCCGTTTGCCCACATCTTCCAGCTTGCCTAAAGGGATGCCATGGGCCGTTCGGTGGGTCAACTAATATTGCGTTTTCAAAGGGTTAACGGACGCACCGCGCGCTAACGAACGATTAACCATAGCGCTTTTGCGCCAATGTTTCCTGGGGCTGGCGCGCACGCGCTCCGGCACAGGCACCGCGCGCTCGGCCCAAAGAAAATGCGCGCCGCAATCCGCGAGCGCGCATCATTCGTCTCAAAGGTTAACAAACCGATGAAATTGAGGGGGCCAAGAGGCGGCTGCCGTCGCATTCGTAGGGCCGAGATCACGCGCCCCTAACCTGCAACGGCAGCCTCTTGCCTCAGTTGTTGCTGCGCTCAGCCTCGATGGCACGCCACCGCGCGACGTTGGCGTTGTGCTCTTCCAGCGTGGTGGCGAAGGCATGGCCGCCGGTGCCGTCTGCGACGAAGAACACGAAATCGGTGCTGTCGGGGTTCACCGCCGCCTCGATCGCCGCACGGCCGGGGTTGGCGATCGGCGTGGGTGGCAGACCGTCGATGACATAGGTGTTCCACGGGGTCTCACCGCGCAACTCCGACTGACGCAGGCCACGGCCGAGGATCCCGCGCCCGTTGGTCACGCCGTAGATCACCGTCGGGTCGGTCTGCAGGCGCATGCCCTGGTTCAGGCGGTTGGTGAAGACCGAGGCCACACGCCCCCGTTCCTCGGGCACGCTGGTCTCTTTCTCGATGATCGAGGCGAGGATCAGCGCCTCTTCCGGTGTCGAGATCGGGATATCCTCGGCCCGGTTCTCCCAGACCTCCGCCAGGATCTGCTCCTGCGCGGCCTGCATGTCGGCCAGCAGTTCGCCCCGGTCCGCGCCGCGGTTCACGTCGATGGTGGTCGGCGCGAGCATGCCTTCCTGCGGGATGTCCTGAACCTCTCCCTCAAGGAAGTCGGCCGCCATCAAGCCGTGAACGACCTGCCAGCTGGTCAGCCCCTCGGGGATGATCAGGCGGTACTGCATCGGCACGCCTTCCTCGACGAGGTTCGCATATTCGACCGGCACGCCTTCCTCGTAGGCAAAGCGCGCGATTTCCTCGACCTCTCCGGTCGCCGGGTCCCGCTCGCTCAGGCGCAATTCCCCGGTGCCCGAGTTCCGCAGCACATAGGTTGCGCGATACCGGAACGAGGACGGCCCGCCCGCGGTCACGATCTCGAGCACGGTGGCCATGTTGGCGCCGGCGGGGATTTCGTAGTTGCCGAAGCGCAGATCGCCGGAGCGATCCGCCGCGCGCACGCCGATCCGGAACACTTCCGCCGAGCGGATGGCGCCTGCCTCTTCCAGACGCTCCGAGACACGGCGCAGGCTATCGCCCCGCTCCACCTCGAAGAAGGTGGCAGAGGTCAAGGGCCCCTCGCCCGTCCATTGATGCTGGCCCCACCCAAGGGCGGCCGCGGCAGCAATCAGAATGACGATCAGGAACGAAATCCCGTTGGCTGCAATGTGCTTCCACATGACCGGTTACACCCGGCCCATGATCAGGCAGGCATTGGTGCCGCCGAATCCGAAGGAGTTCGATTGCACGACGTTGATCTCGCCTTCCTGCTTTTCGTTGGCGCAGAGGTTGATCTCCGTCTCCGCCGCGGGATCATCGAGGTTGATCGTGGGCGGTGCCACGTTGTCCCGGATCGCGAGGATGCCGAAGATCGCCTCGATGGCCCCGGCAGCGCCCAGAAGGTGCCCGGTCATCGATTTGGTGGAGGACATCAGCAGGTTCTTCGCGTGATCGCCCATCAGGCGCTCCACGGCGCCAAGTTCGATGGTGTCCGCCATGGTCGAGGTGCCGTGGGCGTTGACGTAATCCACCGCCGACGGCTCGAGGCCCGCGCGTTTCAGCGCCGCGCGCATGGCCCGCTCCGCGCCCTCGTGATCGGGGGGCGGGGCGGTGATGTGGTGGGCGTCGCCCGACAGGCCATAGCCCAGGATCTCGGCGTAGATCTTTGCGCCACGCGCCTTGGCGTGCTCGTATTCCTCAAGCACGACCATGCCCGCGCCTTCGCCCATGACGAAACCGTCGCTGTCGGAGTCCCAGGGGCGCGAGGCCTTCTCGGGCTCATCCGCGCGCTTGGTCGAGAGCGCCTTGCAGGCGTTGAAGCCCGCGATGCCGATCTTGCAGATCGGGCTCTCGGCGCCGCCCGCGATCATCACGTCCGCGTCGTCGAGCGCGATCAGCCGTGCCGCGTCACCGATGGCATGGGCACCGGTGGAGCAGGCCGTGACGACGGAGTGGTTCGGCCCCTTGAAGCCGTACCGGATCGAGACCTGGCCCGAGATCAGGTTGATCAGCGCGCCCGGCACGAAGAAGGGCGAGACCCGGCGGGGTCCGCGCTCGTTGAGGATGATCGACGTGTCGGCGATCGAGGAAAGCCCGCCAATGCCCGCGCCCATCAGGCAGCCGGTCCGCTCGAGGCTCTCGGTGTCCGTGGGCGTCCAGCCCGCGTCTTCCACGGCCTGCACCGCGGCTGCCATGCCGTAAAGGATGAAGTCGTCGACCTTGCGCTGTTCCTTGGGCTCCATCCAGTCGTCGGGATTGAACGTCCCGTTCGTGCCGTCGCCGCGCGGAACCTCGCAGGCATAAGTCGTGCCGTAACCTGTCGGATCAAACCGCGTGATCGGACCCGCGCCCGACTCTCCCGCCAGAAGGCGGCTCCACGTTTCCTCAACGCCCGATGCCAGGGGAGTTACCAGCCCCAGACCCGTCACAACCACTCGCCGCATGCCCAAATCCCTTTTGCGTCTTTGCCTGTTCAATTACCGGAAACGCCCCCCAAGGCGCAATCCCTTGGGGCGCGCCTCGGCGGGAAACGCCCCTGCAGATGCCCTGCGAGGCGGCGGAAAGTACGACCTCGGCGCGTTTTGCGCAGCAACCATGCCACCACGCCGCGTCCCTTCCAACAGAAACGGCGCCCGGATCGCTCCGAACGCCGTAAAATCACGGGCGCTTGTGGCGCCAGAAACGATGCTATCAGGAAGTGGCTTCGCTGATGAACTTCACCGCGTCGCCGAACGTCTGGATCGTCTCGGCTGCGTCGTCGGGGATCTCGATCCCGAATTCTTCTTCGAAGGCCATGACCAGCTCGACGGTGTCGAGCGAATCTGCGCCGAGATCGTCGATGAAGGACGCGCCCTCGACAACTTTATCTTCGTCCACGCTCAGGTGCTCAACAACGATCTTTTTAACGCGGCTTGCGACGTCGCTCATGTTACGTTCCTCATCTTGTGTCAGGGCAAATGCACGAACCTGTGCGCCCCTGTTTCAGTGTTGCCGTAGCGGCCTCTCGGGATGCCCCCCACCACCCGCAACAGGTGGGAAAGGCCAACCGGGCGAACAAGCCCCCCGGCAAAATCTGCGCCGCCTATAGCATATGTTGCGGCCATGGCAATGCCTTCAGCATGCCTTTCTGACGTAAGGTCAACCTTGGCGGCAGACCGCTCAAAGCATCGCCATCCCGCCATTCACATGCATCGTGGTGCCGGTCAGGTAGCCTGCTTCCGGGCTCGCCAGAAACAGGGCCGAGGCGGCGATCTCGTCGGCCGAGCCCATGCGCCCGGCGGGAATCTGCACCAGAATCTTCTCTTTCTGGTCGTCGGTCAACTTGTCCGTCATCGCCGTCTCGATGAAGCCCGGCGCGATGCAGTTGACCGTGATGCCGCGGCTCGCGACCTCGTAGGCCAGCGATTTCGACATGCCCACCATGCCCGCCTTGGAGGCCGCGTAGTTTGCCTGACCGGGGTTGCCGGTGGCGCCTACCACGCTGGAAACATTGATGATCCGCCCCCAACGGGCCTTCATCATGCCGCGCAGCGCGCCGCGGCAGAGCCGCATGGTCGAGGTCAGGTTGACCTCCAGCACGCTCGCCCATTCCTCGTCGGACATGCGCATGAAAAGGTTGTCACGGGTGATGCCCGCGTTGTTCACCAGCACGTCGAGGCTGCCCATCGCCGCAATCGCCTGCTTGGGCAGGGCGTCCACCGCCTCCGCGTCACTCAGGTTGCAGGGGAGGACATGGGCACGCTCACCAAGCTCGGCGGCCAGCGTCTCCAGCGGCTCCACCCGCGTGCCCGAAAGGCCCACGGTTGCGCCCGCGGCGTGCAACTGCCGCGCAATCGCCGCACCAATCCCGCCCGACGCGCCGGTCACCAGCGCGTTTTTTCCTGTCAGGTCAAACATTTCCACCCCTATCCGTTTCTTCTGAAGCCAGCTTAATGCGCCCGGGCCGTTTCGGCAAACACGGCGTCACTCTGCGGCCAAGGTGCCTGCCATCGGCGCACGCTCGCCGAGGATCCAACGCGCCACATCCGCGTAATCGAACAGCAACGAGATCACGATGATCACCAAGGTCACCGACATCAGGCGACGCGGCCAGAGCGGCATGTCGGCGCGTCGGATCTGCCGCCAGAGATACACCGCGAGGGGCGTCCACAAGATGATGTGCGGCAGCCCGAGCAGTTTCACGTAGCCCATCTGCCCGTACATCCACGTGGTCGCCAGCGCTGCCAGCACCGAAGCCCCGAGGGTCAGGACCCCGGCCAAGCGGCTCTCGCGCCAGATCAGGAAGCCCAGTGGCAGTACGAAAGCCCCTGCAAACAGGACGTTGAGCCATATCTGCACCCACATGGGCTGCAGCGCCACGGCCTCGTTGAAGGTCATTGGTTCAGCGCCGCGACGGCCTTGGCGACCTCTTCCGGGGTGCCGACCGTATGGGTCGCGATGCCCCGGTCGATGCGTTTGACCATGCCCGAGAGCGCCTTGCCGGCGCCGATCTCGAAGACCTCGGTGACGCCTTCCGCCGCCATCCACGCCACGCTCTCGCGCCAGCGGACGCGGCCGGTGACCTGATCGACGAGGTTGTTGCGGATCACCATCGCCGAGCTTTCCGCCCGAGCGCTCACGTTGCCCACCAGCGGCACCACCGGTGCCTCCATGTCGACCTCGCTCAGCGCCTGCGCCATGGCGTCGGCGGCGGGCTGCATCAGCGCGCAGTGGAACGGGGCGGACACCGGCAGCAGCAACGCGCGCTTGGCGCCCTTTTCCTTGGCGATGTCGCAAGCGCGCTCCACGGCGGCCTTTGCGCCTGAGATCACGACCTGCGCCGGGTCGTTGTCATTGGCCGCTTCGCAGACGTCACCCTGCGCCGCGGCAGAGGCCACCTCCTGCACGGTGTCGAGGTCGAGCCCGAGGATCGCCGCCATGGCCCCCTCGCCGGCGGGAACCGCCGCCTGCATCGCCTCGCCGCGCAACCGCAAAAGCCGCGCCGTATCGGCAAGGCTGAAGGTGCCCGCCGCGCAAAGCGCCGAATATTCGCCCAGCGAATGGCCCGCCACGTAAGAGGCCGCCGTCACCTCGACGCCCTCCGCCTTCAGCGCCGCCATCGCGGCCATGGAGGTCGCCATCAGCGCGGGCTGCGCGTTGCGGGTGAGGGTCAGCGTCTCGATCTCGCCGTCCCAGATCAGCGCGGAGAGGTTCTCGCCCAGAGCCTCGTCAACCTCCGAAAAGACAGCCTTTGCCGCCGGATATGCCTCTGCTAGGGCTCGGCCCATGCCGATGGTCTGTGCCCCCTGCCCGGGGAAGATGAATGCTCGGGTCATGGCGCGGCTCCTTAAGGCTGGCATCGACGTTCTTGGTGCAATTCAGCTACCTTAACCCCGCCCACGGCGCAATAACCTCGCCTGTCGCCCCGGCGACAGCGCACCGGCCGCACCGCACATGAAAAACCGCGCCACGGGCGGCTTGCCCTTGGCGCGGTTCCATTCATGCAAGGCGACGCGGATCGCGGGGCCTTACCAGGTCTCCATCTCGAGCGTGACGTTGCAGCTGTCATCGCCGTACATGCCGACCCAGACGTCCACCCGGCCGGTCGCCAGCGTCATGTCCGTCAGGTTGATCTTCGAGCGGCGGCCGCTGCCGGAATCATCGTCGTGATACCAGTTGCCGTGGGAATCGCGGACCAGAAGGACGGTATCGCAATTGCCGCGACCCAGGGTCTCGATCTCGACGCGCTCGTAGCCCTGAAGGCCACTCAGGTTGAAGGTGAAGCTCGGCGCGGCGGTGAAATAGCCCACGTCCGAGGGGTAGTTATGCGAGCCGCAGGACGACAGCGACGTCGGGCCGCCTGCCGTCACCGCATAGCGGTCCGCCGAATACATGCCGCGCCCGGTGCCCGACGCCTCGGTGCCGGACAGCGCCGAGGTCGGGCAGCCATCGGCCCCCGCCTGCTGCGAGCCGGGATCAGGATCGGGATCAGGTTGCGGATCGGGGTCGGGATCGGGCTGTGGATCGGGATCCGGGTCCGGGTCGGTCGTGCCGGCACCGCCCTGGTTGCCCGCCGTGGGATCGGTGCGGTCGGGATCGGTGCTGTTCTCGGCATTGTTATTGGGTCCGGAGCCGCCGGGCGCATCCTGATCGCCGTTACCCCAGCCGTTGTTGCCGTTGTTGTTGCCGTAGCACTCGCCTTCGTAATCGTTGTTGCCGTTCCCGTTGCCGTTGCCATTCCCGTTGTTGCCGTTGATGTCGCAGGGATCTTCTTCGAGCACCGGTTGCACGACGAGGTTGGCGTCCCATGCCGTCTCGAACTGGCCGCCCTGCAACTCGCCATGCACATTGCCGGAGTGTTCCGTCAGCGCGCCGCCGGTCGATTCCGAGATCGCTACGCCAAGTCCCACCATGACCGCCATCGTTGTCAGCCAGTCGATGGTTACTGCGCCATCATCGCTCTCTATGAATCGCCGATAGGTCATGGAGAAACTCCCCTAGATATACATGGGCCGCACGGGCCCTTTTCCTGCGCATTGTCTCAAGTCCGGCGCAGAACAAACGTTTTACCCCAAGCGAAAGGTGCTTTCCCCTTGTGGCTGAATTACGGCAGAAAGCGGAAAACCCTGTGTCCCTTGGGCCCGCGTCCCTTCGCGAGCCCCGGCAGCAGCCCCGTGGCGGCCCCTCGCGGGGGTGGACAACTGCGGTGGGGCGGCGTACACGCGCGCATCCTTGCTGAGATATTGATCGGCGTGATCCCTCGTGGCCGGGGGGCAAGGACACAAACAGCCCGGCCTTTGAAACGCGCCCGAAACGATGAACTGGAGTTCCCATGGCTCTCTACGAGCACGTGATGATTGCGCGTCAGGACCTGTCCAACACGCAAGCCGAAGCGCTGAACGAGCACTTTGGCACCGTCCTCGCCGACAACGGCGGCAAGGTCGTCGACACCGAATATTGGGGTGTCAAGACAATGGCCTACAAGATCAACAAGAACCGCAAGGGTCACTATTCCTTCCTGCGCACCGACGCCCCGTCGGAAGCGATTCAGGAAATGGAGCGCCTGATGCGCCTGCATGACGACGTGATGCGCGTTCTGACCATCAAGGTCGACGCCCACGAGGACGGCCCCTCCGTCCAGATGCAAAAGCGCGATGAGCGTGAAACCCGTCGCGAGCGTCGTTGATTCGACCGCTGACCGTTTGAAAGGATATTCCAATGGCCGCTAAACCATTCTTCCGCCGCCGCAAGACCGACCCCTTCGAGGGCGAGAACGCGCCGAAGATCGACTACAAAGACACGCGTCTGCTGCAACGCTACATCTCCGAGCGTGGCAAGATCGTGCCGTCCCGTATCACCGCTGTAGGTGCCAAGAACCAGCGTGCGCTCGCCAAGGCGATCAAGCGCGCCCGGTTCCTCGCCCTGCTGCCCTACGCCGTCAAATAAGGAGCGCACATCATGGACGTTATCCTTCTGGAACGTGTGGCGAAACTGGGTCAGATGGGCGAGGTGGTCTCTGTCAAAGAGGGCTACGCGCGCAACTACCTGCTGCCGCAGAAAAAGGCGCTTCGCGCCAACGAGATGAACAAGGCCGCCTTCGAGGACCAGAAAGCGCAGCTTGAAGCGCGCAACCTGGAAACCAAGAAGGAAGCCGAGGCCCTGGGCGAAAAGCTCGCCGGCCAGCAGTTCATCGTCATCCGCTCCGCCTCCGACTCCGGTGCGCTCTATGGCTCCGTCACCACCCGTGACGCCGCCGATGTGGCGACCGCGGAAGGCTTCTCGGTCGATCGCAAGCAGGTCGCCCTGACCGCGCCGATCAAGGACCTCGGTCTGCACACGGTCAACGTGAACCTGCACCCCGAAGTCACCGTCGAGATCGAGCTGAACGTGGCACGCTCGCCGGAAGAAGCCGAGCTTCAGGCATCGGGCAAATCCATTCAGGATCTGGCCGCTGAAGAAGAAGCACAGGCCGAGTTCGAGATCTCCGAACTCTTCGACGACATCGGCGCTGCCGGTCTCGACGAAGACGATGACGACGCCCCTGCCCCGGCAGCGGACGATGAGGAAGCCTCCGACGAGGAGTAATCCCGCCGATCGTGGCTCTTCACGAAAATTTAGGCCGTCTCCCACCGGAGGCGGCCTATTTGTTTGGGGAACGCTTCCAATTCCGAGGTCCCCTATGCCCCGCTCCCTACCCGCTCCGCTCCTTCTTGCCTCGCTTCTCGCCGGCACCGCCGCCGTGGCGCAAAGCCCGGTTAATGATGGCACCGGCAGCTACCCGGCCAGCGTTGCGGCCTTCGAGGCGCAGACCGAAGCGCCCGAGGTTGCCTCGGATGTCAGCTTCGCCGAAGAAGTCATCAGCGGTGCGCTGGCGCATCCCTGGGGCCTTGCGATCCTGCCCGATGACGCGGGCTACCTCGTGACCGAGCGCGGAGGGGCGCTGCGCCACATCACCCGCGACGGCACGATGGGCCCCGAGATCAGCGGCGTGCCCGAGGTGCGCGCGATGCGTCAGGGCGGTCTGCTGGATATCGCCCTCGCCCCCGATTTCACCGAAAGCCGGGCGCTCTTCCTCACCTATGCCGCGCGCGATGGCCTTGCCGGATCGGCCACCGCTGTCGCCCGCGCCGTGCTGTCGGCGGAT
Organism: Gymnodinialimonas ceratoperidinii; assembly: GCF_019297855.1. Taxonomy (NCBI): domain Bacteria; kingdom Pseudomonadati; phylum Pseudomonadota; class Alphaproteobacteria; order Rhodobacterales; family Paracoccaceae; genus Gymnodinialimonas; species Gymnodinialimonas ceratoperidinii. Next base: position 2,749,577 of record NZ_CP079194.1, read on the forward strand.
CACACGGCGCTTTCGGAGGTCGAGGAGCTGTGGCGTCAGACCCCGGCCTCCGCGATCCCCGCGCATTTCGGCAGCCGCGTGCTGGTGGGGGACGACGGCACGCTCACCGTGACCACCGGCGACCGGTTCACGCCGGAAAACCGTCAGTTGGCACAGGAACCGGCCGAGGCCGCCTATGGCGTGACCATCCGGCTCGACGCCGATCTCCAGCCCATCACGGGTGCCGTGGAAGGCGCCCTGCCCGGCGTGCTCAGCTATGGCCATCGCAATATCCAGGGCCTCGCGCTGCAGCCCGGCACGGACACGCTCTGGCTCTTGGAACACGGGCCCGCGGGCGGTGACGAGTTGAACATCCTCGAGCCCGGCGGCAACTACGGCTGGCCCATCGTCAGCTACGGTGTGAACTACAATGGCTCGGACGTGGGCGACGGCGTGCAGGCCCATGGCCCAGAATTCATCGAGCCGCGCTACTATTGGGACCCCTCCATCGCGCCCTCCGACCTGATCTTTTACGAGGGAGAGATGTTCCCGGACTGGCAGGGCGACATCCTTCTGGGGGCGCTGGCGGGCCAATCCCTCGTGCGGTTGGAACTCGACGGGACAGAGGTCACGGGCGAAGAGCGCCTGAGAAGCGGCGAAGGTCGCGTGCGGGATGTGGCGGTCGACGCAGAGGGCGCGATCCTGATCCTGATCGACGACGATCCCGGCGCGCTGATCCGCCTGACGCCGGAGTCGCAATAGGCCCTCGCGACACGCAGTCCCGCAACGCAAAACGGCCCGCCGGAATGGGCGGGCCGCTTGTGGGATCGATCTGGCTGGTGGATCAGAAGGTTTCCATCTGCAGCGTCGCGCCACACAGGTTGGTGCCGTAGGTGCCGACCCAGATGTCGAAGACGCCGGAGCGCGGGTTGTGGACGTTCAGCAGCGGGTTCAGGTTGCCCCAGCCGTCGTCGTTGAAGTGCCAGTTGCCGGAGGAGTCGTTGACCAGCAGGACTGTGTCGCAGCTGCCGTTCACGCGGATTTCGAGGCGGCGGTAGGCTTCCAGCCCGTCGATGGTGAACTCGAAATCAGGGCGCGAGATGACGTGGCCGGAGTGGTTCCAGCCGCAGTTGCGCAGGGACTGGTTGCCGCCGGCAGTCACCGAGTAATGGTTCGGCGTCCAGAGGTCCTGGCCGGTGGTGTAGCCCGTCTGCACACCCTGGTTCTGCCACGCGGGACAGGCGGCGGCGATACCGGCGGTGGCGATGAGGGCGAAGGCGGCGGCGAATAGCTTTTTCATGATCAGGGTCTCCAAATTCTTGTTCTTAGAAGGGGTGGTCGTTCAGGTGGTAGGTCGTTCAATTGGTCGGTGGCGGGATCTCGTTGCCATGGAAAGACTATCGCCCCAAAACCGGTTTTTGCGAAGTGTGGGATTCCTTACCTCCTCTGCGCGCGCGTTAACACGTCCCCAAGATGCTGATAGGAAACGAAAAAGGGGCGCGACCCATGCCAGGTCGCGCCCCTCTCATCATCTGTGCCCGAGCCCTTCGATCAGAAGTTCCAGGTCTCCAGCTCGACTTCCGCCTGGCACGAGATGCCCTCGCCGAAGGTGCCAACCCAGAGGTCGACCCGACCGTTCAGCGCCGCCGTATCCGACAGGTTCATCTCGGGCTGCAGGTTGCCGCCGCTGTCGTCGTCGAAGTGCCAGTTGCCCTGGGCGTCATTGACCAGAAGCGTCGTGTCGCAATCGCTTTCGACCTCGATCTCCAGCCGCCCATAGGTCTCCATCCCCGAGAGGTAGAAGGTGTAATGCGGGGAGGAATAGGCCACGCCCGCCGACGCTGGAATGTCGGCACAGGTGGACAGGGCGGTGATGCCGCCCGCGCTGACGGTGAAGCGATCCGGCCCGTAAAGCGCCGCCCCATCGGTGGTGACGACAATGCCTTCGGAGCCGAGGCTCGGGCATCCTGCGGTCGGGGTCGGTGCCGGTGCAGGCGTCGGTGCAGGCGTTGGCACGGGCGCCGGCGTGGGCGCAGGCACCGGCACGGGAACCGGCTGCGGTGTCGGCACGGGCTGCGGTACCGGGACCGGCTGCGGCGTGGTGGCCACCGGGATGGCCTGCAGCGTGAAGGTACCCGGGCAGGAGGTGTCGTTATAGGTGCCGACCCAGACGTCGATGCGCCCGTTCAGCGCCGCCTGATCCGAGATATCCAACTGCGGCTGAAGCTGGCCCTGACCGTCGTCATTATAGAACCACTGGGTGTTCGCGCCATTCACCAGCAGCGTCGAGTCGCACTGGGCGTTGGCGAGCAATTGCAGGCTGTGGCCCTCCATCCCGCTCAGGGTGATCGAGAACTGCGGCACCTGGCTCGCGTAGCGTCGGCCCTCCACGTTGGGACAGTTGGAGACATCGGTGCCGCCGGTGGCCTGCGCCACGTAGCTGAGTGGCTGGAGGATCTGGCTTGCATCGAAGGACAGCGCCGGACCGGGGACTTCCCACGTCGGGCAAGCGGCGGTCGGGACCGGAACAGGTACCGGCACCGGTTGCGGCGGCGACGTCGGTTGCGGCACCGGCACCGGCACGGGCTGCGCGCCGCCACCGGGCAAGGCGTGGACGGCCAGCGTTGCGGGGCAACCGCCGCCCGCAAAGGTGCCAAGCCAGACATCGACCCGGCCATCGGCCGCGCCTGCGGGCAGGGTCAGCCCGGGCTGGAGCCCGTTGCGGTCATCGTTGAAGTACCACTGGCCATTGGCGTCGTTCACAAGGATCGCCGGGTCACAGCTCGAGGTCGCGTAAACATCCAACTCGCGGCCCGCCATGCTGGTCAGGTTCAGCGTCAGGTCGGGCGCGGCGCGGAACTGGCCGTAGCCCAGGGATCCCAGGCCGCACTGGTCGAGGGTAAACTCGCCGCCTGCGGAAACCGCGAAGCCTTGCGGCGCGCCGATCTGCGAGGCGTCATAGCTCAGGGAGCCGCCGGAGAGTTGGTAATTGGGGCAGGCCAACGCGGCTCCGCCCATTGCAAACATTGCAATCGCGCTCGCTGTCATTAGGCGCATCGGGTAATTTCCTTCCTGTTCGGCGTCTGACGAGGGGATGTCAGACCGCCATAGCTAGTCATAATGAGGTCATTGGTATGGCAATAAATTTCCCCGAAGAACTGCGGAAACCCTGACCTTCTCTATACGCGAGGCAGGATAGCCGGGCTCTGGTGCAGCCCAAAGCGTTTTTTGATCAAGGACTTCAAGGAAACGCCGCCCCCGGTGAAATCGAAGGCGGCAGGGAGATGGGTGGGGTCAGCCGCCGAAAAGGCGCTGCCACAGGCTGCGGCGCGGCGGCTCGGCCGCAGGGCTCGCCTCGATCACGGCGGTCGTGTCGCCGTTGATCACCAGCGTGTTGGCCCCGTCAGGGGCGGCGTCGGCGGCATCGGCCATCATCTCGGCCAGCCCCGCGCCGTCCGTGGCGGGCGCAAGGGTAGTGACGGTCGGCGCGTCGCCCACCGGCGCGAGGCGGGCCGTGGTGCCACGCGGCACCGGCGCGATGGAGCGCAGCGGCGCGAGGCTGCGGGTGGCCGGGTCGAGCGCCGCGATCTGGTCCGCGATGACCGCGCCGTGGATGCGGCCCTCGAAGAGATCCGACATGTCACGCGGCAGGCGCACCAACGCGGGGCTGTCACCCATGTTCAGGCGCGCGGCGAAGTTGCCGGGGTTGAGGATGCTGTTGATGTCCTGCGCCGTCGCCGGGACGGCGAGAAGGGTGGCGGCGAGAGCGGCCATGAGGGGAAAGGTCTGTTTCATAATTTTTCTACTCGAATGAAGGAGGGGGAAAGCGCCCTGCCCCGACAAATATGCGGCGCAGGACAGGGGCGGGGTCAGAACGGACGCCAGGGAAAGCCATGACGCGGCAGAAGCGTGCGGGGCATCATGCCCCGGGGCAGCGTCGCGCCGGGCGTATTCAGGCGGTGGTAGAAGCCCGAGAGGTCATGGGCGCGCGGCGTCACCGGGGCGGGCAGAACAGAGCGCGGCAGCACGGGGTGCGGCACGACCGGACGGGGCAGCGTGATATGCGGCACCGAGGGGCGCGGCAGCGGCGCCAGAAGATCGTCGAGATCGCGCGGCGCGATATAGGGCCGGCCCGGCAGCGTGTTCCACCCGAAGAGCGTGAAGGGCAGCGGGTTGGCGGGACGCGGCACCGGAAGGCTGTCGAAATGCTCCTCCAGCGCCTCCGCGAGGTCCTCGCGGTCATGCATCAACAGGGCGAGGCGTTTCTCGGCGTCCGCGATATGGCGCGGGGTCCATTCCGGGAGGATACCCCCCTCTGCCGTGGCGTGCTCTGCGTCGCAGTCGAGCCCGAGGGTCTCGCACATCTCGGCCAGGCGATGGAACGCGGGCATGTCGAAAATGTCGTGGTCGGGGCCGAGGTCGCCCGGAAACGGGCCATGGAGGCCATGGGACAGGATGGCGGGGCCATCGGAAGGGGCGCCTTGTATGACGATCACATCGGCGCTGGCGGCATTGCTTGCCACCGTCAGGCCGATCGCCAGGGCGATGGGAAATTTTAACATTGGTTTAAGCCTTTGAAGTAAAAATGGGGACGGGTTGAAAGAACGAAAGAAAGGTTAACGGTATAAAAAAGCAGTCAGAAAATGCCGGGATGCGGCGATGGGATGACTATGACCCTGCCCTCGCCTGATACTCAAAAGCGGGCTCTCGTTATCGAATAACAACGCGGACCATCGCCCATGAAAAAAGGGCGCCCCGCGAAGGACGCCCCTGTTTCAGTCTTGGCCCGGATGGGCGGAAGATTACTCTTCGTCGAGCGCGTCGACAGCTTCTTTCAGCTCGTCCTTGGAGACTTCTTTCTCGCTCACGTCGGCCATCTCGGCGATGAAGTCGACAACCTTGTCCTCGAACAGCGGTGCGCGGACCTGTTGCTGCGCGGCCTGGTTCTGCTGGATGAACTCGAAGAAGGCGCGCTCCTGACCGGGGTACTGACGTGCCTGGTTCATGATCGCCTGGGTCATCTCGGCGTCGGAAACGGTGACGTCGTTCTTCTGGCCCAGTTCGGCAAGCAGGAGGCCAAGCTTCACGCGGCGCTCGGCCAGCTTGGTGTGCTCTTCGGTGGTCTCGATCTCGGGGTGGTCGTGGCCTTCCACCTCGGGGTTGTCCTCGTGCCACAGCTGATGCGCGATCTGCTTGGCCTCGGCCTCCACCAGCGAGGGCGGCAGGTCGAAGGAAACAACCTCGTCCAGCTGGTCCAGAAGCGAGCGCTTCATCACGGCGCGTGCGGCACCCTTGTACTCGGCACCCAGACGCTCGGTGATCTGGCCTTTCAGCGCGTCGAGGTCCTCGGCGCCGAATTTCTTGGCCAGCTCGTCATCCACCTCGGCGGGGACGGGCTTTTTCACTTCCTTGATGGTGCAGGCGAAAACGGCGGCCTTACCGGCCAGGTGCTCGGCCTGGTATTCCTCGGGGAATGTCACTTCCACGTTCTTCTCTTCGCCAGCCTTCACGCCGACCAGCTGCTCTTCGAAGCCGGGGATGAACTGGCCGGAGCCGAGCTTCAGCGGGAAATCCTCGGCGGCGCCGCCTTCAAATTCCTCACCGTCGACGGAGCCGACGAAATCGAAGACGACCTGGTCGCCATCGGCGGCCTTGCCCTTCTTGGTCTCGAAGTTCTCGGCGTTCTCGGCGAGGTTATCGAGCGCTTCCTTCACTTCCTCCTCGGAGGGGGTGACGACCAGTTTCTCGAGCTTGAGCGCCTTGTAGTCCACGTCGGGGATCTCGGGGAGCTTCTCGTAGGACATGGAGACAACGATATCGTCGCCCTCTTTCCAGTCCTCGTTGGTCATCTTGACCTCGGGCTGCATCGCGGGGCGATCGCCGCTCTCGTCGAGGTGGCCCTGCATGGCCTCATCAACGGATTCCTGCATCGCTTCGCCCATGATCCGGGGGCCGAACTGCTTCTTGAGCAGCGCCATGGGCACCTTGCCCTTGCGGAAGCCCTTCATCTCGACCTCGGGGCGCGCTTCTTCCAGCTTGGTGTTCACGCGGTTTTCCAGATCCGACGCCGGAACGGTGATCGTGTATTCGCGCTTCAGGCCCTCGGCCAGGGTCTCGGTGATTTGCATGGGAGTTCCTCTTTGCAGCACGCGCGCGCGCAGCTCACGCGCAGGCATATTCGTCTTGAAAATCGCGCTCCTTCTATGGGTGGAGACCTCAATACGCAAGGGGGAGGACGCCTCGCGGCGGGGCGCACGCGTAGATTTGCGTAAGGTAAGCCGGCGGTTTACAAAATAAGCGTGGAATCGCCACATTCGGGGGAGAGGCTGTCACCGGCCCTGCCCCACCCTACCCCGCCCGAAAAGGCCCGCTTTTTCAATGTCCGACGCCCCAGACCCCGATCCCGCCAAGACAAGGATCCTGCCTGACGGCCCGGCTGGAGAGCTGCCGGTGGGCGCGACGCTCTCATCGGGCATGTACCGCGTCACCGGGCGGATCGCGGCGGGCGGCTTCGGCATCACCTACGAGGCCCGCGACAACCTCGATCGCAAGGTCGCCATCAAGGAATGCTTCCCCGCCGGACTGGCGCTCCGCGCGGGCGATTTCACCGTTTCCGCCGCCAGCGCCTCCACCGCCGAGCCGTTCGAGACCGCGCGCACCCTGTTCCTTCGCGAGGCCCGCACCCTTGCCACCCTGCGCCATCCCAACATCGTCCACGTCCAGACCCTGTTCGAGGAAAACGGCACCGCCTACATGGCGATGGATTTCATCGAAGGCCGCGACCTGCAGCATGTCATCGCCCATGAGCCCGAGCTGCTGACGCCCGCCTATGTCATGGAGCTGACCCGCGCCCTTCTGGGCGCGCTGGATTACCTGCACCGCGACGCCCCCGAACGCGGCAAGGAGCGGCTCCTGCACCGCGATATAAAACCCGCCAACATCCGCCTCGATCCGCTGGACACCCCGGTGATCATCGATTTCGGCGCGGCGCGGCACGAAACCAAGGCGCAGTCGCGCGCGGCGGGCACGTTTCGTGTCGTCTCGGACGGCTATTCGCCCAATGAATTCTACATCCCGGGGACCGAGCAGGGCCCGGCCTCCGACCTCTATTCACTGGCCGCGACGCTCTATCACTGCATCGCCGGGGTGGCGCCGGCCGCCGCCGACGTACGCGCGCAGAAGGTCTCCAACGGCGAGGATGATCCCTATCTGCCGCTCGCCGGGCGCTTCCCGGCCCATGACCCGCGCCTGCTCGCCCTGCTCGACCGCGCGCTGGCCCGCCCCCTGCGCGCGCGCCCTGTCGATGCCGCCGCATGGCTCGCCGCGATCCCCGAGACGGCCGCGCCACCCGTGTCCGACGCGCCGGTCCCGGCCGCCCCTCCCGCGCCGTCCGGCGGCTTCTGGAAGGGCGTCGCCGTGGCCGGCATCACCTCCTTCGCGCTCGTCGTGGCCGCGATCTTCGCCCTGGGTGATCCGCCCGAAAGGGACGCCGATCTGCGCGGCCAATTAGCGGCAGCCGAAGCGGCAGTGGTGGGGCTGGAGGCCGATCTCGACACCGCCTCCGAGAGCGCGCGCGTCTTGCAGAGCGATGTCGCCGCCGCATCGGACGCCCGCGATCTGGCCGAGCAGCGGGCCGAAGAGCTAGCCCGAACGGTGAGCGATCTGCGCGCGCAGTTGCGCGCCGCCAGCGAGGGTGACACCGCCGAAATCACCACCCTGCGCAGCCAGTTGGCGACAGCCGAGGCCGAGCAGGAAACAGCGCTCGAAGCGCAGCGCAGCCTCGCCACGGAGCTAAGCGATCTGCAGCAGGCGTTGGAGGCCGCGCAAACCTCGGCCATTGCGCCCGCCGATCTCGAAGAGGCACAAGCGGCCCGCGCGGAAGCCGAAGCCGCCCGCGACGCGGCCTTGGCCGAGCTCGAAAGCCTCGGCGCGGAGATTACTGCGCTGGAGGATCAGATCGAAAGCCTCGGCACCGAGAACCCCGACAACAGCACCTTGATCGCCGACCGCGATGCCGCCTTGGCCGCGCAGGAGGTGGCCGAGCGCGCCGCCACCCGCGCGCAGTCGGATCTGCAACGCATGGCCGAGAACCTCGCCGAAGCGGAAGAGGAAGCCGGCCGCCTCGCGCGCGAGCTTCGCGCCGCGCGCGCCACCATCGACCTGATGGCCGCCAACGCCACCCTGCCCAACCCCGGCCCTGCCACCGGCGCGGCCGGCGTCTGTCCGTCCTGGGCCAGCCCCGGCGAGGAGTTCCGCTTCACCGGCACCGACATCTACAGCCCGCAGGTCTTGCAGGCCGAGGCCGGCGGCACCCTCGACCTCACCGCCTGCACGGACATGCCCTTCAACGTCACGGGCGTGGTTAACGCGAGCCCCGCCTTCACCCTCTATCTCACCGAGATGGCGCAGTTCCGACGGGTGGAAATGCAGGTCGTCTCGGTATGCGACACGACGCTTCTGGTGGCCACCAACGATCGGGTCTGGCATTTCGACGACAACAGCAACGGGGGCATCCTGCCGATGCTGAACCTCTCGGGCCCCGAGGCGATCGAAGGACGGATCGACATCTGGATCGGGACCACTGACGGATCGAGCTGCATGGCCGACCTGGAAGTGGAGACATGGCTGAATTGAGACAGCCCTGACAGGTCCTGAGCCCATCAATCAGCCGCGTTATCAGAGACTTGCCGGATCGTACTCCGTCTCGATCCACGCGCGCAGGCTGATCTCTCCCTCGGCCTGACGGGCCTCGTAAGCTTCCAGAAACCGGTCCAGAACGCCGGTCTTGGAGGCCCGGAAATGCAGGTGCCGCAAACCAAGCGCGCGCTTGGCCTCGGCGACCGATTTACCCTCCACATGGATCGCCCACATCGCCGCCGCCAACCCGGTCCGGTCGGCGCCCGACTTGCAATGGATCAACGCCGGCAGTTCGATCGTGTCGAAAATGTCGAGAAGGGTTAACAGCGCCTGCACCTTCGGCGCCGCGCGCGAGGCGAGCGCGGTGTTGCGCAGCTTCAGACCAAGCGCCGCGCAGGCCTCGGCCTCGAACTCATGGACCGCACCGCGCGCCCGGCGCAGGCTGATCACCTCGACGATGCCCCGCGCCTTCCATGCCGCCAGCGTCGCGGCGTTGGGATGGTTGGACCGGTACAGCCCCTCGGCGATCTGCCCTTCGTTCGTCCAGCGTTTCCGCAGCAGACCGTGATCGACCGTATCGGCATAGAATTGCCCTTGCCAGCGCCCGCGGGGACTGTCGATCTTGCCGTCGTAGCGACGGGTCCAGACCGCCAGACCGGCAGCCACTTTTTGTGCGAAACTCAAAGACATCCCGTTCATTTGTTGCAGCCGCGCCAAGAATGCAAGGCTTCCGAGCGGGCGGTGCGAATGACCCGTAGACAGGCCCGCCCCCCGGCGCGAGGATACCTCCATGGCCGAGACGCCTTCCACCCCGCGCGGTCCCGATGCCGTCACCCACCTGCTGCCCGCCGGAGAGCTTCCCGCGGGCTGGACGCTGTTGGAGGGCCAATACGAGATCGTGCGCCTGATCGCCTCGGGCGGTTTCGGCATCACCTACCTCGCCCGCGACACCCTGGGCCGCGACGTGGCGGTGAAGGAATGCTTCCCCCTCGGCCTCGCCCAACGCGCGGCGATGTCTCACACCGTCAGCGCCACGTCGGCGGGAACCTCGGAACACTTCGAAACGGCACGCGCCCAATTTCTGCGCGAAGCCAATATGTTAGCGGGGCTGCGCCATCCCAATGTCGTCCACGTGCAAAGCCTGTTCGAGGAAAACGGCACCGCCTACATGGCGATGGATTTCATCCACGGCCGGGACCTGAACGAAGAGATCGAGGACGCCCCCCTGCCCCCCGAGCGCGTGCTGTCGCTAGCGCGAGAGCTTCTGGGCGCGCTCGATTATGTGCACGCGCAGGGCGTGCTGCACCGCGATATCAAACCCCAGAACATCCGGATCGATACCTTCGGCAAACCGAAGCTGATCGACTTCGGCGCCGCGCGCGCCGAGACCCAGGCCCGCTCGCGCATGGCCGGCACGTTCCGGGTGGTGACCGATGGCTATTCGCCCCACGAATTCTATGTCTCGGGCGCCAAACAGGGGCCGCATTCCGATCTCTACGCCCTCGCCGCGACGCTGCATCACCTGATCTCCGGCGCGGCTCCGGTGGCCGCCGACGAACGCGCCAGCGCCATGGCGACGGGCCAGCCCGACCCCTATCAACCCATCGCCGGGCGCTTCCCCGACCATGATCCCCGCCTGCTCCATCTCATCGATCGCGCCCTGCGCATGGTGCCGGAGGATCGCCCCGCCAATGCCGCAGCTTGGTTAACCGCGTTAACCGATGCACCGATCAGCCCGGAAAGCGCCGACGCTCCCGCCGCACGTGGCGCGGGGTTGGCCAAAGGCGTGGCCCTCGGCGCACTTCTGGCGGCTCTGGTCGGCGCAGGCATCTGGGCCGTGCAGCCTCCGTGGCTCACCCCCGGCATGGAGGAGATGCAGGCGGAAATGGCGGGGCTCTCGACGGCCTTGGCCGATGCGACCACGGCGCGAGAAACAGCGGCTAACAATTTGATTGCACTGGAGGAAACTCTCGCCAGCGCGCAGTCCGAATTGGCCCGACTGGAAGCCGCCAGCGGTGACATGACGGCGACCCTGGCCGAACTCGACGCCGCGCGAGAGGCCCGGGACGCCGCCGCCCGCCAGATCGCCGACTTGCAGGCAGAACTCACTGCACAGGATGCGCTTGCCGAGGAATTGCTCTCTACGCAGGCGCAACGAGAAGCGGCGCTGTCACGGGCCGAAACCGCCGAGGCGCAGGCGGCCGAGGCGCAGACGCGCCTGACTGAGGCCGAGACGGAGACCGGCGCGTTAACCAATGAGATCGAGACCCTCGAGGCCGAGGGCGAAACCACCCGCGCCCGCGTCAACGCGCTGGAGGCGAGCCTTGCGGAAGCCACCTCGCGCCTCGTGGAAGCGCGCACCACGGCGGCCCTTCTGGCCCGCGCGGAGGCCGATCTGTCGACCACCGAAGCCGCGCTCAACGCTGCCACGATCCGCGCCGCCACCCTTGATGCGCAGCTTGATCTGGCGGTCGCCCAAGGGGCGGAACTGGAGGCCGTCGAAGCAGAGTTGCGCCGGGTCGAGGGCGCGTTGGAGACGGCCGAAGCGGCGCGCCTCAGGCTCAGCGAAGAGATCGCGGCGTTGGAAAACGCGCCCCTGCCCAACCTCGCCGAAGTCAATTCTCTGCGCGAGAACGTGGCAGAACTCGAGCGTGAAAACAGGGACTTGCAAGGGCAACTCGCGGAGCTCGAGGCCAGCAACGACGCACTGACCGCTGCCCTCACCGAAGCTGAAGCGGCGCTGAGCGCGGCTCAGCAGGCCGCCCTTGAGGCCCGCGGCGGATGGGAGCCGCAAGCCACGCTGCGCGCCCCAAACGGGACCTTCGCCCTGCTGCCGCGCTTCTCGTGGGACAACCGTCGGATCGCCGCGGTCGACAGCACCGGGGGCATCGCGCTCTACGACCGGCGCACCGGCACCTACGAGGCGCATCTGGCGCGCGGCATCCCGGATCGCGTCGTCCGTCTGGGCTTTTCTCCGGGCGGTGCCTACCTGATCGCCACGACCCCTGAAGGCGCGCCCAATAGGCTCTATGACGTGCGCAGGCGCCGCGAAATCCTGCGGTTCGAGCCGGTCACGGTAACCACGGCCAACCGCGCGATCAGCACCGACGAGCAGTTTTTCGTCTACACACGCGCCAGCGAGAACGGGATCGTTAACGTCGTTAATACTTCGCTCGCAGCCCTTGCCGATCCCGATGAAACCGCCACCGAGCGTGTCATCACCTCGGTTCCCGCCGGCACCTCCATCCGCGTCGCCTTCTCGGAAACCCGGAATGAAATCAACGTCCTGACCCCTTCTGACATCCGCGTCTTCGCGCCGGATGGGACGCTTCTGCAGACCGCGCCCAACCAGATCGGCGCGGTCGCGGCCCTTGCGCCAATCGGCGAGGATCAGGGGTTCCTGGTCCTCCACGGTAACGGCGACGTGAGGATTTACGACAATCTCATCGCCCAAAACCTGACCGAGACGCTGGCCGCCCAGACGACTTACGCAACCTACCGCCTCTCCGGAGATCGCCTCAATTTCCTGCGCGCAGGCACCGAGCGGTGGGAGGTGATCGACCTGCTGTCCGGAACGCTCCGCGGCACCGGACCGATCGATGCCGACACGCGCGACGCCACGCTTTCGCTTTCCGCCGACGGCCAGATGATCTTCATCGGCGCGACCGAGACCCGCGACGCGCGGCTTCTGGACGTCGCCACAGGGTTGGAAATTCAGAACTTCGGCGATGCGGCGCAGGGCTATTTCAGCTTCGACAACAGCTACCTCGCCACCGGTCGCGACGCCGGGGCGGAGGCGCAGATCTGGCGCATGGGGGCGGCTGAGTACGGGTCCGACCTGAGCGGCTGCACCGAGATCGACCGCGCGATGGAGGGCATCCCGATTTTGCCCAACGCCCTGGAAAGACGGCGCAATTTCTCGGTCGCAGCGGGCGGCTCGATCAGCCTGACCGACTGTCTGGATGTGCAGGACCCGGCCTTGCGACGTGCGCTCTCCCGCCGTCCACTGGGTGTCTACGTCAGCCGCGCGCCCGATGTGGCGATCGACATCCTCGGCACCGGCCGTGACTACGCCGCCGCTGTCTCTGTCGAGGCCAGTTGCGCGCCGACGATCATCGCGCGCTTCGGCGACGACTGGCGTTTCGCGCCGCCGGGTGCGCCCCTCAGGCTCTCGGACAGCGGCCGCACGACCCGCGCGCTGGACGTCTGGCTCGCGACACCGGAAGGGGTCGAATGCGACGCGCGGATCACCCTCGCCGGGAACGTCGAGAACTGATTAACCAAGCAGCAGGTAGAGACTGGAGCCGATGATCCAGAGCGAGGCCAGCGTCTTGAGCCAGAGCGCGCCCAGAAGCTGCGCGATCCCCTTGGCCAGCGCGCCGCCCACCACCGCCCCCGGCACTGCGATGAGCACGATTTCAAGCCGGACGAGGCCCGCGAAATAGCCATCCCACACGCCGACCAGCACGCAGACGACGCTGACCCAGACCGCGACGGCGATCGCGACCTTGGTCGGAAAACGGCGCAGGATCAGGTAGATGGCAAGGAACTCTCCGATCCCGACCGAGAAGAGTGCCGTCACCATGCCGCCGATCACGCCGATCCCGAGCAAGGCCCAAAGCTCCCTCGGCGAGACCCAAAGTTTGCGCTCCCGCGCTGCTTGCCGCCGTTGCGCCCAGGCAAAGATCAGCAGCGTGATGCCGAGGCTGAGGGAGAAGAGTTTGAACCAGATCAGCAGCGTCGCGCCGGCGATCTCCACGTAGGTTTGCGTCAGCAAAAGCGCCGGCACGCCGGTTGCCAGCGGCGCAAAGGTTAACGCCATTAACGTTTGCCCCGAGACCCTCTCATCCCAGGCCAGCGCCTCTTTCACGAAGATAGCGCGCGCCCAAGCCAGCGCGCCGACGGACATGCCAAAGCACTGGATCGCGAAGGAGACGGCCACCGATTCCTCCGGTTTCAAGGTGGCGATCCGCAGCAATTCCGGCGGCAAGGCGATGCCGCCCTCCTGCAGCGCGGTGAAGATCGGCACAAAGACCACGCCGCCGCCCGTTCCCGTCGCATTGGCGATGATCGCGCCGATCACGCCTACCGGGAAGAAGAACCAAAGGCCCGTCAGCACGCCGAGATCGAGCGCGCTTTGCCCGAGCAACCAGAGATAGCCGAGCAGCAGGAGGCCCAGGTGGGTCGGCACCCAGACACGAGTTATGGCGGCCATCGGGCTTTTCACAGCTTGCCGAACTGGCCGCCCTTGAAGCGCCAGCGGAGGAAGAGGACTTGCATCGGGCCGAGGAGCACAAGGAAGGAGGGCACGAAAACCAGCGCGAAATGCAGCGCCGGGGTGCCGAGGCTCTGGAACGCGGTCTCCGGCAGGAACGGCACGAGGCCCGCGCGCGCGAGGAAGTAGACCACGCCAAATTCCACCCACGAGAAGAAGGCCTGAAACGCGAAGGGCCAGTCCCTCTCCCACCGCAAAGATTGCGCGAAGATATAGAGCGGGTCGAACAGCAGGCCCATGCCGACCACGGCGCAGAGAAACCAGAGGTAGATTTGCACCACCGACCAGTCCCACCGCCAGCCGGCCTGCGCCATGCCGAACAGGATCGTGATGGGTAAACCTATGACGAGAAACAGGAATATGCGTGTTTGCAGGCGGCCTGAGAGGGTCGGGATCATGGGCGCGCTCCGATCATCCATTTCGTCCAGCCGAGCGTCGAGCGCAGCGGGCCGAGGGGGCGCACCTTGTGGTGACGCTCTACTGCCAGGTGATCGACCGCGCGCAGGGCGGCGTATTGCAACCCGAGGAAGCTGTCGACCGCCAGATACGGCCCGCCACTCGTGATCGTGCCCGCGGCGTAGACCCGCCCGGCATCATTGCGCAGGCGCTCGATCTCGAAGTCGTCCGAGCAGGCCAGACCCGTCGCCTGCAACGGCCCCTCCCCCTCGGCGCTGTAGGCGTGATTGCGGGGGAGGTCGTAGGTTTCAAGCAGGTCCGCAAGCAGCGGCGCGCGGCTGATGTCCGCGATCAACCCCGTGCAATCAATAAGATAATCGGCGTTGATCTGCGCAACGTTGCCCTCCGGTGTGGCGATCTCGACGCGCACGCCGGCGGGTTGCGCGCCGTCGGGCGGCAGCGGCGACAGGCGCTCGATCGCGCCGAAAACCGGGCGGTACCAGCCCTCCTCGCTGCCGCGCTCCACGATCTCCATCCAGTCGCGGCGCTCGGCCGTTGTCGTGCCGCCCAGTTGCGCCAGAAGCGCGCCGCGCGTGGGGGTGTCGGCCGCCTCGTAGAGCGCGCGCAGGTCGCCGCCCCAGCAGGATTTCGGCCAGTTGAAGGGCTGGATCTGCACGTCATTGCGCACCATCCGGCGCGCCTGCCCGAACTGCGCCCCGTCGCGCGGGCCCAGCGCGCCGCGCATGGAATGGACGATGCGAAGCGCCGGATTTTTCGCCCGCGCCTCGTGTAGCCGCTGAATGATCCGAGAGGCCACGATCCCCCGCCCGCGCACCACGACCTGCACCGGGCCGTCGCGCTTCTCGGCCTCCAGATACATCTGGTCGTGGGGCTCATAGGCATTGGCCACCTGCGCCCGCGCCTCGGGGTGGTTGCTGATAAACGTCTGGAAATCATCGACAAATCGCGTGGCGGGGTAGCCTGTCGCTAGATGCACGACATCTGCCACGAGGTAGCGGTTGCGCGCCGCGCCGATCGCCTCCCCGCCCCAAAGCTTGTAGGCCACGGCGTAGCGCCCGTCCGTGGTTTTGCGCAGGCCGAGCACCTGCGCCTTGACCAACATCTCCGCCCATCCAATCCGCGCGGCCTCTGCATCGAGGCTGTCGAACACATCGCCCGCCCGCGGCGTGTAGGATTGTGCCAGGGTGGGCTCTGCCAACACTTGCAGGAGGCCCGCGAAGCCGGTGCCCCGCGCCGCCTCGCGCAGCGCGTATCCGGGGAAGCCCCACATGTTGTCGGGGCGGCTTTGCGAGTTGGAGCGCAGCCGTTCGTGATCGGGTATCTGGCTGTTCTTGCAGTATCTTTTGTAGGTCTGATAGCAGGTCTTCTCGGTGCCGATCACCGTGATGTCGGTGGCCGACACGCCGTAGCAGCGCAGGTGATCGACCCAGGCGAAGCTGCCCAGACCGCCCCCCACGGCGCAGAACCGCGCCTCTTCCACCGGGTTGCCGGAAGCGCGCAGGGCCACCACGTCGACGCTATCGCGCGCGCCGAATTCCGCATCGGGGAAGCGTCGGCGCGAGACCGGGGGCGCGTCGTCATCGGTGATCACCAGGCGGCTGACGAGGCTCGCATCCACCGCCACGCCGCCCACATCCGCCACACGCGCCTTGCTTTCCGCCGGGCCGAGAAGCTCCAGCAGCCAGCCCGGCAGCGAGACCTGATCGCCGACTGAGAGCGTCACTTCGTCGATGCGGGTGCCATTCACGAAGGTGCCGTTGGTGGAGCCCTCATCGCGCACCGCGACGCGCTCGGTCTCCAACACCAGCGACAGGTGGCGCCGCGATACGGCATCGCCCGAAAGCGGCACATCGGCGGCCTCGGTCTTGCCGATCAGGAAGCTGCCCGGCTCTTCGCACAGCAAGATCCGTGAAGGGCCGATCGTGTTGCCGTCGATGCCGATCTGGCGCACCCGGAACCGGACGGGATATTCAATCATCCCAACACCTTAGGAGTGCACCCAGTAGGAGACCCCATCGCCCAGACGCTGCCCGCAGTAGCGGCAATTCTCGCCCGGCAGATAGGGGTTGAGCTGGCGGCAGGCGGGGTTGGCGCAGCTCAGCCCCTTGCCGTCTTCCGCCGACATGATCCGCAACATCTGGCCGCGGATCTCGACCGTGTCGAGGTGGTCCATCGGCACCGTTTCGTCGGCATCCAGCGCGCGCCGATTGTGGGTGACCTCGCCGGTGACGCCGCAGATGGCCTCGATCCCGCCGCGCCCGTCGGGGCCGACCATCACGAGGCACATCGCCCCCTCATCCCGGCTCTCGGCCAGCGCCTGCCGCGCCCCGCCCGGACGGCGGCGCATCAGAACCTCCGCCCCCTCTGCCACCAGCGAAATCGAGACCCCGTCGAGGTCCAGCGCCTTCAGCCGCCCGGTCGAGGCGCTGTCGTAAACGAGGTGGAGCGGCTGGCCGATCGTCTCCACCTGCGCGACCCGAGGCGCGCTGACGGTGATGCGCAGGCCGACCGTATCGAACGCCCGCAACGCGCCCGGCGCCATCCGCACGGTGCCGCCGCGCCCCATGGCGACCGGCGCGCTGCCGCCCGGCCCGATCTGCGACACGCCGTTGGAGGAGTGATCCGTCACCACGACGACCCCGTCGGCGTCCTGCGCAATCGTCATATGTTGCCGCGACAGCGTGCCGAACCCATCGCCAAAACTCACGATCTGGCCGTCCCCGGCGCTCAGACGGCCGGTGTTGTCGGGCCCGGCCCGGCCCAGTTCGACCGGCAGGCGCAGGCTTTGCGGGGCCACGACCGTCGCCATGGTGGCGGCAAAATGTATCGAGATTTCAACGCTGTCCTGCATCTCAGCCCCCCGACCGGCGGGAAGCGTCCGAGGCACTTGGCAAGCGCTGCTCCCGCTCCGAGATCGGCTGAGCCTCGGGGACAAGCGGCGCGACCGGCGCGCTGATACCCTCGCGCAGCGGGGCCACGGCCGGCGCATCGGTTTGCGGCACCAGCGAGGGGCTGCCCGCGCGCGCCGCGAATTTCACCGGGAGTACGGCAACAGGCGCGGCCACGGCGTCAGCCACCTCCGCCACGGGCGCCGAGGGCGGCGCGGGTCGCGCCGTCGGCACCGCCGTGGTCGGAGCAGTGGCACTATCGTCGAAGACGGGCGCAGGCGCGGCGGTCAGGGCCTCGACGGCGCTGAAGGTACCGGTTCCGACACTTCCCGCGCTCCCCTCGCCACCAGACGAAGCCGTGCCCGGCGCCAGGCTGGCGGCGGGCGGCGCGGGCACAGGTGCGGGTGCAGCCTCGGGCGATGGCTCGGGTTCTGGCGCAGGCTCAGGTGCCGCGGCGATCTCCAACGTCTCGGGCGCGCGCGCGGGATCCTGTGGCGTGAACACCCCAGGTGCTACGAACGCCACGGCGGCCATGGCAGCCGCCCCGCTCAACAGCGCGACCGGCACCGGCCACCGCCGCGCGCCCGCAGGCCGGGGGATGTCGGTGGGCGTCGCCGCGCGGGGCGTTGTTGCCGCCGCCGTCCCGACGGCGCGCTCCGACGCCACGACACCGCTTGCCGCCGCGCCCGCGTGAGCGCCGCCGCCAGCCCCCGCCGCGTGCGTCAGTTGCAGCACCATGATCGCGGTGTTGTCCTGGGTCGGGTCGTCGCGCTCCTGCAAGGCCGCGATCAGGGCGCGCGCGATCCCGGCGCTGCTCTCGCCCGCCGCGACCGCCTTGCCAATGATCGCGGAAATCTTTTTGTCGTCAAGGAATTGCACCCCGTCCGAGGCCTGCACCAGCACATCACCGGGGTCGAGCACCGTTGCGGTTTCCGGCACGTCCATCGCCTTCAAGGGGCGTCCCATCAACACCGAGGTCAGCGCGTTTCGGTCGGGGTGGGCTGTCGCCTCGGCCTCGGTGATCTCTCCGGCTCGGGCCATCTGGTCGATCACCGGCGCCATCGAATGGTCCGCATTCAGGCGGCGCAACCCGTTCTCGCGCCAGAGGTAGAGCGGGCTGTCCCCGACCGAGGCCCAATAGAGCCGATCCTCGAAGATTACCGTGGCAAGGAAGGTCGTTCCCATGCCTTTGAGGCGCGGATCATCCGCCGCCCGGTCGCGCAGCACCTCGTTCGCCGTCTCGATGGCCGAGGTCAGCTCGGCGTGGAGCGTTTTCTCCAGCGCCGGGCCGTCGTGGATCAGGAATTTCAGGTGGCTGGCCGCGTCGATCACCGCCAGCCGCGAGGCGAGGTCCCCCGCCGCATGGCCGCCCATCCCATCGGCCAGCACCGCGAAGCCCCGGTCCATGCCGCCGTGAAAATCGGCCAGCAGGGTATCCTCCTGATAGGGGCGCGCGCCCTGCCAGAGGGCCGTGGCAACATCGTAGCCGGTCGGGCTCATGCCTCGGCCCAATCGAAGTCCGGCCCGCAGAGCGCGACGAACCGCAGGCAGGTCTCTCCGACGCGCAAGCTGTCGCCATGGTCCAGCGGCACGCTCTCCAACACCGGCGCATCGTTGAGCCGGACGATGTTGGTCTTGCCTGCGTGGCTGAGGAAAAACCGCCGCGCCTCGGCGTCATAGGTCACGTAGGCATGGGCCGCGCGGCTGATCGCCGTGTCGCCGAAATCGAGCTGCACATGGGTCTCATCCCCGCGCCCGATGGCATTCATCCCGGCGCGCAGCGGCCGTGTGGCGCCGCGGCCCGCCCCCCCCGTCACCACAAGCCAACCGACCGGCGGCGTCTCGGTGGCCGCGGGGGCCGGCGTGGCATCCGTCTCGGTCGGGCGCGTGTAGCCGAGGATGCGCGTCTTGGGCCGCGCATGGCCCGCCGCGTCACGCCCGCCCCGGTCGGTCTCCGCCTCGGCCGAGGGTTCTGCGACCGGCCGCGTGGCCCCCGGCGGCGTGACATGGGGCACTGCGGGCGACAGGGCGTCGGCGCTGAATTCCTCGGTCAGGATGGGTTTCTTGGCCATCGGCATCCTCAAGCTACGTCATTGAATTGGTAGCACACTCCGCCGGAAGGTGAAGGAGTTTGGTCCGCTCCGCCAGTGGTGGAAACCCGCAGGCCAGCGCCGCGCCGTGGGTCAATCGTTGTCCGAGAGGCCCGATCCCGCACCGGCCCGGCTGGCCTCGGTCGCGGGCGCATAGGTGCGCGCGGCAAAGACGTGGAGCGCGTCGAGGCTGTCGGCATCGGGATGCGCGCGGGTGGCGCGGGCATCGGACGCGATGGCGCAGGCCATCAGCCGCACCATCTGTGGCCCATGGGGCTTCGACGAGGCCTCCAGCGGCGCCAGATCCCGGCCCATCGCCACGAGGAACGGCCGCAACAGCAAGGGCGCATGGACCGGCCCGACAGGCCCATCGGGGGTCAGATCAGCGTCCGAAAGGTAAGCGCCGAGGGCCAGAGGACACAGCGCATCGCGGGGGGCCGCAAGCGTCTCAGGATCCGGCGCCAGTTCTGTCGCTGTGCGGCCGTCCGTAGCCTGCAACAGCGCCACCAGCGCCCCCGCCCCATCGAGCTCTCGCGCACACAACCAGCGCACCGCGTGGCCCGCGTCCTCGGCGACGCCCACGGCCCGCCCCGCCCCGCGCGCGGCCTTCGTGCAGAGCGCCTGAAGCTCCCCCAGCGACAGGTCGAGCGTCATCCGGGCGCGCCTTCCAGCGGCGGATAGCTCCATCCATCGGGGTCGCCATGAGCCAGCTCGTCGGGATAGGGCGCGTGCTGAAACATGGTGATCCGCAGCCAGCGATCGGACCGCGGATCAAAGCGTGTCGCGCCGAAAAAGCTCAGCTTCGCGCGCAGAAGATCGATCGGCGCCATCTCCGCGTGGGTCGTGTTATCGCGGATCTCGGCATAGGGATGGGTGGCCGCCATCTGCAGCCGCCGCAGCGTGTGGCGATGCTCGGGCGCGCGCAGCAGAAAGCGCGCGACCGGCCCCGACTGCCCTTCCAGCGCCGCGTAGAGCTTCGCCGCATCATGGGCCGGGCAGAGCGCATTCGCATAGGCGTCGAGGTCTTCTTCCGCCCGCTCGCCCAAGCGCGGCTCCAGCTTCTCGGCCGAGGTATACCAGACCCGCGCGCAGGCCTCGGGCGCGTCCCAATCGGTGGCAAGCGCCTTGGGATGAATGCGCTCGATCAGCGCGCGCACGTCGGCAATCTCCATCTGGCCGTCGATCCGCGCCGGCGTTTCGTCCACGGACATCGTGTCCGCAGCGTGATCGATCAGCGGACCGTAGGGCTCCAGCAGCAGCGAGGCCAATTGCTCCTGCCCCTCCAGACCCAGATGCGCCTCGCCCCAGCGCCAAAGCCTGTCCCACGGCTGCGCGGCGTCGAAATCATGCGCCGCGACCTGCGCCGTCAACGCGGCCATGTCGGCGCGCAACTGGGCCAGTTTCGCCTGCTGCAACGGGTGGGCAGAGTGCCATTCCTCGGCGTTGCGCCGCGCCCGCGCGGTGAAGCTGCGGAAGACCTCGACCTCCTCGGCATTTGCGTGGCTCAACCCGCGCACCTCGGCCAGCGCCCATTCGCGCGCGGCCATCCAGCGGTGGATCAGCCGGGGGTGGTTGACGAGGAACGGCGCCATGCCGAGGCCGGTGGAATTGCCGATCCCGAAGCGGCGTTTCAGCGCCGGGTCCAGCTTGGCGGCCTCGGGGTTTTGCGCCCGCGCCATGTGACCCACCAGATCCATCACGAAGGTCCGGATCAGGTAGACGGTCAGCATCTCCGCCTGAAAGGGCGCGGCAAGCTCGGGCCGTGCCGCGATCACCGCGCGGTCCGCGGCGCCGAACTTGGCCGATCCGTAGACCGCCGTCGTGCGCATCAGGTAGCCCACGTCATCGATCTTGGCGGCGTCGGGCTGTTCGCCCCGCGCCAAGGCGGCCACCACGTCGTCCCACATCCGGACCGAGCGGTTGGCGCGGCTGAGCGTCAGCACCTTTTGCGAAACGCGCCCCGCTTCCTGCTTCGGCACATTGGCCCGCAACACCTCGATCTCGGCTGCCGTAGGCACGCCGTCGAAGAGCACGAAGGTCGCGTCCCACGCGGTCGCGATGACCCGGTCGCTGCGCTGGTCGGCGGGCAGATCATGGGCGAAGGCGACCAGCGAATAGGCCCGCGCGTCGCGCGCCGCGCCCGTGCGCGCGGTATAGACAGCATGACCCTCGCCGCGGGCGTCGACCGACCATTCCGGCCGGAAGAACTGCCAGCCCTCCCCCTTCATCCGGCGCAAGAGCACCCGCATGAACGACAGCCGCGACTGATGCATCGATCCCATGCGCGCCAGTCGCATCACCTCCTGCGGGTCGCGCATCGTGACGGTCTGGGGCGCGGGCTGTTTCATTGCGGACCGAAGTTCTTGTCAAAGAAGTCGAGCCAATTGCCCCCGATCAGTGCCGCGACGCTGTCGGCGTCGAACCCCACGGCGCGCAGCCCCTCTTCCAGCTTCGGGAAATCGGCATTGCTGCGAAACCAAGGCGGCTGCGGCGGGAATCCCGCGTTGTCCTTGGAGCCTTCGCCATAATCGATCTGTTTGGTCCAGCGCCCGACGCGCATCCATTCCACGACACTGTCGGGCTGATCCTGACACAGATCGCTGCCGATGCCGAAATGACGCACGCCGTATTGCGCGGCCGCGTCCATCATCGCGCCGCAGAAACTGTCGAGCGTGCACGCGCTGCCGCCCTTCAGGTGATGGGGATAGAGCGAGAATCCCATCATCCCGCCGCGGGCCACCACCGCCTCGATCACCGGGGCGCGCTTGTTGCGCCGCGCGGGGTGCCAATCGTGGGGATTGGCATGGGTAATCGCGATCGGACGCGTCGAATGTTCCGCCGCCTCGATGGTGGAGCGGTCGGCGGAATGGCTCATGTCCACCACCAGCCCCACGCGGTTCATCTCTGCGATCACTTCCCGGCCCATGCGCGTTAGGCCGGGGTCTTCCGCCTCGTAGCAGCCCGTCGCCAGCAGCGACTGGTTGTTGTAGGTCAGCTGCATGAAGCGCAGCCCGAGGGTGTGGAGGATCTCCACCAGCCCGATATCATCCTCGATCGGCGAGGGGTTTTGCGCCCCGAAGATGATCGCCGTGCGCCCCGAGGCCTTCGCCGCCTCGACATCCGCCGCTGTGCGCGCCTGCACGATCAGGTCGCCGTGATCCTCGAAGTAGCGGTTCCACCGCTCCATCTGCAAAACCGTCTCGCGGAACACCTCGTGGTAGGCGATGGTCACATGCACCGCGTCGAGGCCCCCTGCCCGCATCTCCTCGAAGATAGGCCGCGACCAGTTACAATATTGTAAACCGTCAATTCTCATCCGGCGATCTGATCCTCGCGACCTTCCTGCGTCAAGCGCCAAGACCGGCGGGCCATGGGGCCACGCCGGTTTTGCGGCGCTGCCCGCCTCAGCATTGGAAATACATCGCGTATCTGTCGCGCACCGCGCGGTCGAGGTCCGGGGCCACCTGCGCGCGCGCCTCGTCCAGGATCGCCTCCTTCCGGGCGATGGCCGCAGACATCAGGTCGGGCTTCTGGTTCTCCTCCCACTCCTTCGGGCTCATCCGGTTGCCGAGGGTCGGGTAGACGAAATCGCATTGCATCAGCGCCAGCGTCTTGTCGGTGCCAAGGTAGTGGCCGGTGCCGCCGAGGCAGACCTCCGCCATCTGGTCCAGCGCCAGCGTTTCCTCGTTCACCTCGATCCCGCGCACGCAGCGCATCGCCTGTCCGATCAGATCGTCCGAGAGGATCAGGCTTTCCAGACAGAACCCCAGAAGCGAGGCGTGCATCCCCGCCGCCTCGTAGACCATGTTCAGTCCCGAGAGCCCTGCCATGACGTTGGAGCACATCTGCTCCCAGCCTGCCTGCATGTCGGGCATCTTGCTGTCCGAAGCGCCCCCCGCCGCCCCGCCGGGCAGCCCGTAGAACTGGTGCATCTGCGCGCAGGCCGACGACAAAAGCGCCTGCTCGCCCGAGCCGAGGCACATCGCGCCCGTGCGCAGGTCCAGCCCGAAAGGCCAGGTGCCGAAGATCGCCGGATGCCCCGGCTGGATCGCGTTGACGTAGACCATGCCCGCAAGGCACTCCGCCGTGGCCTGCGTCACCGCGCCCGCGATGGTCGAGGGCGCCGTGGCCCCTGCCATCCCGGCGCTCAGCAGCAGCACCGGCATGCCCGCGCGGATGCAATGCTCCATCGTCTCGCAGCTTTCGGTGGCGAATTTCATCGGCGGCACCACGAAGCAGTTGGAGTTCGAGATGAAGGGCCGCGCCCGCCACGCCTCCTCGCCGCCCGCGAGCATGTGGATCAGTTCCATGCACGGCGCGACATGGGAGGGATCGCTGAACGACATGCCGACGTGTTTCGTCGTCCCCGCCACGCTGGCGTAGATGGAGTTGAGGTCCATTTCGAGGTTGTCGGCAACGTCTCGGCAGACCATCGGGCGCTGGAAGAAGTTCACGTTATCAAGCACCTGCGTGATCCGCGCGGCGTTGTAGAGGTCCTGCGCCGTGCTCTCGCGGTAGCTGTTGCTGGCCGGATCGACGATATGCACCGCCGCCCCCGCGGTGCCGTAATGCACCTTGGTGCCCGTCAGATGCAGGTCATGGGCCGGGTCGCGCCCCGGCAGCGTGATGCCGCGCGCCGCCTGCCCGAGGGCGTCCTCCACCACCTGCCGCGGGAAGCGCAGGCGGCCGTCCGCGCCGTGGATCGCGCCGACACCCACCATCGCCGCGATGCCCGAGGGCGGCGCGTCGGCCAGCCCGATCGTCTCCAATGCCTGCAGCGCCGCCTCGTGGATCTGCTGCACTTGCGCTTCGGTCAGCACCTTCAGCGTGCCGCCTGCCATTCCGGGCCGGATTGGGCGCAGATCGTCGGGCAAGGCCGCCGCCCGCGCCGCCACCCGCGCCGCCCGGCCGCCGCCGCGCCGGCCCTTGCGTTCCATCGCCTCAACCATCGCTGCCACCCTCCCTGAGCATCGCGTCAATCTCGTCGCCCGAAGCGCTCTGCTCCAGCCCCGTGAAATCACCTGCCATGACCCCCGCCATGGCATCGCGGATCGCCGCATGGGTCACCCGCGCCACCTGGCTGCCGAGCGAGATCCGGCGCACCCCCATCGCGGCCAGCTCCGCCAGCGACAGGTCCTGCAGCGGCCCGACCGACAGCACGTTGACCGGCGCCTCGACTGCGGCCATCACCCGCGCCAGCTCGGCGCGGCCCGGCGGCAGTGGCAGGTAGAGGCAATCGGCCCCCGCGGCCTCGAAGGCCTGCAGGCGGCGAATGCCCTCGTCCAGATCGTAGAGCCCGTTCATCACCCCATCCGCCCGCGCCGTCAGCACGAAGGGCCGCCCGAGGCCGCCCACGGCCCCCACGGCGGCGCGAATGCGCTCGGCGCTCAACTCCGCGTCGTAGGCGTGCAGCCCGCCGTCGAAGCCCATGTCCTCGATCCCGCAGCCCGAAAGCCCCACTTCCGCGGCCATGCGGATCGTCTCGGCCACCGTGTCGGGATCGTCGCCAAACCCGTTCTCGAAATCGCCCGAGACAGGCAACGCCGTGGCGCTCAGGATCTCCTGGGCGTGGGCCAGCGCCTCCTCCCGGCTGACCCCGCCCATGTCTGGCCGCCCCAGGGTGAAGGCATGGCCCGCCGAGGTCGTGGCCAGCGCCACGGCGCCCGACGCCGCCATCATCCGGGCCGAGCCGCGATCCCACGGGTTCGGCATCACGAAACACCCCTCCCGATGGAGCGCCGCGAAGGCCTCATGTCTCTGCAACAATGTCATGCGAGCCTCCCGAGTGCGTGTCTGACAATGATCTTGTGGGGGATCAGGACCACGGCGAGGTAGAGCCGCCCGGTCCAATGGTTGAACCAAATCCGCGTGGTCATCGCGGCGCGACCGGCCTCGAGCCGGGTCTCCAGCGTGAAGGTCAGGTGGCGATCCTCGAGCCCCAGTTCGTAGAGGTCATCGCGCTCGCGGACGACCGGCAGGTGCAACATGCCGGGGGTCGGGGC
Source organism: Gymnodinialimonas ceratoperidinii (assembly GCF_019297855.1). Taxonomy (NCBI): domain Bacteria; kingdom Pseudomonadati; phylum Pseudomonadota; class Alphaproteobacteria; order Rhodobacterales; family Paracoccaceae; genus Gymnodinialimonas; species Gymnodinialimonas ceratoperidinii. Next base: position 2,774,865 of record NZ_CP079194.1, read on the forward strand.
TTCGGGCGGGCTGTCGATGTCGGAGAGCTGTCTCTGCGCCGTTTCCGGCGCCATCGCCGGGGTCTTCAGACCCATCCGGCCCACGACCCCGTTGCGTATTTTCATCGCCCGGTTCACCCAGGGCGGCATCTGGCCGAGCGCGATTTCATAGGCCGCGCGCGCCGTTGGTATCCCGGCCCTGACGGGCGCGGTCTGCGCGTCCGACCAGTCGGGCGGGCGCAGGGGGCGCTTCAACCCGGTCACGGGAGCGATTCCAGCCGCCGCGCGATCTCGGCGATATGGGCAGGCCCGACCTCGCAGCAGCCGCCGATGATCGTGGCACCCTGCCCGACCCACTCCATGACGTGATCGGCATAAGTCGCGGGGCCAAGGTCCTCGCGCGAGGTCAGGGCGTCGACCGTCGGGCTGTCTTCGAGGAACCCGGCGCTGATCTCGGTGAACCCGTTGGCATAGGCACCGAAGGGCACGCCGGCTTTCGCCAGTTCCGCCAGCGCGGCGGGCATCGCCTCGGGGATCGAGCAATTGGCCAGCAGAGCCGCCGCGCCGTCGCAGGCCGCGACCGCCTCGGCCAGCGGCTCGCCCGAGCGCAGGCGGCTGCCGTCCGTGTCGTCCACCGTGAAGGCGATCCAGACCGGCACGCCATGGCCCGAGGCGCCTTCGAGCGCCGCCTTCGCATGGGCCACGGAGGCCACGGATTCGCAGATCAGCAGGTCGCAGAGCGGTGCCTGCAGCGCCGCCACCTCCGCGAACCGCGCCACCGCCTCCCCGTGTTCGGGCTGCAAATCCGGCCGATAGGACGCGCCGAGCGGCCCGATGGCCCCGGCCACGCGCCCCTTGCCATGGGCATCACGCGCCGCGCGCGCCTGTTCCAGCGCCAGACGGTGCAGCGCCTCGAACTCCTCCTCGACCCCGGCTTTCACCAGCCGGTCGCGGTGGATCGCATAGGTGTTCGCCGTGGCCACCTGCGCGCCCGCGGCGAAGTAATCGGCATGGACCGCGCGCACGAGGTCGGGCGTGGCACGCATCACGTCCGTGGACCACAGCGGCGTCGCCGGCGCGTCCGAGCGCGCGATCAACTCCTGCCCCATGCCGCCATCCAGAAGCGTGATCTCCATGCCGTTCTCCTTATCTGTGCCGGCGCGGCCCGCTCATGCCCGGATCCGCGCATTCTCCGCGTCCCAGATCGGCCCGTCGCCCAATACTGTCGCCTTACAGATATCGCCGTAGATGTTCACGTCCAGCTCCGTCCCCGGTTCCGCCAGATCCGCGCGCAGCATCGCCAGCGCGACCGAATGGCCGACCCGGTAGCCCCATGCCCCGCTGGTGGTCTCGCCCACCACCTCGCCGCCGTGGGTGATGGTGGACATGTAGGGCGCGTCGGCCTCGCCCGCCTCGACCTTGAGGACCGCGAAGCGCTTCTTCGGACCCGATTGCTTTTCTGACAGCAGCGCCGCCTTGCCGGGGAAATCCTGCGGCTTGTCGAAGCGGATAAACCGCTCCATGCCGCCTTCCAACAGGCTGTAATCGGTCGAGAGGTCGCCCTTCCACGCGCGGTATCCCTTCTCGATCCGCAGCGCATTCAGCGCGAACATGCCAAACGGCGTGGCGCCCGCCTCCAGCACTGCGTCATAGAGTGCCGGGATATCCTCGTTCGCGGCGTGGATCTCCCACCCCAATTCGCCCGCGAAGGAGACCCGCGCCAGCGCGCAATCGATGCCCGCGACCTTGGCGACCTGGTGGCTCAGCCAACCAAGCGACAGGTCCGCCTCGGTTCCGATCTTCTCGAAGAGCGCGCGCGATTTCGGGCCGGTGACGATCAGCGTCGAGTAATCCCGCGTGTGATCGGTCAGGCTCACCCCGTCGGGCAGGCCCGCGCGCCAGAGCACCTCGTAGTCGTGCCATTGCGCCCCGGCGGCGGTGATCAGGGTGAAATGCTCCTCGCCGTGACGCAGCACCGACATCTCGGTCAGGATGCGCCCGCGACTGTCGGGGAAATAGGCGAGGTTCATCCGTCCGACCTTGGGCAGCGCCCCGGCGATGCGCCCGCGCAGCCATTCCGCCGCGCCCTCGCCGCTCAGGTTGAAGCGCGAGAAGCCCGGCAGGTCGAGCACGCCGACCCCGTCGCGCACCGCCTCGCATTCCTCGCGGACCCTCGGCTCCCACGGACCGTGACGCCCCCAGGTCTCGGTGGCCTCGAGCGAGGTGTCATCGCCCGGCTTGGCAAACCAGTTGGCCCGCTCCCAGCCGCCATAGGCGCCCATCTGGCCGCCCAGGGCGCGGACCTTCCCGTCAACGGGCGAGAGCTTCTTGTCGCGCCCCGCGGGCCAGGCCTTCCAGGGGAAATGCATCCCGTATTCGTGCCCGTAGGTCTCCAGCGCCTTCTCGAGGCAATAGTCGTGATCGGCGAAATCAGTATAGCGACGCGGATCGCAGGCCCACATGTCCCACTCGGTCTCGCCATGCATGATCCACTCCGACAGCACCTTGCCCGCGCCACCGCCCTGCACGATGCCGAAGGTGAAGGAGTGCGCCTCGAAGGCGTTCTCCACGCCGGGCATCGGCCCGATCATCGGCAGACCGTCCGGCGCATAGGGAATGGGCCCGTTGATGTTGCGCCCCACGCCGCCCTCGCCCAGCAGCGGCACCCGCGCCATGGCATCCTCGATGTACCACTCCAACCGGTCGAGATCGTCGGGGTAGAGCTGGAAGCTGAAGTCTTCCGGCATCGGGTCCTCGGGCGTCACCCAATGCGCCTTGCAGTTGCGCTCATAGGGCCCGAGGTTCAGCCCGTTCTTGTCCTGCCGGAGGTAATAGGAGCTGTCGACGTCGCGGATCAGCGGCAGCTTGCGGCCGTTGGCCTCGGTCCACTCCTTCACCGCCGGGATCTCCTCGGTCAGGAAATACTGGTGGCTCATCACCACCATCGGCACCTCGCGCCCGCCATAGGGCTTGAACCACTCCCCCACCCGCTGCGCATAATACCCGGCCGCGTTCACCACGTATTCGCAACGGATCTCGCCCTTCTCGGTCTCCACGATCCACTCACCATTCTCCCGCCGCACACCAGTCGCCGGGGTGAACCGATGGATCTGCGCACCCAGATCCCGCGCGCCCTTGGCCAGCGCCTGGGTCAACTGCGCCGGGTCGATATCGCCGTCGTAGGGATCGTAAAGGATGCCGCTCAGGTCATGGGTCTCGAGGAACGGATACATCTCCTTCGCTTCCTCGTTCGACAGCATCGCCATGTCGATGCCCTGGTATTCCGCCATCCCCAGAACCCGCTGGAACTCCTGCGCGCGCTCCTTCGTGTGGCCGAGCCTCAGCGACCCAGTCACATGATAATTCATCGGATAATCAACGTCATCGGCCAGCGTCCGATACATCTCCAGCGAGTAGCGCTGCATGTTCAACACCGCCCAGGAGGTCGAGAAGTTCGGACAATTCCCCGCCGCGTGCCAGGTCGAGCCCGCCGTCAATTCGTTCTTCTCCAAAAGCACGCAATCGGTCCATCCGCCCTTCGCCAGATGATAGAGCGACGAGGTGCCAACCACCCCTCCGCCAATGATTACCACGCGTGCCGTCCGGGGCAGGTCTGCCATCTCGTCTCTCCCGATGCGCCCCTCACCGGGGCGCCAAATCCATTGCTCGGCCTCAGTATCACCAACCTGCCTCCCCACTTCAATCTGCCCGCCGCATATGTTTTAATCGACAAAACCGATTAGGCCCCGCCCCCGCTCCCTTCATCTTGGCCGCTACAACTCCGGGGGAATGCGGACCCCGCTCCGCATGGGGGCAGAGCCCCCTCCGACCCCGCCACCGAAAGCCCCCGCCCCATGCAGATCGACCAGATCGAAACCTTCCTCGACCTCCTCGACACCGGCTCCTTCAACCGCACCGCCGACCGGCTCGGCGTCACGCAATCGACCATCTCGGGCCGGGTGAAGGCGCTTGAGAAGGCCTTGGGCGAGCGCCTCTTCGAGCGCTCCCGCTCCGGCACCCAGCCCACCACCGCCGCGCTGCGCTTCGAGATCCACGCCCGCGTGCTGCGCCGCGCCTGGGCTGATGGGCGGGCCGACGTCAAACCCTTCGGCGCCGCCGTCATGCTGCGCATCGGCATCCAGCACGACCTGATCGACAACCACGTGGCCGATTGGCTCGCCGCCCTGCGACAGGCGCTGCCCGATTGCGGCTTCTACGTCGACGGCGATTATTCCACCCAGATGTGCCGCGATCTGGAGACCGGGACCCTCGATCTCGGCGTCGTCTTCACCCCCCGCCCCTCGCCGGATCTCTATTTCGAGAGCATGGGCGACGTGGGCTACCGAATGGTCTCGGACGCGCCGCGCCGGTTGGCCGAGGTCACGCCCGCCGATTACATCCTGCCCAGCTTCGCCCCCGCCTTCTCCCAGACCCACGCGACGCTGCTGCCCGGCCTCAGCCTCGGCAGCGTGTCGAGCGGTCAGGCCGCCGCCGTCCGCGGCCTCTTCCTTGCGCTCGGCGGCAGCACCTACCTGCCCGACGAGATGGCGCAGGCCCTTATCGCCGAAGGCACGGCCCACCCCGTCCCCGACGCGCCGCCGATCACCCAGCCGGTCTTCACCGCCATGCACCTGCGCAACCGCCACCGCGCGGGCTATCGGCGCCTCGCCAAGGTGCTCCGGGGGCGACTCGGCTGATCACCCCTCCCTCCCGATCCCGGCATCGGGCAGCGGATTTCAGCACACATCGCGACGCCATCACCGGCCCGGTTGATCTGTATACAGGCGTTTGCCACTAGTTCTTGCGAGGCGTCGAGCACAGGCAAGAGCCAGACCACAATTTGGCCACATAAGCAGTTGAAACTTGATCGACCGCGCCCCGTGAGATGTCGCGTCAGAACCCCACAAGGCTGCCCAGGGCGGTTGCGTGACCCATCAATGCGTATGCGATCGAGGAAAAGATCATGACGACTGAAAATGCCAACTCCGTCTCCCGCCGCCGGGCCATGGCCCGCATCGGCGGCCTTGCCGTCACCTGCTATACCGTGCCGTCGGTCATGACCCTGTCGGCGGCCCACGCGGCCTCCGGGGCAAGCGCGGCCTCCGCGGCCAGCGCAGCCTCTGCAGCCAGCGCAGCCTCCGCTGCAAGCGCGGCATCGGCGGCGAGCGCCGCATCCGCTGCCAGCGGCGTATCGGCGGCCAGCATGGCCTCGGCCGCCAGCCTTGCCAGCGGCGCAAGCGGCCCGACCGTGATCACCGCAGACGAATGTGTCTCCGGGGGCGGTCAGGTCGTCACCAGAGCCGATGGCGTCAGCGTCTGCCAGAGCTGATCCCGGGGGGCGTCTTGCCCCTCAACGCCAAACAACCCCGGAGGCGCGAATAGCGCCTTCGGACCCTCCGCAAACCCACCCCCATCCGACGTCCAAGCGCCCCTCAACCGTCGCTTCTTCGTCGGCATCATCCGCAAAATCTCCACCGGGAAGGTACGGTTTGACGGACACCACCTACCTGCATTTCGACAATCTCGATCATCCGGTGGCCCTGACCGGCGCGCAGGCTCTAAAGCCTCTGATCTCGAAAATTCTCGCGCAATGGCCTCACCGCGAGACCCCCGATACGGCAATCCCGCCCTTCGCCTCGATCAAACCCACCGCGACGGGTCAGGCCCGTGGCCCTTGGGCGCTCTCCACACGCGACGCCCCCGCAGTGGAGCGGCAATGGGACGATGTGAACGTCGTCTGCGATTTGGTCTCTGAAATGGCGTGGGAGCTGATCCGCTCCAACCCGAGCCTCCTGTGCCTGCACGCGGCCGCGGTCGATTTCGGCGGCAGCCTTGTCGTGATGCCCAATGCCCGCCGCGCCGGGAAAAGCACCCTCTGCGCAGCGCTGTCGCGCCTTGGTCATTCGCTCTTCACCGATGATTTCCTCCCGGTCCGGTACGAAGCTGAAACCAGCGCCTACCATGGCATCGCCAACGGCGTAGCCCCACGCGTGCGCCTGCCCCTGCCCGCCGCCTTCAGCCCCGCCTTTCGCGACTGGGTCGCGTCGGACGGCGGCCCCGCCAACGCGCAATACAAATACCTGGTAGAGAGTGACGTGGCCCCCGGCGGCACCGCGCATCCCTTGGGCGCGATGGTGGTGCTCACCCGAAGCGAGGAACCCTGCGCCATGAGCCTCGCGCCGATGGCCCGCGAAGACGCCCTCTCGACGCTGATCACCCAGAACTTTGCCCGTCAGCGACACGCGGCCACGATCCTGAATTCCGCCGACAAGATCACCGAGCGCTTGCCAATCTTTCGCCTCACCTACCACTCTGGTGAGGCCGCCGCGGCCTTCCTCTCCGCACATCCGGCCTTGCAGCAATTGCAAGCGGTCCGGCACGGCGCGCCGCTCGATGATTTGCGGCAGGCCCCTCTGGACCCCGCAGAGCCGCCGCCGACGACGACGCGCCCCGCATTCGACCCGTCGGCAGCCTATGCCCAATGCGCGGGCGTGGTCGAAACCACGGTCGGAGAAGATCATTTCCTCGCCGATCACACCGGCCGCACGATCAATCGCCTCAACCCCGGCTCCGCGATCATCTGGCGGCTTCTGGCAGAACCGAGCACGCTGGCAGAGATCGTGGAACTGGTGCGCGCGCTCTTCGACGAGGCCGATCCCGCACAGGTCCGGTCCGATAGCGAACGCGCGATGCGAGACCTCTTCGAGGCAAGCCTCATCACCTGCCACGACACCCCCGAACCATCCCCGACCCGCGCCTGACGGGCGCGCTCTGGCGGGAGGTGTGCCGGCAACAAGAGCCGCGCTCTGTTGAGTGGACTTCAGGGTTGGAAGGAGGGTTTGGGCATCGCACCAACGCCGCGTGCAGGTGCCCCAACAGACGACTGCGTGAAAATGTGAAAATCGATATGGATCAAAGACTTAACCCCTATGCTCAAGCGTGCACATCGCGCAAGACCACTTCGTAACCCGCCTCCTCCGGCTCCAGATCCACCAGCACCTGCGGGAAGCCGTCGGCTCTCACTTCCAGCCCCGTCGCGGCCTCCAGAAGCTCGATCATCCGGTCACTCTGCGCCGCCTCCCCCAGCACCCGCTGCCCCTCGGTCAGCATCTCGATCACCTTCGGCGAAAGCTCCAGCGGCACCCCGTTGCGCTCCGCGATTGCCTGAAAAAGGCCCACGTCCTTCTGGATCAGATCCAGCGTGAAATTCACGTCCCGAGAGCCGCTCAGGATCAGCTGGCTCTCGGTCTCGTGCACGAAGGAATTGCCTGAGGAAACCGCGATCGCCTCGTAGGCCACGCCCAGATCCACCCCCGCCGCCTTCATCACGGTCAGGCTCTCGCAGAGCGCCAGAAGATGGGTCGTGGCGAGGTAGTTCGTCATCACCTTCAACGTCGACGCGGCTCCCAACGGCCCGGTGTGCAGCACTCGCCGCCCCATCTTGGTCAGCAGCGGAAAGACGGCATCGAAAACGTCCCGCGCGCCGCTCATGTAGATCGAGATATTGCCCGTATCCGCCCGGTGGCACCCGCCCGAAACCGGGCATTCCGCGACGCGGCCGCCCGCCGCCTCGATCAGCGGCGCAAGGCGCAGGATCTCGGCGGCGTCGGTGGTGGACATCTCCATCCAGATCTTTCCGTCCCGCACCTCCGGCAGCATCTCCTCGACCACGGCCGCCGAGGCCGCCGGCGACGGCAGGCAGGTGATCACCACATCGCAATCCCGCATCAGCGCCGCCGCACTGCCCCCCGCCCGCGCGCCCCGCGCCACGAAAGCATCGACGGCGACGGCGTCGAGATCATGGACCGCCAGCGAAACCCCGTTGCGCAACAACGACCCCGCCAGCTTCCCGCCGACCGACCCCAACCCGATAAATCCTACGTCCATCCACCATTCTCCCTGCTCTCATCCCCGGATCATCGGAGCGCCAAAACGACACCGCGCGTCTGTTCCCGACACGGCAAGCGCACCGCCGACACGGGCAACCTGAAAGGCAAACACAGGCTTCCGAGAGCGCCGCCGCGCCACGCGGTCCATGCGCGGATGGACCGACAAAGCCCTCCCGGCCCACACGAAAAACCTTGCAAAATAACGCATACTGCCGCGAACATCGTAAACGTGAGCGCGCCCTGACACGAAAAAACAAGGAACCGCGGGGCCCATCACATGATCGAGCGGCGGTGGAATCCACGCTTTTTTACGCGCCGACAGGACCACCGGATTGCGCTCAGAACGCTTTCTGGAACTCGAAGGGACAACCCAAATGAGACCACCCGTCACGGAACTAGACATCCCCACAGCCGATGAAGGCTTCTACAAGGGATTCACAAAAATCGTCGCGATCTCCGGCAAGTTTCTTGTCGCCGTTCTGATCATCTGGGCCCTGTTGCCCGCGGCCTCGCTGACCTTCGGGCCGGCGGCCGAGGGCCCGGCCTCGGTCTTCGTGGACGCGGACGGCAACTACTCCGCCGCCGCGAGCGTCGTGCTCGGGGCCGTCAACTCGGTCATCCTTGCTTCGTTCAACTATTGGTACGTCTACGTCATGGCGTTCTTCGTCATCCTCTGCCTCGTGCTGGCGCTCTGGCCCGCATCGGGGCAGCTCAAACTGGGGCTGGAGGACGACGAGCCGGAGTTCACCAACTTCTCGTGGTTCTCGATGATGTTCGGTGCCGGTATCGGCATCGGGATGCTGACCTTCGCCACGGCCGAGCCGATGTATCACTGGGCCAGCAACCCCGCGACGATCCAAGGCATCAACGAGGGCTCCACCGCCGGAAACGTGCGCGAGGCCTATGTCTGGTCCTTCACCCACTGGGGTCTGGCGGCCTGGTCGTCCTACGCGATCGTGGGTCTGGCGCTGGCCTATTTCTCCTACCGTCGCAGCTTGCCGCTGACGATCCGCTCGGCCCTTGTGCCGCTGTTCGGGCGCAGCGCGATGGAGGGCTTTTTCGGCCATGTCGTCGACATCGTGGCCGTGGTCGCGACGGTCCTGGGCGTCTCCCAGACGCTTGGCTTCGGGGTCGAGCAATTCATCTCGGGCCTCACGCGGATCGGTTTCGGAGACTGGCTGCAACAGACCGGCGCAGACGGGACGGTGCGGGCCTCGGCGGCAGGCATCGTGGTCGCACTGATCGTGATCATGGGCGCCTCGACGCTCTCGGCGCTCTCGGGCGTGGGCAAGGGCATCAAGTGGCTGTCGAACATCAACATGGGCCTGAGCTTCTTCATCCTCGCGTTCTTCCTGATCTTCGGCTCCACCTTCTTCGGGTTGCAGGCGCTCTTCGTCGGCATCTTCGATTACCTCGTCTCCATCCCCGGCAATATCCTGACCGTCTGGGCCTCTGACGGCGTGGAAGGATCAGAGGCGTCGCAACTGGCCGGCTGGCAGGGCGGCTGGACGATCTTCTACTGGGCCTGGTGGATCGCCTTCGCGCCCTTCGTGGGCGTGTTCCTCGCGCGCATCTCCAAGGGCCGGACGGTGCGCGAATACGTGCTTGGCGCGATGATCGTGCCCGCCACCATGTGCTTCGTCTGGTTCGCCATCGTCGGCGGCACGGCCATCGATCTGGAACTGAACGGAGACGCAGCGGGCGCCATCGTGAACACCGGCCAGTCCGACCAATTGTTCGCCATGCTGGCCGTGATGCTGAGCGACAGCCTCGCGTGGATCATGTCGGTGATCGTGGTGATCTTGCTGCTGACCTACCTCGTGACTTCGGCGGACTCGGCGGTCTTGATCATCAACACGATCAATGCCGCCGGCGACGAGGGCCCCAAGGCCCGCCCTCACATCGTCTTCTGGGGTGCCGCGCTGGCGCTGGTCGTGGGGGGACTGATCGTCGCCGGCGGCCTCGGCGCGATCCAGACCGCCATGGTGATCGGCGCCTTGCCGTTCAGCCTTGTGATGGTGCTGATGGGCTTCTCGCTGCTGAAAGCGGTGGTCAATGACGGCCGCCGGTCACGCCGCGGGCTGGCCTCGACCCATGATGAGATCGCCGCCGAGTGATCTGTGCTGAAGCGTAGTTGGAAACCGGCGCGGCCCCGCTCGCGCCGGTTTTTTCATGGCGGCAAGGCCGGTTACCCGTAGGTTCCCGTGAGCGGCGCGGGCGCCGTCGCCCGTTTACAAGCGATGCGTGCTTGGTCAGGATCACGTCACGACATGTCTCAGGACGGACAGCCATGAGCCGACTTCGAACATTCTCACGTCGGGCGCTTCTGATGGGGGGCGGCGCGGCCATCGGCTTCGGGCTCGGCTATTCCTGGGCACCCGGCCTGTCGCAACGGCGCGGTGTCCCGGCCCTCGGGGCGAGCCTCGACGCACCGCTGATCCTGAACGACGCCTCCGAGCTCTCCGCCACGCCGATCCACATCCACAGCCGGCCCGCCGCCCATGGGGACGCGCTTGTGGCAGCCTTCCGGGCCGAGCTGACAGCCGCCAGGGCCGAGGAACGCCCGGTTTGCGTCAGCGCCGCGCGTCACTCCATGGGCGGGCAATCGCTGCCTCGCAACGGCCACGCGATCACCGTCGATGATGCCACGATCGAGGTCGATACCGCGCGCCGGACCTACCGCGTCAACGGCGGCGCCCGCTGGCGCGACGTGATCGCGGCGCTGGACCCTCTCGGGTTTTCACCGGCCGTGATGCAATCCAACCACGATTTCGGCGTCGCGGCGACCTTCTCGGTCAACGCCCACGGATGGCCCGTGCCCTATGGCCCGATGGGCGCCACCGTCCGCGAGATCCGCATGGTCCTGCCCGACGGCGCGCTGGTCACCGCCTCGCGGAACCAGAATGCCGAGCTCTTCAACCTCGCGGTCGGAGGCTATGGGCTGGCTGGCCTGATCGTGGACCTCGAAGTCGAGATGGTACCGAACCAGCGCCTGACGCCGGCCTTCATCACCCTGCCCGCCGCGGAATTCCCCACAGCCTTCCGCCACGCGGTGGAGGACCCGACGATCCCGATGGCCTACGGACGCCTCAACGTCTCCCGCGACAGCTTCTTCGAAGAGGCGCTCCTCGTCACCTACGCGCCGACGCCCGATCAATCCGACCTCCCGCCCGCCGCGGAATCCGGCTGGATGTCCTACGCCGCCTCCTACCTCTACCGGGGCCAGGTGGGCCGCGAGAGCATGAAGGACTGGCGCTGGTGGATGGAGGCCTCCCTCGCCCCCCGCGTCGCCGGCCCCGCCACGCGCAACACGCTGATGAACGAACCCGTGGTCACCCTCGACGACCGCGACCCGGCCCGCGTCGATATCCTGCACGAGTATTTCATCCCCTTCGATGCCTTCGACAGCTTCCTCACCGCCTGCCGCGAGGTGATCCCCGACGCCTTCGTGGAATTCCTCAACGTGACCCTGCGCTTCGTCGACAGCGATAACGACAGCCTCCTGCCGCATTCGCCCACCCCAAGGATCGCAGCCGTGATGTCCTTCACCCAGGAACTGACCGCCCGCGCCGAGGCCGACCATGCCCGCATGACCCGCGCCCTGATCGACCGCGTCATCGCGCTTGGCGGAACCTATTACCTGCCCTACCGCCCCCATGCGACGCTGGCGCAATTCACCGCCGCCTATCCCCGCGCGGCAGAGTTCGCCGAGGCCAAACGCGCCCTCGACCCGACACTCACCCTGCGCAATAATCTCTGGGACAGCTACCTTGCCGATCTCTGACGCGCCTCCTTCCCCGTTCGACAAATATCCCCGGGGAGCGCGAGGGGGCGGACCCCCTCGCTCCCGCCACCGCCACCGCAACCCTCCGCTGAAAGGGACAGCCCCATGAGCCTGATCCGCCGCCTCTGCCTGGTCTACGCCGTGATCCTTCTGGGCGCCGCCGCGATCAACTACATCCCCGGCCTGACCGACGAGGCGGGCCTGGCCTTCGGCATCTTTGCCCTCGACCCCTTCGACGATGCGCTGCACCTGGTCTCGGCCATCTGGGCCTTCCTCTCGGGCCTGATCTCCAACCGTTCCGCCCGCACCTTCCTGATCCTCTTCGGCGCCGCCTACCTCGGCGATGGCATCTTGGGCATCTTCACCGGATGGGGCTACCTCGATTTCGGCATCTTCACCAATGAAGCCCTCGGGATGGACTGGTCCTATCAACGCATCATGGCCAACCTTCCCCATATTGCGCTCGGCTTCATCGCCCTTGCCGCAGGCGTCGCGGCGCGCCGCGCATGAGGGCGGTGACCCGCATCCTCAAGGGCATCGCGATCGGCCTCCTCGCGCTTGCCCTCGTGCTCGTGGCGCCCGTGATCTACGTCGAGACCCTGTGCCGAGGTGACGCCACACCTGCCCCGGCCACGCCGCTGGTCTCCGAGACCCGGCCCGAGATCCGCACGCTCCTCACCTATCCCGAATGGCACATCGTCCACGCCTACGACGATTACGCCGAGGTCATCGGCACCGACGACCCGCACGACTTCAACTACACCCGCGCCGTTCTCGGCTATTGGGACGCGCTCTGCACGCTCACCACCGAGGCCGCCGCATTGGGAGAGATCGACACCCAGACCCGCCAACTGGTCCACGTCATCGGCGTCTCCTTTACCTTCGAGATGATGATGAAAGCCGCCTACGAGGAGACCCTCGGCCGCCTCACCACCCTGATCCGCGGGCCCGCCCGCGCGCCGCTCGATGCGCTCGCGGCCGAACAGGCCGCCACCTACGCCGCCTTCCTGCAACAGGTCCCCTGGTATCGCTACGATTTCCGCGCCGACGCCCAGGCCCTGCGAGATCAGGCCACCGGCATCTTCCGCGACCGCGAGCGCGCCGTCGCCCTCGGCCTCGAACACGCGGCCCGCGCCCGCTACGCGGCGCTCATCGCCGATGCTGTCGCGGCCACCGGCCACGATGACCTGACCCTGAACATGGTGGTGCGCGGCCTCCCGCCCGAAACACTCGCGCAGGCCGAGGGTGTCCGCATCATCGCTGAAACCGCCGCCGGCACGGAAATCGAAACACCCCGCTACCGCGCGCTCACGCGGCTCATGGCCGACTGGGCCGATCAAGGCGCCCAATTCGTGGATATCGCCGGCAACGACGAGATCATGTTCACCGCCCTCTCGGACGACCCCGAGCATCCGGATGCGCTGGCGAGCCTGCCGCGGCAGGGCTACGACGACACCCGCCATCTCTTCCTCGTCCCGGTGCCTGAACTCGCCAGAGCCCTGCGCGGGCTGCCGGAACGCGGCCTGCGGCTGGAGCACATCCATGACTATTAAGCGCCTGCTCATCGCCCTGCCGCTCCTTCTCATAGGCTGGATCGCCACGCTGGCGATTGTCATGGCCCTCGGCGGCACCGCCCCCGCCGCCTTCGTCCCTTTTCCACCCCGAGACCTGGCCGAAAACCTGCCCCGCGATATCACCATCACCGGACGCTCGGCCCTCTCCCTCACCCTGCGCTCGGAGGCCGAAAACCTCCCCGCCCGGCTCTACCACTCAGGCGCCTGGCTGGTCCTGCCCGCCGGGCTCGAGGCCTGCATCCCCAATTTCCTGCGCGAGACCTCACCCGAGGCCCCATGATACGCCCCCTAGATCACGTGCCGAGGCCACCAGCCAAGCGTCCCGCTCCCCCTTCATCTTGGCCAGAACAACTCCGGGGGGAGCGCGCTCGCCAGAGCGCGCGGGGGGCTGGCCCCCCTTGCCCGACCTCACACCGCCCGCGACATAAAAAAAGGGCGCGCCAGTTGCCCGGCGCGCCCCAAATGTTCTGTCGCTGCGATCAGCGGTGCAAGTCGAAGCGGTCGTTCTCCATCACCTTGACCCAGGCGGCGATGAAGTCCTCCACCATCTTGGTCTCGGCATCCGAGCTCGCATAGACCTCGGCCACGGCGCGCAGCTGGCTGTTGGAGCCGAAGACCAGATCCGTCACCGTCGCGGTCCACTTGTGCTCGCCGCTGGCACGGTCACGTCCCTCGAGCAGGCCGTCCTCGTTGGGGGCCCAGACGTTGTCCATGCTCAGCACGTTCTTGAAGAACGCGTTGTTCAGGGACCCAGGGGTTTCGGTCAGGACGCCGGTGGTGCTGTCACCGTGGGTGGCCCCGATGGCGCGCAGGCCACCGACCAGAACCGTCATCTGCGGCGCGGTGAGCCCGAGGAGACCGGCCTTGTCGACCAGCATTTCCGCAGGCTCGCGCAGGGCCGCGTCCGAGTGGTAGTTGCGGAACCCGTCGGAGACCGGCTCGAGGTAGCCGTAGCTTTCCACGTCGGTCTGCTCCTGCGTCGCGTCACCGCGACCCGGCGTGAAGGGCACCTCGACCTTGTGGCCTGCGGCCTGGGCCGCGACCTCGATCCCGACGCCACCAGCCAGCACGATCACATCGGCGACCGAGACCTGCGCCCCGCCCTTGCCGTTGAAATCGTCGGCGATGCCTTCGAGCACCGGCAGGACCTTGTCCAGCTCGGCGGGGTTGTTCACCGCCCAGGACCGCGCCGGCTGCAGGCGGATGCGCGCGCCGTTGGCCCCGCCCCGCTTGTCGCTGTCCCGGTAGCTGGCGGCAGAGCCCCAAGCCACGCGAACCATCTCCTGCGGTGTCAGGTCGGTTGCGAGGATCGCCATCTTCAGGTCCGCCACATCGGCATCGCCGAGGCGCGGGCCCTTGGGCGCCGGCACCGGATCCTGCCACAGCAGCTCTTCCTGCGGCACCTCATCGCCGAGGTAACGCTCGACCGGGCCCATGTCGCGGTGGGTCAGCTTGAACCAGGCGCGCGCGAAGGCATCGGCGAACTTGTCGGGGTTGGCGTGGAAGTCACGGCTGATCTTCTCGTAGTCCGGGTCCATGCGCAGGGCCATGTCGGCCGTGGTCATCATGATCGGCACGGTGCCATTGCCATCGACCTGCGGCGCGTGGTCGTTCTCGTGATCCACGGCACGCCACTGGTTGGCACCGGCGGGCGAGCGGGTCAGCTCCCACTCGTGGCCGAAGAGCATGTCGAAGTAGGTCATGTCCCACTGGGTCGGCGTGGGCGTCCACGGCCCCTCGACGCCGGAGGTCGTGGTATGCACGCCCTTGCCGCTCTTGTAGCTGTTCTTCCAGCCCAGACCCATGTCGGTCACGTCGGCCGCCTCGGGCTCGGCACCGACTAGCTCGGGGTCGCCCGCACCATGGGCCTTGCCGAAGGTGTGACCCCCGGCAATCAGCGCCACGGTCTCTTCGTCGTTCATGCCCATGCGGCCGAAGGTGTCGCGGATATCGAAGGCGGAGGCCAGCGGGTCGGGGTTCGCGTCGGGGCCTTCGGGGTTCACGTAGATCAGGCCCATCTGAACGGCGGCCAGCGGCTTGGCGAGGTCGCGGTGCTCGGCGTAACGGGTGTTTTCCATGATCGAGGTGGCGAGCCACTCGGTCTCGGGGCCCCAGTAGATGTCCTCCTCGGGTTCCCACACATCTTCACGACCGCCGCCGAAGCCGAAGGTCTTCAGACCCATGTCTTCCAGCGCGACGTTGCCGGCGATGATCATCAGGTCGGCCCAGGACAGGCTGCGGCCGTACTTTTCCTTGATCGGCCAGAGCAGACGGCGGGCCTTGTCGAGGTTGCCGTTGTCGGGCCAGGAGTTCAGCGGCGCGAAGCGCTGCGTGCCCGAGACCCCGCCGCCGCGACCGTCGAAGGTGCGGTAGGTGCCGGCCGAGTGCCACGCCATGCGGATCATCAGCGGGCCGTAGTGGCCGTAGTCGGCAGGCCACCAGTCCTTGCTGTCGGTCAGGCAGGCCGCGACGTCGGCCTTCACGGCCTTCATGTCGAGCTTCTGGAACTCTGCCGCGTAGTCGAAGTCCGCGCCCATCGGGTCGATCTTCTCGGAGTTCGCAGCAAGCGGCTTCAGGTTCAGCTGGTTCGGCCACCAATGCAGGTTGGCCGTGGTTCCCATGGGACGACGGCCTTCGCCGTGCATTACCGGGCAACCGCCCGAAACCGGGTTTCCATCCATCATATTCTCTCTCCACTATTGGCAATCAGGCTTATGCGACCGCCGGGGCGAGTCGCGCTTGCGCGGACACTAACACCCCAAACCGATTAGCTACAGTTGGATATTCTGATAATCCTGATAAGCTGTCCTGATGAACAACCTGACCCTGAAGCAGCTCCGCTATGTCGAGGCGCTGGCCCATCACGGCCACTTCGGCCATGCTGCCGCCGCCTGCAACGTGACGCAACCCGCCTTGTCGATGCAGATCAAGGAGATGGAGGAGTCCTTCGGCCTGCCGCTGTTCGAGAGGTCGCCACGCCACGTCCGCCTGACGGGCTTCGGCGAGACGGTCCTCTCCCGCGCGAAGGAGATCCTGCGGGCCGTCGATGCGCTCGATGACCTCGCCCGCGCCGCGCGCGGCGGGCTGTCGGGGCGCTTGCGGCTCGGCGTCATCCCCACCGTCGCGCCCTACCTGCTGCCGCGCGTGATCGGCACGCTCGGCCTGCACTATCCGCAGATCGATCTCCACATCCGCGAGACGTTGACCCCGCGCCTTCTGGAAGACCTCGGCGCCGGGCGGCTGGATACGGCGATCCTTGCGCTGCCAATCTCGGAGCCCACGCTGACGGAGGTGCCGCTCCACGAGGAGGACTTCGTTCTCGTCCGTCCGCTGGCCGACGCCGACAAGCCTGTTCCCGACGGCGATGCCCTGTCGCAGATGCGCCTGCTTCTGCTGGAAGAAGGTCACTGCTTCCGCGATCAGGCGCTGTCTTTTTGCAATATTCGCAGTAACTTGCCACGTGAGGGGCTGGACGGCTCCAGCCTGTCGACACTGGTGCAGATGGTGGGTGCGGGCATCGGCGTGACCCTGATCCCCGAGATGGCCGTGGAGGTCGAGACGCGCTCGGCGGAAGTCTCCATCGCGCGGTTCAATCAGGCGACACCCAAACGCACCATCGGCATGGCATGGCGCAAGGCGAGCCCGCTGGCCGAGCATCTGGCGGGTCTGGCCGACGTGGTGCGGCAGGCGCTGTCGCCGCAACCCGCCGCCCGGTCGCAGCCCGAGACCTGAGCCAGAGCGCCAAGCGTCAGATGGAAGACCCGAGCGCGCTGCGATGCAGCAGGGGCGAGGCGCGGAAGGCATCGCGCATCTTCTCGACGCTGTAATCCGGCTCATGCTGCTTCAAGGTCTCCACCATCGCCTCGGCCTCATCGACGCGGCCCACCTTCATGTAGAGCATCCCCATCAGGCGCTTGGGCGCGACGAAACCCGGCGCGTCGCGGCCCAAAGCCTCGCCGATCTTGATCGCTTCGGTATAGCGCCCCGCGCAGGCGGCTGACCGCATCGCGACGTAGCGGATCGAGGATTTGGCGTTGCGATGCACCGTGAGTGAATTGGCCCGGCGGGTCAGGCGATAGCCTTCCTCGTAATTGCCAAGGTGCGTTTGGACCATGCCGAGGTACGAAATGCCGTAGGGGTTGGACGGGTTGAGCTTGTGGCTGCGCTGCGCCAGTTCGAGCGCATTCTCGTTGGACAGGAACCACATGGAGTGGATGAAGGCGGCCAGCGACAGGACGATCGAATTGTCCGGATCCTGCTCTTCGGCGAGCCTGATGAACCGCTCCATCTCCTCCCGGATCGCCTCGGCATTGCCGCCGACGGCCTCGCCCAGAAGGAAGGTCCGAAGATAGGCGCGCCAGGCGAGGAAGACGGGCTGCGGGTCGATCTCGAAGGCGCGGGCGATGAGGGCGTCGGCATTCTCGATGGTCGAGGGTGCATAATTCGTGACCGACAAGAGCGCGCGCACCGACAGCGCCGTGGCAATCTTGTGGTTCGGAAGATCGGTGCCGTAGCGGGCGATTTCCTCCATCGATTTCACCACCGCCTCGTTGACGAGGTCGATCATGTCGATGTCATCGGAAACCCGCACGAGGTTGGTGAAAACGCTCCCGTCGCTCGACCGCGACAGGTTCACCGAGACGCCCCGGCTGCCGCCTATGTCCGCGCTCGACACCTGCACCCGGAACGCACGTTCCGCCTCGCGGCGGGAGAGCAGCGGCATGGCGCTCTCGTCCAGCAGCCGCACGCGCCCGGCATCGTCGATGCTCTTGCAGATCAGGTCTTGCAGCACGGTGTCATAGGTCTGTGCCGAGATCATGCCATCGGGGCGGCCACGGATGATGATCGGCCGCGCGACAGGGCTCTTTTCGGGCGGTAGGGGAGGCGCGAGGCGGCGCCCGTAATGGCAGCGACGATCGTCGAGCCACCGTTGAAACGCCGGGTCCTCGATCGTCAGACCGTCGAGAAATTGCGGCAACTCGCCCGCCGCGTCGCCCAATCCGGCCAGATGATCATCATCGCGCACATCGACCCAGACCTTCGCGGCATCGAGGGCGATGACATCCTTGTCGGTCGTCAGGATGTCACGGCTCTCGCCGAGGTCGCGCCGCAGAGCGTGGAGGCATTGCCGCATCGAAAGACCGGATTGCGCCTTGGGGCGTTCGCTCCAAAGGAGGTCCTGCAGCCATGCCCGCGGCCGCGCCAGATCCCGCCCCGTCGCCAGTGCCGCGAGGATCGCGCGCGCGCGTTTCGCCTTCACCGCGACCACCGCGCCCGTCGGGGACTCGAGGCGGAACGCACCAAGGACATGGATCTTGTGCAGACCTGACGACATAGCTGTCCCCTCGCTCCGGAAAGCGCGCCCGTGCGCCGTCTCCAGACCGTTAATAAAGCGTTAATTCTCCATCGTTTCTAACACATAAATTTACCCTTTGTTGACAAATCGCCCGCTGGACGGCGGATCATTCTCAAGGGTTTTTTAACGAGTGAGATGGTATGTCGACGAGCGCACTATCCTCTGTGCAACACGGTCAACATGGGCAGCATGGCCAACACGGTCAGCACGGCCAACATGGCCAGCATGGTCAGCACGGCCAGCACGGCCAGCATGGGCAGCACGGCCAGCACGGGCAGGCTTCGGCCTCCAGCGGCGCGCCGACCTCTGCCTGCGCCGCCCTGACGATGAGCCACGCGGTCAATACCGGGCCGTGGGTCTGGGATCACGATGGCCCGCAGCCCGCCCCTCTCGCTTTCAACGATCCCGCCAACCTGCAAAACTGGTCGGCTGATGTGCGCGGCATGATCATCACGCAGGAGATTGCCTCCAGCCTCGCCGTGCGCGCCACGAGCGGCTCGCCCGATGCCGTGTCGGTCACGCTTCACGACGGGACGGAGATCGCGCGGATCGACCGACCCGGCAGCGAGACCTTCGCCAAGCAGTTGCATTACCTCGATTATTACGCCGACCAACGGGTCGAGCGCACGCCCGAGATCCTGTCGCAGCTGACCGATCTGATCACACCCTTCGGGGCGGTGCTGCCGCTCCATCCCGGCCGTCATCGGTGGACCTACGAGTTCATTGCCATAGCCCTCAGCGCGGTGTCGCTGGTCGAGATGCAGTGCAAGCACCTGCTGGCCTGCCGCCGCCCGAACGAGTTCTCGGCGCAGGTCCACGCGATCATCCAGACGCCGTGCCACGGCAGCCTGCCCTCAGGCCACGGGACCGAGGCCTTCGTCGTCGCCACGATCCTGCGCAACCTCTCACGCGGGGCGCAGCACCAGCCTCATCTGGCCGAGCAGCAATTGCTGCGCCAAGCCGCGCGGATCGCCCAGAACCGCACGGTCGCCGGCGTGCATTTTCCCGTCGACAGCGCGGCGGGGGCGACCCTTGGCGTGTCGCTTGGCGGCTATATCCTCGAGATGGCGGGCAGCGCCGATCAGGCGAACGGATGGCACTGTGCCAGCGACGCCTATGGCGGCGCGGATTTTACCTATGAGAGCGTCGAGGGCATCTTCGGATCGGACCCGCTGAGCGTCATCGACCCGAGCGCCAATGGCACCGTCACCTATGCCACACCGCTGGCTTTCACCCTGCAAACCCACCCCGCGACCCGCGCCCTGACGCAGCTTTACACGCTCGCCCGCGCCGAATGGTCGACAGCCGTCGCGCCGAGGAGATAGCGACATGGTTTGGGGATGGGGAACAGCGACACGGATGGACGGCGGCGGCAAGGCCGCGACCTTGCAGACGCCGGCCAGCGACTGGTGGCTGCGGTCCCTGACCGGCCCCCTGCCCGAGAATGTCCTCACCCCGAAGGACCGCGAGGTCTTCACGGCGCATCCGGATGAGACGGCCCCGGTAGCCCCGCACACGCGCTGCATCGATCCGCGCCCCGACCGGGGCGACGTGCCGCCCCATCCGACGCAGCCGGGCACGGTGATCATGGGGATCATCGACGACGGGCTTGCCTTCGCCCATGCGCGCTTCCTCAAGCCCGGCCCCTCGGGGCGCTACCAGACCCGGATCGCCGCGCTCTGGAATCAGGATGCGACCTGCGGCAACGCCCGCCCGACCCGCGGATACAGCCTGCCGATGGGCCATGACTGGACCGAGGACGAGATCAACGCGGGCCTCTTCTCCTACCCCGACGGTCCCTACCCCGACCCCGTCGCCGCCTATCGCAACGCCGAGATGTCACGCCCCCTGTCCCGTTTGGCGGCGCACGGCACCCATGTGATGGACCTGGCCGCAGGCTACGACTGCCACGACACCACGACGAACGAGTTAGGCGAAGTGCCCGCCGAGCTAGCCCTCAAACGGCCGATCGTGGCGGTGCAGCTGGCCCGCCACGCGACGCGCAACAGCTCGGGCGGCTTCATGGCGCCCTATGTCACCCATGCCGTCGCGTACATCCTCGACCGGACCATCAGGCTGCAACCCGAGCGCGGCGCGCGGGTGCCGCTGGTGCTGAACTTCTCCTACGGCATTTACGCCGGCGCCCTGAACGGTCGCGCGGCGATGGAGGAATGGCTCGACAGCGCGGTGAAGGAGATGTGGGAGACCCATGGCATCCCGGTCTGGGTCGTCCTGCCCGCGGGCAACAGCCATATGATGCGCACCCATGGCGAGAAGGTCGTGGGCGCAACGCGCCCTGACAGCGAGGCTCTGGAAACGCCGCTGGTCCTGCGGCATCAGCCTGACAGCAAGGCACCCACCGTGGTCGAGTTCTGGTGGCCGGAACGCCCCACCAGCCTCGCGGCTCACGGGTTGGAGAGGGACAAGGGAATGAAGGATGGCTTGAATGCGAGCCAGCGCAGGCAGGTGGTTGAGCATCTTGCGACCCTCCCTTCCCCTCTCCGACTGGAAATTCGCCCACCCCATGGCGATTGGATCACGCTGAGCGAGGGAGATATCCCCTATTTTCACGGTGTCCCGCTCGAGAGCGATGCGGGCATCGGCGCGATGGTCTACCACGAGTTGCTGCTGAGCTCCGGTCGCCGCGAGTTGCCGAAGGATAGCCGAGGGTTGGTGGCGCAACAGAAATTGACCCTCGTGCTCGCGCCATCCGTCTTCGAGCAGGGCGAGGACGTGGCGGAGTTCGCTCAACGGGCCACGACCCTGCCGGCGGGCAATTGGGAGGTGCGCCTATGGAACAATGCGCAGGCAGCCGAGCCCGAGACCGTCTCGGTCCGCTGCCAGCGCAACGACACGCCGTCCGGGTTCCGCCCGTTTGGCCGCCAATCCCGGCTGGAAGACCCAGACTACCGCGCCGTGCGTCCTGATGGGCGCGCGGACGAGAGCGACGCGACAGGCGCATGGGTCGTCCGCCGGGGTACGACGAATGCAATCGGGTCCGGGGCGTTGAGCGTGCGGGTCGGATCAGTTCGGGTCGCGAACCTCAACCGCCGCACCGATGGCGCGCGGCCGCTGGCCGCCTCGACGTTCAGCAGTGCGGGCGATCCGGCAAACACGTGGGATGGCGTTGACATCGCAGCCGCCTCCGAGGTGAGCCATGCGCTCGCCGGCGTGCTTGCGGCCGGAACCGGGTCCGGCGCGCGGGTGCGCCTTTCCGGGACATCCGCTGCCGCGCCCCAGGTCGCCCGGTGGATCGCGCTTGAACTCGCGCGTCCCGGCATCCCCCCTTTGCGCGCGTCCCTGCGCGCGGAAGCCGCCAATTCGACGGCAAGTTATTTTGAAGAAAGTCATTGGCCCGAACGTACGGGAGCAAGGATTTTATTCGGACCCGGTGCCCGTTAATTCCAGTTGGGCATCGGAAAGGCGTGCATCTCTTCCCGTGCGCCTTATCCGCCCGGCAGCCATCCCCTTGGCTGCCGGGCAATTTATTTTTAGCCTGTGGATTGGTTTGGTGATTGGGCGTGGACTGTGGGCGTGATCGAGGGTGCGCCGATGGGGGGCTAGCCCCCCAACCCCCCCAGGATATTTCCGGAACGAGGAAGGAGGGGTGGGGTGCGTGAGGGTACTTGCGCGCGTGTGCTCTATACTTCCGGCACGCAAGTCGTTAGGTCCGGCGTCTTGCGGGCGCTCGGACTGCGCACCGCGTTGATGAAAGTGGATGAGACGTGAAACAGGCCCTTCAAAAAGCCCTCGATGCCAAGGGGTACGAGACCCTGACCCCGGTGCAACAGGCGGTCACGGACCCCAAGTTGACAGGCAAGGACATGCTGGTTTCGGCGCAGACCGGCTCGGGCAAGACCTTGGGCTTTGGCTTGGCGATTGCGCCGGGCCTGTTCGGCGAAGCGGAAGAATTTGGCACTGCAGGCGCGCCGCTGGCCCTGGTGATCGCGCCGACGCGTGAATTGGCGATGCAGGTGAAGCGCGAGTTGAGCTGGCTGTTTGGTGAGGCCGGCGCGGTTCTGGCCTCCACCGTGGGCGGCATGGACATGCGCGACGAGCGGCGGGCACTGGCGCGCGGGGCGCATATCGTTGTCGCCACGCCGGGTCGCCTGAAGGACCACATCATGCGCGGCTCGATCGATTTGAGCGGGCTGAAGGCCATCGTGCTGGACGAGGCGGACGAGATGCTGGACCTCGGGTTTCGCGAGGACCTCGAGTTCATCCTCGAGGAATCGCCCTCGGACCGGCAGACGCTGTTGTTCTCGGCCACTGTGCCCGGCGCCATCGCGAAGCTGGCGCAGAATTACCAGCGCGATGCGGTGCGCATTGCGACGGCCACGGGCGAGAAGCAGCATTCGGACATCGAGTACCGGGCGCTCACCGTTTCGGCGCGCGACAGCGAGAACGCGATCATCAACGTGTTGCGCTATTACGAGGCGCCGAACGCCATCGTTTTCTGCAACACGCGCGCGACTGTGAACCGGATGACGACGCGGCTTTCGAACCGCGGCTTCTCGGTCGTGGCCTTGTCGGGCGAGTTGACCCAATCGGAGCGCACCAACGCGTTGCAGGCCATGCGCGATGGGCGCGCGCGGGTCTGCGTGGCGACGGATGTGGCTGCGCGCGGCATCGACCTGCCGAACCTGGAACTGGTGATCCACGCCGAGCTGCCGAGCAATCAGGATACGCTATTGCACCGCTCGGGCCGAACTGGGCGCGCCGGACGCAAGGGGGTCTCGGCGCTGATCGTGCCGCCCGCCGCCCGCAAGAAGGCGCAACGCCTGTTGGGTTGGGCCAAGCTGACGGCCGTTTGGGCCGAGGCGCCCTCGGCCGAGGAAGTGACCGCCAAGGATGACGAGCGGATGATGCAGGCCTCCGATTGGGAGGCCGAGGTCGAGGCGTCCAACCGCGAGGCCGTGGACCGGTTGGTGGAGATGTATTCCGCCGAGCAACTGGCCGCCGCCTTCGTGCGCATGTACCGTGAGCGGCGTTCGGCGCCTGAGGAGCTCTCCGATGCCTCCGCCGCGCCGGAGCCGAAAAAGGCGTTTGGCCCGAGTGTCTGGTTCTCGCTTGCGGGCGGTCAGGCAGTGGGAGCCGAGCCCCGTCGCCTGCTGCCGATGCTGTGCAAGATGGGCAACCTCAGCCGCGAGGACGTGGGCGCGATCCGCATCCACCACGAGGCGTCTTTCATCGAGCTGCGCGAGAGTGCTGTCGACGGTTTCCTCTCTGCCATCGGCCCGAAGATGGAGATGGAGGATGGCGCCGCATTGACCCGTCTGGACGCCGCGCCCGAAGCCGTGCGCGCGGCCCGTCCGCCGCGGGGCGACAAGCCGCAGGATCGCAAACCGCGCACCAACAAGTCCAACGATCGCCGCAGCAACCGCGCCGCGCCGGATGGCGAGGGGGCAGCACCCAAGGCCGAGCACAAGGCGCCAAACGCGGGCACGACGAAACCGGTCGATTGGAACGACGCGCCCGAGCCGCGCCAGAAGAAGCCGAAGAAATCGCCTGCCGGTGGAAGGCCACCGCGTCATGGCGAGAAGGGCAATCCGGACCTGCCCCAGGCCGAGCCCTGGAAGGCGCGCAAGCCGCGGCACAAGGCGTCCGGAGACGGGTTCGAGCGGCCGGCACGCCCAGGCGGCAAAGCCAGCAACCCGAGCGCGAAACTGGGTCCCGCCACGACGGGCAAGCCGAACAGCAAGAAGAACAAGGCGCGCCGCGCGGCAAGCGAGGCCGAGGGCGGCAAGGCAAGCTTCAAGCCACGCAAGCCTCGGGCGCCGAAGGGCAAGAAGTAGCTCTAGCTCTCGTCCGGCTTGGAGGGGGTGTAGCGCGGCAGGTAGTCGGGGGGCATCGGGCCCTTGTTGCGGCCGCCCTGCTGCATCTGCTCCCACCCGTGAGCGAGGATACCGACCGAGCGCGAGAGACAGAACAGCCCGCGCGACAGCGGCGGGGGGAAGCCCAACTCGCAGAAGATCACCGCCGTGGCACCGTCGATGTTCATCGCGATGGGCGCGCCCCGGTCCGCGCCGATGCGGGCTTGCAGAGCCTCCGCGATCTGGGCGTAGCGACCGGTGACAATGCCGTCCTGCGCGGCCTCCCGCACGAGAGCCATCAGGCGCGGCGCGCGGGGGTCGGTGGGTTTGTGGAAACGGTGGCCGAAGCCGGGGATGATCTTGCCGTGCGCCGCGCGCCATGCGGAGAGTTCGGCCTCGATCGCGGCATCCAGGGCGGTGCTGGCATCAAGCCGCCCCGCGATGAGCATGTAGAGCTCGGCGCACTGCTCTCCCGCGCCGCCGTGGATGTCGCCAAGCATGTTGACGCCGGTGGCCATGACGTTGTTCAGCCCCACGCCGCAGGTGGCCGCCATCCGTGCCGCCGCGATGGAGGGGGCCTGCGGGCCGTGATCGACCCCGGCGACGAGCGCGGCCTCCAGCAGTTTGGCCTGTGCCGGGCTCGGCAGGTCACCGCGGGTCATCAGCCAGATCATCTGCGGAAAGCTGACCGTGCCGATCAAATCCTCGATCGGGCGGCCTCGGAAGGCAATCTTTCCCGGTGCCATGTCGATGATCGAGGTCTGCCACCAGTCGCGGATATCGTCAGGTTCGTTCGTCATTGCCAGTCCCACATTGCCCGGCCCGCCCGGGAAGCTTCGGGCGCGAGCATAGGGATTTGGACGCCCACGACCAGCCGCGACCGGCCGAGAGCGTGTCTTTTCAGGCCGCCAGCCGACGCGCGGCGGCGAAGGAGAGCAGCTTGCGGCTGTCTTCATCCCAGAGGTGCAGGCGCGCGCATTTGAAGCTTTCCCACAGGGTGATCCGCTGCGATTGCGCCAACACATCATGATCGCGCATGACCTCGGGCAGGCGGTAGAAAGGGATGCGGCTGGCCAGATGGTGGACGTGGTGCACGCCGATGTTGCCCGTCAGCCAGCGCAGGGGCCGTGGCAGATCGTAGTGGGAGCTGCCGTGCAGCGCCGCGTCCTGAACGGTCCAATCGCCGTCACGATCCCAGACCGTATCCTCGAACTGGTGCTGGATGTAGAATAACCACATGCCGATGACCGCCGCGAGGAAGACCGTGGGCAGGAAGATGAACAGCACGACGTTCAGCCCGCCGAGCCAGAGCAGGCCACCCACGATGGCGGCAACCGCCAGATTGGTGCCCTGCGCGCTGATCCAGTAGCGGCGGCCGCCGCGCATCACGCCGATCGGCAGACGGTTTTGCAGGAAGAAGGTGTAGAACGGCACGACGCCGAAGAGGAACAACGGATTGCGCACAAGGCGGTAGCCCATGCGGCCGATCCAGCTTTTTGCGCGGTATTCCCGCACCGTCAGCGTCGGCAGGTCGCCCGTGCCGCGATGATCGAGATTGCCGGTCGTGGCATGGTGCATCGCATGGTTGCGGCGCCAGACGTCGTAAGGCGTAAGGGTCAGCACGCCGATACAGCGCCCGACCCAATCGCCGACCTTGCGGTTCTTGAAGAACGCGCCGTGGCCGCAATCGTGCTGGATCATGAAAAGACGCACGAGGAATGTCGAATTGGCCACTGCGAGCGCCAGCGCCAACCACGGGCTGATCGACAAGGAGAGCCAGGCCAGGGCCCAGATCACGATGAATGGTGCGAGGGTTATGGCGACCTCGAACACGCTCTGCGTGTGGTTCGGTTCGCGGTATTTTGCAAGAATGCGTGTCCACTCAGTGGGTTGCAATAGAGTCTCCTTCACGATCGGGACGTCCATTGCCCGTGCGCGTTAGTGGCAGGTTCCGCACCCTCTGAATAGCCCCCGCCAGTTCATTTACAGGTGAACGGGCGCAATCCTGCGCGGGTGGCGAACCTTTGCCGAAGCCCGCGCGGCCGAGAATTGCAGAGGGAGGTAAAGAAAGGGTCAACCGGTGTTGGGAAAGCGCGCGGCTCTACCGGCACCTGGTGGTCGCGGCGCCCGGATCCGCGAGGGCCCGGACGCCCGTCGCGCTTATTGTACCAGATAGTCGTTCGTCACCCAGGTCGAGACCTCGGGCATCTCGGGCAGCACTTGCCCGTCGGGGCCGCGCAGGATGCCGGCCTCGAAGAGGAATTCGGCGATCTCTGCGGTCATCTCGGTGTCGATCAAGCCCACCGGCTCTCCCGCGTCGCGCAGGAAACCGCCCTCGACCAGCGCCGCCATGGAGCCATGCACAAGATCGGGGTTGGAGAGCATGCCGTCGGTCTCGGCGATCAGGATCTCGGCGGCTTCCGTGGGGTTCTCGGCCGCGAAACCGTAGCCGCGCTGCACCGCCTGCACGAAGGCGCGCGCGGTGTCGGGGTTGGCGTCGAGCCAGGCGGTGTTGGCGCCGAGCAATGTCGTGTGCTGGTCCGGCACGCCGTAATCGGCATAGGTGAAGGCGCGCTGCGGGCGGCCGAGGATCTCGGAGTTCACCCCCTCCCAGGTGCTCACCTCGAGGGTGAAATCGACGCGCCCGTTGGCCAGCGCCTCGTAGGCGGAGGTGCCGAGGGTCACGGTGTCGAAGGTGCCTTCGCCGCCGTCATGGCGGATGATGGAGGAGATCAGCGCCTCCTCCCAGGCCGAGCCGAAGCCCGCGTAGATCATCCCGTCGAGATCGGCGGGGCGCTGGATGTCTTCGCGTTCGCCGTTGAAGACGAGCCGCCCGGTCTCGTGCTGGACCACCGCCATGACGGCAGTCATCTCCGCCCCCGCCGCGCGCTGGCTGTGAAAGCCCACCGCGCCGACGATGCCGAATTCCGCGAGGCCCGAGGCCACCAGCGTGCCCGAGGAGGTGTCGGTGTAAGGCAGGATGTCGACGTCGAGCCCGGCCTCCTCGAACCAGCCCATCGACTGCGCAACGTAGAGCCCGACATGGTTGGTGTTGGGCGTCCAGTCGAGCGCGACGGTGACGGCCTCCTGCGCCGCGACGGGGCTGGCGAGCGCGCCGATCAGGGCGGCGGTGACGAGGTGTTTCATGGGGTCTCTCCGGTCTGGTTCAGAAGGGTTTCGAGAAGCTGCGCCTCCAGCGCGTGGGCCTCGGGCGGGATCGGTCGGCCCATGCGCGGGCGCGGCGTGGGGATAGCGACCTCGGTCAGCACGCGCGCGGGCCGGGCCGAAAGCACGTAGACGCGATCCGAGAGCGCGACGGCCTCGCGCACGTCGTGGGTGACGAGAAGCGTGGTCCAGCGGGCGCTTTGCCAGCGGTCCTCGAACCAGCGCTGCATCCGGGTGCGGGTCAGCGCGTCGAGGGCGCCAAAGGGCTCGTCGAGAAGCTGCACCGCGCGGCCCTGCACCACCGTGCGCAGAAGCGCCGCGCGCTGGCGCATGCCGCCCGAGATCTGCGCGGGGTAATGGCGGGCGAAGTCTTGCAAGCCGAAATCGGCCAGCATCGGCCAGGCCCGCGCCCGCGCCTCGCGCCGGGACACGCCCTGGATTTCCAGCCCGAGGGTCACGTTGTCGATGATCCGCCGCCAGGGCATCAGCGCGTCGCGCTGCGGCATGAAGGCGAAGCCGCGGTCCATCTCCTCGATCGGGCGGCCCTTGCAGGTGATCGTCCCGCTGTCGTGGCACAGCGCCCCGGTCAGCAGCCGGAAGATGGTGGACTTGCCCGCCCCCGACGGCCCGAGGATGGAGACGAACTCCCCCTCCGCGACGTGGAGCGAGATATCCTCCAGCACCCGCGTCTGCCCGAGGGTGACGCCCACGTTTCGCATCTCCAGCACGCTCATCGCGCGCCCCCTTCCCCGGCCCTTCGCCAGCGCAGGGCAAGATGCTGGATCGCGGCGGTCAGCAGGAACAGCGCGAGGGTCAGGGTCGAGCTGATCACCACGGCCGCCAGCATCAGGTCGGGGCGATAGGAGTTCTTGGCGTTGAGGATCACGATCCCCAGTCCCGCCCGCGCGCCCACGTATTCCGCGAAGATCGCCGCGACGACGGCGTAGGTGATGGAGATCCGCAGCCCGGCGAAGAAATAGGGCAGCGCCGAGGGCAGCCGCGCCACGCGAAAGATCGTTCCCCGTCCCGCGCCCATGGAGCGCAGGAGGTCCTCGATCTCGCGGTCCGTCGCCGCATAGCCATCGACCCAAGCCACCAGCATCGGGAAGAACGTCACCAGCGCCACCAGCAGCACCTTGGGCGTCAGGTCGAAGCCGAACCACAAGACGACGAGTGGCGCGATGGCGACCAGCGGCAGGGTCTGGCTGACCACGAAGATCGGAAACAGCGCCCGCCGCACGCGGGGCAGGAAGTCCACCACGACTGACATCACGAAGGCCACGCTCAGCGAGAGCGAGAAGCCCGCTAGGGTGGCAATGATCGTGGGCCATGTGTTGGCCCAGAGCATCGCGCGGTTCTGCCACATCTGTTCCAACACCCGCGAGGGCGCGGGCAGCATCAGCGGCGAGATGCCCGAGAGGCGGACGTAGAGCTCCCACAGGGCGAAGGCGGCGAGCACGCTTGCCACGGCAGGCAAGGCGCGTGCGACCCCTCCGCCTGTGCGGCGGGGGATGGATCCGGCCATATCAGCGCTTCGAAGGGCTGTTGGCGGAAACCGTCAGGTCAATGGTGACATGGCCCTGGGGCGGGCCGAAGCGGCAGAAGGCCTCGCGCAGGGTGGCGAAGACGGGGCCCGCGTCGCCGGTCAACCGGGTGCAGAAGTTCTTCGACCGGTCGAAGGTGCCGCTGTGCTTGAGGAAGTCGATGCAGCCCATGATCTCGGCCATGTGGTCCCCTGCCCCCATGACGTAGAGCGAGAACTGCGCATCGGCGACCTGCCCCTTCTCGGGCGCCGCTTCGATGGCGCTGAGCGCCTCCTGCTGGCGCTCGGCCAAGGGCTGCTCGGGGTTGGCCAGCGCGTTGGTCTGGCAGATCGGATCGTCGGGCTCGCCGGGGCAGCCGCGCGACAGGGTGGCGCGCAGGACGACATGCTCGCCGGTGGCCGCGGCCTTGGCGTAGAGGTCACGCAGCGCGGGGAAGAGCACCTCGGGCGGGCCCACGATCAGCGTCGAGATGTCATCGGTTTCGATGCGCAGCTGGTCGCGCCACGGATCGAGCGCACTCAACGCGCCCATGATCACGTCGACGAAACCGTCGGTCATCGGGTAAAGGGAAACCTGTGCCCCTGCGAACATTCCTAATCCTCCTTGCTACGCTGGCATTACCCAGATCAGCTTTGAGGGACAGTGGGCTTGGCGCCCACATCTCAGCCACGACATTACGCAGCACCCCTGTGGTGGCGCTATCGTTCGTCGATTTGACGGAGAGGTGCAAGCGGATTTTTCGCGCCTGATTTCAGGAGCTTAGCGGAAGGTACCGCGAAAACGCCGGCCGTGCCGCGCAGTCAGGACCGCGCGGCACCGGTCAGGATCAGGCCGATTGCATATCGAGCGCCTTGCCGTCGAACCGGCCGCTCACAGCCGCCTCCGCCAGCAGCGCCGCGACGTCGGCGCGAGAGGCTTCGGCGGATTTTTCGACCTCTTCGCCGAGAACGGTCTCATCGCTGCGGCCCGCGTCGCTGAGGGCCACGGGGCGCAGGATCGCATAGGTCAGGCCGGACGCTTTCAGATGCTCGTCCGCGGCGTGTTTCGCCTCAAGATAATTCGCCATTTCACCTTGCGGGTTTTCCTGATCCGCGCCGATGGAGCTGAGCATCACGAACCGCTTCACGCCCTCCGCGCGGGCCAGATCGACCAACTTCTTCGCCCCGTCGCGGTCGACCTTGTTGGTCATCTCCGGCCCGGTCGAGCCGCCCGATCCAGCCGCGAAGATGACGGCGTCCATACCCTCGCAAACGCCACTACTCAGGTCCGTCAGATCGCCGTGGCGCAGGTCCACGCCTTCAGGCAGGTCGCTGGTGTCAGAGCTTTCGCGCACCAGCGCGGTGGGCTTGTGACCCTTGTCGAGCAGGTCTTGCACGAGAAGTTGGCCGGTCTTGCCCGTGGCACCGGCGACGAGAATGTTCATGCTCATGGGTGAGCTCCTTGTTTCACGAGATTGAAGCGCCCAAACCACGGCCCGCTAACTCAGGGAAACCCGAGCAAGCGTGCAGGTGCGAGCGCGCTAATTTGTTGAATAGCTTGGAACAACGGGCGGCTCGAAATAATCAGGCCGCCGCGTTATCCAAGATCAGGACGGCAGGAAAATTGCCTTGGCGTTGACGAATTCCCGCATGCCGAAACCGCCGTGCTCGCGGCCGTAGCCGGAATTCTTGACGCCCCCGAAGGGCATGTTCGGATCGGCCGCGCCAAAGGAATTGATCCGCACCATGCCGGTGTCGAAATGGTCCCGAGCCAGCTCCAGCGCATGCTCCTCGTTCTCCGAGAAGATGCCGCCGCCAAGGCCATAGCGGCTCTCATTGGCGAGGCGCATCGCATCCTCGTCATCCTTCGCACGGATGATCGAGGCCACCGGCCCGAATATCTCGTCATCATAGGCAGGCATGCCCGGCTCGAGGTCCGCGAGAACGGTCGCCGGGTAATAGGCGCCGGTGCGATCCGGCACGTCCCCGCCGCAGAGGACGGACGCGCCCTTCGACACGCTCTTTTCCACCTGTTCCTTCACCGTGTCGAACTGATCCTGGCTCGACAGCGGGCCGAGTTGGGTGTTCTCATCGGTCGGATCGCCCATCGTGATGTTCTGCATCGCGGCGACGAAGGCATCGACGAAAACGTCGTAGACACGGTCGGTCACGATGAACCGCTTGGCGGAGACGCAGGTCTCGCCATTGTTGTAGAGCCGGCCCATGACCGAGAACTTCACGGCCTTGTCGATATCGGCATCTTCCAGCACGAGGTAGGCGTCGTTCGAGCCTAGCTCAAGAACCGATTTCTTCAATGAATTCGCGGCCTTGGAACCGATGTGCGCGCCTGCACCATCGCTGCCGGTCATGGTCACGCCACGCACCAGCTTGTGCTCGATCAGCTTGTCGCTGGTGTCGTGATCGATCACGACGACCTGAAACAGATCCTCCGGCAGGCCTGCCTCGATGCACAGCTCGCGCAGCCGCAGAGCCGAGCCCGTGCAGATGCTGGCGTGCTTCAGAACGCAGCCATTGCCCGCCATCAGATTGGCGGCGAGGACGCGGACGGGCTGATAGACGGGGAAGTTCCACGGCTGGATCGAATAGATCACGCCGATGGGCTGATATGTGACGACGCCGCGCTTATCCTTCGGCCCATGGGTGCGCTCTTCATCGGCGAGAAGCTCCGGCCCCTGCTCGGCGGAATACTCGAAGATACCCGCGCAGAGCTCGACCTCGGTCTTGCCATCTTTCAGAAGCTTGCCCGTCTCTTTCGTCATCAACTCGGACAACTCGTCGGCATGATCCCGCAGCTTCTTGGCGATGTCCTTGAGGTAGGGCGCGCGCTCCTCGTGGGACAGTTTGCGCCACTCGAGGAACGCGGCGTGGCAGGCCTCCACCCGTTCGATCGCCTCGCCCTCGGACATCACGTCGTAGGACTCGAGTTCTTCTTCGGTTGCCGGATTGATGGTGGTGATCTTGGACATGGTGCCTCCTTAGGTTCAAAAGGGAAACGTGACGCGCAGACATAAGGTTCCTGAGTGCCCACGCGTCAGCGGAGGCTCGCCGAGCCGGTTTTACTTCAGCGACACCGCCACGGAGCGGGTGTTGTCGTCGGCCGCCTTGGGGATGATCCGGTAGGCCGCGTTCACGAAACCGAAGAGCGCGAAGCCCAACAATCCGATGCAGAGCACGACGACGAGGATTTGCCCGAACGGCTGCTCGCGAACCCAGTCAAAGACCGACCCGAGGCCGCCGGCCTGCGAAGGATCAGCCTGCAGCGCCGTGAAGAAGATCAGACCGCCGATGATGGTGACGACGATACCCTGCGCAGCGACGCCCGCGCGCAGCATCCAGTTCCAGTTCAGCGTGAAGTGATTGGCCTGAAGATGCTCGCGATAGGTCTGCGCGGCGGCCTTGTAGAGGTAGTAGATGCCGGCCGCGACGGTAAGCGCGCCCGCGATACCCACGAGCCAGTTGCCACCGGGCTGTTGCATGATTTGCGACAGCATCGAGGTCGTCCCTGAGCCAGAACTGGACGAGCGCAGCCCGAGCGCCGTCAGCGCCAGAACGCCGATACCCGCATGGGCCAGTCCGGTTACGATCATGCCCGACCGCGCGATGATGCCCTTGGCCGACGTCCCGTAGGCCTCGAGGTCCCAGATGCAGTCGACGAGGCGCCAGACCGCGTAGGAGAACATGCCTGCAGCGACCAGAAGCAAGACGATCGTGCCCCACGCGCCGTCGAGCGACGCCATCGCCGACTGGGTGCCCTGCGCCTGCCCGCCTTGCCAGATCGACCAGAGCGAGACCGTGACCACGATCAGATAAACGAGCCCCCGCCCCGCATAGCCGGCCCGCATGATCGGGATCGCCCAGGCAAAATCACTGGGGTCGACCGAGGACAGGATCTTGCGGCGGGTGGAATCGGCTTTGGTGAAGAGGGCATCGACAGATGGCATGGGGGATACTCTTTGATCGTGGAAGTTTGGTCAGGCGGGCTCGGCTCGTCGATGCGCGGCCAGATTGGCTTCCAACGAGGTGAAAAATCGTTGCGCGCAGCATGTTTCACCAACACCCCTGCACGGGATTGGTTCCCGTCAGGGATGGTTGAGTTTGTGGAGAGGTGCGGGGTTGGTGAGGGCACGGTCTGCTGTGGGACTAACAGGTAGGTGAGCGCTGCACCGCTACACGCACGGATCACGTCGCGAGAGGTCCGCGCCATTGCGGCAACACGCCCCGGCCTCATCGACCTCCAAACGCGACGGAGAAACTTGTCTGCGCGCCGCCGGGCGGCGGTGGGAACGGTGCGGCGCGCCGGACGATCGACAACGCCGCGCGGTCCAGTTCGGCATTGCCGGAAGACCGCGCGATGCTGGCACCCGCGAGGCCCCCGTTCGAGGCGATGCGGAAGGCAACCACCGCATCGGGCCCCGTATGACGCAGGCGGGGTCGCCCCTGCCGCGAGATGCGCCGCATCACCTGGCCGGGGTAATTGGCGACGGCGGCGGCGTTGCCCGGCTGCGCAGTGGGCTGCTGCGGCGCAGGGGCCGTTGCCGTGGCGGTGCCCGCCTCCGTCCCTGTCGCGGATCCCCGGGTCGTGTTGCTTGCGCCGTTTCCGGTGGCGGCAGGTGGCTGCGGTTGCGGGCGCGGTCGGGCGACCTGCGGCCGCTGCGGCGCGGGCGGCGGGGCGAGGTTCTCGGGGCGCGCGGCGGGTCGCGGGCTGGTCAGGGGCGTCAGAAGCTCGGCCTCGGTCTCGGGCACGGCGCGCGCGGCCTCGGGGCGCGAGGTCTCGGCCCTTGGTGTGGCACTGGCGGCAGCCGCGCGAAGCGGCTCGGCAGCAGCGGGAGATGCCGGAGTGGCCGCAACCGCGCTCGACGTCGCGCTGGCAACGGGACTGTCGGGCATCGGCTCGACCCGCGCGGTGGTGTCGGGGCTTGCCGGCTCGGGTGGCACAGCGTTGACCGACGCTTCGGCCACCTCTCTCTCGGCGCTGTTGGAGGCCTCCATCACCTCGGCGCGCTCTGCCGTGTCCGGGGTCTCGGCCTCCTGCGCCTCCGCCTCGGCAGGCCGCGCCGCGTCAGTCACCACCTCCACCGGCTCCGTCAGCTCGGGCCGCGCCGTTCCGGGCATGCCGGCCACCATGTCGGCGAATGAGGTGCCGAGCCGCGCGGGCGCGGGTTCCCCTCCCCCGTCGAGTTCCACGGTTTCCGGTGCAATCCAGCCGCTGCCCGCGATATGGGCACCGCCCGACAACAGGATGGCCGCCGCCGCCCCGACCATGCGCCGGGGCGTCATTGCAGCCCCCGCTCGGTGACGACCCAGACTTCCTCGGCCCCCGCTTCACGCAGGCTGCGCGACAGGCTTACCAGTTCGGACGCGGGCAGCTCTCGGTCCGGCACCAGCCGCAAGATCGGGCCGGTTTCGGCCAGCGCCTCGGGCGTGATGCTGCGCCCGTCGAGCAGGAGGCTTCCGTCCGCCAGCACCACCGCCGCATCGGGCGGCGCGCGGCCTTCTAGCTCGTCTGTTTCCACAAGGCGGACCCTCGGGTCGAGCGGCGCGGCGATCGTGCCCGCGATCAGGAAGAAGACCAGCATGAGGAAAACCACGTTGATCAGGGCGATGGTCGGCTCTCGCGGGGTGCGGGGCTTGGATTGGCGCTGCGACATGTCGTTACTCCAGCACCACGACCGAAAGGTCGGGTATCCCGTCCAGCGCGACCAGCAGGTCCACCAGCCGTTGCGATGTTACCTCCGCCGCGGCGCTGACCAGAAGCGTCGTGGTACCGTCCATCAGCCCCGCGATCTCGCCCTCCAGCGCGTCGAGCGTGGTCTCGGATGCATTAAGCGTCAGCCGCTCGGCGCCCAGTCTCAGGAACAGCGGCCGGGCGTCATCCGTTGGAGCGGACGCGCCCGCGCCGGCGGCTGAGAGCCGGATTTCCGAGAACCGCGTGAAGGTGGAGGTCAGCATGAAGAACAACAATAAAAGGAAGATCACGTCGATCAGCGAGGTGAGAGAAAGCGCCCGGCGGCGCGTTCGGGCCGCCCTAACTGGCATGGGGGACCAGGGCGGCGTGAGGCTCGGCGGCGCCGGTCCGCGCGCTGCTGACGGGGCAGAAGGCGCGGCGGATCAGGCCGTCGGCCATCGCGCGTTCGGCTTCGGTCCGGGTCTCGAACCACGTCAGGATAAGCGCCGTGGGCATGGCCACCGCAAGGCCCGCCGCCGTGGTCATCAGCGCCACCCAGATCCCGCCCGCAAGGATTGACGGATCGACGCTGTCGCCCGCCTCCTGCAACGCCTGAAACGCGTCGATCATGCCCAAAACCGTGCCGAAGAGGCCCAGAAGAGGCGCGACCTGCGCGATGCTGTCGAGCAGGCGGAAGCCAGTTTCCAACCGGTCGAGCCGCTCGGCGGCCTCGACCTCGACGCGGGCCTGATAGGTCTCCGGGTCCGCGGCCTCCATCCGGTCGAGCATCTGCACCGCCAGCGGCGCGAGATGGCTGCGACTGTCGCCGAGCAACTGCCGCGCACGCGCCCCCTCACCGCGATCCAGCGCGGCGGAGGCGCGACGCAGGCGGTCATGGCGACCGACGCCGGCCTGCACGAACTGGCCGATCTTGTAGATAACAACCGCCAGCGAGATCAGCGACATCGCCAGCAGGATGGCGACGACCGGCCCGCCCAGATCGACAAGGCCGGTGAGGTTGGACAGCGCGATATCCAGCGTCATCCGATCACCTCCACCCCGTCCACCCGCGACACCGGGCTGAGCGCGGCCTGACACGTCTCGGGGTCCACCCCCTCTCCCTCGCAGGCATCGACACCGTTGAACAGGATCCGGCCGAGGTCCGCGCAGGCAAGCCCGGCCATGTCGAACTCCCGCACCCTCGGGCGGGCCGTCGGCAAGTCGCCGAGGTCGAAAAGCGTCAACCTCTCGACCCCGCCGGAGGTATCGAAAAGGACGGTCTCGAACACGATGCTTGCCACGTCGCGGTCCATGTTGTTCTGCGCCAGAAAGGTCAGGCGGCAGGCGTTGTCGAGCGGCACCACGCGGTTCAGCTCGACCACCAGCGCGCCGGAGCTGTCCTGTGCCATGGCCCCCAAAGGGAGGGCCATGGCGAGGGCAAGAAGGGTTGCCGTGAGTTGGCGTTTCATCGACATCTCCTCAGAAATTCCACACGCGCGCGACGGTGAACCGACCCGTCAGACCGCGCCCGTTTTCCTGATCGAGGGCATTGCGGTAGGTGCGGTCGAGGACGTTGTCGACGCCGACGCGGAACTCCAGCCCTTCCAGCGCGCCCTCTTGCGGCGCGTAGCTGGCAAAGACGTCGTGGGTCGCATAGCCGCCGTAGCGGTTCTGGGCGGTGCCGCGCGCGCCTTCGTAGTCGATGTCAGCATAGGCGTTCATCGTCCAGCCGAAGCCGAAACCGGTGGCCGCGTCACGGCGCCCGACGGTTAGGCTCAGGCTGTCCTGGGGCAATTGCGACCAGACCTCGTCGTCGGTCAGGTTGCGCCCCTCGATCAGCGTGGCGGCGAAGTTGGCGTACCATGCATCGGCGGCATACGCCGCTTCCAGCTCGACGCCGTAGATCTCGGCCTCGCCCACATTGATCCGCTCGGACCCGCCATCGGGGCCGGGGGTGATCAGGTCTTCGACGTAGGTATAGAAGCCGGTCACGCGGGCATCGAAGGCATCACTCGCGCTCGCCAGCCCTGTCGTCGAATAGGTGAAGCCCAACTCGAAGCTGCTTGCCGTCTCCGGGTCCAGCTCTCCGGCGGCAGTGCGGCCGGACGCAAGCCCCGGCGGGCGTGGCGTGCTGTAGGAGAACAGCTCGTCCAGGTTCGGCGCGCGTTGGGTCTGCGAGAGCGAGCCGAACAACCCCCATTCGCCGCCGAAGTCATAGGTGAAGGCGAGCTTCGGCGAGAACGAGATCACCTCGGAGGTCTCGATCCCGTCGTCCAGTGTCGATCCGGGGTTGTCGGCACCGGGCTCGTTCCGCGCCCATTCCAGGCGGACGCCCGGCACCAGCACAAGTCCATTGCCGAAGTCGAACTCGGCCTGGGCGAAAGCGGCGACGCGCGTGCCGGTGCCTTCGTTGTGGAACGGGACAGTGCCCGAGACCGCGGCCTCGGCCGTCCGTTCCTGCTGGCTAAGGGTAACGCCGTAGATCAACGTGCCCGCGGTGTCGCCAAGTGCGAAGTCCGTGGTCACGCGGCTGTCGAGCGACAGGGTCGCATAGCCGTAGTCGGCATCCTCGAACAGGACGTTGGGGATCGGCGCGGTAGAATTCTCCTGCGCGATCTGCGTAGTCGAATAGGCAAGCGTCACTTCAAGGTCGCCGAACGCCTCGGCGGAGGTGTAGATCGCGCTGAAGGTCTGGTCCGTTGTGTCGCGGTCGATCTGGCCGAAGAAGCCTCCCGACCCGGTCTGCTCGTATTCGGTATCGTCGAGGTCGCTGTTCCACGCCTCGTAGATCACGCGCAGCGAACGCGAGCCCGAGAAGTGGTAGGTGCCGCTGACCACGCCTGAAATCGCGTCGAAGGCGGAGCCGGCAATCACCTCTCCGTCGCCGTCGACGTAATCATCGGCTTGGCGGTAGTTGAGGTTGGCGAAGACATCGAGGTTCTCGCCAACGCGCGCGGCATAGCGCAGGGCCGCGTTGCCGCCCGCGCCGTTGGTCTCTCCGCCGAGCGAGAAGCGGAACTGGCTGGTCTGTCCCTCGGTCAGGTAATCATCCGCGTCACAGGTCTCGAACCGGATCACGCCACCGATGGCGCCCGCCCCGTAGAGCGTGGCCGAGGCCGGGCCGCGCAGGACCTCGATGTTGCAGTGCAGGTTCGGGTCCGAGAAGAACGAGCCGATGCGATACTGCTCGTAATACTGGGTTGCCCCGTCCTGCAGGACGACAACGCGCCCCTCGTCGCCCGCGGGGACTTCCCCCCAACCACGGATGTTGAACGACTGGCCCAACGGCCGGTCGGACCCGATGGCTTGCACGCCCGGCACCTCGTCGAAGATCTCGCCGACCGTCGTGGCCTGTTGGCGTTCGATCTCGTCCTGATCGATGACCGTCACGGCCTGTGGTGTGTCCAGAGCCACCTGATCGGTGCCCCATCCGAATACGATCCGTCCCAAAGGTGTCGTCGTCTCCTGCGCGTGGACGGGAGCGGCCATGGCAGCCAACACGAGCGCCATGGCGGTCGTGGTCCCGAAACACGCGCGTCCCGTATGATGTTCCATCATACCCCTCGCGCTTTTTGATGTTGTTGTTGAAGAGCTGGCCTGTCTTCCGGGCTGGCAAACCGTGGGGGAGCTGCGAATTTTCGCGGCGATCTACCTGCGGCACTTGCGCTGGCTACTATACCTGATTAAAAAGGTCAACAATAGGCAGCAACAAGATTGCAGGCCTGTGAATATGTGCCAGCCTGGTCGCTTCGAGACCGAGCAAGCCTCTGAACCCCAATAAAGAAATACCAGAGAGGCACATTCATGAGTGCACGTGAACTCCATTTCCCCGAAGCGATACGAGCAGAGGTTCTCGACAAGCCCAAGGCGCGCCCGCGCGAACTTGCCGATAGCCTCGGGATCAGCGAAGGGGCCCTCGTGGCCGCCCATGTCGGCCATGGTGCCACGCCCCTGCAGGCCGCGCCGAACGACCTGATACCGGCGGTCTGCGGCCTCGGCGAAGTCATGGCGCTGACCCGCAACGAGAGCGCGGTGCACGAGAAGATCGGCGTCTACGACAATTTCCACGCGGGCGATCATGCCTCGATGGTCCTGACCGAGAATATCGACCTGCGGATGTTCCCGAAGCACTGGGTCCATGCCTTCGCGGTCGAGAAACAGGTCGACGGGGCCACGCGCCGCTCGATCCAGGTTTTCGACGCGGCGGGGGATGCGGTCCACAAGGTGATCCTGCGGGACGGCTCGGACGTCGATGCATGGCACAAGCTGCTGCGCGAGTTGGAGGGGCCAGAGGCCGCGCCCGCCTTCGCCGAGCGTGAACCGGTTGAGGGCCCCAAGGGCGATGCGGCGAAGGCTGATATCCTGCGGCAGGAATGGGCGAAGATGACCGACACCCACCAGTTCCTGCGCCTGACCTCGAAGTTGAAGATGAACCGACTGGGTGCCTACCGGATCGCCGGCGCGCCCTTTGCCGAGGCGCTCGAGCCCTCGGCCCTCGACACGGCCTTGCGGGCGATCGCCGAGGACGAAGCGCCGATCATGCTCTTCGTCGGCAATCGGGGCTGCATCCAGATCCATTCCGGCCCGATCTTCGAGCTGATGCCGATGGGACCGTGGCAGAACGTCATGGATCCCGGCTTCAACCTGCATCTGCGGGCTGATCACGTGGCCGAGGTCTGGCTGGTCGAGAAACCCACCAAGCGCGGCCCTGCCCTCTCCATCGAGGCCTTTGACGCGCAGGGCATGCTGATCCTGCAGTGCTTCGGCCAGCGCAAGGAGGGGATCGAGGACAACACGGCGCGGTTCCGCGCCATCGCCGAAACGCTGCCGAGTCTCGCCGCAGAGGAGGTGCTGGCATGATTGCGCGCGCAGCCTTGAAACGACTGACGCCGGCGAGCCTGGCGATCATCATGACGGCGAGCCTCCTGCTGGCCTTTATCGTCGGCCCGGCCCGCGCGCAGGATGACGCGCCGCGCGTCGTCGCCGTGGGCGGCTCGGTCACCGAGATCATCTACGAACTGGGGATGGAACACCTGCTGGTTGCCCGCGACACGACATCGAGCTGGCCGCCGGAAGTGACCGAATTGCCGGACGTGGGCTATATGCGCGCCCTGAGCCCCGAGGGGCTCCTGTCTGTCCGGCCCGACCTCATCATCGCCGAAGCAGGCTCCGGCCCGCCCGAGGCGATCGACGTGCTGGACAGCGCCGAGGTGGCCTTTGTCGAAGTCCCCGAGAGCTTCGACGCGGCGGGCGTGCGTGCCAAGATCCTAGCCGTGGCCGAGGCGCTCGACGTGCCCGAGGCTGGCGTGGCTCTGGCCGCGCGGGTCGAGGCAGAGCTTGAGGCCGTCGCGGCGGTGATCGGCGGGGACGCTCCGCGGGTTCTCTTCATCCTGTCGATGCAGAACGGCCGCGTCATGGCGTCGGGCACCGGCACGGCCGCCTCCGGCATCATCGAGCTTGCGGGCGGGCGAAATGCCGTCGACGCCTTCGAGGGCTACCGGCAGTTGACCGACGAGGCCGTGCTTTCCGCCGCCCCCGACGTCATCCTCATGATGGACCGGGACGGCGACCATGCCGCGGCGAACGCGGATCTCTTCGCGCATCCGGCCCTCGGCCTGACACCCGCTGCCGAGACCGGCCGCGTCGTGCGGATCGACGGGTTGCTCCTGCTCGGGTTCGGTCCGCGGACGCCCGCGGCGGTGACCCTCTTGGCGGAAGCGCTCGGCACGGTGGAGGGATAACTTTGGCCCTGGTCGAAACCCTCAGGGGCGTTGCCTCGGACGTCGCCTCCGGCGCGGCTGCCGGCGATCGCGACGCGCTCGCGCGGGCCTGTTGCGCGATCCTCGTGCTGCTGCTCGTCGTGGTCAGCCTCGCCAGCCTGACGACCGGCGCCTCCGGCATTTCGCTGATCGATGTGACCCGGTCGTGGACCTCGGGCGAGCCGTTGGATCTCGTGACGCGAACGGTGCTGTGGGACATTCGTGTGCCGCGGCTGCTGATGGGCATTCTGGTGGGGGCGGCGCTGGCCGTCTCGGGCGCTGTGATGCAGGGCCTTTTCCGCAACCCGCTGGCCGATCCCGGCCTTGTCGGTATCGGCGCGGGCGCGGGGCTTGGCGCGATCACGGCCATCGTCCTGGGCGGCTTCTTCCCCATCGTGCTGCAGGAGGCCATCGGCTTCTACCTCGTCCCCTTCGCCGCGTTCTTCGGTGGATGGGCCAGCACGATCCTGCTCTACGTCGTCTCGACCAGCCGCGGGCGCACCTCGGTCGCCGTGATGTTGCTGGCCGGGATCGCCCTGGGCGCGCTGAGCGGTGCGATCTCGGGCGTCCTGGTCTACATGGCCGACGATCAGCAATTGCGGGACCTGACCTTCTGGGGCCTCGGATCGCTGGCCGGCGCCACATGGACCAAGCTGCTCGTGGCGGGCCCGCTCATCCTCCTCGCCCTGCTGGCGTCCCCCTTCCTCGCCGCCAGCCTGAACGGGTTAGCCTTGGGCGAAGCAGCTGCCGCGCATCTGGGCATTCCCGTGCAGCGCATGAAGACAGTCGCGATTCTGACCGTGGCCGCCGCTGTCGGGGCGGCGGTCGCCGTCTCCGGCGGCATCGGCTTCATCGGGATCGTGGTGCCGCACCTGTTGCGCATCGCGGTCGGCCCCGACCATCGTTTCCTGCTGCCCAACGCCGCCCTCCTCGGGGCGTCGTTGCTCATCATCGCGGACATGATCTCGCGCACCATCATTGCACCGGCGGAGCTTCCCATCGGCATCGTCACGGCGACGATCGGCGGGCCGTTCTTCCTGTGGATCCTGCTGCGCAACCGCTCTCTGCTGGACATGTGACCCCGATGCTTTCCACCGAACAGATCACCGTCCAACTCGGGCGCAAACCGATCCTCCATGGCATAGACATGGCCGCCCCTGCCGGGGCCTTCACGGCAATCGTCGGCCACAACGGCTCGGGCAAGACGACGCTGCTCAGGGCGATCACCCAGGAGGTCGACTATGGCGGCCGGGTTCTGCTTGACGGCAGGGATATCCGGGGGCTGCAGGGGTGGGAACTTGCCGCGCGCCGGGCCGTCCTGCCGCAAGCCTCGCGTATCTCGTTCCCCTTCACGGTGCGCGAGATCGTGCGCCTTGGCCTGATGGCCGGCCGCGACGGCGCCGACCGGACGCTCCCCTCCAAGGCGCTCGCGCGCGTCGGCCTCGCGGGGTTCGAGGGCCGCTACTACCACGAGCTGTCAGGCGGCGAGCAACAGCGCGCACAGCTGGCCCGCGTCCTCTGTCAGGTCTGGGAGCCGGTCGCCGAGGGCGCCCCGCGCTGGCTCCTGCTGGACGAGCCTGTCTCCAGCCTCGATATCGGCCACCAGCTGGAAGTGATGGAGATCGTCCGCGACTACGCAGAAGCCGGCGGCGGCGTGATCGCCGTCATGCACGACCTCAACCTGACCTCGATGTTCGCCGATCACGTCGTGTTGCTGGCAGGGGGCCGATGCTTGGCCTCCGGCGCGCCAGCGGATGTCTTCACGGACCAGACCCTCAGCGCCGCCTACGGCTGCAACCTGAGGGTAAATTTCACCCCGCGGGGTCCCGCCACCTGGCTCCTTCCCCACTCCGCCCGACGCGTCGGGTAGGCGGGCGCTGACATGTCCGTGGCCAGCCGCACGAAGCGCCGAAATCAAGCGCAGGCAGCGGACCACTCGACAAATGTGCTTGGCAACCGATCCTGAAGCCACAGCCATCGCGACAAGTTGCCCTGACTTGGAAAACTCACTTTGCATTATCTTATAAAATTAGTCAGGTATGCGTGCATAGGGCGAGTCAGCCCTTCCAGATGCAAGGGTGACACGATGGACCGCTATGATCGGGATGGATGTTGCAACAGGCGGCGAGAGCTTCTGTTGGATTGCATCTGCTCTGACATCGATCCATCGCCGTCCTTCGAATTCCTCACTGACTCAATTACATCGACCCAGCCCGTGCCCATGCCCCAGCCAGTCGATCCAACTGACCGCACCAAAAGGGACACAGCGCGATGAAACGCACGATACTCATGACAACTGCCCTCGTCACATGCGTGGCAGGCAATGCGATGGCTCAGGACGCCGCAGAGGTGTTGGACACCTATGCCGATATCGCGGCAGCAAGTTACGAAGACAGCCTGATCACAGCACAGGCGTTGCAAGGGGCGGTCGCTGACCTGGTTTCATCTCCCTCTGCCGAGAACCTACAGGCGGCGCGCGCTGCATGGCTGGCGGCCCGGGTGCCCTACCAGCAGACCGAAGTGTACCGCTTCGGCAATGCCATCGTGGACGATTGGGAAGGTCGCGTGAATGCCTGGCCGCTGGACGAAGGTCTGATCGATTACGTGGACGGCAGCTATGGCGGCCCCAACGACGAGAACGAGTTCGCAGCACTGAACGTCATCGCCAACGCGTCCTTCACGCTTTCCGGCACGGAGATCGACGCCAGCGCGATCACGCCTGCCTTGCTGGAAGAGACGCTCCACGAGGCCGACGGGATCGAGGCGAACGTGGCGACGGGCTATCACGCCATCGAGTTCCTGCTCTGGGGGCAGGACCTGAACGGCCACGGTGCGGGCGCGGGGAACCGTCCCTGGACGGATTTCGCGACCGGCGCCGATTGCACCGGTGGCAATTGCGACCGTCGTGCCGAGTATCTGACGGCTGCGACAGACCTTCTGGTGAGTGATCTGGAATGGATGGCTGCCCAATGGGTTGACGGCGGCGAGGCCCGCGCCACGCTCATGGCCGACCCGGACGCCGGGATCAGTGCCATGCTGACGGGCATGGGCTCGCTCTCCTACGGGGAAGTCGCCGGGGAACGGATGCGTCTGGGCGTTATGCTCAACGACCCGGAGGAGGAGCATTCCTGTTTCGCTGACAACACCCACAACGACCACTATCTTGACGGGCTTGGCGTTCAGAACGTCTATCTCGGCGAATATGTCCGGGCCGATGGCACCGTCGTCAGCGGTCCGTCCCTGTCCGATCTGGTCGCGGCCTCCAACCCTGATCTCGACGCGGAGATGCGGGTGCGTCTGTCCGAGACGATGCGAGAGCTTGGCCAGATCGTCCTCGCCGCAGAGGCGGGCTTTGCCTACGACCAGATGCTCGAGCGCGGCAATGAGGCAGGTGAGGCGCTGGTCATGGGCGGCGTGAATGGCTTCATCGCCCAGACCCAGACGATCGAACGGATCGTGGTGGAGCTTGGCCTCGATGCGATTGCATTCGAAGGGTCCGACAGCCTCGACAATCCTTCCGCCGTCTTCGAGTAATCTGGACCCAGGGTGAAGCGGCAACCTGTGCTGCTTCACCCGCTACCCATGGACGCCCATGAACAAACCCCTCCTCTTCCTCGTATGTGCCACGGCGATTGCCGTGGGTATCGCCGCGCAAAGCGACACTGCGCCGGTGCCCGCATGGGAGGGGCTTGCCGACGTCCATCTGGACGTCATCCCGCGCACGGATGAAGAACGTGCCCGCATCGCCGCGGTGACGGCCCCGCCCGAGGACTTCACGGTCGCCTTGCCGTTCGAGGAAAACTCCGCCGGAGCGGGGACGGTGCGACCCCGACCCAACGCCGATGCTTTCTC
The DNA here is from genome assembly GCF_019297855.1 of Gymnodinialimonas ceratoperidinii. Taxonomy (NCBI): domain Bacteria; kingdom Pseudomonadati; phylum Pseudomonadota; class Alphaproteobacteria; order Rhodobacterales; family Paracoccaceae; genus Gymnodinialimonas; species Gymnodinialimonas ceratoperidinii. The sequence goes on from NZ_CP079194.1 coordinate 2,819,244, forward strand.
TCAACCGCTGGACAACCTCAGCTTCGAGGATGAGCTGAACTTTCGCGTCGGAAACGGCCTTTTCCGCAGGCTGTGGGTCACGCCGCCCGCGTCGACTTTGGCCAGTGACGGGTTGGGGCCGCTCTACAATGCCCGCTCCTGCCAACGATGCCACCTGAAGGATGGGCGCGGGCATCCGCCAGAAGGCCCCGACGACAGTCCGGTGTCGATGTTCCTGCGCATCTCCATTCCGGCGCCCAGCTTCGACGGCGGCGCCATCTCGGAGATTGCCGACTTCATCGCAACCCAGCCCGACCCGAACTACGGCACTCAGATGCAGGACTTCAGCCTGCCGGGCCATGCCCCGGAATACACGCTCGAGATCGAGTACCAGGACATTGACGTGGCGCTTTCGGGCGGCGAAACCGCCACGCTGCGACACCCCACTTACACCGCCGGCAATCTCGGTTATGGCCCGCTCCATCCCGACGCGATGCTGAGCCCTCGTGTCGCCAACCAGATGATCGGCCTTGGCTTGCTGGAGGCGATCCCGGCCCACGATATCCTCGCCAATGCCGACCCTGACGATATGGACGGCGACGGTATCTCGGGCAGACCGCAGATTGTCTGGTCGCTGGAGTTCGATCAGCCAATGTTGGGTCGCTTTGGCCACAAGGCGGGCAACCCCACGATCCGCGAACAAGGCGCCGCGGCGTTTGCCGGTGACATCGGAATTTCCAATTCGTTGCACCCGGATGGTTGGGGCGAATGTACCGTGGACCAGACCGATTGCCGCGCCGCGGTCCACGGGGGCGATCCCGAGCAGGATGGGTTCGAGATCGACGATATCGGCCTCGACCTGGTGACGTTCTATAGCCAGAACCTTGCCGTGCCGGCGCGGCGCGATGTCGATGACCCAACCGTGCTGAGGGGCCTCGAGGTCTTCCACACCGCTCAATGCGCAGCCTGCCATACGCCTGCCTTCGTTACCCACAGGCAGGAAGGCGACCCGGCCACCAGTTTCCAATTGATCTGGCCTTACACGGATATGCTGCTCCACGATATGGGCGAAGGCCTCGCTGACAACCGCCCCGAAGGACGTGCCACGGGACGTGAATGGCGCACGGCCCCGCTCTGGGGGATCGGCATGACCGAAACCGTGAGCGGCCATACCTACTTCCTCCACGACGGGCGCGCCCGGAATCTACTGGAGGCCGTGCTATGGCATGGAGGCGAAGCGGAAGCGTCTCGTGATGCTGTCGTCGCCATGCCCCCGGCTGATCGCGCCGCCCTGATCACCTTTCTCGAAAGCCTCTGACATGCGCCTTGCAACCCTCACCTTGATCGCCGCACTGCCCTCCGCAGCCGTGGCACAGGATCATCAAGCCGCGATCGACGCGGCCCTCGACATGCATGTCTTGCCCGGCGTGACGGCCTTGGCAGAGACCAGCGAGACACTTGCTTCCGTGGCGGCCGAGACCTGCGGCGGCCACGACCTCACCGCGGCCTACAATGCGGCGTTTGACGCCTGGGTCCACGTCAGCCACCTGCGGTTTGGTCCGTTCGAGGCAGACAACCGGGCGTTCGCCTTGGCCTTCTGGCCGGACAGCCGGGGGGCGACGCCGCGGGCTCTGACCCAATTGATTGACGACACGGACCCTGTGATTGACGCCGAATACGCGAGCGTCTCAGTTGCGGCGCGGGGCTTCTACGCAATGGAGTTCCTGCTGTTCGATGATGATATCTCGACCCGCTGCGATCTGGTCCGCGTGATGGCTCGGGATATCGCCACAACCACGGCCGCGATTCGGGATGATTGGACAGGCACCCACGCCGAGCTGATGCGCACTGCAGGCGAGAACGATCGCTATCAATCGGAAGCCGAGGCGGTGCGGGCGTTGTTCAATGCGCTGACCACCGGGTTGGAGTTCAACGCCGATGTGCGCCTGGGTCGCCCCCTCGGCACGTTCGACCGCCCCCGCCCCAACCGGGCCGAGGCCCGCAGGTCAGAGCGGTCGCTGCGCAATCTGGCGGTCTCGATGGAGGGGTTGGCCGAGTTGTCAGCCGCCCTGACGTCCGCCATGCCCGATCTCCACGATGACATGATCGCGGCCTTCGATGCGGTGATTGCAGGATTGGAACAGCTGGATGATCCGACGTTGGCCAGCGTTGCTGATCCACAAGGTCGGCTCCGGATCGAGGCGTTGCAGCAACGGATCAGCGAGCTACGCCAGCTCATCTTGACCGAGATCGGCCCGAGCCTTGGCGTATCGGCCGGCTTCAACTCGCTGGATGGCGATTGATGGTCCCCCGCCGCACCGTCCTCGGGGGGCTGATGGCCACCGGCCTCGCGCCCACGGCCACTTGGGCCGATGCGGGCCAGCCTACCTATGTGACCGCCGCGCTCCGGCCCGACGGAGTTTACACCTTGTGCGGATTGGACGGCGCAGGCCAGATCACGTTCGAGGTTCCTCTGCCCGCCCGAGGTCATGCCGCAGCCGTCCATCCGACCCGCCCCGAAGCCATCGCCTTCGCCCGCAGACCCGGCACCTTCGCCCTCGTGATTGATTGCAGCACCGGACACCAGATTGCCCGCGTCACGGCGCCGGAAGGGCGGCACTTTTACGGGCACGGCGCGTTCTCTGCCGATGGATCGTTACTCTACACGACCGAGAACGACTTCGACGCGGCCAGAGGCATTGTCGGCATCTGGGATGCCCGCCAAGGCTACAGGCGCGTCGGTGAATTCGCATCCGGCGGCATCGGTCCCCACGACATCCTCCGCCTCCCCGGCACCGAGACCCTCGTCGTGGCGAACGGCGGGATTGAGACGCACCCCGACAGTGGCCGCGCGAAGTTGAACCTCCCCACGATGCGGCCCGATTTGAGTTACCTGACCCCCGACGGAACCGTGCTGGAGCAAGTGGAATTGGATGCCGACCACCGATTGGCATCCATTCGGCATCTCGATGTTTCACCGGACGGGACGGTGGCCTTCGCCATGCAATGGCAAGGCGACCCTAACGAAGCCCCGGCTCCTCTCGGCCTGCATCAAAGAGGCAGCTCACCCGCCCTCCTTTCTGCGGACAATGCCGACCACTTGGAGCTTCAGGGTTACGCAGGAAGCGTCGCCTTCTCCAATGACTCGCAACTTGTGGCAATCACCTCGCCTCGCGGCGGTGTTGTGCAGGTATTCCGTGCTTCCGACGGGGCGATCCTGAGGTCAATAACCGCCGTCGACGCCTGCGGTCTGAGCAGCCACAGCGATCGCGGTTTCTGCTACACGAGCGGAGAAGGGCACGTCGCATTTTGGGAACCGGGAGGACGAACCGTGGCCCTTTCGGCTCATCCAAGGGCTTTCGACAACCATTTGATCCGGGTCAGCTAAGGCGTGCGGCGGTCCGTCCCGGTAATACCGCTGTCGTTCGAGGAGACGGGAAAGGTTGCAGAGCAGCGAGTCTGTTGAATGGTGCGGGTGAAGGGACTCGAACCCCCACGCCTCGCGGCGCCAGAACCTAAATCTGGTGCGTCTACCAGTTCCGCCACACCCGCACTGTGGCTGCACTTAGCAGGGCATTCTCGGCAAATCGAGACCAAAATTCACCCCTGCATTAACCCGCCCGTAACTTGGTTTCGCCCATATTGTGCCTCAATTCGCCGCGAGAACTTCCTGAGCACGGGCTGCCACCCGGAATCTGAGGGGATGACCATGACCAACACTGCACCGTCCATTGAAGAAAAAACTCGCCCGATGGGCGCCGATGCCGTAGACTCGCTTGCACAAACACGAGGCAACAAATGCCCGAACGAGCGAGCAGTAGCACCCATGACCAAACCTTCCCCGCGGCCCGCCGGTCGCGCGGGCAGCAAGACCAATGCCTGTGAGGCTGGCCTTGCGCCCGGTACCAATGTTCTCACCATGGACGGGGCCATCCCCGTTGAATTCCTCAACCCCGGCGATCGGATCATCACGCGTCGCGGCGTGCGCAAGTTGAAGGCGATCATGCGTCACAACCTGCCCGAGGGCACGCCGCGCGTCGTCATCTCCGCCGATGCTCTGGGGGGAAAGCCGTCCACGGACATCACCCTCATGCCCGGGCAGCGGCTGCTGGTGCGCGATTGGCGCGCTCAGGCGCTTTGGGGCAAGGAAATCGCCGCGCCGCAAGCCGCGCGGCTGGTCGATGGCGAGCACATCCGGACCGAGACCAAGGGCCGTCAGATTATGCTGTCGCTCTATTTCGGCGTGCCGGAAATTCTCTATGCCGACGGTCTCGAACTGGCCTCTGCCGACAAGCCGAAAGTGGCCGCCAAGGCTTGAACGGAAGGGCGTGTTCTGACGCGCCGCAGAAAGCATCGGGCTGACATCATCAGACGGCGTCCCCACGGGCGCCGTTTCTTTTTATTCGCCGCGAAACCGATTTAGACGCCCATGTCACGCAGCACGCGAGGCACCATTTCGGGCAAATCCTCGGCGATCAGTCCCGGACCGAACGCGCGGGCGGCTTCCACGTGGAGCCAGGTGGCGTCGGCGGCGGCCCTGTGCAAATCATCGGACCGTGCCGCCAGTCCGGCAATCAAGCCCGCCAGCACGTCCCCTGCCCCGGCCGTCGCCAACCATGGCACGCTGCGCGCGCAATGGGCCGCGTGGATGCTGCTGCGCCCGTCGGGCGAGGCGATGACCGTGTCCGCCCCCTTCAACAGAACCACCGCGCCGGATCGCTGCGCCGCCTCGCGGACCGCGTCGAGCTTGCTGATGTCACCCGCGTCGAGGGCTGCGTTCTCGTCCGGAAACAGGCGTCCGAACTCGCCGCCGTGGGGCGTGAGGATCACCCGCTCAGGTTCGCCCACGGCCGCTATGGCCTCGAACAGTTCGGAGGGATCCTCTTCGAAGCTGGTCAAGGCATCGGCATCGAGCACGACGAAGCGGGGTCCGAGGGCTGCGCGCACCATGGCTCGGGTCTGCTCACCCACGCCCAAGCTAGGCCCTAGGCAGAGGGCTGTGAAACGCGCGTCCTCGAGGATCTCGGACAAGCCGGCCGCGCCCCCGCAGCGACGGGTCATGATCGCCGTCAGCTGCATCGCGTTTTCCGCGAGGGCCGTGGGCGGCGAGGCGACGGTCACCAGCCCGGCCCCGATCCGAAGCGCCGCGCGCGCGGCCAGCCGCGCCGCGCCCGTCTTGCTTGGGCCGCCCGAGACGACAAGCGCATGGCCATTGTCATATTTGTGGCCCGTCTTCTTGCGGAAATTGGGAAGGATGTGCGGCGTCCCCTCGGTGGGAGGCACCATCGGGACCGCGTCGATGAGCCGGGTTGTGTCAGCGCCGAGTTTCCCGCGCCAGTGCGACAGCCCGAGGTCCACGACCTCCAACGCGCCACAGCAGGCCGGGCCGTCCGCGATGAAGTGGCCGATCTTTGGCACCTCGAAAGTGACCGTCAGATCGCATTTCGGGACAGAGCCTTCGCGCGCCAGCGGGATACCGCGGTCCAGACACAGGCCCGAGGGAGCGTCGACGGCGACAAGCGGCGCGGCGCAATCCCCCAACGCTTTCAGCACTGACAAAACCTCGCCGGCTGGCGCACGGGTCAGGCCCGTTCCGAAGATGGCGTCCACCACAATGTCGGTGTCGGTTGCTGCCTCCAGATTGGCGCGGGTGAGCGGCGCCACCTCTCCTTGCCACGCCGCACGGTTGGCGCGCGCGTCGGGTGGCATCGCTTCGGCGTCACCCATGCCCAGAACGCGGACGTCCCACCACCGTTCGGCCAGCAACCGCGCGATCACGTAGCCGTCGCCCCCGTTATTTCCCGGACCGCATAGGATCGTGGCCGACTGTGCTTCGGGCCATTGCCGCAGAATGGCCGCCACGACACCCGCGCCGGCGCGTTCCATCAGCGCAGCGCCCGTCACCGCGCCGGCCTCGATCGCCGCGCTCTCGATCCCGCGCATCTGGGCCGCTGTCACCACTTCCGTCATTGATCCTCCGCCGTCGATTCACTTGTGCCCAATTTTTAATCGCTGTGATTAATTTTTGATCTCTTGTCGCAAATTCTCAGCCACATTCCGCCGCCCCTCCCCGTCTCGCATGGACGCCAACTCCGCAAAATGGTGTCACGTGCCGAAGGCTGCCCAACGGCTGCGGCGAGGAGGACCTGGGAACCATGAAGAAAATCGAAGCGATCATCAAACCGTTCAAGCTGGATGAGGTCAAAGAGGCCCTTCAGGAGATCGGCATTCAGGGTCTTAGCGTGACCGAGGTCAAGGGCTTCGGACGTCAGAAGGGCCATACCGAACTCTACCGTGGCGCCGAATACGTCGTCGACTTCCTGCCGAAGGTTAAGATCGAAGTCGTTCTCGCCGACGATCTGGCTGACGCCGCGATCGAGGCGATTATCAACGCGGCCAAGACCGACAAGATCGGCGACGGCAAGATCTTCGTCTCCGACATCAGTCAGGCCATCCGCATCCGCACCGGCGAAGCGGGCGAAGACGCGCTGTAAAAATCCAATCATCGGCCCCCCGATCGGGCGTGGCCCCCTCAAAATCCCTTACGAACTCAAGGAACAATCACGATGAGCACAGAGAGCTTTCTGAAAATGATGAAGGACGAGGACGTAGCCTACGTCGACGTCCGCTTCACCGATCCGCGCGGCAAACTGCAGCACGTGACACTGATCTGCGACGAGGTGGACGAGGACTTCATCGAGGAAGGGTTCATGTTCGATGGCTCCTCCATCGCCGGTTGGAAGGGCATCGAGGCCTCCGACATGAAGCTGATGCTGGACACCGACAGCGCCTATATCGACCCCTTCTACGCCGAGAAGACCCTCTGCGTGCATTGTTCGGTGGTCGAGCCCGACACCGGCGAAGCCTATGACCGCGACCCGCGCGGCACCGCCGAGAAGGCCGAGGCCTACCTCAAGTCCTCCGGTATCGGCGACGTGTTCTACTGCGGTCCCGAAGCCGAATTCTTCATCTTCGATGACGTCCGTATCTCGGTCGACATCAACAAGGTCGCCTATGAAGTTGACGCCCAGGACGCCTCCTGGAACGGCGATACCGAGTACGAGATGGGCAACATGGGCCACCGCCCCGGCATTAAGGGCGGCTATTTCCCGGTCAACCCGATCGACGCCTCCCACGATCTGCGCTCCGAGATGCTCTCCACCATGAAGAACATCGGCATGAAGGTCGACAAGCACCACCACGAGGTGGCGTCGTGCCAGCACGAGCTTGGCCTTGTCTTCGGCAGCCTGACGAAACAGGCGGACGAGCTGCAGAAGTACAAGTACATCATTCACAACGTGGCCCACGCCTACGGCAAGTCGGCAACCTTCATGCCCAAGCCGATCGCCGGGGACAACGGCACCGGGATGCACGTGAACATGTCGATCTGGAAGGACGGCAAGCCGCTCTTCGCAGGTGACAAATATGCGGACCTCTCGGATGAGGCACTGTGGTTCATCGGCGGCATCCTGAAGCACGCCAAGGCGCTGAACGCCTTCACCAACCCGTCCACCAACTCCTACAAGCGCCTGATTCCGGGCTTCGAGGCCCCCGTCCTGCGCGCCTATTCGGCCCGCAACCGCTCGGGCTGCGTGCGGATCCCGTGGACCGAGAGCCCCAAGGCCAAGCGTGTGGAGGCCCGCTTCCCCGACCCGGCGGCGAACCCCTACCTCTGCTTCGCGGCGCTCCTGATGGCGGGCCTCGACGGCATCCAGAACAAGATCAACCCGGGCGATCCGTCGGACAAGGACCTCTACGACCTGCCGCCGGAAGAGCTGGCCGGCATCCCCACCGTCTGCGCGTCGCTCCGCGAAGCGCTGGACGAGCTGGAAGCCGATCACGAGTTCCTGCTGAAGGGCGATGTCTTCACCCGCAGCCAGATCGAAGGCTACACGGCGCTGAAGTGGGAAGAGGTCTACGCCTACGAGCACACGCCGCACCCGATCGAGTACAAGATGTACTACAGCTGCTGATCTGACTGAACATGCACGAAAAAAGGGGCGTCCAAGCGGGCGCCCCTTTTGTTTTATCCTCGCGCCGACTTGCCTATTTCGCGGCCCGCTTCGATGCGAATGTCGCGCCGTCCTGACGGCTGGCGAGCTTTGCCTGCTCTGCCTTGAACGCCGTCAACGCGCGGTCATGACTGCCGCCCATCGCAATACGGTTAACGTGGATATCTACGGATCTTTCGCCATCGCGTCCTGCAACAAAGCGCAAGAAATTGCTGACCAATCGCTCCATAACACTGCCTCTTTTCTTGTTGTTTTTGACTTATCCACAGGGACTGCCGGTGAAATAAGGCAAAAACTGGGCAGAGGCGGGCAGCGACCGAAGCTACCGCGCAAGTGTGGCCGCGCGGCCACCACTGGGCACCGCGTTCAAGGCGGTCTCATGGGTCTGTCGAAGCCGGAGGTGGGCGCTACATCCGGCCAATGCGGCGGAACATGCGCATCGCGCCGCGCGCTTGCTGCACGGCGCCGCGCGCCTGTCTGCGTTGGTCCGAATTGGGCGGCGCCCCGTCCCGACCGCGCGTTGCACGGTTGATGCCGGCATCGATGCCCTTGTGGACGACACGGTTGATGACCTGCCGCAAGATCATGTTGATAATTCGGTTCATTGGGTAACCCCCTGTTGCCTGTGACCGCGACATTAACAGATTAACGCGGCAAAATTCAGGCGTCGTCCTCGAAGACCGACACGTCGTCGTCCGGGGCCGCTTCCGCATCGTCGCTGAACATGTCGCCAGTGTTCTCGTCGCGCGCCTCCGGCGCATCTTCGGCTTCCGGCGGCCGGCTTTCCAGCAGCCCGGCATCGCGGAGTTCCTTCAGCCCCGGCAGATCGCGCGCGGATTCGAGGCCGAAGTGATCGAGAAAATCCTGTGTGACAACGTAGGTCACCGGACGGCCGGGCGTCATGCGACGCCGTCCGAACTTGATCCAATCCAGCTCGATCAACTGGTCGACGGTGCCCCGGCTGACGCTAACCCCGCGAACTTCCTCGATTTCCGCGCGCGTGACGGGCTGGTGGTAGGCCACGATGGCGAGGGTCTCGATCGCCGCCCGGCTGAGCTTGCGTTGTTCGACCTGCTCGCGCGCCATCAGGAATCCGAGGTCCGCGGCGGTGCGAAAGGCCCAGGCGTCTCCCACCTTCGTCACCTGCACGCCGCGCCCTTCGTAGCGGCGGCGCAACAGGTGCAAAGCCTCCGCCGGGTCGGAGCCATGGGGCATCCGCGCCTCCATTTCCGACAGGCTGACCGGTTCGGCGGAGGCAAAAAGCAGCGCCTCGACCATGCGTTCCTGCTCGGCCAAAGGGGGGGCGCGGAACAGGCTTTCCTCGGTCTGGGGCTCGGGGCGATCGGGCGTATCGGTCATGGGTCTTTCCGGCGCATTTGGATGGGCGAGAACGTCTCGGATTGGCGGATTTCGACGCGGCCCGCCTTGGCAAGCTCCAGCGCCGCGGCGAAGTTCGCGGCCGCGGCCGATCGGCGCTTGGCGGGGTCCGTTGTCCAGCCGTCGGGCAAATAGGACATCAGGTCGGCCCATTCGCCCATGTAGCCCACCATGCCGCGCAGACGGTCGAGCGCTTCCTCCATGGTCAGCACGGCCTCGCGATCCATCACGAAGGGGCGGAATTCATCCTTGGTCCGGATGCGCGCATAGGCCTGCATCAGGTCCAGAAGGCCGGCCGTATAGGTCACCTTGCGGTTCGTCGTCATCGCCTGCGGCTGTCCGCGCACGAAGCGATCCCGCCCGAGCCGGTCGCGCGCCATCAACCGCGCGGCGCAATCGCGCATGGCGGCGAGGCGCTCCAACTGGAACGCCAGATGCGCGGCGAGGTCTTCGCCCGATGGCCCCTCCTCCCCCGGTTCCGGCGGCAGGAGCAGCTTGGATTTCAGGAAGGCCAACCAGGCCGCCATCACGAGGTAGTCGGCCGCCAGTTCGATCCGCAACTGCCGCGCTTTCTCGATGAAAACAAGGTATTGCTCGGTCAGGGCGAGGATCGAAATCTTGCGCAGGTCGACCTTCTGGGTCCGCGAGAGCGTCAGCAAGAGGTCCAGCGGGCCCTCGTAGCCATCGACGTCGATGATCAGCGCCTCCGCCTCGCGGCGGGCGCTGACTGCATCCCAATCGTCGCTGTTGGCCGGCTGCCCCGCGCCTGTCTCAGACATAAACCTCTCCGCCCAGAAGGTCGGAAAGGTCTTGCTCAATGGCCTCGATGTCAAGCGGATCAGGGGTTTTCCGCTGAGCCAAGGCCGCGTCGCAGCGCTGTTGCGAGAGGCCGTCGAGCGCCCCGGCAGCGATGACGACGTCATGCATTTCCGCAAGGTCGCCGTTGCAATGGAGGATCAGGTCGCAGCCCGCCGCCTTGGCCCGCGCGGCGCGTTCCCCGATCGGGCCGGGCAAGGCCCCCATGGAGAGGTCATCTGTCATCAACGCGCCCCGAAAGCCGATTTCGTCTCGGATGAGGGTGATCATCTCCCGGTCCATTGTTGCGGGCAGTTGGCTTCCCAAGGCCTCGAAGACGATATGCGCGGTCATGCCAAGCGGCAGCGTGTTGAGCGCGCGGAAGGCGGCGAAATCCACATCGGTCAACGTGGCGCGATCCTCGGCCACGCGCGGCAGACCCTTGTGGCTGTCGGTCAGCGCCGCGCCATGACCGGGGATGTGCTTGAGCACCGGCAGCACGCCACCCGCCATCAGCCCCTCGGACACCGCGCGCGCCACGTCCACGACCGTCTCCACATCGCTGCCATAGAGGCGATTGCGCAGGAATGGATGCGTATCCGACCGCGCCACATCGGCCGTGGGGGCGCAGTTGACGTCGATCCCGACGGCGCGCAATTCATGGGCGATCAGTCGATAGCGCAGGGCCATGGAGCGCGCTCCACCGCGCTTGACCTGATCCAGCGGCGGCATCCATTCGCGCCAGATCGGACCACGCATACGCTGCACGCGGCCCCCTTCCTGATCGATCAGGATCGGCGCGTCATGGCCGACGCAGTCCCGCAATTCCGATGTCAGATCAGAGACTTGCGCGGCATCTTCTATGTTGCGGGCAAAAAGAATGAAGCCCCATGGCCGCGCCTCGGCAAAAAAGGCGCGCTCCGCCCTGGTCAGGGCCAACCCCTCGCAGCCGAGGATGGTCGCCGAATGGCTCATCCTAGCGTACGGTGACAGGGATGCAGGCCGCACCCTGCGCCACGAGGGCCGCGCAGAAGCGGCGCGAGGCCGAGAGGTCGGCAAAGCCGTGGGCGCGCAGGCGGTAGAAGGTCTGGCCGCCCGACGTCGCCTCTTCGATGACCCGTGCGCGGCCAAGGAAGAAATCCGGGAAGTTGCCGGTCAGGCGTTCCCATTCGCTCCGGGCGAGCGCGGGCGAGTCGAAGGCGCCGAGCTGAACGAGGCGGGTGCCGGGATCCAACTCGGAAGTCGCGATCTCGAAGCCCTCGTCGTCCTCGATCACACCGGCCACGGCGGGGGTCGGGGTGAGGACGGCCGCCCGGGCCGAGAGCCCTGCGGGCCGGAACGCCGGCCGGGGCGAGCGGCGCACGCCGGGGGTGGAAACCGGGATGACCGCCGCGCGCGAGACGATCTCGATCTCTGCCGCGTCGGGCTCTTCCACGGCGGGGGCGTCCATGTCGCTCAGCGGCGTGGCCTCCTGCAGCAGGCGCGCGATCAGGGCATCGGTGGATTCCTCGGGAACGACCTCGGGCACCACCTCTGCGTCGATATCCGGCAGGGCGGAGGAGGCGTTCTCGAAGGCCTGCTCCTCCGGTTCCTCGGTCGCGCCTATTTCGGCGGCGGCGAGGTCCTGGGGCGGCGGTGCGAGAAGCAGTTGGTCCGGCACCGGCGCGGCCTCGGCCCCTTCGGCGAGGCGGTTCACCGCGAGGCCCTGATTTTCGGCAATCGATCCGCCCGGATTGTCGGGGGCCACGCGCATCGGCCCGTCGAGCGCGCGGATCACCGGCACATCGGCCACGTCGCGCACCATCAGTTGAAACGCCCAGACGCCCATTCCGATAACAAGCCCCATGGACACCAAGGCCCCGGCCCAGTTGACCAATTGCGTCACCCGCGACGCATCCATCGGAGCCGCCGCAGGGGCCTGCTCGTAACCATAGTCATAGCCATCATCATAGGAATACGCGCCAGAGGAATGATCCCCGGAATATTGGATATCTGCCATGCCCGCCTCATCGCCCGGTCACAGCGCACCGCGCCGGGTCATTTTTGCCTGTGTCTTCCGGTCGCGAGAGGTCTTGCGCCTCACATTTGGTCGACCGGAGTGACCCCCAAAATACCAAGCCCGTTCGAAATGACAATCGCCACGGCGGAAATCAGGCACAATTTCCCGGAAGTCGCCGACGGATCATCCTCCTGGAAGAAGCGCAGGTGGGTTTCGGTGTTGCCCTTGTTCCACAGCCCGTGGAATTCCGACGCAAGATCATAGAGGTAGAACGCGACCCGATGCGGCTCGTGGCCCTTGGCGGCAATCTCGATCAGGCGCGGGTATTCGGCGATCTTGGCAGCAAGCGCGAGCTCGGCCGGATCATTGATGGCATCGAGATTTGCCGGATCGACCTTGATCCCGGCCTCCTCCGCCTTGCGCAGCACCGACTGGATCCGGGCGTGGGCATATTGCACGTACCACACAGGGTTGTCCTTGGACTGCTCGCGCACGCGGTCGACGTCGAAATCCAGCGGCGCATCGTTCTTGCGGGTGAGCATGTGGAACCGGGTCACGTCCGAGCCCACCATCTCTACCACGTCGGCGAGGGTCACGAAGGTCCCTGCCCGCTTGGACATCTTCAGCTCCTCGTCACCGCGCCGCAGCTTCACCAGCTGCGTCAGCTTCACGTCGAGCGGAACGGTGCCGCCCGAAAGCGCCGAGACGGCCGCCTTCATGCGCTTCACATAGCCGCCGTGATCAGCTCCGAAAACGTCGATCAGCTCGTCGAAGCCTCTGGAAACCTTGTCAAAATGGTAGGCGATATCCGGGGCGAAATAGGTCCAGGAGCCGTCCGATTTCATCACCGGGCGGTCCACGTCGTCGCCGTGCTCGGTGGATTTGAACAGCGTCTGCTCGCGCGGCTCCCAATCGTCGGGCTTCTTGCCTTTCGGCGGCTCGAGGTAGCCTTCATAGATCAGGCCCTTGCCCCGCAGATCGTCGATCGCAGCCTCGATCCGGCCGGTGCCGTAGAGGGATTTCTCGGAGTAGAAGACGTCCATCTCGACGCCGAGCATCGCCAGATCCTTGCGGATCAGGTCCATCATCTTCTCGGTCGCGAACTCCCGGACCTCGGCCAGCCATTCGGATTCAGGCTGATCGACATAGGCCGTCCCGACCTTCTCGGCGAGCGCTTCTCCGACCTCGATCAGGTAGTCACCGGGGTAGGTCCCATCCTCGAAGGCGACCTCTTGGCCGTGGGCTTCAAGGTAGCGCAGATAGACCGACCGCGCGAGCACGTCGACCTGCGCGCCGCCGTCGTTGATGTAGTATTCCCGCGTCACATCGTAGCCCGCGACATCCAGAAGCGAGGCCAGCGCATCGCCGAAGACGGCGCCCCGCGTGTGGCCAACATGCAACGGACCAGTGGGATTTGCGCTGACATATTCGACGTTTACGCGTTTGTTCTGGCCCATGTCGGAACGCCCGAAGGCCGAACCCTGATCGAGCACCTGCCCGATCACGCTGCGCCAGACATCGCCCGAGAGCCGCAGATTGAGAAACCCCGGCCCGGCCACGTCGACACTCTCGAGCCGGGCGTCATCGGCCAACCGGGCGGCCAGCGCCTCGGCCACATCGCGGGGCTTCTTGCCCGCGGGTTTCGCCAGAACCATCGCCGCGTTCGTCGCCATGTCGCCGTGGCTCGGATCGCGCGGCGGCTCCACCGTGACGGCGCGCGTCTCGAGCCCCTCGGGCAGAGTGCCATCGGCAACGAGGCCGCTGATGGCAGCCAGAACGGTTTCGCGGATCTCGGCGAAGAGGGTCATGAGCGGTGTCCTTTTAAGATCATCGCGGGGTGTACCACGGCGCTCGCCAAGGTCAATGCAGGCGCGCGGCGCGTTTCACGGCTCGCAGCGGATGTAGGTGTGGGCCGTATTCTCGAAGACGGCCACGAGCCCATCGACCGCGGCCGCCCCGACCAACAGTCGTGCGGCAAAATCCTCTTCCTCGTCGCCGGTGCAGGTGGCGTCGTAGAGGTAGATTTCATCCATGTCGCGAACGTTGATCGGGTTCGACAATTCGCAACATTGCTCGCCCAGACAAAGGGTGGGAAACGACAGGGAGGCTGTCTGTTCGCCCCCTGCTTCGAACCCCTCGGCGGGACAGGTAAGCCCTTGATAGAAAAGGCCATCCTGCGGAAAGGCATGGGCAGATGTCAGGGTCATCAAAAGGACCACCGCAGGGGTGGTCAGGCGTGCGCAAAAAGACATGTTCAGGCTCCAAAATTGAGCGAGTTGGGTCCGTTCACTGTGCCGACATCCGTGCCACCGATCAACCTGTGGTGGATTTGCAGGGCAAACCGGTCGGTCATGCCCGAGATGTAATCTGACACGATCCGCGCCAATGCGGTGCCATCGCCTGCGACGTCTTCCACATCCTTGCGCCATTGTTTCGGCAGTTCCTCGGGATGTTCGAGGAAGAAGGGGAAAAGCTCTTCGATCACGCGGGTCACTTCCTTGCGCATCACCACCACCGAGGGCGCGCGGTACATGCGGGTGAAGAGGAATTTCCGGATGACCTGCAGATCCTGGAACAGGCCACTGGAGAAGCGGATGATCGGCCGGCCCGCCAGACGGATGTCCATCGGGCTCTGTGGCTCGATCTCGGCCAGAACGGCACGGGCGTTATGGAGCACATCCTCGACCAGAACGCCGAAGAAACGCCGCAGCGCTTCATGGCGGCGCCGGTAATAGTTGAGGCCGGGGTAGAGGCCGTCCACGGCTGCGAAGCAATCGCGCAGGATCGGAAGCTCGGCCAACTCGTCGGTCGAGAACAGCTCCGCCCGCAGCCCGTCGTGAAGGTCGTGATGGTTGTAGGCAATGTCATCGGCCAGCGCGGCCACCTGCGCCTCGGCCGAGGCATGGGTGCTCAACTCGAGGTCAATTCCGGCGCAACTGGCCTTGAGTGCCCACGGTAAGGGCTCGGCGACAGGACCGTTGTGTTTCGCAATGCCCTCAAGGGTTTCCCACGTCAGGTTCAAGCCATCGAACTCGGCGTAATGACGCTCCAGATGGGTGACGATCCTGAGCGCCTGCGCGTTGTGATCGTAGCCGCCGTATGGCGCCATCAAGGCCTGCAACGCGTCCTCACCGGTGTGGCCGAACGGCGGATGCCCCAGATCATGGGCCAGCGCGACCGTTTCCGTCAGATCCTCATCCAGCCCGAGCGACCGCGCCATGGTCCGCGCCACCTGAGCGACCTCCAGCGAGTGGGTCAGCCGGGTACGGAAGTAATCGCCCTCGTGCTCAACAAACACCTGCGTCTTGTGCTTGAGCCGGCGAAAGGCGCTGGAATGAATGATACGGTCCCGGTCCCGCTGAAACGGTGAGCGGTGGGCGCTTTCTTCCTCCGCCACAATGCGGCCGCGCGTGGCGTTCGGGTCGCATGAATAAACTGCACGCATGGTCTTTGCCTCCAACGGGGCGATCTTGTCCCGCGCCCTCGGCCTCCATATATTGTACCTGAACGCGATTTACGACAGGTGAACGCCCATGCTTTCCATTCCACCAAAGGTCACGGACCGCGCCTTCGCGCGATTGGCCGAGATCAACGAGGACGCCGACACGCCGCAAGCCCTGCGCGTTGCGGTGGAAGGGGGCGGCTGCTCGGGGTTTCAGTATGAAATCAAGCTCGACACGCCCGCCTCCGACGATCTGGTGCTGGAAGGTCAGGGCCAGAAAGTCGTCGTCGACACCGTGTCCCTGCCCTTCCTTGCCGATGCCACGATCGACTTCTCGGAAGAGCTGATCGGCGCGCGGTTCACCATCGACAACCCCAATGCCTCTTCGTCCTGCGGCTGCGGCACCTCGTTCTCGATGTAGGCCCCGCGCGCTGTAACGTGGCGTTCCCGCTGGCATTTTGCCGGGTCCCTGCTACCGTGACGTGAGCCACGGGAGGGGTCGGATGGATCTGTCATTTTCGCCGCGGGAGCTTGCCTTTCAGGCCGAGGTTCGGCGCTTTCTGCAAGAGGCTTTGCCCCCTGAAATCGCGGAGCGTGTCGCCCATGGCAAAGGCCCGACGCGGGACGACATGGAGCGCTGGCACGCCATATTGAATGAAAAGGGATGGCTTAGCGGCAACTGGCCCACGACGCATGGCGGTTGTGGGTGGGGGCCGATCGAGCAGCATATCTTCGAGGAAGAAAGCGCGCTGGCCAACGCCCCTCGGATCGTCCCCTTCGGCCTGAAGATGCTGGCGCCGGTCCTGATGAAATTCGGCACGACCGCGCAGCAGGAGGAATATCTGCCACGCATTCTGGACGGTCGCGACTGGTGGTGCCAAGGCTATTCCGAGCCGGGCGCGGGCAGCGATCTTGCCTCTCTCAAGACCCGCGCCGCGCGCGACGGGGATCATTACATCGTCAACGGCCAGAAGACTTGGACCACCCTGGGGCAATACGCCAACCGCATCTTCTGCCTTGTCCGCACCGCCACCGAGGGCAAGCCGCAGGCGGGGATCAGTTTCCTGCTCATCGACCTCGACACGCCGGGTATCGAGATGCGGCCGATCCGCCTGATCGAGGGCGGATACGAGGTGAACGAGGTGTTCTTCACCGACGTTCGCGTGCCTGTCGCCAACCTTGTCGGCGAGGAGAACGAGGGTTGGACCATTGCCAAGTTCCTGTTGGGCCATGAGCGCACGAACATCGCCGGCACCGGTTTTTCGGTTCAGGCTCTGGAAAAGGTCAAAGCACTGGGGCGCACCATTCAGAGAGGCGGCAAGCCCCTGATCCAGAACCCGCTTTTCGCCGCGCGTCTGGCCGAGGTCGAGGCGGAGCTGGACGCGATGAAGATCACCAACCTGCGCATGTTGTCAAAGGCGGCGCAGGGCGGAACGCTCGGGGCCGAGCCTTCCATGCTGAAGATCAAGGGCACCGTGATCCGTCAGGCATTGAACGACCTTGCGCGGCGCGCGCTTGGGCCGGCAGCGGCCCCCTTCCCGTCCGAAGAATTGGACAACCTGGCAATCACACCGGCCGAGCACGCCCATGCGGCGGCGGATTACTTCAACAACCGCAAAATCTCCATCTACGGCGGCTCGAACGAGATTCAGCGCAACATTCTGGCCAAGGAGATGTTGGGGCGATGAACTTCGAACAAAGCGATGATCGCCGCATGCTATCGGAAACCCTTCGCCGCTATCTGGCGGAGGCTTACGATATCTCCCACAGGAATGCCGTCGCTTATGACGCGCCCTACCACGACCCGGAAAAGTGGGCGGAGCTGGCCGAACTGGGCCTGTTTTACGCTCTGGTCAGTGAGGACAAGGGCGGCATGGGAGGGCACGGCTTCGACATCGTGACCGTCTTCGAGGAATTGGGCCGCGCGCTTTGTCCGGAACCTGTCTTGGGTCAACTCATCGCGGCCTCCTTGATGGCGGATTTGGACGATCTGATGGCAGGCACCCGCTACGCTGTGGCGTTGAGCGAGCGTGACGCCCCCTATGACCTCTCCGATATAAGCACGGAGGCCGTGAATGATCGGTTAACGGGGCGCAAGTCCGTGGTTTACGGCGCGCCTGCCGCCGAGATCTTGCTGGTCGCGGCCCGTCAGGGAGATGAGATTTCGTTGTGGGAAGTCCCTGCCTCTGAGGTCGAGATTTCCGGCTATGCCATGATCGACGGCGGGCCGGCGGGGGAAGTGTTTTTCGACGACACGCCGGCAAAGCTGGTGGCCGCAGACGCGCGCAAAATGCTTGCCAATGCGATGGACCGGGGGGCTCTTGCGCTTTGCGCCGAGGCGCTTGGCGCCATGGATGTCGTGCAGGATATGCTGGTCGATTACCTCAAGACGCGCAAGCAATTTGGCCAGCCCATCGGCGCGTTTCAGGCGCTCCAGCACCGCGCCATCGATCTGGCGATCGAGATCGAACAGGCGCGGTCCATCGTGATCCTTGCGGCCTCGGCGGAAGGGACGGAAGCTTTTCCGAAACGTGCCGCCCAGGCCAAACATCTGGTTGGAAAGATCGCGCGACTGGTCGCCGAGGAGGCGATCCAGATGCATGGTGGGATCGGGATTACCTGGGAGTATCCCCTGTCCCATTACGCCAAGCGCCTGGTGATGATCGATCACCAGTTAGGCGACAGCGATTGGCACCTGGAGCGGCTGATGGCCGGTTTGGCGGCGACGTGAGGGAGCCTCCGGCGGGAGTTGTATTGGCCAAGATGAAGGAGCGGCGCGCATTTTAGACAAATTGTCTTTGATGCGGCGGGCGGCGTGATTTCAGCTTGTTGGTTCGGAGGTGCCCAATCGCGCGGCGATGCTGTGGGGGGTGACGGTTCCGATCACCTTGTCGTCCTCCTCGACCGCGAAGGGTGCGGGGCTTTCGGCGAAGCGGGCGAGGATGTCTTTCACCGGGAGTTCAGAGGGGATGCGGGGGGCGTCGGTGACGGTTTCCACCATGACATCACGGGCGGTGAGGACGCCGAGAGGGTTCATGTTGGAGACAAATTCCGCCACGTAGTCGGTGGCGGGTTCCGAGAAGATCTGGCGCGGGGTGCCGATCTGGACGATGCGGCCGCCTTCGAGGATCGCGATGCGGTTGCCGATCTTGAAGGCCTCGTCGAGGTCGTGGCTCACAAAGATGATCGTGCGCTTGAGGTCGCGCTGCAGGTCCAGCAACTCGTCCTGAAGCTTGGCGCGGATGAGCGGATCGAGGGCGGAGAAGGGCTCGTCCATGAGGAGGATCGGCGCGTCGGTCACGAAGGCGCGCGCCAGACCCACGCGTTGCTGCATGCCGCCCGAGAGCTCGCCCACCTTGCGATCTGCCCATTCCGACAGGCCCACAAGCGCCAGTTGCCGCTCGACCGCCGCGTTGCGTTCGGTCGCGGATTGCCCTGCGAGCTCAAGCCCGAGGCCCACGTTTTCGCGGACCGTGCGCCATGGCAGCAGGCCAAACTGTTGGAAGACCATGGAAACGCAGGTTTGGCGCAGGTAGCGCAGGTCGGGTTTGCTGGCGCCCGGGAGCGTGCAGGACCAGGCGCCGTCGTTGATCTCCACCTCGCCGCGCGCGACGGGGTTGAGGCCGTTGACCGCGCGGAGAAGGGTGGATTTGCCGGAGCCGGATAGCCCCATGAGGACGAGGATTTCCCCCTCCTCCACGTCGAGGGAGCAATCGTGGACGCCCAGGACATGCTCGGTGGCGGCTTGGATCTCGCTCCGTGTGGCGCCCTCATCTGCGAGTGCGAGCGCCTGGCTTGGTCGCGGTCCGAACATGATGCAGACGTTGCGGAAGGAAACGGCGGTGCTCATCGGGTGACCTCGTAGCGCAGGATGCCGGCGACACCGTCGGCGGGGCCTCCGTCGTTGGGGTGGTGTTGGCCGTCGTTGACGACGACCTCGGACAGGTGGAACGGCGACTGCCCCTCGAGACAGGCGAGGTTCACGCCGTATTCATTCGGGTTCGAGCGGCGGCGGTGGTGGGTGTAGATGCCGCAGCTCTTGCAGAAGTAGTGCTCGGCGACGCCCGTGTTGAATTGGTAGAGCGTGAGGTTGTCCGCCCCTTCGGTGATCGTCAGCCCGCCGAGCGCGGCCGAGACCGCCACCGCGCCGCGCATGGTGCAGAAGGAGCAATCACAGCGCCGCGCCGAGGCCAGTCCGCCCTTCAACTCGACCGTGAACTTGACTGTGCCGCAATGGCAGGCGCCGTCCAGCTTCATGTGCGCACCCGGAGAGAGCGGTCGAGGATGATGGCCACCACGACGATGATGAAGCCGCTCTCGAAACCGAGGCCGGTGTTGACCTGGTTGAGCGCGCGCACCACCGGCACGCCGAGGCCGTCGGCACCCACAAGCGCGGCGATGACGACCATGGAGAGCGAGAGCATGATGGTCTGGTTCAACCCGGTCATGATCTGCGGCAATGCATAGGGAAGCTCCACCTTCCAGAGCTTCTGGCTCGGGGTGGCGCCGAAGGCATCGGCGGCTTCCAGCAGGGATTTCGGGGTCGAGGAGATGCCGAGGTGGGTCAGGCGGATCGGGGCAGGCAGCACGAAGATCACCGTGGCGATCAGGCCGGGCACCATGCCGATGCCGAAGAAAACGATCGCGGGGATCAGGTAGACGAAGGTGGGCAGGGTCTGCATCAGGTCCAGCACCGGCCGCATCCATGCGTAGAGCCTCGGGCGGTGGGCGACCGCGATGCCGATGGGGACGCCCACGGCCATGCAGACCACACAGGCCGAGAGCACGAGGGTCAGGCTCTCGGTCGTTTCCTCCCAGTAGCCCTGATTGACGATGAAGAGGAAACCGATCGCGACCAGCGCGGGGACTTTCCAGCCTCGGTGCATCCACCACGCGAGCGCGGTGAAGATCGCGATGATCAGGAAGGGATGCAGCTCGGGCGGGTAAAGGAAGCTCGCGTCGCGCAGGCGGATGTCCTGAAACCACGAGGTGTTGGGCGGCTCCTGCAGGATCGCGAGAAAGACCTCGATCATCGCCTCCAGCGCCACTGCGAGAGCGTCGAAAAGGAACGCGCCATTGGATTGCAGCCAGTCGAACATGGCCTCGGCCCCGTCACCGATGCGCAGCTTGCATTCGCTCAGGAAACTGATCGGCCCGGTGATCTCGGGGTCGTAAGGGAAGGAGCAATCGGCGATGCCGTCTTCTCGCCACCATGTCTGGAAATCACTGAACCACGTCATGTCAGGGTCGTCCTGTCCGTAGAGAGAAGCCAGTCATCGCGAGACTTCTAAATGTCGTTAACCAATTGCGGCTAGGTTTGCCAAAGGGCCCGCCACAGGGCAGGCCCTTTTCCGTTTTGATCAAACGCGGCTCAGAGGCCGAGAGCTTCCGACACGGCGGCCTCGGCATCGCCACCGTCGAAGGTGGTCACGCCGTCCAGCCACGCCATGACGGCGTCGGGGTTGGCGGCCATCCATGCGGTCGCGGCGTCTGCGGGCTCTTCCCCGTCATCGAGGATCGCGCCCATGATCTCGTTCTCCATCGCGAGGCTGAAGGACAGGTTGTTCAGCAACGCGCCGACGTTCGGGCAAGCCTCCACGTAGCCGGCAGAGGTGTTGGTGTAGACCGTCGCGCCGCCCAGATCCGGACCGAACCAATCGTCGCCGCCTTCCAGATAGGTCAGGTCGAAGTTGGCGTTCATCGGGTGCGGCTCCCACCCAAGGAAGACGACCGGCTCATCGCGCTCGGAGGCACGGGCCACCTGCGCCAGCATCCCCTGCTCGGAGGATTCGACGACCTCGAATTCGGACAGGCCAAAGGCGTCGGCCTCGATCATCTCGATGATCAGGCGGTTGCCGTCGTTGCCGGGCTCGATGCCGTAGATCTCGCCGTCGAGCTCGTCCATTGCCCCGGCGATGGAGGCGAAATCGGTGATCCCGAGCGCCGCGCCGGCCGCGTTGGTGGCCAGCGTGTATTTCGCGCCTTCAAGGTTGGCGCGCACGGTGTCGACGGTGCCTGCCTCGCGGTAGGGGGCGATGTCCGCTTCCATGGTGGGCATCCAGTTGCCGAGGAATACGTCCACGTCACCCTCGGCCAGCGAGGTGTAGGTCACCGGGACGGACAGGACGAGGATCTCGGTCTCGTAGCCGAGCGCCTCGAGAACCACGGTCGTGGCCGCTGTCGTCGCGGTGATGTCGGTCCAGCCGACGTCCGAGAAGGTGACAGTGCCGCAGTCAGCGTGGCCATCGGCCATCGCGGCTCCGGCGGTCAGAGCGAGCGCGAGGGCGCTGGTCGCAGTTGCGCGAAAAAGGGTCATTACTTTGGTCTCCCGTTGGTGTCTGGTCTTTTTGTTGATTGACCAGTCAATTAAAAACATATTTCTGGTACATGGCAACAAGGAAGGTGTCGCGATGCCCCGTGTAGGTATGATGGCTATCCGTAAAGATGCACTTGTCAACGCAACGATCAGTGAGATCGGGCGACGGGGCTCGCTTGACGTGACCATGGGGCAGATTGCCAAGGCGGCGGGTGTCTCTTCGGCTTTGGCGCATCACTACTTCGGCTCGAAAGACCATCTTTTGTTGGCCGCGATGCGCGCGATCCTCGTGGAATTCGGCGCGGCCGCCCGGGCCGAGCTTGCCCGCGCGAGCACCCCGATGGAGCGGTTGACGGCGATTGCGACGGCCTCTTTCGGGGGGCGGAATTTCTGCCCGGACGTGATCTCGGCGTGGCTCACTTTCTACGTCATGGCGCAGCGTGATCCGCAGGCCGCACGGCTGTTGCGGGTCTACCAGCAGCGCCTCGTGTCGAATCTGATCCACTCCTTAAGGCCGTTAACGAATGACGCCCCGCGCATCGCAGCCACCGCGGCCGCGCTGATTGACGGTCTTTATATCCGCCATGCACTTGCCGATGCCGGCCCCCCTGATGCGGAGGCCGCAACCCGCCGCGTGACCGACTATCTGGAGCTTGCGATCCGATGAGCCACGCCGCCGAACATCCCAACATATTGATCCTGATGGTGGATCAGCTGAACGGCACCCTCTTCCCCGATGGTCCGGCCGACTGGCTGCACACGCCCAATCTCGACCGCCTCGCCGCGCGTTCGACACGCTTTGCCAATGCCTACACCGCCTCGCCGCTCTGCGCGCCGGCGCGGGCCTCCTTCATGTCGGGGCAATTGCCCTCGCGCACCGGGGTCTACGACAATGCGGCCGAGTTTGCGTCCTCGATCCCGACCTATGCCCACCACCTGCGCCGCGCGGGCTATTTCACCGCGCTGTCGGGCAAGATGCATTTCGTGGGCCCCGATCAGCTGCACGGATTCGAGCAGCGCCTGACCACCGATATCTACCCCGCCGATTTCGGCTGGACCCCCGATTACCGCAAGCCCGGCGAGCGGATCGACTGGTGGTATCACAACATGGGGTCGGTCACCGGTGCGGGCGTGGCCGAGATCTCCAACCAGATGGAGTACGACGACGCGGTGGCCTTTGAGGCGGAGCAGAAGCTCTATGACCTCTCGCGCGGCCATGACGCCCGTCCCTGGTGCCTGACCGTCAGCTTCACTCACCCCCACGATCCCTATGTCGCGCGGCGCGAGTATTGGGATTTGTACAATGAGTGCGAGCATTTGGCTCCACGGGTGGGGCCGATCCCGCTGGAGGATCAGGACCCCCATTCACGCCGCATTCTGGAGGCCAACGACCTCGAGAACTTCGACATTACCGAAGCCGATGTCGCGCGCTCGCGGCAGGCCTATTTCGCCAATATCTCCTACCTCGACGCCAAGATCGGCGGCATCCTCGACGTGTTGGAACGGACCCGGCAGGAGGCCCACATCGTCTTCGTCTCGGACCACGGCGACATGTTGGGCGAGCGCGGATTGTGGTTCAAGATGTCCTTCCTCGAAGGCTCGGCCCGGGTGCCGCTGATGATCTCGGCGCCCGACATGGCGCCGGGCCGGATCGATGCGCCGGTCTCCACCATCGATCTCTGTCCTACCCTTTGCGACCTCGCGGGCGTGTCGATGGCAGAGGTGATGCCCTGGACCGATGGCGAATCGTTAACGTCGTTAGGAAAAGGCGGCACGCGGGTCAGCCCGGTGGCGATGGAATATGCCGCGGAGGCCTCGTTCTCACCCCTGGTGGGACTGGTGGAGGGCCGCTGGAAATACACCAACTGCGCGCTCGACCCCGAGCAATTGTTCGACCTCGAAGCCGACCCGGACGAGCTGACCAACCTGGCCGAAGATCCCGCCCACGCCGCGACGCTGGAGCGTTTTCGCATCGCCGCCGCCGCCCGGTGGGACCTCGAAACCTTCGACGCCGAGGTGCGGCAATCCCAAGCCCGGCGTTGGGTCGTCTACGACGCCCTGCGCAATGGCGCCTATTACCCGTGGGATTTTCAACCCCTCCGAGACGCCTCCGAGCGCTACATGCGCAATCACATGGACCTCAATGTTGTTGAGGAAAATCAACGATTTCCCCGGGGCGAATGACCCCAACACCCGATAGGTGACCGATGCAACCGACCGCTTCTCATTTCGTTAACGGCAAGTACCTCGAAGATACCGATGGCACGCCGATGCCCGTGATCTTCCCCGCGACCGGCGAGGAAATCGCCATGGTCCACGCGGCAACCCCCGCCGTGGTCGAGGCAGCACTTGCCGCGGCCACGGCGGCGCAAGCGGAATGGGCCGCGATGATGGGGGTCGAACGCGGCCGCGTGCTGCGCCGGGCGGCAGACATCATGCGCGAGCGCAATCAGGAGCTTAGCGAGCTGGAAACGCTCGACACGGGCAAGCCCATTCAGGAAACGCTGGTCGCCGACGCCACATCGGCCGCCGATGCGTTGGAGTATTTCGGCGGCATCGCGGCGAGCTTGGGCGGCGAGCATATGCAACTTGGCGGCGACTGGGCCTACACGATGCGCGTGCCTCTTGGGGTCTGCGTCGGGATCGGCGCGTGGAACTATCCCACGCAGATCGCCGCATGGAAGGGCGCGCCGGCGCTGGCCTGCGGCAACACGATGATTTTCAAACCGTCCGAGCAAACGCCGCTTTGCGCGTTGAAAGTCGCCGAAATTCTGGTCGAGGCCGGGGCGCCGGCCGGCGTCTACAACGTGATCCAAGGTGCCGGAGAGGTCGGCCGCGCCTTGGTCGAGGATCCGCGCACCGACAAGGTCTCCCTCACCGGATCGGCCGCGACCGGCAAGAAGGTCTATGCCTCCGCCGCCGCTCGGATGAAGCACGCGACGATGGAGTTGGGCGGCAAATCGCCCCTCGTCATCTTCGACGACGCCGACCTCGAAAGCGCGGTATCCGGCGCGATCAACGCCAACTTCTACGCCTCGGGCCAGGTCTGCTCCAACGGCACGCGGGTCTTCGTGCAGAAGGGGATCAAGGAGGATTTTCTTGCGCAGCTGAAGGAACGGACTGCCAAGGCAGTGATCGGCGACCCGCGCGACGAGGCCACGAATTTTGGCCCGATGGTGAGTGAAGAACAGCTCGCGATCACTTGTTCTTACATCGAAAAAGGCCTCGAAGAACGAGCGCGGCTGGTCCACGGCGGTAAGCGGATCGACCGACCCGGCGCCTACGTGGAGCCGACCATTTTCGCCGATGTTACCGACGACATGACCATCGCGCGCGAAGAGATCTTCGGCCCCGTCATGTCGGTGCTGGATTTCGAGACCGAGGAAGAAGTTGTCGAGCGCGCCAATGCCACCGACTTGGGGCTCTCCGGCGCGGTCTTTACCGCCGACCTGACCCGCGCACACCGCGTCGTGCATGCCATCGACGCGGGCAGCCTCTGGATTAACCAATACAACCTGACCCCTGTCGAAGTGCCTTTCGGCGGCATGAAGGGCTCGGGCGTGGGCCGCGAGAACTCGCGCGCCGCGATCGAGCATTACTCACAACTCAAGACTGTCTATGTCGGCATGTCCCCGGTGGAGGCGGCATTCTAGATGGAAGCGGATTACGTCGTTATCGGTGCAGGATCAGCAGGTTGCGCGGTGACCTACCGGCTGGTCGAGGCGGGCAAATCGGTGCTGGTGATCGAGCATGGCGGCTCGGACTGGGGGCCGTTCATCAACATGCCCGCGGCGCTCAGCTATCCCATGGGCATGAAGCGCTATGATTGGGGTTACGTGACGGAGCCCGAGCCGCATATGAATAATCGCGTCATGGCGTGTCCGCGTGGTAAAGTCGTGGGCGGCTCCTCCTCGATCAACGGCATGATCTACGTGCGCGGCCACGCGAAGGACTTCGACACATGGGCCGAAATGGGGGCGGACGGCTGGTCCTACGCGGACGTCCTGCCCTACTTCAAGCGTGCCGAGACATGGCACGGAGACGCCGGTGACCCCGCCTACCGCGGCAGCAGCGGCCCCGTCCACATCACCCGTGGTGCGCGAAAGAATCCACTGTATCAGGCCTTTATCGAGGCCGGAGCCGAGGCAGGCTACGGCAAGACCGACGACTACAACGGCCACCGGCAAGAGGGTTTCGGCGCGTTCGAGATGACCGTCTGGAAAGGTAAACGCTGGTCTGCGGCGAGTGCTTACCTCAAGCCCGCGCTAAAGAAACCGAACTGCGACATGGTCCGCGGAATGGTTGAAAAGATCGAGATCGAAGAGGGCCGCGCCACGGGCGTGCGGTTGACGGACGGTCGCCTGATCCGCGCGCGCGCAGAGGTCGTTCTCTGTGCCGGGGCGATCAACTCGCCCAAGATCCTCATGCTCAGCGGAATCGGACCTGCGAAGCACCTGACGGACAAAGATATTCCCGTGGTGGCAGATCGCCCCGGCGTCGGACAGAACCTGCAGGATCACTTGGAGATGTACATTCAGTACTCCGCCTCCAAGCCCGTCTCCATCGCGCCCTATTGGTCGCTGTGGGGCAAGGCCCTTGTCGGGGCGCAGTGGCTGTTCACGAAGACAGGTCTGGGGGCGACGAACAACTTCGAGTCTTGCGGCTTCATCCGCTCCAAGGCGGGTGTCCAATACCCTGATATTCAATATCATTTCCTGCCGATCGCCGTGCGCTACGACGGCAAGACACCGCCCGGCGGCCACGGCTTTCAGGCCCATACCGGCCCGATGCGTTCCCCGTCGCGGGGCGAGGTCACCCTGCGCAGCAAGGACGCGACCGAAGCGCCGCGGATCCAGTTCAACTACATGTCCCACGAGCAGGATTGGCAGGACTTCCGCCGTGCGATCCGTTTGACCCGAGAGATCTTTGCAACCGGTCCGATGTCCGAGTTCGTCGACCACGAAATCCAGCCCGGTGACGACGCTCAAACGGACGAAGCGCTGGACGCGGCCATCCGCGAGCACGCGGAATCGGCCTACCATCCCTGTGGTACGGCCCGGATGGGGCGCCGCGACGATCCCATGGCCGTCGTTGATCCTGACACGCGGGTCATCGGCGTGGAAGGGCTTCGACTGGCTGACAGCTCGATCTTCCCGCTCATTCCCAACGGGAACCTGAATGCGCCGTCAATCATGGTCGGTGAGAAGGCTGCCGACGCGATCCTCGACCGAAAGCTGCCGGCAGAGAACCTGGAGCCCTGGATCGCGCCGCAATGGGAGACCGCGCAGCGTGAAAGCGAAGCGGAAACGCTCGCGGCAGAGTGAACTGCGCTGCGCTGTGAATAAACATTGAGAATGTGATACTGTCTGTCGGATTCCCTTGGCGACGTCTGTTAGAATTTATCGGAAATGTCCTTGCTGCACATTCCCGGACCTCCCCGGTTTTGCGCACCCACGGCCGTGGGCCTGCCGCGTATTCCCCAATTAATCGGGCGCTGTTGAAGGCAACTGCCTCGGCACTAGAGTTACGCGTCCCGGCGAATTATTAATCGCCCCTTCCGGCAAGTCGTAAATAAGCATAAACCAAACCGATGCCGCCCCTCGAGGAACGCCAGGATGACCACCCCCCGGTTCGCGATTGCGATCCCCATGTTGAACGAAGCCGATGCGGTGCCGCTTCTGCTTGGCGGCTGTGTCGCCGCTGTTGAACCGCTCGGCACGTTCGAGATCTGCGTGACCGACGACGGCTCGACAGATGGTACCGGGGCGGCTCTGGAGGCCTTCGGCGCGGCGCATCCGGTGGCCAATCTCACGATCATCACGCACCCCACGCCCGCCGGCCAATCCGCTGCGGTTCATGCGGCGGTGCGCGCGGCCCGGGCGCCGATCATCGCGACCCTTGACGGCGACGGCCAAAACCCGCCGGAAGAGCTTCCGAAACTTTTGCAGGCCCTCCTTGACGGGCCGCCGTCCCTCGGCCTCGTTGCCGGCCAGCGCGTGAAGCGGGACGACCCTCTCCACAAGCGGCTCGCCTCGCGGGCGGCAAACACGATCCGCGGGATCCTCCTCAAGGACGGCACCCGCGATACGGGCTGCGGGCTGAAAGCCTATCGCCGCGATGCCTACCTCGCCCTGCCGTACTTCAACCACATGCACCGCTATTTACCTGCGCTTTTCCAACGGGATGGGTGGGATATCGCCCATGTCGACGTGACCCACCGACCGCGCGTTTCCGGTGCCTCGAAATACACGAACCTCGGTCGCGCCATTGTCGGCGTGTCGGACCTCTTCGGCGTCGCCTGGCTGATCCGGCGCAAGCGCAAAGTTCAGCTGACTGACACGGTCATCTCACGACCGGAGGACCGTTAACCATGGAAAACTGGATCTTCGATCTCTTCAATATCGACACCTGGCTCGAGTTCTGGTGGGTGACCTTGGGCTTTCTCGCGCAGGCGGTCTTCGCCTCGCGTTTCATCGTCCAATGGATCGCGTCCGAGCGTGAGGGCCGCTCCTATGTGCCGGTCTCGTTCTGGTATCTCTCGATGTTCGGTGGGGTCCTGATGCTGGCCTACGCGGTGTATCGGCAGGACCCGGTCTTCATCCTCGGACAGGCCACGGGTGTCATCGTCTACGCCCGCAACATCGTTCTGATCCGGCGAGCCGACCGCGCGGACAATCCGACGGCATGAGCTTTCTGACGGCCCGCGCAGCGCCACTCTGCGTGTTGTTTCTGGCGCTCCTTAGCTTCGGGATCGGCTTGGCGGAACTGCCGGTTCAGGATCGGGACGAAGCGCGTTTTGCGCAGGCCGCGCGACAGATGGCGGCGAGCGGAGACCTGATCGACATTAGGCTGCAGGATGCGCCGCGTCACAACAAACCCGCTCTGATCTATTGGGCGCAAGCGGCTGCGGTTGCATTGATCGGGGTCTCGGGTGAGACGCCAATCTGGGTGCACCGGCTGCCGTCCTATTTGGCCGGCGCCTTGAGCGCGTTGGCCCTGATCTGGGCCGGCACGCCGCTCATCGGACGGCGCGCGGCGATCATCGCCGGGATCATCTGCGCCACGGTCTATATGCTCCATGCCGAGGCGCGGACGGCGAAAACCGATGCCGCGCTGCTGTTGTCGGTCGTTCTGGCCATGGGGGCCTTGGCGCGGCTCTGGCTCGATCCTCTCCGACAATGGTTAACGCCATTGATCTTCTGGACCGCGCTCGCGGCCGGCTTCCTGTTGAAAGGCCCGGTGATCCTCCTGCCGGTCACGGGCGCGATCATCTGGACCTCTGTTCAGTTCAAGGATGCCGCATGGCTCCGGCGCCTCCGCCCCCTGCCCGGCTTTGTCTGGTTCTGCCTCCTCGTCGCGCCGTGGTTCATCGCGATCAGCCTCGTGACCGATGGCGCCTTCTGGTCCGCCTCCGTCGGGAGCGACTTGAGCAACAAGATCACCGCGGAGGGAGAGCACGCAGGCTCCCCCATGGGCTTCTACCTGCTGACCGTTTGGCTCACCTTCTTTCCGTGGAGCATCATGATCCCACCGGCCCTCATGCTCGCATGGCAGACCCGGCGCGACCCAAAGACGGCATTCATGCTCGGTTGGCTGATCCCCGGCTGGATCGTTTTCGAAGCCGTACCGGTGAAGCTCATCCATTACACGCTGCCGCTTTTCCCGGCGCTCATGTTACTCACCGCCGCGATGCTCTCCCGCGCAATGGAGGGCGACACGTCATTGCGTCGTTGGACCCTGGGCGTAGGCACCTTGGGTTGGTTAACTGCGTTAATCTTCTTCGCGAGCGTCGCCTTCATGGCCCCCGTCAGCTACGGCGACGGTATCGATGCATGGGCCAGCATCGGCACAGCGTTTTTCACCATCGCAGGTCTTGCGGGACTGTTCTGGATATGGCGCGGCGCTATCCCGAGGGCGATTGCCGCGCTCGCGCTCAGCGGCCTGGCCCTCGGCTGGTCGCTCACCGCGGCCTCCCTCCCCGCGGCCCGATCTTTCTGGATTGCCGATCAGCTGGTCGACGTCACCGCGAGCTTCCCGTGCTTGCAGGGACCCGTCGCATTGGCAGGCTACGCCGAGCCTTCCGCCGTCTTCCGGCTCGGGACCGACACGATCCTGACCGATGCCGAGGGGGCACTGGCCTACCTCGAAGGCGGAGAGAACCGCGCGGCATGGATCGACCCGGCGCTCACGGAAACTTCGGAGGATCGCATCCTTGTCGAAGGTATCTCGATCGGGAACTTCCGGCCCGTCGCCTTGCAGCTCTTCGTCTCGCCGGGCGTGCCCGCCACCTCCGATCTTTGTGCCGACTAGCGAATGTTGTCGCGTTAGATCGCGACCCTCTGGCCGCTCCGGATACTCTCGTCCGCCGCAAGAACGATCGCCAGCGACCGCACCGCGTCGTCCATATGACGCGTGAGGTCGAGATCCTCGGCGATGGCGCGGCGCATGAAGGCCTGCTCCGCATCGCAGAGCTCCTGATGGCCGGGCTCCCCCTCGAAAGCGATCAACTCATCACCGGTCGGACGGTGCACCAGAACACCGCCAACCTTCGTATGCCCGTCGATATCTGCGCTCTCCGCCTTGTCGGCTTCGGTGATCGAAACTGACCCCTTCGGGCTGATCACATCCTTCACGAAGAACGCGGTTTCCGACATCATCGGGCCCCACCCGGCCTCGTACCAGCCGACCGAGCCGTCCTCGAATAAGACCTGTAACTGCCCGTAATTGTACATGTCCTCGGCGATCTCGTCGCTGAGGCGCAGCCCCATGCCATGCACCGCCACGGGTTTCGCGTCGGTGATCTGGCACCAGACATCGACGTAGTGAACGCCGCAATCGACGATGGGTGAGGTGGTTTGCATGAGCGCCTTATGCGTCTCCCACTCTGCCCCCGTGGATTGCTGGTTCAGGTTCATGCGGAACACGTAGGGGCCGCCGAGGACGCGCGCTTCTTCGATCAACCGCATCCAACTGGGGTGGTGCCGCAGGATGTAGCCAACGGCGAGCTTGCGGCCCGTCCGGCGGGCCGTCGCAACGACCCGTTCGGCATCCTCAACGGTGGTCGCGAGGGGTTTTTCAACGAACACATGGGCGCCCGCCTCCATCGCGCGGCACGCCAGATCGGCGTGGCTGTCGGAGTAGGTCGCGATCACCACGAGGTCGGGGCCAAGCGCCATCCCTTCCTCGAAGGTCTTGATCAACGGGTAGCCCTGCAGCGCCTCGGGCAAGTCGCGGGCGGAGCGGTTGACGAGTCCCACGATCTCCACCCCATCGGCCGCGTGATGGGCAAGGGCATGGCTCTGCCCCATGTTGCCGAGGCCCACGATAAGTACCCGCATCCTTGCCGCCATTTTCTAGCTGTCCAACCGGCTTGCTTCGCCGATCTCGACCTCGCGTCCGGTCATGCGGGAGCGTACGGCCGCGAAGGCCATGGCGAGGCTGCGCAGGTTTTCAGCCGCGCCGTTCGATGGCTCGCGGTCCTCTTCGATGGCGCAGAGAAGCTCTCCCATCGTGCCCTTGAACCCATCGTTGAACCATTGCCCTTCCAGCTTCGGGCGCGCGATGCCTTCAGCTGTCGTCAGCGTCACCACCTGCCGGCTCAGGTCCGGCCCGTCCGACACCAGCGAACCTTTGGTGCCGCCGACGAAGGCCGTGTCCCGCGGCCCTTGGGGCATACCGCCGTCGAACACGACCGATGCCTGCCCGCCCTGCACGCGCACCATTGCCTGCGCCAGAAGCGGCACCTTGTTGGCCTGTCCTGCGCCGTGGGTCGCCTGCGCGAACACCGCCTCCGCCCGTTCGCCGACGACGGAGTTCACGAAGTCGAACCAATGGACGCCGAAATCATAGAGGATCAGGTCTTCGATCGCGTCAAACGGCGTGCCGGCCGTCCAGCCATGGTTCCAATGGACCGCCAGATGGACCGAGAGGATATCGCCAATATGCCCGGCCCGCGCGGCCTCCCGCATGTAGGAGAAATGCGGCGCCCACCGGCCGTTTTGGTTAACGGCGAGCTTCACGTCCCGGTCCTGCGCCAGCTTCACGAGGCCGATGCCCTCGTCGAGGTCGGTCACGAAGGGCTTCTGGCTCAACACATGCTTGCCGGCCTTCAGGGCGGCCCGGATGATCTCGGTCCGATGTTCCGGGTGCAGCGTGATGTCCACCACATCGATGTCGGAGGACTCGAGGATCGATTTCCAGTCGTCCTCGATCCGCGCGCCCGGGCAGAATTCCGCGGCCTTAGCCTCGCATTTCGAGGGCGTGCGGTTCCACATCGCCGCAACTTCCCAACCGGCATCGCGATAGGCGTCGAGGTGCGAGCCGGAGATGCCGCCGGTCCCGATCATCCCGATGCGGGGCCGGTAGTTTTTCGGCATGGGCGGGCGGTAGGCCACGTCAGGCGCGTCGATCACTGGCAGATCGGCAGCTTTCAGGGCGTAGCTTTCGAGATCGCCTGCGTCTTGGGTGGCATCGCTCATGGCAAGAGCTCCAATGTCCGTTTTTGCGCGGCCGCGGCAGCGGCGGTGTCCACAATCCGTTGCGCCGTAAGGCAAAGCGCCGGATCGAACGGCCCCTCGGGCGCTTCGCCATTCTCGATCAAATCGATGATATAGGCAATCGCGTCGGCGCGCCCCTCGGGCAAGGGATCGACCGCGATCTCGTGCTTTTCAGGCCGCGCGCGGGTCTGAACGGTGACGGTCTGCGCGTAGTCCGGGCTGCTGATGGTGCCATCGCTGCCGACAAAGACAAAGCCGCAGGTGGGTTGCGGGTTCTCCGTCCATGGATCGGTGAACGTGCCCCACCGCGTCTCCATCTTGCTGAGACCTCTGGCGTATCGAACCACCGCGATGGCGTGCTGATCAACCTCGATGCCCGGCGTGTCATCAACGCTGCACGTGACCTCCAGCGGCGCTTCGCCACCCATGTACCAGGTGCCGAGAGTCGCGCCGTAGCCCATGTAATCCAGAAGGCTGCCCCCGCCTGACGCGGCCTTGTACCACCAGCTGTCGGGCTTCTGGGCCTCTACCTCCTCGGGCGAGACTTCGACCTTGTCGGCAAGGTGGAACAGCGGGCCGCGGTTGCCGTCGTAGAAATGCACCTCGCGCAGCTCGCCGATCATGCCCTCATCGATCAAGCGCTTGGCGGTCAGATGCGATTCCACCCAAGCCAGCGGCCAGTTGATCGACATGATCTTGCCGGTCCCCTCCATCGCCGCGATCATCCGGCGCGCGTTGTCGGCGCTGTCGGCGAAGGGCTTCTCCACGTGGATGTGCAGCCCATGCGGGGCCAACCGCTCGGTCATCTCGGCATGGTCCGCCGTGGCGCAGCAGAGGATGGCGAGGTCGTAGGGTCCGGCGGCCATGCAGGCGTCAAAATCGGTGAAAAGCGCCTCCTCGGGGACGTTGAACGTCTCGGCCGCGCTCTGCATCTTGGCGCGATCCGGGTCGTAGAGTGCCGCAATCTCCGCGTTGGGATGATTGTCCACCAACCGCAGCAAATCGCCCATGTGCATATGGTCGAAGCTGATACCGACAACCTTGTAAACCATGGTTAACGAGCCCCCGTGATACGTACGTATAATGCTGTGACAAGCAGGATGATCAGGCCGAAGAACGCGATCCGTGCGCCTTCGGGCATTTGCAGAAGGGTCAGCATCGTGTCGATCACCCGCAGGATCAAGGCCCCGACGATTGCGCCCGCAAAGCTGCCGCGCCCGCCGAAGATCGACGTGCCGCCGATCACCGCCGCGGCGACGCTCGGCAGGAGCAGCGGGTTGGCCAAGGAGAGGGAGGGCGTGCGGATCATGCCAAGGTAGAGCAGGCCCGCCAGCGCCGCGATCAGCCCCGAGAGGGCGTAGAGCGCGAGGTAGACCTGCCAGCCGCGCACCCCGCTGAGCTTGGCCGCCGCCTCGTTGGAGCCGAGCGCAAACAAGAGCCGCCCGAAGCCGGTGAACCGCATCAGGTAGAGCACCGCCGCCGCGAAGGGCACAAAGACAAAGAGCCCGTTGGGCATGCCCGCCGTGCGCCCGGTGCCGAGCCAGACCAGCGTCTCGGGGATCAGCGTCCCAGTGGAGATCACGAAGCGCTGGTAGACCTGAAGGCATCCCGTGGCGATCAGCCCGGTGCCAAGCGTCATGATCAGCGGATGCACCCGGACGATGCCGACACCGAAGCCGTTGACCAACCCCGCGACGACGCCAGTGCCGAGCGCGATCATTACCGCCGGCGTCACGCCGATCAGGGGCGCCAACGTCGCACAGACGAAGGCGGAAACCGTCGCGAGGATGCCCGCGCTCATATCGATGCCGGCGGTTAACATCGTTAACACCTGGCAGGCAGCCAGCATCGCAAGGGGGATGGCGAACTTGATCAGGTTGCCGACCCAGAAGGTGGAGATGATGCCGTCCCGGCCTGCGCGAAACGGCGTGACGATGCCGGGGCGCATGATCTCGAGCACGACGACGAGAAGCAGCAGGAAGGCGATCAGGGGAATGACCGGATTGTCCGCGAGATAACGCCCGAAGCGCTTGAAGCCCGTCTCGACAGCCGCGTCGGCGTGGATGCGTGGTTGCTCGCTCATCCGCGCGCCCCCCTGTAGGTTAGAACTGCGCCGAGCATCACGACCGCGACCATGATGACGCCCTCGACGATGGTGGTCACGTTGGGATCAACGGCTGCGAGCGTCAGGATCGTGCGGATGATCCGAAGCACGAAGACGGCGATGATTGGCCCGAGCAATCCGCCCCGCCCGCCGCCAAGCACGACACCGCCAAGCACGACCGCCGCGACGGAAGCCAGAAGGTAGGGGCCGGGCACAGGCTCGCCGATGCCGGTTAACATGATTAACGAAAGCCCGCCCATGGCCGAGAGAAGCCCCGCGAGCCCATAGGCGGTGATCTTGGTCCAAGCCACGTTGATGCCGGATCGGAAGGCGGCCAGTTCGTCCGAGCCCACGGCGTAGATCGACAGCCCCAGTTTCGAGCGCCGGATCGGCAGCCAGACCAGCGCGACAGCTGCCGCCATGAAGATCAGCGCATTCGGCACACCGGGGATCATCGCGCCAGAGATCAGTGACCGCAGACCCGGCGCAACCGTGCCGCCCGGTGACGTGAGGATGAGGAGCGCCACCCCTTCCCACACGAAAAGCATCGCCAGCGTCACGACGATATCTGGCACCCTCGTGACCACAATCAGCGTGCCGTTGATCGCCCCCATGACCAGACCCACGACGAGGGTGATGGCGACGGCAGGCACGACGCCCATGCTCTGCATCAGCACCGCCGCCGTCACCCCGCAGACCGCCATCATCGAGGCGATGGAGAGGTCAATGCCGCCCACGATCACGACAATTGCCATGGCGACCGTGGCGAAGGCAAAGGGCAGAGCGGCGCGGGCGAGGCTTTCCAACCCCGTCGCCCCGAAGCTCGGCTGGATCAGCTTGGTGACGATCATCAGGACCGCCAGCAACAGGACCAACCCGAGGGTCCAGGCGTGTTTTTGCAATCGACGGTTCATGACGCGGCACTCTCTTCGGTCAAGCCGTAGGCGGCACGCATCAGCGCCTCTTCCGAGGCATCTGCGGCGTCGATGACGTCCACGACGCGACCGTTGAATATGACGATGGCGCGGTCACAGGCCAAGGGGACCTCCTCCAATTCCGAGGTGTAGAACAGCACCGCTGCACCCTGCTCGGCGAGCTCGCGCACCAGCGGATAGATTTGCCGCTTGGTGCGAACGTCGATGCCTCGCGTCGGGTCGAACAACAACAGTGTCTCGACCCCGTGAGCCAGCCAGCGGCCGATGGTGACCTTCTGCTGATTGCCCCCGGAAAGGCGCTGAACCTCGCCTTGGGCACGGGTGTCAATCTGAAGCTTTTCAATGGCATGGTCCACGCGCTGCTTCTCGTGACGGCCCTTCAGCGGGCCCCAATCCCTGATGCGGGCCGAGAACGGCAAAGCGATATTCTCCCGCACCGAGCGTTCGCGCAGCAGCGCATGGGCGCGGTCGCCGGGCACGAAGCTCAGCCCCGCGGCGATGGCGTCGGCAGGGTGGCCGAAGTGCATCGGCGTGCCGTCCACCTCCAGCGTGCCCCCGGTGGGTTTCACATGGCCGGAAAGGACGTCGAAGACCTCGTCCTGCCCCTGCCCCTCCAGCGCGACGACGCCGAGGACTTCGCCGGGATAAAGCTCGAAAGAGACATTGCTGACCTTGGGTGCGATGGCGATATCGCGCGCCCGCAGGCGCGGCACGCCGGTGTTGACCCGCGCCGCGCCGGCCTCGCGGCGGTCGAGGCTCAATTTTGCGCCCAACATCAGCTCGACGCAGCGATCCTCCACCCCGGGCTCGATCTTAAGCGCGCCCACGGTCTTGCCGTCGCGCAGCACCGTGGCGCTGTCACAAAGCTCGGCTATTTCGGTAAAGCGGTGCGAGATGTAGATCACCCCGCGCCCCTCATCGGCCTGCGTCCGCACCACGCGCAGCACGTTTTCCACGAGGTCCGTGGGCAGCGCGGCGGTCAATTCGTCCAGCAGAAGCACGTCCGGCTCGCTTGCCAGCGCCCGCGCCAGATCGAGAATGCGCAAGGTCGCCAGCGGCAGATCGGCGATCATGTCATCCATCCGCACGCCCTTGATGCCAAGCTCGTGCACCCAGTGCAGGAAAGCCTCTCTGGGCGTGTCACCAAGGCGCAGATTGTCCGCCACGTCGAGATCCGGGATCAGCGAGGGCTCTTGGTAGACCGGCACGAGGCCCGAGCGACGGGCCTGCGCGGGAGAGCCCACATGCGCCTCCTCGCCGCGGATCAGGACCCGTCCGGCGTCCGGCTTCAACGCGCCGGTCAGGATTTTCACGAAGGTCGATTTGCCCGCGCCGTTGGCCCCCATGAGGGCCACGACTTCGCCCGGCGCGACATGCAGGCTCGCGTCGGTCAACGCCCGCACCGCTCCGAAACTCTTGGCGACACCTGTTGCATCCAACAACGTCGCTTGCTCTGTCCCGCCCATGAAGCCTCTGATCTTGTTCGTTTCTTTGCAGCTCACCGAAGTTGCCCCCCGGTGAGCCGCGTTCTGACACGGCCGCTTGCGGGCCGACTGTTTTCGGATCAGCCCTCGCAGGCGATGATCTCTTCCATCGAGTAATCGGTCCAGCCGGGGATCGAGACGGAGACCGGCCATTCGGGGTCCAGATCGGGGTTCAGAGCCCCGGCAATGGTCTCCTGACCTTCAGGCGTGGCGTTCTCCCACAGCACCGGATCGACCAGCACCGTGGTCTCTTCGGGTGCGTTGCCGTTCAGGATGTCCACCGCCAGCGCGATGCCCGCACCGCCGACAGAGCCGGGGTTGGTCACTGCCGCGCCGGTGAAGCCTTCGATGTCGTTGAGGTATTGCACGAAGCCCGCGTTATCCGCGCCGACGATCGGCACAAGCGGCGCGCCGGATTCGACGAAGGCATCCACGATCACGTTGTCGATGCCGGAGGTCCAGACGCCGTCGAAGGGAATGCCGGTGGCGAGGAAGTCAAACATCTGCTGCTTGCCCTGATCCTGTTGCCAACCGGTAAAGACCTCATGGACGACGTTAACGTTCGGATACTCCTCAAGGGCCCGGCGGAAGCCGTTGTCGCGGTCCGTATCCGCCGACACACCCGCGATGCCGCGCATGTAGACAACGTCCCCTTCGCCGCCGATTTGCTCGAACAACCAACGCGCGCCGAGGTAGGCGTATTCTTCCTGGTTGTTGGACAGGATGTAGGCACCTTCCGCCGAGACGCCTGCATCAACGGCCACCACGACGATGCCGGCCTCGATGGCGGCGTCGAGCGCCGAGTTCAGCGCGTCGGGGTTCGCAGGGTTGAGCACGATGGCATCGACTCCCGCTTCGATCAGGTTGTTGAGGTCTTCGAGCTGGCCTGCCGCATCCGTGTTGCGGTGTGCCACGATGAGGCTTTCCACGTCACCTTCGGCGGCCGCCTGCGCGCGCATGGCGCAAATCATCTGCTCGCGCCAACCGTTGCCCTGGACGGTGTTCGAGACGCCGATGGTGTAATTGCCATGGCCGTCCGCGTAGGCTGCCGGGGCCATCATGGCGAGCGCTGCGGCTGTTGTCAGAAGTTTCTTCATTGGTCTCTTCTCCCTTTGGTACTTAGTAATTACAAATACTTACGGCGACTACTTGATGTATGGCGCCAGCACGTCGCGGGCGAGCAGGAAGCCGCGCTTCACGCGGTCCTCCGTGCCCTCGAAATCCCGATCCTCATGCTCGATGATGACAGGTCCGTCATAACCGGCACGGTAGAGGCCCGAGAAAAACCCGCTCCAATCCACGTCTCCCAAGCCGCAAAGGCGTGGTATCTGCCACCCCATGCCCGTGGACATCGTTCCGTTTTCATACAGCCCGTCGTGGTCGATCATCACGTCCTTGGCGTGAACATGGGCCATCTGCCCCCCGAACTCCTTGATGAACCGGGTCTGATCGATGAACTGCCAAATCAGGTGTGACGGGTCGAAATTCATGCCGACCGCCTCTCCCCATTGTTCGAAAATGCGGCGCCAGATCTTTGGGCTGTAAGCGATGTTATGCCCGCCGGGCCATTCGTCATAGCTGAAAATCATCGGGCAATTTTCAAAGCAGAGGCGCACGCCGGACGCTTGGGCGTGGGCGACGATCGGGTTGAAGATTTCGATCGCGCGGGCCCAGTTATCATCGACGTTCAGGCTGCGATCGCCGCCGATGAAAGTGTTAACAACCGGCACCCCCATTGTGCCTGCCGCCGTGATGACCTTCATCAGGTGGCCGATGACCTCTTCACGATGCGCCGCCTCTGCGTGGAGAGGATTGGGGTAATATCCGAGGCCAGAGATGCTGACGCCCCGCTCGGCGAGCCCCGACTTGATCTCGTCACCCCGGCTTTGCGACAGGCCGTCCACATCGATATGCGAGGTGCCCGCGTAGCGTCGTTTCTCGCCCCCGGACGCGGGCCAGCACGCGACTTCCAGCGCAGAGAAACCGTTGTCGCCCGCCCATTGGCCTACGTCGAGCAGGTCCATGTCTTCCAGTGGCGCGGTAAGAATTCCAAGTTCCATGTTTATCCCTCGACCTCGTCCAGACGCACCCACCGCTCTTCCCGCGCGGACATGACGACCGCATCGCAGAAGCGCATCTCGTAATGGCCATCCTCGAAGGTGGCCCAGGTGCTGTTTTCCTGCCGCTCTCCCACTTCAACGTCGGCATATACCGCGCGGAAAAAGTTGAAGAAACTGTCGGCAAAGCCTTCCACGTGACCGGGCGGCAGAGCCGCCGCCGCGACGCCTGCCTCGTTCATCAGCGTGAAGTCCCGCATCAGGGTTTCGTTGGCGCGGTCGCGGTGGCCGATGAACAGGTGGTCCGGCGTCTCACTGTCCCATGCGGCCGAGGCCTTGGCCCCCGCCACGTCCCATTGAAGCGAGTTCTTGCGGCCCATGTTGATCTGCGAGGTCGACATCACCCCCCGCGCGCCGTTCGGGTAGCGGATGACGATCATCGCAGCATCGTCGGTGGCGATTTCGACGGTCTCTGTCGTACCGGCGGCGCTCGAAAAGGTCTCGACGGGGCCGGTCGGCTTCTCGCGCTCGGGGATGAAGGTCGCGAGCTCGGCCATCACGGCCTCCGCCTTCAGGCCCGTCACGAAGCTGGTGAGGTCGACCCAATGGGTGCCGATATCCCCGACCGAGCGCAGCGCACCCCCCTCGTCCGCGTCCAGGCGCCAGTTCCAATCCGTCGGTTTGGCCAACCAATCCTGATGGTAGTGGCCTGAAACGAAACGGATATCGCCAAGCTCCCCCGCAGCCACCATGCCGTGGGCCTGTTGGTTCAGGGGGTAGAACCGAATGTTATAGCAAACCGCCGCGACCTTGCCCGAGGCGCGCGCGACCTCGACCATTTCGGCGCTCTCGGCCGAGGTCATCGCGAGGGGCTTTTCGCAGATCACGTGCTTGCCGGCCCGCAGAATGGCCAGAACCTGCGCGTAATGGGCGTGGTTCGGCGACGTCACATGAACGACGTCGACGGTGTCGTCGGCCAACAGCTCGTCAAGATCAGCGTAGGCCTTGGGCACCCCCATCTCGGTCGCGCGTTGCGCGCCGCGGGCGGCAGATGATCCCAAGACACCACGGACCTGCACGCCCAGACGGCGCAGCGCCTGCGTGTGGACGGTTCCGATGAAGCCGGTGCCCACGACCGCGGCGCCTATGGCTGCGAAATTCGTCATAAGGTCCTCTCAAGCAACAGAATATCCTCCATCAACCGGGATGGTGACCCCGGTGACAAACCGCGCCGCGTCGCTGGCCAGAAACAGCGCGACGCCTGAAACATCGTCGGGCTGCCCCCACCGCTTCATCGGGGTCCGCGCCTCGACCCGTGCGGTGAACTCCGGGTCTGTCCGGGCGCGCGCCGATTGCTCGGTCACGATAAATCCCGGCGCGATGGCGTTGACGCGGATGTCATCATCGGCCCAGGCAATCGCGAGCGATTTCGTCATTTGCTCCACCCCCGCCTTGGAGGCGCCATAGGCGGGGTTGAGGGGCGAGCCGAAGCGCGCGTACATCGACGCGACGTTGATCACGCAGCC
Source organism: Gymnodinialimonas ceratoperidinii (assembly GCF_019297855.1). Classification (NCBI taxonomy): domain Bacteria; kingdom Pseudomonadati; phylum Pseudomonadota; class Alphaproteobacteria; order Rhodobacterales; family Paracoccaceae; genus Gymnodinialimonas; species Gymnodinialimonas ceratoperidinii. The sequence continues at coordinate 2,859,766 of NZ_CP079194.1, forward strand.
CCCCTTCAGCGCCGCGTGCAACGCATCTGCACAGCGCAGCGAGCCCGTCAGGTTCACGTCCAGCACATGGGCGAAAAACGCCGCGTCCATCTCGGCCCCGCGCTTGGTGATCGCGGCGCAATTAACCAAGACGTCCAGCTTATCGACACCCTCTGCGAAAGCTTGCACCGCGTCCGTGTCCGTCACATCGAGCTGCGTGTATTCGAAGCCCTCGTCCGCCAGCGGCTGATCTTCCACACCGGTCACGCGCACGCGGGCGCCCGCGTCGCGAAAGGCACGTGCGATCGACGCGCCGATGCCGCCACGGCTGGCACCGACGACAACCACGTCGCGCTCGCGCGGCTCCGCGCTCATGTGGACAACCGGGCTTGTCACAGCCTCTCCCCTCCGCTCCCTGATCCCGCCGACGCCGCTTTCGCGAACTTTTCCCTTTGTCGGCGATGAAATCGATTACATACTCGAACCACGCGGGGATTCGAGTCAAGACACAATCCCTCATTTTGGCGGAGACTTATGGCTTCCAGAAACGCGACAATTCAGGACGTGGCTCGCGCGGCCAAGGTCTCTACGGCGACGGTGAGCCGGACGCTGTCGAACCCGGCCGTCGTCTCCGAGGCGACGCGCAAGGCGGTGTTGGAGGCGGTTCGAAGCACTGGTTACCAGGTAAATCAGGCCGCGCGTAACCTGCGGATGCGCCGTGCGGGCGCTGTGTTGATCCTCGTCCCGAACCTTGGAAAACCCTTCTATTCCGAGATCTTGCAGGGCATCTCGGACGGCATCGCGGGAAGCGATTATGCGGTTCTCATCGCCGATACGGAAAGCCGGCCCCTTGATGACGGAGAGCTTGCGGGCAACTTCACCTCCGGCCGCATTGACGGCGTGGTTTCGCTCGATGGAGGGCTGAGCCCCGCCACCCTCGATGCCTGTCGTACTGCCGGCGTCGACGAACGCATCGTCTTTGCGTGCGAATGGGTCGATGGCTACGCATTCCCGTCGATCCAGTCCGACAACGCCGAAGGCGCGAGATTGGCGATCCAGCATCTCTATGCTCTGGGCCACCGCAAGATCGCGCATATCACCGGACCCGAGGGCAATGTTCTGACCGGCGTGCGGCGCAGGGGAATGCTGGAAGAGCGCAGCCGGTTGGGGCTGCCGGCGCGAGAGGATTGGATTATCCGGGGCGACTTCTCGCTTGAATCGGGGCGAGGGGCCGCGCAACGGATCATCGCGATGGAGGACCGTCCCACCGCCGTTTTCTGCGCGGCGGACATGGTGGCATTCGGCCTGATCGCCGGGCTGAAAGCAGGCGGTTTGCGGGTGCCCGAGGACATCTCGGTTGTGGGCTTCGACGACATCGACATGTCGGCCTTCTACGTGCCGGCGTTAACCACGATCCGGCAAGACCGGGTGCGCTTGGGACGCACCGCTGCCGCACGTCTGTTGCAATGCCTCTCTGCCACTGAGACGCCGGTGCCCCCCGTGGAAGAGCTGCTGCCGGTCGAACTGGTGGTCCGCGACTCCACGGCGCCGGTGGCCTAAGGAGCGGCGCCCGGCACCCATTGTTCGAGGTCGATACTTACACCGCTCATCGGGGCCGAGGCGTCGGACAGCATCCACACCGCCTGCGCCGCGCATTCTTCCGCCCTGATGAACCGCCCCAAGGGCTGTGCCTGTCCCTGCCTCTCCAGCCACTCCGCGCCCTTGTCCGCGTGAATGGCGCGCTCCGTCTCTGTCGCGACCCAACCGAGGTTAATGCCGTTAACCCTTATGCGATCGGCCATATGTGCTTGCCCCGCGTTCTTGGTGAGGGTCTGCAACCCACCCTTGCTCGCCGCATAAATCGCCAGCTCCTCGATCCCGCAATGGGCGTTGACGGACTGAATATTGACCACCGCGCCCGGCGCCTCGCGCTTGCGCAGATGCGCAATCAATGCCGCCATGAGGAAGAAGGGCGCGCGGAGGTTAACAGCGATGATCGCGTCGAAACGCTGCACATCTGCATCCGTGAAAGACGCCCGCGTGGTGAGCCCGGCGGCATTGACCAGCCCGTCGACCTGCCCCCACCGGCCAATGGCTTCGGAGAAGATCATTTCCGGCGCGTCCGGCAAGCCAAGATCTGCCACGATGCCGCCGGGCACGGGGTCGCGGTCCACACCGATCACCTCGGCGCCGGCTTTCACGCAGGCCTCCGCTATCGCCGCGCCGATGCCGCGCGCGGCGCCGGTGACCAGCAGGTGTTTTCCCGTCAGATCCGCCACGACAGGTTCGCTCATCCCGCTTCGGGCAAGGCATCCTCGCCGTGCAGCTCTTCACGGTAGGGCCGCGCGCCGGGCGGCAGTTCCTTGCGATGGAAATGCCCCGGCTCCTTGCGCTGTCGCCACAGCGCGCCGAGCATCTCTCGGTAGGCGGCGGCGATGGAAGGATTGGCGGGCGGCAGATCATCCTTGATCAATTCGTGGAGCTTGGGCAGCGCATGATAGGGCACCATCGGAAACATGTGATGTTCGACGTGGTAGTTCATGTTCCAGTAAATCCACTGGCTGACCGGGTTCATCAGAACGCTGCGGGAGTTCAGACGATGGTCGAGCACGTCTTCCGCCAAGCCCCCGTGCTGAAGCAACCCGGTCATGACCATGTGCCACGCGCCGTAAATGCGCGGCCCGCCGATCAGGACGAGAGGCAGCAGCGACCAGCTTACCAGCGCGGCCAGCACAGCCGCCAGATGGATGCCGACGAAGATCCGCGCCCAGAAGGCGACCTTCGGCACCTCGCTCTCGGGAATGTAATCCGCCTCGTCTCCATTCACCTGCCCGAGTGCCTGCCGCACAAGAATGGCGAAGTGCTGGAACACGTCGGGGATGCCAATGAAGGCCAGCGCCTTTCGCGCGATGTCGGGCGGACGCATCATCGCAATCTCGGGATCGCGCCCGACGATGATCGTATCCGTGTGATGGCGCGCGTGGCTCCAGCGCCAGGCGACGGGATTGCGCATGACCATGAAGCTGGCGAGGATATAAACCCAGTCGTTCTTCCACTGCGTCTTGAATGCCGTGCCATGACCACACTCGTGCCAGCGACTGTCGCAGGCGGAGCCATAGAGCACGCCATAGACGGCGAAAAACGGCACGCACCACCATGTGCCCCATGTCAGGACACCGGCAAGAGCCGTCACCACCATCAGGCCGATCCATAATACCGTGTCACGGGTCGCGGGCGCGTCGCTGCGGCGCATCAATCCTTTCATGACCTTGCGCGGCACCTCTGAATGGTACCATTCGGCCGAGGCCAATCCCAATTCCACCGCCCGCGCGCTCTCGGTTCCGTTAAGTGAGTAATCGCGCATGAAAATCCTCCCAGAATGCTCGCAAAGTGTGAGCCTTCGCGCGGGGTGTCAATCTCAAGGAAATGACGCTCACGACTAAATCGCGGATACCTGTACACAACCACACATGTATATTTTTTTCTCTCGAGGGTATTGCCTTCTGATTAAACGATAAATAACTTTGAAGGAGACTTGGAATCTTGGTCAGCGGCAAATTCTAGAGGCGCCGTTGATCTTTTTCTCAGTCCATGCGGGCGCAGCGCGTCCATACGGCAAGACGCAGGACGCGTCCCTGAAGCTTCGGCTTTTGACGCATCTCTCTTTAGCTGCCGATCCCTATTCGGTGCGACGACATAACTCCGTTGGCGACGCCTCGCCTGCGGATGCTGACCTGACGCCGACTATACGGCGCAAGGCGCCCGACACGCGCGTAGAAAGCGCCAGAGAAGAAGGAGGAAGAGCCCCGTGTCGTCAATGGAATTCAACGGCCGTTCTACCTCTGCAAGGCTGGCAGACCTCATCGACAAACCGGACTCCACGCCGTTCGAGCGTCGGACCGCGCGCAGCGTGGCCCATGCAAAGAACATGGCTCGGGCGCTGAACGTCGATCTCTTCGACGAACGCTATCGCGGGCGGTTCAAGGAGATCGTTCAGAATTGCCTGATCTGCGCGCATCATGCGGATTGCGGCAACCGGGTCACGATTGCCTCCGTCACCGATACCCCCCCGGCCCTTTGCCGGAACAAGGGGGTCTTCGGGCGCAAGGCCTAGGCTCAGACCTTCAACCCGCTCGCGGCAAAGGCCGCCCGCGTTGCCGCTTTTTCGGCCTCAGTCAGGTTCAACATCGGCGCCCGCACGCCACCCCCGACTTGGCCCAGAAGCTCCTGCCAGTATTTGCCATGGGCCTGTGGCTTGTCCGCCGGTTTCGTCTGCTTGAAGGCGGTGCGGACCGGGTCGAGGCTATCGCGCACGCGCCGCGCCTCGGCGAAGTTCCCCTCGAAGGCCAGTCGTGTGTATTCGTTCATCCGCTGATCCACCTTAGACTGGATCTGGTAGGGCGGTGAGGAACAGAGGTAGAGCTTCCAGTTCAGCTCTTCGATGTTGTCGAGCCACGCGCTTTCATCGGCGGTTGATACGTGGATCTTGTCTCCGGCGAGTTGCGTCAATTCAACATACAAAGGCCGCGGGACGGAATATTTGATCGCGACGATGTTCGGCAGCTCTGCAATCCGGGCGCAGAGTTGCGGTGACATCAGGTAGCCGCTGTCGGGATGGCTCCACATCGCGATGCCGATGTCGACCCGCTCGCACAGTGCCTTGTAATACTGGTACAGGATCTCGTCCTGATTGCTGACGAAATGCAGCACCGGCGCGTGGACCACGACGTAGTCGGCGCCGCAGTTCTGAGCATGCAGGGCCAGCTCCACCACCGTCTCGAAGTTCTGGTCGGAGGCCGAGAAGATCGTGCCGGCCTTCGCGCCGCATTCGTCGACGGCGATCTCGATGTTCTGTTTGCGCTCCTCCAGGGTCATGGAGAAGAATTCACCCTGCTTGCCGGCAATGAAAAACCCCGCGATCGACAGATCATCGATCCAGTGCCGGATGTTCGAGCGGAAGCCTTCCTCGTTGAATGAGCCGTCCTCCCGCCATGGGTTGAGGCAGGCGGCCCAGATGCCCTTGAAGTGTTCCTGCGCGTGATCTTTCGCGTCCATGCGGCTGTATTTCATGTGTTTTTCCCTTCGGCGTCGCGGATAGCGGACCAGATTTTGCAAGGTGTGAGCGGCATGTCGAGGTCGGTCACGCCGATTGGTGAAAGCGCGTCCAGCGCTGCGTTGAGAAGTGCGGCGGGCGCCCCGATGGTGCCGGCCTCCCCCACCCCCTTGGCGCCCAGAGCGTTGAAGGGCGAGGGATGATGCGTCGTGTTGATATCGAGGTTGGGCATGTCGGCGGCACGCGGCAGGGCGTAGTCCATCAGGCTGCCGGTCAGAAGCTGGCCGTCGTCATCGTAGTGAACCGCCTCCATCATCGCCTCGCCGAAGCCCTGAGCGAAGCCGCCACGGATCTGACCTTCGACGAACGCCGGGTTGAGGATGCGGCCCGCATCATCGAGGCAGGTGGCCTGCGTGATCTCGATCGCACCGGTATCGCGGGCGATGTCGAGCGCCACGATATAGACGCCATAGCCCCAAGCCTGACCTTCGTTCTCGTAGCGTACGTCCTCCTCCAGCGGCAGGGGTTCCCCCGCCAGACGCCGCGCGCGGAGACGCTCGCAGGCCACGAAGACCGCGCTGCCGCCGATGGCCGTGCTGCGAGAGGCGACCGCGCCGATCCCTTCGGGACAGCTCCCGGTATCACCCTGCAAGACCGCGACCGCCTCCATCGGCACATCAAGGAGCTCCGCGGCGATCTGCGCATAGCCGGTCTCGCGTCCCTGCCCCTGGCTGGACGAGCCGCTGGCGACCGTCACCCCCGCCTCGGTCCAAGTCACGCGCGCCGTCTCGAACCCTTCGCCCGAAGGCTCCAGATAAAAGGCGACGCCGATGCCCGAAAGCTGCCCTTCGGCACGCTTGCGGTCACGTTCCGCGCGCAGGGCGTCGTAGCCAGCGGCTGCGGCACATTTCGACAGCACCTGAGGATAATCCCCTGAATCCAGCAGGTTGCCTGTTGCCGTACGCAGAGGCAGCGCGCCCGGCGCTGCGAGGTTGCGCGCGCGGATCGCAATGGGGTCAAGACCCGTGGCACGCGCGGCTTCGTCGACGAGGCGCTCCATCAGGCAGGCCGCCTCGGGCCGTCCGGCCCCGCGATAGATGCTCATCGGCGCGCGGGCATCATGGACCGCGCGGGTCTCGATATCGACGCTTTCGATCTCGTAGCCGCAAGGCAGGACACGGGCCGCGTTCCAAGCCGGGATCAGGGCTGAATTCGCGAGCCAAGGCCCAACCGGCGCCGTCACCCGGGCGTCCAGCGCAAGGAAATCGCCCTCTGTCGAGACGGCGAGCCTGCCCGCTGTCGCCAAGCCGCGCCCTTGGGTGGCCGAGAGAAACTCCTCGCTCCGTGTCGCGCACCAGCGCACCGAGCGCCGGTGTTTGAGCGCGGCCCAGACGGCGAAGACCTCCTCGGGATAGAGCGAGGCCTTCATCCCGAACGCACCGCCCACGTCCGGCGCGATCACGCGGAGTGTCTCGACCTCCACATCCAGAATTTTCGCCAGCTCCAATCGCGCGCGGTGCGGCGTCTGCGAGGAAAGCCAGATCGTCAGCCCCTCTTCGGCCCACTCCACCGCGATTGCGCGCGGCTCCAGCGAGGATGGCGCGAGCCTTGGGTGGCGCACCTCGACCTCCACCACATGGGCTGCCTGCGCGAAGGCCGCTTCGGGGTCGCCCGTTCGCCACGTCCGCTCGGCGACCGTGTCATCGGCCGGCGCCTTGGACGGCTCGATATCGACCCACAGCGCCTCCGCCCCGTCCAGCGCCGCGTGGGGCGTTTCTGCCAGCACCGCGGCTACCGGCTGTCCCAGGCCGCTCACACGCTCATGGGCAAGGATCGGGTAGTTGGCCGCCTTGCGCATCGTCAGCACGGGATTGACCGACAGCGCGCCCAAGCCCGCCACGTCCTCGCCCACATGCACGGCCACCACACCGGGCACCTCCAACGCATCCGCCGTGTCGATGCTGGCGAGATCTCCCCGCGGTTCCGTCGCCCGCGCAAAGCTGAGGTGCAGGGGATTGGTCAACGCGACGTCGCCTACGTAAAGCCCCTCGCCCCTCAGCCGAAGAGCGGCGCGACGATCCACCGGCGATGTGCCGATCAGGGAGGCAGGACGATCAAACATGTTGCCGAAATTAACCACGCGCGCGCGCGATTGCGAAATTGTATTAGGAGGGGGTAGATATAACCTAAATGGGTATCTAGGACTTCTGCTAACAAGTTTTCAGCATATCAGCGAGGGAGCCATGCGAATGACGAACGCCCAGACATGCAGACCTGCGACGGCCCTCTGACATGGCCAGCAACCCCACCCTTTTCGAGCGCGCGGTCAGCCGCTTGAAGCTCCGCCAACTGCGCCTGATCGTGGCTGCGGGCCAGCATCAGAACATCCTCTACGCGGCACAGTCCCTGAACATCTCGCAACCCGCCGCGACCAAGCTGATCAAGGATCTGGAGGCGGATTTTGACGTGCGCCTGTTCGACCGCACCAATCGCGGCGTCATCCCGACGGCCCATGGTGCTGCCTTGATCCGCCACGCACAGCTTATTTTCGCGCAGCTCGGCACCGCCGCGCAGGAGATGGAGGATCTGACCGAGGGCGCCATCGGACGGGTCACCATCGGGACCCTCGTGGCCGGCGCCGCACACCTTGTGCCTGCCGCCATCGGCCGGGTGCTGGAGACGCGCCCCAACGTGGCTTTCAAGGTTGTCGAGGGCACGAACGAGGTGCTCATGCCCATGGTCCGCACGGGGGAGCTCGACATGGTGGTCGGGCGGCTGCCGACGCACCGCCACCGGCGTGACCTGCACCAAGTGCCGCTGGTGGAGGAGAATATCAGCCTGATTGTCGGCCGAACCCACCCGCTCGCCGGGTCGAAAACCCTTCAGTTCGACGATCTGCGCCCCTTCGGCTGGATCCTCCCGCCCGCTGAAACAACCCTGCGGCGCCAGATTGATGAGGTCTTCATGGACGCGGATCAATACCACCCTCCGCTCGTGGTCGAGAGCGTGAATTACCTCACCAACCGCGCGCTTCTGGGGCAAGGCAAGCTCATCGGCGTGGTGCCAAAGCAAGTGGCCGTCGCGGACATTGCCTCGGACCTGCTGGTGGAGTTGGACTACCAGCTGCCGTTCAGTTTCGGCCCCGTCGGCGTGACCCATCGGGGCGATGCGCAGCTCTCTCCGGCGGCGGCCCTGTTTCTTGGCGCCCTGAAGGAGACGGCGGCGGACGGCGCCGCCGCCGAGATCAGTCGATCAACGCCGTCGACAGCGCCGGGAAATAGCTGAGCAGGATCAGTACCGCCGTCACCGCCAGCAGGAACGGCCAGAGCGCCTTCAGGATGCGGCCGGTCGCCGTCTCGGACATTGCCGACGCGATGTAGAGCCCGACGCCCACGGGCGGTGTCAGCAGGCCGAGCACGAGGTTCAGCGAGATCACGACGCCAAACTGGTACGGGCTGATGCCGTAGCTTTGGATGGCGATTGGCAGAAGGATCGGCGTCACGAGGATGATTGCGGCGATGCCGTCGATCAGCATGCCGACGAAGAGCAGGACGATGTTGACGATCAACAGGAACACGAAGGGGTTTTGCGTGATCGTGGTGATGAACTCGGCCAGCCGCTGCGGCAGCGCCTCGTAGATGATGACCCATCCGAAGACGTTCGCGGCGGCGATCATGAAGATGATCAGGGAGGCGTTCAGCGCCGTGCGCTTGAACATTTCGAACAGCTTTTCAGGCTTCAACTCGCCATAGAGCAGCCAACCAAGCAGAAATGCCACAACGCTTGCCACGGCGGCGGATTCCGTCGGGGTGGCGATGCCGCCGATGATGCCGCCGATGATCGCGGCCGGGATCAGCATCGCGGGCAACGCATAGACCAGCGCGCCCCACGCGTCTTTCGCGCTCATCCAGTCGCCCTTCGGAAACTGCTGTCGCAGGCCGATGAGGGCGATGACCAGGGCGAAGCAGACCGAAAGGATCAGGCCCGGAATGATGCCTGCGAGGAACATGTTGCCGATGGGGATCTGCGCCAGCACGCCGTAGATCACGAAGAGCATCGACGGCGGGATCACCGGTGCCAGCAGACCACCTGCGGCAGTGGTCGCGGCCGCGAAACCCCGGTCGTAGCCCTCTTTTTCCATCGCCGGCACCATGGCGCGGGACATGACGGCGATCTGCGCCGCCGCGGAGCCTACGATAGCGGCCATGAACATGTTTGCCAGCAGGTTGATATAGGCCAACCCGCCCCGAAAGCCGCCAACGAACACGCGTGCGGCATTGATCAGGCGGCGCGTCATTCCGCCCTCGTTCATCAACTCGCCGGTCAGCATGAACAGCGGAATGGCAAGCAGACCGTAGGATTCGATGCCCGAGAACATGCGTTGCGCAAAGCTCTCGTACAGGATCACGTTGTCGCTTTCCCAGATGTACCAGATCGCCGTTAACGAAAGCACAATGGCAACGGGTACTGCGAGGAGGAGCTTGGCGAAAAAGACGAAGGGGGTCATGTGGCCACCGCCGATTTCTCGGCGCCGGGGGCGTCGAAATTCAGTAGATGCGCGAGGGCGTGCACGAAAACCCCGAAGGAAAACAGGGGCATGACCAGCCAGATGATCCATTTCTGGATGCCGATGGTCGAGGTGGGTTCGGCATAGATGAAGTTGAAGGTCGCGCCCTGGAAGGCCATCGTATCAAAGCCCGCCCCGGCAAGCTCGAGCGGCAGGTACCAACGCCAGCAGAAGTAGAGCATGGCGCAGGCGAAGATGAAGATCGCAAGGTCCACCAGCTTCGCGGCGACCCGCTGCGCGCCGAGGGGCAACATGTCCGTCACGATCGTGATCGCGACCTGCTGGCGATAGTGAATGGCGGCGGAGGCTCCCAGGAACGTCATCCAGACCATCGCGTAGATGGCGGATTCGTCGACCCAGAACAGCGCGTTGTTGAGCGACCGCGTGACTACGTTCAACAGGATCAGAAGCGTCACACCAACCGCAAGCGCGGCGGACGCGGCCATTTCGATCCGCGCCCAGACGGCGGAGATCCGGTTCAGCATATGTTTGCCCTACCCCAATAAAGCGGGCGCGCAGGGATGCCCCGCGCGCCTCTCATGTCGTTGAGCGCGAACGCTTATTCCGCTGCCGCCGCGGCTTCCCGCAGGGCTGCCAGGGCGTCACCCGCGCGGTCGGCCCAGGCGGCTTCCCAAGTGGCGATTGCATCCCCGAAGAATTCGGGACCAGCGACCTGATAGTCGATGCCGGTGGCCTCGATCTCGGCCAACCAGGGGCCGTCCCGCTCGACGTAGACATCCAGCGTGCTGTCGACGGCCGCGGCCATCAGCTCGCGGATCATCGCCTGATCCTCTTCCGACAGACCGGCCCAGACGCGGCCTGACACGAGGCCGACCATCGGGAACATCATGTGGTTGGTCTGGATCATCGTATCGGCGTGCTCGTAGTAGTTGAGCAGCACGATCAGCTCGGAATCCATGTCGATGCCGTCAACCTGACCGTTGGCCAGCGCGTCGAAGACGGCCGGCAGCGGCATTGGTGTGGGGGCAACCCCGAAGGCGTTGTAGAAATCGAGGATCGGCTCGAAGGGCGTAATACGGATTTTCTGGCCCGCAAGGTCCGCCGCGCTCTCTGCGCCGCCGTTGGTCAGGATCTGGCGCATACCGGCGGAACCGTAGCCCACGCCCACGACACCCACGGTGGCAGGCAGTTGGTCAAGCAGCGCGGTCGCCGCGTCAGAGCGCAGGATCGCGGCCGCGTGCTCCATGTCGTTGGCCAGGTAGGGGGCATAGAACGCGCCGAATTCGGGCGCGCGGTTCGACACTTCGGCAACGGTCATGAAGGCCATGTCCAATGCGCCGGTCTGCAGCTGCTGCAGCATCTCGGCCTCGTTCCCGAGCTGGCGGGCGGGGAAAACGGTGACGGAATGCTCGCCGCCGGAGGCCTCGTTCAGTGCCGCGCCGAAGTCTTCGGCGGCCAGCGTCCAGACGTGGGGCGGCGGTGTGATCAGGCCAAGCCGGAATTCTTCAGCCGCCGCTTGCGTGACGCCAAGGCCCGTCACGACAAGCGCGGCGGATGCCATCAGTGCATTGAATTTCTTCATTTTACTCTCCTAGTTGATGCCCGGTACTTCGTTGGTCCGAGCTATATTTTCGGTCACATTTTCAGGTGAAATGGCCGACTTTCCAAGCGCACCCTGCCGCAAGAGCGGCCACCACGCAAGATATTTTAAGCCTAAAGCAAATTCCTCCGCTACAGCTTCACCCATCCTTCAGGGGGCTCCTTGCCGGGATGAAGCTCGCCGCACGATCCGCAGGTTCGCGCCTCTTCTGAAGCGTAGAACGCCGCGTAGACCGGCGGCAGATCGTCAACGATGGAGGTCAGATGCATTTCGGAGCGGTGCACAAGGCTACCGCAGTTGAAGCAATACCATTCGATCGCGTCCTTCGCTCCCTCGGGACGCTTCGGCTCGATCACCAGACCCACGCTGCCCTCCTGCGGGCGCTGAGGAGAGTGGCGCACGTGCGGCGGCAGCAGGAAGATTTCGCCCTCGCGGATCGGCACGTCATAGAACTCTTCACCATCGTAGAGCTTGAGGAGCATGTCGCCTTCAAGCTGATAGAAGAACTCCTCCACGGGATCGTCGTGGTAATCGGTCCGTTTGTTCGGACCGCCCACGACGGTCACCATCAGGTCCGCATCCTCGAAAACCATCTTGTTGCCGACGGGCGGCTTGAGCAGATGACGATGCTCGTCGATCCACGCCTTGAAATTGAATGCGCTGAGACGACCCATGTGAATTCTCCCCTGTAAGATGACGTTCAGAATGCCAGTCTTTGCTATAACCGCAAGCGGGGAATGCTGATCCAGCTATCCAATATCTGGATACCGCACCCTAGAGCGCGTTGAAGTACTCCGCCTGCTCCCAATCGGAAATATGCGACAGGTAGCGCTCCCACTCCGCCCGTTTCAGGGTCAGGAGCCAATCGGCGACCTCCGGGGTCAGTGCCTCGCGCAGCGCCGAGGCCTCCGCGAAGGCGTCGAGCGCCGCACCGAGGTTCGAAGGCAGCGCCGGTGCGTCGGCGCCGTAGGGATCGGCCATCGCGGGCGGGGGCGCCTTCTGCGCCGTGAGGCCCGACAGACCCGAGAAGAGCTGACCGGCGAAGGCGAAATAGGGGTTGATCGCGCTATCGGGCACCCGGTTTTCGACCCGGCTGGCCGGATCGCCCGGTGCCGTGATCGTGCGGATCATCGCGCCGCGGTTGTCATCGGCCCATCCGATGCGGTTGGGGGCCAGCTGATGCGGCACGAAGCGCTTGTAGCTGTTCACGGCGGGGTTGGTAAGAAGGCAGCAGCCCCGCGCGTGCTCCAGCAGACCCGCGGTCCAGAACCCCGCCGCCTCACTCAGACCCGGCGTGTCAGACGCGAAGATATTACGCCCCGCGCCATCGCTCACGCTTTGATGAATGTGCCAGCCGTTGGCCACGGCATTGGGCAGCGCGGGCTTCGGCATGAAGCTGGCGAGCATGCCGTGGCGGGCGCAGAGCTCTTTTGCAAGGGTGCGGAAATTGACCGTCGTCTCGGCAGTCTGCATGGGGCTCGCGGGGGCGAAGGTGACCTCGAATTGCGACGGCCCCATCTCGACCTCGACCGAGCGGACATCCATGCCCATTTCCTCCGCCGCACGGCGCAGGCGATCCAGGATCGGCTCCACCTCCGCGTAGCGGGTCTCGGTCAGGTATTGATAGCCTTGCGTGGTATTTTCGACCTGCGGCGCGCGCCCCGGCATCGTTGCATCACCGGGCGCGAGATGGGCGTCGACGACGCGGTAGATCTGAAACTCGATCTCCAGCCCGAAGGTCGCGGTCAGCCCCTCCTCTGCCAATGCATCCTCGGCGCGGCGCAGGAGCGTGCGAGAGGCGAAAGGGATCGGTGTCCCGTCCAGCGTCGTGACATCGCAATGGATCAGCGCGGAATGCGGCGCGTAGGGCAGCCGCCGGAAACTCGCCGGATCGAGGCGCAGGAGGACATCGGACGCGCCCTGCATCGGCGCGCCCTCCCCGCCCCACACCGGGAACACCGTCCGGTGCGAGAGGTCTTTCAAAAGCAGCGTGGAGGGCACGCGGATGCCGTTCTTCAGCGCGCCCGGAAGGGCTGACGCGGTCAGGACCTTGCCGCGCAGGATGCCGTGCGGATCGGTGAAGACGGTGCGGATCGTCTCGATCCCCTCCGCCTCCACGAACTTCAGAATATCTTGAGGTGTCAAACGCTTGCGTCCCAGTTGCACTGTCCACGACGCTCGAGGTCCGCTGCCTCGCTGGCGGCAACCCAATTGTCGTCCGGCGCGATGGCATCATTGGAGAGCGGACCGCGAATGGCCTCGGTCCCGCCGTTCTGCATCTTCAGCGCCTCGCGCTCGCCAGCCTCCATCGCGGCGATCGCAGAACGCAGCATCCGGCGATACTTGATGATGCCCACGTCGGTCTTGCCGAGGTGCTCCTGCGTCCGGTCCTGGATGCGTCCCATGGATTCCACCGCCCATTGATCGTGCACGTTGATGTCGAGCCCCATGCCCGTGTAGGTCAGCTTGCCCTGTTCTTCTACATCATAGCCATAGTTGTTTCGCGCGTTCTTGAGCGGCGCGTAATCCGGCAGCCGGTGCTCTTCCAGCCGCTGGTCGCGCATCTTCACCTTGTCGACTGGCGCGCCGAAGCTGGTGAACATGGAGAACCAGTAGCAGGTCTCGTCATCCACGGGCACGTGCCATTGGGTGATGGTCATCTCGCGGCTCATCGGAATGCAGATCGCCTGCGGGAAGATCTGGTTGGTGACGCGCACATGGGTGCGGCCGTCATCGAGGTGGCGCAGCGCAGTGAGCTTGAGGCCGTAATCTGTCTCGTCCACCGTGATCTCGGGGCGCGGGTAATCGCGCAGGAGCTTGGTCATCGGGATCTCGGTGTTGCCCGCCTTGTCGCGGAACTGCTTGCCGTAGCTGTCAGCCGGGTCCTCGTCCTGCAGGAAGCGGTGCAGGAAAGAGGCATGGGCCGGGTCGATGCCGACTTCCATCGCCTGCAGCCAGTTGCATTCCCACAGCCCCTTGAAGGCGAAAACATGGGTGTCCGGCGCGCGGAAGCAGTCGAACTGGGCGAAGGGGGGCGGATCGCCCGCGCCCATGTAGGCCCAGATGATGCCGTTCACTTCGCGAACCGGGTAGGAGACCGCCTTGATCTTCTCGTGCATCCGCGAGCCTTCGGGCTCGCCGGGTTGCTCCACGCATTGACCCGAGCAGTCGAAGTGCCAGCCGTGGAAGGGACAGCGCAGCCCGTTGTCCTCCAGCCGGCCGTAGGCGAGGTCGGCACCGCGGTGCGGGCAGTGGCGGCCGATGAGGCCAAGGTTGCCAGTCTCGTCACGGAACAGCACCAGCTCTTCACCGAGGAGCTTCACCGGCACCACCGGACGCACGCCCATCAACTCATCTGAGAGCGCCGCCGGCTGCCAGTACTGGCGCAGCACTTTCCCCGCTGGAGCCTCCGGCCCGACGCGGGTGATCTGGTCGTTCATTTCCTGGCTCATCATGGCTTGGGCTCCCTCACGGTTTGTGCGATAATCGCACATTAGTTGACATTCCAATGTTATGCGCGCTAAGCTCACCCTGTCAATCACCGGAGCGCCCATGTCCAAAACCCTGTCCACAACCCTCCTGAAGGGACTGAGCGTGTTGGACGCTTTCGAGGAAGCCTCCTCCCTTACCCTCGTGGAGATCGCCGAACGCGCCGGGCTCGATCGCTCGACAGCGCGGCGGCTGACCCTCACCCTCGTCGAGGCCGGCTGGATCGTGCAGAACGGCCGCTCCTTCGCGCTCTCCGCCCGCGTTTTGCGCCCCGCCGGCCTGTTCCTGCAAGCGGGCGGCTTCGGACGTACCGTCCAACCCATCCTCAACGCCCACGCCGAGACCCTCGGCGGTGATGTCAGCCTGGCCGTACGCGACGGGGACCGCGCGATTTACGTCGCCCACTCCGCCCGGCCCGGCGCGCGGGTGTCCCTCGGGCTGACCGTCGGCTCCGCCCTGCCGCTGGAGACCACCGCCATCGGGCAGGTGTTGTTGACCGGCAGCGCGCCTTATCAGGTCGTGCGCGGCGCATATGAGCACGGCGTCTGCGGCTTCGCCGTCCCCGTCGGCCCTCCGGATGCACCGGTCGCGGCGATCGGATCGACCCTGCCGCTGGCATTGCCGAATCTTGAAACGCGGTTAGAAAGTTCCCTGGCGGAACTGCAGATGGCCGCGGCCGATCTGCGCAACGTCGCGGGATTGCAGTTGATTGCCACTCCAAACAAATGAGTATACGATCCTTGTTGAGACTATTGGTCTCAATACTTAGTGCGCACTGGCCCTATCGCCCGACGTTTGTGGCCTTATGGTGCGCCAAATAGATGCTCGGACAAACCGGCAACCAGCGCCTTTGAAGGGGACACACACATGGCACAACCTGACCTGAACCTGTCCCCGAAGGTGTCCGACGAAATTCGCAAGACCACCTGCTACATGTGCGCCTGCCGCTGCGGCATCAACGTGCACATGAAAGAGGGCGACGACGGCAAGAAACGCGTGGCCTACATTGAGGGCAACCGCGACCACCCGGTCAACAAGGGCGTGCTCTGCGCCAAGGGCAGCGCCGGCATCATGCAGGTCAACGCCCCCGCACGCCTGCGCGCGCCGCTGAAACGGGTGGGCCCGCGCGGCTCCGGCGAGTTCGAGGAGATTTCCTGGGAAGAGGCCTACGGCATCGCCGAAAGCTGGCTGCGCCCGATCCGTGAGGAAGCCCCCGAAAAGCTCGCTTTCTTCACCGGCCGCGACCAGTCGCAGAGCTTCACGTCCTTCTGGGCGCAGAACTTCGGCACGCCGAACTACGCGGCCCACGGCGGCTTCTGCTCGGTCAACATGGCCGCCGCCGGCATCTACACCATGGGCGGCGCCTTCTGGGAATTCGGCCAGCCCGACTGGGACCACACCAAGCTCTTCATGCTCTTCGGCGTGGCCGAGGATCACGACAGCAATCCGATCAAGATGGGTCTGGGCAAGATCAAGGCGCGTGGCGCCAAGGTCATCGGCGTGAACCCGATCCGCTCGGGCTACAACGCCGTCGCCGACGAATGGGTCGGCATCACGCCCGGCACCGACGGGCTGTTCATCCTCTCGCTCGTCCATTGCCTGATGAAGGCCGGCAAGATCGACGTCGAATACCTCTCGCGCTGGACCAACGCGCCAGTGCTGGTCGACAAGGACACCGGCCTCCTGCTGCGCGACAGCGATGGCAAGGAAGTCGTGATCGACCGCACCACCGGCGAGCTTGCCGCCTACGACAAGCCCGGCGTGCGCCCGGACCTTTCGGCCACCCACCCCGACGGCCATAAGCCGGTGCTGCACCACATGGCCGAGCGCTACATGTCCGACGACTACGCCCCCGAGGCCGTGGCCGAGCGCACCGGCATCGAGGCCTCCCGCATCCGCGCCATCGCCGCCGAACTCGCCCGCGTGGCCTTCGAGGAGAGCTTCGAGCTGCCCATCGAATGGACCGACTTCCGCGGCGAGAAGCATACCTCTATGACCGCGCGCCCTGTCTCCATGCACTCGATGCGCGGCATCTCCGCCCATGCCAACGGCTTCCAGACCTGCCGCGCCTTGCACGTGCTGCAGATCATGCTCGGCACCGTCGAGGCGCCCGGCGGCTTCCGCTTCAAGCCGCCCTACCCCAAGCCTTCGAAGATCCATCCCAAGCCGCATTGCAAGGTGACCCCCGGCGCGCCGCTCGACGGCCCGCACCTGGGCTTCGTGCACGGCCCCGAAGACCTCGCCCTGAAGGACGACGGCAGCCCCGCGCGCATTGACAAGGCCTATACGTGGGAGAACCCGATGTCGGCCCACGGGCTGATGCATATGGTGATCTCCAACGCTTATGCGGGCGATCCCTACAAGATCGACACGCTCTTCATGTACATGGCCAACATGTCGTGGAACTCCTCGATGAACACCGGCGGCGTGATGGAAATGCTGACCGACAAGGACGCGGAAACCGGCGAATACGTCATCCCCCGGATCATCTATTCCGACGCCTATTCCTCCGAGATGGTGGCCTTCGCCGACCTGATCCTGCCCGACACCACCTACCTTGAGCGACACGACTGCATCTCGCTGCTCGACCGGCCGATCTGCGAGGCAGACGGGCTCGCCGACGCGATCCGTTGGCCAGTGGTGGAGCCCGACCGCGACGTGAAGGGTTTCCAGTCGGCGCTCTGCGACCTCGGAGCGCGGCTCGGCCTGCCGGGGTTCGTGAACGAGGACGGCAGCCAGAAATACGCCGACTACGGTGACTACATCGTCAACCACGTCCGCCGCCCCGGCATCGGCCCGCTTGCCGGCTGGCGCGGCGAGGACGGCGACAAGCATGGCCGTGGGGAGCCGAACCCCGACCAGCTCAACCAGTACATCGAGAATGGCGGCTTCTTCGTCAGCCACATCCCCGACGGTGCGCAATACATGAAGCCGTGGAACGCCGACTACCAGGACTGGGCGGTGGAGATGGGCCTCTACGACACGCCGCAACCCTATATCTTCTCCCTCTACGTGGAGCCGATGCAGAAGTTCCGCCGCGCGGCGCAGGGCCATGGCGAAATCCAGCCCCCCGAGCACCTGCGCGAGCGCGTGGCCGAGAACATGGACCCGCTGCCCTTCTGGTCGGACCCGGCGCCGGCCAACCGCGGCGACGAATATTCGATCACGGCGCTCACTCAACGGCCCATGGCGATGTATCACTCCTGGGGCTCCCAGAACGCCTGGCTGCGCCAGATCCACGGCCGCAACCCCCTCTACCTGCCGCCGAAACTGATGCGCGAGAACGGCCTCGTGGACGGCGACTGGGCCCGCGTCACCTCCCCCCACGGCGAGATCATCGTCCCGGTGATGGAGATGGCCGCCCTGAACGAGAACACCGTCTGGACCTGGAACGCCATCGGCAAACGCAAGGGTGCCTGGGCGCTCGACAAGGATGCGCCCGAGGCCACGAAAGGTTACCTGCTCAACCACCTGATCCACGAGCTGCTGCCCCCCAAAGGCGACGGGCTGCGCTGGACCAATTCCGACCCGATCACCGGCCAGGCCGCCTGGTTCGACCTCAAGGTCCGCATCGAGAAGGCGCCCGCCCAGGCGGAATCCAAACCCGTCACCCCGCCGATGGAATCCCCCGTGGGTCAAGGCCCCGACGAGCTGGCCTGGAAGGTGGGCGAATGACCCGAGCCCCCGGCCCCCTCGTTCATCTTGGCCAAGAAACTCCGGGGAGCGCGAGGGGCTGGTCCCTCGCTCCCACGCCAGCAAAGAGAGCCAGCGCATGACCCAGCTTCCCGCCAGCACCGCCAAGAAACTCGGCCTCGTGATCGACCTCGACACCTGCGTCGGCTGCCATGCCTGCGTGATCTCCTGCAAGGGTTGGAACACCGAGAACTACGGCGCACCGCTCTCCGATCAGGAGCCCTACGGCGCCGATCCCTCGGGCACCTTCCTCAACCGCGTCCATTCCTACGAGGTGCAACCGCTCGCCACCTCCTCCAAGCCGCATCCGGCGGCCCAGACCATCCACTTCCCGAAATCCTGCCTGCACTGCGAGGACGCGCCCTGCGTCACCGTCTGTCCCACCGGCGCGTCCTACAAGCGGGTCGAGGACGGCATCGTGCTGGTCAACGAGAAGGACTGCATCGGCTGCGGCCTCTGCGCCTGGGCCTGCCCATATGGCGCGCGCGAGATGGACGAGCACGAGGGGGTGATGAAGAAATGCACCCTCTGCGTCGACCGCATCTATAACGAGAACCTGCCCGAGATCGACCGCACCCCCTCCTGCGTGCGCACCTGCCCCGCCGGCGCGCGCCACTTCGGAGACCTCGGCGACCCCGACAGCGCCGTCAGCCAACTGGTGGCCGAGCGCGGCGGTATCGACCTGATGCCCGAGCAGGGCACCAAACCCGTCAACCAGTATCTGCCGCCGCGTCCCAAGGACGACCTGCCCGAGTTTGACGTCCTGGCCCCTTACCTGGAGCCAGTCGCCGAGAACCCCGGCGGGTTCATCGGCTGGCTCGACAAAGCGCTCGAGAGGATCTGAGCCATGCATCCCGCCCCCTCGGTCATCATCTTCACCACCCTCTCGGGCCTGGGCTTCGGCCTGCTGGTCTTCCTCGGCCTCGGCATGCCCGCCGTCACTGGCTGGACCGCTTTCGCCTTCTTCACCATCGCCTACCTGCTGGCGGTGGTTGGCCTCTCGGCCTCCACCTTCCACCTCGGCCACCCCGAGCGTGCCCTCAAGGCCTTCACCCAGTGGCGCTCCAGCTGGCTCTCGCGCGAGGGCGTCTGCTCGGTCGCGGCGCTCATCGTCATGGCGATCTACGGCGCGGGTCTCGTGTTCTTCGACACGGTGCTGGCGCCCATCGGCTGGCTCGGTGCGGCGCTCTCGCTCGGCACCGTCTACACGACCTCGATGATCTACACGCAAATGAAGACCGTACCGCGCTGGAACATGCCCTGGACCCCGGCGAAGTTCCTCACGCTGTCGCTCGCAGGCGGCGCGCTCATGGCCGGCCAGGTGGCCGTGGCCATCGTTCTTCTGACACTCGCGGGCGGCATCACGCTGGCCACCTGGGCGATCGGCGACACCGCTTTCGCCCGCTCGGGCACCGACATGGAGACCGCCACCGGTCTCGGCCGCATCGGCCGCGTCCGCGCCTTCGAGCCGCCGCACACTGGCACCAACTACCTGACGCGCGAGTTCATCTACGTCGTCGGCCGCAAGCACGTCCAAAAGCTGCGCGTCATCGCGACCCTGCTGGCCTTCGTCCTGCCAGTCCTGCTGCTGCTCCTGCCCTTCAGCCACGCGCTGGCCGTGCTCGCAATCCTCAGCCACGTCGCGGGCGTCGCCGTCATGCGCTGGCTCTTCTTCGCCGAAGCCGAGCATGTCGTGGGCCTCTACTACGGCAAGCGCTGAGCCAAGGCCGCGCGCCCCTCGGCGCGCGGTTCCTCATCGCGCACTCAGGCCCGCGTCGCTGCATGACGTACCAACCGCGCAAGGTCTCCCACGACCACCCGTCGCAGGACACGTCTCGCGCCCCTCCCGAGGCACGACCCAACTCGTCTCGATTTCCAATCACATTGCTTGTTAGTTACAAAAGTAACTGTTATCCCCTCCCCAACCGCTGCCCGGAGGTCTCCCATGAACGAACAAGCCACGCCCCGCCCGATGATCCAGGCCCCGAGCCACCCCGGCGCCCACGAAGGCTACATGCCCGGCTTCGGCAACGATTTCGAAACCGAGGCCCTGCCCGGCGCCCTGCCTCAAGGCATGAACTCGCCCCAGAAGGTGAACTACGGCCTCTACGGAGAGCAACTCTCTGGCACCGCCTTCACCGACGTCCGCCCCGAGCGGACCTGGTGCTACCGCATCCGCCCCTCGGTGAAGCACTCGCATTGCTACGAAAAGATCGACCTGCCCTACTGGCGCTCCGCCCCCCATGTGGACCCCGACGTCGTCTCGCTCGGCCAGTACCGGTGGAATCCCGTGCCCCATTCCGAAGAGAAGCTCACCTGGCTGACCGGCATGCGCACGATGACCACGGCGGGCGACGTCAACACCCAGATCGGCATGGCGAGCCACATCTACCTCGTGACCGAGAGCATGGTGGACGACTACTTCTACTCCGCCGACAGCGAGCTTCTCGTCGTGCCCCAGGAAGGCCGCCTGCGCTTCTGCACCGAACTGGGCATCATCGATATCGCCCCGCAGGAGATCGCCATCATCCCTCGCGGTCTCGTCTATAGGGTCGAGGTGCTTGAAGGCCCCGCCCGCGGTTTCGTCTGCGAGAACTACGGCGCCAAGTTCGAACTGCCCGGTCGCGGCCCGATCGGCGCCAACTGCCTGGCCAACCCGCGCGACTTCAAGGCCCCCGTCGCCGCCTACGAGGACCGCGAGGTGCCCTCCACCATCACCATCAAGTGGTGCGGCCAGTTCCACACCTCGAAGATTGGCCAGAGCCCGCTGGACGTCGTCGCTTGGCACGGCAACTACGCGCCAATGAAATACGACCTGAAGACCTATTGCCCCGTCGGCGCGATCCTCTTCGATCACCCCGATCCGTCGATCTTTACCGTGCTCACGGCCCCCTCGGGCCAGCCCGGCGTCGCCAATATCGACTTCGTCCTCTTCCGCGAGCGCTGGATGGTGGCGGAAGACACGTTCCGGCCGCCGTGGTATCACAAGAACATCATGTCGGAGCTGATGGGCAACATTTACGGCCAATACGACGCGAAACCGAAAGGGTTCATTCCCGGTGGCGTCTCGCTGCACAACATGATGCTCCCCCACGGCCCCGACAAGAACGCCTTCGAGGGCGCGTCCAACGCCGATCTCAAGGCCGAGAAACTCGACAACACCATGTCGTTCATGTTCGAAACCCGCTTCCCCCAGCACCTCACCGCCTTCGCCGCGAAAGAGGCCCCCCTGCAGGACGATTACATCGACTGCTGGACCAGCCTGGAGAAGAAGTTCGACGGCACCCCGGGCAAGAAATGAGGCAACAGGGCGACATCGCAGTCACCATGTCCGCTGCAAATGGCGGCGGTAGATCGGAGAGCCGATGAGCCTCGCTTTTTGGACATTGCTCGCCCTCGGCCTCGCCATCGCCATCATCTTCCCGGTGGTTCTGGTGGCCATCGTCAGGACCCTGAACAAGTCGCCCGACAACAACATCGATCCGAACTGAACCCGCGACCACGGAGCCATACCACCGAAACCAAGCCGCTCAAGCCCGCGGGACAACCCCGCCGCACCGCCGCCGGAACTGCCATTGGCCCCGGTCGCATCCCGGAACTGGAGAAGCCCATGCATATCGACGGATTTGTCATCCCGGTGAAAGCCTCCCGCAAGGATGAATACGCAAGCAGCGCCAAGCGCATTCTCGACATCTACCGCAAGCACGGCGCCACCCGCTGCGTGGAATGCTGGGGCGAAGGCATGGACCAAGGCGACATCACCTCCTTCCCGCGCGCCGTGCGGGCTGCCGAGGATGAAGCGATCGTGTTCTCTTGGATGGAATTTCCCGACAAGGCGACGGCTGAGGCAGCCCACAAGGCGGTCTGGGAAGACCCCGCGATGGCCGAGATCATGTCCGACGACCTCGTCGATGGAAAACGGATGATCATGGGCAGCTTTGACCTGCTGCTGGACGTCCAATGATCCTTTATTCCTACTGGCGCTCCACCACCTCCTACCGCGTGCGCGCGGCGCTCAACCTCAAGGGTATCGCCTACGAGCAACGCGCCGTCGACCTCGTGGCGGGTGACCAGCGCACGCCCGACTACATGGCGGTCAACCCCGCCAAGGGCGTCCCGGCGCTGGAACTCGAAGACGGCACCCTGCTCACCCAGAGCCTCGCGATCCTCGACTACCTCGACGCCCGCCAGCCCGAGCCACCGCTGCTCCCCGCGGAGCCGCTCCTGCGCGCCCGCGTCCTTGCGGTGGCCCACAGCATCGCCCTAGACATCCACCCGGTGAACAACCTGCGCGTACTCGGCCACCTGATGGGCCACTTCGATGCCACCTCCGAAGACGCGCGCGCCTGGATGTGCCACTGGATGACCGAAGGCCTCACCGCCGTCGAAGCCCTCCTGCCCACGCGCGCCGACTTCGCGTTCACCGAGGCGCCGGGCCTCGCCGATCTCTGCATCACCGCGCAATGCTACAACGCGCACCGATGGGGTCTCTCCCTTGATCCCTTCCCGAAAATCGCCCGGGTCGAGGCCGCCTGCCTCGCCCTCCCCGAAATCCGCGCCGCCGCCCCCGAGGCGCAACCCGACGCCCCCTGACCCGCTCCTTCATCTTGGCCGAACCAACTCCCCCCGGAGGGTCGGCCGGCGACGCACCGACACGAAAGAGATAGAATGTCCGACCTGAAACGCTCCTGGATCACCTCCGCGAATTCCGAGTCCACCGACTTCCCCCTCAACAACCTGCCCTACGGCGTCTTCTCCGTCGACGACGGCGACCTGCGCTGCGGCGTGGCCATCGGCGACCGGATCATCGACGCCACCGGGCTGGAACAGGCCGGCCACCTGCGCGCCGACCCCGAGGCCGATGTGCTCGATGCGCCCTACTGGAACGACTTCATGGAACTGGGCGCCCGGGCCTGGTCCGCCTACCGCGCCGCGCTGACCGAGATGCTCGCCGAGGGCGCCGACGAGGCCACGCAGGACATCATCACCACCTTCTCCGTGCCGATGGCCGAGGCCACCCTGCACCTGCCGTTCCGCGTCGCGGAATACACCGACTTCTACGCCGGCCGTCACCACGCCACGAACGTCGGCACCATGTTTCGCGGCGCCGAGAACGCCCTGCCGCCGAACTGGCTGCACATCCCCATCGGCTACAACGGCCGCGCCTCCTCCGTGGTGGTCTCCGGCACCGAGATCCGCCGCCCCTGGGGCCAGCTGAAGTCCCCCGATCACGACACGCCGATCTTCGCCCCCTCGCGCCGCTTCGACATCGAGCTGGAATTGGGCGCCATCGTCGGCACCCCTTCGGAAGGCCCGCTGACCGTCGACCAGGCCGATGCGAACATCTTCGGCTACGTCCTGCTCAACGACTGGTCGGCCCGAGACATCCAGGCCTGGGAATACCAGCCCCTCGGCCCCTTCCAGGCCAAGGCCACCGCCACCACCATCAGCCCCTGGATCGTCACCGCCGAGGCCCTGCGCCCCTTCCGCGTCTCGACGCCCGAGCGCGAGGTGCCGCTCTTGCCGCACCTGGCCGACACCACGCCGATGAACCACGACATCGCCCTCGCGGTGAGCCTGAATGGCGAGGAAATTGCCCGCACCAACGCCGATGAGCTCTACTACTCCGCCGCGCAGCAACTGGCCCACCACGCCTCTGCCGGCAGCCCGATGCGCGCGGGCGACCTGCTTGGCTCCGGCACCATCTCCGGCCCCGAGAAAGAGAACCGCGGCTCGCTGCTGGAACTCTCCTGGGGCGGCAAGGAGCCGCTCGAGACGGCCTCCGGTCCCCGCTCCTTCATCGAGGACAACGACACCCTCGCCCTGCACGGCGCCTCCCACGGCAACGGCTACCGCATCGGCTTCGGCCCCTGCGAGGGCGAGGTCATCCCCGCCGCCGAGGATCCCTTCACCGGCTGACGCTCCTTCATCTTGGTAAATACAACTCAATCCCGCCGCCAACCGCGGGCGCTCCGCAGATAGTGAAGCCCCCCGGCACCGGCCCAAAAAACGGAAACACACCATGGCCAAAGCATTCGCGTCGCAAGGCGACATGACAGAAAAGAAAATCACCTTCGACGAGATCGGCGAGGGGCTCTATGCCTTCACCGCCGAGGGGGACCCCAACTCCGGCGTCATCATTGGCGACGACAGCGTGATGATCATTGAGGCCCAGGCCACGCCGCGCCTTGCCAACAAGGTGATCGACTGCGTGCGCTCGGTCACCGACAAGCCGATTTCGCACCTTGTACTGACTCATTACCACGCCGTCCGCGTGCTCGGCGCCTCGGCCTATGACGCGCCGCAGATCATCATGTCGGACACGGCCCGTTCCATGGTCGTGGAACGCGGGCAGGAGGACTGGGACAGCGAGTTCCAGCGCTTCCCCCGCCTGTTCGAGGGCCACGAGAGCATCCCCGGCCTCACATGGCCCACCACCACGTTCTCCGACGCGATGACCGTCTATCTCGGCTCGCGCCGGGTCGACATCTCCCACGTCGGCCGGGCCCATACGGCAGGCGACGCGGTGATCCACGTGCCTGACGCCAACGTGCTCTTCACCGGTGACATCGTCGAGGATCACTCCGCCTGCTATTGCGGCGACGGCCATTTCGCCGATTGGGGCAATACGCTCGACAACATCGCGGCCTTCCAGCCTGACGCCATTGCGCCGGGGCGCGGCGGCGCGCTGATCGGTGACGAAGCGGTGGACCGCGCCATCGCCTCCACCCGCGATTTCGTCAATTCCACCTATGCCCCCGCCGCCCGGGTCGCCGCGAAGAACGGCACCCTCAAGGACGCCTGGGACGCGGTGCGCGCCGAATGCGATCCGAAGTTCGCAGACTACGCGATCTATGAGCATTGCCTGCCCTTCAACGTCGCCCGCGCCTATGACGAGGCCCGCGGCATCGACCACCCGCGCATCTGGACCGACAAGCGCGACATCGAGATGTGGGAGCAGCTGCAAGGCTGAGCCCGCGCGGCGGGCTGCCATTCGAGCCGCCCGCCCGCATCCCGGCCCCTCACGGGGCAGAACGACGGAGATACAAATGGTCGGCGCCACCTACGCCCTCGCCCACGAACTCTACCCCTACGCGCGTGTTCCCGATCAGGATGCGCCGGCCCTGCGACATCATCCGGTGATCATCATCGGCGGCGGTCCCATTGGCGTGGCGACCGGCCTCGACCTCGCGCAGAAGGGCACGCCAGCGCTGATCCTCGATGATCACGACGGCGTGGGCCAAGGCTCACGCGCGATCTGCTTCGCCAAACGCACGCTGGAGATTGCCGACCGCCTGGGCGCGGGCGCGCCGATGCGCGAGAAGGGCGTGGTCTGGAATACAGGCCGCGTCTTCCATGGCGACGGTGAGGTTTTCAACTTCAATCTTCTACCAGAAGACGGCCATCGCAACCCCGCCTTCATCAACCTGCAGCAGCCTTACTTCGAGAAGTTTCTCGTCGATGCCCTCCGCCGCGCCGAGGCCGAGGGCCGCCCGATCGAGATCCGCGGCCGCAATGTCGTTACCGGCATCACCCAGGACGCGGACAAGGTCACGCTGAGCATCGAAACCCCCGACGGCCCCTACCAAGCCACCGCCGATTACGTCATCGCCTGCGACGGCGCGCGCTCGCCCACCCGCGAGGCGATGGGTCTCACCTTCGACGGCCGCGTGTTCGAGGACAACTTCCTGATCGCCGACGTGAAGATGACCGCCCCGTTCCCCACTGAGCGCTGGTTCTGGTTCGAGCCGCCCCTCTCCGCCGCGCCGCAGTCCGCGCTGCTGCACAAGCAGCCCGACGACGTCTGGCGCATCGACTTCCAGCTTGGGTGGGACATCGACCGCAAAGCAGAGCTCGCCGAGGATCGCATCCGCCAGCGCATCGACGAATTCCTGCCCGAGGGCACCGAGTACGAGCTGGTCTGGACCTCGATCTACACCTTCCAGTGCCGCCGGATGGAGCGCTTCCGCCACCAGCGGGTGATCTTCGCGGGCGATAGCGCGCATCAGGTCTCGCCCTTCGGCGCGCGGGGGGCCAACTCGGGCATACAGGACGCCGACAACCTCGCCTGGAAACTTGACCTCGTGCTCAAGGGCCACGCCCCCGACAGCCTGCTCGACAGCTACCACGAGGAACGTGCCCACGGCGCCGATGAGAACATCCTCAATTCCACCCGCGCCACTGACTTCCTGACGCCCAAGTCCGAGATCTCGAAAATCTTCCGCAATGCCGTCCTCACGCTCGCCAAGGATCATCCCTTCGCGCGGCCAATGGTCAACTCCGGCAGGCTTTCGGTGCCCTGCAGCTACGCGGGCCTCTCGCTGACCGGGGAGGACGCCCTGCCCGGCGGGCCCGCGCGCACCGCCCCCGGCGCGCCCTGCTGCGATGCGCCGCTGGAGGCGGGCTTCCTGCTCGATCACTTGCCGGGGCAGTTCACCCTACTGGCGCTCGGCTGCGCCGCGCCGGAGGTGTCGCACCCGCTGCAGGTGAAGCTGCTGACCATTGCGGATCCCACCCCGGCGCTGCGGGAGCGTTACCTCGGCGATGCGCCGTCCGCGCTCTACCTAATCCGGCCCGACCAGCATGTCGTGGCCCGATGGAACAACGCCTCGCCCGACCAGATCATCCACGCAATCAACGCCGCGACAGGCCAGCCATGACCCTGAACACCGACCTGAACATCCCCGACCCCGACGGCTTCTACGACGAGCTTCTCCGCGCTCACGAGGGGCTCGACAAGGCGCAGTCCGACGCGCTGAACGCGCGGCTGATCCTGATCCTTGCCAATCACATCGGAGACCGGGAGACCCTCCGAGACGCCTTGGCAGCGGCGAGGGGCGAGGACGGCTAAGGCCCCTCCTGCGAGAGTGTCCTGCTTTGATCCGGGCGCGCTCGCGCGCAACCGCGACCTTCAGGCCATTGTTTAGTCTTCTGGTTTCGGCCAAGTCAGGATCAGGTTGTAGACCAAAATCCCGCCGATCGCGGCCGAGAGGTAGGCCCAGACGTCATTGCCATTCGACGTCTCGAAGAAGGCCCACGCAAAAGGGATGAGGATGAGCACCCACCGCCGCCACGCCGGTTGGAAGAAGGGGTTTTCGGGGTCGATCAATTTCATGACGTCTCCTAGCGCGCCGAGGCAGCGTGCCGCAAGACGACGCCTCTCACACGTTGGCCCCTCTGGCGATCGCGCCTTGGCCCAGATCGAGAGATGTCGCGCCGATCTGGGCAAGGGTGATGCTGGTCTCGTCCTTCAGCACCTGCCAAAGCGCCTGCAAGCCCTCCTCGCCGCCAGCTGCGATGGCGAATTGCAGGACACGGCCCAGGAACGTGAAATTCGCGCCCATGGCGTAGGCCTTCACCACGTCCTCGCCGCCACGCAGACCACTGTCGAAGAACAGCGGGAAGTCCGGGCCGACCGCCTCACGGATCGTGGGCAACGCGCGGATCGGAACCGGCGCGCTCTCCAACTGTCGCGCGCCATGGCTGGAGACCTGGATCGCATCGACTCCCGCCGCCTTCAGCGCGCCCGCGTCCTCGGCGTCGAGCACGCCTTTGACGACCAGCTTGCCGGGCCAGAGATCCCGCAGCTTGGCGAGGGTCGAGAAATCCGCCCGCGCGCGAGAGGCTTTTCGGTCGAAGTCGAAACCCTCCATCTGGAAGTTCGCCATATCGGGTTTTCCGGCGAGCAGCGAGGCAATGGACCAGCGCGGATGCAAGGCGAAATCGAGAAACTGCCGCGGCCCGATGCGGAACGGCATGGTGAACCCGCGGCGCAGCTCGCGCGGGCGGCGACCCACTTCGGGCACGTCGACCGTCAGCACAAGGGTCTGATATCCTGCGGCTTTCGCCCGCTCAACCAGCTTGAAGGTGCCCGAGCCATCGCCGGTGAAATAGAGCTGGAACCACGCGTTGCCCTGAGCCTCTTCGATCAGCGGCTCCATCGCGGTGGAGGCGACGGTCGAAACCCCGAGCGGCACGCCCTCGCGCGCGGCGAGCCGGGCCAGCATCATGTCGGCGCCGGGGCCGGAGAGGTTGCACATGCCCATCGGGCTGATCCCGAACGGCGCGGCGGTGCGCTGCCCGAAGAGGTCCACGCCGAGGTCGCGGCTGCTCACATCGCGCAACACCCGGGGACGCAGTTCCAGCGCGTCGAAGGCCGCACGGGCGCGCGCGGCACCGGCCTCTCCCCCGGCGGCGCCATCGATGTAATCGAAGACCATCCACGGCAGGCGTTTGCGGGCAAGGCGTCGGGCGTCCTGACTGGAGTGGATCTGGGGCATTCTCGCGCGCCGTGATTGAGGAGGGTTCCCGGCGGCACCGGGTAGGCGCCGCAGGGAGTGGGCAGCAGGCGGACACATACGGCCCGCCCGCGCCGCGATCAGCTTGCCACGGCCGTCATGAAGCGGTCGCGGATCACCACCGGATCCTTGGTGATGACCGGCAGCTTGATGTTGCCGCTGTCGCATTTCGACACGATGATCGTCATCTGCTTGGAATCGATCGCCGCCTGAAGGGCCGCGCCGGTGTCCTTGTCCTCGCAGACCACGACGTTCTCGCAGCCGCAGGCCTCGGCCACTTTCTCCAGCTTCGTCTTCTTGCCCGCATAGGTCGGCTGGTCCCCGGTCGAACCGTAGGAGCCGTTGTCGATGATCAGCAGGATGTAATTGTCGGCGACGTTGTTGGCGATCGTCGGCAAGGTGCCGAGGTTGGTCAGGACCGAGCCATCACCATCGATGGAGATGACGGTCTTGTCCTGTGCCAACGCCAGACCGAGGCCGATGGAAGACGACAGCCCCATGGTGCCGAGCATGTAGAAGTTGCGCTCGTTGTCGTCGATCATGTGCAGCTCCTGCGAGGGCAGGCCGATGTTGCAGACGACAAGGTGCGGGTTCAGGATGGGCGCGATCTCGCGCAGGATTTCGGAACGGATCATTGGTCGCCGTAGCCTCCCCAGAAGGACGCATCGGTAAGGATGGCCACAGGTTTGTTGCACATGAAGGTGTATTTCAGGATCGCGTCCAGCTCGTCCGCGTCACTCTCCTTGTGGAAGTGATAGGTCGGGATGTTCAGCTGGTTCAGGAGCGCCTTGGTATGGACCGCCATCTCGACCTGGCAGGCCACCGGCTCGCGCAGTTCGCCCCGGTAGGAGATCAGCATCGGCAGAGGCATCCGGTAGTACTGCGTCAGCGTGGCCAGCGTGTTGATCGTCACGCCGATCGCGGTGTTCTGCATGATGATCGCCGGGCGCTTGCCGCCCATGAACGCACCGGCGCAGAGACCCATGCCCTCGTCTTCCTTGTTGGCAGGGATGTGAAAGATCTCGGGCCGGGTCTCGACCTCGTCGATCACGCCGGCCAGCTGCTTGCAGGGAACGGTGGTGATGAAGGACACGTCGTTGGCGACGAAATCGTCAACGATCTTCTTTGAAATACTCACGGGCGTCACAAGCTCCTGTTGCTTGGGGTGGATTGATCATGGGGCCGCAGCACGATCTTGGGTGCGGCGACGCGGCCGGCGCGGATGTCGGCGAAGGCGTCAGCGCCTTCGGCCAGCGGGCGGGGCTGCGTCCAATCGAGAGGGCCGAGACGACCATCGAAAATCGCCGCTGCCGTGTCCCGGAAGTCCTGCGCCGTATAGGTGTAAGTGCCTGTAAAGGTTATCTCTTGCAAGGTCATTCGACGAATGTCGAGGCCGCCCTCGCCCTCCCCCAGACCGATGTGGGCAATCACCCCGCCGGGGCGCGCATGGGCCGAGGCGGTGGCCCGGGTTGCGGCGTAGCCCACGCCGTCGATCACCACGTCGAACATCGCGTCGGCGGGGAGGTCGTCGGGGGCTACGGCGACCTGTCGGCAAAGACCGTTCAGCACCTCGCGGCGAAGCGCGTTGGGCTCGAGGATCGTGACCTCGGTGATGCCTTGCGCCGCCAGCGACAGCGCCGCGCCGAGGCCGATGGCCCCGCCGCCGATCACCAGCGCTCGGTTCGCGTCCGGCACTGTCGCGCGGGCCAGCCGCACGGCGTGCCAGCCACAAGCGATAGGCTCGGCCAGACAGGCAGCGTCGAGGGAAACATGATCCGGCACGGTGACAAGGTTTTCGTCCCGCATCGCCACCAGCTCGGCAAAGGCCCCTTCGGTGGGCGGCATGGAGATGATCTGCCGCGTCGGGCAGAGGTTGTCGCGCCCCGAGAGGCAGGCCGGACAGGTGCCGCAGGTGACCAGCGGATTGAGCGTCACCCGTTCGCCCGCGCGGGGGCCGCCGACGATCTCTCCGGCGGCCTCGTGACCGAGGATCAGTGGCGCGGGGCGGCGGTCGTCATGGCCAAGGTAGGCATGCATGTCCGAGCCGCAGATGCCAACGGAAAAGACGCGGACAAGTTGTTGACCGGGACCGGCAACCGCGTCCTCGACCTCGCGATACGCGAGCGTTTCAGGGCCATCATACACAAGCGCCTTCATTTCGCGGTGTACCCCCCGTCGACCATCAGGACCTGCCCGGTGACGTAGGCCGAGGCCTCGGAGCAGAGGAACAGAAGCGGGCCGTCGATATCCTCCAGCGCGCCGTTGCGGCCCACGCAGGTCTGCGCGGCATTGCGCGCGGCGCGCTCGGGATCGGCGAAGACCGGCCCGGTGAGTTCGGTCGGGAAGAAGCCCGGCCCGATGGCATTGGCGTTGATGCCGTCGCACGACCACGCCTCGGCCATGGCACGGGTAAGCTGCGCAACGCCGGCCTTGGTGGCGCCGTAGGCCACGCCGCCCGGAAAGGCGCGCGTGGTCTGGAGCGAGGCGAAGTTGACCACCCTGCCCCATCCCTTCGCCCTCATCGCCGGAACCAGCGCCTGCGTCAGGAAGAACGGCGCGGCGAGGTTGAGGTTCATGGTGATGTCCCACCCCTCGGGCGTCACCTCGTCGGCGGTTTCGCGGGTGTTAATGCCGGCGGCATGCACAATGATGTCCGGCGGACCGAAAGGTGCAGAGATCCGCTGCGCGATCTGGTCAAGCGCCGCGCGGTCCGAGAGGTCGGCGGCGACGGCAGCGGCGGGGGGGCCGATGCGCTCGACCCAGTCGTTCAGCGCTTCGGCGCGCCGCGCCACGCCCACCACCCGCGCGCCCGCATCGGCCAGCACGTCGGCCGTGCGTTGCCCCAGACCGGAGGAGGCCCCGGTGACACATGCCACCCGGCCCCGCAGGTCGAAAAGGGCGCCCGCATCACGCATTGGCTGAGAGGTCGAAGTTTTCGTCGGGGAAGTATTTTGCCAGCCGCACATCGGCGGAACGGGCGTGGCCTTCCATCCCTTCAAGACGCGAGATCCGGGCCGTGGCAATTGCCACATCGCGCGAGCCTTCACGCGTCGCCTGCTGCCATGTGACGATTTTCATGTATTTGTGCACCGACAGGCCGCCGGTGTAGCTCGCCGCGCCCGAGGTGGGCAGCACGTGGTTGGTGCCTGATGCCTTGTCGCCGTAGGAAACGGTCGTCTCCTCGCCCAGGAAGAGCGAGCCGTAGCAGGAGAGACGCTCCTTCCACCATGGCAGATCCTCGGCCTGAACGGTCAGGTGCTCGGGCGCATATTCGTCGGAACAGGCGGCCATGTCCTCGCGGTCGGCGCAGACGATGACCTCGGCGTAGTCGCGCCACGCGGCGCGGGCGTTGTCGCGGTTCACCTCCGGGAGGTCGTCGATCAGCGCGGGGATGCGGTCCATGACATCTTCAGCCAGCGCGCGGCTGTCGGTGACGAGCCAGACGGGCGAGTTGTAACCATGCTCGGCCTGACTCACCAGATCGGTGGCGACCACGTGAGGGTCGGCGGTCGCATCGGCGAGGATCAGGCTGTCGGTCGGGCCCGCGATCATGTCGATGCCGACGCGGCCGAACAGATGGCGCTTGGCTTCG
This sequence comes from Gymnodinialimonas ceratoperidinii, assembly GCF_019297855.1. Taxonomy (NCBI): domain Bacteria; kingdom Pseudomonadati; phylum Pseudomonadota; class Alphaproteobacteria; order Rhodobacterales; family Paracoccaceae; genus Gymnodinialimonas; species Gymnodinialimonas ceratoperidinii. The sequence goes on from NZ_CP079194.1 coordinate 2,891,998, forward strand.
GCCACGAACTGGTTGCCGGGGCCGACGAGGATATTGGCCTTGGGCAGGCCGAAAAGGCCGAAGGTCATCGCCGCGATGCCCTGCACGCCGCCCATCGCCATGATCGTGTCGGCGCCGCAGATGTGGGCCGCGTAGACGATGGCAGGCGCCACGCCCACGCCGGGACGCGGCGGCGAGGTGGCGATGATGTGATTGCAACCGGCGACCTTGGCGGTGGTCACCGTCATGATGGCGCTGGCGATGTGGCTGTAGCGCCCACCCGGCACGTAGCAGCCCGCCGCATCGACCGGGATCGCCTTCTGCCCGGCGATGAGGCCCGGAACGACCTCCACCTCCACGTCGGAGACGGTGGCCTTCTGCGCCTCGGCGAAGCGGCGCACGTTGGCGTGGGCGAACTGGATGTCGGCCTTCAGCTTCTCGGGCACCAGGGCGGCGGCGGCCTCGATCTCTTCGGGCGTGAGGATGATGTTGCCCTCGTAATTGTCGAACTTCGCCGCGTATTCGCGGGCCTTGTCGTCGCCGCCGGCCTCGATGTCCGCCAGGATCGTGCGCACGGTCTCCTGTACGTCGGAGGCGTCGGAAGCCGAGGTCAGCGGCGCTTTCTTGAGATACTCTCTTGTCATCTGGCGAAGTCCTATCGGTGGCTCAAATCACGGTGGGAAGGCCTTGGCGCGTGACACTCTCGACGCGACGTGGCGATTCCGTCAGTAGCGTTGTAAGCCTTTACATCGCCACAATGCAAGCCTTTACATTTTGCACCCAAAAGCGAAAGCCGATAGGACGAATGACAAGATGACCGCGCCGCGCCCCACTCCAACCCTGCATGATGTTGCGAAGCTCTCGGGCTATTCGACGGCGACGGTCTCGCGCTGTCTGAATTTCCCGAAACAGGTCTCGGAGAAGACCCGCGCCAAGGTGATGGCGGCAATCGCGGAACTTGGCTATTCGCCCAACTTCGGCGCCCGGGCGATGGCGGCGCAGCGGACCAACACCATCGGCGCGATCATCCCGACGATGGAAAACGCGATCTTTGCGCGCGGGCTGCAGGCATTTCAGGAAGAGCTGAACGCCCACGGCTACACCCTGCTGGTCGCGAGCTCCTCCTACCGCGGCGATCTGGAAGAGAGCCAGATCCGCTCCTTGGTGGCACGCGGCGCCGACGCGCTCTTGCTGGTGGGCCACCAGCGCGCGCCGGAGATTTATCAGTTTCTGGAGGCGCAGCAGGTGCCGGCCGTGGTCACCTGGGCCTATGCCCCCGACGGCCCCCGCCCCTGCATCGGCTTCGACAACCGCGCCTCGATGCGGAAAATGGCTGAAGAGGTCCTGCGTCACGGCCATCGGCGGCTCGCGATGATTTCAGCCGCTTTCGCCAGCAACGACCGCGCGGTGGCACGGCGCGACGGAATCCTTCAGGCGCTGGAAGCCGCAGGTATGGCGCCGGAGGCGCTGCAGGTGATCGAGACGCCCTACGGCATCGAAACCGGAGCGGAGGCCTTCGCGGACCTGATGCAGGGCGAGGCACCGCCGACCGCAGTGCTCTGCGGCAACGACGTGCTGGCCGTCGGCGCGCTGAACCGCGCCCGTGAGATGGGTCTGTCGGTGCCCCGCGACGTGTCGATCGTGGGCTTTGATGATATCGAATTGGCGCAGGTGGCCTATCCGGCGCTTACCACCGTGCATGTGCCCCATCGCGAAATGGGACAAAAGGCGGCGGCGGCGCTGATCCGGCGGCTTGGCGGTGGCGGCGAGATCGCGGGGGAAGAACTGTTCACCGAATTGCGTCTGCGCGACAGTTTGGGGCCCGTGCCGGTTTGACCGCTCGGGAAGGAGCCGCCGGCGGCGTGACGCAGGCTGGCCGGGCTTTTGAGTTGTATTGGCCAAGATGAAGGAGGGAGCGGCGCACTCCAGCGACCGAGGCGTGCGGTGTGACGCGGGAAGCCTCCTTGTTGGCGTGCGGTGCGCCACGGCTCAGATGGCGAGGTATTCCTCGCGCAGGGCCTGGTTCTCCAGCACCTCTTTCGCGTCGCCGTCGAAGACAACGCTGCCGGTGTCGAGGATCACGGCACGGTCGGCGAGTTTGAGGGCGGCGACGGCGTTCTGCTCGACGATGATGGTGGTGATGCCTTGGTCGCGGATCAGGTTCAGCGTCTTCGCGATCTCCTGCACGATGACCGGGGCGAGGCCCTCGTAGGGTTCATCCAGCAGGAGGATCTTGATGTCGCGGGCCAGCGCGCGGGCGATGGCAAGCATCTGCTGTTCGCCGCCTGAAAGCGTCACGCCCTCCTGTTTGCGGCGCTCTTCAAGACGCGGGAAGAGTTGGTAGATGCGCTCCAGCGACCAGCCGATGGGCGGGGCGATCTGGGCGAGTTTCAGGTTCTCTTCCACCGTCAGGCCGGGGATGATCCGGCGATCTTCGGGCACCAGCGCCACGCCCGCCGCGCTGGCCTGATGGCTCTTCATCTGATGGAGCGGCTTGTGGTCGAGCCAAATTTCCCCGGCGCGCACTTCGGGCTCGTCTACGCGGGCGATGGCGCGCAGGGTGGAGGTCTTGCCGGCCCCGTTGCGACCCAGAAGCGCGAGGATCTCGCCCTCGTGCACTTTGAAGCTGATCCCCTGGACGATGTAGCTTTCGCCGTAATAGGCATCGACGTTCCAGACCGACAGGAACGCGGGCGTGGTGGCGGCGTTGTTGACGTTCGGATTGAAGGTGGTCGTTTCGGTCATCTGTAATCTCCGATCAGCGCGGGAGCGCAGGGGGCGGCGGCGATGTGGGCGGCGGCGGTGGCGGGTCAGACCTGCGCGTCGCCGAGGTAGGCTTCGCGGACCTTGGGATGGCCCTTGATGTTCTCGGGAATGTCCTCGACCAGTGGCGTGCCCTGGGCAAGTACGGTGATCCGGTCCGCAAGGCTGAAGACCACGTGCATGTCGTGCTCGATGATCGCCATCGTGATGTTGCGGGACTGGCGGATCTCTTTCAGCAGTTCGATCGTGTTGTTGGTGTCGGCCCGCGCCATGCCTGCCGTCGGCTCATCAAGCAGCAACAGACGCGGGTTCTGGACCAGCGACATCGCCATCTCCAGCCGCCGCTTGTCGCCGCGCGAAAGTGAGCCTGCGAGCATCTCGGTCTTCTTCTCCATGCCGACTTCGCGCAGCATCTCCATCGCCTGGGAGAGCACATCCGTCTCTTGCCCGATGGATTCGTAGGCGTGCAGCCGGAACGAGCCGTCGCGCCCGGCGAAGCAGGGGATCAGCACGTTTTCCAGCACCGTCTGATCGGCGAAGATCTCGGGCGTCTGGAAGACGCGGCTGATGCCCATCTGGTTGATCTGGTGCGGCTTGCGCCCGAGCACGTTCTGGCCGTCGAAGAGCACCGTCCCGCTGTCGGGGATCAGCTTGCCCACCAGCACGTTGAGCAGCGTCGACTTGCCGGCACCGTTCGGCCCGATGATGGCGTGGCAGCCGCCCTCCTGCACGTCGAGGTTCACGTCGCCCAGAGCCTGCAGGCCGCCGAAGCGTTTGTTCACGCCACTTACTTCAAGGATACCCATGGTCGTCGTCTCCTATTCGCCCGGCTTGGTGGCGGTTGTCGTATCGGCAGCCTCGCCCGTGACGGTGGTGTCGCCCTCGGTCTTGCGGCCGAAGAGCCCCGAGATACGCTTGCCGCCCTCCACGATGCCACCGGGCAGGAAGATCACCACCAGCATGAACACGAGACCCAGTGTCAGGTGCCAGCCGGAGCCCACGAAGGGGTAGATGATGTTCACCAGCGTGTTCTCCAGCCATTCCGGAAGGCCTGCGAACCAGTTGTGCAGAACGGTGGAGCCGATGGTCGAGATGATCGATTCAAGGTAGGCGATGACGCCGGCGCCGAGGATCGGGCCGATCAACGTCCCTGCCCCGCCGAGGATGGTCATCAGCACCACCTCGCCCGACGCGGTCCAGAGCATCCGCTCGGCCCCGGCCAGCGGGTCCATCGCGACCATCAGGCCACCGGCGAGGCCCGCATACATGCCCGAGATCACGAAGGCCGCCAGCGCATAGGGGCGCGGGTTGAGACCGGTGTAACTCATCCGGGTCTGGTTGGATTTGATCGCCCGCAGCATCAGGCCGAAGGGTGAGCGGAACAGCCGGACCGAGAGGTAGAAGGCCACCAGCATGACGAAACCGCAAAGGTAGTAGCCGACGTTGAAGGTGAAGTTCCAACCGGCGAGCGCCAGCTCGAAGCTCGACCCCATTTCCAGCCCGAAGAGGTGTGGCGCGGGGATGTTGCCGTCTGCTGCCTGCGTCGCGCCGATCACGCGCGGGTCGTTGAGCGAGAGCGTCAGGCCGGTTTCACCGCCCGTCACCGGGGTCAGCACCGAATAGGCCAGCGAGTAGCACATCTGTGCGAAGGCCAGCGTCAGGATCGAGAAGTAGATGCCCGTGCGCCGTAGCGAGACGAAGCCGATCAGCAGCGAGAACAGCCCCGCCACGATGACCGAGACGATCAGCGCCGGGATGACGTTCATCGTCAGCAGCTTCATCATCCAGACCCCGGCGTAGGACCCCACGCCCAGGAAGGCCGCGTGGCCGAAGGAGAGGTAGCCCGTGAGCCCGAAGAGGATGTTGTAGCCCACCGCGAAGATGCCGAAGATCACCAGCTTCTGCATCAGGTCCGGGTAGCCTGCGTTGAACTGCGCCATGCCGACGCCGTCAGGGAACGGGTTCAGGATGAATGGTGCGAATACCACCAGCGCCACGACGATCAGGAAGAGCCGGGTGTCTTTGCCGTTAAGTCCGAGCATTGCTCAATCCTCCATCACGCCCTTGCGGCCAAGCAGGCCACGGGGACGGGTCAATAGTACGATTACGGCGACGAGGTAGATGATCACCTGGTTGATGCCGGGAACGAGTTCGATGATCGCGGACATGGAGGCAAAGCTCTGCAGGATGCCGAGCAGGAAGCCCGCCAGCACCGCGCCGCCAAGGCTGCCCATGCCGCCGACAACCACCACCACGAAGCTGAGCACGAGGAAGTCCATCCCCATGTGGTAATTGGGCGAGAGGATCGGCGTGTACATGACCCCCGCGAGCCCCGCGACGACAGCCGCGATGGCGAAGACGATGACGAAGCGCCGGTCGATGTCGATGCCCAGAAGGCCCACCGTCTCGCGGTCGGCCATGCCGGCGCGCACGACCATGCCGAAGGTGGTGAACTGGAGGAAGGCGAAGACCGCGGCGATGATGATTGCCGAGAAGCCGAAGTATACGAGGCGCCAGTACGGATACATGATCGCGAAGGGATCGAAGCCGAAGAGCTGACCGATGTCGAAGGACCCGGTGAAGGCAGAGGGCGCGGGCGTCGGGATCGGGTTGGCGCCGTAGAAGGCCTTGATGATCTCCTGCAGGACGATGGCGAGGCCGAAGGTCACAAGGATCTGGTCGGCGTGGGGGCGCTTGTAAAAATGCTTGATCAGCCCGCGCTCGATGGCGACGCCGATGACCGCCATGATCGGGATCGCGATCAGCACCGAGAGCGGCACCGCCCAGTCGACCATCGCGTTGCCCACGCTCTCGCCGAACCACGACACCACGTAGGGCGTGTCGATGGTCATCGGGTTGCCGAGGAAGTCGGTCCGCGTCTCGTCCACGACCTCGTAGGAGGTGCCGAGCAGACGCTTGACGGTGACGGCGACGAAGGCGCCCATCATGAACAGGGCGCCGTGGGCGAAGTTCACCACCCCAAGGGTCCCGAAGATCAGCGTCAGCCCCAGCGCGATCAGCGCGTAGGCCGAGCCTTTGTCGAGGCCGTTGAGAACTTGAAGGATGATCGCTTCCATGGCTTTCCCCGTTCAGAAGGCAGAATTCATTCGGTCCGCGCCTGTCGATGCGCGGTTGCAACAATGGCCCACGTTGCGGCGGGCAATCGGTCGAGAGTGAAGAGAGAGGCATCGGGCCCCTGCGCGTGGCAGGGACCCGACGATTTGCTCACGATCAGGCGCCCGGGTTGCAGGTGCCCAGATCGCCGCCGGCGAAGTCCGGGTGATCGGTGGCGTAGGTCGCATCTTCGCGCGAGGTGATGTCGACGATTTCCACGAGATCGAATTCGTTCTCGGGGTTCTCCTTGCCGCGCACCACGACCACGTCCTTGAAGCACTGGTGATCGTCGGCACGGTAGAGGGTCGGGCCGTTGCCCAGACCGTCGAATTCGAAGCCTTCCAGCGCCTCGACCACGGAGCAGGGGTTGAAGCTGCCGCCCCGCGACACCGCGTCTGCGTAGAGCATGGTCTGAGCGTAGCAGGTCTGCGCGGCCTGCGACGGCGGGAAGCCGTATTCCTGACCGAAGGACTGAACGAAGGCATTGGTGCCCGCGTAGCGGTCGCCGCGCTCGTTCTCGATCTTCCAGTCCCAGTTCTGCGAGCCGAGGATGCCGGCGATGTTGCTGCCCGCACCACGTGCCATCAGCTCGGAGTAGAGCGGCACGACGATCTCGAAGTTGACGCCGTCCACCTGCAGGTCGCGCAGGCCGAACTGCACCGCTTGCGTCAGCGAGTTGACCATGTCGCCACCGTAGTGGTTCAGGATCAGCAGGTCGGCGCCGGAGTTGGCGACCGGGGTGATGTAGGACGAGAAGTCGCCCGCGCCCACCGGGGTCAGAACGGCGTTGGTGGTCTCCCAACCCATGTCCTCGGTGTAGGTCTGCATCGAGCGCTGCTGCGACCAGCCCCAGGTGTAGTCGGCAGTCAGGTGATAGGCGCGGCGGTCGGTGCCGTAAGCGGCCTCGAGGATCGGCGCCAGCGCACGGCCGGACTGCTCGGTGTTGAAGAAGTGGCGGAAGCCGTTGGCCCGGCGGTCCTTGCCGGTCGTGTCGTTGGAGTGGGTCAGGCCGGCCATGAAGATCACGCCGGCGTCCTGGCAGAGACCCTGCACGGCGATCGCCACACCGGAAGACGAGCCGCCGGAGATCATGATCGCCCCGTCGCGCTCGATCATCGAACGGGCCGAGGAGCGTGCGGCGTCGGACGACGTCTGCGTGTCACCGGTGACATATTCGACGCGGCGACCAAGGATACCCGTGCCGTCGAGCGCGCTGGACGAGAAGGTGTTGAGCATCCCGCCGTCGCCTTCACCGTTCAGGTGCTTGACCGCCAGCTGGAACGCGCGCAGCTCGTCCGCGCCCTCATCGGCGTAGGCGCCGGTCTGCGGCACGTTGAAGCCGAGCGTGACAGAGCTGTCGCCGGGCGCGTTGGTGAAGCCCGTATGTGCATCGGCCCAGACGCGGCCGGTGAAAATCGTGGGTACTGCAAGGGCGGCGCCCGTGACGGCACCTGACTTGAGCATGTTGCGACGGGTAAAGTTACCTTTCGACATGTCTTCCTCCTAACTGTGGAAAGACCCGGACCTCCCAATCCGGGCGAGGGTAATTACTACCCACGCCGAAGGTTGCAGCCCCCTTGAAAATTATCAACGAAGCCCTTTGGGCGAAATTTTATTCTGTTATTTTTTTTACAGGTGAGGGAAAAGTCGGATAAGTTTTCAGCCTACGTGGCTGATTTTACTTTGTAAAAAATTGAACCATACGGTTGTTCTCGCGGTCTTCTCTCTCGGCGTTCACCGCGCGCGGGCGATCCAGATCATGTGGCGGCTCCCCCGCCGGGCGCGGCTGGCGCGCACCTTGTGCTCGGTGGCATCAAAGCCGCACTGACCCAGACGCCGCGTGAAAGCCGCGTCGGGATGGGCGGACCAGACCGCGAGGATACCCCCCGGCACCAGCGCGCGCCGCGCGGCGTTCAGACCGGCGACCGAGTAGAGCCCATCATTGCCCGCACGCGTCAGCCCGTCCGGACCGTTATCGACATCGAGAAGGATCGCGGCAAAGCCTGCCCGCTCGGCCCGGATCATCGCACCCACGTCTCCGACAGCGATCCGCACCCTCGGGTCGTCGAGGCACTCGCCAAAGACCGGCGCCATGTGGCTCCGCGCCCAGTCGACGAGTTCCGGCACGATCTCGGCCACGATCAACTCGGCCTCAGGCGGCGCGACGTCTTGGGCCGCGCGCAGGGTAAATCCCATGCCAAGACCGCCGATCAGCACGCGCGGCGCGGAGGACTTGGGCAGCGCCTCGAGCGCGAGGGTCGCGAGCGCCTCTTCCGAGCCGCCGAGCCGCGAATTCATCAGCTCGTTGCCCCCCTCCAGCCGGATCGAGAACTCGTCGCCGCGCCGCGACAGGCGAAGTCGGTCACCTTCAGGCGCGGTGGCATCGGCCAGATGTATCCATGGCTGCATGGCAATGTCCCCTCTTTGTGCAGCACATGAAGCCCCGGCGCGAGAAATGCAACGCGAGGCGCGCAGCCGCTTCTTGCACAAGAAGAGACCGCGAGGACCGCCCGTCAGGGGTTGCCTTCCCGCCAGCGCGAGGCCAATTTCACCGCCGATCACCCCAGTGACGGACAAGTTCCACTCCGGCTACCGCCCCGCGCGGCCCCCGCTGCCGACCCAGATGATACCAAGGATGGCCGATGACCCTGCGCTTCTTCTCTGACAAAAAGCGCCCCGTGCACATGGGCCCCTTCCCTTGCGAACGCCTTGCGCGACTGACCGGAATGCCGGACCTCTCCATGGTGCCGCCTGCGCGGCAGTTGTCCTTCGAGGCCGAAGATTCTCGCTCCATCATCAACGCGATGCGCGAGCATCAGGCGATGCTGGACGCCATCCGCGACGGGCTGGTGAACAGGAAGGTGGCCGAGGCCCCCACCGATCCGCAAGAGCGCGCCCGGCACCTGAAGGCCTTCGGATATTTCTCGGACGCGGCCGTGGTGGGCATCTGCGATTTGCCCCGCGCCGCGTTGCTGGAGAAGCCGCATGTGAACCCCGACGTCGGCCGCCTCGCCCAGGATTTGCGCACCCGACAGACCAAGACGCTGGCCGCCGGGATCGACATGATCATGGCGGACCTCAAGGAGAGCATGGAGGCGCCGCCCTCGGGCATCGAGGGGCACACCCATGCGCTGGTCGTCCTGTTCGAGAACCCGCGCGCGCCCGAGGCTGACGAACCCGGCACCGGCTGGATCGCCGACGCGCAGGCCCACCGCGCCGGGCTGCTGGCCTCGGAAGCCGCCGTGGTCCTTGCCAACTACCTGCGGGTTCTGGGACACCCCGCGCGCGGACATACGGCGTCGAGCGCCGATGTAGACCTGCACAAGCTGGCCGTCGCGGCGGGCCTTGCGACCGTTGAAGACGGGGAGTTGACCCACCCCTACATCGGCACGCGCTTCGGTCTCGCCGCCGTGACCACCAGCTTCGAGATGGCCCCCGACAGCCCCCTCGCGCCGCTGGACGCGCAGCCGAAATCCGCCTTCGGGCTCGGCTGGAAACTCGGCACGGCCTCAGCCCGGAATGCGCTCAACGCCCTGCCCTACGCCAAGCGCCGCTTCGTCGACGGCGCCCATCCCTTCGAGACGCTCAAACGCGTGGAGGAGCCGACCACCTACATCGACGAGCCAAACGTGGCGCGGGTGCCCAAGCGCACGGACATGTTCGCGCGCGGCCAGTTCGGCGACATGGGCAAGAAGATGCAGGAGGCCGCGAAGGGCGGACATTACGTGCGCAAGGCCGCGCCCTCCATGGCGCAGCGCCGTGCGCTCGGGGCCTTCGTGCTGCTGCAGGACGGCACTCCCGCTCCTGAGAAAATCCACCTCGACCCGCAAGAGGCCGCCGAGTTGGTCAAGGCCACGAGCTACTGGCTCGGCGCCGACGCCATCGGCATCTCGCGCTGCCCCGACTGGACGTGGTACAGCCACGACGCGCGCGGCGAGGCGATCGACCCGCCCCACGATCAGGCGATCAACATGATCATCGACCAGGGCTACGAGACGATGGAGGGCTCCAGCGGCGACGACTGGATCGCCGTGGCGCAATCGATGCGCGCCTACCTCCGCTTCTCGCTGATCGGCGGGGTCATCGCGCGGCAAATCCGCAACCTCGGCTATAGCGCCAAGGCCCATACCGTGATGGATGGCGAGGTGCTGCAACCGCCGCTCCTGCTCCTGTCTGGCCTCGGTGAGGTCAGCCGTATCGGCGAGGTCATCCTCAACCCCTTCCTCGGCCCGCGCCTGAAGTCCGGCACGGTGACGACGGACCTGCCCCTCGCGCACGACAAGCCCATCGACTTCGGCCTGCAGCGCTTCTGCGAAAGCTGCAACAAATGTGCGCGCGAATGCCCCTCCGGCGCGATCACGGCGGGGCCAAAGCTGATGTTCAACGGCTACGAAATCTGGAAAAGCGACAGCCAGAAATGCGCCACTTACCGGGTAACGACGCCGGGCGGGGCCATGTGCGGGCGCTGCATGAAGACCTGCCCGTGGAACCTCGAAGGGATCTTCAAGGAAAAGCCGTTCCAATGGGCCGCGATGAAGGTGCCGCAGCTTGCACCGGCGCTGGCGAAGCTGGACGACGTGGTGGAGAACGGGACCCTCAACCCCGTGAAGAAATGGTGGTGGGACCTCGAGATCGACGAGGACGGCGGCTATCGCCCGACACCCCATCCGGTGAACGCGCGGGCGCTGCAGAAAGACCTCGACCTGCGCTACGAGGACCAGACCCTCGCCGTCTACCCCGCACCGCTGGCCCCGCATCCCTACCCCTATCCCTTCCCGATGGACCGCGAGGCCGGGATCGCCGCCTACCAGGCGATGATCACCGCCGAGGAATACAAGGCCCTGCTGGAACGGGACGAGCGCGGCCACCTGCATGTCTACACCGCCGAAGGCGAAAGCCCTGTGATACAGGTGGAGATCACCCGCGCCGAGGTGAGCGCCGAGGGCGTGACGCTCTACGACTTCGCCCCGGTGAATGGCGGACTGCTGCCGAAATGGCGCGCGGGCGCGCATCTCGATATCGTCGTGGCGCCCGAGTTCCTGCGCCAATACTCCATGTGCGGCGACCCGGCCGATCGCAGCCGCTACCAGATTGCAGTGCTGCGCGAAGAGGCGGGACGCGGCGGCTCCAAGCTGATGCACCGCATTTTCACCGAGGGGCGGCGGGTCTTTATTTCCCGCCCGATCAATCACTTCCCCCTCGACGCTCATGCAACGAAGTCCTTCCTGATGGGGGGTGGCATCGGCATCACGCCAATGATCGCCATGGCCCATGAGCTCCACGCCGCGGGCCGTGATTTCGAGATGCATTACTCCGGCCGCTCCCGCGCCACGATGGGCCTCCTCCCCGAGATCGCCGCCGCCCCCTGGGCCGACCGCGTGCGCCTCCACGTCACCGACGAAGGCTCCCGCGCCGATTTCGCCGCGATCCTCGAAGGCTACCGTCCCGGCTGGCACCTCTACACCTGCGGGGCAGAGCGCTACATGGCGAGCGTCATGGAAGCCGCCGAGGCCGCCGGCTTCCCCGAAGAGGCGCGGCATCTGGAGTATTTCTCGGTCCCCGAGGTGCCCGATTACGTGAACCACCCCTTCCACCTGAAGCTCGCCCGCTCGGGCCGCACCCTGGAAGTGCCCGCCGACAAAAGCGCGACGGATGTGCTGGCCGAGAACGGCATCCAGGTGGATGTGAAATGCTCCGACGGTATTTGCGGCGTCTGCAAATGCGGGCTGATTTCCGGTGATGTGGAGCACCGCGATTTCGTCCTGTCGAAGGCCCAGCGCGAGAGCGGCGTGATCCTCTGCCAAAGCCGCGCGGCGGAGCCGGGCGGAACCATCGAAGTGGACCTCTGAGCGGGCGTTAACCTCTTGGCGGGGTTGAGACATCGCATCACAGGGACAGGTCCGCGATTTGCCGATAACCTTGCGGGCAACAGGGGCGGAAGGGACAGCATGACAGATTTGATCCACCCGGTTCTGTTGTGCGGCGGCTCGGGCACGCGGCTCTGGCCCTTGTCGCGGAAATCCTTCCCCAAGCAATTCGTGCAACTGGTCGGCGAAGAGAGCCTGTTTCAATCCACCGCCCGCCGCTTGTCGGCGCCGGGCTTTGCCGCACCCGCCCTCGTCACCGCGTCTGATTTTCGTTTCATCGTGCTGGAACAGCTCGCCGCCGTGGAAATCGGTGCGGCAGAGGTGCTGATCGAGCCGACCGTCAAGAACACCGCCCCCGCTGTCTGCGCGGCCGCCCTGTCGCTGCATGACCGCGCGCCGGGAGCCCTCATGCTCGTGGTGCCTTCGGATCACGTGATCCCCGACGCCACCCATTTCCGCGAGACGATTCCCGCCGCCCTGCCCGCCGCGCGGGACGGGCAGATCGTGACCTTCGGCGTGCGCCCCGACCGCGCCGAGACGGGCTATGGCTGGCTGGCGTTGAGCCGCGCCCCCGACCCCGATTTCAGCGCCACGCCGCAAAAGTTGAAATCCTTCGTCGAAAAGCCCGACCCCGCCACCGCCGAGGCGCTTCTGGCTGGCGGGATGCACCTGTGGAACTCCGGCATCTTCCTGTTCTCCACCACCACGATCCTTGCGGCGTTCCAGACCCACGCGCCAGAGGTGCTCGCCCTCACCCGCGCGGCCCTGCAAGACGCGCAGCCAGATCTGGGCTTCACCCGGTTGGCCCCCGATCCGTGGGAGGATCTGACCAACATTTCAATCGATTACGCGGTGATGGAGCAGGCGCAGAACATGACGGTCGTGCCTTACGACGGGGCTTGGTCCGACCTTGGGGATTGGCAAGCCGTTTGGCGCAACGAGGCGGCCGACGGCGCGGGGGTCGTGACGATGGGCCCATCGGTACCGCTCGACTGCACCGACACGCTGCTCCACGCGACCCATGCGCGGCAGGAGTTGGTGGGCATCGGGCTCGACAACATCATCGCGGTGGCCATGCCCGACGCGGTGCTCGTGGCCCACAAGGACCGCGCGCAAGACGTCAAGGAGGCGGTCGCCCAGATGAAAGCGCGCGGCACCCCTCAGGCCGAGACCCTGCCCCGCGATTACCGCCCCTGGGGGTGGTACGAGAGCCTGATCGTCGGCCCGAAGTTCCAGGTCAAACGGATCACCGTCCACCCCGGCGCGGCGCTGAGCCTGCAAAGCCACAAGCGCCGGGCGGAGCATTGGGTCGTGGTCGAGGGACGCGCGCAGGTGACGATCGACACGGAGGTTACGATCGTGGAGGAAAACCAGTCGGTCTACATCCCCATCGGCGCCAGGCACCGGCTCGAAAATCCGGCAGAGACGCCCCTGACCCTGATCGAAGTCCAGACCGGCGACTATTTCGGCGAGGATGATATCCACCGCTACGAGGATCTCTACGCGCGAGGCTTGGGCCGGAAGCCATGAGGGCGTTGACCTGCTTCAAGGCCTACGATGTGCGCGGCCGGATGGGCGTCGATCTCGACGAAGACATCGCCTACCGGATCGGGCGCGCGTTTGCAGGCGTCCTTGCGGCAAGAACGGTGGTGCTAGCACGCGACGTTCGGCCCTCGTCCAATGCGCTCTCCGATGCCGTCGCAAGGGGGCTGGTGGCGGCAGGCTGCCGGGTGCTCGACCTCGGGCTGGCTGGCACGGAAGAGATGTATTGCGCGACCTCGGTCTTCGGCGCGGACGGCGGGATCTGCGTTACCGCCTCGCACAATCCGGTCGATTACAACGGCCTGAAAATGGTGCGTGCGGGCTCGGCGCCGCTTGACGCGGAGACCGGGCTTCTGGCGATCAAAGCCCTTGCCGAGACAGACGTTTTCGCGGCGCCGGACGCGGCGGGAGAGGTCGTGGAGACGGCGGCAGAGGCGCGCGCGGCCTATGTCGCGCGGGTCACGGAGTTTGTCGATATCGACGCGCTGAAACCTCTGAAAATATTGGTGAATGCAGGTCACGGGACGGCAGGCCCCTGCTTTGACGCAATCGCCGAGGCGCTTGATCAACGGGGCAGCCCGCTCCGCTTCGAGCGACTGTTCCACGAGCCGGACGGCAGCTTCCCTGAAGGCCTGCCCAACCCGCTCTTGCCCGAGAACCGCACAGCCACGGCGCGGGCCGTGACCGAAACCGGTGCCGATTTTGGTGTCGCGTGGGACGGCGATTTCGACCGCTGCTTCTTCTTCGATCAAGAGGGCCGCTTCATCGAGGGCGAATATATTGTCGGTCTCCTGGCGCAGGCTTTCTTGGAGCGGGAGCCCGGCGGCACGATCATCCACGACCCGCGAGTGATCTGGAACACCTGCGACGTGATCGCCAAGGCCGGGGGCCACGCGGTGCAGAGCCGGACGGGCCATGCCTTCATCAAGCAGGCGATGCGGGACGTGGATGCGGTCTATGGCGGCGAGATGTCGGCGCATCATTACTTCCGCGATTTCTTCCACTGCGACAGCGGGATGATCCCCTGGCTGCTGATCGCCGAGTTGGTCAGTCGCCACGGCCCGCTGGCTGATCTGGTGGCAGCCCGGCGTGCGGCCTTTCCTTCCTCGGGTGAGATCAATTTCCAGATCGCGAACCCTCGGGAGGCCATGGGGCGCGTGTACGATGCTCTCGCGGCGGCGGCGGTCTCAATGGACGAAACCGATGGGCTGAGCCTCGACATGGGGCGCTGGCGCTTCAACCTGCGCTGCTCGAACACCGAAGATCTCCTGCGCCTGAACGTGGAGGCGCAAGCCGACGCGGCGCTGGTGGCCGAGGGCGTATCGCGCGTGACAGCGATCGTGCTTGGCGACGGCAGTCATTCCGCAGCGTAGTAGCCCGCGGCATAGCCGTCGTAGCCGTATTGGCCGCCGTAGCCGTAGCCCTTCATCTTGCGTTGATCGACCTGCGTCAGCACGGCGCCATCCGCACTTTGGCCTATGGATTCGAGCATCTCCAGCCCCTGACGGACCTGCGTGCGCGAGGTCGCGCCCCACCGCACCGCGAACACGGTGAGGTCGGCGTAGCGCGACAGCACCCGCGCGTCGGGCACGGCCAACACGGGCGGGCTGTCGATGATGATGTGGTCGTAGCGCTCACGCAGCCGGGACATCAACTCGTTGAACCGACGCGATTCAAAGAGGTCGGCGGCGTTGAATTCTCCTCCCGATCCCATCAGCACCTCTACCCCCAGATCCGGGTCGTGCAGGTCGACGGAATCGGGAGCGACGCGGCCCAGAAGCACGTCGAGCAACTTCACACCGCCTTCTCGATCCTCGTCAAAATAAGCGCGCAGGGTCTGGCGCCGTATGTCGGCCTCCAGAAGGAGCACCCGGCGCCCTTCCAGCGACCCCATGTAACGCGCGAGGGAAAGGGAGAGCGTGGTCTTGCCCTCCCCCGGCACGGAGGACGTCACGAGGATCACCTGCGGTTCCGCGTCTGGGGTGACCATCAGGATCGACGTCCGCAGGTTGCGCACCGCCTCCGAGAAAACGGAGGTGGGCTTGTCTTTCAGCGACTGCAGCACGGCTTTCCGCCCGCGCGAGGCCATCGCCGGGAGCGAGCCCAGGACCTTCATTCCGGCGTAAAGGCGCAGATCCTCGGAGGTGCGGAAGCCAGCGAAGCGCCACTCTCGCACCAACGCAACCGCCGCCCCGAGCATCGCGCCGAAGATCGCCATCATGCCCATCATGACCACCACCCGCGGGCTGGACGGCCCGCGCGGTACGGCTCGCGAGAGCACGATGCTGTCGGCACTCTCCAACCCCTGTTGGATGCTCGCCTCCTGCAGGCGGGTCAGGAAGGTCTCGTAGAGCAGGCGCGACGCGGCAAGTTCGCGCTCTAACTGCTGCAGGCCGATCAACTCGTCCGACTGCACCGAGATCTGCGCAGTCAACTCGTCGGCCGAGCGGCGCAGCGAGGCGAGCTGCGCCTGCCTGCGCCGCATGTCTTCAGCCAGGTCTTCCCCGAGTGCTGCGAGCGCGTCCTGCGCCGCCGCCTCGCTCAACCGACCGGTCTGGTAGCGCTGGAGGATGCCGGCAAACCGCGCGTCATCCGAGGCCGCTACGACGTCGATCAAGGCGGCGAAGTCTTCCGCTGCGTCCATCGCCGCGCGCATTGCCTGCTCCTGCGCCAGCCGCGCCTGTGCCTCCTCCGCGCGGGTGCGCAGGTCGCGCAGTTGCAGGTTCTGCGCCTGCAATAGCTCACTGTCGATCACGTCCGAGCCTTCCAGCCGCTGCGCAAGCTCCTGTTCCAGCGTCTCGACCGAGGCTTCAAGCTCCGAGGTTCTCTCGGACAAGAACCCGATGGCGCGGGTGGCGTCGTCAAGCTTCTGGCGGATCTGATTGTCGATATAGATCTCGGCCAAGGTATTGACGATATTGGCCGATTTGAAGGGGTCCGTGGTTTCGATCTGGATGTTGAACGCAAGGGACTGACGTATGTTCGTGATCGATAGCCGCCCGATCACGGTGTCGATCACCGCATCGCGCATCCGCGCCTCGGGCGGCATTTGTCGGTCTGCCCCGGTGAGCATGA
Source organism: Gymnodinialimonas ceratoperidinii (assembly GCF_019297855.1). Classification (NCBI taxonomy): domain Bacteria; kingdom Pseudomonadati; phylum Pseudomonadota; class Alphaproteobacteria; order Rhodobacterales; family Paracoccaceae; genus Gymnodinialimonas; species Gymnodinialimonas ceratoperidinii. The sequence goes on from NZ_CP079194.1 coordinate 2,908,338, forward strand.
GGCGCGCACGCTCCATCAGGCGCGGGGGCGCGAGATGTCGATTGAACTCCGGGTCCAAGACGAGGTCCGCCTCATCCACCAGCCGTCCAATCAGGGAGCGCGACAAAAGCACCTGCACCTCGGTGTTGAGGCCGACCGGGTCCATGCCGCCGCCGCCGAATATGCTTTCGATATCGCCGATGACCTGCTGTTGTTGAGCGTCAAAAGCGATCGTGGTTCGTGCCGGATACATCGGCACCGCAACGCGGGTCGCATAGAGGAAGGCCGCAACGATGCCCATTGCGGCGAAAGCCACGATCCACAGCTTGCCGCGCCAGATAACAGCGAAAAGCGCGATCAGGTCGATTTCGTCGGTTTGCGATGGCGGCGACGCGGTGGCTGCTCGGGTCATGCGGACCTTCTGGTAATGACACGTTCTTCGGGCCCCGGCCGCTTCTGCAACCGAACACCGCGCGACAGGGACGCGCCAATCCTCCGGCTGACATAGCGGACCGCGACCTGCCCTCACTTGATAGGGCAGCGATCGTTAACGCGGGGTTAACGCAGGCTTACGGGGCATCGCTTCAGAGGGCAGAGGGTTCCAGAAACCGGCGGTAGTCGGCGCGCAGTTTGTCCAGCTTGGGATCGATATATCGCGTGCAGAACTGGTTGCCGGCGTTCTTCTCGCCATAGTTCTGGAAGCGAGGGTCGGATGGCTTGAACGCCTCGCACCGCAGAACGCGGGTGACGTAGTCGGCCTCATCCGCCTCGCGCCGCTCCGCAAGGAGGCGCTCCGCATCCCGCTCTTGCTCCGCTGTGAAGACATAGATCGCGCTGCGATATTTGCCGCGCATCTTGTGGTTCGACGTGCTGGCATGGGTGCGCAGATGGATCTCGATCAAGGCAGACAGTGGTATCTCCGCAGGGTCCCACTCAAGAAGAACCGCCTCCGAAAAATTGTCATCGGGCGGCGCGGCGCTGATGAAGCCCTGCTGCACCTCGACCCCGCGCAGCGCGGCGAAGACCGCCTCGGTACACCAGTGGCAGCCGCCGCCGAAGCCCACGCGGGGCGGAGGGTTAACCTGCACGTCAGTCATTCGGGCCCCTCCCCTGCGTCGCACTCGCGTCAGGCGACGTCGTGCACCTTGAGCGTGCGGCCATTGAAGCTGCACGTCTCACCGGCGCGCAACCCTTCCAGCGCCTTGTAGATCGGCGCGGCGGTGGAAATGCCGATGTAGGTCTCGCCCTCGGCCTCGAACTCGCCGGTCGAGACCGCGACGACCAAATGTCGGCGTCCGAGGTCCACCACGGCACCTTCGCTCACTTCAGTCTTGGGGTCAAAATCGATGACCCGCAGGCGCGTAAGCTTTTCTTCGTAATTGTGCACCTGATCGTCGAAAGCCTCGGCCAGATCGGCGGCAGTTTCGGCCTGCGCCTGCTCATCGCTCTCAATGGGCTCGGTCCGGTCCAGACGCGCGGAGGACAGGAATTGCTCATATTTCTTGGTGGCTTGGGCCAGGTCAGCCTCTGTCAGCTTCAACATCGTTTCTTTCAAACGGGTCTTGTCCATGGGTCTATCCCTTCAGTTTGCAGACGCATTGGGAGAAGCCATCGCGGCCTCCCCCTCTTGCCTAGACAACGGAAGCGCAGGCGGTTCGGTTCAACCCTCACCGCAATTGGTTAGGAAATCAGCGGCTCAGTCAGCCTCTTGCCGGTCACTTGATATCTGCCGCCTCGATTGCGGTCCTGATGGCGGTGCAGAACCTCTCCAACGCGGCGCGGTCGGAGGCGAGGCTCCGGCGCAGGGTCATGGGGAGTTCCAGTTGCACGCCCTCGCCGGAACGGGTGCGGTTGCAGATGTTGGTCTCGTGTATGCCGGGCAGCGTCTCGTTCGGCGCCGCGTCGAAGCCCGCGTCCTGCAGCGCCGTGCCGATGGCGTCACGCAAATCGGTGGCCCGGCCGCCGAGCCAGACGGTATCGGTGCCATCATCCTTGCGGCCGTGGATCGCGACGGCGGTGTAGGCGCCGCCGACGATCTCCAGCGCGCCCGGTTCGTCGAAACGGTGGGACGTGATGTGGAAATCGCCATGGGCGCCGGGGTTCAGCGCCTCGAACGCGTAGAAGGAGTAATCCTCGCCCGCGATGGCCTCGGCGATTTCCGCGGTTTCGGGCTCGATCGTGCCGCCATGGGGGGCGAGGATCACGACCGGGGTGCCGCGATCCTCGGCTTTGATGCGGTAGTCCACATCCGGCACGGAGGCGGCGGCGAGGTCTGCAAAAGTCGCGTAGCGATCAACCATGTTTCCCTCCCTCACACGTTCAGCTTGGTGACTTTCTTCGAGACGTAGTCACCCGAGCGCTCGATCGCGACCATCTCGCCGAATTCGATGTTCAGCCAGTCCTCGCCCTCTTCGGTCAGCGGCTCGGAGGCGAAGATTGCCGAGGTGCAATCGCCCTCGGGACAGGCATCGACCTTGTAGGTCTTCTTGTGGTCCTGAAAGTTCTTGCCCATCAGCAGATACATCGGCTCCAGCAGCATGGAGAGCGCGAGGTCGTCCTTGCCGGGCGCGGAGGGACGCAGCGCCTTCCAATCACCCTCCACGTCGGTTTCTCCGTCATGCCCGCAGCCGTAATTGACGCCGATGATCCGGTTCGGCGCGACCAGCGCGATCTTCAGCTTGGTCAAAGCCGCGAGGTCGAGCTTCTTCATCGCCGCGCGGATCACCTCGAGCAGTTTTTCGAACCCCTTCTGCACGTCCGCATCAGAGTCTCCCTCAAGCAGGGACAGGAGCAGAACATAGAGGAATTCCGTGTCCGTGGTGCCGCGCATCTGCTTCAGGAAACAGTCCTCGCAATGCTGCAGCAACTCGCGCTGCAGGCGCCGCCAATGCGGCAGGGCACCGTTCTGCGCGATGATCCAGGGCGTGCCCTCGAAGGAGAACGGATGGCAGTTCTCATCGGCCTGCACCACGCTCGCGTCATAGCCCGACGCCCGCACATGGGCGAGCAGGGTGCTGCCCTGAAGGCTCGGGATGATGCCGCCTGCGTTGTCGTCGTAGAACGCGGCCTTGGGGCGGTGATACAGCAGAGGTTTCTCTGGCTTGAGAAGATGATCGCTCCACACGCCAAAGCCCCATCCCGCCAGTTGGAGGTGGGGATGAAGCTCGGGGTCGAGGCTCTGGTTGATCAAGCTGTTTTCCGGCTCGAGGAGCAGGCTTTCAAGGGGTATTTCGGGCCCGATATAGGCAAAGACACGGCACATATGATTCCTTACTTTATTAAAGAACGAAGTAAGGGCGGTATCGTTTCATCCCGGTCGAGGATTTAGCCTGCCTCACCGTCACGCGGCGGGAAGGTGACGGTGAAAGTCGTCCCTTGGCCCGGCGCCGTTTGAAGCCCGATTTCGCCGCCGAACTGGTCGACGATGTTCTTCACGATGGACATGCCAAGCCCGGTGCCGGATTGACCCTTCGCATAGCTTCCGGGCGCGCGGGTGAACCTGTCGAACAGGTTTTTTTGCAGCGTCTCGGGGATGCCCTCGCCCTGATCCCGCACCCAGAAGCCCCGGCCATCCTCGGATGCGCCTGCCTCCACCGTCGCGCCGGGTTGTGACGCCTTCACGGCGTTGGACAAGAGATTGCTCAGCACCTGCAGCAAGCGGTTCTCATCCCCGTCGAGCGTGATGGCCGTGACATCCACGGGGACGTCGGCGACAATCACGCCGTGCTCGGCAGCATAGGGGCCGATATCGGCCACCGCGCGCGCCACGAGAGCGGACAGGTTGATGTCATGCTTGCCCGACGTGCCGCCCTTGGTTTCAAGCTTCTCGAAATCCAGAATGTCGCCCACAAGCTGCGTGAGCCGCTCGGCGTTGCGCAGGGCTGCGTCCAACATGCCCTGCATCTTTTTCGAGAGGTTTCCGCGCTCGATGCCGAGCAGCTTGAGCGCCCCCGTGACCGAGCTGATCGGCGTGCGCAGCTCGTGGGAAACGGTGGAGATCAGCTCATCGCGCGCCTGTTCCAGTGCCTTGCGTTCGCTGACATCGCGCACCACGCCCACGACGCCCGTCTGCGTGTCGGCCTCGTTGCGCAGGGGCGCCATGAAGATCTCCCCCTCGAAGGTCGAGCCATTCTGTTTACGCAGGCTCATCTCGAAACGGTCGATCGTGGTCTCCATCGCCTTGCGCAGAAGCCGTTCGCCGTGTTTCTCGTAGTCGCTCTTGCTAGGGTAAAAGAGCGCTGTGTTCTGTCCGACCAATTCTTCGCGGCTGAACCCGAAGAGCCGCTCGGTCGCGGCGTTGACCATCTGGATCTCGCGGTTGCGGTTGGAGGCAATGATCGCGTCAGGCACGGCTTCGATGATCGAATTCAACAGCATCGTCTTTTCGGCCAGCGCCTTGGAGGTCTCGACCTTCAGCCACTCCTGACCAAGCCAGCGCCCAAGCAGTTCCACCACTTCGATTTCCAACTCGGTAAAGGGCGCGCGGGCATCGGGGCCGGAGAAGTTGAGCGTGCCCACCCGTTTGGCCCCCACCCGCAAGGGCACGCCGATATAGCTCTCGAGACCGAAATCCACGTAGCAGGGATGGTTGGCGATCTCGGACTCGCCCGCATGATGGAAGTGCCGCACGTCATCGGCGGACAGGGTATGGGTGCAATAGGTCTTCGAGACTTCGAACTTCGTGCCACTCTCAGGCGCCCATTCGGGGCCGACGATGTATTCGACTTCGTAATCAGAGCCGTCGACGCGGCTGACGATGCCAAGCGGCAGGCCCAGAACATCGCATCCGAGTTGCAGCAGTCGCGAGACCTTGTCGTCCATCGCGATGCTCGGATCGAGGGACAGGAAGAACAACTGTCGCAGCGCGTTTTCCTGACCGTCTAGAAAGGCCTCTCCACGCGGGTGCGCGCGCTCCATATCCAAGCTCATGACGACTGCGACCCCTGTAGGATTGTCTTCCGTTAACTATTTCTCGCACTCGCGTGAGAAGATTTCCACGTCCACAAGTGCTTTACCCTGCGTACACACAAAGTTTTCGCGCAGCCGTGACTTTTCGGTCCGCTCTCTTGGCAGATCGGGCGAGGTGGACTTTTGCCGAGGCGCGCAGACTGCGCGACGGCTCCAGCGCGGTGTCACCAGTCGATTTTCGTGAGACTTGTCAAACATTTGCAGCGCCGAAAAATCCTCCGGCGCAAGGTGCGATGGGCGCGATTGTCCGCGCCCATCGCCGCATCACCGCCAAATTACGCCATCGCTTCAAGGTTGCGCGAGCGCTCGGCGAGATCGGTCATGAACTCGTCAGAGCCGTAGATCTTGTCGAGCGCCTTATCCAGCTTGCTCACGGCATCGTCTTTGCCCAGTGCTTCAGCGAAGGCTTTCGTGGTGCCGAAACCGGCAATGCCGTAGTGGCACAGGCGCTGGTACTGGGCGATGATCGCCACATCGAGCGCGGCGCCGCTCATGTCGGCCTCAAGCGCGTGCTTGCGCGCTTCCTTCACCAGACCTTCCATGCCCTTGCAGTGCTCTTTCTTCACTTCAGCGTCGGAGTCTTGCAGCAGCGATTTCAGCATCTGGCTGTGCTGGTCGATACCGTCCTTCGCGGTCTTCAGGCGGTCGGACAATTTGCTGTCGGAAGCCTTGTCGGCCATGTCCGATACAACTTCGGACATCTGCTCGTTCGCGGACCAGAGGTCTTGAATCTCTTCGATATAAAGGTCGTTTAGCGTTGTCATCTTAGGCTCCTTAAGAGTTGGTTACTGTACTGCAGGCGCGACGTGCGGCGTGCGTGCACGGGCCTGACGTTCCGGGTCGGCGCGGTTCGGCCAACCCGTCGTCCGGCCATTCGGGTGCCACGGACGTCCGTGGCGCCACGATGACCGGCGCTTTCGAGATGGGGTCCTCCCCTCCCGAATTGGTGAATTCTTTCAATGCAGCGATGTGCCCTGGCACATCGCGCACGTTGAGACGCAACCGAGGCGGCACTTGCGGCGGCCAAGGGCCGAGCGTCATCGCGCGGGCATGGCTCATCAGCCAATCGGCTGGCGGCAGGCAATCGTCGATCAAGTAATCCGCGCCCGCGATCCGGGCCTTGAGCGCGTCGGACATGCCGCCCGCGGCGCGCCCGTTCAGACGGCAGGACGCCCGCACGACCACGTCATCTGCGTGGTGCACCCTGTGGCCTGCCGCGCGGACGGCGCGGACCAGGGCCCGGTCTTCACCGCAGATGGTGGGCGCGAACCCTCCGATGTCGAGGTAGGCCTCGCGCCGGATCGCGAGGCTCGCGCCGGCGGCTTCGCCGTGGGTGTCGCAGATGTCGGCACTGCCCGGCGCGTGGCGGGCGTAGAAGTCCTGCACCAGCGCTCTGTAGGTGCCCTCCAGCGTCGCGGCCTCGCGGTCCATTGACTGGAGAATATCCGCCTCGGCCTCGATCAGTTCGACCTTGCCGCAGACCACGTCGACCCTCTGCAGATGCGCGAGGTTTCGGTCCACCCAATCCGATGCCACGATACAATCTGCGTCGGTTGTCATCAGGTACCGCAGGTGAGGTATATGGCGCAGAGCGTGCTCGGCGCCCCTCCGCCGCGCGGTGCCGACGCCCTCTCCATCTGACAGCGTGCAATCAAGCACGGTGAGGTCCATCCCACCCTTCCCGGCGGCCTCTCGCGCTCTCTCGGCCGTGCGGTCGGTGGTGTTGTTGACGACCAGCACCACGCTGACACGCGCAGGGCTTTGTCCGGCGAGCGCGGCGAGGCAATCGGCGATCCGATCCTCCTCGTCACGGGCGGGGATGATGACGGCCGTATCTTGTCGCTGTTGGTAGGTCATGCGCGCCTCCTCGGAAGTGCGCGGTCGATGCAATAGCGATCGGTTGCTTCGACCCGCTCAAAGACATGGGACGGTAGCGCTTCCTTGAACAGTTCAAGCGCTTGGGCGCCCTGCAGCGGGTTCTCCGTCTCGCCAAGCCAGCTCACGCAGAGCACCTCGGCGCGAGGCCACGAGGCGGCGACCTCTTTGGCCAGCCGCGTCAGGCTATCGGGGTCGAGAAAGTAGAGGATCTCGGACAGGATCAGCAGATCGTAGTCGCCCTCCGGCAAGGGGCACGGGTAATAGCCCTGCACGAAACGCGCCGTGGGCACGGTCTCCCGCGCGGCCTCCAGCGCAGTTTCGACGGCGTCCATGCCGGTGTAGCTGTCGCACATGCCGACCAGATGGCGAGCCAACTGACCATTGCCGCAGCCAAGCTCGAAAGCGCTCGCGTAGCGGCGCCGAGAAAGGGCGTCCCGCGTCGCTGCGAACTTCCCCTGCTCGTAAGTGCTATGGGCGAAACCCCAGGGATCCGAGGTTTCCGCGTAGAGCGCGTTCAGATGGTCACGTGCGACCCCCATCAGGGCATCCTCCAAAATAGCTCGTCCTCTTCCACGAACCTCTCCGCAAATCCCTCGGGCAGCGTGAAGCCGGTAGGGTCGTCTTTCACGACCTCTCCGAACTGGCTCCGGTGCGCGTGAACAGCCGCGCGCTTACGGGCGCGGGCATCGCCAGTCGGGACAGTCGTCGGGTCGTGCCGGTCGATGGTCTGGCGGAAGTCGGGATCGTCCCAACGCGACCAGACCGGGTAGCTGAAGAACGTCCAATCCGGGCGACGGTTCCGCAATTCGCGCGCGAAATTCGCTGTCGCCTGATGGTCCTCGTGATGATCTTCCACCGCAGGAGCGAAGACATTCTGCGCGCCGGTCCACGCGATGATCTGTTCCAGCTCGGCGGCCACCGCGTCGACGTCGGCCTGATAAAGCAGACTGTCGCCCATCCCCATCCACGTGAGGTCCTCCGCGCGCCCGCCCAATTGCGCGATGGCATCGAGCATCTCAACCCGGCGCTGTTCGGCAAGCCGCTCCGCTGGCCATTCGGTCGAGCCCGGATGGCTCGCACTGCCGTCCGTCAGGCAGATGACATGGGCGCCGGCCCCCGCAAAGGCGCGCGCAAGCAAGGCGCCACACCCGAGCGCCTCATCGTCGGGATGCGGCGCCAGCACGGCGAGCTTTTCCGCACCGGTGAAAACCTTGGGCAGGGTGACGGGTGACGCGATGTTCAAGAGAACGCCCCCCAGATCTTCCCCTCTTGGCCAAGAGCGTTCTGCGCCGCACGTTGCAGGAAGGCGTCCCGCGCCGCTTGCCGCATGTACATGGAAAGGTCGCGCGCCATCCGGCCGGTCTCGGTGTCGGATTTGAAGTGACGCAACCCGATGCTTTGCTCCACCGCGCGAATGGCGTCCAACCCGGCTTCCTCGGTGAAAAGCCGCGCCGCGATGGAGGTTGCGACGATATCTTCTGGCTCGCGCTGCCCGTCCGCGGCGCTTTCCGCCGCGCGTTCGGTCAGTGCCATCCCGGCCCAGACCTGCGTCAGCGCACCCATCAGGCGCGCAGCTTGAGCCTCGGCCTCCATCCGTCCCGCCGCGCGCAATTCCGATGCGGCCACGTCCAACAGCCCTGCCGCGCCGCCCGCCTGCAACGCCGCGATGCGCCAGACGCCGCCGACGAAATGCGGCTCTTGCAGATAATCTCCGGGGGCGCCGATCCACTCAATCTTGGCCTTGGGCATGCCGGTGAAGTCGAACTCTCCCGATGCCGTGGCCTTCATGCCAAGCGTATCCCAGGACGAGAGGTCAGCGCGGGTCTCATCGCTGACATCCACCAACGCCAGACGCACCTCGGGCCCGGAATTCACGGTCACCACGGCGTGGGTCACGGTGCCCAGGCCCGAGGCGAAGGCCTTGCTTCCGCTGAGGCTGCCGGCCTCGTCCGCCGTCACAGGCATCTGCCCGTCGGCACCCCAGACGCCAAGTACGGCGCCGTCGGCGATCCGCCGTGCCATGGAGGACTTCAGCTCATCGCTGCCGTAAAGCGTGATCAACCGCAGGGCGTTGACGTGGCCCTCGTAGAGCCGACCGACGCAAAGGTTCGCCCCGCCGACATGCATCAAAGTACGCGCCGTTCGCGCGGGGGAAACTGCGCCATCGTCGGCCATCAGGCCGCCATCCCGCAGCAGGTCGATGGAGCGCGAGATGGGGCTTGTCCCCGCCTCTTCCGGCGCTGCGTTCGCCCGGAGATCGCGGAACAGCTCTTCGGGCACGCCCTGATCCGCGCTTGTCAGGGGGAAGGCCGCAAAGATGGGTTTGAGTGCTGTCATCGTCAGACCTCGTTTCACTGTTTCGGCGCGACGGCGGCGCGGTGGAGAAGTTGAGACCATTCCTGCGCCACGGCTTGCAATCGGAAGGTCGGATTGCCTCGCACGTGCGGCGGCGTATGGCGCCACTCGCGGATGCGCTGGAGGATCTGCGCCGGGTCACCGCCGTCGATGCGTTGGTCTGCGTCCGCCACGATCTCGTCGTTCGCGCCAAGCCCGCGGTGAACCAGAACCGGCGTCCCAAGGGCATTCGCCTCGGCAAGCACCAGACCGAACGTCTCGGCGAATTGGGTCTGGGGGTAGAACAGGCAGAACGCCCGGCGCATGTGTCCCATCAGGGCATCGTGAGAAAGCGAGCCGAGGAAGGTGACACCCTCGGGCACCGGCCCCGTTTCCCATTGCAGGTAGCCGGGGTCGGCAACATCCAGCGTCAGGTCAGGCAATTCCGCGCGCAGGGCGGAGAACTGTTTAAATACCTGACCCAGACCCTTGTGGGGCGAGCTGGCAAACAGAAGCTTGTTGGGATCGCGCGGGGTCTGATCGGGCGCAAGTCCCTCGTCGATGGGGTTGTAGATGAACCGCACCCGGGGCGTTTCAACCTTGGCCAGAAACGCGCGCAAGCTCTGCGCATGGGTTTGCGAGACGCAGATGACCTCAACGCCTGCGGCTTTCAGCGCCGTGCCCATCTTACGGTTGTGACGGCCGGGGAAGACGTGAAGCCAGAGATAGATCGGCGTCTCCGGAAATTGCTTGCGCAGTTTCAGCGCCACCTTCCAGCGGTTGATGACGACGATCGTGTCGGGCGTTTGCTTCAGCTTGAGCCCCTCAAGGCCGAGTAGCCTCCCCGCCCGCGAGGTGCACGGCCTCTCGCGCCCGTTTTGATAGATCGTAACGTCGAACTCCGGCGCCAGCGCCGAGGCCACGCGAAGGATCGTCGCCTCGGTTCCGCCAAGCCCGCTGGTCGCCAGGTCAGGAAGGTCATAGCCGGCCGCCGAACAGGGATCGACGATGGCAAGACCGGGCCGGTTGAAGTTGCGGTCGATCGCAGTCATTGCGCCGCCACCTGGGCCGCGCTGTGCTCTGCCAGGATGCGGTCAACCTGGGCCGAAGTCTCGTCCGACATTGGCATGTCCCGGCGGGTAAGAAGCTCGGGCTGGCTGGCGAAGCTGACGCCGAGATCGGGGATATGGAGGGGTGCGGGGCTGACCACTCCCGTACGGCGCCAGTCTTCGACCTTCTTCCAGACCATCTGCCGGTCCGATTTGCGCCGCGCGCTGTCGTAATCCGAGACGGCAGACTGCGTCAGGCTGTCAGGCGTTTCGATCTTGGTCAGCAGAAGCTCCGGCACGATCCAGATGATTTCCCCGTTCAGGATCAGGCGGTTGCGGAACTCACGATCCTCTTCGATGCAATCCTCGAACCCGCCGAGGCGCTTGAACACATCGGTGCGGAACAGGCCCGAGTTGATATGGGTCCATTCCCCCGGCACCTGCGCGCCCATCTGGAGGTTCGGAAACACGTCATCGAGAAGCGAGATATCGCGCCTGATCTCGACGCGCCGTCCGTCCGGCAGGATCAACTCGTGATGGGTCAGAGCCGCGCTCACGTCCAGCCGCGAACCCGCGACCTTGTTCGCGAGCTTCCAGTTCAGGCATTCATCCGCGCCGATGTCCTGCGCCGTCAGGACCCGCACCTGGTGCAGGATCTTGTCGCGGTGAGGAATGTCATCGGAATCGTGAAACGTGACCGCCGCGCCATCGGTCAGCAAAAGGCCCGCGTTCTTCGCCTGCGCGGTCCCGAGGTTGTTGGCGAGCTTGATGTAGTTGAACCGCGGATCATTGAAGAACGGGCGAACCGCCTCCTGCGTCGCGTCGGTGCTGGCGTCGTCGACCACGGTCAGGCGGATGTTCCACCAGCTCTGGTCCAGCGCCGCACGAATGGCTCCGGCAATCAGATGGGCGCGGTTGTAGGTCGGGATGATGATATCGACGCGGGGCGCGAGGGGATCGGACGTCATGGTGAGACCTCTGTCTTCTGGAGGGCAATGGTTTCGCGGTAATTGCGCAGGCTCTGATCGGTCAGGGAGGCCGCGAGGAGCGGCAGCATCAGCACCAGCAGCGCGGCAAGGATCACCGGGTTCGCGGGTTGCACGGTGACAAGCATCACCACGGCGGACAGGAAGATCAGCAGGTGGCCGAGCGAAAGCGGGCAGCACCCCTTCCCTTCGGCACCGGACTTGTCTGTCACGACGAAGTTGAGACCGCTGCCGATCAGCCCGTCAAAGGTGGCTTTCGCCGATTGCGGCGCCAGCGCGATGCGGCAGGCGAGGGCCTGCAAGACAACCGGCAAGGCCAGCCGATCCCGCCAACCCCGCGCCACGACGCGGACGGTGATGTCGCACAGGCTCAGCACGATGGCCGCCGCGGCAATCGTGACCGCCGCCGTGTCCTGCCGCCCGGTCAGCATCCAGACGGTCAGCAGCACAAAAGGGATCAGCGCGAGATTGAACCACGCGGTCAGTTGCGAGAGGATGACGAGACGCTTGTGCAGGGTGAATGCGCCCGAGGCGGTGAGGATCGACGCCCCGTGGCGAAGCAACGTCTGGAAGTTGCCGCTACACCAGCGATAGCGCTGCTTCTCCAGATCGTTCAGGGACAGGGGCAACAGCCCGCGGCCGACGACCTGGTTGATGAACCGGCCCGAGAAGCCGGCATTGCACAGGCGCACGCCCAACTCGGCATCCTCGGTCGTGGTCGACCCGGACCATCCGCCCGCGGCGACCAACGCCGGCTTCGAGATGACGCAGAGCGTGCCGGTCAGCAGCACGGCCTCGGCTTCATCGGCAACGGCGGCGTTGGTGCGGAAATATTCGTCAAGCTCCGCATCGACGCCCGGCGCGGCGGTCGTTGTCGCAATGTAGGATTGCGGGAACTGCACGAAGTCTGCCCCGGTGCGTTGCAAGGCCCGGCTCGCGCGGGTCAGAAAATCCGGGTTGACGACGTAGTCGGCATCAACCGTGACGATATGCGTGGCCTCCGGGTCCGTATGCTCCAGCGCAATGTTCAACGCCCCGGCCTTGGCGCCCTCGACCCCGGTCTGATGCAGGAACGTGATCCGGTAGGGCCATGCGTCGCAAAATTCCTTCACCGGCATCCACAGCGACGGGTCCTCGGTATTGTTGTCCATCACGATGATCTCGTAATCGCGCTCCGGCCAATCCTGATCCAGCAGAGCTTGAAGCGTGCGGATCACGAGGTGCGGCGGCTCGGCATGGGTCGCGACGTGGACCGAGAAATGCGGCTTCTCGATCCGGCGCAAATTCGTCGTCATCCGCGCCGGCATGAACGCGATGATCGGGCGCAGAACCAGAAGAGCGATTTGGATCAGTAGAATTGCGGAACAGACGATCAGCCCCACTGTCGGAAATACAGCGGCGAGCAAGAGGGCGGACATGATTATAAAGAGCCGTATCTTCACGGACGCCTCCAAGCGAGAATTTGAAATAGGTCTTAGAATGTGGCTGGTGGAAACACCGAGCTGACATCAGAGCAACGACCCAAGAACCCATTCAGTTCCCGCGATTGTGAAAACTGAATGGGCGCAGAGGCTAACGCCTTGCGAGTCCGGAAAAACTTTCAGAATGCGCCGGAAATAGGCGAAAATTGGCCGATCAACATTTATTGTGCCGTCCACTTGCTGGCCGCGGAAATCGACCTAACCTCTTGCGCTGGAAGAGCTCCACTCCGTTAGAGAGGCCCCGATGACCGACGACACACCGACTTCATCCAAACTGCGCCGAGATATCGATGCAGGCAAGGCGGGCGACAAGGTTGGCTTCCCGGATCCCGCCGCTGCCCCACTGGGCACGGATGCCGAAGCAGGCGGCACGCCCCCGACCGATGAGGAGCTGCGCGTTGCCGACGAGCACGAGATAGACAATCGACCTGACGGCCAGCAGATCGATACCGAACCGCGCCCTGTGAGCATGGAACGACCCGAGCCAGCCCGATCTCGTGGAGGTATCTTCTTTGCGGTGGTTCTCGGTATCCTGATAATAGGTTTCGCGATATACGCCTTCGCATAGGAAATTTGCGGAATATATTATTGATCACGTATATTACGCTCTTCATATATGCCGCCTATTGGAATTAGGCTTTTCCCGCTACGGCCACCGCTGGTAATTCGGCAGCGAAAATGATTTGCGCCAGATCAAGCGCATTCGCGTATCCTCTTTATGGTGATATGAATTCCACATCGGTGACATGGGGTTGGCCGTCCGCGGCTCTGCCTTTAACGTCGCCCCATGACCCATATCCCCTTGAACCCCGCCCGCTTTCTCTCGGATCTGCACAGCCTCCGCCAGTTCGGCAAGGACGGACATGGTGTCAGGCGCCGTGCCTTCACACCCGAAGATCTCGCGGCCCGTGACTGGCTGGCCGAGCGGATAACGGCGGCGGGGCTTGAGCCTCATTTCGATCCCGCCGGGAACCTGTTTGGCTTGGCACCCGGCACGTCGCTGCTGCTCGGGTCGCACTCCGATACGCAGCCCGAGGGCGGCTGGCTCGACGGAGCCTTAGGCGTGATCGCCGCGCTCGAGGTGGCGCGGGCGTCCGTGGAAGGCGGCGGGCCGCCAATCTCCATCGTCAGCTTCCAGGACGAGGAAGGCCGCTTCGGCGCGCTGACCGGCAGTTCGATCTGGTCCGGCAAGCTTGATCTGGACCAAGCGGACAGTCTGACCGATGCCGACGGCCTATCCTTCGCCAAGGCGCGCGAAACGCTCGGGGCCCGGGCGGGTGCCTTCGTCGATCCCGCGCGGTTCAGCGGGTTTCTGGAGTTGCATATCGAACAGGGTCCGACGCTGGACCAGTCCGGAGAGGCAATCGGCGTCGTCACCGGGATCGTCGGCTCGCGGCAGCTTCAGGTCACGGTCGAAGGGCAGCAGAACCACGCCGGCACGACCCCGATGGCCCTGCGCCGCGACGCGTTTACCATGGTCACCCGTTTCGCCACCGCGCTCGAGCAGGCTTTCGCCAATGTGGTCACGCCGCAAACCGTCTGGACCATCGGACAGTTGCAACTGCACCCCAACGCGCCCTCCATCGTGCCCGGTCGTGCGGTCTTCACCCTGCAATGGCGCGACGTTGAGAGCGACAGGCTTGAGCGAATGGACCAGTTCATCAACGACGTTCTCAACACGGTTGCGGCGGAGTCCGGGTGCAACGTCACAGTGGAGCGTTTGCGCCAGATGCTCGAGCCTGTGCCGATGGATCACCGGATGCAGGACGCCCTGTCCGAGGCGGCGGAAAAGATCGCGCCGGATCGCTGGCGCTCGATGCCCTCTGGCGCGCTGCACGACGCGTCGAATGTCGCCGGCCTGATGCCCGTCGGCATGCTGTTCGTACCGTCCATCAACGGCGTCTCCCATACCTTCGATGAGGACACCGCCGAAGACGATCTCGTGCTCGGCCTCAGGGTGCTTGCCGATGGAGCGGAGCGCGCCTCCCGCGCCCTGAGCCGTTAAAGGCAAAACCGGAGCCGCGCGGCGGGCGATGCGGTGCCGCGGGCGCTCCGGTCCAGGTGTGCCTCAAGCCGGAATGACGACCTTCTGGTCATGCTCCGGCGCGTCCAGTTGCAGGTGGTTTTCTTCCAGCACGAGGATATTCTCGGCACCCACCACATCGCTTTTCGTCCGGTAGCCGATCACGTCCTCGACCGGCATATCCAGATGACGCGCCATCAGCATCGTCTCTTCGGAAGAGAAATTCGTCAGGCCGCGGGCCACTTCGTCACCATCCTCATTATAGATGTGCAGCACGTCACCCTTGGTGAAGTCGCCTTGGATCGAGATGATATCCATCCGGCTAACGCCTTGCTTGCGCTCCACAATACCGGCGGAGACATCGTTGCGAACCACAAGTGTGCCCGAGACCTGAAGGCGGTTGCTCAGCCAGACCTTCAGCGGTGAGGCCGTCTCGCCCTCCACCAGGCAACGGGTAAAGCGCCGCTCTTTATTCAGCACCGAGGATACGGGGCGTTCGATGATGCCTTCGGCGATGATCGTCTCCACGCCAGCGTTCTGCGCCATGTTCGCGGCGTGCATCTTCGTCAGCATACCGCCGCTGCCAAGCGCACTGATGCCTGTGGTGGATTCGAGATGCTCGCTCACGTCCGCGATCTCGTGGATGAACTTTGCGCCCTCCTCGGACGGGTCGCGGTCGTAGAGCCCTTCGACGCTGGTGAGGATGATCAACTCGTCAGCCTCCACCATCTGCGCAACCTTGGCCGAGAGACGGTCGTTATCCCCCACGCGCAGGTCCCGCGTTGCGACGGAATCGTTCTCGTTGATGATCGGCATGATGTCGTTTTCGAACAACCGCAACATGGTGTTCTTGATGTTCAAAAACCGCCGGCTCTCCTCCATATCCTCGACCGTCACGAGCATCTGCGCGACGTCCAGATCATACTCCGAGGCGACCTGACGATAGGCGTTCATCAGCAAGGGTTGCCCACATGCAGCCGCCGCCTGCTTGTCGAGGATACCGGCCTCCTTGGGCCGTTTTCCGACCATGTTCAAGCCCAGCGCAACCGATCCCGACGAGGTCAGAATGATGTCGTGGCCCTCTCTTTGAAGCTGCGCGAGATCGCTCAGCAGACCGTTCATGAAGGCGTAACGAAGGGTCAGATTTTCGCTGTTCGCCAGCAGGCTGGAGCCGATTTTGACCACGATTTTTTTCTTCTCAGACATAAAATGCCTCCGATAACTATTTGTTTTACTGAGGAAATGACTAGACCGTTTGCGTCTTTGGACGCAGCGCGTTAGCAAGACCCCATTCAAGTGCTCGGGGGTGCTATAACACGCCCCCCCAACGGGAATGCAAACAGGTTGCTGCACTGCAGCGTGCATTCGCGCCACTTGGCGCCGACAGGAAATCACCGGTGGAAGGGGCGCTCGACGAGCAGAGCGCGCAGCTATGCGCGCGCCGTTTCACCGAAGGAAAGGAAGCCAATGATGAAGATACTTTTGATCGGATGCGGCAAGATGGGCGGCGCCATGTTGCGCCAGTGGGTCAAGCATGAAGGCAAAACCTTCACCGTCGCCGATCCGGCCCCCCAGGACCTGCCCGAGGGTGTCGCTCATGTCACAAAAGCGACATCGCTGCCCGAGGCCGAATTCGACGCCATCATCATCGCGATCAAGCCGCAGATGATTGCCGATCTCCTGCCCGATTACCTCCCCGCGATGAAGCCGGGAGGCTGCTACGTCTCCATCGCGGCCGGATGCAGCATCGCGACGCTGCGCGATATCGTCGGCGACGCGGCAATCGTGCGGGTGATGCCGAACCTCGCCGCGATGGTCGGCATGGGCGTCTCGGGTCTCTACGCCAATGAGGCCTGCACCGAGCGGCAGGTCGAGGAGATCACCGAGGCCATCGCGCAAACCGGCCGCTGCGTGCGCCTCTCCGACGAGGATGAGATCGACCGCCTCACCGCGGTGAGCGGAAGTGGCCCGGGCTACGTGTTCGAGATCATGCGCAGCTACGTCGAGGCCGCCAAGCGTCTGGGGTTCGACGACGAAACCGCCGGTGCGCTGGTCTTCGACACGATCACCGGCACTGTCGAAACGGCGCGCCAATCCGATGCCTCGCTCGAGGATCTGCGCAATTCCGTGACCAGCAAGAACGGCACCACGCAAGCGGGGCTCGATGCGCTGCGCCGCGACGGGTTGCTGGACCAGCTTTTGGACGACACGACGCAGGCCGCCTACCGCCGCGCCGTCGAACTGAGATAACCGCCGCGCCCGACCGCGGCAGAAGGAGAATTAAATGAACGAGATGAGCCACCTGACCGCTGATCAGGACATCGCCAAGGCGGTGCAGACCCTCGGCCAGCAGGCAAAGACCGCCGCGCAGGACCTCGCGCTGAGCAGTACCGAGCAGCGCAACCGCGCCCTGACCGAGGCGGCAGCCGCCCTGCGGCAGCAGGCGGACGCGATCCTGCGGGCCAACGCCACCGACCTCGAAAGCGTCACCGGCAAGGACGCGGCCTTCGTCGACCGCCTCACCCTGACGCAGGACCGCGTTGCCGCCATGGCCGACGCTGTCGAGGCCATCGCTGGCCAGACCGACCCGCTCGCACGCACCCTCGCCCGGTTCGAGCGCCCCAACGGCTTGGTCATCGACCGTGTCAGCGTGCCCATCGGGGTCATCGCGATGATCTACGAATCCCGGCCCAACGTGGGCTCTGACGCAGGCGCGCTCTGCATCAAATCGGGCAATGCCGTGATCCTGCGTGGCGGCTCCGAGAGCCTGCATTCCTCCCGCGTCATCGTGGATTGCCTGAAGCAGGGCCTCAGAGCCGCCGGCCTGTCCGAGGACGCCGTGCAACTGGTCGACAGCCGCGACCGCGAGGCGGTGAAACTTCTCCTCCACAGCACGGAGACCGTCGATCTGGTGATCCCGCGTGGCGGCCGAGGGTTGGTGTCGCTCGTGCAGAAAGAAGCCCGCGTGCCGACCTTGCTGCACCTCGACGGCAACAATCACACCTACATCCATGAAAGCGCCGATACCGAGATGGCCGTGGGCATCGTGCAGAACGCCAAGATGCGACGCACCGGCATCTGCGGCGCGACCGAATGCGTCGTGATCGACCGCGCTGTCGCACCCACGGTCCTGCCCCGTCTGGCTGCAGCGCTCGGAGACTGCGAACTCCGCGGCGAGCCCGAAGCGCAGGCCATCCTGCCGTCGATCTCCGCGGCGAGCGAGGATGATTGGGACACGGAATATTTGAGCAACATCATGTCGATCAAGATCGTCGCCGACCTGCGAGAGGCGATCACCTTCGTCCAGACACATTCCTCCGGTCACACCGACGCCATCGTCTCGGACGACGCGGAGGCGGCGAAAAGCTTCATGACAGCGATCGATTCCGCGGTCGTGATGCACAACGCCTCCACCCAATTCTCCGACGGCGGAGAGTTCGGGATGGGTGCTGAAATCGGCATCGCCACCGGCAAGATGCACGCGCGCGGCCCCGTCGGCGCCATGGAACTGACCAGCTTCAAGTACATGGTCTACGGCGACGGACAGCAACGACCCTGACGATTGGTGCGGGCCAACTGAACTTGGCCCGCCCGCCTTCCCGAAAGCCTTCTCTACCGTGTCGAAGCCCACGATCCTCATCGTCTGGCCCCTCTGACGGTGGTGTCTCCCTTCATCTTGGCCCATACAACTCCGGGGGTGATGCGCATCTCGCAAGGATGCGCAGAGGGGGCTGGCCCCCTTCTGCCCTCCACCGATCACCTGCACTGTCAGCCGCGCAATGACCGAAAGCGACCAGAACCGCAGGATCGCGAGGCAGACCCCGGTGCCGCCGTCGCGGCGGATCCCGCCCGCCATCGCGCGATGCAAGGTGCACAGCCGGCGCCGCAACACGCTACGATCCGCGACGTTTCAAAAATTTCCGACAGAAACCCCGCATTATTAGCGCTGAATTCGCGCGTCTTTCACGGGGCGATACAGGTAGCTCTGCGAGGTTGAGTGCACTGGCGATCGGTTGATCCGAAGCCGCCAGACAAAACTCAACTGGAGGAAAGACCATGACTACCATTACCAAATGCCTACAGACGATGGCCCTCGTGGCTGGCACCGCGTCCCTTGCCCAGGCAGACACCGCACTGGATTTTGCAGTGGCGCACTTCAACCAAAGCGCGGACCGGCACTCGGACATCGTGACGCTTCCCGAGCGGACCCGGACCGGCTCGCTTCAGGTGCAGACCTCGGCCATGGACGGCTCGCCCATGGGAGATGTCATCCGCCGGCTCAACGAAACCGCCGACACGCCGGGTGAACGTCGCGGCGTCCACGGGGTCACGACCTTCAACGGTGGCCATTCGGCACGAGCAGCCGAGATCTTCCGGCGACTTGCCGAAGAGGATGACGGCTGAATGAGGCTAGGAAGGGGGGCAGCCGAATGATCCGGGTTGCCCCTCTTTCATTGCAGATGACCCTGACACCGGCGGCCATCGCGGTCACAGCAGCGCGGACAAGGCTTCCCTGCTCAGCGCCGGAGATTTCTTGATCAGAGACGCCGGATAGGACGGATCGTTCAACAGGCGATCGATCGAGAAATCCGGCTCGAGACTGCGCAAGTAAGCGGCGCTCGAGAGCGCTCTGGATGTCTCCCCCCGCTCCGCGTGGAGCGCGGTCAGATACCGGTGCGGCGGGCGGAATGTCGGGCATTGCACCGACGCACGCTCCAACAGGCGCGACGCGTCGTCCAGCTTCCCGAGAACCATCGAGGTTGCAGATTGCTGCAAATCCCAAAAGAACCTGAACTCCGATGACTTCGCAAGAAATCGACCATGCACGGCATCCCGATGCGCCGACTTGGCGTCTCCGGTGTAAAGCCGGGCCGTGCTGCGCGACCAAAGCGCCATGGGGCTGGCGGGGTTCAGTTGCACGCTGCGCAAGGCGTATTCCAAGCTACTGGCATGATCGCGCAGCAGAAAATGCTGCACGTTCGACGATATCGCGTGAACGACAGAGGTTCCGGCGTCCACTTCCAGCGCCTGACGGACCAGTTGCTCCCCCTCCGCCTTGAATTGTTGCGGGTCTCCCGCATGTCGCTCGACGTATTGGATCACCCGTATCTGGGCGCGCCAGGCAAGGTACATCGAGTGCGGGCGGATGGCGTGCGCTTTCCGCAAGAGGTCGTCGGCCACAAGCAGTTGTTCTGGTCGCATGGAGAAGATGTTGCGGATCGCGGATTGGCACAAAGCGTCCGGATCGTCCTGCGACAGCGACCCTCCGGGCCCTGACTTCAGCCGGATCAATGTTTCCAACGCGTTGCAGCCCTCCTCGATGACCTGCTGAACGACAGGATCTTCGACAGGCGGCGCGCCGCTTTGATTGACCATGCGGTAACCAGACCAGATCTGGTTGGCCACCGCGCCCTCGCCGATCGCGATCCGCAGGCCGACGCGGGTATCGGATTCCCGGTAGCCGCTGACGGAAACCACGATGACGGCCTCGCCGGAGGACGGCCCGTCACAGACGATATCGGAGGTTAGCCGCTCGCGCAGGTTTCGCACGATGGCATCGGCGACCAGTTGGCCCAACCATTGCACCGAGCTGTCGTCACTTTTAGCGGCTGAAACAACGACGCGGCGGGCGGGATTCGACGCGCTGTGCGCCTCGCCCCCATCGCCAGCCGCTCGGGCAATCGCCTCGACCGGGCGCCCCGCCGCGCGCCGCTCCACCGTCAGCCAATCCTCGAATTCCGGGTCGCGGACATCCAGCCCCTCGGCCACATCCCCCTGCCCGTCCCACACAAGTTCCACCGCGCCCGGATCGAGCGCGATCCTCTGCCGGTCCGCGGTCAGGCAGTCCCCATGCTCCGCGAAGGCCGCTTTGATCTGCCTGAGAGATTGCCGCAAGCTCGCCGCACCCTGCTCACTTCCCCGGGTGCTCCACAACTTGTCCTGAACCCATCGGCGCGTCCGCTCTCCATGGGGGCTGAGCAGCAGCAACAGCAGCAATCCTTGCGCCTTGGCTGCATTGGGCGTGAGAACGCGCCCGGTTCCGGATTCGATCCGAAACGGTCCGCGGAGGTAGCATCGAAGGAGCGGCTCACGCGCCATATCTTCGGCCCTTTCAAAGTTTACCTTACGTCAAGAGACGGTTTGTGGGAAGCTCTCCCCACATCCGTGAATGGCCCGTGAAAAGTGGCGCAAGCCCGTCGTTCTCCTTGAAACAAGGCACGCCCGTCCGACACCATTCATATCTGCAACAGCGAAACAGGAGGGATGACGATGGCCATGCTAGGAGGAGCGGACGGTGGTGCCGACGGCGGCGCGGACGGCGGTGCGGATGGGGGAGCAGACGGCGGTGCAGACGGCATCGGCGGCGAACTCTTCCTGAGACGGCACGCCGACGGGTCACGGTCACCGCTACTGAGTAGAGCGCTGATCGCATCCCATGATGCCTTGGCAAATCAGTGGGTTGGACAGGCGGAACTGGCGCCTGCCGAATACCCTGGCGACAATACCTATCTGGAGAATTTGCGGCTTCCTAGTCAGGAGCTCTTGCTGAACTGCCAACTCAGCGGAGCGGTCGACGTGACCGGACAGGTCAACCCGGCTGTGCCGGTCTTCGAGGCCACCCTCTCCGTACAGGGCAGCGACGTTTCGACGATCTCGCGCCCCGTGGAGCCCGCCTATTTCGAGACCCAACTGCAATGGTTGCGGGCATATGCCGACCTGAGGTCCGACAGGATGGCCGAGATCTACGCGCAAGTATCTGACGTGATGGCCTTTTTCGGCGCGCTCCAGTACCTTGACGTTGGTCGGCGGAAATACACGCTGATGATGTTACGAGCGGTCCGGGCGCTGGCCATCAAGGTCGAGGCGCAGATGAAGTTCTACTGCCGACAGAAACGCCCCATCGACTACACGACGCGTCTGCAGCCGATGATCCAGACCCCGGACCATTCCGCCTTCCCCTCTGGCCACGCGACCGAGGCTTTCGCGATTGCGACGGTGCTCTACAGGCTCATACATCACGACCCGAACGACCCGGCTTTGGGTGATCCGACGGCCGGCATCAACACCGCCGCGATGCCCTTCTTGCTGGCGCATCGGATCGCAACGAACCGCACCGTCGCAGGCGTCCATTTTCCCGCCGATTCCCACGCAGGCGCCTTTTTGGGCTGCCAGATCGGCGAGATTTTCTTCCGGATCGCACAAGGAGGCGATGTCGGCATCAGGGACTGGACGCCACCGCCGAAAGAGGACGACTTCCTTCTCTCGACCTTCAATCTGGGTGCCGCCGCCAACACTGTCACCGTCGTCGCAGACCCGATCGTGCGCTCCCTCTACCAGCGTGCGCTCGCCGAGAAGGGGTAGATGACATGCCAGACTGGGGACCATTTTCACCCGCGCCTCTGGGCGTCGGCCCATATTCCGACCATTGGGCCGAGCAGGAAGGCACATACGCGCGCAATCAATCGGCGTATCGGTCTGCCGACAGCTTCATCGGCCAGCCCTCACCATACCTGCTGCGCGACGCGACCTTCGCAGGCATGACCGCCCCCGACGTTGATCTGCGCAACCGTTTAGGGCGGAGCCTCTACGAACTGGACGACCACGTCCCGGTGCCGACCCATGCGGTCAACGAAAACTGGGATGCGTCCGAGGATTGGCTGGCCTCAGCGGTCGATCTTGCAAACATCCCGGAACTGGACCGCGACACGGTCATCGTCGGGATTGTCGATACCGGAATACCGCTCTGCCACACCCGGTTTCGCACAGCATCGGGCAACACCCGCATCCTCGCCTCCTGGCAGCAGACGACGACATGGTCCGGGCAAGACGACCTTCCCTTTGGGCGCGAGCTCTACGGCTCTGAAATCGACGCCCTGGTGAATGCCCATACCCGTGCCGGATACCTCGACGAAGAAGCCTTCAATCGCGCCGCGGGTCTGGTCGAGCCCCACCTCCCCTTCGGCGCGCGCGATCTGGATCGACACGCCTCCCACGGCGCGCATGTCATGGACCTAGCCTGCGGCTTCGCCCCAGACACCACCGAGATCGATCCCGAGAAACTGCGCATAATTGCCGTCAATCTCCCTCCACAGTTCCTCCATGGACCTGCGGGCGATTTCCTGCAGTACTACGCGGCCTTCGGTTTCCGACGCATCGTAGGCTTGGCCGATGCCCTCTGGCAGAGAGATCATCCCACCGACCCGAAGGGGGCCTACCCGATCTCCTTCAACTTCTCCTACGGCATGCAGGCCGGACCGAAAGATGGCTCGATGCCCTTGGAACGCCTGATCCGCGATATGGTGGCCGAGCGCGCCGCACCTGTCGTGATCAACGGGGTCCCGAGGCTGAAGCCGCCGTTGCGGATCCACATGCCTGCGGGAAATTCCAACCTCTATCAATGTGCGGCCAAGCTGCAGCTCTCGGGCGCGGGCGCCTCGGAGCTGACCTGGCGCATTCAGCCAGACGATCAGACGTCGAACCAGCTAGAGATCTGGACGCCTCCCTTCGCAAAGAACGATCTGCCTGACGCTGCCGACTTTTCCCTTGCCCTCGCTGTGCCGAATGACGGCCTCGTGCCCGCGCCGCAGCCTCAAGTCGGGGAATGCGCGCCGTTCGGGAACTACGCGAGACTGTGCTGCTTCAAGCACAACGTCGATGACGCAGGGGACATGCAAAGGCTGGTCTTCCTGATCCAGGTCGCACAGACCTTCCGCCCCGATGCGGCCGGGGCGGCACTTGCCCCGGCCGGCCAATGGAAGCTGGCGATAGCCGGGCCGGATCAACTCGACCTTTCAGTTTATATTCAATCGGACCAATCTTTTATCATGCAAAGTCCCATCGGGCGTCGCTCCTATTTCGACGATCCGGGCTACCGAAAATACCGCGAGAATGGAGAGCTTGCCGACAGTGCCGTCTATTGCACCGCCCTGGGCGAGCCCGGCTCGGGCCCCGTGTCCCGAATTGGCACGAACAACGCGCTTGGCGCGTCGCCTTCGATCGCCCTGATCGGCGGGTTCCGCGAAAGCGACGGGCAACCGGCACTCTATTCTTCGACTGGCACAGCAGCGCTTCCCGACAGCGACGTGGACCTCCTCTACCCGTCAGAGGACCGGGCAGCGACCTACGGCTTGCGGGCGTCAGGCTCCCGGATTGGCTCCACCGCCTCCTTCCGCGGCACAAGCATGGCCACAGCCCTCGCAACCCGCGACGTCGCCCTCGAGATGCTGAACACGCAGGATTTCAACCTCCCCAACCTCTTCGCCGCGGACTTCCTGAGAGCCCGCGCCGAGGTATTCGAGACGAACCGGCCGGCAAACTTCTGCCCTGTTGATGGCAGGAAGGGAGGCACAGGAAGAACCCGATCAAGCAGGCGGTTGCGGCGGTGAAGGTGACGTCGATGGTCTCTGGAAGGCCACCGGCCATCGGAGCTCTGTTTTGGTAGTCTGGAGAAGTCCCGACATTAGCCGTTCTTGAGCTTCGCCTGCTCCAGCGACCAATATTCCATGTCGAACAGGTCCGGCTCTGCGATTGGTCGATAGGTGCCATATGCTTCAGCGGCTTCGATGACGCGGGCTCCTTGGACGGCGAGATCGGCGGCGATAGAGGCCTCCTTCGCGGTCTTGCCGAGCCCGAAGAGACCCAGGCCCCGGACCAGCGCCACCCGGGGCGCCGGGTCCAGCATTGTCTTCGGCTCGCTCGCGCGGCCCGCGTTTCGCGTGAAGTAGTCCCGATACCACGACGCAGAGGCTGTCAGCGCGTTTACGACAGCACTCTGGCCCTGGTCTTTCTCGAAAACGACCGGACGTGGTTTCACACGGATCACGTGATCGGGGGTAATCGTTCCGCGAGCCGAGACTTCTTCCAAGTCCCGAAGCTCAAGGTAGCGCCTGATGTTCGCGTCTGTCCGGAAATCGAGGCAAACGCCGCCCATCTCCGGAAACAGTTCGGAAACCGCTGACGTCAAGACAGAGGCAAAGGCGTCGGCGGCCGGGTCGCTCCCCTCGCTCGTGAGTGCCGGCGCAAGAGACGCGCCGTGTGTCGCAAGGTAATCTTCCGCCATCGTGACGAAAGTGATCATGCGTTCATAGGATTCACGCGCCGTCTCACCGAAGGTAAAGAGCCCGTGGTTATCAAGCCAGAGACCTTCGCAATCGGGGTTGTCGTGGTAGATCTTCGCAGCCTCGATCGACAGATCGTAACCGGGCATGACGTAAGGAACCAAGGCAAGCCGATCTCCGAACACCTCGGCGCCGATTGCCGATGCATTCGGTTGATTTGCCAGAACGAGGATCGAAGTTGCGTGGGAATGGTCCACGAACTTGCCCGGCAGAAACGCATGCAACAGGGTCTCTACTGACGGATTGGGCGACGACGGATCCATCAGGTTCTCTCGCAGGAAAGACACCATCTCAGGATCGTCCATCGGCGGTTTTTGCCGGGCGCCGACAAGCGCTTCGAGATCTAGCGCCGGGAGGCCCGGCTCTTCAATACTATCGAGGTCCCAGCCGCTGCCCTTGACGTGCAGCACGGGGCGTGAACCCGCTCCGCCCCAGTCCCGGACGGTCTTGACCGAGGTATTGCCACCCCCATGCAGCACCAGTTCGGGATCCTGTCCAATCAGGCGCGAAGTATAGACCCGCAGCCGAAGATCCCGATCAGCCTCGGATGAAGCGCCATTGATCCACGCCTCGGCGTCCCCGTCGTTCCAGCGACTTTTCATTCCGTCGTCTCCCTTGTGCCCGCTCAGGCCGGCAACTTGTCGGACATCACGAGATCGAAGACTTCCTTGGTCCGGCTTCCCGTCATGATGTCCTCGAGCCGCGCCACGGTCTCCTTGTAGTGGTCCGTATTGCGATGCTCATCGACGGACTCGGCCGACTTGAACACCTCGTAGATGGTGAAGCGGGTCTCGTCTTCGGGGTCTTGGAGGACATCGAACCGCACATTTCCCGGCTCTTTGGTGGTCCCTTCGTAATTGATCCGGAACGCTTCGAGGAAATCCTCCACCCGATCAGGTTTCACGTTGATGCGAACGATTTGAACAAACATAGCCTTATTCCACACCGTCTTGGCCATGCTCGACGTTCAGCCGATGGCGTTCTTCCCAGCTCGCCGGCACAGGTGCGCCGGTGTTCTCGAACCACTCCTTGACCGGGATCCCGGAGACGAGCGCGACATTGCCCCAAGGCATCCACGCACCGGTTCGCACGATGTACTTCGCATTCCGGTAACAATCGCCGTGGAACCATTCGTTCGGCTTGGTGCCGGCCTTCGCATCCGGGAAAATCTCGCTCACGCCATTCCACGCGTAGGGATTGTTTTCCTTGGCGTCGGCGATCATCGAGAACTCTTCGACCCACATTTCGCCGCGGATCGACTTGAGCACCGTGAACAGGTCCGGCACGCCCGGGGTAAGCGCCAGATCGATCACGCGCTCGTCATGGTCCATCTGGAAGCCGGCATCGGTAACGAGCATGATATCGTCATGACCCATCTCGGAAATCGCCCGGCTGAGTTTCACATTGAGAATGCCTTTGCGGCGCATGTTCTTATCCTTTAATTTTTAATGGTTTGCATCGGTGTCAGGCGGCGGCGGAGGGCGCCTCGCCGTCGACGATGAGCGAGATGATCTCGTCCTGGCTGGTGGTGGCCATGTCGCGCACACCCGCCATCTTGCCGAGGTGGAGGATCGCCACGCGGTCACAAACGCGCCGTACGTGGCCAAGATCGTGGCTGACCATCACGACGCCGATGCCCCGTGACGCCAGATCGCGCACAATGGCGAGAACCTCGTCCCGCGCGCTTGGAGACAGCGCGGACGTGGGCTCGTCCAGGATGATGTAGCGGCTGCCGAAAGCCATTGTCCGGGCAATGGCCGAAACCTGCCTCTGTCCACCGGACAGATGACCGACCGGGTTGCGCGCATCGAACTTGCGCACCGAGAAACCGTCGATGATCTCCATCGCGCGGCGGCGCATTTCGCCGTACTTCAAGAAGCCCAGGCGGTTGGTAACCTCGCGTCCGATGAACACGTTCATCACGACCGGCAGATCGTCAAACAACGCGAGGTCCTGGTACAACATCTCGATCCCGGCGGCCCGTGCGTCGGACGTGCCGTCGAAGTCGTACTGCTTTCCATCGACTTCGATCGAACCCTCGTTCGGGCGTACCGCACCGGCGAGCACTTTCATCAGGGTGGACTTGCCTGCCCCGTTGTCACCCAGAAGGCCGATCACCTCGCCGGGATGGATTTCCAGATCGATATTCTCGATCGCCTTCACGGAGCCATAGCTCTTCGTGATGTTCTTCAGCACCACAGACATGCGCGTCCTCGTTCGGTTGAGACTTGGTCAGAGAGGGGGGCACGTGATGCACCCCCCTCCCGCTATCGGTGCGATCAGCGGTCGAGTTGGCCGGAGTAACGGAAGGCGTATTCCGTCTGTTCCCGGATCTCCTCCTCGGTCATGCGGTAGTCGATCGTGTTGATCGTCGCCGCGAGGACCACCGGGACCTCCTCCCCGGCCAGATCAGCCCGGATCGCTTCTGCAACCGCAACGCCCCAGTCATCATTGACCCGGAACGCCGTGACCTGCAGGCCGCCGTCGATGATCGAGGCCAATTCATCGGCGCCGCCGCCCCAGCCGTTGATGATCACGTCATCCAACACGCCACGTTCGGTCGCCGCCGCCAACGCGCCCAGCGCGATGGCAGTCGAGCCTGCGTGCAGCATGGTGATGTCGGGATGGCGGCTCAGGATCGCGTTTGCGCCGGTGAAGGCAAGCTCACGGTCACCGTTGGCCTCAAAACTGTCGACGAGCTCCATGTTGGAGTTCGCCTCCACGCAATCCGCGAAGTACTGCGAGCGCTGCGTGTCGATCAGACCCGGTACGTAGTGCAGCAGTGCGAAAGTGCCCTCCCCGCCGGTTTCTTCGATGGTCCATTCGCAAAGCGCCTCGGCGCCGACGGTGTGATCGAAACCCACGTGTGTCAGGGGCTGCTCGTCCGTGCCGAGCGTATCGACGAAGGGATTCACAACGTTCATCACCAGTGTCGGGATCTCGGCCGCGAGACGCGCGAGGTTGCTTTTCTGAACCTGGTATTCGGATGGGCCGACCACCGCGTAATCGAAATCGCCAGCCAGCACCTGATCGATCTGCGTGGATTGACGGCCGTGCTCGTCGGGGCGGATCATGAACTCCGTAACCTCGTAGGGCACGTTCAACTCGTCCAGCCGCGAGCGCATCGACAGGTTCAGACGTGCCCATGCGTCAGAGGTTTCCAGGCTTGGGAACATGATCGCGATTTGGAGAGGTTCGGCTGGCGGGTTGTCCATCGGGACCGCCTCGGCACGCACCCGCTCCATGAACGCATCCATTGCTTCACGCTCGCCTGGCACCATCTGGTGAAACTCGGGCAGAAGCAGGAACCCGCGTTCCTGTGCTGCTTCGGGCACCTCCTGTGCGACAGCGACGCCGAGATGGGCGAAGGCCGCTCCGGCAAGCAATGCGCTTTTGATCGTGGTTTTCAGCATGGTAGTTCTCCTCCCAGAGTTTTGCCCAATTGAGGGCCTTATTCCTCGCTACGCCCGCTGCGATGCGAGTACAGTCCGATGGTGATCAGGATCACGGCGCCAGCGGCAACGTTCTGCCAGAACGCTTCGAAACCGAGCATGACGACGGCGTTGGTAATGGCCGCCAGAAGCCAGGCGCCAAGAAAGGTACCGACGACCGAGCCGCGCCCGCCGAACAGGTAGGTGCCGCCAACGATCACGGCCGCGATGGTGTTGAGCAGGATCGTCACCGCACCAGAGGCGACGACGGCATCCAGGCGTCCGGCCAGCATGATGCCGCCAATCGCCGCGATGAGGCCCATGAAGACGTACACCCCGATCCGGTAATTCTGCACGTTCACGCCAAGGCGCTTGGCGCCCAGTGGGTTGGCCCCGACCGCGTGCAGACGCACGCCGACGCGATGGTACGCAAAAATCAGATGCGCGATCACGACGACGGCCAAAGCCACGATCAACGGGATCGGCACTTCGCCGATGCGACCGCGCCCGAAGAACCGGATGGCCTCCGGGAACCCGAAGAAGACCCCGCCGCCCGCATAGACCAGCGCCAAACCGCGAAACACCAATTCGGTAGACAGCGTCACGATGAAGTCGGGCATCTTGAGCTTCGTTACCAGCAGCCCGTTAACGAGTCCGCAAAGTGCCCCGACCGCAAGGCCGATGAACAACGCGAGGAACAACGGAAGTCCGAAATCCTTGAGCGCGGCGGCAAAGGCGACGCTGGACAGGATCAAGATCGCGCCGATCGACAGATCGATCCCGCGCGACGTGATGACGGCCGTCATGCCCACACCCAGAAGCATGAACAATGATGCGTCCATCGCGATCGCGCGCAGGTTGCCAACCGAGAAGAAGGTCGGAGCGGCGAAGAGCATGACCACAACGATGATGCACAGCATCACCGCCGGCGCCGCGAGTGGAACTTTCGTGGGTCCAAGCAGAGGCGGCAAATTCTCTCGCCATCCCCCTACGGGTGTCGTTGCGACCCCACCGACGGACGAGGTGGTGTTCTCTTGTGCCAAATCAGCCTCCCACTGAAATTCAGCTCACCGCAAGTGTGAACATATTTGATTCTTGAAATACAAATGATCACTTCATCACGGGACCCGTCAACGGTTTTTTTGATCTTTTTGAGAATTGACGCGCTGTGGAGGCTGGCGTTAGATGAAAAGGCGCACCGGTTTGGAGAAATTGTTCCATGTCTAGAAAAAATGTTCAGCACGGAAGCTCCGACCATCTGGCTCCCGAGGATGAAGAACAGTTGGCTCTGGTGGCCTGGTATTATTATCACGACGGCCTGACCCAAGGAGATATCGGGGACATGCTCGGCATCTCCCGCATCAAGGTATCGCGCCTGCTCGACCGCGGGCGCCAGAGCGGCATTATTCAGGTCAACATCAACTCACCCTATGCAGGCTGCTTTCGCCAACAGCGCGCGTTGATCGAGCGGTTCGGCTTGCGTGATGCCCGTGTCGTACCGGCTTTCGACAAGGGTGACGCCGGCACCCGTGTGGCTCAAGCGGCTGCCCAACTCCTCATGCAGGAGCTTGAGCCCGGCGAGCTGCTTGCAATCGGCTGGGGGGAAACGGTCAGCAAGACATTGCAGCAGATGACGCCGCTACTGACGCAGGGCCAGCTTGAACTGGTCAGTCTGACCGGGGGCGTCGCGACGTATTTGAACGGCAGCGGCTTCGGCAAGATGTCCAACATCCATCTAATCCCGACCCCGCTGCGCGTCTCATCCAGCGACTTCGCGCGCGCATTGCGCGAAGAACCTTTCGTGCGCGACATCATAGACATGGCGCTGACATCGCGCGTGGCCCTCGTCGGGGTCGGCTCGCTCTCGGACGAGGCGACGCTGGTACGCAGCGACTATTGCAACCGCTCGGAACTCAACCTGTTCCGCCGCCAAGGCGCGGCCGGCGACATTCTCGGCTTCTTCTATGACGCCGAAGGCAATGTGCTCCCCCTCGACATTCACGAACACGTCGTCTCGGTCCCGCTCTCCAGCCTGGCCTCGATCGACACTGTCATCGGCGCCGCTGCGGGCGTGGAGAAGGCGGACGCGATCCTCGGCGCTATGCGCGGCCGCCATATCAATACCTTGGTAACGGACCAGCCGACCGCCGAAGCAATTCTCGAACGGAGTGATCCATGACGCACTACTATCTGGCAATCGACGCGGGCACGGGCAGCGGTCGCGCGGTCATATTCGATGAGAACGGCTCACAGGTCGGCGTTGGACAGAGGGAATGGACACATCAAGCGGAGGACGGTGTGCCCGGCTCCATGGGCTTCGACTGCGCCCAGAATTGGGATCTGCTGTGCGATTGCATCAAGATCGCCATGACAAGCGCGGGGATCAGGGCCGGCGAAATCGCCGCGATCAGCAGCACGAGCATGCGCGAAGCGATCGTGCTCTATGATGACAGGGGCCGCGAAATATGGGCCTGCGCCAATGTCGACGGGCGCGCCGCCGACCAGGTAGCGGCTTTGAAAGCGCGCGAAGCAGGGTTGGAGCGGCAGTGTTACGACCTCAGTGGTCAGACGTTCGCCCTGGGCGCGTGGCCACGCCTTGAGTGGGCTCGACAGAATCGCCCCGAGTTGTGGGACCGCGTGGCGAAACTCTCGATGATCAACGACTGGATCGCTTTCCGACTGTCGGGCGAGATCACCGCTGAGCCCTCGAATGCCGGGACCAGCGGGCTGATGGATCTCGCGACACGGGAGTGGTCTGACAGCCTGATCGCCACCGCCGACTTGCCTCGCAGCCTGTTCCCCCCGGTCGTCGCCAGTGGCGAGCTGGTCGGCAAACTGACAGCGAAAGCCGCGGCGGAAACCGGTCTGGCTGAAGGAACGCCCGTCGTCGCCGGCGGAGGCGACGTGCAGATGGGGAGCGTCGGGGTCGGCGTCACCGATCCCGGCAAGGCCGCGATTTTCGGCGGGTCTTTCTGGCAGCAGGTCGTGAATTTGCCAGAGGGTCGCACCGACCCGGACATGCTGATCCGCGTCAATCCGCACGCCGTAGCCCCCTTCGCCCAGGCAGAATGCATCTCGTTCTTTGTAGGACTGACAATGCGTTGGTTCAGAGACGCGTTCTGCGAGCCGCAGGTCGCCGAGGCCGAGCGCCGCGGGATCGATCCCTACCAGGTATTGGAAGAACAGGCCGCGCGCGTGCCAGCGGGCTCGAATGGCATCATCCCGATCTTCTCGGACGCGATGAACTTCGCCGCCTGGTATCACGCGGCTCCGTCCTTTCTGAACATGTCGATAGAGCCGGGACACACGACACCGGCAAGCCTGTTTCGCGCGCTCGAAGAAAACGCCGCGATCGTCTCGGCGGAAAACCTGCGCCGCGTGATCGCATTCTCCGACACCGATTTTGGCGACGTGGTCACCTTCGCGGGAGGCGCCTCCAAAGGCCCCCTTTGGTCACAGATCGTGGCCGACGTCCTGCAACGAGACATCGCCATTCCCGTCGTACGCGAAGCGACTGCACTAGGCTGCGCGGCCGCGGCTGCCGTGGGATCGGGTAAATTTTCCGACTTGCAGGAGGCCGGCAAGTCCTTCGCCCGGATCGAACGGGTGGTGAAGCCGAACCGAGACCACGCTGCGCTCTACGAAGATGCGACTGAACGTTGGCGCTCGGCCTACGCCGCACAACGCGACCTTGTGGACAATGGTGTCACCGCGCCAATGTGGAAGGCGCCTGGGCTGTAGTGGTTTTGTCAGTGGAATTTGAACAAGGAGAAGGGTTTCGCGGGGGCAAGTGGCGGCGCTGTCAGACTAATTCGAACCGGTCTCACCAAGGACAGTATAGCTGTCTCTTATGTCGCGCAGAGACCACGCCACTCGGCGAGAGCGGCGGCGCGGTTAGCCTTGAGGAGGGGTCTGCTTGAGAGGCTGCGTTCTTGGTTGAAATGGTTCGAGACAGAGGCGTGGACGGCGGCAAATTTCTGAAGATTTCGCATCCGCAGGAAGCGAAGCATTGCCCGCTCTCGTCGTCGGAGTGGCAGATGTGAATTCTCGGCTCGATTGTTGAGCCAACGACCAGTCTCCCGCCGCTCGCCGGCTCCCATTTCCTTCAGGGCAGCGCCGTAGGATCGCAGCCTGTCCGTCACGATGACCTCAGGCTGACCGTGCTTACGCATTGCTTTCTTGAGGAATTTCAATGCAGCTTTCTTATCACGGCTCTTCGTCACGAAGCTTTCCAGGACCTCGCCCTCGTGATCGACGGCCCGCCAGAGATCGTGCTGATCGGCATTGATCTTAACGAAGATCTCATCCAGGTGCCAGCGCCAGCGGCTCCAATTCATTCCCTCGATCCGGCGCTTCCGGTTCTCCGCGGCAAACATCGGGCCAAAACGATGCCACCAGTACCGCACCGTTTCGCGGCTGATCTCGACACCTCGCTCGTGCAGCAGGTCCTCGACATTCCGGAGAGACAGGGGAAATCGAGCGTACACTCAAGCCAGCTTCCTCTGACAACACCCAACCTCTAGATAGCCGATGAAAAAAATGTCGACCCTACCGCCCGAAAACAAGATCAGGCAGGCTCAGCGAAAGGGCCGGCCAGTAGGTGACTACGCCTAGGAAGACGAACAGAGGGATGTAGAACGGGGCTACTTGTCTGAGTAACGGTTTGTAGCCGACTTTCGCGACTTCAGTCATTACAAATAGGAGGATGCCAAACGGTGGCGTCAACGTACCGATTAACAGATTGATTACCATCACGATCCCGAAGTGAACCGGATCGATCCCGAGAGTGCCGAGAACCGGCACAAGTACCGGTACGGCTACTAGCAAGATCGCCGTGGTATCCATCACCATGCCAAAAATCAGCAGGGCAACGTTTACGATCAAGAGCACGATCAGGGGGTTTTCGCTGATCGACAACAGCACCGTAGCAAGTTGCTGCGGTACGCCTTCATCCAACTGTCCTTGTACAGACTCAATTAAATCAACGACGCGGGACCCGCAAACTACAAAGGG
The DNA here is from genome assembly GCF_019297855.1 of Gymnodinialimonas ceratoperidinii. NCBI lineage: Bacteria > Pseudomonadati > Pseudomonadota > Alphaproteobacteria > Rhodobacterales > Paracoccaceae > Gymnodinialimonas > Gymnodinialimonas ceratoperidinii. The sequence continues at coordinate 2,941,598 of NZ_CP079194.1, forward strand.
TGGAATTTGGGGCCTAATGCGCACTTACGACTAAGGGATCGTGGTGAGGGTCTGCTTACAGCCCTTGGGCATTTTTTTCGTGGCTGCAGCGAATGCCTCTTCTCCGCCCCTCTACCAGCACCAAACTTGCGGGCGCGGTAGACAGCAGACGCAGAAAGTGTGGCCTGTATGAGGGCGCGAGCGCCTTTCTTATCAGGCTTTGCCCGTTTGCTGCGGCGCAGGAAAGATCTTAGCCAATTTGCGGAGGTTTTGGGCGGTGGCAGCGAGGAGGAATTCGTCATTTGCACCGCATGGGCCCCGTAATCGGAGCCGACCCAGGCCAAGGATGCGTTTGAGATGTGCGAAGAGCATCTCGACCTTTTTGCGCAGCCGATTTGAGATCGCATATTTCTTGGTCTTTGCTATATCGCGGGCGTCAGCTAGGACAGTAGACCTGCCGCTCAATCAGCACAATGAGCGCGCCACTCGGACAGTCCAGCGGTTCGGTTGAGCTTGAAGTTGTCTCGGGAATAGAGGTGTCGTTCCTGGTTGAAATGGTTGCTGACAGAGGCATGGACGGATGCGAATTTCTGCAAACTTCGCATCCGTCGGAACCTAAGCATCGCACGCTCTCTTCGTCGGAAGGGTAAGTGTGAATTCTCGGCTCGATTATTGAGTCAGCGACCAGTCTCCTGCCGCTCGCCGGCTCCGATTTCCTTCAGGGCAGCACCGCAGGATCGCAGCCTGTCCGTCACGATGACCTCAGGCTGACCGTGCTTGCGCATTGCTTTCTTGAGGAATTTCAATGCAGCTTTCTTTTCACGGCTCTTCGTCACCAAACTTTCCAGAACCTCGCCCTCGTGATCGACGGCTCGCCAGAGATTGTGCCGATCGCCATTGATTTTCACGAAGAACTCATCCGGGTGCCAGCGGCTCGATTTCATTCCCTCGATCCGGCACTTCCAGGTCTCCGCGGCAAACACTGGGCCAAAACGATGCCACCTGTACCGCACCGTTTCGTGGCTGATCTCGACACCGCGCTCGTGCAGCAGGTCCTCGACATTCCTGAGAGACAGGGGAAATCGAACGTACATCATCACCGCCAGACGGATGATCTCGGGACTGGTCTTGAAGTAGCGAAATGAAGAACGTTCAGTCCTGCGTGGACGCTACGAAACCGCCCTGCCCCGCTCAAGCCAGTTTCCTCTGACAACACCCTCAAAGGGCCTCGGTATCATATCGACCAGGCAGTCCGGTTTCCCAACCGTTTGATCAGGAAATCAATGAACATCCTTGTTTTGGGAGTCAAAACATTCGAGCGGGGGTAGACAAGCCATAGGAGTGTGCGCTCGTTCAAGGACCAATCGGGAAGCACATGGACCAGACGTCCGGCTGCGATTTCGTGTTCGATATTCCACAGCGAGCTGATTGAAACTCCGATGCCTGATACCGTCGCCTCGCGTTGCGCGTCGCCGTCATCGACGATTGTCCGGCATGTCATGGTTTGGGGATCAAGCTTTGCAGTTTCACCCTCGGTGCTAAGCAATTCACGTGGTTCAAGGTTGGACCACGCTATAAAACGGTGGTTCGACAGATCGGACGGGTGCGTGGGAGTACCGTGAGTTTTCAGATAGCTAGGCGATGCACACAGAACACGGGTGTCATCCGACAGCTTCCGACCCTTCAAACTGCTATCCGCAAGTGGGGCGCTTCTGAGAGCCAGATCAAAACTGCCTTCGATGGCATCAAAACTGGTGTCCGAAAGGCGCAGGTCCAGCGTCAGATCGGGGAAAAGGGTTTGGAATTCGGGCAAGAGCGGCATGATGTGCAGTTGTGCGAAACTGCTTGGCGCGGCAAAGCGTAAGGTGCCTTGGGGGCCGACATCCCTGCCACCCAACGCCGCCTGGGCAGCCTCTGACTGCGCGAGAATTTCGCGGGCATAGGGTAGAAAATCTGCCCCTTCCAGAGACAATGAAACCTTACGCGTGGTGCGCCTTAGCAGTTCCACCCCGAGCTCGGTCTCCAACTTGGCGAGGCGGGCGCTTGCCACGGCAGGAGCAAGGCCAAGTTCGCGACCCGCAGCGCTGATATTGAGCCGCTCTGCCGCCATTACAAATAGACGAAGGTGATCAGTATCCATCAATTATACTCAAAATCGAAAAAGTGAACTCCACTATCGGCAATTTACCCCGAAAAACGCAAGATATAAACTAACTTCAACAGACAATGACATCAGCTCAGGCCCCTGCCGATTTCCCCAAAGCAGCGCGGCCCGGTCATGACGAAGAGGAGTTTCTGATGACGCAGACGGGAACCGTAAACTATCACGTCCACAAGCCGTTTCGACAAGCATTTGAAATTGATGTGGATGGCATTGCTGGCAACCTCATCGAGCCGGAGTTTTTCGCTGCCAAAATCGCAGTGGAGGATCAACGGAACTGCGAGGCCGCCACGGATTTTGCAGAGGACGGCTTTGCTTTTGTCAGCACGCTGACGGGTATTTCGAATTTCAAAGGCGACAATTGGCAGAGCCGATATGACGCCGAACTGGCCGATCTATTGAAACAGGAAGTTGGCGCAAAAGAGGTGATCACCTTTGATCATACAGTACGCATCGATGATCCGCAGGCCAAGCGCCGCCCGGCCCGCCACGTCCACAGCGATTATAGCCGCGAGGGTGCGGAATGGCGTCTTGTGGATATTCTTGGCCCTGAGAAGGCCGATGAATGGGCGCAGGGTCATTATGCCTTTATAAACGTCTGGCGCCCGATCGCGAACCCGATCAATTCTGCACCTCTTGGCTTTATTCGACCATCGACGGTCAGAGACGCAGATTGGATCGTGATTGACTTGATCTACCCCGATCGCAAGGGGCAGGTTATGGGGCTGGCAAAAGACGCCGCGCACGAATGGGTTTATCGCTCACGGATGACGCCTGACGAGGTCGCAGTTTTCAACATCTACGACAATTCCGGTCGCCCCTGCGTTGGCCACAGTGCGATCGATCTGGTCGAAGACCCGACTGTAACGACGCCCCGCCAAAGCATCGAAAGCCGTACATTGGTTCGCTACTAAAGAGCGCCCACCGGTGCATTTCACGAACAAGGGATCATTCACATGACCAAGACAATTCTTGTCACCGGCGCGACGGACGGGATCGGCCTTTTGACAGCTAAGACGCTGACTGCTGAGGGCCACAATGTCCTGCTGCACGGGCGCAGCGCGGACAAGTTGGAAGCCACGGCGCGCGAGGTCGGGGGCAATCCGGAAACCTACCGCGCTGACCTTTCGCGGCTGGAGGATGTTAACGCCTTGGTGGCAGATGTCCGTGCCAAACATGACACCTTGGATGTGTTGATCAACAATGCCGGTGTGCTGAAGGTCCCCAACACACAAACCGACAGCGGGCTGGACGTGCGTTTCATGGTCAACACAATCGCACCATGGGCTTTGACCGTTGGCCTGCTGCCGATCATCCCCAAAGACGGTCGCGTCGTAAGCCTTTCGTCAGCCGCACAAGCCCCTGTCAACATCAACGCCATGCTTGGCGAGCAGCAGCTTGGTCACAATGAAGCCTACGCGCAAAGCAAGCTGGCGTTGACAATCTGGTCGCAGGAATTGGCGCGTGAACACCCCGACGGGCCGATGTTTGTCTCGGTCAATCCGGGGTCTCTTCTTGCCACAAAAATGGTCAAGGAATCCTATGGAATGGCGGGCAATGACCTGCGGATCGGGGCTGACATCCTGCGCCGTGCGGCAGTGTCCGACGAATTCGCCAATGCCTCGGGGCAGTATTACGACAACGATGCAGGACGCATCGCACGGCCCCATCCCGCAGCCGCCGACCGCGCACATGTCGCGCAACTGATGGCGGCTATTCGTGAGCTGGCTGGTGCTTAGCAGCATACCATAACATTTGCCGATCAAGGGGATTGCGCATTAAGATAAGAGGCGGGAGGAGACGTGATGGGAGGTTTCATTACCTCAAATCAAACGGATGCGATTGCCGCATCCTGGGATCGGTGCGCGCGGCGGTATAACCTGCGGCACGATACCGGGCGGCCTATCATGCGCCTCCAATCCTCCGAAGTGGCCCCTCGACTTGAAAAGATCGTCGAAAGCACCGGCGGCAGGCAAGGTTTCTTTCAACATCTCGCTTCGGTCGCAGGCGAAATCGGTCATTGTCTGGTTGTTACCGACGCCGATGGCGTCTCTGTTCGGATAGAGCATAGCGGGGCAACCAGCGGCTCTGACGGGTGGAATGGCATCGCCCTTGGGTCATGTTGGGACGAACGCCTGGCCGGTACAAATGGTGTCTCCATGGCCTTACGGACGGGACATGCAGTCACCGTGCGCGGTGCGGATCATTATTTTTCGATGCTGAGGCAGTTTGCTTGCACAGGCATTCCGGTGCTGGATGCCCACGGTGAGATGATTGGTGCAATCAATCTTGTCTCTGTCGATCGGGGAAATCGCGCGGATTATCTGTTCAGCCAGCAGTTGTTGGCAAGGACCGCGCATCGCATTCAGCGCAACCTGTTTGAGACAGAATTCCGTGACGCGATGCTTGTCACCGTTTCGCGCGGGGGGCGTGATCACGTCCTTTCAGATGATGCTCTGGTCGCGGTGAATGAGGCAGGGATGATTATCGGCGCCACGTCCACCGTTTCCGCCTGCCTTGACGGCGCAAACGCGGCATCGCTAACAGGACAGGCGTTCGAGGCTGTCTTTAACCTCGACAGCAATCAGCTCGTGAATGTGCCTGAGAGGGTGCTTTCGATGCCGGGCAATCCCGGGGCCGCGGTGAACCTGACGGCCGCGTTGCCAAAGGCCGCCACACCGCGACAGGTGGCCGAGCCGCTGCCGTCCAGCCCTGTGCGCAAACATCGTTTGCCTCCATCGCTACAGCAATTGGCGACCGGAAGTCACAGCATGGCCGCCGCCTGCCGCCGCGCGCGAGAGGTGCTGAAAAATACGGCCATGCTGCACCTTGAAGGCGAAACCGGAACCGGGAAATCCGCGCTTGTGGCCGCATTGCTGCAAACCGATACCCCTGACGCACAAATTATTGATCTGGATTGCGCGACGCTTGGCGATCGTGATGCCGACAAAGACCATTTGCGCATGGTCATCGAACAGGCCCGCGTTCATTCAGTTTTGCCGAACGTAGAGCGTTTCGGTGCAGCACTGATTTTTGATAATGTCGATGAGTTGCCAAAATCCTCGCAAGCGGAGCTGCGGCGGTTTCTGAAAGAATTGGAAAAAAACAGCCATAATCAGGGCGGTTATGGGCGAGACGGCAACTTGATTATTGTTTCGACAAGCCGAAAACCATTGATCGACGCCGTCAACGCAGGGCACTTCCGAGACGATCTTTTTTACCTTCTCACGGGGGGCAAAGTAGTCCTGCCGCCCCTGCGCGCCCGCGAGCATCCAGAAGTTCTGGCGCAAGCCTTGTGTGCGCAGCTTACCGGACGCACTGTTACCTTCAGTGCCGAGGCCAAAGACGCGCTTCGCCGCTTAGCGTTCTATGGCAATGTACGCGAAATGCGCGCGGTGCTTCAAAACGCATTGGCTGCGGCACAAGGCAACCAGATCAACCTGTTTGATTTGCAGCAAACCGCGGTTGCCGCCCCTCCGTCCTCTGCCATGATCGCACCATCTTGCGTCACCGGCCCCGGCAATCTGATGCCTGTCTATGACGAACGCAGCATGATCCTTGAAGCGCTCAGCAGCAGTCGCTGGAACGTCAGCGAAGCCGCTCGTGTGCTTGGCATGGGGCGGGCAACGATTAACCGGAAGCTAAAGCTCTATGAGATAAAGCGGCCGATCTGAAGAAGGCCGACCCCTTTTGGGCACGGATCAGGTCAGATCGTCCTTGCCGTCGATGATGAAATGCACGCTGGTCGACCCCTTGTGACGGGCCTCAAGATAAGGCGCGTAGTCAGGGTCGTTGACAAAATCATGGGCGGCTTGCGCATCCGGCCATTCGAGGATGACGCGCAGGGCTGCGGGCTGGTCATCCCCCTCGACCTGTTCGTGGCTGGTTGTGCGCGCAATATACATACCGCCATGTTTGGCGATGATCTTGCCGACCGGCTCGATATAGCCGGGGATCCAGCTGTCGTCGGTGGGTGTTACGGCCAGTACTGAATAGGCTGTCATGGGTTGTTTCCTCCTCTTTGGTATCGATTGCCCTTGTCGTTTACACGGGCCTGGGTTCAGGCCGCTCGGCGACCCAGATGCTGTGTTTCGCGCAGGATGTCGCGCTGTGCTATTTCATTGAGTGAAGCGGCCAATGTGTTCAGCGGATCACGCAGCGACGGGATGGCCCTGTCCAACGTCGTGTGAACATTCTCATCGATTGGGCCAAGGGAAAGGTCACGGTGAAACGCATCGATAGCTGCTGCCCCTGCGGCCAGATCGCCCTCCATCAAAATCAGCGCATGCGCCAAAATGCGGCTCTGCCCGTTGCCAATAGGACGTATGCGCTGTGCCGTGCCCACGACTTTGCGGCCATTCAAGGACAGATTCCATGCGCCGTCGCAAAAGCTGTTCGGGGTCGCTCCTGTCGTCCAACCGGCAGGGATTGCTTCCTGAATGATCTGTGTAATCAGGCGGTATCCATCCTCGATGGTGAATGTCCGATCAGCGTCAAACGCCAGTGCGAGGTTTAAGACCCCAGGCCCTTGGGGGACCGCGCCGCCGCCCGTGGGGCGCAGATGCAACGGCCAGCCGCGCGTGGCTGAATTGCGTTTCGCCGCGTCAAAGCCCGGCCTGCGCCGCAGGCTCGCCGGACAGACAAGCGCGCGGCGGCGCGGGCTCCAGAGACAGGTGACAGCGCCCTGCGCCGTGAAGGCCGCGGCCTCAAGGGCAAGCCCCTCGGCCACGCCCTGCACATATGCGAGGGGTGCGTTCACACCGCCATCCCCTCGATCTCTTCGCAGATCGAGGTCAGCAGGTCGCCCGCAGGTGCGCCATCAAGCGCGCGGTGATCAAAGGTCAGCGACAGGCCCACGTGAGGGCGCAATTCGATCCCGTCATCCTCGCCCCGTACCGCGCGATCCGTCATGCGCCCGATACCAAGGATGCATATTTGGCCCGCATTGATGATCGGGGTGAAATGCTCCACCCGCGTCAGGCCAAGGTTCGAGACCGTGAATGTGCCGCCAGTCATTTCTGTCACGGTCAGCTTGTTGCTCTTGGCACGCGCAGCCAGATCCTGCCGTGCTGCGCGAAGCTCGGTCACATCCTTCGCATCAGCACCGAACATGGCAGGTGCGACCAAAAGATTGCCGGGCAAGGCAATGGCCACCGACAGGTCAACCGCATCAGACAAATGCACCTCGCGCCCCTCGACCCGGCCGTTTGCGTCGGGGTTCTTTTTCAGGGCGCGAACCACAGCCAGCATCAAGAGATCCTCAACAGATACCTTGGAGCCTTTCTCGCCCAGACGGGTTTTCTCGGCCATCAGTGCCGTCGCATCAGCGCTTCCATGGTGGGTCAGTTGCGCGCCTGTTGCCAGACTTTTGACCATGGCATCTGCGATCATGCCGCGCACGCCTTTGAGGGGGACAACCTTGCTCATTCGACCGAACCAATGACTGCGCCCTTGGGTACAACGGCATCCGCCTCTTCCTTGATCCGCAGGGTGCCAGAGGCTGGTGCGTTGATCTCGTATTGCACCTTGGCGGTCATAATCTCGACCACCAAGGCGCCTTCTTCGACGGTTGCGCCATCATCGGCAAGCCAGCCGGTGATTACTGTTTCTTCGTCCTCTTCCCAGAGGTCGGATGGGATGACGATATCTGTTGCCATTTGAATTGTTCTTTCCTGTTCGGGGTCGCGCCTAATGCGACCCCGTTGATCTGTGATGTGTTGGTTTGGTTTTGGCTCAGGCCGCTTGCATCTCGTCCCAGGCAGCGACGATCTTGTCAGGGTTGGGCAGGCAGAACTGCTCCATCACCCGCGCGAATGGGATCGGCACATCAGGGAAGGCGACGCGTTTTGGCGCGGCCTTGAGGACCGAGATATCATGCTCCGTCACGGACGCGATGATTTCGCCGGACAGGCCATAGCTCATATAGTCCTCATCCACGACGATCAGCCTGCCGGTCTTGGCCACACTGGCGCGGATGGTTTCGCGGTCCAACGGCACAAGGCTGACAAGATCGACAACCTCGGCACTGACGCCTTGCTCTTCAAGCTTCTTAGCGGCCTTGAGCGCATTATGAACGCCCATGCCGCAACTGACGATGGACACGTCCTTGCCTTCGCGCACGACCTTGGCCTTACCGATTTCCAGTGTGTAGGGCTCTTCCGGCACATGCACGGTTGCCCCCGCTTCGGTGCCAAGCCAACCCATGCCCTGCAGGCCCTTGTGGTACATGTAAACCACCGGACTGTCGTCGCGCATGGCGGCGGTCATCAATCCCTTGGCGTCATAGGCATTTGACGGGGCCACAACCTTCATCCCCGGCAGGTGGGCAAAGGTACCGTACAAACATTGCGAATGCTGGCCACCATCAGAATAGCCACCACCGGTTGAAGTCATAAGGACCATCGGCACCTTCACATTGCCGCCGGAGAAATAGATATTCTTGGCCATCAGATTGTAGATCGCATCAAAGCAGACGCCAAAAAAGTCGACGAACATTAGCTCGACTACAGGGCGCATGCCATCCTGCGCCGCACCTACGGCGGCACCGATAAAGGCGGTTTCCGAAATCGGTGTGTCGCGGATACGTTCCGCCCCGAATTCCTCGATCAATCCACGAGTATTACCATAGACACCACCCAAGGGGCCGATGTCCTCGCCCATCACAAAAACGGAGGGGTCGATGCGCATTTCCTGTGCAGTGGCTTCGGCCATAGCGCGGGCGATCGTCAATTTTCTTTCGTTCGATTTGGTCATGTCTTTTCCTCCCGTTTATGCTGCGAACACGCGCGTCAGCGCATCTTCGGGTGCTGCATCATCGCTTTCGCGGGCGAATCTGATCGCGGCGTCAACGCGCGCGGCAGATTCTTCCTCGATCGTGTTCAGTTCCGCGTCGCTGGCAGCACCATCGGCGAGCAATCTTTCACGCATTTTGGGAATCGGATCCTTTTCAAACAGCGCGTCTTTTTCGCCTTCAGGACGGTAGGCTTCGGCGTCCCCCATAAAGTGGCCCGCCAGACGGTAGGTTTCACATTCCAGAAGCGATGGACCTTCACCCGCCCGCGCCCGTGCAATCGCCTCGCCCGCTGCTTCAAAGATGGCGTAAGGGTCGTTGCCCTCAATCCGTTTGCCGGGGATGCCATATGCCGCCGCGCGGTCTGCGTGGCTGCCAATGCTGCTGGCGGTTTCCTTGGAAACAGAAATGCCCCAGCCGTTATCCTCGACCACGCAGATAAAGGGCAGGTTCCAAACGGCGGCAAGGTTCATCGCCTCGTGCCAGCCGCCTTGGTTCACCGCACCTTCACCGACGAAGGCCACGGCCACGCCCGGTTTGCCCTGCATCTTGCGCGACAGTGCGGCGCCCACCGCAGGCCCCATGCCCTGCGCGATAATGCCGGAACAAGCAAAGTTCACATCATCATCAAACAGATGCATATGCCCGCCACGACCGCCGGACAGGCCGGTTTTCTTGCCGAAAATCTCGGCCGCCATTTTGTCCAAATCAACGCCCTTGGCGATGGCCTGATGGTGCGGGCGGTGGGTGGCTGTGACCACATCCTCGGGAGTCAGGTGTGCACAAACCCCCACCGCCACTGGCTCCTGCCCGTCGGACAGGTGCATTTCACCCGGGATCGGCCCATTGGCCATGTTGAACGCCGGTGATTTTCCCTCGAAATAGATCTTCGCAATAGCCTCTTCGAACCTCCGGCTCGTGACCATATTACGATACATCCAATGCTGTTCTTCGCGTGTTGGTGACATAAATTCCTCCTCCCATGTGCACGGCATCTCCCTGCCGCATGAACGCTGGGAATAGGATTGAACGAGGTGGATCGCATAACAACGACACTGACGCCCGCGCGGGGCTTGATCTCACAAACTGTCTCATCGTGAGACAGTTTGAGACACATCGAGCCAGAGTCTGACGCAGTTTCGATACAGTTGCGTGATCCGCTCACGAAGACTCAGGACAGCGACCAGGCCGCAACTTTCAGACAACCATTCCGACACCGCGCCGGTCTCCAAGATGCAACGGTTTCTGTTTAGTCGCCTTCCGCGCGCATATGGCTCCATTATCTCCACAATCAGAAAACTGAACTCCGCTTTGAGCGGATTACCCAGAAAAATCGGTCGTGTTAGCCTTGCGTTAACAAACACATCGAAAGGAAAATCCGATGAAAACCATGGCCCTCTCCGAATACGGACCCGATTCCACCTTTGCATTGACCGAGCTGCCAAAGCCAACCGCGAGCGCCGGTCACGTTATTGTTCGCGTTCAGGCGACCAGCATCAATACAATCGATATGATGATCCGGAACATGGGCACGGACCTTGGCTTCGCACCCGCTGCCCCCGCTGTGTTGGGCATGGATTTTGCTGGCACGATCGAAGAAGTCGGCGAGGGTGTGACCGATTTCGCCGTAGGCGACGGGGTATACGGCTGCGCCGGTGGTCTGGCGGATCTTCAGGGCGCTCTGGCGGAATACATGCCGGCGGATGCACGGCTGATCGCGAAAAAGCCGAAGTCCTTGTCCATGCGTGAAGCGGCGGCGATCCCGCTGGTCGGGATCACCGCCTTTGAGGGGATCAAGCGCGCTGGCGTAAGCAAGGGCCAGAAGGTGCTTGTCCATGGCGGTTCTGGCGGCGTGGGGCACATCGGTGTGCAACTGGCCCGGTCACTCGGCGCGGATATCTATGCCACCGACAGCGGCGACGAACGTCTGTCCGTTGTGCGCGACCTTGGTGCCGAACCAATCGATTTCAAAGCGGAAACCGTCGAGGACTATGTCGCCAAGCACACAGGCGGTACAGGTTTTGATGCGGTGCTGGATACAGTGGGTGCTGGCAACCTGACGAACTCATTCAACGCGGTCGCTCTGAACGGCCACGTGGCCACCACGCTTGCGCTGGCAGAACTCGACCTGTCACCGGCCCACCTAAAGGGTGTCTCGCTTCACATCGTTTTTATGCTGATCCCGATGTTGCACGACAAAGACCGTGCAGATCACGGTGCGATCTTGGCCGAACTGGCACAGCTGGTTGATAGCGGCGCGCTGAAACCGGTGGTGGATGAGCCGCAGTTTGACCTTGAGGCGGTCGGTGCAGCATATGATCGGCTCGCCAGCGGTAAGGCAATCGGCAAGGTGGTCGTCGACGTGTAACGAACCACAAAGAGCGTTCGACATGACGCGGCGGGCTTCGGCTCGCCGCGTCATTCGTTTTTCGGAATAGGATTTCAAAGCAAAATTGCGCCCCAACCCAAACCGTTAATTATATCCATTAACCGAATTTTGATTAATAAATACGGCCATTTATCACGCGGATGCATATCAATAAGTGTTGTGCAGCAAAGTTGCTCCAACATACTAAGGATGCCATCCAATGTCCCTTACCTCACTTAACCAAGCCCGTGCCGTTGCCCGCCCAACCCGGGAAGAAATGCTTAACCGTGATATCTCTGTCCAACATTTCTGGAACCAGAACCGTGAACTGTTCGAAAGCGCCTGGTCGGAATGGCAAGCGGAAAACGAGGCTAAGCTACCCCAGCTGGACAGCTCCATTTTCGATCCCAAACTGCGCGCGGCTGTGGAACAAGCTTGGGCAGATCCGACAGCCGAAGGTGCGGTTAAGGACCTTTGGAAAGAAGTATTCCCCGGCGTCTATCGCGCGCAGTTCTTCAACGTCGAACGCCTTGCGGCCTGCGTGAATACCTTGATGGCGTTGCCGATGCGGACATCCCATTGCGCCCCCCTTACGGGATCGTGTTGAACCGCGGTGGCGCCATGCTTGACCCGCGCTCCGAAGGGTATATTGCCGCGCCCGGGTTTCAGACCTTCTACCGCGAGATGATGGACGCCTACATACGGCCTGTGTCTCGCCTGCTGTTCCCTGACGTCGTGGGCTACGACACACAGACATTCGGGTTCTCTATCCGGTGGCAGGCCAGCAAGGACACATCCCTGCGCCCCCACTCCGATGCCTCTGCGGTGACACTAAATATCAATCTGAATCTGCCCCGCGAAGGTTATTCCGGTTCTGCCGTCAGCTTCATCGATCCGGTTTCTCGCCGCATTGAAAAACTGACGTTTGAGCCCGGTACCGCCCTGATCCACCACGGCAGCGTCCCCCATGCGTCGGAGCCGATCACTGAAGGCGAACGCTATAACTTTGTTCTGTGGTTGTATGGCCAGCAGGGGCAGATCCCGCATCGCGGCATCCAAACGCCGCAAATCTCGGCCAAAGACAGGTGGTCGGTACCAACGGAAGAGTTTGACAACTTCGCGCCGTTCTGAGGCCGGGTTGTCCTTTAAGATAGCGACACATTCGGGCGGTTCCGGCCGCCCGAATACGCGACGCGGAAAACGTGCGGTACACCTGTCATGTAAGCTGCATTGAGCGTCTGTGCATCTTGCGTTTATCCTCATCAAAGGAGCCGCGACGCGACAAGAGCAACCAACGAACATCTAAAATGGACACCGAGCATGGAAAGCTCTGCCAACGATCTTAGCCAGATGCAGCGGACGCCCTTGCAGGCGGACCATGTCGAAGCGCTACGAGAGGTTGGAACGATAAGGACGTATGGCGCAGGCGACACAATCATTCGACCCGGCGATCCGATGGAGGAATTGCTTTTTATTGAAAGCGGCGAGATAGAGGTTGTGCATCCGATTACGCAGGACCGGACAAACGCGGCCACGATGGGGCCATCCCAATTTACCGGTGAAATCGGGACGCTGTTCGGTGCGGTGTCAATGATCCAAATGAGGGCGTGTGAAACCTCGACAGTGATCGTGGTCCAAAACAAAGACCTGATTAAACTGATGTCCCGCATCCCCGAGATGAGCGATATTATTCTGACTGTCTTTGCCGCCAGACGCCGCGGGAACGTCGAGCATGGACAAACCGAGCTTAAGTTGATCGGCGCGGATGTTGATAAGGATATTCAGAAGATCGCCATCTTTGCACAGCGCAACCGGATCGCGGCGCAACTGATTGATCTTGAAAGTGCCGAGGCGGACGCGGAACGTACAAGCTGCGATTTGAAAGGATGCGGACCAGCGGTGATCTTCGGCGGGCAGGTGATTGACGATCCGACCCCAGAAAAGCTCGCACGGACCCTGGGGCTTGAGCTGGTGATCCCGAACGACGAAGTGATCGATGTCCTAATTGTGGGGGGCGGGCCTGCGGGCGTGGCGGCCGGTGTATATGCTGGTGCCGAGGGGCTATCCGCGGTCGTCGCAGAAGATATCGCCATCGGTGGACAGGCGGGCACGTCCAGCCGGATCGAAAACTACATGGGGTTTCCAACGGGCATTTCTGGTGGTGACCTTGTGTGGCGCGGCGAGGTTCAAGCGATGAAGTTCGGCACCCGCTTTGCCATGCCATTGCGGATCGAGGCATTGGCCTGTCGCGATGACCGCTTCGATGCGACTTGTTCGAACGGGCGCGTCTTGTGCGCGCGCTCCATCGTCGTGGCAACGGGGGTGCAATATCGCAAACTGCCGATCCCGCGATTGGAAGAATTCGAGGGCACAGGCGTCTATTATGCCGCCACAGAGATGGAAGCGAGGTTCTGTCGCAACTCCGAGGCCATCATTGTGGGCGGCGGTAGTTCGGCGGGGCAAGCGGCCATGTTCCTCAGCCGCGCGGCGGCGCACGTGCATCTGCTGGTGCGCTCCGGCAGCCTTGCCGCGTCTATGTCGGATTATCTGTCGTCGCGCCTTGAGGCCGACCCAAGGATCACGATCCACTACCAAAGCGAAATTGCCGAACTGCATGGCGACGACAGGCTATCCGCCGTGACGGTGAAAGACAAAGCCGACGGCACGCAACATCGCTATGACAGCCGCGCGGTTTTCATCATGGCGGGGGCTGCGCCCAATACTGAATGGCTGGCCGGACATGCTGCGCTGGACGATAAGGGCTTCGTTCTGACTGGAACCGAAAACGGTGGCCGGTCGCCATTCGAAACATCGACCCACGGCACTTTTGCAGTGGGCGACGTGCGGTCCGGCTCGGTTAAGTGCGTGGCGTCATCGGTGGGCGAAGGGTCGGTTGTGATGAGTGCGGTCTGGCGCCATCTAAACAGTTGAACCCAAGTTTAGAATTTGACGGAGACCCTATTGCAAGTAGATTTTGAAGACGGCGGGACAAGCGGACGCTATGTCATCCGCACCGAGGATGGCGACGCCGTGTCGACCTTCTCTAAGGCTGGAGACAGGATCATTATCATCGACCACACCGAAGTGGACGACGCCTTGCGGGGCGCGGGTACGGAGAGGTGCTGATCCAACAGATTGTCGCTGACATGCGTGAGCAAAGCAAAAAGATCGTGCCGCTGTGCCCGTTTGCTGCGTCGCAGTTTCGAAAGCACCCCGAATGGGCTGACGTGCTGAACTAAGTTTATAGAGCATAGCGAAACCTGAACCCTTTGGCGAACGCCTGACTTGCCATGAGGAGGTTGACGTAGACAAAATAGTAATACCGCCTCGATTAAGACTGTTCTTTCGACCCTTTCGCCGCACTGAACATTTTTCTCAAGTTGCTCAATTTAGTTTGCGTACGCAGCGAACTTCCGCTTCCCGCCCTAGATGACGAATACTACCGACCCGCCCCCCTGAAAGCCCGCCAAATTAATATAGCTCTGTTAGGGTTTTGGACTTCTTTCGACCGGTAAGCCTATTCGACTGGCGTCAGGCCAGCGAGGCAAGTGTGTGGGCGGCGGTGGTTGAAGTCGGTACGCTCGCAGCGATTTACAGGCCGGCGTGGCGCAGGTTGTCGAATAGGAAGACCAATAAGGCCCCCTTATGTTAGCCGGCCTTCTAGCGATACGTGCTTGACGAAACACCGTTCACGCTAATTCCAGTCTTGTTTCGCCGAACTTGTACTCAAGAGACACCTTGGGATGTTCGCGGCGTACTTGGGTACGCCCTGACCGAAGAAACAAGTGCCAAGTTTGAAACTGCATAGGATCAGGCTTATCGAAAGCTTGGCAGGCCAGCACAGCAATGTTTGGTGGCCCATCTGGATGACGAACTGACGTGTAGCGTATGAGCTCACAACTATCCTCTCGGACACGATCCGCGAGATCGAGGCACGCGTCGTAATTTTCCGGATCGGTCCAAAGAGCTTCCCCGGCTGACAAGGGCAGCTCGGTAAGATCAATTGCTACTGGAACACGAACCGATACACTGAATGCAGTGTATGTCCCCGGTTCCTTAGGCAATGGCGTTCCCGGTGAGCCCTCAAAGAATATTTTTCTTTGCCACACCGTCTCCGCAACAACTGTAATAGGGTTTTCCGCGCCGTAGAAAACGCCGGGAGTTTCACCCATCCTGCGAAAACGAGAGTTCCACGGATATCGGCCGTAACGAAACGGAGTGGATAACAGGTAATCCAGATGTTGGCACTCTGGCGGGACCGGAGGCTTGGTAGTCTCGAGAATTTGCTCCAAAAGCTCCTGTTCGACGCCGCTATCAACGAGTTTTGTCGTCGAAACGATGTGTTGCGCTTCAACCAGACGCCACACTTCGTTTGCGTAGGATTTATAGGGGAGCTCTGGTGGCATCGAGATAGTTCATCACTCGCACGAGACCTTGCGCTGATTTAATTTCGTCCTTCGGAACAGCGTGGAGATGCGAGTTCTGGCTTGCCATCCAAGCCATCATGGACACGCCGTCACCATGGACAATAGCATCCAGTGAGCGGAATACACGTACTAAGCACGCTGCAAGCGCCGGTCGCATTGACATGGTCGTTGTCTACAAGATCGATCGCCTGACCCGCTCGCTGGCTGATTTCGCGAAGCTGGTGGATCGCCTCGAGGCCGCGGCCTGCTCCTTTGTCTCCGTCACGCAGGCCTTCAACACGTCCTCGTCGATGGGACGCCTTACCCTCAACGTACTGCTCTCCTTCGCGCAGTTCGAGCGCGAGGTCACGGCGGAACGGATCCGCGGCAAGATCGCCGCCTCGAAGAAGAAGGGGCTCTGGATGGGCGGCCTGCCGCCAATGGGCTATGACCCTCATCCCGATACAACCCGTCGCGAACTCGTGGTAAACGACGCCGATGCCGAGACGGTTCTCCAAGTGTTTGCTCTTTACGAAACCAATGGATGCCTGAACGCGACATCTCGCGCTGCGGAGAAACTGGGTTTGCGATCAAAGCGCCGCGTCTTCTCGTCAGGTCGCACACAGGGCGGCCTGCCGTTCAGCCGTGGACAGATCCACAAGCTTCTGACCAACCCGGTCTATTGCGGCCTGATCCGTCACAAGGACAAGACATGGCCCGGGCTGCACGACGCCATCATCGATCAGGACTGCTGGGACCGGGTACAGGCGATGCTACAAGACGCCAGTGCAAAACGGCGAGGCAGCCGGACATCCTCGCAGATGGCGTTGGCCAACGCTGCGCCGCTCCTTGGCAAGGTGAAAGATGAGACGGGAGATCGCTTAACACCCACACACACCCAGCGTCATGGACGCCGCTTGCGCTATTACGTCTCCAACCGGCTTGTCTCCGGTGGGCAGGATCCAGACGGCTTGCGGCACCGGCGCTGGAAGACGCAGTCTGCACCGTCGTCGCCACCCATCTTCATGACAGCGCCGCCCGTCATTGCGTGGAGCAACACGCAGAGGCCTCTGTGAGTTCAGCAATATCGCAAAGAACGCGAGGTCTCGCGGAAGAGATCAGGTCTGGCGGCATCCGGCGCGCCGTTCCACTGATCGACACCATCCTGATCGCACGTGGCAAGATCCAGGTCCGCATCGACCGCACTGCATTATCATCCGAGCTCGGACTGCCTTACACAACACTCGCTCCGTCCTTGCTGTCTATCAGCGCCCCATTCACTCGCCGGCGGCGCGGCACCGAGACGAAGATCGTGGCAGGCGACCCTGTGCCAGATCCTGACCCGACGCTTCTCCGCGCATTGCACTCGGCGCACATATGGGCGGCAGCGATGCGACGCGGCGCATCGCTCAAGGAAATCGCAACCGATGCCGGGGTCACCGACCGATATGCCGCCCGCATCATCCCGCTTGCGTGCCTCGCACCCCGCTTGCAGCAGGCCATAGTCGAGGGAACCCAGCCCGCGACGGTCACCCTTGAAAGACTGATCCGTCGAAAACTGCCATTGGACTGGGACGCTCAGGCGCTCACGATCAATGCCTGACGTTGTTGCCTGACCCAAACAGCGCCGTCCCTGTTCCGCAGAAACAATTCCCTGTTCCATGAGCAGAATTCCCTGTTCCAACGCGTAGGGAATTCGCTCCCCGGTCCCTGTAATCATGCAGAGATTACTTCCGGGAACAGGCTTGAACACCTTCGACTGACCGAAATTCCCTGTAAATCGCGTCTTATCAGGGAATTTTCCCAAAGACCGCACCGAGCAAATTGGCCAGCTGAGACTGGCGCGATGTCAGCGCGAGAAACGGTGGCGACGGTGCGTCTCTGTCAAAACAGCCGCCCCGCAAGCGGCGGGAATTGCGCGGAAAATTCGTGCGCTTATGACACCGGGAAATGAGACAGGGGTCCGTGGCGGAGGAGGTGGGATTCGAACCCACGGTACGCTTTCACGCACGCCGGTTTTCAAGACCGGTGCATTCGACCACTCTGCCACTCCTCCGCAAGGCCGATCGCTTGATCGGTCCCGGGTCGAGCCTCCCGGATACTGAAGCGGATGTGATTCTGAAAGCCACTGTCAGCTGCGATCTGCACAAGGCGGCTTTTCAGATGCGAATCAGTGGTGTAACGTGACCAAAATACAGGCGTGGTCCGCCAACAGGATCACTGCCGGCATAGGCCGGTCCGGCAACGTCCGGGATAGTTAAAAATCACCTGCGCGCCTGACGCGTGGGGACAGAGTGCAGAGATTGAGCAGTATGACCCTATTCCGCCAAACGCCCCGATTCCGCGCATTTTCCCTCGCGCTTGTTCCTGTCATCGCCCTCTCCGGTTGCGTCGAGGAGGGTGGATTGTTCAGCTCTCGCGATGCCGATGCCGACGGTCCCGCGCCCATCGGCGCGACCCGGCTGGTCGAGCGTGACGTCGAAGCGCCCGAGGTGTTCGAGGTCACGACCGAAGGTCTCTGGGATGGCCGCCCCTCCCTCGGCGGCGTCTGGGTCGCGCACCCCGATGTCACCGACCCCGAGCGGGTGATCATCCGCAACGACGAGAATGGCCGCTTCGTGATCGGCGCCCTGTTCCGGCGCGAGCGCGACAACCCCGGCCCCGAGTTGCAGATCTCCTCGGACGCGGCCGCCGCCATCGGCGCGCTGGCGGGCGATCCGACGATGCTGAACGTCACCGCGCTGCGCCGCGAGGAAGTGGCCGAAACGGCGGAAGCCGCCCCGGAGGCCATGGCGCCCGGTGAAGACATCGCGGCCTCCCTAGCTGCCGCGGAAATCACCGCCACGCCGCTCGACGGCGCCGACAGCACCATCGCCAGCGCGGCCGCCGCCATCGACGCGGCCGAGACCGCCCCGGCGGCCCCTGCCGCCGCGCGCACCCCTGCCGCCGGCGCGCCCGAGCGCCCCTATATCCAGATCGGCATCTTCTCGGTGCAGGAAAACGCCACCAACACCGGTCAGGCCCTGCGCAGCGTCGGGCTCGAGCCCACGATCTATGACCAGACCACCAACGGTCGCCAGTTCTGGCGCGTCGTCGTCGGCCCGGCCGACAGCACGCAAACCCGCGACGCGATCCTTGCCAACGTCCAGGACCTGGGCTTCGACGACGCCTTCTTCGTGCGCCGCTGACCCCGGCCCTGCCGCGGTGCCTAGGCAGCTTTTCGCGGGTCCGGGCACCCTCTCTTGATGTTGCGCGGGTTTCGCCTTTAGCTAGGCCCAACGCCACATTTGAAACGTTTGGGACGCCATGCACATCGCCATTCTGACCAGACCCGCCGCGACCTTCCTCGCGGCGGTTTTCGTTTGCCTCTCGACCCTCGTCGCGCAGGCGCAGGGCTATGATACCCAGGCCCGCGCGGCCTATGTCTACGACCACGGCTCGGGTCAGGTGCTGCTGGCCCTGAACGCCGACGAGCCGCTGCCGCCGGCCTCCATGTCCAAGCTGATGACGCTGCTGATGGCCTTCGAGGCGCTGCGCGACGGGCGCCTGACGCTGGAGACGCGGGTGCCGGTCTCCGAACACGCGATGAGCTTCGGCG
Organism: Gymnodinialimonas ceratoperidinii; assembly: GCF_019297855.1. Lineage (NCBI taxonomy): Bacteria > Pseudomonadati > Pseudomonadota > Alphaproteobacteria > Rhodobacterales > Paracoccaceae > Gymnodinialimonas > Gymnodinialimonas ceratoperidinii. Next base: position 2,960,900 of record NZ_CP079194.1, read on the forward strand.
GCTCCACCATGTTCCTCAACACCCAGGACCGCCCGACCATTGAAGAGCTCATCCGCGGCGTCGTCATCGTCTCGGGCAATGATGCCGCCGTGGCCCTTGGTGAGGCGCTGTCGCCCGACGGGACCGAGGCGGGCTTCGCCACCCTAATGACGCAACGCGCGCGGCAGCTCGGCATGATGAACTCCACCTTCGAGAATGCCTCGGGCTGGCCTGCCGAAAACCACCGCATGTCGATGCGCGATCTCGGCATCCTCGCGCAGCGCCTGATCGAGGAATTCCCCGAATACTACGCTTATTTTCAGGAAACCGAGTTCGATTACGAGAACCGCAGCCCCGCCAACCGCTTCAACCGCAACCCGCTTCTGGGTCTGGGCATCGGCGCCGACGGGCTGAAGACCGGCCACACGCAGGAGGCCGGCTACGGGCTGGTCGGCTCCGCCATGCAGGGCGACCGACGCGTCACCTTCGTGATCTCCGGCCTCCCCTCCTCCGAGGCCCGCGCCGACGAGGCCGAGCGCATCGTGACATGGGCCTTCCGCCAATTCGTCATGCGCGACGTGGTGGAGCCGGGGGTGGAACTGGCCCGCGTGCCGGTGTTCCTCGGCGCGCAGCAAACGGTCGGCCTCGCCCCGTCCGAGGGGATCGAGATGCTGCTGCCCGCCCTGCTCGACCCCGAGATCGAGGCGACGCTCACCTACACCAGCCCCCTGCCCGCCCCGGTCACGGCCGGCGACGTCGTGGGCGAATTGCACGTGGCGCAAGGCGTCCACGGGTTTGAGGCCCGGGTCCCCCTCGTCGCCACGGATGATGTGGAGCGGGGCGGCCCAATGGTGCGCATCGGCGCGGCATGGACGAACGTGCGCGGCATGGTGATGGGCAACGCCGACCTCCCCTCGTTCTGACCCCACCCGCGCCCGGAACACCCACGCCCGCTCCAGCCCGAACGCCCCCACACAGCCGCGCGCCTTGCCCTGCTGCCCCTGCCATGCAAAACCTGCACGGCAAGTGACAAAAGCCCGGAGCGCGCGCCCCATGCCCCCCCTATTCATCAGCCTTGAGGGCATCGACGGTTCCGGCAAATCGACCCAGACCGCGCGCCTCGTGAACTGGCTGGAACAACAGGGCCGCGCCCCCCTGCGCACCCGCGAGCCGGGCGGCTCTCCCGGAGCGGAAGAGATCCGGCGCCTGCTGGTGGAAGGCGACCCCGACCGCTGGAGCGCCGAGACCGAGATCCTGCTCTTCACCGCCGCCCGACGCGATCACCTCGAACGCACGATCCGCCCCGCCCTCGCAGCCGGGCGCGACGTGGTGACGGACCGCTTCGCCGACAGCACCCGTGTCTACCAGGGCGCGACCCGGGGCGAGCTGCGCGGCCTCGTCGACCGCATCCACGCCGCCGCCATCGACGTGGAACCCGATCTGACCCTGATCCTCGACATGGACCCCGAACTGGCCCTGTCGCGCGGCCTCGCCCGCGACAGCGGCGAAGACCGGTTCGAGGATTTCGGCCTTCCCTTCCAGCAAAAACTCCGCGCAGGCTTCCGCGCCCTCGCCGAGGAAGCGCCCGAGCGCTGCGTGCTGGTCGACGCCTCCGCCGACCCCGACACGATCGCCGCAACCCTGGCCCGGATCACCGCCTCCCGCCTCGGCCTCGCCTGACGCGCCCGACACCTCCCCCCAACGCCAGCGCCCGCCCCAGCTCCTTCATCTTGGCCCTACAACTCCGGGGGACAGGCGCCGCCGCAGGCGGGGCATGGGGGGCAGAGCCCCCACCCGAACACCGCAGCACACCCCAAGCCCCCCGCAGCACCTCCGCGCCCGCAAGATTTTCTGCCCCCGCCCCGTCCGAACGCCCTGCACCCTGCCGACGGCCCGTGTTACACCCACCCCATGGCCGATGATCTCCCCCTCGAATCCGACCGCCTCGACGGCGCGCCGCACCCGCGCGACGCGGCCCGTCTTTTCGGTCACGCCGGCGCCGAGGCCGATTTCCTTGCCGCTGCCAGCTCCGGGCGCCTGCCCCACGGCTGGCTGCTGACCGGGCCGAAAGGGGTCGGCAAGGCCACCTTCGCGTGGCGCGCGGCGAAATTCCTGCTGAGCACGCCGCCCCCCGACGCGGACGACATGTTCGGCGCCCCGCCGCCGCCCGAAAGCCTCGATGTCTCGCCGGATCACCCCGTCAGCCACCGTATCGCCGCCCTCAGCGAGCCGGGCCTCTTCCTGCTCCGCCGTCCGGTGGATGAGAAGGATGCCAAGAAGCTCAAGACGGTCATCACCGTGGACGAAGTGCGCGGCCTGAAGGGGTTCTTCCACATGTCTGCTGGCAACGCCCGCCGCGTGGTCATCGTCGACAGCGCGGACGAGATGAACCCCTCGGCTGCCAACGCCCTGCTGAAGGAGTTGGAGGAGCCGCCCGAAGGCGCAGTCCTCTTCCTGATCTCGCACCGCCCCTCGGGCCTTCTGCCGACGATCCGCTCGCGCTGCCGCACCCTGCGGTTCAACCCCCTGGGCGATGCGGACCTCGCCTCGGCGCTGCTGCAGGCCGGGGCCGAGCCGCCCGAGGGCGCGGCCTTGGCCACGCTCGCCCAAGGCTCCGTGGGCGAGGCCATCGCCCTGGCCGAACAGGGCGGCCCGTCGCTCTATGCCGATATCTGCAACCTGCTGGCCACGCTGCCCACCATGGACCGCCAATTGGCGATCCGCCTCGCAGAAGGGACAGCCGGCAAGGCCAACGAGGGGCGCTTCACCCTGACGCTCTCGTTGCTCGATACCGCCCTGTCGCGCGCGGCGCGGCTTGGGGCGACCGGGCAGATGCCTACCGAGATCGTCCCGAACGAGGCCGCCACCCTGCAACGCCTCGCCCCCACCCCCGGCCACGCCCGGGAATGGGCGAACCTCGCGCAGTCGCTCACCGCCCGCGCGCGGCGCGGCAAGGCGGTCAACCTTGACCCCGCCGCGCTGGTGTTTGATATCTTCCTCGATCTGGACCGGATGGCGGCCCGGCTTGCCGCGTGAGACCCCCCGAATGAGCACTCCTTCCATCGTCGACAGCCACTGCCACCTGGACTTTGACAGCCTCTCCGAAGAGCTGCCCGAGGTCGTGTCCCGCGCCGTCGAGGCGGGCGTCACGCGCATGGTGACGATCTGCACCCGCCTGCGCAACGCGCCGCAGGTGCAAGCCATCGCCGAGGCCCATGCGCCGGTCTTCTGGGCCGGCGGCACGCATCCGATGTCGGTGGCCGAAGAACCCATGGCGACGCTCGACGAGCTGGAGGCGCTGGCGCAGCACCCGAAGTTCGTGGGCATCGGCGAGACCGGGCTGGATTACCATTACACCGCCGACAGCAAGGACGTGCAGCAGGAGAGCCTCCGCCTGCATATCGAGGCCGCGCGCCGCACCCGGTTGCCGCTGATCATCCACGCGCGCGACGCCGATGATGACATGGCGCGCATCCTGACCGAGGAGCACGCCAACGGCGCGTTCACCTGCGTGATGCATTGCTTCAGCTCCTCCGCCGCGCTCGCCAAGGCCGCGCTGGACCTCGACTTCTACCTCTCGATGTCGGGCATCACCGCCTTCCCCAAGAGCCAAGAGTTGCGCGACATCTTCGCCGCCGCCCCGCTCGACCGGATCCTTGTCGAAACCGACAGCCCCTACCTCGCGCCGCCGCCCCATCGCGGCAAGCGCAACGAGCCCGCCTTCACCGCCCATACCGCGCGCCGCGCCGCCGAGACCTTCGGCCTCGACTACGCAGACTTCGCCGCCCGCACGACCGAGAACTTCGACCGCCTGTTCTGGAAGGCCGCCCATGGCTGAGCTGCGCGTCACCATCCTCGGCTGCGGGTCCTCCGGCGGTGTGCCGCGACTGGGCGGCATCTGGGGTGACTGCGATCCCTCCAACCCCCGAAACATGCGCCGCCGCTGCTCGTTGCTGGTCGAGCAGGAGGGCGCGGAGGGCACCACCCGCGTGCTGATCGACACCTCCCCCGACCTGCGTGCGCAGCTACTGGACGCGGGCGTGGGCCACCTCGACGCGGTGCTCTACACCCACGCCCATGCCGATCATGTCCATGGGCTCGACGACTTGCGGATGATCGTCTTCAACATGCGCGCGCGCCTGCCCGTCTATGCCGACGGCGCCACCACGAACGACCTGCTGAACCGCTTCGGCTACGCCTTCGTGCAGCCGCCGGGCTCCGCCTATCCACCGATCCTCGACATCCATGGGATCGACGGCGACGTCACCATCGACGGCGCCGGTGGCCCGCTCACCTTCACCCCCTTCGAGGTGACCCACGGCAACATCGACGCCCTCGGCTTCCGCGTCGCCGACGTGGCCTATCTGCCCGACGTCTCCGACATCCCCGATGAGGTCTGGCCGGTACTCCAAGGGCTCGACACATGGATTCTCGACGCGCTGCGCCGCACCCCGCACCCGAGCCACAGCCATCTCGAGAACTCGTTGGAATGGATCGCCCGCGCCGCGCCACGCCGCGCGGTGCTCACCAACATGCACATCGATCTCGATTACCAGGATGTCGCCGACGAGACGCCGGACCATGTGACCCCTGCCTATGACGGCATGACCCTCACGTTCGACGTCTGAATGAGCGTCCTGCTCTCCATCGTGCTGCCCGTCTTCCTGCTGGTCGGCGCGGGCTACCTTGCCGTCTGGCGTGGCCTTTTCGCCGACAGCGCCGTGGACGGACTGATGTCGTACACCCAGAAATTCGCCATCCCCTGCCTGCTCTTCACCGGCATCGCGACGCTCGATCTGGGGGCGGAGCTGGATCTCTGGCTGCTCGCCGCCTACTTCGGCAGCGCCATCGCCTGTTTCCTGCTTGGCGTCTTCGGCGCGCGGCTGCTTTTCGGGCGGCCCTGGCCCGACAGCATCGCCATCGGGCTGACCGGCATGTTCGCCAATACCGTGCTTCTGGGCCTGCCGGTGACCGAGCGCGCCTTCGGAACCGAGGCGCTCGGCCCCAACTACGCGATCATCGCGTTCAATGCCGGCTTCTGCTACCTCGTCGGCATCACCTCGATGGAGATCTTTCGCGCCGAAACCCGGGGCGTGGCCCTGGCGCGGACGGTCGCCAGCGCGATGTTTCACAACTCGCTGATGATCGGGATCATGTTGGGCTTCGTGGTGAACCTCTCCGGCCTGCCGATCCCCGCCGTGGCGCAGGACGCGCTGGACCTGATGATCCGCTCTGCCCTGCCCGCCGCGCTGTTTGGCTTGGGCGGCGTGCTCTACCGCTACAAGCCTGAAGGCGACGTGGGTGCCATCGCCATGCTCTGCGTGCTCACGCTCTGCGTGCATCCGGCGATTACATGGGCCATCGGCACCTACGCAGGGCTCAGCACCGGGCAGATGCGCAGCGCGGTCCTCACCGCCGCCATGGCGCCCGGCATCAACACCTATATCTTCGCGGATATGTACGGCGTCGCGCGCCGCGTCGTGGCCTCGACGGTGCTCATCAGCACCGCGCTCACGGTATTCACCGCCTCGGTCTGGTTGCTGATCCTGCCCTGACCGCGCTGCGACCCGTCGGAAACGAGACCGCTCGCGCCCTCTCCCGATGACGGGGTCGAAGCGCGGGCGGCTGAACGTGTTGCAAGTGGGGCGCGGCCCTCAGTGCGGGTCGATCCCCCGCAGCCGTTCCGAGCGTTGCCGCAGCAGTTCCACCACCGTCAGCAGGATCACCGAGATCGCGACCAGCACCGTTGCCGCGGCAAGGATCGTCGGGCTGATCTGCTCGCGCAGGCCGGTGAACATCTGCCACGGCAGGGTCTGCTGCCCGGCGGATCCCACGAAGATCACCACGACCACCTCGTCGAAGGACGTGATGAAGGCGAAAAGACCGCCCGAGATCACGCCCGGCAGGATCAGCGGCATCTGGATGCGGAAGAAGGTCGTCACCGGGTTCGCGCCAAGGTTCGCCGCCGCCCGTGTGAGCGAGCGGTCAAAGCCCACCAGCGTCGCCGTCACCGTGATGATGACAAACGGGATGCCAAGGGCCGCGTGGGCCAGCACGACGCCCATGAAGGTGCCCTGCAGGCCGATGCGCGAGTAGAAGAAGTACATGCCCGCCGCCGAGATGATCAGCGGCACGATCATCGGCGAGATCAGGATCGCCATGATCGCGCCCTTGAAAGGCACGTGGCTCTGGCTCAGGCCAATGGCCGCCAGCGTCCCGAAACCCACCGACAGGAGCGTCGCCACCGGCGCGATCCGCAACGAGTTGCGCATCGGGGTCATCCATTCCTCACCCTCGAGCCCCGAGAGCTTGCCGACGATCAGGCCGATGATGGCGAAGATCACGATGGGGAAGTAGTTGGTCGTTCCCTTGAACATCTTCAGCGCCACCGTGGCGGCAATGCCGAGGGCCAGGCCGATCAGCAGGCCGATCCAGGGATAGCCCCCCTGCCCGAAGAACTCGCGGTAATGGCGCAGGCTGTAGGCGTCCGGGTCCAGCGCCAGCATCCCCGGCGTGAAGGTGAAGAAATCCTCCGCGTTGAAGCTGAGCGGGATGATCGTGAGGATCGGCGCGATCAGGAAGAAGAAGATCAAGCCACAGATGACGCGGAAGCCGTAGAACCAGATGCGCTGGCCGACCGTGGCATAGGGAGGAAGTTTGGTATCCATGGTGCGTTATCCCAGCTTCACGTTGTCGATGCCCACGATGCGATCGTAGAGCCAGTAGAGAACCAGCACGAGCGCCAGCAGGATGGAGCCGAGTGCGGCCGCGAGGCCCCAGTTCAGGCTCGACGAGATGTGGTAGGCGATCCGGTTCGAGATGAAGGTACCCGTGCGTCCACCCACCAGTTCCGGCGTGATGTAGTAGCCGATGGCGAGGATGAAGACGAGGATGCAGCCCGCGCCGATGCCCGGAATGGACTGCGGGAAATACACGCGCCGGAAGGCGGTGAAGTTCGTGGCGCCCAGGGATTTGGCGGCCCGCACATAGCTTGGCGGGATCGTCTTCATCACCGAGTAGAGCGGCAGGATCATGAATGGCAGCAGGATATGCGTCATCGCGATGATCGTGCCAAGCTGGTTGTTGATCAGCGCCAGCCGGTTCTCGTCGGCGACGATGCCGATCCATACGAGGATGTCGTTGATGACGCCTTGCTGTTGCAGCAAGACCTTCCACGCGCTGGTCCGCACCAGCAGCGAGGTCCAGAACGGCAGCAGCACGAGGATCAGCAGCAGGTTCGAGGATTTCGACGGCAGGTTCGACAGCAGGTAGGCGATCGGGTAGCCGAGCAGCACGCACATGAGTGTGATCATGCCCGACATGAAAATCGTGCGCTGGAACAACAGCAGGTAAATGCGCTGCTCTTCCGGCTGCGCCTCGATCCCGTCCGGGGTCAGGCGCAGGTCGATGGAGGTGAGGAAGTAGCCCGCGGTATAGGGGTCCGAGAAGGCCTCGATCGTGGCCCAGACATTGCGGTCGCCCCAATCGTCGTTCAGGTCCAGCCAGGCTTCGCTCGGCGACATGCCGGTAAAGCCTTCCACGGCGGCGTCGGCCTCGATCAGCAGATCGGCCATCGGCCCGTCGTAGCCCGAAACATCGGTGCGCATCAGGTCGCGGTAGAGCGCCATGTAGACAGGGAACCAGGGCTCCTCGGCCATCGGGTTGTCGTTGTCTTCCTGCTGCACCGTCCGCGCGAAGCCGCGATAGGCGTCGGCGGTCTCGGGCAGCAATTCGGAGGCCGCGACCGACAGGCGGAACGATGGCCCCGCGTCCTCGGCGGCGCTGGCCGCCTCGATCCAGTCGGGCGCGCCCATGAGCATGGCCCAGGTGTCGGCCTCCTCCCAAGCCGGGTTCAGCTCGATGAACTGGTCGGCGTAATCCTCGCCGATGTCATCGACGCCGCGTCCCGACTGGCGGAACAGCGACGAGATCCCGGTGGTCTCGTAGTTCAGGCGCGAGCCCAGGCGCGTGTGAATGCGCCGCTCGGCGGCCTCGACGAAATCATAGGTCAGCGCGGCATAGGTATCTTCGTCCGGAAGCCCCTCCGGATCCCAGTCCTCCAGCGCCATGACCGTGCGCGGCAGGGTCTCGGAGGTGATCTGGTTCTCGACCGAGCGGAACAGCATGTCGACGATGGGCGCGATGAAGGCGACCATGATGAAGATCAGCAGCGGTGCGATCAGCAGCAGCGCGCGCATCTTCTGCACCCGCAAGGCCCGCGCGAGGCTGCGCTTCAGCGGCGTGCCGTCAGCGGCAAGGACAGGGCCATTGTCGGTGGTGTTTGCGGCGGTAGCATCAGACATTCACACGCCCTCCACGACGAGGATCACGCTGTCGGCGGTGCGGCGGCGGATCTCTGCAACTTCTTGATATTCAGGGTCGTTATAGGCGGCGAGCGCGGCCTCATAACTGTCGAACTCGAAGACCACGTGGCGTTGGAAGGTGTCGCCTTCCAGAAGTTCCGCCTTGCCGCCCCGGACCACCGGACGCGCGCCGTGGCCCAACAGGATCGGCGTGTCACGCTCCACATATTCCTTGTAGGCTTCGGGGTCGTTCACCGTGATATGGCCGATGATGTAGCCTTTGGGCATTTGCGAGCCGCCTTCTTCGAGTTTGGTGTGAGCGGGCCACATCGGCGGCCCGCTCGGGTTCTTCGGGTCGGCGGGGATCACCCCGCCGCGCCCTCAAGGCTTATTGAGCCAGCCACGCCTGGAAACGTGCGTCCAGGTCGTCGCGGTAATCGGCCCACCACTCGTAGTTGTAGAGGAACGTCCGCTCGGCGTTGTTGGGATCGGTCGGCATATGCGGCGCCATGTCGATGCCCAGCTCGGCGTGCTGACCCACCAGCGGTGCGGAAGAGGCACGCGCCGGACCGTAGGAGATGTAGGCAGCCTGATCGGCCAGACGCTGGGTGTCGGTCGCGAAGCGAACGAAATCCATCACGCGGGCCAGACGATCTTCCGGCAGACCCTCGGGGATGATCCAGCCGTCGAGGTCGAACACCTGAGCGTCCCAGAGCATCGCGATGGGCTGGTCCTGCTCTTCGATCACCGAGAACAGACGGCCGTTGTAGGTCGAACCCATCACGACTTCGCCGTCGGCCAGAAGCTGCGGCGTGTCGGCACCGGCGGACCACCAGACGGTCTCGTCACGGATGGTTTCGAGCATGTCCAGCGCCTGCTGGATGCCTTCTTCGGTTTCCAGAACGTCGTAGACGTCTTCATCGGCAACACCGGAACAGATCAGCGCCCATTCCATGTTGTTGATCGGGCGACGCTCGAGCGAACGCTGACCGGGGAAGTTTTCCAGATCGAACACGTCGCAGATGTCGTCGGGCGTGTTGCCGTTCCATGCTTCCACGTCGGTGCGGTAACCGAAGGTGGTGGAATAGACGATCTGAGGGATGAAGCAGTCGGAAACGATCAGGTCGCCGAAGTCTTCGGAAGCAGGCGTGCCGTCATCGGCCGGTGCCAGAACTTCGTCGTGGTCGATTTCCATCGCCAGACCTTCGTCGCACAGACGGATGGCGTCGGAGGCCACGACGTCGACGAGATCCCAGGTCACGTTGCCCGCTTCGTTCATCGCGCGCAGACGGGCAACCGCCTCGTTGGAGGATTCATCCCAGATGATTTCCAGGCCCTCGTGCATCTCGGCATAGGGGTCGGAATAGGCGTTGATCTGGCTTTGCTGGTAGGCGCCGCCCCAGGACACGAGGGTCATGGTATTGGCCATGTGGCCGTCGGCCATGGCACCGGTGGCAGCAAGGCTGGCGCCGGTTGTCAGGAGCATAAGGCTCTTGAGATTCATATTGTCTCTCCTTGGTTGAACTTCCGCCGGGCGTTCCCGGCTCTGTTATTGGGTCGCGCCCCCCTTGGGGGACGCAAACCTGTCAGGCATCGAGCGCGCGGCAATCCTGCGGACGCCAGCCGATCTCGATACGCTCCCCCGGTTTCAGTCGGCGCTGATCGGGGGCATTTCTTGTCTTGATGATGAAATCTTCCACCCCCGCAACCCGAAGGCGCGTACGATAGATATCTCCCATGTAGACGAATTCCAGCACTTCGGCCTTCAGCGTATGGGCGCCGGGCGTCAGGCGGCTCGGGTCCATCTCGACCCGTTCGGGGCGGATGGAGACCTGTGTCTTCTCGCCCACGGACGACACGTTCACCGGCAGCGCGTCGATGATCGACCCGTCTTCCAGCGTCACTTCGCACATGTTGTCACCCATCTTGCTGACGGTGCCCTGCAGCGTGTTGTTCTCGCCGATGAACTGGGCGACGAAGCTGTTCTGCGGCTCCTCGTAGAGGGTGTCGGGCGCGGCAAGCTGCTGGATGCGGCCATCGTCGAACACGGCAACCCGGTCCGACATCGTCAGCGCCTCGGTCTGGTCGTGGGTCACATAGACCGTGGTGATGCCTAGCTCGTGGGCTAGGTTGGTGATCTCGAACTGCAGGGTCTCGCGCAATTGCTTGTCGAGCGCGCCGAGCGGCTCGTCCATCAGCACCAGCTCCGGCTCGAACACCAGCGCGCGCGCCAGGGCGATCCGCTGCTGCTGACCGCCCGAAAGCTGCGCCGGACGGCGATTGATGAAATCGACCATCTGCACCATGTCCAGCGCTCGGGTGACCTTGCCCTCCCGCTCGGACTTGGGCATGCCCCGCACTTCCAGCGGGAACGAGAGGTTCTCGCCCACCGTCATATGCGGGAACAACGCGTAGTTCTGGAACACCATCCCGATGCCGCGCTTGTGGGGCGGGATGTTGTTGATCGGCTTGCCGTCGAGGGTGATCTCGCCGTGGGTGGCGGTCTCGAACCCGGCCAGCATCATGAGGCACGTGGTCTTGCCGGAACCCGATGGTCCGAGCATCGTCAGGAATTCGCCCCGACTGATGTGCAGGTTAAGATCTTTCACGACGAGCACTTCGCCGTCGTAGCTCTTCTGAACGCGATCGAACGATACGAACGCTTGCGATCCGTCTGAGGTCAAACCCCACTCCCTGTTGTTACGCCTTGGTGTCACCGGTCAGACGACCGAGCCCTAGCTTGTGGCGTTAGCCTAGACGCAGGGCGGGCTCGGTTTCAACCACTGGGTTTGCAAAAAGGCCAAACCAAGGTCAATTTTCCTGCCACTGGACCGACACCTCGTCTTTTTGCCCAGCTTTTACGCTCAACTCAGGCGAAACGGCCAGTTCTTGTGATGTACGCAGGTTTCGCGTATCGCTGGCGCAGCATCGCGAAAGGCCCCTAGAGGAAAGCGAAAGTGACGCAAATCTCCGCCAAGTTTTCCCGGATTCCCGTGCCATGTCCATGACCCCGCCGACCCCGCGCCGGACGTCGCTGGAGGATGCACCGCGCCCGCGCGATCTCATCCGTCGCCTCTGGCGCGAGCATGTCTACCAATACTGGCCGATCATGGCGTTTGCCGTCGTCTTGATGTCGATCGAGGGCGCGGCCATCGGCGCCTTCGCCTGGATGGTTCAGCCGCTCTTTGACGAGCTGTTTTCAAGCGGCTCCATGGAGGGCGTGGCATGGGTCGCACTGACCGTCGGCGCGTTGTTCACCATCCGCGCCACTTCGGGCTTTTTTCAACGTATTCTGATGGTTGGCGTGGGCCTGAAGGTCGTGACCGGCTTGCAGGTTCGCCTCGTGAAGCACCTGCTGACCCTTGATATGTCGTTCTTTCAGGACAACGCCCCCGGCGCGCTGATCGAGCGTGTGCGCGGCGATACCGGCGCGCTGCAATCGCTCTCGTCGTCGGTTCTCGTCTCGCTTGGCCGCGACACGGTCACAACGATCTCGCTCCTTGCCGTGATGCTCTGGACCGACTGGCAATGGACGTTGTTCGCGCTCACCGGTCTGCCGGTCCTCGTGCTGCCGCTCCTCGCCGTTCAGGCCTTCATCCGTCGCACCGCCGTTGCCGCCCGCCGCGCCGCCGCGCAGCTTTCCACGCGCCTCGACGAGATCTTCCACGGCGTCCAGACGATCAAGCTCAATCGCTTGGAAAAGAGCGAGAGCGGCCGCTACCGCGAAACCATCCGGCAATTCCTGCGCCCCTCGCTCAAGGCGCAGATCGGCGTTGCGGGCAATCCCGCGATGATCGACATCATTGCCGCCGCGGGCTTCGTCGCGGTGCTCTACTTCGGCGGTCAGGACATTATCGCGGGCGAGAAGACCGTGGGTGAGTTCATGTCCTTCTTCACCGCCCTCGGCCTGCTGTTCGAGCCGCTGCGCCGCCTGTCCTCCCTCGCGGGCCGGGTGCAGGCCGCCGGCGCCTCGCTGGAGCGGGTCTACGAGCTGCTTGATTCCGAGCCCACCATCGTCTCCCCCTCCGCCCCGCGCCCCCTGCCCTCGGGCGACATCACCTTCGACAACGTGCATTTCGCCTATGGCGACGCGCCCGTCCTGCGCGGGCTCAGCTTCACCGCGAAGGAGGGCGAGACCACCGCGCTCGTCGGTGCCTCCGGTGCCGGCAAGACCACCGTTTTCGCCGCCCTCACCCGCCTCTTCGATCCGCAATCGGGCCAGATCCGCATCGGTGACGTGGCGGTGAACGAGACGCGGATCGAAACCCTGCGCAACACCATTGCCGTCGTGGGTCAGGAGACAGCGCTTTTCGACGAATCCATTCTCGCCAACATTCGCATGGGCGATCTCGATGCCTCCGACGAGGCCATTGCCGAGGCCGCGCGCAACGCCTCGGTCGACGAGTTCGCCGACACCCTGCCCGACGGGTTGAACAGCCCCGTTGGCCCCCGCGGCTCGAGCCTTTCGGGCGGTCAGCGCCAGCGCGTGGCCATCGCCCGCGCCATGCTCAAGAGCGCCCCAATCCTGCTGCTGGACGAGCCGACCTCCGCCCTCGATGCGCAATCGGAGAAGCTCGTCGGTGCCGCACTCGACAGGCTGGCGCAGGGGCGCACGACGCTGGTGATCGCCCACCGCCTGTCGACGATCCGCGCCGCGCACAAGATCCTTGTCATGGAGGCCGGGCGCGTGATCGAGGAAGGCACCCACGACACGCTTCTGGCTCAGGGCGGCGCCTATGCCCGCCTGCACAAGATGCAGATCAGCGAAGATCCTGACGCCTAGGCCCGACATCTAGGCCCGACGCCTAGTCATTGCCAAACAGCGCCCGCAACGCCGCCTCGCGCGGGGCCAGCGTCCCGTCGCGCAGGATCGCGAGCACGAGGTTCCGCTCCAACCCCGCCGGTGCGGAGATGGTCTCGATCTCAGGCGTCAGGTAGCGCGCCACGTCGGGCACCGGCAGCAGCGTGAACCCAAGCCCCGCGCCGACGCATTCCATGATCGCTTCCAGATCATCCAACACCACCGTCCGCGCCGCCGAGGGGCGCGCCTGATCCTGCATCGCGCGGGCAATCAGCTTGCCGATGCCTGTGCCCGGCATGAAATGGAAAAAGGTCTGCGCCGCCATCAATCCGGCCAGCCCGTCTGACAACAAGCTCTGATGAGCGGCAAAGACGAAGGGCTCCCGGCGCAGCGTCCACGAGGCGAGCTGCGCGGGCAACCCGTCCGCATCGGTCACCACCGCCGCATCGATCTGCCCGTTCACCACCTTCTCCTGCAACACGGCGGAGAGGCCGGTCTCGACCTCGAAGCGCGCCTGCGGCGCGAGGCGGCGCGCCTCCTTCAGGAAGGCCGGCAACAGGCGCACGGCGGCCGTGGTCACGAACCCCAGCTTGAAATGGCCCACCAGCCTGTCACTGGGGCGGCACAGCTCCAGCAGCCGGTCCTCCCGCGCCAGAAGCGGCCCGGCCTCGGCCACCACCGATGCGCCCAGCGGTGTCAGTCGGGGCGGACGGTGCGCCCGGTCGAAGAGCGTCACGCCAAGCTCTGCCTCTAATGCCTTCATCTGCATTGACAGTGCCGAGAGGGTGATCCCCAATTGCTCGGCCGATTGCGCGAAAGATCCGACCTTGGCGATCTTCACCAGCGTTCTCAGGGCGCGGGTTTGCATATCTTCAGCTTTCCTGAAGTCAAAATGAAATCTTATTCGATAGCCATGAACTACAGGGCCGCTATGATCCGCGCAACGCTTCCGTGATCGACACGGCCCCGCGCCGTGCTCCGCTGCCCGAAGAAAGACCCGCCATGCCCCATCCTCTCGTCCAGACCGCCCGCGAACTTGCCCCGCTCTTTGCCTCCCGTGCCGCCCATTGGGACAGCACGCGCAGCTATTGCTGGAGCAACATCGAGGCACTGGCCGACGCGGGCATCATGGGCATGTCGATCCCCAAGGATCTGGGCGGTGAAGGCGCCAGCTTTCTCGACGTCGCGATGGTGGTGGAGGAAATCGCCCGCGTCTGCACCCTCACCGCGCGGGTGGTGGTCGAGGCCAACATGGGCGGCATCAGCGCCGTGATGGCCTATGGCACGCCCGAGCAGAAGGCCTTCTGCGCGCCCATCGTGCGCGCCGGCGACAAACCCGCGATCTGCATCACCGAGCCCGAGGCCGGCAGCGCCGCCACCCAGATGCAGACCACCGCGCGCAAGCAGGGCAACAGCTACGTGCTCAACGGTCGCAAGCATTGGATCACCGGGGGCGGCGTCTCGAAGCTGCACCTGATCTTCGCGCAGGTTCTGGATGAAGCCGGCACGCCGCAGGGCATCGGCGGCTTCATCGTTCATGCCGACAGCCAGAGCGGCGATGTGCCCGAGGGCTTCGCCGTCGTCGGGCGCGAGCACACCATGGGCCTCTGCGGCATGCCCGAGGCCGAGTTGCGTTTCGACAACCTCGTCGTCGATCAGAAGTGGCTCCTCACCCCGCCCTCCGGCCTGAAACGCGGCTTTGCGGACCTGATGACAGCCTATAACTCGCAGCGCGTGGGCGCGGGCACGATCGCGCTTGGCGTCGCGGCAGGCGCGCTGGACCATGCGATCCGCTACATGGGCGAGCGCGAGCAATTCGGCCGTCCCATCGCCGAGTTTCAGGGCTTGCAGTGGATGGTCGCGGACATGGACACCCAAATCCACGCCGCGCGGCACCTGCTGCATGCCGCCGCCCAGTCCGGCGATGCGTTCCCGGACATGACAATGGCCGCCCGCGCCAAGCTCTTCGCGTCGGAGGCCGCGATCAAGGTGGTCAACGACGCGCTGCAGATGTTCGGCGCGCGGGGCTACAGCAGCCGCGAACCGCTGGAGCGGATGTACCGCGACGTGCGCATGTTCACCATCGGCGGCGGCACCGCCCAGATTTTGCGCACGCAGGTGGCGGGCTCTGTCCTCGGCATCCGCGTGCCGCAAACCCGCGACGGATATGTCGTGTCTGACGCCGAAAGCCGCCACGCCGCAGAGTAGCCGCGCCGGGCCGCGTTCGCGCCCTGGATGACCCGTATACAAGTAATCGCCAACGGCCCGGAACAAACGCCACCAAGGTGCGTTGGCAAGCTATGGAAAAAACGGTCACGTCGGCGCGCGCCACAGCGGTTGCCAGCATCATCATTGTTGTCATCCTTCTGGCGGTCGTGCTGGATCATGCACAGGTGCTCATCGCTCCGGTGCTGACCGCCATCGTCCTGGGCCTCGTCCTCGCCCCCTTCGTGGATTTCGTGGAACGCCGAGGCATTCCCAACAGCGCCGCGGCGCTTCTGATCCTCGCCTTCTTCCTCTTCTTCGCTGGCGCGATCTTCTATTTCGCCGAGCCCATCGTGAACCGTGCCATCAGCAACGGCCCGATGATCTGGGCCGAGTTACGCTCCTCCGTGGAGGGTCTGCGCAACACCGTCGAAGATGTGCAGCAGATACAGGAGACGATGAACGAAGCGCTGACCGACGGTGAAGCCGCCGAGGGCGCCGCCCCGGCAGAGGCCGAGAACGAAGCCGTGATGCGCATTCCCAGCATCTTTGACGTGCTCTCCTACGGCCCCGCGATCCTCGGCGGTATCCTGATCTTCGTCGGCACGCTCTACTTCTTCCTGACCACCCGCCGCGACGTCTACGCGCGCACCTGCCGCCTGATCCCCTCTTTGACCGAGACCCTCCTGATCGAGGCCGAGGCCCGCGTGTCGCGCTACTTCCTCGCGATCACCATGATCAACGCGGGCTTCGGCGCCGCCGTCATGGTCGCGATGTCCGCGCTCGGCGTGCCGCAACCGATCATGTGGGGGCTCGCGACCTTCCTGCTGAACTTCATGCTCTACCTCGGGCCGGGCCTGATCACGGTGGCGCTGCTGGTCGTCGGTATCGTGACCTTCGATGGCTTCTGGGCGGTCATGCCCGCCCTCGCCTTCATCTCCCTGAACATGGTGGAATCGCAGTTCGTCACCCCCACCTTCGTCGGCCGCCACATGGCGCTCAACCCGCTGATGGTGTTCCTGTCGCTGGTGTTCTGGCTCTGGCTCTGGGGGCCGATCGGCGGCCTCGTGGCGATCCCCATCGTGGTCTGGATCCGCTACATCGTGTCGGACGGCAAGGATGACGAGATCCCGATCCCTGCCCCGCTCCCCCCCGAAGATTAAGCAACGCCCCGGCCCATCCACAGGCCGGGGTTTTTCCTTGCGTGGCACGAGACCGTTATCGCCGCAACACGGCCCCCGCGCGCGTCAGTCCGGGTCGCGCTCTCCGGCGACGCAATTGTCCGCCTTCACCGCGCCGCGCTGCCCCATCGGCAGGTCTTCCCCCACGGTGCTGTCCCGCGCGGTCTGCGCCTCCATCTCCGCGTCGATGGTGGCGCCCAGCAGGATCGAGAAGGCGCTCAGCCACAACCACATCAGGAGCACGATCACGCCGGCCAGCGTGCCGAACGTGTCGCTATAGGCGCCGAAGGCCTGCACGTACCACGCGAAGCCCAGCGTCGCCGTGACCCAGAGCAGCACGGCCAGCAGGCTACCGGGCGCGATCCAGCGCCACTTGGCATAGCGGCGCGACGGGCCGAAGCGGTAGACGATGGTGAAGGCCATCGACGCGATCAGGATCAGCAATGGCCAGCGCAGCACCAGGGTGAGGTCCGAGAGCGTCTGCGAGATGAAGATGAAATCCACCACCAGCGGCAGCACGGCCAGCGCCGCAATTGCGAAGAGGCCGACGAACAGCATGAAGACCGTCAGCGCCAGCACCTCCAGTTGCAGGACGAAAAAGCCCCGTTTTTCAACCTCTTCATAGGCGACGTTCAACCCCGCGATCAGGTTCGCCATGCCCTTGCTGGCCGAATAGATCGCCACCACCAGCGCGATCAGCGCCGCGATGCTCAACGCGTCGCCATCGGCCGAGGTCAGCTCCACGATCTGCCCTTGGACGATCTCTCGCGCCGCATCGGGCAGCGCGGTCAGGAAGGTGTCGAACTGGGTGACGATCTGCGCCGGATCCACGAAGACACCGCCCAGCGCCACGAGGGCGGCCAGTGCGGGGAACAGCGCCAGCATGCCGTAGAAGGCAATGCCCGCCGACAGCAGGCTCAGCTGATCCTTCACCACCCGTTTGACCACGCGCAGCAGGATGTCGATGTAGCCCTTCCCGGGGATCGCGGCGGGATGGCTGGCATCTTCCCCGCGCGAGGGGGCAGGATTGATGACATCGCTCGAGGGCATCGGCACAGCTCCCATACAGAAAGGCCCCCATCCAACATGGGGATGAGGGCCTTATCAACAGTAATCAGAACTTAAAGCGTTCAGGACGCCAGGTTCGGCTGCGACGTGGTGCCGGAGCTGGTGCCCGTGGTGGACGATCCGGTCGACTTCGACGCCGACTTGGTGCCGGTCTCACTGTCATCGGACGACAGCGATTCCTTCACGCGCTTCTGGCCTTCTGCCACCATGTCTTCGGCGGTGGACTGCAGCTTGGCCTTCTCTTCGCGGAACAGGCGCTCGGCTTCGTCGAACAGGCGGTCGCGCTGTGCACCGATGGTGCGGTCCTCGACCTGAGTGCGCGGCAGCATCATCGCCAGCGCAGCACCGGCTGCAACGGCGAGGGCACCGACCAGCAGCGGATTTTCCTGCATCGTGTGACGTGCAGCGGCAGCGGCCCGTGCGGCTTCCTGCTCGGCGCGGGAGTGGACCGAAATCGCGGTCTCACGTGCCTTGCGGATGCGATCCTTGGCGCCATCGGGCAGGCCGTCGAGGCCATCTTCGATCCGCGAGCGCAGGCTCTCGGAGGTTTCGTACAGGCGCTCCTTGGCTTTCCCCATGCGGGAATTGCCGGTGTTCGTGCTTGTATCGGTCATGGAGTAGTCTCCTTCTGGATAGAATACGTTGTCCTCGCCGTGCAGGGCACGGTCGGCGGCGGCGACGCGTTCGTCGAAGCCCGCCATCGAGGGTGTGTCTCGTCTGAAACCACCAACGGGATCGCTGGAGGTCCGATCATAATCGACGCGGGGGCCGGTGTTGTTCGTGGCCGCCTTGAAGGCCAGCCATGCCAGACCACCCGCCGTCACGACGAAGGGTCCGGGGTTCCGGCGCGCCGTGGTTGCGGCGCTGCTGCCCAGATCGCTGAGCACCGACGTCGCCTTGGCCACGATGCGGTCCGGCGAAAACTGTGCCTCAAGCGCGGCAATCTGCGCTTGCAGGACGTCACGCTCGGCCTGAAGTTCGGCTTCGATTTCTCTGGTGCTAGGCATTGATACTCTCCTTTACGGCGGCGACATCACGCTTCACGTTGGAGATGCTGCGGTCGGGCATCAGACGCTCGGGCTTGAGGTCATTCTTGCCCTTCATCGCGAGGATGATCGCGATCAGAACCAGAACGCCACCAACGGCGAGCGCGGCCCAGTAAACCGGCCAACCGGCCAGGGAAACCAGCGCGGCCACGGCTGCGCCGGCGAAGGCGAACAGCGCCACGAGACCCAGCAGGGCCGCACCGACCAACATGCCGATGCCTGCACCTGCGCGGGACAGGTTCTCGCCGACTTCGGCCTTGGCCAAGGCGGCTTCCTTGCGCAGGATCCGCCCGATCTGGTTGACGATTTCCGTCAACAGATGGGCAGACGCGCTAATATTGGTCTGAGGCGCGGACATCAGGAGTACCCCCAACCCCGGCTGCCGCGGTCGACGTCATGGGGCTGACCCACAGGCACACCTGCATAGTCAACGTGGTCCGGGTGGACGGCGGGCAATGCCGTACGCTCGGACGCCTTCATGGCGCGGGCAGCGATGAAACCAAGCGCGGCGGCACCGCCGAGGAACATCAGCGGATTGCGGCGCGCGAACTGCGTCACGTCTTGCTGAAGGTTGGCCATGTCCATGTCGCGCACCGCGTTGGCGGCTTGGGCAAGGTTGTCGCCGAGGTACTTCACTGCGTCCGAGGCCAGAGCATTGTCCTCGAAAGCCTTGCTGGCTTCGCGGAAATTGTCGGCCTGCTCGGACACGCGTGCAGCGACGTCTTCCTTCGCGGCTTCCGCCTTGACGGCGGCTTGCGCCTTGGCCGTCTGTGCGACGTCATCGACGGTGTCTTTCGCCTTCTTGGCGATGTCTGATTGTGTCGAACGTGTCATTGTCGAACTCCTTATGTGTATCTCGGCAAACTGCGCGGGACTTCTGGGTTGTGCGTAGGCAAGAACCCTCCAAGCAGTTCCGGGATACCCCGGCCTGCGTCGCGTCTTAGCTGCCTACCGTCTTGCGTGTTTGGGTAACGGCTGTGTGTTCGAAAGGTTCCTTGTCAGAGCTTCAAAACTGCGATTTGCGCGCGCAGTGCCGTTTGCTGTGAATTCAGCAGCACATGGATGGGCGTTCCCTCCGTCGTGGCGGCGATCGAAGCGTCATAGCTGTCGACCAGGGCCTGCTCTCCATCGATGATCTGGGGCAGCGCCGAGAGGTCCAGTTTCCCGATCCAGCCGCGCACGGCGGCCATCGCCTGATAGATCTTGCCCATGGGAGAGCCGGCCTCTGCCGGCTCGCCGCCCATGCTCGCCAGATGCGCCTTGAGCGCGCCCAGATGGGTCGCATGCATCGTGTAGAGCCGCTGGACGATGGGTTTGAGGTCCTCATCGGCCCGCCCCGCCATCACGACGTAGCCATCGCAGACATCGGCCACATCAGTGGCGATGCGGGCCACGGCGTCGCTCGCCTCGGCGGTATGTTTGAGGTCGGATGTCACAGCCATCATTGCATTCCCTTACGTTACAGAGGGAACGTCACGCGACAGGGCAAGGTTCCATCGCCGCGCGCCCGAGATGGGCGGCGCTGCGATGCGCTGCCGAGGTGCGTGATGGCGTGCTGATGGGGCTGGACTTGAGGCGGCCCGACCGGGCGCTCTGGCCCGGACAGCAGTTCAGACCATTTCGTCCGGAATGAAAGGCACCGGACGCGCCAGCTGCAACTGGTCGCTGTGATCGAAGGGCAGCAGGAAATGGCTCCGTTCCTGCGGCGCGGCGGCCGCATTCTCGGCCAGAAGCGCGTTGAGATGTGCCACAACCTCCACCGGCGAGGCGTTCAGATCCGGCACATCGTCGCGCAGCCAATGGCGCAGGGCGCGGTCCCAGAGAGGTTCGACCATCTCGCGCTCGGTCAGGTGCAGCCCGACCTCGGTGTCCCACTTGAAGCTGCGCCCGTTGAGGTTCGCCGAGGAGATGATCGCCTCGTCCGGACCGAACAGCGACAGCTTGGAATGCACGTAGATCAGCGGCGCGCCATGGATCACCGCCGTCTCCGGCACCTCCACCGCCTGACGCGGCTGCGCGGGCGCGGCCAATGCCAGACGCTCGCCCAGACCCTTGGTCAGGATCCCCAGCGCCTTCACCTGCATCTGCGCGGCCTTCATGGCATCCTCGCGGTCGTTGCCGTTGAACGCCCGGTCCTCCGGCGCGGCGGGGATGACGAGGATGCAGGCGAAGTTCTCGTTCTGGTTGGCGGCATCCACCAGCGCCTGCGCCAGCGGCGCGTGGCGGAAAAACTGCGTCTCGAGGTAGACCAGCCCCTTGGCCCGCGCCACGGCGGCAAGGTGCATTTCCTCCAGCTCGGTCACCAATGAACGGGGCGAGATATAGGTCAGGTCCTGCTGGCGCCGGCACGACATCGTGCGCAGGAAACCGGGGGCCTGCGGCACCGGATCGGCTTCGCCCGCCGTGACCGCCCGGAAGCTCTTGAGATGCGCGACAGCCGCAGCCACCACGGGGCCACGGGCCACGGCCTGGATATCCTGCCAGGTCTGCTCGGCGGATTGATCGTGGTCCCAGGTGTCGTAGCGCCGCTCGTTCAGGTCGAGCCCGCCCACGTAGACGACTTCCTCGTCGATCACGGCGATCTTCTGGTGATGGGTCGCGGGCCGCAGCGGCAGGTCGTCGGACGGCTCCAGCCCGTGCAGGCCCGGCGTCAGCGGATCGGGCTCCCGCGCCTCCAGCTCGGCCGCCACCATCCCCTTCAACGCCCGCCGCGGCAGGTACCCCACCCGCGCGGGATGCATCGCGATCCGGAACGTCAGGCAGGCATTGCCCGACAGCTCATCGAGAGCCGCGAGCTGCCGCGCCGTGCGCCACGACCGGCGATGTTCGTCCGTCGCCACGATCGGGTCGAAGTCGCTGACCGTCAGATCGATCGCAACGCCGCGGTTGAGCACATGCAGCAACAGGTCGAACCACGTCTCCCCGATCTCGCGCCCCTCCGCGCTGCGCAGGGGCGTGGCGGTGTCGAAGACCCTGAAGCAGCCGATGATGTTGCGTTTCGCTCCAAGACACAGCTTCTCGAACGCCGGAAATGCCTCACTGGCGGAAAAATAAACGTCCAGATCGGTGATCGGACGTTCAGCTTTGTCTGTGGTTGTCATTATCATGTTACCCGGTTTGCGCGACGCCGGCGGTTTCATCCGCCTCTTCGCCCGCTGTTTCATCCTCTTCCAACGGGAATGCCGTGAAAGAAGTTTCAAACCGGTACATATCTTTTTCCGTCGTTACGTCACTCTCGCCGCCCAGTTGCGCGACGAAGGCCTCTACCAGACGCGCGCCCAAGCCGGTGCCATCGCCGCCGACATGGTCGGTCAGCGGCATGCCGAGCGTGTTCTCGACCCGCAGCGTCACCAACCGATCAGCGCCGGCGATCAGCCGTACCGTCAGATGCGGCATGCCGTTCTCGGGCCGGCCGATGTATTTCAACGCATTGGTCACCGTCTCGTTGGCCAGAAGCGCCAGTGGCACCGCCTGATCGGGATCAAGGTCCAACGGGTCGAGGATCATCTCCGTCGTGACATCCGCCCCCTGCGGCACGCCCACGTTGAACGCCGCCTGAACCACTTCACCCAGCAGCTTGTCGGCGCGCACATGGACCATCGACTGGTCGGTATAAAGCGCCTTGTGGATAGTCGAGAGGCTCATCACACGGTCCTGCACACGGCGCAGCACGCGCTTGGCGCTATCGTCCGAGACGTTGCGCATCTGCATGTTCAGGATCGAGGCGATCAGCTGCAGGTTGTTCTTCACCCGGTGATGCACTTCGCGCAGCAACAGCTCTTTCTCTTCGAGGTTGCCCTCCATCTCGTCACGGTCCGCGACCATGCGGTCGATCATGCCGTTGTAGGTATCGGCAATCTGCAAAAACTCGGCCGGCGGATCTTCGAGGTTCGCGACCCCTGCGCCGGGGTTGTCGAAGGTGAAAGCAGCCATGCGGCGGCGGATCACGCGCAGGTGCCGCAGCACCAACCGGTTCAGTGCAAGATAGCCGACGATAAAGGCGGTGGCCCACATCAGGATGGGGAACAGCGGCGTGAAGGCGCCAAGGATCGAGACCGAGTAATTCTGGACCTCGCCGTCCCAAAGGCCCAGCACGTAGACGCGGTTCTCGATCAGCGGAACCAGTGCGGCAAGGCGCTGCACGCCCTCGTCGTCGAGCACGTTGAAGGTGATGCCGCGCGGGTTCATGCCCAGCGCTTCCGGCGTGATGCTCAGGGTCTCGAAGACGCCGATGTCAGTGATGCCCGTGCCCGCGGACAGGACCTGTCCCGTCTCGTCGATCAGCGCCAGTTGCACGTCTTCGACCTGCGCGGCCAGCAAGGTGTCCGTCAGACTGTGGGGCAGCGCCACCGATGCCGCCCCCAGCAGATCCATGGAGATCGGGTCGAAGGCCGGCACCGTTGCCACGATCACCGATTGCTCTCCGTTGTCCTCGCCCAACTCGACCGTGATCACCGGACGCGGGCGCTCCGCAAAGTCCTGCCATTCCGCTTCGGTCCAGTTCACGCCCTCGTTCCCCTCCGAGGAACAGGCAAGCTCGCCCTCGGCGTCGGTGAAGCTGGCATAGACATAGGCCTGCGCGCGTTCCACGAACCGCGCCATGATCGCGTCGCATTGCGCGCTGTCGGACCCGACCACCGCCGCACTGGCCCCCAACGCCGAGGCCGCGCCATCGGCACGGCGCAGCAGCGCGCTCTCCGCGCTCGCGGCCTGGGCCGTCCGCGCGAGAATATCGTGCTGCTCAAGCGCACGGGCATCGCGCACCACGGCAGAGGTCTGCACGACGGCGATGAAACCAAGCGGTAGGATGGATAAACTGAGGAACAGCGCCAGCCGCGCTTGCAGCGACGTGACGCGACTCCACAAACGGGCTCTTCTACTCATGCTGCGGCGGGTCCGGACACCACCGCTACAGTTGCGGCGTCCGTCAGCTCCAACTTGTCGTTTTCATCGAGGTCGAGCATTTCGCTCAGACGCTTGCGCGCCCGGTTGACCCGGCTCTTGATCGTGCCAACGGCACAGTCGCACATGTCCGCGGCCTCTTCGTACGAGAACCCGGAGGCCCCGACGAGAAGCAGCGATTCACGCTGTTCGGCAGGCAGCTGCTTGAACGCGACGGCAAAGTCCTTCAACGCCAGACGACCGTCATGAGCCGGCTTCTCCGACAGACGTTCGGCCATATCCCCGTCCACGTCTTCCACTTCGCGCTTTTGTTTGCGATGAGAAGAGTAGAACGTGTTACGCAGGATGGTGAACAACCATGCCCGCATATTCGTCCCCGGTTGGAACTTGTCGATGTTAGACCACGCCTTCACCACGGTGTCCTGCACGAGATCATCGGCCGCAGCAGTGCTGCGGGTCAGGGATCTTGCAAATGCACGGAGGGAAGTCAGATGGTCAACGATCTCATCACGTGGATCAGTTGCCATTGGAGACAGCACCTTCCTTAGCCTTGAGCTGAGCAATCAGGTTCATGAACCGATCAGGCAGTTCGTCTTTCATCGCATCGTTGTAGACTCGTTTCAGGTTCTCATCGATCTGCTGTTCCACTTTGCTTTTACTGCTACTCGAATCCATGGTTCACCGGTGTCAAAATAAAAGTTGTCTTGGGTGGGAACCATTAAGCACCGAAAAGGTTCCCAATAAAATACACATGAGAGGAAATAAGCATGGCATCCACTGAAGACTCGCAAGATTTGAGCACGGAACTTGTCTCCGAACTGCCATTTTTGCGCCGTTACGCCCGGGCGTTGACCGGCGCGCAGGATAGTGGAGACCGCTACGCCATGGCCACGCTGGAAACCATCGTGACAGACCCCACGACGGTGGCGGAGGATGCCTCCACCAAGGTCGGTCTGTTCCGTGTGTTCCATGGCATCTGGTCCAGCTCCGGCGCACCTACCGCCGAGGACACGGACGACAGCAGCCCCTTGGAACTAAGGGCACAGTGGCGTCTGTCTCAACTTACTGCCAACACCCGAGAGGCGCTTTTGTTGCACTCGGTCGAAGGATTTTCCTTCGAGGCGCTGGCCCGCATCATGAACGTGGAACAGAGCGAGGCGGAAGAGCTCGTCGGCCGTGCCCGTGCCGAGATGGGTGACATGGTCACCGGCGATATTCTCATCATCGAGGACGAGGGCATCATCGCGATGGACCTCAAGTCGATCGTGTCGGATATGGGACACAAGGTCACGGATATCGCCCGGACCCGCGACGATGCCATTGCCAAGGGAAAAGCCAAGGTTCCGGACCTCATCCTCGCCGACATCCAGCTGGCCGACAAATCGTCGGGCATCGACGCGGTCAACGCGCTGCTGAAGGAACTGGGCGACCGCCCCGTGATCTTCATCACCGCCTTCCCCGAGCGTCTGCTGACCGGCGAGCGTCCCGAACCCGCCTTCCTGATCACCAAGCCCTACTCCGAGGATCAGGTCCGCGCGGCCGTCAGCCAGGCGATGTTCTTCGCCTCGTCCGAGCACATCGAAATCGCGGTCTGATTGATCACCCGAGGCTCCGGCCTCCGCCAGCAACAGCAAAAGCCCCGGCCAATGGACCGGGGCTTTTTCGTGTCTTGGCTGTCTGTCTCAGCCCGCGTCAGTTCGCGATGATCGAACGCAGCATCCATGCGGCCTGCTCGTGGAAGGCGCTCCGCGCGGTCGCGAGGTCTTCGGTCACCGGGTCTTTCTGACCGCCGGACAGTTCCACCAGCGCGTGCAGGCGGTGGGCCAGTTTCTCGTGATCCTTGGCAAGGTCTTCGATCATGCCACCGGCCGAAGGCACCTCGTCGAGGTCCTCCACGCGCGAGCGTGCGATGATGTCATCGAACCGCGTCGGTGCCAGTTCACCCAGCGCCCGGATCCGCTCGGCCAGCTCGTCGGCGGCAGAGAACATGTTCTCGTACTGCTCTTCGGTCAGCTTGTGGATCGAGTAAAACGCCGGACCCGTCACGTTCCAGTGGTAGGCGTGGGTCTTGAACGTCAGGCGGTAGGTGTCGGCCAGCACGTCGGCAAGGCCCGTCGCCACGGCGGCGGTGTCGCGCACGCCGGTATCAACGTCATCTTCGCTCGGCACGATTTTCAATGTGTCGGTCATGGGAGGTCTCCTCTGAGGTCAGTGGGTTCGGGAAGAGAACGGCCAATCCCTCGGGTTGTTCCGCATTTTTTTATGGAACCAGATCCCCGCCACCGCGTTTCCCTGCGAACTCAAGGAAGTACACATGCGCGAAGAGATGGCCGTTCGTAAGGCAACCCGCCTTAGCTCGAAACTGATCTACGAGGTCATCCGACGTGATGGAGAGGAAGAGCTGGAGCGCCCCACCCGCTCGCTCGTCTGGTCCGGCGTGGCCGCGGGCGTGTTGATCTCCTTCTCGGTGCTGGCCGAGGCGATCTTCCGCACCTACCTCCCCGATGCGCCCTGGACCTTCCTGCTCGAAAACCTCGGCTATTCCGTGGGCTTCCTGCTGGTGATCCTCGGCCGGATGCAGCTGTTCACCGAGAACACCATCTCCACCATCCTGCCCCTCGTCGCCGAACGCTCCTGCCGGGGCGTTCTCTCCGTCGTGCGCCTGTGGAGCATCGTGCTCACCGCCAACGTGGTCGGCGCCCTCCTTGCCGCGGCCTTCATGACGCAGACCTCGGGGATCTCGCCCGAGGTGCTTGAGAGCATCAACGAGCTCTCGCGCCACGCCACAGGCTTCAGCGCCTCCGAAGGCTTCATGCGGGCGGTGCCCGCGGGCGTTCTCGTGGCCTCCATCGTCTGGATGATGCCGAGCCAGAACGGCGGCGAAGTCATCCTCGTGGTGATCTTCACGTGGCTCATCGCGGCGGGCGATTTCACCCATATCATCGCGGGCTCCGTGGAAATGTGGGTCCTTGTCGTCCAGAACGAGCTTGATGCCACCCCCGCGATCCTTGGCTTCTTCCTGCCCGTGCTGGCTGGCAACGTCGTAGGCGGAACCATGGTCTTCGCGCTTCTGGCCTGGGGTCAGGTGAAGGACGAGGTCGACGCGCCCGACGAGGATGAGGCGGAAGACCGCGCCCGGAGCCGCAATGCGCAACGCGCCGCGCAACCCGGCCAGGCCTAAGCCAGAGCCACCCCGACAACGCGGGCGGGAACTTTCGCCCTGCCCCGCGCGTTTAGCCCTCAACCGATGAGGAGAATACCTATGTCCGCACCCAACACGAATACCGAACGCCAGGCACGCCGGCACAAGCCCGCCCTTTGGGGCATCATCATTGCCATCGTCGCGGCGGGTCTGTTCATTCTCTGGGCGCTCCTCAACGACGGCACGCCGCTGGATGAGCAGGCCGCCGGCGCCCCGCCCGCCGCAACCGAGACCGGCACCGCGGCCGAGGTCGAGACGCCTGAAGAGACGAACTGACCAACATTCCCGCACGATTTCCTAAAAGCCTCGCCCACCCCGGCGGGGCTTTTTCACGTCCCCACAGCGCGGACCCTCAGATCAGCGGGCGTCGGTTGGGCGAGCCGACAGGCAACAGGGACCGATCTTTCATGCGGTCAGGATGATGCAGGACCATCACGCCATCCCCCAGCGACAGGTCGCCCTGTTCGCGCAGCTTCATCAAGGTCTTGTTGGTATGCACCAGCGACAGGCCCAAGGCGTCGGCCAGATCCTGTTGCCGGAACGGAAACGGGTAGCGATCCCTGTCGTTGATCCCCAGATCCGAGCAGCGCGTGGCATAGCGCATCAAGCCCCAACACATCCGCTGCATCGCGTTCATCTGGCCGATCGAGGTCAACGCCTCGCCCATGAAATGCTCTTCCATCGCCGCCAGCCAGGTCAGATCGTAGGCCCGCGTCGGTTGCAGTTTGAAAAAATTCCACAAATCCGTGCGGTTGAAGACGCATAAAACCATGGCCGAGGTCGCTTCCACGGAGTGTTTCATCTCTCCCATGACGCCGGCCTGAAGGCCCAGGAAACTGCCGGGAAAAACGAAGTTCACAACCTGCCTGCGGCCATTGGGAAGCAGCTTGTAGCGAAGCCCCAAACCGCTGAGAACACTGAATAATTGCGGGCTGTTGGACCCTTCCATCAACACTGTCGCACCAGCGTCGACCTTCAGCTCGCCGATCTTGAAGCGGCGCATAAATTCAACTTCTTCGTCGGACAGCGGCTCGAAAACGTCCCGCTTCCTCAAGGGACAATGCCCGCAATCGATTACCATTGTATTTCCCTGTCCCTGATGTGTCCTAGTTTAATGCAGGATCGTTTTCGATGCTGCAAAAAAGTGATTATGAACAAAACGCTTCCTTCTTCCTGTGTGCCGGGCACGGAACCCTGCACGGCTGCGCATCTTCCATGCCTCGTGGTTCACTCGAACCTTCTGGTGATCGAGGATCTGCGCGACATTCTCACTCAAGCGGGCGCGGGTGACATCCGCTCCTGCACCCATGTGTCGAAAGCGCCCGACACGCCGATGCGCCTCGTGATCGCCTCGGTGAAGTCCGACGTTCTTCAAAGCGCGCCGCAGTTCGCGACGTGGAAGGCCAGCGGCACGCCGGTCGTGGTTCTGGACTCGGGGCAGGACCCCGGACTGGCCAGACACGAGTGGATCTACAGGCAGAGCGCGCCGTTCCGGAGCGAGGAGTTGAGCGCGCTGCTGCACGGGCTGGAGATTTTCTAGGTCCGAAAAGGAACCTTTTTTGTTAACGGGGGGTTATCCCAGCGTAACTTAAAAGGAGACTAACCATGCTTCGCTGGGCCGTAATTTTCTTGGTCGTCGCTCTGATCGCCGCTCTCTTCGGGTTCGGCGGAATTGCTGGCGCCTCTGCTGGTATCGCACAGATCCTGTTCTTCATCTTCATCGCGCTCTTCGTGATCTCGCTGGTGGTGAATGCCGTGAACGGGCGCTCGTAGCGCCGACCGGACACAGATACCCGAAAAAGGGTGGTCGGCCTGACCTCGTGGCTGACCACCCTTTTTTGTTTGAAATCGTAAGATACTGAAAATTAATGGAATTTTTGTCGGAACCGAATCGTCGATCCAGCGGTTCACCAGACAGATGTATAGGAGACTACAAAATGAAAACCGGAACAATTCTTGCTATCGCCATCGCTGCCATCGTGCTTGTTGCAGGCATCTACATGATCGACATCGACCAGACGGAAGAGGCCGCGCTGCCTGAAGTCACCGTCGATGGCGGCAACCTGCCCGAGTTCGACGCCGAAGTTGGCGAAGTCGAGATCACCGAAGAGACGGTCACCGTCCCCGGCCTCGAAATCACAGCACCCGACGACGCCGAAGTCGCCTCCAACTAAGGCGGCGGACTTCTCTACCCACCCTGGATTAGGAGATCCGATATGAACCGCGACCAAATCGAAGGCAA
Source organism: Gymnodinialimonas ceratoperidinii (assembly GCF_019297855.1). Lineage (NCBI taxonomy): Bacteria > Pseudomonadati > Pseudomonadota > Alphaproteobacteria > Rhodobacterales > Paracoccaceae > Gymnodinialimonas > Gymnodinialimonas ceratoperidinii. The sequence continues at coordinate 2,989,829 of NZ_CP079194.1, forward strand.
ATGGACCGAGATCAAGGGCAAACTCCGTGAATCGTATGGCGACTTGACCGACGACGATCTGGAAGAAGCCAAGGGTGATCGCCAGCAGATGGAGGGTGTCCTCCAGCAGAAGACCGGCAACACCAAGGAAGAAGTCCGCGATACCGTGGACAAGATCCTCGGCAAGTTCTGAGCCTAGGCTCGATCAACCAAGGGCGATCCCGGGAAACCGGGGTCGCCTTTTTCATTCTCACGGATCGCATTTTTGGAAAATCGTGTGATATGAGTGACTTAAAGACATGTGCAAGCTTGCGCACCCCCTCCTCCGGCCCCCGGCCACGCCCACTGGCAATGGCCGCCTTGCTCCTGCAATAATCCCCCATGCGCATCGCCAGCTACAACATCCGCAAAGCCGTCGGCCTCGACTGGAGAAGAGACCCCGAGCGCATCGCCGACGTCCTCGCCGAGATCGACGCCGACCTCGTCGTGCTTCAGGAATGCGACAAGCGGGTCGGCACCCGCGCGGGCGTCCTCGACCTCGATTACCTTGAGAAGGAACTGGGCTACGAGCTCGCCGATGTCTCGATCCGGCCCGACAGCCACGGCTGGCACGGCAACGCGATCCTCTACCGCGAGCCCTCCCAGTTTCGCCGCGCCACCCGCGTCGTCCTCCCCTCCCTCGAACCCCGCGGCGCTGTCTCGCTCCAGCTCGAGACGCCCGCCCTCGAAGTCGTCGGTGTCCACCTCGGCCTCGATCCCCGTACAAGGCGCCTGCAACTGGAGGCCCTGGGCGATTACCTGCAGAACCTGACCCACCCCGTCGTCGTCGCCGGCGATTTCAACATGTGGCGCGCCAAGGATGCGATGCAGACGGCCCTGAACACCGATTGCCAGATCATCCTGCCCGGCAAGAGCTATCACAGCGCGCGTCCCAACGCCGCGTTCGACAGGTTCATCCTCAGCAACCTCCCCGAACCGCGCCGCGCCTATGTCCATCGGTCGTCGCTCGCCCGCCGCGCCTCCGATCACCTGCCCATCGTCGTGGACCTCAACCTCCCCGAGCCTGCGGCATGAACTACCTCATCTACCTCCACACCGCGGTGGTCATTGCCTTCTCGGTGCGGATCCTGCTCCGCGATGATCTCCTCCCCACCGCTCGGCTGGCGTGGTTCATCGTGCTGGTGATCCTGCCGGGCTTCGGCAGCGTCATCTACTTTCTCTTCGGCGAGGCCGATCTTGGGAAGAAGGGCAAGTCCAAGGCCCGCAAGATGCAGGAGAAGATCAGGACCATCGGCGGCCGCCATCTGGGCGATGCCGAGGCGCTGCCGACCCTGATCCACAAGGATTACCAACCGCTCTTTCGCTATGCCGCCTCGATGAACGGGTTCCAGCCCGTCCCCGGCAACACCGCGCGGCTGATGGCCGACCCGGACGACACGCTGCGCCACATGATCGCGGACATTGACGCCGCGACTGACCACGTCCACGCGCTCTATTACATCTGGCTCGAAGACCACACCGGCACCGCGCTGGCCGAGGCGCTGATCCGCGCCGCAAAGCGCGGCGTGACCTGTCGCGCGATGACCGACGGGCTCGGCTCCCGAGGCCTCGTCGGCTCCGCGCTCTGGACCGCGATGGAGGAGGCGGGCGTCCAACTCGCCGTGGCCTTCCCGCTGCACCGCCCGTTTCATACGCTGCTCACCAGCCGGATCGACCTGCGCAACCACCGCAAGATCACCGTGATCGACGGCCGCGTCACCTATTGCGGCAGCCGGAACTCCGCGGATCCGGAGTTTCGTCCCAAACGGAGATATGGCCCCTGGGTCGATATCATGGTGCGGTTTGAGGGGCCGATCGTGGCGCAGAATCAGCTCCTTTTCGCGAGCGACTGGGTCGCGGCCACGGGCGACGATGTGGAGAGCTTCCCTCTGATCGCGGAGCCGCGCCCCGGCGGTTTTCCCGCGCAGGTGTTTGCCGATGGCCCGACCGAGCGCAAGGGCGGCACGCCGCAGCTCTTCTCCCTCGCCCTTGCCACGGCGCGCGAGAGCGTGACGATCTCGACGCCCTATTTCGTGCCCGATGCGACGCTGGTGGAGGCCCTCTGCGCCGCCGCGCACCGCGGCACCCGCGTGACGCTGATCTTTCCGCGCCGCAACGACAGCCTGATCGTGGCAGCCGCAAGCCGCAGCTACTACCGCCGCCTGCTCGAGGCAGGCTGCGCCCTTCACGAATTCACCGGCGGGCTCTTGCACGCGAAGACGCTGACCGTGGACGAGGAGATCACGATGATCGGCTCCTCCAACCTCGACATGCGCAGCTTCGACCTGAATTACGAGAACAACATCCTGCTGCAAGACAGCGCCCTGACCGAGCGCGTTCACGAAAGGCAGCGCGACTACATCGCCGGCTCGCACCAGATCGACCTCTTCGAGGTCCTGCAATGGCCCTATTACAAGCGGATCTGGCAGAACGTCATCGCCACCATCGGACCGGTGCTCTGAGAGGCGGCTCACGAGCGACTTACCACGACTCGTGTCGCCGAGGGCCTAAGGGGCAGAAAATCGGATTCTGGAGAGAGATGGTGCGCTCGGCGAGACTCGAACTCGCACGGGTGTTACCCCACAGCGACCTCAACGCTGCGCGTCTACCAATTCCGCCACGAGCGCACGTGATCAGGTAGTGCGCGGTCTGTAGCCGCTCGGATCGGCATTGTGAAGGGGGTGCGAGGGCCTGAGAGAGGTTTTTTTGTCGCTGCCCGCCCGGCAGGGAGGCTCGCGCGAAAACGGCGGGCCCGGGTGGCCCGCCGTCTGTGCTTGGTTCGCGTGCAAAAGTTACTGGTTGACCTGGAAGGTTGGCAGAACCGACTGAGGCGCAAAGACGATCTCCGGCTCCACCTCGACGTTGCCTGACGGTGTGCCGTTGACGGGCGTGGGCGTCGGGACCGTGATCGGGGCGGGCGTCGGAGCCTGCACGGTGACGGGCGCGGGGGTCGGCGCCGGAGCGGGCTGCGGCGTGATGTTGAAGGAGGGGACCTGCACGACGCTTGCTGCCGCGGGGACCGGGACAGGGGCGCCGCCGATGCTCATCGCAACGGCCTGACGGATCAGCGGAAGACGTCCGGCATCGGTGGGGCTGAAGACGGCAGGCGCGCCCGCCTCGACCGCGTCCAGCGATGTGGCGAACCACGATTGCGCCAGCGCCTCATCCGATTCGACGCCGAAACCCTCACGCAGGTGGTGGCCGATCAACTCTCCGTAGGCCGGCTCGTTCGTGGCGACCAGCATCAGCGCCGCGCCCAGCGCCATCTCCATGTCGTCGACGCCATATCCAACGCCGAGGCAGACGCGGGCGGTTCCGGCCAGCTCGGCCTGGGGCATCCCGGTCGCGCGGGCAAAGCCTTCGGCCGAGGCCATGGCCTGAAGCGGGGTCAGGGAGGTGAGCAGCGTCGTCTGCGGCGCGACGGCGGCCGAGAAGCCTTCGCATTGCTCGGTGATGTCGGCAAAGCTGAGCCCGGTGATCGCCTGGGTCAGGTCGTGGCCTTGGTTAACCGCGCTGGCGCGGGCCGTGCAGAACTGCTCTGACAGTGCGAAACCGGGGTTGGACAGGTTGCCAAGGGTCATCATGCCGCCGTTGGCCTGCCCCTGCAGCGCCACGGCATCGCAGCGCGCCGACAGGGCGGGGGTGGCGGCCGCATTGGCAAACAGGTTCGGGACCGGCGCGCCCGGCTGCGCGGAGACCGTGGTGACAGGGGTCTCGGTACCGGAGGCGACGACAGTAGTGGCGGCCGGGTTCACGATGACGGTGGTGCTGTTCGGAGCGCCTGCCGGGGTCACGGTGTCGCCGGCCAGCACGCGCTCATAGGCCAGAAGGAGGGGCTGCTCGCTCAGACCCGTTTGCGCGGCGCCACCGTTGGTGGCCCATCGGTAGGCGTTGATCAGGTGCAGCGCCTGATCCTCGGGGAAGGAGCGGCCGTTGACGGGGTAGCCCTGGAAAGTCTGAAACCGCTCGACCGCGCTGCGGGTTGCGGGGCCGACTTGACCATCGACGAAGCCTGCGTCGAAGCCGAAATAGTTCAGCGCCGTCTGGACCTGACGGCCTGCCTCGGTTGCCGGGATCGCGGGGCGCGTCGGACGTGGCGCGCGCGGTTGTGTCTGGCGCGGCGGCTGTGCGGTGGGCGGCGGTGCGACGGGTTGCGGCTGTACGACGCGCGGGGGCTGCGGCTGCGTTGCCGCGCCGATGGCCACGCCGATCGCGCCGCCCAGAAGCAGGCCGCCGATGATCTCGCGGGCGTCTTGAGCCTGTGCCGGCGCCGAAGCAATCGGGGTGAGCGCGATGGCCGCGACAAGGGAAGATGTCATCAAATACTTGGCAAACATAACAAAAAACTCCGCAGACCTGAAAATTGTGTCTCTCTCGGGGATCAATATACCCCATGGGAGGCCGATTCTCTCAGGCGGGAATCCCCTACCCCTCCTTTGGCGACGCCTCCGACGGAGCGATTGCACGTGCGATTTTGCGGCCCGCTCGAGCCCCGGAATGCTGCGAGGGGGTGACAATCCGGGCCGCCGGCGCGATATCAAGACCCTGATGCGCCGTGCCTGACGCACGGATGATGAAAGACGTTTCATGGTTGAATGGATCACCTCGGACGCCCCGGTGCCCTACCCGCTTGCGGTGGAGCGGATGGAGGCGCGCGCCAACGCGATCGCGCGGGGCGAGGCGGGTGAGGCCGTCTGGCTGCTGGAACATCCGCCCCTCTACACCGCCGGCACCTCGGCCCGGATCGAGGACCTCAAGGATCCCGACCGCTTCCCGGTCTACGAGACCCGGCGCGGCGGGCAGTATACGTACCACGGCCCCGGCCAGCGGGTGGCCTACGTCATGCTCGATCTCAACCAGCGCGGCCGGGACGTGCGCGCCTATGTGCAGAAGCTGGAGGCTTGGGTGATCGCGGCGCTGGACGAGTTCAACATCCGGGGTGCGGTGCGCGAGGGGCGTGTCGGTGTCTGGATCGAGCGGCCCGAGAAGCCGCCCCTGCCCGACGGCAGCCCGCGCGAGGACAAGATCGCCGCCATCGGTGTGCGGCTGCGCAAATGGGTCAGCTTCCACGGCATCTCGATCAACGTGGAGCCGGACCTGAGCCATTTCGACGGCATCGTTCCTTGCGGCATTTCCGGCCATGGCGTCACCAGCCTTGTCGATCTGGGGCTGCCGGTGACGATCACCGATCTGGACCTCGCTCTGAAGCGGCAGTTCGTGAATGTTTTTCAGGACCAACCCGCGGACTGAGGGGAACAAACCCGGCGCCGGGCTTGTTTCCCAGATATGACAGTGCACGCATCAAATTCCACGGAAGACGCGGCGCCGTCCGCCTCCGATCCCGAGCCGATCCTCTCGAACCTCGCCGATGACGTGGCAGAGGCCGCGAAGGAAGAGGATGGACAGGTCGACAAGATGGTGCAGAGCGCCGGGGCGAGCGGCCTGCTACCGATCATGACGCTTCTGGGATTGTTGCTGGTCTCGCCGCTGTCCGGCATCCCGCTGTTCTCCACATCGATGGGCCTGATGATCGCACTCTGCGCCGCGCAGACGGCGATGGGCCGCGACAAGCTGTGGCTGCCCGATTTCCTGAGACGGCGGAAGGTGAAGCCCGGGCGTGTCGTCTCGGCGATGGACCGGGTCCATAGCGTGGCGGAGTGGCTGGAGGCCCGCGCGACCTCGAGATTGACATGGCTGAGCGAGCCGCCCTCGCGCCTCGTTTTCCTATGCGTTGCAGCCCTTTACGGGGTGCTGATGCCGCTGATGGAGTTCATTCCCTTCACCTCCAGCTTCCTTGGCGCGGCGGTCCTTCTGACCGGCTTGGGCCTGCTCTTGCGGGACGGCATCTTGTTGCTTCTCTCGATCCTGCCCGCGCTGATCGCGGTCGGCCTGATCTTCGGGCTGGTGGTTCTCTGACAGAGGCGGCCCGAGGGCACGGCACGGGCCGCTCTCACCCGCCCGATCGCGCTTATTCGCAAGGCAGAGCCGCGCTGCCCTGCGCCAATTTTACCCACCACAAAATCGCGCCCGCGCGAGATGTCGCGTTGCCCAATCCCGGTGTGCGGCCTAAACCCTCTTTCAGGACGAAGAGTTTCGGCACCAGATTCTGGCGCCGTGCGTGCACATAGACGCGCATTAAAGACGCGAACAGGAGACGAACATGGCAGACGCCACCCTCACAGGGCACGAGCATCACGACGACCGGGGGTTCTTCACCCGGTGGTTCATGTCGACCAACCACAAGGACATCGGGATCCTTTATCTGTTCACCGCAGGCTTCGTGGGCCTGATCTCGGTGGCCTTCACCGTGTATATGCGGATGGAGCTGATGGAGCCCGGCGTGCAGTTGATGTGCCAGGAAGGCGCGCGGCTGATCGCGGATGCGTCGCAGCAATGCTCGCCCAACGGCCAGATGTGGAACGTCCTGATTACCGGGCACGGCGTCCTGATGATGTTCTTCGTCGTCATTCCGGCCCTTTTCGGGGGCTTCGGCAACTACTTCATGCCGCTGATGATCGGCGCGCCGGACATGGCGTTCCCGCGTCTCAACAACCTGTCCTACTGGATGTATGTCGCCGGTACCGGCCTTGCGTTCTGCTCGGTCACCATCGATGGCGGCGCGGGTCCGGGCTGGACCTTCTACCCGCCGATCTCTGCGCAAGGGGTCGAGACCTCGCGCGCCGTGGACTTCGCGATCTTCGCCATCCACGTCTCGGGTGCCTCGTCGATCCTCGGCTCGATCAACTTCATCACCACCTTCCTGAACATGCGCGCCCCCGGCATGACGCTGCACAAGGTGCCGCTCTTCGCCTGGTCCGTCTTCGTCACCGCATGGCTGCTTCTGCTGTCGCTGCCCGTTCTTGCCGGCGCCATCACGATGCTGCTGACCGACCGCAACTTCGGCACGACCTTCTTCGATCCTGCCGGTGGTGGTGACCCGATCCTGTTCCAGCACATCTTCTGGTTCTTCGGTCACCCTGAGGTGTACATCGTGATCCTGCCCGCCTTCGGCGTGATCTCTCACATCGTCTCGACCTTCTCGCGCAAGCCGATCTTCGGCTACCTGCCGATGGTCTACGCCCTCGTGGCGATTGGCGGCCTGGGCTTCGTCGTCTGGGCGCACCACATGTACACGGTCGGCATGACGCTGACGCAGCAGGCCTACTTCATGGTCGCAACCATGGTGATCGCCGTGCCCACGGGCATCAAGATCTTCTCGTGGATCGCAACGATGTGGATGGGCTCGATCACCTTCAAGGCGCCGATGATGTTCGCGCTTGGCTTCATCTTCCTCTTCACCCTCGGCGGCACGACCGGCATCATCCTGTCGCAAGCCGGTGTGGACCGCGCCTATCACGACACCTACTACGTCGTGGCGCACTTCCACTACGTGATGAGCCTCGGCGCCGTCTTCGGCATCTTCGCCGCCGTCTACTACTGGATTGGCAAGATGTCGGGCCGTCAGTACCCCGAGTGGGCCGGTCAGCTGCACTTCTGGGTGTTCTTCATCGGCACCAACCTGACCTTCTTCCCGCAGCACTTCCTCGGCCGTCAGGGCATGCCGCGCCGCTACATCGACTACCCGGACGCCTTCGCGCTCTGGAACTACGTCTCGTCGATCGGCGCGTTCATCTCCTTCGCCTCGTTCCTCTTCTTCATCGGCATCGTGTTCTACACGCTCTTCGCCGGCAAGAAGGTGACGCAGCCTGCCTATTGGGGCGAGCACGCGGATACGCTGGAGTGGACCCTGCCGAACCCGCCCCCGGAGCACACCTTCGAGGAGCTGCCCACGCGCGAGATGTGGGACAAGCAGCCACATCACTAACGCGCTGTTTGCGTAGTCTGAACTTGAAAGGCGCCCCCGACCGGGGCGCCTTTTTTCTTGCGATGCGGCGGCGCACCCAAGGCCGTTTGCCGCATCCCGCAGCCGGTCTATTTGCGCAGAATGGGATCAAGCCCCTTTCACCAGCAAAGCCCCTCTCCGATGCCCATCGAACGAGCCCCCGCCGACACGATGCCCGAGACCATGGCCCTTGGCCGTGGAGAGCCGCGCCTGTCATTGCGGCTGACACCCCACAAGAGCCTCACCCCCGAGGGGTTCGTCTGGTTCATCGCGGTGACGGCGGGGCTGATCTCAATGCCGCTTCTGGGCATCCTCGGCACCTCGGTCTTCTGGGCGCTGCTGCCGTTCCTCGTCTTCGCGATCTGGGGTATCTGGGCGGCACTGCAACGCTCTTGGCGGGACATGGACCTCTACGAGGATGTCGCGATCTGGCAGGACCTGATCCGGGTCGAGCGGCACGAGCGCAAGCGCACCCGCCGCGTCTGGGAAGCAAACCCCTATTGGGTCCGCGTGGTGCTGCACCCCAAGGCGGGTCCGGTGCCGAACTACCTGACGTTGCAAGGCGGCCCCCGTGAGGTCGAGTTGGGGGCCTTCCTCACGCCCTCGGAGCGCGAAGAGTTGAAGCGCATGTTGGAAGGCTCTTTGCGGAACTAGGGACGTATCTGACCCGTATCCAGACACCGATATGCGCGGTGGTGCGATGTAAAACGACTCACCCCTTGCGTGCCACTCATTCGAGGGCCGTCACCGCGACCGCGTTGATACTGCTTCACTATTCGAGGCAGGGCAGTCCGAGGCGCAAAAAAGCAGCGAATGTGGTATGATCTTTCATCAACGACAGGAGAGCATCATGCGCCGTCTTGCTACCACCACCGCCATCATCGTCAGCCTCGCCGGACCAGCGCTCGCGCAGGATATCACCATGCCCACGATCACCATGCCGGAGCCGGGCACCTTCTGCGCCCCGTTCCAATTGTGCGTGCCGCTGGTGACCCGTGACGCGCGGGACTGAATGACCGAAGGTGTCGGTCTGCCCGCCTGCGAGAGTGATAAAGCGCCGTGTCGCGGCGCTGGCTCGAGACGTGCCGACAGGCCGAAGCTCCCGCGTGGCCCGTGAGCCATCGAGGCTGCTCCGGGAGAGCAGCCCCGCCAAAGCTGTCAGCCCAAGCGGTCTTTGACCAAGGGGCCGACCGAGCCGAAGTCCATCCGGCCCGCGTATTTGCTCTTCAACGCGCCCATCACGCGGCCCATGTCGCGGATGCTCTCCGCGCCGGCGTCCTTGATCGCGGCATCGACCGCCTTGGCGACCTCGGCCTCGGATAGTTGCCGTGGTAGGTACTCCTCGATCACGGCGATTTCAGCCTGCTCCTGTGCGGCCAGTTCCAGACGGCCGCCTTCCTCGTAGACGCGCGCGCTTTCCTGACGCTGCTTGACCATCTTCGCCATGATCGCCAGCACCTCGGCATCGCTGACACCGTCGACGTTCCCCTTGGCGCGTCCGGCGATGTCCTGGTCCTTCACCGCCGCGTTGATGAGCCGCAGCGTCGAAAGACGCACGGTGTCTTTCTCGCGCATCGCATCCTTGATTCCGTCGGTGATCTTGGTTCGCAAACCCATGGTCGCACCCCATATGTGTAAATCAGAGCGCGATAGGTATGCGATCCGGCCCGCCACAACAAGGCGCACCTTGACCGCACCTCGGCACGCTCCTAAACCACCGAAAGTTTGCCCCGCCCCCTGCCAGCTACCGGAGCCTCCCCATGTCTGACCATCCCACTGCCTGCCTTGTCCTCGCCGACGGCACCATCTTCTACGGAAAAGGGTTCGGGGCCACGGGTATCCGCGTGGCGGAGCTTTGCTTCAACACCGCGATGACAGGGTATCAGGAGATCATGACCGACCCCTCCTATGCCGGCCAGATCGTGACCTTCACCTTCCCCCATATCGGTAATACCGGGACCAACCCCGAGGATGACGAAACCGCCGATCCCGTCGCCGAAGGCATCGTGGTGAAGTGGGACATCACCGATCCGTCGAACTGGCGCGCGCAGTCCCATCTCGACGACTGGATGACCCGCACCGGCCGCGTCGGCATCAGCGGCGTCGATACCCGGCGCCTGACCCGTGAGATCCGCCAGCAGGGCGCGCCCCACGTGGCGCTGGCCCATGATCCCGAAGGCAACTTCGATATCGAGGCGATGGTCGCCGCCGCCCGCGGGTTTGCCGGGCTGGAGGGGCTCGACCTTGCCAAGGACGTCACCTGCGCCCAGAGCTATCGGTGGGACGAGATGCGGTGGGCCTGGCCGGACGGCTACACCAAGCGCGAAGGCCCCGCCCCCAAGGTCGTGGCGCTGGATTATGGCGCCAAGCGCAACATCCTGCGCTGCCTTGCCAGCGCGGGCGTGGATGTGACAGTCATGCCCGCCTCGACCACGGCGGAAGAGGTTCTGGCTCAATCGCCTGACGGCGTGTTTTTGTCGAACGGCCCCGGCGATCCGGCGGCGACGGGCGAATATGCCGTGCCGACGATCAAAGGCGTGCTGGAAGCCGATATCCCGGTCTTCGGGATCTGTCTCGGCCACCAGATGCTGGCCCTGGCCCTTGGTGCGCAGACCGTGAAGATGAACCACGGCCACCACGGCGCGAACCATCCGGTCAAGGACCTGACCACCGGCAAGGTGGAGATCACCTCGATGAACCACGGCTTTACGGTCGACAGCCAGACCCTCCCTGAAGGTGTGGCCGAGACCCATGTCAGCCTCTTCGACGGCTCGAACTGTGGCATCGCGGTCGAGGGCAAGCCGATCTTTTCGGTCCAGCACCACCCCGAAGCGAGCCCCGGCCCGCAGGACAGCTTCTACCTCTTCGAGCGTTTTGCCGAGGCGGTGAACGCGCGGGTGAAGACCCCGGCCTGAGCGCATCACCGCGCCGAAAACGGCGCGTTTACCAAATGTTAACCGGTTTCGCCTGAAATTGGTCCACGCGTTAAGGGCGTTGACCAAGAGGATTGCGATTTCGTGGACGGGGATGCGCCCCATGTCAGCCGGCTCCCGAGCCAGAGGAACTCCGAGGCCCCATCCTCGGACGCGGCCCTTTCGCCTGCCGTATCCACGCCTGACGCGCCCCTGCGGAAGAGCGTCCATCAGACACCAGGCGAGCCGACCCGCCTGCGGTCCGTGCTGGTCGACCGCGGGCTGGCGGATAACGCGCAACTCGATGCCGCCGAAGCCGCCATGCGCGGCACGCAGTTGTCGCTCGGCCAGGTCCTCACCGCGCGCGGGATCATCAGCGAAGCGGAGCTGCTTTCGGCCCTGACGCAGATCTATGGCGTCGGCATCGCCGATCTCTCGACCGATGTGCCGGACCCGACCCTCGCGCAGCATCTCCCCGCGAGTTCAGCGATCACGGCGGAGGCGGTGGTCTGGAAAAACGCCGGCTCCGCGCTTGTGGTGGCCACGGCGCGACCGGACCGGTTGCAGGACCTCCACGCGCTGATGCCGGAGGACCAGCGCATCGTCACGGTGCTGGCCGCGCGCCAGCAGATCCTCGACGCGCAACGTGTCCTCTACGGTGGGGCGCTCGCCCGCGCGGCCGAGGGACGCGCGCCGGAGCGGATTTCCTGCCGCTCGTGGCGCAGTGATGCGCTAAGCCGCTACATCCTCGCCGCCGCCCTGTGCCTAGTGTCGCTCTACCTGCTGGTGCCTCAGGCGCTTGTCGTCGGGCTCATCGGCTTCTCGATCTTGATCTACATGGCCAATTGCACGCTGAAGTTCTCGGCCTTCGCGCAGGCGCTGCGCGGCGCGACGGGTCCGCCCCCCGCTGCCTCGTCCGAGCCGCGCTTCCTGCATCAGCCGACGGTCACGCTTCTGGTGCCGCTCCTGCGTGAGCCGGAGGTCGCAGGCGCGCTTGTCGATCGGCTGCGGCGGATCAACTACCCGCGCGAGAGGCTCGACGTGATCCTTGTGGTGGAGGCGGATGATCCGCTGACCCTCGCCGCCTTGCGCGGCCGGAGCCTGCCTGCGTGGATGCGCGCGGTCATCGTGCCAAGCGGCAGCCCGCAGACCAAGCCTCGGGCGCTGAACTACGCCCTGAACTACGCGCGCGGCGATATCGTGGGCATCTATGATGCCGAAGACCGACCCGAGCCGGATCAGATTAGCCGCGTCGTCCAGCGCTTTGGCGAGGTGCCTCCGACGGTGGCCTGCCTGCAGGGGCAGCTTGATTACTACAACGCGCGGCACAATTGGCTGAGCCGTCTGTTCACCGTCGAATACGCCGCGTGGTTCCGCGTGCTCCTGCCGGGTGTGCAGCGGATGGGACTGGTCGTGCCCCTTGGCGGAACCACGGTTTTCCTGCGCCGCAACGTGCTGGAGGAAGTCGGCGCCTGGGACGCGCACAACGTGACCGAGGACGCGGAGCTTGGCCTGCGCCTGACCCGCGCGGGCTATGCGACCGAGATTGTCGAGACCACGACATTCGAAGAGGCCAACGCCGCCGCCCTGCCCTGGATCAAGCAACGCTCGCGCTGGCTGAAAGGCTACCTGATGACCTGGGGCGCCGCGATGCGCCGCCCGGCCGTGCTGCGGGCGGAATTGGGCCCGTGGCGGTTCTGGTGGCTGCAGATCCAGTTCGGAGGCGCGGTTCTGGGGTTTCTTACCGCGCCCCTGTTATGGAGCTTCATGCTCAAGCCCTTCGGCGTCTGGCACCCGATGGACGTGGTGATGTCGCCCTTCGCCTATGGCGTGCTGGCCACCATCATGCTGACGGGGCTTTTCGGCTCTGTCGCGATTTCGATCTACGCCTGCCGTGTGGCGCATCTGCGGCATCTCCGGCCGATCACGCCGCTGGTCGAGCCGTACTACCTGTTCGGCACCATCGCCGCGTGGATCGGGCTGTTCGAGCTGATGGCGCGGCCGTTCTTCTGGGCCAAGACCACCCATGGAAATTTCGGCGCGGCGAAGCTCGGGAACCTGGACGAGACCGTCCGCGCAGGGGACGATCAACTGCGCTGCGCTTCCTCGCGAAGACGGACCTGAAAGGCCGTCGACAGATGCGCCTTCAGGGCCGAGGCCGCGCGGTCTCCATCACGCGCGGCGATGGCGTCGACGATGGCGGCATGCTCCTCCATTGCGTCTTCCCCGCGACCGGCGGCGGCCAGCGAGGTGCGCGCCATGAGCGCCATGGAGCGATAGACGAGGTCCAGCTGCTGCACGAGGTAGCGGTTGTGGGAGGCGAGGTGGATCTGGTGGTGGAAGCGCCGATTGGCGCGGGCGAGGGTTTCGGGATCGCCCACCAGCGCGCGGTCCTGCTCGACCATATCGTAGAGCACCGCGATCTCTTCCTGCGCGGCATGTTGCGCAGCAAGGCGCGCGGCAAGCCCCTCGAGTTCCTGACGCACGACGTAAAGCTCTGCCATCTGGGCATGATCGAGGGACGCCACGATCAGCGACCGGCCATCCCGCGACAGGAGCGATTGCGTCTCGAGCCGCTGCAACGCCTCGCGGATCGGGGTGCGGCTGACGCCAAGGCGCTCGGCCAACTCGCTTTCCACCAAGCGCGATCCGGGGCGGTAGACGCCGCCGTCGATCGCCTCGAGGATCATTGCATAGGCGTCCTTCTGCCCCACGTCACTCATTGCGAAATCGTCCCTTTATCAAGGCCACGGAAGCTAAGGGCCGGCCCGGATACTGTCCAGTGGCTTGCGCCATCGCCTGCACGCGCTTAAGCCCGGCCCATGGCACAATTGCACGACATCGAAACCTGGGTCTTCGACCTCGACAACACGCTCTATCCGCCCGACATGGCGCTGTTTCCGCAGGTGAACGCCAAGATGGCGGCCTATGTCTGCAAGGTTCTTGGCGTCACGCTGGCCGAGGCGAACGCGCTGCGCCGCGAATACTATCTCGCCCATGGAACGACGCTGGCCGGGCTGATGCTGCACCACGGGGTGGATCCCGATCCCTATCTGCTCGACGTGCACAACATTGATTTCTCGGTCCTGTCGCCAGACCCCGCGCTGGCAGAGGCGATCAAGGCGCTGCCCGGTCGCAAGATCGTCTACACCAACGGCACCGCGCCCTACGCCGAGGCCGTGGCGCACGCGCGCGGGCTCGATGGGCTTTTTGACGCCATCTACGGCGTCGAACACGCGGATTATCATCCCAAGCCGTCGGCCGAGGCCTTTGATACCGTCTTCGGGAAGGTCGGGCTGACGCCGACCCGCGCCGCGATGTTCGAGGATGAGGCCCGCAACCTGCGCGTGCCCCACGGCCTTGGCCTGACCACGATCCATGTCGCGCCGGTGCCTGAGGAAGATGATTTTATCCACCACGGCACGGACGATCTGACGGGTTTTCTGCAGAACCTGCCCGGCTAGGGCGGCGCGCGCGGCACATCGCCGCTTTCCCCCCTGCGGTGCGCGGCCTACATCTTGGCGATGAGTGACGTACAAGACATCGATATCTTCATCTCCGGCGGCGGCGTGGCCGGGCTGGCGGCCACGATTGCCTTCGCGCAGGCCGGGTTCTCGACCCTCTGCGCCGATCCGACCCCGCCGGTGACCCTGTGCGACGCGGACGGCGCAGACCTGCGCACGACGGCGTTTCTGCAACCGGCCCAAGCATTTCTGGACGACATCGGCATCTGGCCCGACCTCGCGCCCCATGCGACGCCGCTGCAAGTCATGCGGATCGTGGATGCCGGCGGCGAAGAGGCGGAAGCGCGCGCCAGCCATGATTTCGATGCCGCCGATATCTCGGACAAACCTTTCGGGTGGAACCTGCCGAACTGGTTGCTGCGCCGCGAGATGGTGGCGCATATCGCGACGCTGCCGGGGGCCGAGTTTCTGCCCGGTGTGGGCACGGCCTCAGTGCTGACGCGGCAGAAAGAGACCCGCGTGAGCCTGAGCGACGGCAGACGTCTGCGGGCGAAGCTGATCGTGGCGGCTGACGGCCGCGCCTCTCCGGTGCGCGAGGCCATGGGCATCGATGTGCGCACGACCCGGTACGGGCAGAAAGCGCTGGCCTTCGCGGTGACCCACGGGGCGCCGCACCGGAATGTCTCGACCGAAATTCATCGCAGCGGCGGGCCGTTTACCCTCGTGCCCCTGCCCGATCACAACGGGCAGCCCTGCTCGGCCATCGTCTGGATGGACCGAGGGGCAGAAATCGCGCGGCTGGCCGCCCTGCCCGAGATCGCGTTCGAGGCGGAGATGACCGAGCGTTCGGCGGGGCTCTACGGGCCCTTGAAGCTCGCCTCGCGGCGCACCGTCTGGCCGATCATCAGCCAAGTGGCGGAGCGCATGGCCGGCGAACGGGTGGCGCTCATTGCGGAGGCCGCCCACGTCGTGCCA
Source organism: Gymnodinialimonas ceratoperidinii (assembly GCF_019297855.1). Taxonomy (NCBI): domain Bacteria; kingdom Pseudomonadati; phylum Pseudomonadota; class Alphaproteobacteria; order Rhodobacterales; family Paracoccaceae; genus Gymnodinialimonas; species Gymnodinialimonas ceratoperidinii. The sequence continues at coordinate 3,005,041 of NZ_CP079194.1, forward strand.
CCGATCGGCGCGCAGGGGTTGAACATGAGCCTTGGAGATATCGCGGCGCTTCTGGCCATCGCGCAGGACCGCCCGGCCGATCCCGGTGCGGCGGCCGGTCTCGACCGATACGCGCGGGCGCGGCAGCTAGAGGTGACGGCGCGGGTGACGGGCATTGACGCCTTGAACCGGGCGTCGATGGCCGAGGCGCAGGGGCTGCGCGACATGCGCTTGCAGGCGCTGAACGCGCTCTATGCCGTGGCCCCCGTGCGCCGCCTTCTCATGCGGGCGGGCCTTGGGGCGACGGGCTGAATTTTCCGTATTTTTGAAAAGGTGAAGCAGAGGCGTCGTGCCCTGCTTCACCGGAAGCGGCGTTACGGGTAGACCTGATCCAGCGCCTTTTGCAGGCGCTCCAATGCGGCGTCGACGTCGTAGAGTTTGTCGAGGCCGAACAGACCGAGGCGGAAGGTCATGAAATCGGCAGGCTCATCGACGGCGAGCGGGACACCGGCGGCAATCTGCATGCCAAGCGCCGCGAACTTGGCGCCGGATTTGATCTCGGGGTCATCGGTGTAGCTGACGACCACGCCCGGGGCGCCGAACCCTTCGGCGGCGACCGACTGGATGCCCTTTTCCTTCAGCATGGCGCGGGCGCCGTTGCCGAGTTTCCACTGGGCGTCCTTCAGCTTCTCAAAACCGTAATCGCGGGTTTCCTGCATCGTGTCGCGGAACACCCGCAGGGCGTCGGTCGGCATAGTGGCGAGGTAGGCGTGGCCGCCGTTCTCGTAGGCCAGCATGATCTTGTGCCAGGCCTTGAGGTCGCCCGCGAAGGAGTTCGAGGTGGTTTCCTCCATCCGCGCGAGCGCGCGGTCGGACATCATCACGAGGCCGGCACAAGGCTGCGCCGACCAGCCTTTTTGCGGCGCGGAGAGCAGCACGTCGACGCCGGTTTCCTGCATGTCGACCCAGACGCAGCCCGAGGCGATGCAATCGAGCACCATCAGCGCGCCGACGTCGTGGGCGGCTTCGGCGAGCGCCTTGATGTAATCGTCGGGCAGGATCACGCCGGCCGAGGTTTCCACGTGAGGAGCGAAGACGATGCCGGGCTTGGACTCACGGATCTTGGCGGTGACCTCTTCGATCGGCGCCGGCGCATAGGGAGAATGGGGCGCATTGCCCGAAGGGCGCGCCTTCATCACGGTGACCTCGCCTGCGAAACCGCCTGCGTCGAGGATCTGCGACCAGCGGAAGGAGAACCAGCCGTTGCGCACCACCAGAACGTCGGTGCCCTGCGCGAACTGGCGGGCGACTGCCTCCATCCCGAAGGAGCCGCCGCCGGGCACGAGGGCCACGGCATCGGCGTTATAGACCTCTTTGAGCATGGCGGAGATGTCCGTCATCACCTTCTGGAAGCTGGCGGACATGTGGTTGAGCGAGCGGTCGGTGAAGACGACCGAGTATTCCAGCAGGCCATCGGGATCGATATCGTCGAGCAGGGCGTTCATGGGCATTCCTCCGTTTGCCGTATGGATAGGGCGGCGGCGCGGTGGGGTAAACCCCGGGGAAGGCAGGGCTTAAAGCGGCCCCGGGCGCTGTTCTTCGGACAGCAGGACATTCGCCTCGACGTTGCCGACGGAGGGAAGCGTCATGATCCGGCGGCGCAGGACGCGCTCGAAATCCGCCAGATCGCGAGCAACGACACGGAGGCGGTAGTCATAGAGGCCGAGGACATGCTCCACCGTCTGCACCTCGGGGATGGCGGTGATCGCGCGCTCGAAATCCTCGAGGCTGACGCGGGACTTGGTGGCGAGTTTCACGCCGAGAAAGACGGTCACGCCGAAGCCGATCGCGGCCGCGTCGAGATCGAGCCTGCGCCCCGCGATCACGCCCGACTCCGTCAGCCGCTTGATCCGCCGCCATGCGGCCGGCTGGCTGAGGCCCACGCGACGCCCGACTTCGGAGGCCTTGAGGGTGGCGTCGCGCGACAGCAGGCGCAGGATCTCCATGTCGGTGTCGTCAAGATCGATCATAGCGGGTAGCTCATCGCGTTTTTCAGGGTGGCGACCTGCATCAGCGCCTCGATATCGGCCATGTGCGGCAGGGTCAGGATGCGGTTTCGGTAGACTTGCTGATAGGCAGGGAGGTCGCGGGCGATCACCTTGAGGCGCGCATCGACACGGCCAAGGAAGGTCTGGATCTCGATCACCTCGGGCACCTCGCGGGCGGCGGCGAGGAATTCGTCGAAGGCGCGGGGGTTTGTCTTGTCGATGGTGATGCGGAGCGAGACCTCCACCTCGAAGCCGAGCGCGCGCCAGTCGATCACCGCGCGCTGTCCGCGCAGGATGCCGATGGTCTGCAGCTTCTCCAGCCGCTTGTAGGCGCTGGCGAGCGGAATGCGGGAGGCTTCGGCCAGATCACCGACGGATTGCGCGGGGTCGGCCTGCAGGTGGCGCAGGAGGCGACGGTCGATGTCGTCGAGCA